>JANQPX010000030.1 GCA_028285265.1 Geminicoccaceae bacterium
TTTGGTGTTCTTGTCTTGGTTTCTGGATGTTATTATTGATTTTTAGTTAATTTCAAGAATAAATGATTGTTAACTATATTTTGTGATATTGTTGGTTAACATGATTGGTATTGAGGTTAATTTCCTAAGAATTTTGGGTGAGCCGAAATCAGCGTTCAGCTGGCGTACCAATTCTTAGAAGCCGAGGCGTCCGGTCGACAGCAACGGTACAAGGGCGCTAACCGTGTCTCGACGACGTTGTTCAAGCAGAGGCTGCACGGTGTCGAGACGTCGGTGCGGTAAGAGGTTGATGGCAGGACAACGGGGGCCGCCCACTCGTGAGCCATCATGGCCGGAAGTGCCCTCTGCCCTTTGTCGTTGCAACGAAGCGTCTCTATGATCAGCGGAGGAGTCTAGCCAGGTGCGCTCATGTCAGCACCGTCAACTCGAAACGATGCTGCTTACGTTGAAAGGCTATGCAAACGAGACACTCGTCGTCACCGGTCATGTGGAACGAGCGGTGGGTAGGGGCATACCGTCTCAAAGGGTCGGACTCAGGGGGCATCGACATTTTGAAGCAAGCTATTCCCAGAACCGAGACAGGCTGGCTCAGGGATAACCGTCAAACGCGTCGCACCTCGCATGGATTTGCGTCACATCAACTCTTACCTGAAAAAACGTCTGGGTGATGGTGAGAAGCAACCTCGACGTGTGCAGAATTCGATGGGACATCATGGGGCCCAACGTCTCGATACCGCGACATCAAGTTCCTCAGACCATTTGCGTACGGAAAAGCTTGCAAGCACAAGCTAAAACGACCATATAGGGTTTAATCACGACAACCCGGACGAGGTGAAGGTGGGCCCAAGAGCCCACTTTTTTATTGCTGTGAATCAAACGGAGACGATAGCCGACTTGATCGAGCCGACCCTTGAGGCGATGGGCTATGAGCTGGTCAGAGTGATGTCGACTGGCGGCAGAACGCCAACATTGCAGGTTATGGCGGAACGGCTAGACCGTGCCGGCATGACGGTTGATGATTGTGCGAACATCAGTCGCGCGCTTTCAGCGATCCTGGACGTCGAAGATCCGATCGACGGTGCCTATCAGCTCGAGGTCAGTTCACCCGGTATCGATCGTCCGTTGACAAAACCCGTCGATTTCGAGCGATTTGCAGGCTTCGAAGCCAGGATTGAGGCCGATCGCCTAATCGGTGGACAACGAAAGTTTAAAGGCAGGCTTTTGGGCCTGGAGAATGAAGCGGTGCGCCTCGCATTGCCCGAAGGCGAGCGCACCATTCCGCTCTCTTCGATCAGGAAGGCGAAACTCGTGCTGACCGACGACCTTATCGCGGCAGCCGAGGCAGAAGGAAGGAACTGAGCATTGACCGATTTTGGCATTGAGACCACCGGAGGCATCGGCCGGCTCGAGCTGATCCGGATCGCGGAAAGCGTCGCCCAAGAAAAAGGCATCGACGTCGACGACGTTCTGATCGCGATGGAGCAGGCGATCCAAACGGCGGCTCGCAGGAAATATGGGCAAGAGCATCAGATCGTCGCCGAAGTCGACCGGAAGACTGGCGAAATCTCGCTCTTCCGCCAGCTTGAGGTGGCCGAAGAGATTGAAGATCCAGTCAATCAACTGCCCCTCAAAGACGCTCGCGAGAAGAATCCAGCCGCCGAGATCGGGGATCATATTCTGGAACCACTCCCGCCGATCGACCTTGGTCGTATTGCCGCCCAGAGTGCGAAGCAGGTCATCGTGCAGAAAGTGCGGGAAGCCGAGCGCGAACGGCAGTATGATGAATATAAGGATCGCATTGGCGAGATTGTGGTCGGTGAGGTGAAGCGTACCGAGTACGGCAATGTACTCGTTGATCTTGGGCGCGCAGAGGCGATCCTTCGTCGAGACGATTTGCAGCCGCGTGAGACCTTCCGAAATAAAGATCGCGTGCGTGCCTATATCTACGATGTGCGTGCCGAGGGGCGCGGGCCGCAGATTTTTCTTTCGCGGACCCACCCACAGTTTATGGCGAAACTCTTCGCTCAAGAGGTGCCTGAAATCTACGACGGCATCATCGAAATTATGTCGGTCGCGCGTGATCCTGGGTCTCGTGCCAAGATTGCGGTCATTTCAAAGGACAGCGGCATTGATCCCGTTGGGGCTTGTGTTGGTATGCGCGGCTCGCGCGTCCAGGCGGTTGTCAATGAGCTTGCCGGCGAAAAAATCGACATTATTCCTTGGTCGCAAGATCCGGCAACCTTTGTGGTGAATGCGTTAGCGCCTGCTGAGGTTTCGAAGGTGGTGCTGGACGAGGAGGCCAGGCGGATCGAGGTTATCGTTCCCGATGAGCAGCTATCTCTCGCCATTGGCCGACGAGGTCAAAATGTACGACTCGCCTCTCAGCTGACAGGCTGGGAAATCGACATTACGACCGAGACAGAAGACAGTGAGAAGCGTCAGAAAGAGTTTAAGCAGCTCACCGATTACTTCACCGAAGCGTTGAATGTTGAAGAGGTCATTGCCCAGCTTTTGGTGACGGAAGGCTTCTCGACAGTCGATGAAGTCGCCTATGTCGAGCTCGAAGAACTCGCGTCAATTCAAGGGTTTGACGAAGATATCGCCGAAGCCTTGCGCGAACGTGCTGAGAACTACATCAATGAGCGCGCCGAGGCATTCAGCAGCGAAGCCGCTGAACTTGGCATGGCCGACGACCTCCTGGCCTTTGAGCATCTTGAGATGGAGACCAAGATCGAACTTGGTCGAAAGGGAATCAAGGCTCTTGACGACCTCGCCGACCTCGCTGGTGATGAACTGGTGGAGTTGCTCCCCGAGGCTGGACTCACTGAAGAAAGTGCCGGCGAACTCATCATGGCGGCACGTGCGCACTGGTTTGATGATGATGAGGCGCCCGCCGAACAGTCAGCTGATGACGATGACTTCGATGCAGGTCCCGTCGATGAGGATGCTCTTGAAGGTGAGCGGCCCCGTCCACTGGATGCGCCGCTTGGAAGTGCTGACGATCTTAAGAAGATCAGCGGTGTCGGCCCAAAACTTGAGCAGAAGCTCAATGGTCTCGGCATCTATCACTATTCGCAAATCGCGGCATTCTCACCGGAGAACGTTGCCTGGGTTGATGGCTATCTCAGTTTTAAAGGTCGGATCATCAGGGATGATTGGATTGGCCAAGCTGGCATGTTGATGTCGGGTAAGGAGGCTGATTGATCGACGTGTTGATCAACGAAGCTGTGGCAGAGCGGACAATCGGTTCGCAGCGTTCCGACGAACCGGATACGCCGGCATCACATGAACGGCGCTGTCTGGTGACGCGCGCTGCAGCGCCCCGTGATCAGCTGATCCGATTCGTGGTCGATCCGCGCGGTCAGGTACTGCCTGACGTCGATGAAAGGCTGCCAGGACGTGGTATGTGGTTGAGTGCTGGCCGGGATGTGGTAAACAAGGCGGTTGAGAAGCGACTGTTTGGTCGTGCGGCCCGACAGTCGGTGACGGTTTTGGATGATCTGGCCGATCGGATCGAGACCCTGTTGGCCCGTCGCTTTTACGATGGGTTGGGTCTTCTTCGGCGCGCCGGACTTATTGTCATGGGCTTTGATCAGGTCCAGGCTTGTCTTGCTGAGGCCAAAGCAGCTGTGCTGCTGGTAGCGGCGGACGCGGCTGAGGATGGGCGTAGGAAGCTTCGGCATCATGCGCCAATGTTGCCGTTGATCATCGCGGGTTCGAGGAACGACCTCGGAGCCGCACTTGGGCGTGAGCAATTGGTGCATGCGGCGTTGTTGCCGGGAAAATTGGCAGCCAGGGCCCTGCGCGACGCTGGACGGCTTGCCGGGTTCAGGCCCGGTATTGCTGTGGTTGAAGAGAGTGCTGATGAAGGGGGCGAGCTTGCGCCGCGCCCTGGGACCGAGCCGAAGGGAACGACCAAAACATCATGACCAGTACAAAAGAGCAGGATGGGGGTTCCCGGATCTCGCTGAACAAGTCTGGCGGTGGCCGCCTTGAACTGAAAAAGCGGGTCGACTCCGGTGTGGTCCGACAAAGCTTCTCACATGGCCGAAGCAAGTCTGTTGCTGTGGAGGTCAAGAGAAAACGCGCGCCATCGAAGGCTGAAGGTGAAGGCGCTGCTGCTGGCGCTACTGTCGCTCGGAAGGCTGAGTCTGCTGGAGGAGCACCCGCCAAAGCACGGGGCCGCGACTCAAGTTCACGTTCGGGTGGTCCCGTCGTCCTGAAACCGCTTACTGATAGCGAAAAGAACGCCCGCGTTCGTGCCCTCGCCGATGCAAGAAAGGCGGAAGAAGAGGCCCGTGTCCGCGCTGAGGAAAACGCGCGGCGGGTCGCTGAGGAGACCAAACGCAAAGCGGAAGAGGAAGAAGCGGCCCGGGAGCGGAAACAGCAAGAAGAGGCGCGTCGTCAGGCCGAAGAGGATGCGCGCAAGAAAGCTGAAGAAGCGGCTGCTCGCCTGCTGGCGAAAGAGGAAGAGGAGCGGCAAAAGCGCGAAGAGGACGAAGCGAAAGCTGCTGCCGCTGAAACAGCCGATGCTACTGAAGTCAAAGAGGTTAAGGCTGAGACGAAGGAGCCGGCGAAGACCGAGAAGCAGCAGCCTGTTGACGCTTCAGCGCCTGCCGTCAAACGGAAGGACGCTGAAGCCGAGGATAGTCGCTCTGCCGCTCGGCCGCGACCTGCCAAAGGTAAGGGCAAAACGACGCGCGGCGGTAGCGAGAGTGACAGTCGAAATGACGGTCGCGGCCGTGGCCGTAATGATGGTCGTGGTCGCCGTCTCGTGCTGGATAGCGACGCTGAAGTCATCGAACGGCGGGCACCCTCACTGGCAGCGATGCGGCGGCGTCAGGATCGTGAGAGGCGGCAGCAACAAGTTCAGGATCAGCAGCCGATTGTGCGCGAAGTCGTTCTGCCCGAGACCATCCAGGTCTCAGAACTTGCCAATCGTATGGCAGTGCGCGGTGCTGATGTGGTCAAGCAGCTTATGAAAATGGGCGTCATGGCGACCGTCAATCAGACCGTCGATGCTGATACTGCCGAACTGATCATCGGTGAGTTCGGCCATACGGTGAAGCGCGTTGCTGAATCCGATGTTGAAATCGGCCTTGAGGGACTGGATGACGATGAAGGTGATCTGAAGGCTCGAGCGCCTGTCGTCACCGTCATGGGCCACGTTGATCATGGTAAGACGTCGTTGTTGGATGCGCTCCGACAGGCGGATGTCGCCTCCGGTGAGGCTGGAGGAATCACGCAACATATCGGTGCCTATCAGGTCGACATTGGCGATGGACAGAAGGTCACCTTCATCGATACGCCGGGCCATGCTGCGTTCACGGAAATGCGTGCTCGTGGCGCTCAAGTCACCGACATCGTGATTCTTGTGGTGGCAGCGGACGATGGAGTCATGCCGCAGACCAGGGAAGCGATTAATCACGCCAAGGCGGCCGAGGTGCCGATTGTTGTCGCGATCAACAAGATCGATCGGGCCGAAGCGAATCCTGATCGGGTTAAGCAAGAGCTCCTTGGTGAGGAGATTGTGCTTGAGGAATATGGTGGCGACGTACTTGCTGTCGAAGTCAGCGCCACCGAAAAGCTGGGTCTGGACAAGTTGATGGAAGGAGTTCTGTTGCAATCGGAACTCTTAGAGCTTGGCGCAAACCCCGATCGCAGTGCGCAAGGAGCGGTGATCGAAGCGAAGTTGGACCGTGGCCGCGGTGTTGTTGCGACAGCGCTGATTCAAAAGGGCACGCTCCATGTCGGCGAGATTATCGTTTGCGGCGGACACTGGGGTAAAGCCCGTGCGCTCATCAATGACCATGGTGAGAACATCCAGCAGGCTGGACCGTCAACGCCGGTCGAGATTCTCGGCCTCGATGGTGTGCCGGAATCAGGTGATTTGTTAGTCGTCGTCGAGAGCGAACGGCGGGCACGAGAGATTACCGAATATCGCCAGCGTAAGAAGCACACCGCAGGAATCGTTGCGCCTGCAGGCTCGGTCGAAGACATGTTTAGTCAGATGGCCGAAGAGAAGATTGGTGAGCTACCCGTTGTGGTGAAGTCGGACGTGCATGGCTCGCTTGAAGCGATTGTTGCCGGCTTGGAGAAGCTAAACACTGACGAGGTAAAAGTGCGGGTGCTGCATAGCGGCGTCGGAGCGATTACCGAATCGGATGTGACGCTCGCGATGGCGTCCAGAGCGCTCATTCTTGGGTTCAATGTCAGGGCCAACGCTCAGGCACGAGACCTTGGTAAGCGCGAAGGTATTGAAATCCAGTATCACTCGATCATCTATGAGTTGCTGGATCAAGCAAAGGCTCGGTTGTCCGGCATGCTCGCGCCTGAATCGAAGGAACAGACCACGGGTCATGCTGAAATTCGCGAGGTCTTTTCGATCTCTAAGATTGGCAAGATTGCTGGCTGCATGGTCACTGATGGTATTATCCGCCGGGGCGCCCGCGTTCGCCTCCTTCGTGACGACGTGGTCATCCATGATGGCGCGCTCGGTTCACTCCGTCGCTTCAAAGACGATACGAAGGAGGTTCGTGAAGGGTTCGAGTGTGGCATCGGTATCGATGCGTTTATGGACATTCGCGAAGGCGACGTGATCGAGGCCTATGAGGTGGAAGAGGTTGCGCGCACACTCTGAGGCAGCCGTCCTTTTGGGCCTAGCTCGTGGTGCGATGCGGCCCGACGGAAGGCGATTGCCTTTGTTGGGTCTGGAAGTAGGGAACAAGATGCGCAAAGGGCGGAATTCGGGAGGTCGGGAGAGAGGTGGAGAGCTCAATCAGCGCCAACTTCGCGTTGGCGAGCGCCTTCGCCATATCCTCTCCGACCTGTTCTCGCGTGGTGCCGTGCATGATCCCGTGATCGCAGAGACCCCCCTAACAATTTCAGAGGTACGGGTCACCCGTGATCTACGTCAGGCGATCGTCTACGTAGTTGAACTTGGTGGTGGCCTCAGTGACGATGTGAAGGCAGCGCTCGAACGCGCTGCGCCTTTCCTGCGTGGGGAGGTCGCTCGTGCAGCAAATCTGAAATATGCACCCAGCCTGACCTTCCGACCTGATGAAACTTTTGCGGAATCCGCGCGAATCGATGCCTTACTCGATGAGGCCAGGCGTTCTCACGGTATCCCAACTGTAGATGGACAGGCTGACGATGGTGGGTCGAAGCATGGCTAGGCAGCGCAGGAGAAAGGGCCTGCCAATCAACGGCTGGCTTTGTATCGACAAACCACAAGGAATGACGTCGACGTCAGCTGTAGGTTTCGTCAAGCGTGTCACCAATGCGCAAAAGGTCGGGCATGGCGGTACCCTGGATCCACTCGCGACCGGCGTCTTACCCATCGCGCTCGGTGAGGCAACCAAAACCGTCTCCTTTGTTATGGATGGTGAAAAGAACTATCGTTTCACTATGAAGCTTGGGGCCTCGACGAATACGGATGATAGCGAAGGCGAGATTGTAGAGACGCAAGAATCGCGACCTGCGACATTGGCCATTGAGACCGCCTTATCGGGTTTTATTGGTCATATTCAGCAGGTGCCGCCAAGTTTCGCTGCCGTCAAAGTTGCTGGTGAGCGCGCCTATGATATTGCGCGTCGCGGTGAGGCCGTCGAACTGGAACCGCGCTCCGTTTTCGTTCGAGAACTGACACTTGTCGAGCGCCCAGATGATCATCATGTCGTGCTCGACTTGACCTGCGGCAAAGGCACCTATGTCCGTGCGATCGCCCGTGATCTTGGACGGCAGCTTGGTTGCCTCGGTCACGTCACGGCCCTTCGGCGCACCAAGGTTGGCGCCTTTGACGTTGGCGATGCGGTGACACCGGCGGTCTTGGAGCGTCTCATCGAGGACGAAGCTTTTCCGCAAGCATTGCGGCCGCTCAAGGACGCACTTTCGGGCCTGCCTTCGCTGTCGCTTACTGAACCCCAGGCCGAGCGTCTGCGCGCGGGCCGAACCATTCGCGTCGCGCCCCAATTGGTCACCGGACCCGGCGTTCTCGGGCACGGCGAGGACGAGAAAAAGACGATACGAGCCATGGCCAGAGGCGACGTCGTCGCGCTCGCTAGGCTGTCGGGCGAGGAACTCAGCCCGGTTCGCGTCTTCAATATGAGAACGTCACAACCCTATCACCAAACGATGACATAACCGAAAGAACTGTTGGATAAGCCATGTCAATCACTGCAGAACGCAAGCAGGAGCTCATGACCGAGTACGCCACGAAACCGGGCGATACCGGTTCACCTGAAATCCAGGTCGCCGTTCTAACCGAACGGATCACCAATTTGACCGAGCATCTGAAGGACCACAAAAAGGACTTTGCATCCCGTCGGGGTCTTTTGATGATGGTTGGTCAACGTCGCCGATTGCTCGATTATCTGAAGAAGAAGGAAGTCAATCGGTATCAGACCGTGATCGAACGTCTCGGTCTTCGCAAGTAACCCAACGATAACTCAAACGCGATCCGCGCTCGATCGATCTGAATCCTTTTGGATCGCTCTTTCACGGGTCCGGCGTCAATCCGGACAGGTCGGCCATCAAGAGGGTATGGTCGGCTTAGGCTGTTGGAAAGGCAGTAACATCAAATGTTTAACATCACACGAAAAGAGATGGAGTGGGGCGGTAGGCCTCTGATTTTGGAGACCGGTCGTATTGCCCGTCAGGCTGATGGCGCCGTCATGGTGACCTATGGCGAGACCACGGTGCTCTGCACCGCGCATGCGGCGCGGAGCGTCAAGCCAGGCCAGGACTTTTTCCCGCTCACCGTGAATTATCAAGAAAAATATTACGCTGCAGGCAAGATCCCTGGCGGGTTCTTCAAGCGAGAAGGCAGGCCAACTGAGAAGGACACCCTGACCTCCCGTTTGATCGATCGGCCTATTCGGCCCCTGTTCCCGGCCGGTTTTGTGAATGAGACACAGGTTATCTGCACCGTTCTTGCTCATGACCAGGAAAATGACCCTGATATTGCAGCGATGATCGGCGCGAGCGCTGCGCTCACCATCTCGGGCATTCCTTTCCTTGGACCGATCGGTGGTGCGCGTGTCGGCTTCAAGGATGGTGACTATATTCTCAATCCGACCTACGCCGAGATGGCCGATACCGAACTCGATTTGGTGGTCGCCGGTACGCATGATGCCGTGATGATGGTCGAGTCCGAAGCCAAAGAGCTCTCTGAAGAGGTCATGCTTGGTTCGGTTATGTTTGGTCAGCGCAGCTTCCAGCCAGTGATCGACCTGATCATCAGCCTCGCCGAAGCGTGTGCCAAGGAGCCGTGGGAGCTTGACGTGGTCGACCACAGCAGTCTCTACGGACAGATCAAGGCGGCCCTTGAGTCTGAGTTGCGTGAAGCCTATGCCGAGCCACAAAAGACAGCACGTCACGAAAAAGTGGATGCTGTTAAGGCGAAAGCGCTTGAGCAGTTTGCACATGATGGTGACGGCGGACATGAAGAGCCCCTGGTCATGGGGCAGTTCAAGAAGCTGGAAAAGGACATCGTTCGCAACGCGATCCTCGATACCGGTAACCGCATCGATGGACGCGACACCAAGACCGTGCGCCCGATCCTAGCTGAATGCGGTCTTCTCCCCCGTGTCCACGGTAGTTCGGTTTTCACCCGAGGTGAAACACAAGCGATGGTGATCGCGACCCTTGGTACGGGGCAGGACGAGCAGATCATTGACAGCCTCGAAGGCGATCATCGCGAACACTTTATGCTGCACTACAACTTCCCGCCCTATTCGGTCGGCGAAGTTGGATTCCTTAGATCGCCGGGCCGCCGCGAAATTGGCCACGGCAAACTCGCATGGCGCGCCTTACGTGCCACCCTGCCGGAGCGAGAAGCGTTTCCTTACACCATTCGTCTAGTGTCAGAAATTACCGAGTCGAATGGCTCGAGCTCGATGGCGACGGTTTGCGGTGGTTCGCTTGCGATGATGGATGCGGGCGTTCCGTTAAAGCGGCCAGTCGCTGGTATCGCGATGGGCCTCATCAAGGAAGACGAACGCTTCGCCGTACTCTCGGATATCCTTGGTGATGAAGATCATCTCGGCGATATGGACTTCAAGGTGGCGGGCACCGAGCAAGGCGTGACGTCGCTTCAAATGGACATCAAGATCGCCGGTATTACTGAGGAAATCATGAAGATTGCCCTGGCACAGGCGCAGGAGGGCAGACTGCATATCCTCGGTGAGATGGCCAAAGGTCTTGGCGGTCATCGTGAGGAAATGCGCGACACGGTGCCGCGGATCAGCGTGATTAACATCCCGCAAGACAAAATCGGCGCCGTTATCGGCCCGGGTGGCAAGATGATCCGCGAGATCACCGAGACCACGGGGGCCAAGATTGACATTGCCGACGATGGCACGGTCAAGATTGCGTCGTCCGATGCACATGCGAGCCAGCAGGCCGTCGACTGGATCCGGGGACTCACCAGTTCGCCAGAGGTCGGCCAGATCTACACTGGCAAAGTGGTGCGCGTGGTCGATTTTGGTGCTTTCGTCAACATTCTCGGTCAAACCGACGGCCTTTGCCACATCTCTGAGTTGAAGAATGAGCGTGTCGCGAAGGTAACGGACGTGGTCAATGAAGGCGACCAAGTGAAAGTCAAGGTCCTTGCGATTGACGACCGCGGTAAGATCAAGCTGTCGATGCGGGTGGTGGATCAAGAGACAGGCGAGGAGCTTGAGGCGCAGCCGAGACCGCCGCGACAAGAAGGCGATGGTGGCGGTGACAGAGGCGATCGTGGCCCTCGACGCCAGCGACGAGCCGGTTGATAGACTAGGCAAGCTGTCACATTTCGATTGACGTTAGTGCCCCTCGGACCGACCATGGTGCGGGGGGCATTCTCTTGTTGTCATCGAAAGAAAGCCCATATGCGAAGGTCAGGCGGTGTTGATCCGGTGGAGCCGCTTCGTTCAAAACGCCGCCGGCCGGATCGCCATGAGAGGGGGACGGCGGCGCACGGATCAAGGAAAGAACCGGCTTGCCTTATGATCCAAAGGAGCCTCTATATTGATTTCACTCAAGCCTCTGATGCTATCAGGTCGGGAAGTCTGGCCGTTAATCGAAGGCGGCAAGGGTGTTGCCGCAACCAATGGTCTCTCTAGCGGCGCTTGGGCTGCAGCAGGAGGCGTTGGCACGATTTCCGGCGTCAACAATGTCCTGATCGATGACAATGGTGAACGTGTACCATTGATCTTTAAGGGTAGAACGAGGCTTGAACGTCACGAAGAGCTAATCAGCTACTCCATAGCCGCTGGCATCAGCCAAGCCCGTATCGGGTACGATGTCAGCAATGGCCAAGGGCGTTTACATATGAATGTCCTTTGGGAAATGGGCGGCTGTGAGCGCGTGTTACATGGGGTGCTTGAGGGGGCCAAAGGGCTCATTCATGGGATTACCTGCGGTGCCGGTATGCCGTATCGGCTCGCCGAGATCGCCGCGCGTTACGATGTCTATTACTACCCGATTGTTTCATCTGCGCGCGCCTTCAATGCTCTTTGGAAACGCGCCTATAATCGCGTCTCCGATTGGCTTGGTGGGGTTGTTTATGAAGATCCCTGGCGTGCAGGCGGCCATAACGGCCTTTCCAACTCCGAGGATCCAAAGAGCCCGGAACCGCCGATGCCGCGCGTTCAGGCCCTCCGCAATACCATGCGCAGCTTTGGCCTCGACGAGACGCCCATCGTTATGGCAGGTGGCGTTTGGCATTTGAATGATTGGTCCGACTGGATCGACAATCCCGAGCTCGGGCCGATGGCCTTTCAGTTTGGCACGCGTCCACTGCTCACCCGTGAGAGTCCGATCCCAGATAGCTGGAAGCAAAGGCTTTTGACCCTGGACGAGGGCGATGTGCTACTCCATCGGTTCAGCCCGACTGGGTTCTATTCATCAGCTGTCTATAACGACTTTCTCGCAGAACTCGCCGCGAGGTCTGAGCGTGAAGCCGCCTTCGCGTCCGCGCCTGATGCCGAACGAGGACTCACCGTCGAAATTCCTTTCGGCACACGAGGACGCACGGTCTTCGTAAAACCCGAGGATGCGGAGAACATCGACGCATGGGTCAAGGCTGGATATAGCCAAGCGATGAAGACGCCGGATGACACGCTTGTTTATGTCGCGCCGGAGAAGGCGCGTGAGATCAAGCGCGATCAAGCCGACTGCATGGGTTGCCTGTCCTTCTGCAAGTTCTCCAATTGGTCGGACAGAGATGAATACACCACAGGCAAACCACCTGATCCACGCTCCTTTTGTATCCAAAAAACCTTACAAGATATTGCGCACGAAGGCGATGTCGACAACGAGCTGATGTTTGCCGGCCATAATGTCTACCGCTTCAAGCAAGATCCGTTTTATTCGAACGGGTTCGTCCCAACGGTGCGACAACTCGTAGACCGCATCGTTACCGGACAATAGGGACGTTCTCGCGGTTTGGTGCCAAACATCCGGCATGACGGGATGCCGCATGTCGGTTGTGTCAGCCTGACTTGACATTGCGGATATAGAGGACCAATTTAGTGCTGATTAAATAGATTGAGCGGCGATGACAGGTTAAGAGCCGTTCAATGAGAGCGAGGAGCGGCTTTGCGGTGACGATGCAACGGACTTATTCCAAAGCGCTGGACCGGCTGAAAAACGCTAATCTCCGGCCGACCCGCCAACGTTTGGCTTTGGCGAAATTGCTGCTCGAGAATGGGCATCGCCATCTCACGGCGGAAGAATTGTTCCATGAGGCCAGGGCCAACGGTATCATGGTGTCGCTCGCGACGATTTATAACACGCTGCATCAGTTTACGTCGGCGGGGCTCCTCCGGGAGGTGGTCGTCGATATGGGCCAAAGCTATTTCGATACGAACACGTCGCATCATCATCACTTCTTCGATGAAGCGACCGGCAAGCTCTCGGACATTCCTGACGATCATATCGAGATCAGTCGTTTGCCAACGCCACCTGATGGACAGCAGATTGATCGCGTCGAGGTGATCGTTCGCTTGCGTGATGCGGCGTCCACGTCAAACTGACCATAGCGCTTTAATCTTTGGCCGTTCGCCCGCTGGGCTTCAGTCTCGGCCGGTGCCGAGGCATTGGACCGAGCACAAGTGCAGGGTCGAGCGCCGTATCGAACCAGTAAAGGCTGAGATGGAGATGCGGGCCGGTCGACCGACCCGTGGTACCAATCTCTCCTAGCTTCTGACCCCGCGACAACTGTTGACCGACGTCGACATCGATCGCGGACAGGTGCGCATAGAGACTCTGCACGCCGTGGCCGTGATCAACCATCACCGTACCACCGGTATAAAACATATCGGCGTCGGCAACGGTCACAACGCCACTCAACATCGCGTTGACGGGCGTTCCTTCGGGTGCTGCGACATCGACACCGCGATGGGGTGACCGCGGTATGCCGTTCAAGATTCGTTGCGAGCCAAACACGCCTGAAATGGGGCCAATCACGGGCCAAGTCGCCTGTTCCGTGAAGGCGAGATGTGCGGTGTCTGTCGCTTTTGCGTCGTTCAGCAAAAGCCAATCTGCCTCAATCTTGGCCTGGTCATCAGGATTGGGTTGGACCTTGCGCGTTGCCAATCCGTCGATCCGCTGAATATGATAATCGCGTGCCTTAATCGTAACGGTACGAAGGATGTCGCTGCCATCGGGCGGCGTGATCCCGATTTCAATTGTCCCAGTGGCATCACGGCCGACGCCGAAGACGAACCGTCCATCATGGCTGACACGAAGCGACCGATCACCGACGCGAACAGAACTCCCGGGCGTAGCTTGGCCAATCACCAATCCGCCGGGCAACATGTGATCGGCAAGACGGATCGGCGTCGAGCTGTCCTCTGCCATGGCCACAGCGAACATTCCAAGCAGGATCTGAAGAACAACGGCCGGAAGCCAAGAGTGCATCAAGCATCTCCCTTAGGGCGCAATACAATGCTGACCGAACCTGTTCGCGGCTTTTGTTCGCAAAAGCCGCGTAGCGTAGGCCATCGCCTTATAACAGCGTTGCTCAAGACGCGTGCAACTTTCTCTTCGGGGTCGACGAATGCTGTTAATCGCGCCATGTTCGCACCAAGGGCGATCCTATGAGTCGGCAATGCAGTCGACCATCTGCCTTCAACCCGAACTGGCGATCATTGGGGAGCACATGGAGACGTTGATTTGAGCCGGCTGGATAGCTTTATCCGACGCCTGGAGGCGCAACGTGCCTGCCTTGACCTCGCTGCTGAGGCCATACGCGGTATAGACGGCATTGTCTTGGAACTCGGCCTCGGCAATGGCCGAACCTACGATCATCTAAGAGAGCGTCTGCCAGAGCGTGAAATCATCGTTTTCGAGCGGGAGGTTCGTGCCCACCCCGCCTGCATTCCCGATGATGATCATCTGGTGCTCGGTAGTATCGAGGCGACGCTTCCGAGTTTCGCTGAACATTCATCGGGGCGCGCAGTCTTGGTGCACAGCGACATCGGTACAGGTGATGCTGAGCGCAATCAGGCCCTTGCGGCTTGGCTCGCTGAGGCACTTCCTCCTTTGCTTCGGCCCGGCGCATGGGTCGCGGCTGATCAGGCACTCATCGCTCCAAGCTTGGCCAGGCAGTCGATGCCAGCTGGCATCGCCAAAGATCGTTATTTTCTCTACCGTTATGCTCCGGCGTGACGACCGTCACATTCCGTTAAGATTTTGCGCGCTATCGTAGCGTTGATACATTGGCCGAAATGTGTTGAAGGGACGGCATAGAAGAGCCGATGACTGATCGAGGAGATTTCTCTGTGCGCTTTTGGGGCGTACGGGGCACTGTACCCTGTCCAGGGCCCAAGACCGTCGTCTACGGCGGCAATACGTCATGCATCGAAGTGACCTGCGGCGGGCAGCGTCTGATTTTTGATGCGGGCACGGGCATCCGCGCGCTCGGCTCAAGCCTCGCCGGACAGAAAGGCCTGCGCGCGCAGGTATTTTTGACCCACACGCATATCGACCACATCAACGGCTTTCCGTTTTTTCGACCTGCTTATGATCCCAGCAACTGTTTCGAGATTTGGGCTGGTCATCTCGCAGGTCGACCCGGTGGTCTTCAAGAGGTTTTGAAGACCATTATGAGTGGGCCTCTCTTCCCCGTACCGATCGATATCATGCATGCCTGTATTGCGTTCCATGATTTCAGTGCAGGGGAACGCCTCACGCCCGTCGATGACGTCGTCATTGAAACTGCCAGCTTAAACCACCCTCAGGGGGCAACGGGATATCGGGTCAACTATCAGGGGCAATCGATCTGCTATGTAACCGATACCGAGCACCAGGAGGGGCACTTGGATGAGAGCATTTTGAAACTCATTCAGGGGGCAGATCTGGTGATTTATGATGCCACCTATACAGACGAGGAATATCAGAAGTTTCGCACGTGGGGGCACTCGACATGGCAAGAAGGCGTTCGCCTTTGTGACGCTGCGAATGCAAAAACGCTTGTCGCTTTCCACCACGATCCAGAACATGATGACGCTTTCATGGACGGCATTGCCAAGGATCTCGAACGCAGTCGACCAGGTTCGATCGTTGCCAAGGAGGGGATGGTTCTTCGTCCCTGATTCCCATTCGATGATGTTGTGATGTGCCCAACACCATGTCGACATACCGATATCACTTTCCTGTTTCATGCTGAGCCGCGTCCATCGTCGACGTTTATCGATGGGCCTGGAGACCGTCCTCGGGCTGAGAAAGCGTGGCTTCTTCTTGCCCTATCGCTACGCAGCTAGCGTCGAGCCACCTGCCAATTATCCCGCTTTGGAAACTGTGTTTCGAGAGGCTGAAGCCGACTTCGAAACCTTGTTAGGGCATATCCAGGGCTTGGAACCCGCCATCGATCGATTATCAAGCGATCATGGCGCCTGTCGTTTTGATCAACAGTGGTTTCCAAGAATGGATGCCCTAGCTGCTTACGCTATGGTGCGGGTTCGCAAGCCCTCCTCAATCGTTGAGATCGGTTCCGGGCATTCCACTCGTTTCATGGCAAGAGCGATTGCCGACGGTGCGCTTTCGACGGCATTCACTTGCATTGATCCGGAGCCGCGCGCCAGTCTTGCCGGTTTGAACGTGACCTGGCAGCGGATGGTCTTGCAAGCAGTACCGTTTAATGACTTGAAGGCGCTGCAAAGTGGCGATGTGCTCTTCGTCGATTCCAGTCATTTGCTCATGCCCGGAACAGATGTTGATCACCTGATCAGCCAGATTCTACCAAGCCTTCCGACCGGTGTCCTTCTCCACATTCACGACATTTTTCTTCCCGATGGTTATCCCGAAAGCTGGGCCTGGCGCGGTTACAACGAACAATCAGCTGTCGCGGCCTTGCTTCAAGGGGGCGGCTATCAGCTTCTTTTTTCCAGCCGTTACGTCGCAACCCGTATGAAGGATCGGCTGGCCAAGAGCCCTCCCTTTCTGCAAAGGGCTCGTGTCACGGCTGATCACGATGATCTCGCAAGCTCTCTTTGGCTGCAAAAGGTGGCGTGATCGCGAGGTACTTGCCTCCATATCGGCTAGGCTTGAAGCGGCAAAACAAGATCGTCGGGCCCACGGTAGTTCATGGAGAGGACGGCGGTTGGGAGCCTTGATCATGAACGATGATGACGTTCATTGTTGAGCAACTATCAATTGAGCGGTGTGCGCTGCATTGACGAAGCTCACCATCAGGAAAAACTTAGCTGAGCGACCGTGCCAGCACACCGTAAAGCCACCTTCGCAACGCAGGTATCATCGGGTCCACGGCCGTAACGTGTGGATGCTCTTGGTCGACGTCATAACGTCATTGTAGAAAATCATCACCATCAAGATTGCCTGTAGCGTGCATTCGCGCTACATCAATAAGACAGTCCGCGAGAAGCGGTATGTCGATGATCGACACGGGCGCGAAGATGATTGCGGCAGAAAAGGCTATGATGCTTGGCTTTGTGCGCACGGCGGGCGCGCGGTCAGGCAACGGCTTTCTGTTCGACCTGTCCCCTATCGCATTACCATGTTTGCGCCTCGAACGTCGTTCCAACCAGGCTGATCCCTGCCGGTCGACTTTACCGCAAACCCGCTCCCTATAGCGCCAGGGGTGATGCATAGCATGGAATTGGCACATTCATATTATCAACCAAAAAATGTTAAAAATCTTACAATTATCATCCCAACATTGAATGAAGTCGACAATGTCGTCCCTCTGGTCGCTCAGCTAGAAACGGTTTTGCGTTCGGTCTCTTGGTCGGTTTTGTTTGTGGATGATGATTCCAACGACGGAACCTATGAGGTTCTTCGCACGCTTGCGTTTGAACGTCCGCATGTTCAGGCTATTCGCCGCATTGGCCGAAGAGGGTTGTCATCTGCCTGTATCGAGGGCATGGCGATGGCGACGAGCAGCTACATCGCTGTGATGGATGCTGACCTTCAACATGATGAGCATCTTTTGACGCCGATGCTTACGTTGATGGAAGATCGCCACCTCGATTTAGTCGCGGCAAGCCGCTTCTTGCATGGGGGAAGTGTCGGTTCACTCTCTGCCAAGCGAACGTGTATGAGCCGCGTCGCAAATACCTTGAGTGCCTGGCTCTGCGGTCTTCACTTGAGTGATCCAATGAGCGGCTTCTTCATGCTGAAAAAAAGTTTGTTTCATGAAGTTTACCCGGGGCTTTCTGGCCAAGGTACCAAGATTCTTCTGGACATCATCACGGCAGCAAGACGCCCCATTCAGTATGCTGAGCTACCGCTGCGCTTTCGTGAACGTTTGAGTGGTCAGAGCAAGTTGGATGCGCAGGTCATGTGGGAGTTCGCGTACCTTCTCGGGCAGAAAACGATGCGGCGCCTGATCCCACCGTTGGCGGAAGTCTCGTCACCGGATCGACTGCCTTGACCACCTTTGTCGTCGTTCACCCCGGACGGCTCTCAAAACAGCCTGTCTAGCGATCGACGACGATCCTTCCGTCGCCATCACCATGAAACTTTCGATGAGCGTCGATCGCCGATGAGAGGGATCTGGGCTGCTTTCGCCTTGATCCAAACGCTGTGTACGCTTTCGGGCGTGCCAACGCGATGTGATGTATTGGAATCGATGCCCTGGCATTGGGGGCGTCGATGTCGAGGGGCTTACCGACGGCGGTGTGCCAAGAGGCGCAGGTTTCGTCCGTCGCGGGCGGGCCCGCGCTAAGCTGATGTTGGCCAAGACCATGGATAAGCTGAAAGGGATGCCTCAGGCGTGGCCTGGCTGACCCTACGGGCGTTGAGGGTAGCGGCCCGCCGACACGCTGCGACAGGATGAGACTTGCCGCAGCGCGTTCGATCAACGACAAGCCTCATGCGGGCCGTGATCAACGCGGCGAAGGAAGCGAGCAACGAAGGAGGCAGATTTGATGAGCAGGACGGCCTTGGTGACAGGCGGATCGCGCGGGATTGGGGCAGCGATCTCAAAGGGCTTGAGCGATGCAGGCTACAAGGTGGCCGCGAATTATGCCGGCAATGACGACGCGGCTACCAAGTTTAAGAATGAAACCGGCATTCCGGTCTACAAGTGGTCGGTCGCTGACTACGACGCGTGCGTCGCTGGTATTGCCAAAGTCGAGTCTGACCTCGGGCCGGTTGACATCTTGGTCAACAATGCCGGCATCACACGCGATGGCATGTTTCACAAAATGAGCCGTGAGCAATGGCAGGAGGTGATCGATACCAACCTCTCGGGCCTCTTCAACATGACCCACCCGATCTTCCCGGGCATGCGCGAGCGCGGTTTTGGACGGGTTATCAATATCAGCTCGATCAACGGCCAAAAGGGCCAGGCCGGGCAGGTGAACTACTCAGCAGCGAAGGCGGGCGATATCGGCTTTACACGAGCTCTCGCTCAAGAAGGCGCGTTCAAGGGCGTGACCGTGAATGCGATTTGTCCGGGCTATATCGGTACGGAGATGGTGCGGGCAATCCCGCAAAAGGTATTGGATGAGAAGATCATCCCGCAGATCCCCGTGGGCCGCCTCGGTGAGCCTGAAGAAATCGCGCGTTGCGTCGTGTTTCTCGCTTCCGATGACGCCGGTTTTCTCACGGGATCGACAATCTCGCCAAATGGTGGGCAGTTCTTTAGCTGATCCTTAGGGTGATCGAAGCGGTTATCGACGGTTAGCCAATGGGTTAATCAAGAAACCTCGTTGATCATCTCGATGATCGACACCGTGCCAAAAGGGGCGTTGATCCGTGCCTCGATCGCGCCTGGACGCATGCCAAACTGCCGCATTATCGATTCTGGCGGTTGCCTTGTTGTGTGAAATCGGCTCGGATGATGGGAATTAGGGAGGCAAGATTCCCAAAATCTCGGCCATTGGCGGGAGTGCATCAAGTGCATCGCCGATTTGGGGTGTATCGGCCACCATTGCTGGATAGAGAAGGACGAGCCCATGTCCGAAAATGAAGCGACGTCAAGTGAGCAGGCTGCCGCTCCGATGATCATCGGCGTTCCGAAAGAGACGCAGAAGGACGAGAAGCGTGTTGCCCTGACACCGGAGACGGCGACGCGCATTCAAAAGCTGGGCTACAAACTCAAGATTCAAAAGGGCGCCGGCGACGAGGCAAATTTTTCGGATCAAGCCTACGAAGAGGCTGGCGTGCAGATTGTTTCGCGTGTCGGTGATCTTTGGAAAGGTTCCGACATCATCATGAAGGTCCGCCCGCCGACCGACGCAGAGGTCAAGCGTCTGGCGGCCGACAAGACGCTCATCAGTTTTCTTTATCCCGGTCAGAACGAGGCCCTGCTGAAGACGCTGAATGAGCAAAAACCCGACGCCGTTATGGCGATGGATATGGTCCCGCGTATCAGTCGAGCGCAAAAGTTGGATGCGTTATCGTCGATGGCGAATATTGCGGGTTACCGGGCCGTGGTCGAGGCCGCGAACAATTTCGGCCGGTTCTTTACGGGCCAGGTCACTGCCGCTGGCAAGGTGCCGCCCGCCAAGATTTTGGTCATCGGTGCCGGCGTTGCTGGTCTTGCAGCGATCGGTGCAGCGCGCGGTATGGGCGCGATCGTGCGTTCCTTCGACATTCGCCCCGAGGTCGCGGAGCAAATCGAGAGTATGGGCGCAGAGTTTCTGTTTCTCGAGTTCGATGGCGAAGAAGGTGGTACGGAAGGCGGATACGCCAAGCCCTCATCGCCAGAGTTTCGCGAGAAGCAACTTGCCCTCTTCCGTGAGCAGGCGTCGGATATCGACATCGTTATTACAACAGCCCTCATCCCAGGCCGCCCTGCGCCCAAGCTCTGGCTCAAGGATATGGTTGAGGCGATGAAACCTGGTTCGGTGATCGTTGATCTCGCTGCGGAACAAGGCGGGAACTGTGATCTGACCGAGCCTGGCGAGCGCATCATCACCGACAATGATGTCACGATTATCGGCTACACCGACTTTGCCAGCCGGATGGCAGCGCAATCTAGCCAACTCTATGGCACGAATCTTCGTCATCTTCTCGACGACCTGACACCCGAGAAAGACGGCCGGATGGTGGTCGATATGGAGGACACGGTGATTCGCGGGGTCACCGTGAGCAAAGCGGGCGAGATTACCTATCCGCCGCCGCCGGTTTCGACCTCAGTCGCGCCGAAAGCGCCAGCGGCACCCAAAGTCGATCCAGCTGATGAAGCAAGAAAGGCTGAGGCAGCAGCTGCCGCCAAGTCGCGCTGGACAGCTGCCGTGTTCGGTGGTGCTGCCTTGTTGCTTGCCTTGATCGGTTTGACCGCGCCCCCCGATTTTCTCTCCTACTTCATGGTGTTCGTACTCGCCGTTATCGTTGGCTACTACGTGATCTGGAATGTGACCCCTGCTCTCCACACGCCGCTCATGGCGATCACCAATGCGATCTCAGGCATCATTGTGGTCGGTGCGCTTTTGCAGATCTCCAGTTCGAGTGTACTCGTGTTGATCTTGGCCGCGATTGCCGTTTTGATCGCCTCAATCAATATCTTTGGCGGCTTTTTAGTCACCCGCCGTATGCTCGCGATGTTCCAAAAGAGCTGATGGATAACCGCCGCTTAAGCTTGACAGGCATGAGCCCTAATCAAGGGGTGACCGTCAGATTCAGGCCTGCCGATAGGATTGCGCGCGCTGCCTCCGGCTTGATCAAAAGAAGAAGTGGATAGGCCACCGATGTTTTCTCAAACATTTGTCAATGCCGCTTACATCGCCGCAAGCATCCTTTTCATCCTAGCCCTATCGGGTCTCAGTAACCAAGAAAGCGCAAAGCGTGGCATTGTCTACGGCGTCGTCGGCATGGGGATTGCCATTTTGGCGACGGTGCTTGGCCCTGAGGTCACGAACTATTTGCTGTTGATTCCGATCATGGCAGTGGCAGCTGTGGTCGGATGGTTTGTCGCGAATCGGGTCGAGATGACCCAGATGCCGCAGCTCGTCGCTATTCTCCACAGCTTTGTTGGGCTTGCCGCCGTCCTCGTTGGCTTCAATAGTCATTTCGATGGCGGGCATTATGAAGGCGCTGAGGCTGTCATTCATGACATCGAGATCTTCCTTGGCGTATTTGTCGGCGCGGTCACCTTTACGGGCTCGGTGATTGCTTATGGCAAGCTCGAAGGCTCGATCGATGGCAAGCCCCTCGCCCTTCCTGGGCGCCATATGATGAATTTGGTCGCCGTGATCGTCTCCGTATTGCTGGGGATCTTATTCGTCGCCTTTGGCTGGACCTGGCCATTGATTATCATGACCGTGATCGCTTTCGTTTTCGGCGCTCATCTCGTCATGGCCATTGGTGGCGCCGACATGCCGGTCGTCGTGTCGATGCTGAACTCTTATTCAGGCTGGGCCGCTGCCGCGGTGGGCTTCATGCTCGGCAACTACCTATTGATTGTGACCGGGGCGCTGGTCGGCTCTTCCGGTGCCATTCTCTCCTACATCATGTGTCGCGCGATGAACCGCAGCTTTGTCTCGGTGATCCTCGGAGGTTTTGGTGGGGAAGCGGTTGCCAGCAATATGGAAATCGACGGCGAGATGGTTCCGACGGATTCTGACCACGTGGCACAACTGCTTGACGACGCTGATAGCGTCGTCTTTGTGCCAGGCTACGGTATGGCGGTCGCGCAGGCACAAAGTTCGATCTCCGAGCTCACCAAGCGCCTTCGCGACAAAGGCAAAGAGGTGCGTTTTGCCATCCATCCAGTGGCAGGACGCCTGCCTGGCCATATGAACGTGCTGCTTGCCGAGGCCAAAGTGCCCTACGACATCGTTCTCGAGATGGACGAAATCAACGACGACTTCCCAGAGACTGATTTTGTCATGATCGTTGGCGCTAACGACATCGTGAACCCGGCCGCTCAGGACGATCCCGGCTCGCCCATCGCCGGTATGCCCGTGCTCGAAGTCTGGAAGGCGAAGAACGTGATTATCTCGAAGCGCGGCCAGGGGAGAGGGTATTCCGGTGTCGAGAACCCACTCTTCTTCAAAGAGAACTCACGCATGCTCTACGGCGATGCCAAAGCTAGTCTCGATGCCCTTTTGCAGAAGATGTCTTGATTGATTGGCCTGGCGGTCAGCTGTAGTCAACCTACAGTGAGGAGAGGCGCAGGCCGCTAGATGCCGAGTGCGGGAATTACCCAAATGGATGCATCGCCAGGTCATGTCGTTTACAAGTTTTGGTGCAGTATTCGTGCGTCGATTGTCTCGATTCGGCTGCGGGGAAGGCTAGGCACCGGGATAAGCACGTGAGAGGAAACGAAGGGTGGTCGATCGCTAGGCCCCTTTTTCTTTCCTCGACTTTGCCTATAAACATGCATAGGCGCTTTGGTTTGGGCGCTGGTACAACAGGGAGATTCCCAAAAATGGAACGTCGTAACTTCTTGAAAAGCGGGGCTCTGGTAGGCGTTGGTGCTGCTGGCCTGGCTGCGCCTGCGATCGCGCAAGAGCGCAAGACTTTGACCATCGTATCGACTTGGCCCCGTGACTTTCCAGGCCTCGGCCTCTCGGCACAGCGCTTGGCCGAGCGCATTACCGAGCTTTCGCAAGGGGCCCTCACGACCGAATACTTCGCCGCCGGCGAGCGCGTCGGCGCATTTGATGTGTTCGACGAAGTTGCCTCTGGCAACAGCCAGGCTTATATCGCCGCGGACTACTATTGGGTCGGGAAACATCCAGGGTTTGCTTATTTCACATCCGTGCCATTTGGCATGACCACGCCAGAATGGAATGCGTGGATCAAATTCAAAGATGGCCAAGCGCTTTGGGACGAGCTTGCCGGCGAGTTCGGTCTGAAGGCGCTGCCTTGCGGCTCGACGGGCACGCAGGCTGGCGGCTGGTTCAACAAAGAGATCGAATCGCCAGAAGACCTCAAGGGGTTGAAAATGCGTATTCCAGGTCTCGGCGGTACGGTGATGTCGAAACTCGGCGTGTCGACCGTTTCGCTTCCCGGTGGCCAGATCTATGAAAACTTGGTCTCAGGCTCGATCGAAGCCACCGAATGGGTCGGCCCCTATAACGACTACTTCTTGAAGTTTTATGAGGCTGCCAAGTTCTACTATACCGGCGGTATGCATGAGCCGGGCGGTGGTCTCGCTTTTGGTATGAACGCTGAATGGTGGGGCAGCCTTAGCGATTGGGAAAAGGCGGTCATTACCGCTGCCTGCAATGAGGAGCATGCTGCACAACACGAAGAGGCCATGGCGAACAATGGCGTCTATTTGCAGCGGCTGATCAATGATCATGGCGTCGAGCTTCGTGCCTTCAACGAAGATGTTTGGGACGCGTTTGGCGATGCGGCCGTCGAGGTTTTTGAGGAGACCCGTGATCATTCGGATCTCGCGGCGAAGATCGACGACAGCTTCCAAGCCAGCCTTCGTGAGGTCGGCGGCTTCATGTCAGCCTTCGAAGGAACCTTTGTGAACCAGCGAAATCGCGTGCTCGACATCAGCGGCTAAGGCACGGGTTGAACATCGAACGCTAATGAAAAAGAGCGGAGCTTGTCTCCGCTCTTTTTGCGTTTGCCGCTCGCCTCTTGTCTGCAATTCGCAAAAGAGGCACGTTGTTTTCAAGGGCGACGCGCCGAAGGCCGGCTTCCGATGATCAAGCGCCCCAACGACGTCAACCCTGCTGAAGAGCAAAAACCGTAAAGGAGTCACGCATGGCGGATGTCAGCGCCGAGGCCGACGACATCAGTCGAGGTGAACCTGCACCACTGGTTCGAATCTTCGGTTGGTCGATGCTGACGTTGCTTGTTGCCTTCATGGTCAACAATGTTTTGACGGTTGGCCTCGGTTTTCCCGGAACAAGAGCCGCTTTCGTGGGGGGCGGAGGCAGCGCCTATTTTCAGCTCGCTCTTTACCTTGCCGCGATCGTCATCGCAGCACTCCTCGTCTTCAGCACGGGGCATCGCTCCTTGAGAGGGGACGCGAAGGTCATCAGCGATTTCAACGCATTCCTGATTCGAGGCTGTTTCTGGGCCGTCTTGTTGGTGGGTATCGCTGACGCTGCGATCGCTTTCATGCGCGTTGAGCGTCTGTTGCCGCTTTTCTTTGATCAAGACCTCACACAAGCGCTTGGCCGGGCACGTTTTGTCGGTCCAAACATCCATATTCCGCTGATCGCTTTGGGCTTTTTCATTGCTTTGTTTACGAGGACCCTCGGGTTCACCTGGTTGGCGCTGATGATTGTGGTCGCCGAGCTGTTGATCGTGATTTCCCGTTTCGTATTCTCCTATGAGCAGGCCTTGATGGGAGACCTGGTCCGCTATTGGTATGCCGCCCTGTTCCTCTTCGCATCAGCTTACACACTCTTGGATGAGGGGCATGTTCGCGTTGATGTGCTTTACGCTGGCTTTTCATCGCGACAGCGGGGCATCGTCAATGCGATTGGCGCCATCCTTCTCGGACTCAGCACATCCTGGGTCATCATCGCGATTGGCTTTGGCGGAAAGCAGGCGATTATCAATAGCCCCGTCGCCAATTTCGAAATCTCGCAAACCGGCAGCGTTGGCATGTTCATCAAATATCAAATGGCCGCGTTTCTCGGTGTTTTCGCCATCACCATGCTGATTCAGTTCGTGAGCTATCTGTTCGAGGCTGTCGCCGACTGGCGTGACGAGCCGGGTGGCCGTGAGCACACAGCGCCGACACATTGAGGCCCGTTCATGGAGCTCCTGTTTCTCGCCGTTCTAATCCTGGTTATGGCTGCTGCATTGGGCTCGGGCTTCCCGGTTGCCTTTGCTCTACCCGGTGCCGCGATCATCTCGATCGGACTCGCTGCAGCCGCGGGATATCTCTTCGAAAGCAATGTGGACGCCTATTTTCACTCAGGCGGACCAGGGCAGTGGCTCTCGGCCGGCGTCACCAATCTTCGCGGTGTCTATTGGGATGTTGAACGCGACACGCTGATCGCGATTCCACTGTTTATCTTCATGGGCATCATGCTGCAGCGATCGAAGATCGCGGAAGACCTCTTGGTGACCATGGCTCAGCTTTTCGGCCCGATCCCGGGCGGCCTCGGCATCTCTGTCGTTTTTGTCGGTGCACTTTTGGCTGCGACGACCGGCATTGTCGGTGCGACGGTGGTTGCCATGGGCTTGATCTCGTTGCCGGCCATGCTGCGCAACAACTACTCACCGTCGCTAGCTTCCGGCACGATCGCAGCATCGGGGACCCTTGGCCAAATCATCCCACCGTCGATCGTCTTGATCATTCTCGCTGACCAGCTCGCTTCAGCAACGGATCAGGCGAGCACGGCACGCAAGGCCCTTCACAAGGATTCGACCGGCGAACTCTCAATGCCGACTGAGTTTGATGTCTCCTCAACCAGTGCTGGCGAGATGTTTCTTGGCGCTTTTGTGCCCGGCATGGTCTTGGTCGGGTTGTATATGCTTTTCATTTTGATTTATGCAATTCTTCGTCCAAGCCAGGCGCCCGCGGTGCGTACCAATGAGGCGTTCGATGCGCGCTTTTGGTTGCGCGTGTCGCTGATCCTCATCCCACCCCTCGCTCTGATATTCCTGGTTCTTGGCTCCATCATTGCTGGGATCGCGACTGTAAATCAGGCCGGCGCCATCGGTGCGGCTGGTGCCCTCATTATGGCTGGTTATCGGCTGCAGGAAGGTACAAAAACCACCTATTACCCGGCCATCCTGGCGATCATCGCGTTGATGACAATCGGTTTTGCTCTCTCCAACTTTGAGATGAACGTCAAAGCGGTCGACACGGCCGAAGATCGACTAGGGATTACCATCGGTGCCTTGGGCGCCCTCATGCTAATCGTCTCCATGCTATGGAGCGGCTGGCGCGTTCTCAAGATCGATCGAACCTTGCACGGCGTGATGCTCGAAACCGCGAAGACGACGTCACTTGTCTTTATCATTCTTCTCGGCGCCGCAATGCTGACCGCCGCCTTCCGTGCCTTTGGCGGCGAAGAACTTGTCCGTGACTTCCTGAACTCCCTACCTGGTGGGTTCTGGTCGCAGTTCGTCATCGTCATGGCCGTGATCTTCATCCTCGGTTTCTTTCTCGACTTCATCGAGATTGCTGTTGTCGTCGTGCCGATCGTCGCGCCGATCCTTCTTGCTGATCCATCGGCGAACATTACCGCTGTCTGGTTGGGGGTGATGATCGGGTTGAATATCCAGACATCCTTTCTGACGCCTCCCTTTGGCTTTGCGCTCTTCTATCTGCGTGGTGTGGCGCCGGCCGTCGTCAAAACGCTGCAGATCTACAAAGGCGTGATCGCATTCATTTGCTTGCAACTCTTGGCGCTCGTTATTGTCGGCTTCTACCCGCAGCTCGTGAACTACCTACCGAATCGTGTAAGTTTGCTTGCTGAGACCTCACCGCCTCCGCGGAACCCAAAGCTTCAATACTGCTTGACGAACTATGTTGGAGACAAAGTCAGGAATGACGGCGGAGCGACTCTTGCAGCCATTACGGATGTGAAGGCGTTAGATTTGTCAGTTTTGCCCGAAGATCTTGCTGACGACTTGAACAAGAGCTTTCAGGATGCTGAGGCTGCGTTGGCAGGCCTTGATCCGATCGTCGAAGCTGAGCAAGCCGTCATCGGTGCTTCTGGAGACTATCGTCCGATGTTGAGCCAGGTCCGGGACATCGAAAAGGAGATGCGCAAGGTCGACCGTGAACTCGACGATCTCAAGCAGCGCATAGGAAGGTTGCGCGATCCAGCAGCAGCCGAGCAACGGGCACGACTGGAAGCCCGGTCATCAGAGCTTGAGGCCGAGCGTGAACGGCTGGCCGGTACGATCCCTGCGGACTGGGAGGACACGTATAAGACGTTCAATGAGCTGATCAAGGCTGAGAATACCGCAAGGTTGACTTTCTGGCGAACGGCTGACGGCGCTTATGAGACAGTCGTTGAAGCCCTTGCCACGCTTGACGCCAATGACAGTTTCATGGCGCTGGAAGCTGATCTCCGCGCCCTCCAGGGGATCATCGAAACGGCTCCGCCTGACGAATCCGAAGTCGCAGCAAATGATCTCGCGAAAGCGTTCGGCGGCCTATCCGGTGCCGATGACGTCGAGAAGGCTTTGAAGGACTCACGGCGAGCATTGAGATCTCGGACTCCCGATCCTGAAAAGGCGATCGCTGCCTATGACGAAGCCGTCGCGGCGTTCGAGGCGCAGCAACAGTGGCGAGGGGATGCAGCGGCTTCACTGAAGCCCAGCCTCGAGTCCTATAGAGTCGCGATCACCGACACGTTAGGGGCGCGTCAGCAACAACGGCTCTCCGAGGATCAAGCTCTTTACATTGCCGGCTGCAGCTCAGGGCACAGGGATCTGTCGCTGAACTTCTAGTCTCTCGCCGGTGGGCAGAAACAAACAGACAGACGACGGCCGGGATAGGTGCGATGATCGAGATGGGCTTGACGTCTCTCGAGGGTGCGTCGCCGTCATGGGTCCTTGGTGCTGCAGCGTTCTTCGATGGCGTCCCAGATCATGGCTTCTAACGAGATGTGATCGAACCGACCGATCTCCTGAAGCCCGGTGGGCGAGGTTACATTGATCTCGGTGAGCCAATCGCCAATAACGTCAATGCCGACGAAGATCAAACCCTGCTCTTTCAAGACGGGACCGATCGCTTCACAGATGGCATGCTCTCGCGGCGTTAGAGTTGATCGCTCGGCGCGCCCACCGACATGCAGATTGGCGCGCGCTTCGCCTGCTGCTGGTACCCGGTTGAGGGCGCCTGCGGGTTCACCATCGATCAAGATGATCCGCTTGTCGCCTTCACGCACTTCGGGGAGATATTGTTGCACCATCAACGGCTCGCTAATGGCTTGTTCGAACAGCTCGAGCAAGCTGGTCAGATTGTCATCGTCAGGTTTGACATGGAACACGCCGGCACCGCCATTGCCGTAGAGGGGCTTGACGATGATGTCTTTGTATTCACGCCTGAATGCCTTGATTTGCTCTGAGTCATAGGTGATGAGCGTCGGGGGCATCAAATCTGGAAAGCGCGTGACGAACAGCTTCTCTGGAGCATTGCGCACCGATACGGGATCATTCACCACGAGGGTCGCTGGATGGATCTGTTCGAGAAGGTGCGTTGCCCCGATGTAACTCATGTCAAAAGGCGGATCTTGACGCATCAAGATGACGTCGAGCGCGTCGAGCTCGATCCTCTCTGGCGCACCGAGCGTCGCATGATTGCCATATTCCCTCCTGACCGTCATGTGTCGCGCCGTGGCGATAACCCGGCCACGGTCATAGCTGAGATCAGTCGGCAAGTAGTGGTAGAGCGTGTGGCCGCGCCGCGAGGCTTCGACTGCCAGTGCGAAACTACTGTCAGCGTCGATGTCGATACCCTCGATCGGGTCCATTTGAAACGCTACGGCAAGGGGCACGCGTCATCCTCCAAGATCGGCGCGGACGACGCTTGGCGGCTCGTCGTGCCGATAAGTGCACTGCGCCTTGACACTGCCGAGACGAAAAGGCTTTGTCCAGATAGCGCCTTGTCGCTCCCCTTCTTTCCGATTCAGCGAGATCACCATGGCCTATGACGACAGCAACGTGTTTGCAAAGATCCTTCGCGGCGAGCTTCCCTGCAACAAGATCCTAGAGACCGAGCATGCGCTCGCCTTTCATGACATCAATCCCATGGCACCGGTGCATGCGCTCGTCATACCCAAGGGTGCGTACATCTCGATGGATGATTTCAGCGCCAAGGCTTCACCGGAGGAGGTCGAAAACTTCTTTCGCACCGTTGGTGAGGTCGCAAGAATGCTAGGTGTCGCCGAGGGTGGCTATCGACTCATCGCCAATACCGCCGAGCATGGTCATCAAGAAGTACCGCACTTTCACATGCATATCTTTGGTGGCGCCCCACTTGGCCGGATGATCAAGAAAGTCGAGGCCTAAGGCAGGCCATAGTGTGACGTCATCCCATCGCTGATTAGCGGAGCATCATGGCTATCGGATCGTCCGTCCCGCGACGTTCAGCATAGTCGAGAGCGGTTCGGCCCCATTGATCCTGGATGGTGGAACGAGCACCATTGCTCAGCAAGAGGGTGACCATCTCGGGATGATTGTGCGAGGCGGCGAGGATCAGGGGTGTCGTTTGTTCGTCATCCTGCCAGTCCACAGTGGCGCCGTAGGCAATCAGTGTCTCTGCCATCGCGAGATGGCCTTCTCTTGCGGCAAATGTGAGCGCCGTCTTGCCACGGTCATCAGCATAGTCTGGCGGTGTGGCCGTCGCCAAAGCGGCCCAGACTGCTACCGCATCGCCGCGCTTCGCGGCCAGCAACAACTCTTGCTCGACACTCGGTCGAAGCGGCGTTGGCAGCTGTAACCGTTCACTGCTGCAGCCGACAGCGCTAAGGAGGACAAGCGCTGCGACCAGGATTTGAAGGCCTTTCATCATGTATTCAGATAGTTTAGCGGCGATCCGGATGTAGGCCAATCAACGGCAACCAGACGGCCGGCGTTGGAAAGCGTGATGTAGGCGGTCTTTAGGTCCTTACCTCCAAAGGCAATATTGGTCGTCCAAAGATCGGGCATCGGGACATGCTCGACGTTGGCTCCATCGGGGCTGATGATCGTGATTCCACCGTTGATCAGCGTGGCGACACAAACCCGTCCATCAGCATCGACGGCCAGACTGTCAAATCGCTGATAGCCGCCCATGCCATGCACCAATTTGCCACCATGAGGAATAGGCCAGGGCTCCTTTCCAAGCTCTCCAGGCGACAGGATTGGCCAAGACCAAAGCCTCGCTGACTCGGTTTCTACCGCATAGAGGATCTTGCCGTCCGGAGAAAGGCCGATGCCGTTCGGTGTGATCAAGGGAAAGGCGATCTCTCTGATAAGTGAACCGTCGGCCTTTGCGTAGTAAAGGGCGCCGCGGTCCATATCTCGTGTGCGGACTTTACCAAGGTCCGTGAAGTAAAAGCCTCCTTGATCGTCAAACACGAGATCATTGGGCCCCCTTAATGGGTACTCATGGGTGCCTCGATAGAGAACGTCGACCTTTCCCGTATCGAGATCGACCCGCTCGATTCGGCCGCCGCTGTAGTCATGGGCTTGGCGCACGGGTTGAAGACCTGCGCCAGCGCGCGCAAATTCAAAACCGCCATTGTTGCAGATGTAGCACCGACCATCTGGCCCTATTGCAGCCCCGTTTGGGCCGCCGCCGGTCTCGGCAACGATCTCCTTTCGGCCGTCGGGGTGCACGCGCGTCAGCGTGCGGCGCGCGATCTCCACAAGGAGGATTGAGCCATCCGGCATTGCGATCGGGCCTTCGGGAAACATGAGCCCGTCTGTGATGTTGCGAATTTCTGTCATTTCCTGTCGTCAAGTCTTGCCAATTGCACGCCTCATCCTTAACGCCTTGTTCCTATGGTGCAAACGGATTGGCGCTCAAAAATGCCCCATCTCACCATCGGTCTCAAGACGATCGCCTATGAGGTGCGTGCCAGCGCCCGGGCAAAGCGGCTTCGATTGACTGTGCAGCCGCAAGGGGTCGAGGTTGTCGTCCCTCCACGTGTTTCCAAGGACGAAGTCCAACGATTTGTCGACAGTAATCGCAGCTGGATTTACGAAAAAGTAGAAAAATATCAATCTCTTATGTCCAGTCATGATGGGCCGGAGCGATTGCAGGATGGTGTGCGCATATCGTTCCGCGGTGAGCCAACGCCCCTGACTGTTGTGCTTGCCGAGCGCGTTCATCCACGCGTGGTGGAGGGCGATGGTTTTCGACTGGAATTGCCGAAGCATCTGCCATCGGATGCCCATGAGGACGTGATCGAAGCGGCCCTGACCAAGCATCTGAAACGACAGGCTAAATTAGACGCAGAAATGGCGATCGAGCGATTTGGACCGCCTCATGGTCTTGAACCGACCGGGCTTCGAATCAAGGATCAAAAGCGTCTTTGGGGAAGCTGCACCTATGCTGGCGTTATCAATTTGAACTGGCGCCTGATCCTTGCTCCGGTTGATGTCTTTGACTACGTGGTCGTGCATGAACTCTGCCATCTCCGTCATCGGCATCATCAGCCGCCATTTTGGCATATGGTCGGTGACGTCATGCCCGACTTTGAATGCCATCGCCATTGGCTGAAAGTGCATGGGCACCTTCTAACACTTAAGCGCCCGAACGCCGGGCAGTTCGCAGCTTGATGAATCTGTCGCATGGTGGGGAGCCTTGAGAGCGTGGCCCAGGATCGCTACATGGCGATAAGGGCGGATTCGAAGTAAAGGCATGTCGTGCGCATCGCTCCAAAAATCGTCCTTCCGATCGTTCTGATCGCTGTTTCCGTCGCTGGCGCAGGTTATCTTCGCGCGACCAAGCCCGAGGTTGCTCCCGCCCCGGCTACAGAGCAGGTTTGGGATGTCCGCGCTGCGACCATTGAGCGTCGTGACCACCAACCGCGCCTCACGCTCTACGGAGAGCTGATCGCCGGACGTGAGGTCACGATCCGACCAAAAGTGGCAGGTGAGGTTGTTGAGGCCTCGGCGAGTCTGCTGATTGGCAGTCGCGTTGCCGAAGGTGAGGTAATTCTAAGGATTGATCCCTTCGACTACGAAACGGCGATTGACGATCTTCGCGCGCAGCGCGTCGAAGCCGAGGCTAAACGGCAGGAGCTTTTGGCCAATCGCGCGATGGAAGCCATGCTGCTTGAACTGGATCGCGAGCAGCGTTCTTTGATCACGCGTGACGTTCAGCGTTATGAGCAGCTCTCAGACAGCCGCACCGCCTCCGAGAAAGCACTGGACGATGCGAGAATCGCGTTGTCACGCCAGGTTGGCACGGTCAGCCAACGCGAACAGGCGATTGTGATGCTTGACGCCCGACTCGCGCAGCAGGGTGCAGTGATTGATCGTCTTGCCGTTTCGGAAAAGAGAGCCGCGCGGGATCTCTCGGACACAACCGTGGTCGCTCCCTTTGCCGGTGTGATCGCTGAAGTCAATGCGCAGATTGGCCAACAACTTGGCGCCAATGACGCGATCGCCCGCCTGATTGATGATCAATCCCTCGAGATCAGTTTCCAGCTGTCCGATGCGGATTTTGGCCGGCTTTGGCAACGTGGCCTGATTGGCCGGAATGTGACTGGCCGCTGGAAACTCGGATCAGCAGAGTTCACACTTCCGGCAACCATCGCCCGTGTCGTGCCGACCATTGACCCGTCCGCTGGCGGTGTGACCGTTTATGCCACCATTGACGACAATCCCGACAATGTTCCCCTGCGGCCAGGTGCGTTCATCGAAGTCGATATGCTGGATCGGCTTTACAAGGATGTTGTGGAACTGCCTGCCAGCGCCCTTTTCGGCGAGGGCACGATCTATGTGATCGAAGATCGACGGCTTCGTGCCGAAACTGTCGATCTCGTTGCCGCTCAAGGCGATCGCGTCTTGGTCGAGACCGATCTTGCCGACGGTTCCTCCGTCCTCGCCTCGCGCCTTGCTGAAGTTGGATCCGGCCTTCTGGTCGAGGTTCTGGAGTGAGTGCCGGTCAGACGTTCGGAGGCGGCGGCATAATTCGGCTCTTTGCGCGTCACCCGACCGCCGGCAATCTCTTGATGGCGATTATGGTGCTTGCCGGCCTATTCGCGTTGACCAAGCTCAATCGCCAGTTCTTCCCTGATTTCGGCATTGACGTTATCCAGATTTCTATCGCTTGGCCGGGCGCCACAGCTGAAGATGCCGAGGCGTCGATCGTCGAGGCGATCGAACCAGAAGTCCGTTTTCTCGATGGCGTCGATCAGGTAATTGGCGTCGCCAGCGAGGGATTGGGTGCTGTCTATGTTGAATACAAGCAGGGCGCCGATATGCAGCGCGCCCTCTCCGAGGTCGAAAGCGCTGTTGCCCAGGTCACGACCTTCCCCGAGGATAGCGAGCGACCGAGTATTCGCCAGATTGTACGCTATGATACGCTTGCACGGTTGGTTCTGTCTGGGCCTTACGATGAAGCGGAGCTGAAGCGCTTTGCCAAGCTGATTCGCGATGATTTGCTGGCTATTGGCATTGACCGCGTCCGTCTTCGTGGCGTGCGTGACGAAGAAATCCGGGTCGAACTCACGCCATCGGATCTTCGGCGTCTCGATCTGACACTGGACGACGTGGCGCAGGCGATTGCTCGCTCATCCCAAGACGTTCCCACCGGGGACCTCGGGGGTAGTTTTGAGCGTCAGCCCAGGGCGCTCGGGCTTGCCCGTACGGCTGAAGACATCGCCGCCATAGAAGTGCGCTCGACGCCGTCGGGGCAAAAACTCATTGTCGGCGACATCGCGACAATCGCAGAGGGTTTCGATCGAGATCAGACCGAAGGGCGCCGATTTGGCGAGCGTGCGGTCGAACTCGAAGTCCAACGCTCTGTGACGTCGGATGCGCTGGATGCCGCCGATGCGCTCGATCGATATCTCAGTGATCTTCCTGACGACTTGCCGGTGGCGCTCGAGATTGAAGTCTATGATATCCTTGCCAATCTCATTCGTGAGCGCATTGATCTTCTTTTAAGAAACGGGCTTGGTGGCCTGGTATTGGTGCTCGCTATTCTATTCTTGTTTTTGAATACGCGTGTCGCATTTTGGATCGCTGCTGGCATTCCGATTTCGCTCATGGCCATGCTTGCCGTGCTCTGGCTGAACGGCCAGACCATCAACATGATAAGCCTGTTTGCGATGCTTTTGGCGATCGGGATCGTGGTCGATGACGCGATCGTGGTCGGCGAGCATGCAGCGGCTATGCGTGAGCAAGGACATGAGCCGACGACCGCTGCCGAGCTGGGTGTTCTTCACATGGTCGCTCCGGTGACGAGTGCCTCGCTCACCACTATTGCCTCCTTTTTGCCGATCTTTGTCATTGGCGGCATCATCGGCACCATCGTCCGCGAAGTTCCGATGGTGGTCGTTGCTGTTCTGATTGCAAGTTTGATCGAGTGTTTTTTCGTGCTTCCCTGCCATATGCGCGGTGCGCTCCGAAGCCTCGGTCGCCCGAGCCGCTGGCGCGAGTCCTTCAATCAACGGTTTGACCATTTTCGAGATGTCATCTTTCGGGGCTGGGTCGAAACGGCGCTCCGTTGGCGTTATGCCGTTGCGGCCGGCGCATGCGGCGCTCTGATTCTCTCGATCGCCTTGGTGATGGGAGGACGCGTCGGTTTTGTTTTCTTTTCCGCGCCGGAGTCCGACAATATTGAAGTCAATCTGCAGATGGCACCTGGCACAGGCCGCGACGACACCGCAGCGGCTTTAGCCATGATTGACGCATCGCTTTACGAAACCGCCAAGCGATTCGTCGATGATCCCGGTGATCTGGTGGTGATGAGTTTTGCTGAACTGGGGTCGACTGTTGGTCGCAATCCGGGTGGTCGAAGACTAACCGGTGATAATATTGGGTCGCTTCAGGTCCAGCTCGTCTCCTCGGACAACAGGCCGGTTCGAATCGACGCCTTTATCGATCGTTGGCGCGATGACATCCCGAGGATTGCAGGCGTCGAGAGTCTGACCTTGAAGGCGCGGGCAGGTGGCCCGCCGGGACGTGAACTTGACATCCGGCTTCGCGGTGGCACGTCACTCGACGCGTTGAAACAGGCGTCGCTTGAGCTTCGGGCCCTCCTCGCCCGCTTACCGGGTGTCAGCCAGATTGAAGATGATCTCCCCTATGGCAAAGAAGAGGTTTTGATCGAGCTTACACCAAGAGGACGCGCTCTCGGCTTTACCACAGAGATCGTCGGACGCCAGCTACGCAATGCCCTCGAAGGTCGGATCGCCAAACGTTTCCCGCGGGGTGACGAAGAAGTCGATGTTATCGTTCGTCTCACCGACGATGGTGCCGCTCGTCTTGGACTGTCGGAGTTTCTTTTGCGCAGCCCAACAGGCCAAGAGATTGTGCTTGGTGAGGTGGCAACACTGCGCAGTGATCGAGGCTATGCGCGAATTCAGCGGCAAGACGGAATTCGGCAGGCCGCCATCACCGCGGAGCTTGATGAAGCGTTGATCCGACAGGAGCAGGTCATCGAAGCGCTTGAAAAGGCCAATATCGCGGAGATTGCCAAACGCTACGGCCTTGACTATCGCTTCGCCGGCAAGGCCGAGGAACAAGCGGAGACGCTAGCCGATATCCGAATAGGCGCCCTGCTCGCTCTTGCGCTGATCTATATTATCTTAGCTTGGGTATTTGCCAGCTTCACCCGCCCTTTTGCCGTGATGCTGGTGATTCCTTTTGGTCTGATTGGCGCAGTGATCGGTCATCTCGTCATGGGATTTGATCTCTCGATTCTCAGCATTATCGCCTTTCTTGGTTTGGCAGGCATTTTGGTGAATGACAGTATCATCTTGGTGAGCGCGGTTGATCGGTTCCGCGGAGAAGGTCGATCCATTGATCAATCCATTATTGACGGAGCCTGCTCGCGCCTCCGCGCGGTCATTTTGACCTCGGCAACGACGATCGGTGGCCTTACGCCTCTGCTGTTCGAAACGAGCCTTCAAGCACGTTTTCTCATCCCCATGGGGGTCACCATTGTTTTTGGTCTTATGGTGACAACCTTTCTTGTTCTCTTCCTCGTCCCCACGCTTATCGGCATCCAAGCTGACATAGGCCGATTGAGCGCCTTTTGGCGTGGAAGGCGGAGCGATGCAGCATCGGGAGTGCGTATCGGTTAGACCGCGTGTTCGTGCCTCATGGATCGAGCGTCGCCCATGGGATTAACGCGTGAGTCGTCGGTGGGTTCGAGCGTGGACGTATCGATGATCCTGACATCGCGGATCCCTTGGGGAGTCCCCCTCAATCGACACGGGCCATTTCATGGGACCGACGGTCGATATGGTCGGCCAGTCGAAGGGCCAGCGCCACGATCGTCAAGGTGGGATTGGCCGCGCCACCTGTCGTGAAGACGCTACTTCCTGAGATAAAGAGATTCGTCGTTGAGAAAACACGGCAATCGGAGTCAACGACACCTTGAGCCGGACTACTGGCCATGCGCGTCGTTCCCATATGATGATAGCCGCCAAGAATTGGATCGTCGTCCCTTGGGGTCTCATCAAGTAGCCATCTCGGCACCCCGACCCGTCCCTTTTGCATCCGGCCGATCTCCAATCCGACCAGGAATGCCAGGTCGCGGATCGTTCGTTTGTCGATGTCGCTTAGGCGCCAATCAAGTTGCAGACGCCGAAGACCGAGGGCGTCTCGTTGATCACCCAAAAGTACGCGGCTATCAGGATTGGGCGATTGCTCGGCTTCCGTATAGAGATACACCGTAGGATCAAAGCGTTCCTCTATGGCTTCCTTCAAGCCCACAGCGTCGGTAATCAAATTTGTAATATGCGTGCCGAGATCATCTGGAAAACGGCGCCTCAGCCAAGCCATCTTCAGGCGATGCAGTGAATCATACGCAACCGACTTTTCCCGAGCTTGGAAGAGAGGCCCAAGGCCGATGGCGCTACTGAGGATCTTCTGTTCTTCTTGAACCTTCGGGCTCGCTACCAAGAAGGCGCGATATTGGCGGTCGTTTCGAAACAATGAGTCGTAGGAATGAGCCCAGTCATCCTCATCGCTGATGACCTGACCGGCATCGGTATTCAGATGCTCCATAAAGAATCGGCCGACCAGGTCATGATCATTGCCAATACCGTTGGTTTGTTGGGTGTTAGAATGGAGAAGAAGGCGTGGATTTTCTAAGCCACCAAGAGCTAAGACGAAGCTGCGTGCGTACACCAGTGCGTCTTTCCCGTCGAGGGTACGGATATGAAAACAACGCACATCCTGCCCTGACTCAGCCAGCTTGATATCAACAAGATTGGCGTGAAGCAGAACATCTAAATTTTCGGCCTTCTCGAGCTTGTCGCGATGCTCAATGCCGAAGTGGGTTGGTGGACGGCTGTAATGCCACATTTTATGCTTGAGGCGGCTCGGATCGAACGGCAGATACCGCGTGCCCTCGGGAGAGATCCGATCCCGCTCATAGTCGAAGGACCCGAGCTCCAGCCATGGGTGAGCCTCGATATACCAGGGCCGGACATCGTCGAAGCCGATGGGCCAGCCGCTGTAGGGCACCCAATCCTTCTTCTTGAAGTCATTCGGTTCGAGATGCGTGCACATACCGCCCCAATGGTTGGTCGATCCACCGAGAAACCGAAGGCGCGTGGTGCTTATGTCATGGTAGGGGCGGCCGATATTCTCGCCGACATACGGATCTTGATCGGCTTCCGTATAATCATACCCACCTGCTTCGAGCAGGATCACCTTATGTTTTCGGCTCGCGAGGCTCAGGGCTAAGGTGACGCCAGCCGCGCCCGCGCCAGCGACGCACACATCGCAGGTCAGGTCGCCATTACCGTCATAGCTTCTGAAGTCCCTAATCAAGTCGCCGTCCTATAGATTGGCCCGCATCCGAGATCGATATCGCAACAACGTTAATTTTCTCCTAACGCGACGGCTTGCGGCGAGGTGATGCTCAGCAACCGCTCTCTTGGCGGGCGACATGAAATCTGCTGATATCCGTTCCAACACACGACCAAGAGGCGTCCGGCTAAGCTTGGCTTGAGAACCGCCGGCCATTGCCTTTTCTCAAGTCTCAATTAAAAGCTGTTGGACACCATGAACATTCAAACACCGACATGGCGCCGTGCGGGCAAGGGCATGGGCGCCGGGACGTGATGCAAGGGTGGGGCAGGGCCGCGCTGGTTACGATCGCGGCGATGATCTGCCAGGCTTCGTTCAGACAGGCTTGCAACAACGGATCAGATAGATGACGCGTTACCTACCAGGCATCTTCGCCATGGCTTTGATCGTGGTGATCTCGAATATTCTGGTGCAGTTTCTTTACGGAGACTGGCTGACCTGGGGGGCTTTCACCTATCCGTTCGCGTTTTTGGTGACCGATGTGATGAATCGAGTCTATGGCGCCTCGGCTGCACGTCGTGTTGTCGTCGTCGGCTTTTTGACCGGTGTCGTTTGCTCGCTAATCGGGACGCAGGTGATGCTGCAGGGCGACGGTTTCACGTATCCCGCCGTGACTCTACGGATCGCTGCCGGCTCAGGCATCGCGTTTCTCTTGGCACAGCTCGTCGACGTGGGCATTTTTGACCGTCTGCGCGGCGGCCTTTGGTGGAAGGCGCCGGTGATATCGACATTGGTCGGCTCTACCATCGATACGGCGCTTTTCTTTACGATCGCTTTTTCGAGTTGGTTGGTCTTTCTGGAGCCCGTAAACGACGTTGGGTGGGCCAATGAGATCGTGCCGCTATTGGGCTGGGGTCCCGCGGGGCCGCTTTGGATGTCGCTCGCTGTTGCGGATTGGGGCGTTAAAGTGATGATTGCCCTTGTGGCGCTGATTCCGTTCCGGTTGATTGTGGCGCGTTTAATGCCGACCATACCTCCGGCTGTATCGTCTTTGACATAGTCGATACGATCGCGAGCGCCAACGCGGCTTTGGACGGAGATCGGCTTCGCTCTGCCGAAACGAGAAGACAATCGGCCATCGACTCGAGGAGTCGTCGTGATGGTTGTGCGGCGAAGACGCGAGAAGGTCGCGAGGGATGAGTCGGTATTGACGGGGACTCTGTCTCACATCGCGATCAGACGATAGGTTAGATGCGATCAGGCGGAGGCTTAGAAATGAATCAGATGTCCGGCGCCGAAGCGGTCGTCACCATGCTCCAACGCTATGGTGTCAAGCATGTCTTCGGTCTATGCGGCGATACAAGCCTGCCCATCTATGATGCCTTTTACCGTTTGGATCATGGCATTACCCATGTGCTGACGCGCGATGAACGCTCTGCCGCTTACATGGCCGATGCCTATGCGCGCGTGACCGGTCGGGTTGGCGTCTGTGAGGGGCCGAGTGGTGGTGGAGCGACTTATATTCTGCCGGGCGTGGTTGAAGCCAACGAAAGCTCGATACCAGTGTTGGCGCTCACGACCGATATCGGTGTCTCATCACGTGGCCGATATGTCTTGACTGAACTTGAGCAAAAGGCGCTTTTTCGTCCGCTTACCAAGTGGAATGACGTCGTTTTGCAAGCGGAACGGATTCCGACAACGTTCCGTCAAGCATTTCGCGCGATGACCACAGGCAGGCCCGGTTCAGCTCATATTGGCCTGCCGTTCGACGTGCAGAGGCAGCCGGTCGATGAGGCCGTGCTCCATGCCGATTCGCGGCACCAGGCTTATCCCGCGGAACCGGTCGGGCCTGATCCCGACGCTTTGGAGACGTTCGTCGACGCGCTTTTGCGTGCTGCCAACCCGGTCATCATTTGTGGTGGTGGTCCGGTCATTGCCAGCGCATGGGACGAGCTGCAGCGCCTTGCTGAACGCTTGATGATTCCCGTGGCGACATCGATCAGCGGCAAAGGGGCGATTGCGGAGACTCATCCGCTCAGCATTGGTGTCGTCGGCAGCAATGGTGGTGTTCCTGAGACGAGAGCGATCATCGAGGCATCAGACTGCATTGTCTTTATCGGTTGCCGAGCGGGCTCGGTGACGACAGAACGTTGGCGATACCCCGATCCCGACAGGCAGCGAATCCTACATATCGATGTTGATCCCGAAGTGATCGGTGCCAATTACGAAACCGAGGCCGCCCTGGTCGGTGATGCTCGGCTGACGCTAGCAGCGATCAATACATGCCTGGACAAGGAAAAACACGAGGCACCGACGCGTGCTTTGGATAGGGAAAAGATCGCTGAGATGCGTGCCGCGAAACGGCGCATCTTCCAAGAGCTTGCGACGTCTGACGAAACGCCGATGCGACCAGAGCGTGTCATAGCGACCTTGACGAAGTATCTGCCTGATAATGCCGTTGTCGTGGCAGATCCCGGAACACCTTGTCCTTATCTCTCTGCCTACCTGCAGCTTCAGCGTCCAGGCCGAAGCTTTATTAGCAATCGCGCCCATGGCGCACTCGGGTATTCTCTTCCAGCTGTCGTCGGTGCAAAGATCGGCCGTCCTGAAGCCAAATGTGTTGCAGTCATGGGGGATGGCAGCTTTGGTTTTGCTTGTGGTGAGATGGAAACGATTCAAAGGCTGGGACTGCCGGTGACCTTAATCGTGATCAACAATGCTGCTTTTGGTTGGATCAAGGCAGGGCAGCGGTCGGGCTTTGATCAACGCTATTTTTCCGTCGACTTTTCGCCAGGCCGGCATGCGCAGATCGCTCGGGCTTTTGGCATTGAGGCTTTCGAGGTCGATCACCCAAGCGCGATCGACATCGCCATGCAAAAGGCGCTGGATGCTGATCATCCGACGTTACTGGACATTACGTGTCAGCCCCTACATGAGGCGAACGCGCCCGTGAGTGAGTGGATTGCCTGATTGATGGTACGACAATGCGCGATCACGGCACTTGTGGGCGTATGAGTCGCATCGACCTCATGGAAACGAGACCCCGTTCCAGCGATCAAGCCCTGGACCAAAGGAACGTTTGGCCGCTACCCGATGGAACCATGATCCGCTCTGCGCATCCTAGAATCGAATGCCGAATTGGGTTTTCCAGTACTCTGTCTGCTCCAATGTGTCATCGGTGCGGCCATTGGCATAAGAGACCGACAGCCGATAGTTCTCCGCTTGGCTGAATAAGTAGGAAAGCGACAGGTCCAGGCGATAGAGATCGCTGTCGTCACCGTCGATATCCTTCAAATAGCGGTTTGAGACATCGAGGGCGATGTGATCAAAGCCGCTGTCTCGAGAGCCTTGAAATCGGAGACCTAAACGGCCGCCGACGCGGAAGAACTCCGACTCGTCGACAAGATCGGGGTCGCCACCATTGTCGAAGACACGACCAAAGTCAGCAAGAGCGTCGATGTCGAGCTGCAAAGCGATGGGGCCGAACTCCCTGGAAAACCCGATCGGTAGCGCAGCATCGGGCGCCAATGTTGGTGTCCAGCGCAGTTTGAGAACACCGATGTCGCTCGCAAAGTCGCTATCCGTGAGATAGAGGGGGGTGATGGCAACTTCAGCGCCGGATCGATCGGGCTGGATGACGCTAAAGGCCTCTTGAATGCCGAAGCCAAGCTTGTCGATCTCATTTTCCTCGCCATTAAAGAAGCGTTCGAAGAGAATGAAGGGGATCGTCGACGTATAGATCAGATCGCTGCGCTCCATCTCAAAATTGTAGCCGGCAACGGCTTTCACCTGATAAAGCGTTTCGCCTTCATCAACATCAGCGGTGATGCTGAGTTCGGCTGGACGCACGGCTGCAAGCTTGTTGCGATCCTTGGTGAGGTCGTCGATTTCACTTGTCAGCCGCAACCCATCGGCATCGCGCGGATTGAAAATCCAATGAGGCTTTTCTGGTTCCTCGACGATCTCAGGCGCAGAGAGGTCTGCGACAGGTGCTGGCTCTACAGGCTCAGGCGCTGTGCAATAGATCGCAACATAGCGTCGTTCGATGTCCAAAACTTCGGCGACTTGAAACCGACGGCCGGTGATTTCGAAGAAAGGGTTCAAGAACGCGCTCTCGAGCCGCTCATCGATTGTCGGTCGCCTGATGCGCTCGAACACGAAATCGGCACCGCCAGCCTTATCGACAAAATCAGAGAGGCGATCTTGCACACGTGCCAAGGTATTTGCTTCCTCGGCGGTGCAGGCTCGGCCGATCCCTCCTGTACAATAGTCGCGTTGGACCAAGGCGAGCTGCTTTTCGGAAAGCAGCGTGTCGCCATCGCCATTAGCATCTAACGCAGCGTCACCGATGTCGCTGATCGAGATAAGCCATCGAACCAGGCGGAACGGATCTAGAGTCGACGGATCCGTCGACGCCCCCCGAATGCAAATCTGATCAGCAGGAAACAGCGGGTCATCAGGATAATGGGGTGACGCGCTTTCGGCCGACGAGGCCGCCAGAGCCACCATCGACACAAGAATAGCGATTGCCCCTCGGCACGAATGCCAAGGGCTACCGAGAGGGCGCTGGTTCCTGAATGCCACCATGGGCGCGCTCTTAGCAGTAGAAATAAGATCGATGAAACGATTTTTCTACCAGAGCGACAAAAAGAAGCGAATTAATCTCGTTATGCGTTTTATTTAGTAACGCTCAAGCGAATGGCCAGGATTCCAACCGATAGGCGCTGTCCCAGAACATCCATTCCAAGAGGGTGGCACGTTCAAAGGCCTCGAGCATCTGGTCCCTAATCTGCGGTGTCGTATCGGCAGCTGAACTATCGGCGATGGCGATCACGCGCTTGATGCCCTGCTCGAAAGCCTCATCCGCGTAGGTATCAATCCAGGCCTGATAGGGGTTGTTATCGGCAGCGATACCCAAAAGGTGTTTGCCAACTTCGCCATAGATCCAAAAACATGGCAGGAGTGCTGCGACAGAAACCTCGTAAGGCGCGTTGTAGGCGGTGGCGAGGAGGTAGCTGATATAGTGCGAGCAGGTTGGGGAGGGTTGGGTTGCGGCAGCCGTCGTTGCTGAAATGCCGAAGTCTTTGAAGAAGCCTTCATGGAGTGCGCGCTCGACAATGACGCAGGATTCGGCGCTGTGGGTGAACTGGATCATGGCGTCCGGTTCCGGCGCTCGCGATCCGGTAACAGCGAGCGCTTTACCGAAATGGACGAGATAATGCGCATCTTGCAGCATGTAATGGGTGAACCGTTCGCGCGAGAGGCTCCCTGCGGCCAATTCTTGATTGAACGGCATGGCCAAGATCTTTTGATAGGTCGGCTCAATTCGCGCCCAGGCGTCCTTTGAAAAGGTCATTGACCTGCTCCTCCATTCGTTCTGGCATTATCTGCTTGTTGCCAAAGCTGATGAAAGTGATGGACGGGCCCGTGCCCCTTACCGACATCGAGATCATCCGCAGCGGCAATGGCATCGGCGATATAAGCCTTCGCCAGGCGGGCCGCCTCACCGAGAGGCAAGCCTTGTCCAAGAAGGGCAGCGATGGCGGCAGACAGCGTGCACCCCGTCCCGTGGGTGTTTTTTGTCGCGATTCGTGCACTCCGAAACGAGTCCTGACCGGCCTCGTCCGCAAAGATGTCAATCGCATCGCCGTTGGTGAGATGACCACCTTTCAGGAGCACGGCCTCGGGCCCGAGTGCCAGAAGATCCGTTGCAGCTTGGCGCATCGATTCGAGATCGGTCGGTGCTGGACGATCCAAAAGCACACCGGTCTCCGGCAGATTCGGCGTGATCACCGTGGCCATGGGTAGAAGACGATCGACCAAGGCGGCTACGGCGTCGGCTTGCAAAAGCCTATCTCCGCTTTTGGCCACCATGACGGGGTCGAGGACAATCTTGGTGACGTCATGGTGACGCAGGCGTTCCGCCACGACGTCGATGACGTCGGGCCGCGAGAGCATGCCGATCTTGATGGCATCGATACGAATATCATCGAAGACGGCATCCAGCTGAGCAGCAATGATGTCGGGCGGCACGTCGTGAATCGCCGTCACCGCTGTGGTATTCTGGGCGGTTAGGGCGGTAATCACTGAAAGACCGTAGGCGCCAAGTGCCGACATGGTTTTAAGATCGGCTTGCACGCCTGCGCCACCGCCTGAATCGGAACCCGCAATCGTCAGAACATTGGCGATGGCTTTCGAGGACTTATTCCTTTGGTGATTGCTCATGCCGAGGCCTCCCTAATCTTGGAATCGCGCCGCACGCCGGCGAGGGTTCGATCGAGGATGTCCCCAAGCATGGAGGCTGCCTCATAAGGGCTCTCCGCCGCCATGACTGCCGAGACAACAGCAACGCCATCGGCACCTGCATCGATGGCATGTGCAGCATTGCTCGCATCGATTCCACCAATCGCGACTAAGGGCAGGCCTGTGCGTGCGCGCACCTCGTTGATCCCTCTGATACCGACGGGCATGCCGGCATCTGGCTTGGTGTCGGTTGCTGCGAAGGGGCCATGAGCGACATAGTCCAACAGGGCAGGATCAGCGGCGCGTGTCTGCTCGACATGATCGAGGGACAGCCCGATGATGGCCGCATCACCGAGCATCGCACGGGTTGCCTCGACAGGCAGATCGGTCTGTCCCACATGGCAGCCTACGCCAGCGGCGGCCGCCACATCCACCCGATCATTGATGACCAGCGGCACCCCTCTCGGTTGCAACGCAGCCTTGAGCGCTCGCGCCATTTCCAGGAGGTCGCGCGCTTCCGCTGTCTTGTCCCGTAACTGTACCAAGGTGACGCCGCCGGCGCAGGCTTCATCAACCACATCGATCAACGCCCGCCCGCGCAGGAGACCGGGGTCGGTGACAAGATAGAGTTTCGGATCAAGAATGCTTATCGACGTCATTGTATCGCGAGTCCTTCGTGGAGCATGGTCTCGTCAAGCTGGGCCAACTCGTCGAGCAAGCGCCAGCGAAGGCTACCCGGTCCTTCAGCCTTGACCGCGGCGCGTTCAGCGGCCAGCCCAAGAACGGCGAGCGCTTGAGCGGAGGCGGCGAGCGCATTCGGCTCAACGGTTAAGAAAGCGGCGACCAACGCGCTCGATGTACAACCTAACGCGGTCACGCGGGTCATCAGCGGATGGCCGTTGCGAATGCAGAGGACCTCCTGACCATCAGTGACGTAGTCGACAGCACCGGTGACCACGACGACTGCATGGCTTTCGCACACCAGCCTCTTTGCGGCTTCGATCGCGTCATGACTGTCATGCGCACTATCGACACTGGAGGCCGGCACACGTGTTGCCCCTGCAAGAGCCAAAACTTCCGATGCGTTGGCTCGGATAACGGTGGGTTTCATCGCCGTCAGATCGCGTGCAACGGTGGTCCGAAAGGTGGTCCCACCGACGCCGACGGGGTCGAGTACCCAAGGTTTTCCAAGGGTAGCCATGGCTTCCGCAGCTTTGCGCATCGATGGAACACGATCCGAAGACAAGGTTCCGATATTCACGACGAGCGCCCTCGCCAGCGGTGCGAATTCCTCTACCTCCTCGACGGCGTGCACCATGGCTGGCGATGCCCCTAACGCCAACAGGCCATTGGCGACCATGTCCATCGAGACGAGATTGGTGATGTTCTGGACCAGAGGTGTCTCTCGACGGATCGCTTGCAAACTCGCCCAGCATCGGGCAGCATCTATGTCTATGGCTCGCCTCCCTTAAGAGCCGAAACCGCACTGGGACACTTGGGGAAGGGTCGTTTGCGGCGATACCGGCTCCCTGCGCTGGGATGATCCAGATCAGGTTCAACGGGTTTGCTCTCAGCCCCTCCATCGAGGGACACCCCGGCTAGATACAGCAACTTGAACGTGGCCCTTTGGCTGCAAGCTGTCAACTAGGCACGACCCGTTACAAAGGACCGGATCGGCCGAGCCGGGAGCAACCGACAATGACTTTCGATCGACGTACCGTTTTGACGGCGGGGGCCGTTGGGGCCGCATCGATGGTGGGAACAGCCCCTTCTATCGCCGAGAATAAGACCATTTGGCGCATGGTGACGACCTGGCCAAGAAATGCACCGGGCGTTGGCGTCAACGCGCAGCGTTTCGCCGATCGCGTTGGCCTGCTGAGTAATGGCCGATTGACCATTGAACTTTCGGCAGCTGGCGAGCTGATTCCCGCTTTTGAGAGCTTGGATGCCGTCCAGCAAGGAACGGTCCAGGTCAGCCATTCCGCGCCATTTTTCTGGCTCGGAAAATCCGAGGCGCTCAACTACTTCGGCTCGATTCCGTTGGGCCTGCTCGATACCGAAATCGCTGCCTGGCTCTATTTCGGGGGGGGCATGGCGCTTTGGGAAGAGGCGATGGCGGATTTTGGCATCAAACCACTTTTTGCCGGCTCCAGCGGTATCTCTGCAGGGGGGTGGTATCGACGCGAGATCAACGATCTCGAAGACTTAAAGGGGTTGAAGCTGCGCATGGCTGGTCTGGGTGGCGAGGTGATGAAGCGCCTCGGTGCGACACCCGTCTTGACGCCACCAGCCGAGGTATTTCAGGCGATGTCGACGGGCACGGTCGATGCAGCTGAACTCATTGGCCCCTGGAACGACATGGCTTTCGGCTTGTTCAAAGTTGCCGACTATTATTATCTGCCGGGGTTCCATGAGGTCGGACCAACGGCCGAAATCTTGATCAATCGAGAGGCTTGGACCTCGTTATCCCAAGATCTGCAGGCGGTGATAGAAACCGCTGCTAAGGCGACGGCAATCGAGTACAATGCGGACTATCGCTATCACAACGCGACGCTGCTTCCAGCATTGGTCAAAGATCACGGCGTTGAGCTTCGCACCTTTCCCGATGCGGTCAATCAAGCCATCGGCGATGCCACGCTGGAGGTAATTCAAGAACTCGGCAACAGCAATGATCTCACCCGACGGATTCACCAGTCGTACATGACGTTTCTCACTGCGGCGAATGGCTATGCTGATAAGTTCGATAGGCCGATTCTCCAGCAGCGGACGGCTGCCTTCAAGACGATTTAGCGGCTGTGAAGCGGGACATCACTGATCTCGGCTGTACCTCGACAGACCGTGGCGCCGGTGGCTCGCTCGGCGCCTATCTGCCGAAACTGCGGCTCATCAGGGCGCATCGACAATGTTGCGTTCGTGATCGCCGCTGGATGGGGCGTTGACGATCGTTTCATGCAATCATCGTCAACGGCGTTCCCGGTGATGAACCATCGACTTCAGCGCTCGGTTGGCCAGAGGCGCCTTGACCCGTTGCGCCACTGGGCGGGATATCGGGTGGTGCGGGCCTTTCTGTTGACTGAGGTCGTCATCGGCGCGGTAGGCGTCTCATTCGATGGCTGCAGGGCCGGTCTAGGCGATTGTTTCCAGACCACGACCTTCTATGATCGAGCGCTGCAGGCAAGATGAGGAGGACGGTCAATTGACCATCCATGCAGCGCTTCACCATCGGACAAACTACGACTATGACCGTCTGGTCTCTCTTGGCCCGCAGATCATCCGCCTTCGGCCCGCACCCCATGCGCGGACCACCATTTTGAGCTATGCGCTGAAGATCGAGCCAGCGCCGCATTTCATCAATTGGCAGCAAGATCCTTTCGGTAACTTTCTTGCACGCGTTGTCTTTCCGGATCCGGTCTCACACTTTCACGTCGATGTCGACTTGGTCGCCGATATGGCGGTGCAAAACCCTTTCGACTTCTTCTTGGAACCAGAGGCGGACACATTCCCTTTCTCCTATGATCACGACCTGAAGAGCGACCTCAAGGCGTATCTCGAGCCGCTGGCTGCTGGACCAAAGCTTCAGGCTTGGCTTTCAAGCGTGTCGCTTGAGCCTATGCGTACCGTCGACTTTCTCGTCGCGCTCAATGCGAGACTTCAAAACGAAGTTGCTTATCTGATCCGCATGGAGCCCGGCGTGCAGACGCCCGAAGAGACGCTGACACTTGGCAAGGGGTCTTGTCGCGACAGCGGCTGGCTTCTTGTTCAGATCTTACGCCATCTCGGTCTCGCGGCGCGCTTCGTCTCTGGCTATCTCATTCAACTCAAACCCGACGTCAAAGCTCTGGATGGTCCATCTGGCCCCGAGAAAGACTTTACGGACCTTCATGCTTGGGCCGAAGTCTATCTTCCCGGTGCGGGCTGGGTCGGCCTTGATCCGACATCTGGCCTCTTTGCCGGTGAAGGACACATCCCACTTGCGGCAACGCCTGAGCCAAGAAGTGCAGCGCCGATCACGGGGATGGTCGGGGCCGCCGAGGTGGATTTCCATGTCGATATGTCGGTGCAGCGGCTTCTGGAAACGCCGCGAGTCACCAAACCCTACAGCGAAGAGCAATGGGCGGCGATTGATTCCTTTGGTGACATGGTCGATCGCAAGCTCGTGGATCACGATGTACGTCTCACCATGGGCGGTGAGCCAACCTTTATCGCAATTGATGACCCAGACGGCGATGAGTGGAATACGGCGGCCGTTGGCCCGACCAAGCGGGGGCTTGCCGATCAGCTCATCCGTCGGCTGCAAAAGCGCTTTGCACCTGACGGTTTGCTGCACTATGGCCAAGGCAAGTGGTATCCCGGCGAGCAGCTGCCGCGCTGGACGTTTTCTCTTTATTGGCGTCGGGACGGGAAGCCGATATGGAGGCAACCTTCGCTCATCGCCGATGAGACGAGCAAGTATGACGCGACCATTGATCAGGCAGAAGCGTTGAGCCGGACGATTGCGACAACGTTGGGATTGGACCCCGAGTCGCCTCAAGCATCCTATGATGATCCATGGCATTTCATCGGCAGGGAACGATCGCTGCCCGAGAACGTCGATCCCTTTGATTCAAAACTTGACGATCCGCTTGAGCGATCGCGTCTTGCCCGCGTGTTTGATCGTGGGCTTGGCAACCCCGTTAGCTTTGTCCTGCCGGTTCAGCGTTGGCAAGCCAAGGCACTTAAGGGGTGGAGGACGTCACCTTGGACCACCCGTTCAGGTCGCATCTTGCTAACACCAGGTGATTCGCCGGCAGGGCTTCGTCTGCCGCTTGGCTCTCTTCCCTATATCGCGCCTGGTGACTACCCCTATATCATCCCAACCGACCCGTTCGCCGAAAGAAGCGATCTGCCGGATCCCGATGAGATCGGTCAAGCCTATCGCCGCGATGACCGAAGCGGTCAGGCGCGTCGGCAGTTGGTCACCGCACAAGTCGCTGATGATGCCGGTGGCGCTATACGCACCGCTTTGGTGGTCGAGCCGAGGGACGGCAAACTCTGCGTCTTCATGCCGCCCACGGAAACTGTGGAAGACTATCTTGAGCTGCTTACGGCCATTGAGACCAGCGCGTTGGAGCTCGGGCTCAAGATCCATATCGAAGGCTATACGCCGCCCGCCGATCCGCGCCTGAACGTGATCAAAGTCGCGCCCGACCCCGGTGTCATCGAAGTCAACATCCACCCCGCCCGTAGCTGGGCCGAGACGAAGCGCATCACTCAGGCGATCTATGAGGAGGCGCATCTCTCACGGCTAGGCACTGAAAAGTTCATGCTCGACGGTCGCCATACGGGGACCGGCGGCGGCAATCATGTAGTCGTGGGCGGGGCGAGCGCTCCTGATAGTCCCTTCTTGAGACGACCGGATCTTCTGAAGAGCCTGATCCTCTATTGGCAGCATCACCCGTCGCTGTCCTACCTTTTCTCAGGGTTGTTTATTGGTCCGACCAGCCAAGCCCCTAGGATTGACGAAGCCCGGCATGATGCGCTTCAAGAGCTCGAACTCGCGTTTCATGAGATCCCAACACCGCCACGCGAACATCTTCAAAGCCCTGTCCAAGGCCATCCGTCGCCACCGCCGCCATGGCTGGTCGATCGCGTGTTCAGGCATTTGTTGGTCGACGTCACCGGCAACACGCATCGTGCCGAGATTTGCATCGACAAGCTCTACTCGCCGGATGGACCCACCGGACGGCTTGGCTTGGTTGAGTTCCGCGCGTTTGAGATGCCGCCGCATGCTGAGATGAGCCTGACACAGCAGCTCTTGCTTCGCGCCCTGATCGCACGGTTTTGGCAAACACCCTATGAGGGAGACTTCATCAGATGGGGTACGTCCCTTCATGATCGCTTCATGCTGCCACACTATGTCTGGCAAGACCTTGTTGACGTGATCGATGATATGGACCGCCATGGATTCCGTCTTGATAGATCTTGGTTCGCACCGCATTTCGAATTCCGATTTCCTGAATATGGAACGGTCACCTTTGGCGATGTCGAGATTGAGATCCGTCAGGCTTTGGAGCCTTGGCACGTCCTCGGCGAAGAGGGGGCTGTCGGCGGCACCGTGCGTTTTGTCGACTCATCAGTCGAACGGGTTCAGGTCAAGGCATCTGGCTTGACCGATCAACGCTACATCGTCGCCTGCAACGGCCGCCAGGTACCCCTCAAATCAACGGGTCGACAAAGTGAAGCGGTCGCTGGTGTACGATTCCGCGCGTGGCATCCTCCGTCCTGTCTGCACCCGACGATCGGTGTGAACACGCCGCTAGTTTTTGATCTCTATGACCGCTGGAGTGGGCGTGCTGTCGCAGGCTGTACCTATCATGCCGCCCATCCCGGTGGACGGAATTTTGAACATTTTCCCGTTAATGCCTATGAGGCGGAAAGTCGACGTCTTGCCCGATTTTTTAAGATCGGTCACCAGTCTGGGACGTATGCTGAGCCTGTTGATCAGTCCAGAGATGAATCGCCTTTGACTTTAGATTTACGATGGGGGGATCTAAACTGACGGTCTGTGGTTTTCGCTCAGAGTTGAACGATGATGGATGATATCGTTGGCCCAGTCGATCGACGCTTCCTTCAAAACACGCCTTGAAGCGGCAAGTCGCTTGCATAAAGACTATCAGGGCGGAGGCGGTGTGTATGACGAGATGGTGGACGGTCAGGGCCGCATCCGATCGCATTGGCAAACGTTTCTTGCCGGTCTTGCGACCATGTCCGATGCCGAGATTGCGAACGCTTGGGCATCCGCAGATCGTCTGGTTCGGGACTATGGCATCACCTATAACGCCCACGGCGACCCAAGCGGTGAGGATCGCCCATGGCGTCTCGACCCGATCCCGCTGATTATACCTGCCGACGAATGGCGGGCGTTGGAAAGAGGACTCATTCAGCGCGCCAGGTTGTTGAACGCTGTTCTTGCCGACCTCTACGGCGAGCAGCGTCTCTTGACCGATGGTGTGATTCCGCCGGCATTGGTCTTCGGTAATGATCAGTTTATCAGACCGGTACGCGGCATTGCCTTGCCGAACGACCTTTACCTCCACTTCCTTGCTATCGATCTCGCACGGGGACCAGACGGGCGTTGGTGGGCGTTGAGTGATCGTACCCAGGCGCCAATCGGCGCGGGCTATACCTTGGAGAACCGCGTCATCATGGCGCGAACGCTGCCAGATCTTTTCAAGGATTGCCGGGTGGAGCGGCTTGCTGCCTTCTTCCAGTCGTTGCGCGATGAATTGATCAAAAGCATTCGGAATGACGATCCAAAGCTTGTGATCCATTCGCCAGGGCCGACCGCCGAGACCTATTTCGAGCATGCCTATCTCGCTCGCTATCTCGGCGTTCCCCTGGTCCAAGCGGCCGATCTCACCGTGCGCGACCGACGGGTGTTTATGAAAACACTCTCAGGCCTCCAGCCCGTGCACATGATCTGGCGCCGTGTCGAGTCGCATCAATATGATCCGTTGACTCTTCAATCCGATGGCCTGAACGGCATCCCGGGTATCATTGAAGCCTTGCGCGCCGGTCATGTCAGTATCGTGAATGCCTTGGGTAGTGGCTTGGTCGAGTCGGATGCGTTGATGCACTTTCTCCCCAAGTTGGCTCAGGAGCTGCTTGGCGAGGACTTGCTGCTGCCGCAGATCGCAAGCTGGTGGTGTGGTGACGACGATGGCAAAGCCTTTGTTCAGGAGCATATGGAACGGCTCGTTATCCGCCCGACATTCGTGTCACGATCGATCATGCAGGGGACACCGCGACACACCATTGGTGCGCAGCTAGATCGCTCGTCGCGAGCTGCGCTTTCGGCAAAGATCGAGCGCAGCGGCGATGACTATGTCGGCCAGGAACTCGCCACCCTTTCGACAGCACCGAGCTGGCAGGATGGGCGGTTGCAGCCCCGGCCGGTTGGCCTTCGCGTCTATCTCGCTGCGTCAGGTGACAGCTATCGCGTCATGCCCGGTGGTCTCACGCGTACATCGGAGCATACGGATAGCGAAGCCGCCTTCATGCATCAGGGTGAGGCGAGCAAGGATAGTTGGGTGCTTGCCGATCGGCCGCTCAGCAGCTTTTCGCGTCTTGGCCAAGTCGAACAACGGCAAGTGCCGAAGCGTGGTGGTCAGGATATTGCGAGCCGAACAGCCGACAATCTCTTTTGGTTTGGGCGCTATGCAGAACGCATGGAAGGCGGGCTTCGCTTACTACGTGCGTTCCTCCTGCGGGTGATCGGCGATGATGTCGGCGAAGATGCGATGGTCCGAGCCACCCTTCTTGATCTGATGGTCGAGCGGGGATACCTCGCGAAGACGACGGCGAAGCAAGTCGGAAGCCGCTTCGGTGACATGAGCGAACGTGGTCTGTCGTTTCTTGTGTTTGATCCCGACGCCATTAACGGTATCGGCAATCTTGCAGACAGCCTCAAGCGGACGGCAGGATCGGTGCGCGAGCGTTTGTCGAGTGACAGCTGGCGCATCTTGCAGGAACTGCAATCTAATATTGAGGCTTATCGCACTACAACCGGTCGCGATATCGACGCCAATCTGCATTTATTCAACCAATTCTTACGCATGCTTGCGGCGCTTTCGGGCATGCAAATGGAAAATATGACCCGTGGTTTCGGTTGGCGCCTTTTTGATATGGGACGACGGCTGGAGCGTGGCGTTCTGACCGCGAAGCTCATCGAAGGCTTTGCTGGCCGACATACGGATGTCGAACCCTTGATCTTGAATGTGCTGCTGCAACTCGCTGATAGCGGTATCACCTATCAGACCCGCTACACAGCTGAACCAAGTGCGCTTTTGGTGATTGATCTCCTTTTGCTCGATGAAACCAATCCGCGCTCGGTTGTCTTTCAGCTGAATTGCCTGAGTGAGCATCTGGAAGCTCTGCCGCGCGCTGCCGAACAGGCCGGGTTGAGCGATGAACAACAGCAGCTCAGTCGTATCAAGGCCAAGATTGATCTCGCTGATTTGAAAACGCTGTCGCAGTCAACCAATCAGCGGCGAGAACGCCAGGCCTTGATTGAGATCATGGCGGCGATTGACCAGGAACTCGGCGAGATCTCCGATACGGTGGCGAGACGCTATTTCAGCCACGCTGAACCGCTCGGCCGATCAGGTCCGATCTGGCTTGGCTCTGGCCTGTAGCGTATCAGCGATCAGCTAAGATCTGCAGTGATACAAAGAGGAATGTCTTGCGATACGATATCAGCCATGTGACAGGGTTCTTTTACAGCCAGCCAGTCTCGATTTCCCATCATCTGTTGCACCTGTCGCCACGCATTGCTGCACATCAAACCAATCATCGAAGTAGCCTTGTGATCGATCCGGCGCCGGCGGTGAATGAGCCTGGTACCGATTATTTCGGCAATCCGACCAGCTTTATCATCGTGCAAACACTCCACGAGACGCTCGAGATCAAAGCCAGAAGCGTGATCGATGTGCAAACCAACGAAACGCCTGAACCCGATAGCACGCTTCGTTGGGATCACGTGGCGGCGAAGGTTAAGGCAGATAGCAGCAGGCCCATGCTGGACATTGCCCAGTACCTGTTCACGTCACCTTTCACCAAGGCTGGCGATGAGGTTGAAGCTTATGCACGGCACTCATTCACACCAGGGCGTCCGGTGCTGGAGGCTACCCTTGAGCTCACCAGCCGTATCTTCCAAGACTTCACCTATGACGGCAGTGCTACAGACGTCTCGACCCCTGTTGACGAGGTCATGCGTCTGAAGCGCGGCGTTTGCCAGGATTTTGCACATCTTCAAATTGCGTGCTTGCGCAAGCTCGGTCTGCCGGCGCGTTATGTGAGCGGCTATCTCCTGACCCACCCTCCCGACGGCCAAGAAAAGCTGGTTGGCGCCGATGCATCCCATGCTTGGCTCTCAATCTGGATTCCGGATCATGGATGGGTCGATCTCGATCCCACAAACGACCTCATTCCCACCAATGAGCACATCACGCTCGCCTGGGGGAGAGACTATGGTGATGTGAGCCCGGTCACCGGCGTTATGGTTGGAGGTGGTGCCCATGAGGTCAAGGTGTCAGTTGACGTCCGTCCATTGGAGGCCGGGGTTTGAAGCGCATCGACATCATGATCGGGGGCTGGCAGAGCTGACGGCGTTCTGATGCGAGGTCAAGATCTGGGACGCCGTCCTGACGATCAGCAGGTCACCTAGTGAACTCCGCATGAGGACGGTCAGTTTTGGCCTTGGGCTTGCGCTTGTGATGACTCCTGATCGAAATAAGCCTCGGCCATCTCCTTGCCCAGCGCGATGAGCGCAACCTGGATATCGTCCAGATATTCGTGGACGCCGCGGTCGATTGCATCATTGACCGCAACCGCGACCTGGCGTTCCAATTTATCGAGCGACTGCGGACAAAAAGTCGTGCCCTCGAGGGCAGGATTGTCGATCAGTTCATTGACGAGCTTTCGAATTTCGCGGACGCAGCTTTTGAGCGAGCGGGAGAATCCAGGGTTAAACAAAAGGAAGCCGGCAACCAATGCCGGTGTCATGCCACTTGGGTGAGTTCGTCTAAAGGCTTGATAGGCAGCCACGGATCGCAACATCGCATTCCACTGACTGACGTCCACCGGCGAGCCAATGTCAGAGGGCTTGGGCAGCAGGCGATGATACTTAATGTCGACCAATCTGGTCAGCTGATCCGCGCGTTCAAGTTGTTTCCCGATTAAATAGAAACCGAGCGCTTGGTCCCGAAACATCGTGCCTTCGACGATGCCCGTATGCAGTTGGCATTTCTGGGTGATTTCGCCACAGAGCTTGGACAGATTGCGGAGATCATAGTCCCGTTGCTTCAGACCTTCGAGCCATCGGTAGAACACATTGAGCTGAGTCCAGAGCTCAATACTAACGAGATGGCGGAGGCTGCGAGCATTCTCTCTCGCTGCGCGGATGGATTCGATAATCGAGTTCGGGTTGTTTCGATCGACGATATAGAAATGCACAACGGTCTTGGCGTTGGCCTCATCGTGCTTTTTGAAGAAAGCCTCGTCGTCAGCGTGCAACTGCACAATCGGCAGCCAGTCTTGAACACCGGTTCGATCGCGAGCGAAGGTTTCGTTGACGTCCAGGATTCGTGCTAAGTTTTCGGCACGCTCAACGTAGCGCGCCATCCAAAAATGACTTTCGGCAAACCGGGAGAGAAGGCTTTGACTACTCAAGAACCCAGGTATCCTTGGTACCGCCGCCTTGAGAGGAATTCACCACGAGCGATCCTCGTTTGAGAGCGACCCGGGTGAGCCCACCGGGTAGGACCCAAGTACTAGAGCCCGTGATCAAAAAGGGCCTTAGGTCGACATGTCTCGGCCTGACGCCTGTGTTGACTAAGGTCGGGCAGACGGAGAGCCCGATGGTCGGTTGACTGATGAAATTCGCTGGTTTGGCGATGAGCTGTTTTCGGCAAGCCTCAAGCTCTTCCGCACTGGATTTTGGCCCAACGGTAATGCCGTAACCGCCGGACTCGCCGACCGGCTTGACCACCAGGTCCTTCAGGTGATCGAGTGTAAAGGCGAGTGCATCCTTTTCCCGACATATGTTTGTCTCGACATTGGGAATGATGGGATCCTGGTCGAGATAGTATTTGATAATTCGCGGCATATAGGCATAGACGGCCTTATCATCGGCCACGCCTGTGCCGACCGCGTTAGCAAGGGCGACGCGGCCCTTCTTATAGGCGCGCATCAAACCCGGCACACCCAAAAGGCTACTTGGCTCGAAGGCTTCAGGGTCGAGAAAGTCGTCATTGATCCGCCGATAGATGACATCGACGCGTTTTCGTCCAGCTGTGGTCTTCATCAAGACCTGATCGTCCTCAACGATGAGGTCACGACCTTCGACCAGCGGAACCCCCATCTCACGTGCGAGAAAAACATGTTCAAAATAGGCAGCGTTGAAGGCGCCTGGTGATAAAAGGACGATCTGCGGATCATCAATGCCATTTGGGGCGATTTCCGCCATCGCGTCCCTCAATTGAAGGCCGTAATTCGAGACCGGTCGAATGCCGATTCCTTCGACAAGGTCAGGGAAGGCGCGAAACATTAAATGGCGATTCTCGACGACATAGGAGACGCCGGAAGGCGTTCGTCCATTGTCTTCAAGCACCCGGAACTGGCCCTCCTGATCTCGGATGATATCGACGCCGCAGATATGGATGTACGTGCCATGTTTGAGATCGACACCTTCCATTTCAGGTCGGTAATGCTCATTTTGCAGAACCAACTCGGCAGGAACCACATCGTCCTTCAGGATCTTTCGATGATGATAGATGTCATCGAGAAAGAGGTTCATCGCGGTTAAGCGTTGAACCAACCCCTCTTCCAACACGGCCCATTCGTTTGCTGAGATGACGCGTGGCAGCACGTCGAATGGTAGGATACGATCGATTGCATCTCGTTGAGAATAGACGGTAAAGGTGATGCCGAGATTGTAAAGCTCACGCTCGGTGTCTGCAGCGCGTCGCTGCATCTCCTTGAGCCTTTGCCGATCGATACGCCGCCGAAGCGTATCAGTATGCGGCAGGCCCGCACCTCCCTTTCCGAGCAGTTCGCAATAAAACCCCTCTGGATCGTAATCAGAAAGCAGACCCGGCCGCTCCGCTGCTCGAACCCCCGACATTGTGCACTGCCCTTTTGGAATACGCTTCAAACGTAACAGCAGCAGCCCTCCGACGCCAAGGGCAAACAGTGTACATTTCAAGGAGGTCTTCGCTGTTGGGATTATGAAGGTGCTGTCACGGGACCAGCAAGCTGTTAACCGAAATAGGAGATCCCTAAGTGTCCAGCAGCGTGGATGAGCTCCCGTAGCTCAGGACACATTATGTCATCGTTCTGATAACGGGAATTGGGGGGGCTTTGATATGAAGTCGCTATTGGTCGTTCGTCTGCCTGGGCATCCACTCTGAAAGATGAGTCGACGGGCGTTTCCAAAGAGTCCGTGTAAATGATCTGGATGTTTACGGCACCTGTAGCAAAGCGACATCTTTGGCTATGCTTCAGTCAATTCTTGGGTGAATTTTTGTAAAATGCAGTTGATTGCTGCCACCAAACCCGGTAAATCCTGCGAAAAATCACTGCTGGTAGGTTGTGATTAACAATATGAGATCTTTGATCAGCGTTCCTTAAGGAAGAATTGTGTCGACGCATGAGGACTTTAGGCGCGACGAGTCTGTCGAGGGAAGTTCTGACCGTAGTTTTGGGCTTACCGTTGGCGGCATTCTTTTCGCTATCGCGTTGGTGCGTGTTGCGCTGAGCTGGTGGTCGTCCGGCACTGTTGTCCTTGGTGCGCTTGAGTGGATTCTGGGTGGTATCGGCACTGCCCTTCTCCTTTTTGGGTTGATGGCGCCGTCGCTTCTATCGCCACTGAACAAAGCCTGGACCAAGCTCGGACTACTGCTGTTCACGATTGTTAACCCGATCGTTCTCGGCTTAATTTTCTTGGTCACGATTGTGCCGATAGGTCTGCTTCTTCGTGCTTTTGGCAAGGACCCATTGCGTTTGAAATTTGAACCCGATGCCAAGACCTATTGGATCGAACGCGACCCGCCTGGTCCTGCTCCCGAAAGTATGCCCCAACAATTCTAAGGTCGTCGCTTTCGAGCGCATTGAGGTCTTTGTTGATACCGGATGGCAGAGTGTTCAAAGGACCGTGACCAAAGTGGGTGGGAATGCCACCAAACAAATGAGGTGAAGACATGTCGATTTTTGGCGAACTCTGGCAGTTTATGCGGGCGCGCAAGAAATACTGGCTTTTGCCAATCGTTATGATGATGGCATTGTTTGGCGGGCTCATCGTACTGACCCAAGGCACCGCAGTAGCGCCCTTCATTTACACTGTCTTTTGATGCTGTAGGAGCGGCCTCATCGACTTGATTAAGTCGGTGGGGCTTTTACCGCATCGGATGAATGATCACCTCAGACGTCAAAGAAACGGAAACACTATGCACGTTCTTGGTGTGTCGGCATTCTATCACGACAGTGCAGCTGCATTGCTCGAGGACGGCAAAATCGTAGCAGCTGCCCAGGAAGAGCGATTTACAAGAAAAAAACACGACAGCGCCTTTCCAGCATCAGCCGTGCGCTACTGCCTTGCCGAAGGCGGAATCACGCTGGCTGATGTCGATCATATTGCATTCTATGACAAGCCATTCTTGAAGTTTGAACGTTTGCTGGAGACCTATCTGACCTTTGCACCGAGGGGCTTTAAGTCGTTCCGGATGGCGATGCCGATTTGGATGAAGGAGAAGCTCTTTCAAAAGCGTCTGCTTCGCCAAGAACTCGAGAAGGTCGCTGAACTCACAGATCCTGATGTCAAGTTCAAAGATCTCGAGGCGAAGCTACTTTTTGCGGAGCATCATCAGAGTCACGCAGCGAGCGCGTTTTTCCCGTCGCCATTTGAGGAGGCCGCGGTCCTCACGATTGATGGTGTCGGCGAATGGGCAACGACATCATTGGGTCTCGGCAACGGCCACGACCTCACGATGCTGAAAGAAATTCACTTTCCGCATTCCCTTGGCCTGCTTTATTCAGCCTTCACCTACTACACTGGCTTCAAGGTGAATTCTGGTGAGTATAAGATCATGGGGCTTGCCCCTTACGGTGAGCCAAAGTTCGCCGACTTGATTTATGACAACCTGATTGATCTGAAAGAAGATGGCACGTTTCGGCTGGACCAGCAGTACTTCGACTATTGCACCGGACTGACCATGACCAACAAGCGCTTTGATGCCTTGTTTGGTGGCCCTCCACGTACGCCGGAAGAACGCGTGACACAGCGTGAGATGGATCTCGCCGCTTCGGTGCAGGCCGTTACTGAAGAGGTGATGCTTCGGCTAACACGGTCCATTCGGAAGGAGACGGGCTCGAAAAATCTCTGCCTAGCCGGCGGTGTCGCCTTGAATTGTGTCGCCAACGGCAAGGTTTTGAGGGACGGTGCCTTTCAAAATATATGGATCCAGCCAGCCTCAGGTGACGCTGGCGGTGCGCTCGGTGCTGCATTGACAGGTTATCACGGGTTCAAACGTCAACCGCGTCGACTCAATGGTGCAATGGATGGGATGAAGGGGAGCTATCTGGGGCCTGCCTTTCGCCAAGATGAAATCGAGGCAGATCTTGAAGAAGCAGGTGCCGTGTTCCGCTCTCTATCTCAGGACGAGATGATTGCGACGGCGGCCAAAGCGCTTGCGTCAGGTAAAGCTGTCGGTTGGTTCCAGGGGCGAATGGAATTCGGACCGCGAGCGCTCGGTGGACGGTCGATCCTAGGCGACGCGCGCTCACCGACCATGCAGCGAACACTCAATCTAAAAGTGAAGTATCGAGAGAGCTTTCGCCCATTTGCGCCATCCGTCTTGCGGGAACATGTTGGCGAATGGTTCGAGCATGAGGGTGACAGTCCCTATATGCTCATCGTCGCGGATGTCGCTGAGGAGAAACGACGGCGCATGAACCAAGACGAAGAGGGGCTCTTCGGGATCGATAAGCTCAATGTGCCGCGATCCGAAGTGCCGGCGGTGACCCATGTCGATTATTCCGCCCGCATTCAGACGGTGCACGAGGAGACCAATCCAACCTATCATAAGCTTCTCCAAGCCTTTAGGGGCGAAACTGGTTGCCCGATTTTGGTCAATACGAGCTTCAATGTTCGCGGTGAGCCGATCGTCTGCACACCGAAGGACGCCTTCCGTTGCTTCATGGGAACAGAGATCGAAATGCTGGTCGTTGGCAACGCTGTTCTCGAAAAATCCGAGCAAAATCCGGATCTCAAGCTGGATTACAAAGAAGCCTTCGCGCTAGATTGAGCCGCATCGTTTGCCGCAACGATAATCGCCTCCTCTTCCAAGAGGGGGCAAAGAGCGCTTCAGCCGGATCAAGAAAGAGATGAAGCCTTGGATGCGACGATTGTAATCTGTACGCTCGATCGGCCGGAAAGCCTCAAGCGAGCACTCGATTCCTGTGTGGCACAAGACCGCTCTCACGATATCGCGTTTGATGTCGTTGTCGTTGACAATAGCGCCGATGGCAATATCGCTGATCTCATTGCTAGCTATGCAGGTGGTCCGATTGAGGTGCGCTATGTTCATGAGCCACGTACCAATATTTCCCACGCGCGCAATGCGGGTGTCGCAGCGGCGTTAGGGCGTTATCTCGCTTTCGTTGATGATGACATGGAGGCGCCGCAGGACTGGATTGGTGAAGTCATCGCCTGTTTGGATCGCACGGAAGCCGACATATTGATGGGTAAAGTCGTGCCCGTCTTTGAAAGGCAAGGGAGTTGGGCAGAAGCCTTGCCCATGGACTGGTACGGCCGCGATGAAGATGTTGGGGATGGCGCTGTCCTTCACAGCTTGAAGCGAGCCGCGACCTCCAATTCTGCATTTCGGCGAGCAACGATGTTCACCATGGACATGCCGTTCGATCCTGCCTTCGGACGCACCGGGGGCGAAGACACCGACTTTCTACAGCGTGCCCAAGAGGCTGGCGCGAAGATTGTCTATTCGAAACGGGCTTGGATGAAAGAGTTCGTACCGGCAAGCCGCAGCAATGCCGACTACCTTGCCACAAGGCGATTTCGGGAAAGTCAGCAGTTCGTCCGTCTCGTGCTGAAGAACAAGGCACGCATCAAATGGCTCACGGCAGCGCGCCATATGGCGACCGGCGCCGCACAGCTCGGTTTTGCTGCGTCCCATTGGGCTGGTGCCAAGCTGACCGGGGCCGACGTTGGACTCCCGAAAGTTGCTATGGCCCAGGCCCTTGGTAAGGTGCTTTGGAGTCAAAGGCGCGATACGGGGCAGCCCTATCGGTAATCCAGGCGATTCTTGACCACGTCGGACGGATCTGAGCGCCCACGAGAGAACAATCGATCATGACGAGAACGGTGGCACCAGCGGTTGATGCAGCGGAGCCTGACGGCAGCCCGTCGGTGACCCGATCAGCGCCTGACGGGAACAAGGCAGACCGCAATCTGCCGTGGCGTGCCATTGTTCTTTTCGGGGTCAAGATTCTCGGTGTCGGCCTCTCCTTCTTGATGAATATTGTCCTGGTTCGTCTCATTGGCGTCGAGGGCTTTGGTCTGTTCAGCTTTGCCGTCAGCGCCTTGATGATCCTCGAGATCATTGCCATTTTTGGCTTCGAAAGCGTTTTGGTTCGTGAGATTGCCGCAAGCCGCGAACGTCAGGATACCGCCAGGGTACGAGGGCTGGTTCTCTTTTGCTGCGGGGCAGTTCTACTTCTCTCGCTTATCGGGGCAACCTTGACGACGGCACTGGTTAAGTTCGTCCTGCCGTCGACCTGGGTTTACGGCAACACGCTGACTATTGCCGTCTGGGCGCTGCCTGCGTCAGCTCTGCTCGTGGCGACGATGTCCGTTCTCGAAGGCCATCGCTGGCCCTTCTTCGGCCAGATTGTCTCGGTTGTTCTTCGCCCAGGCTTCATTCTGGCAGGCGCCCTTATCTATGTCTCGGCGGATTGGTCGATGACCGCCGAAACGGCCGCTGGGATTATGGTCTTCGCTTACGGTTTTGGACTTCTCTTGCTGATTGGCTACCTGCTCTATCTCCTTGGTGGAGCATTTTGGCGAGGTCGCATCAAGATTGAGCCTAAGCACTGGTTCTCAACAGCTGCCGGCTTTGCCTTCGTGAATGCGGCCTTTATCATCACCGAACAGACAGATGTCATGATGTTGGCGGCCCTCTCTGATCCTGCATCTGTTGGCATTTATCGGGCTGCGGCGCGCTATGGTCAGGTCCTGTCCTTCGCGTTATTGGCGGCGATGCCGGTGTTGCGCCCCATGCTCTCAACCGCGTTTACGCGAGGCGATCGAGAAGCCCTCCATAAGGGCTGTCGTCAGGTCGCGTTGATTTCGCTTGTGGTCGGTCTACCGATTGCCACCGCCTTCGTCCTGTTCGGTGATATCTTTATGGGGCTCTTCGGCCCTGAATTCGTTGAGGGGTCGACAGCCTTGTCAATCCTCGTCGCGGGACAACTTCTTGCTATCGCCGCTGGTCCTGTCGGGGTCCTCATGGCAATGACCGGCCACGAACGCAAAGTTGCCGTTGCGATAGGTCTATCGTTCATCTGCAACGTCGTGTTGAATTTTTTCTTGATTCCCCTGTTTAATCTTGAAGGAGCAGCCACGTCGACCGCGATCAGCCTCGCGGTTTGGAACATCATCATGTTGGTTTGGGTGATCCGCCATATGCGTATTAACCCGACTCTTATCGGGCGACCCATTCGAGGCTGAAGAGGGCCTTACCTCTTTCGCAGAACCTCGGCGCATAGTGATGTTGCGCCTCGGAAGCGGCTGCGACAAGAAACTTTGGCGCCGATAGTGGACAAATCGTCATGTCCATTGCAAGAGAGTAGTCCATTCATGCCAAACGCTGCTGGCCAAGTCATGCGTAAAAATCATGGGCGACGCACCTCGTGTCTCTACGCGGAAACAGAGTCTTGATGAGCAACTCTAGGTCGGAAGAATTGAAGAAGAGCCAGCATAAATCAGGACAGATGAGCGCTGACGATCAACACAGCCATGTCTTGGTCAGTATTGTCATGGCAACTTATTATCGAAACGACGCATTGAAAGACACAATCTTAAGTTGTCTTCAACAAAAGGCACATGATGACGGTGTCTTTGAGATCGTGGTTGTCGATAACGCGCCCGACAGGAACGCTGAGCTGTTGGTGAATTCGATCGACGCGCAGGGTATACCGCTTCGCTACTTTCACGAGCCCAGACCTGGTATTTCTCATGCTCGCAATCGCTGTATTGCCGAAGCACGAGGCGATTTCATCGCGATGATTGATGATGATGAAGTGGCGGTGCAGGACTGGCTGTTTAATCTGATGCAAACGCAAAAAGCTTCTGATGCCGACGTGGTGTTCGGTCCGGTGCATCCGAGGTTTGACTCCCCGCCAACAGAAGACGAGGATTTTCTGACCGCATTTTACACCTATTCCCTGCCGCTAACCACGGGGTCGAAAGTGGGTGTTCGTGCGACCAACAATGCCTTGGTGCGACGAAGTGTGATTGGCGGTTCAGGCGAGCCGTTCGATACGAAACTCGGCCTTACCGGTGGTGAAGATACGCTTTTCTTCAGCAAGCTCAAAGCCAATGGTGCGCAATTTGTCTGGTCAGCGGAAGCCATCGTCAGTGAGTTGATTCCTGCTGATAGGCTTAATAGGTCGAAAATCTGGCATCGGGCGTTCCAGCGTGGGCAGTGTCGGGCATCAACACCGATGTTGCTGCCAAAGCCGCGGCCTGCAGAAACCCTTTTTTGGATGGCTGTCGGCGCGACGCAAATCATTTTGCTCGCGCCGGTCATCGCGGTTCTTTGGCTTCCTGACCGCCAGCGCGCGCTTTTCTGTGCGTGGAAGCTCGCTAGCGGTGTCGGAAAGATCCTTTGGATGAAACGCTTTCGGCAGCAAGTCTACGGCGCGGCTGGCTAGCCTTGATCTTATCTGGCGGCAAGTGACCTAGATCGCGTTCTCGGAAAGCTAACAAAGAGTGACGTCACCTCAGCGGCGCGGCGGCGGAATATCGTCAAGCGTGTTTTGGTCAAACGCGCACCACGACAACGAACATCTGGTCGCCCTAAGAACGCACCGTCACCAGGGTGCAGTTCCCACCGCATCCCGAGTGTTGTTTCTACTGATCCTGCCAAGGTTATGGCAGCGATGCCAAGATCTCTTACACGATATCGGAGATATCAGCGTGTGTCGTCATCGTCCACATTGCCACCGAGACCAAACCAACGATTTCGTGCGTCGTTGTAGTTGACTTCGATATCATAGATCTCGACGGGTAGAGCGAGATCCTTTGCTGTCAAACCGCCGACGGCGGCTTTGAGGCGATAGCTTGCAACAATTTCATCGCGTTGCGCGCTGACGAGATCGACTTCCGCCTCAAAGAGATCGTTCTCCTGGTCGAGGACATCGAGCGTGGTTCTTTGCCCGACCAAAGCTTCTTGGCGAGAACCATCGAGTGCGATTTCAGCTGCTCGGACTTGCTCGGTAATGGCCTCGATACTCGAGCGTGCTGTCACCAGCGCTTGCCAGGCATCAGTCACCTCTTCGCGAATGCTTCGATAGATTGCGTCGAGATCGCTTTGGCGTTGCCGTACGACATCTTTACTTTGGCGGACCTGAGCATATTCGCCGCCGCCCTGATAGAGCGGCACCGTTAAGGCTGCGCCAATGGTCGCGGATCGTTGCCAATTGAGGGACAGATTGGGCTCATCCACATAGCTCAGCTCACCCGTCGCATCCAGCCTCGGTAACAGGGAGCTCTGAGCGATACTGACATCTTCCTTCGCCGCGGCAAGATTGAACTGCGCCGCTAGGATATTGGGATTAATGCCCTCTGCCATCCGTTGGGCTTCGTCTTCGCTCGCCGGAAGGCTATCGATCGGTTTCGGTGGGATCAGACTTTCCGGTTCCAGGTCGATGACATTGCGAAACGTCGCGCGCGACGTTTCAATGGCACCGGATGCGCGAACACGTTCGGAGACGGCGCCGGCCACGCGGGCTTCTGCTTGAGCGACGTCCGTGCGCGTGACTTCACCAACCTCAAACCGATCCCTGGTCGCCTGAAGTTGCCGGCGTAGACGCCGCTCATTTTGGACGGCGAGTTCTAAAACGGCGAGGTCATTCAAAAGGCCTGTATAGGCGGTGACGGCAAGCAGGAGAATGTCTTGTTCAACCGTGGCCAGTCTTGCCCGTTCGACTCGAACGAGGCGCTCGGCGCGCCGAATATTGGCTTCGGTTCCGCCCCCCTCGTAGAGGTTCTGCCGAACGCTGAGTGCATTTGAGGTGGTAAAGGTATCCCCGCCACCGCCCGAGCTCTCAAGATCGGTCAATACCGCACTTGATTCGACATCGAGTGACGGACGCCAGCCGCTCTTGGCCTGGGCGACCAACTCGTCCGTCGACCGCAGCGCGGCGCGTTGCGCTTCAACCTCGGGGTTCGTGAGGTAGGTCGACACAAGCGCTTCTTCGAGCGTTTGCGCTGATGCGGACGTCGCCAAAGATAGGGTCAGCCCGAAAGCCATGGCGGCAAGCTTTCGATCTCGATTTCGAGATGGGTTTCCGAGGCAAAAGCAAATCACGTCAGGCTCCGGCAACATGCTGGCAGAACACACCGCTGAAGAGACGTCTTTCTCATCAAGCGGCGTCTGATTCCAGATCATGGTTGATAGCACGTATTGGTTAATAACACGGTAAGGACGTAGTACGCTAGTGCGACTAAACTGTTGATGGATCGATCTCAAGGTTGCCGTCGGCTTCAGCCTGTCGCGCAAGATGGCAAAAGCTCTCGACGTCCAATTCTTCGGCGCGGGCGGTTTCATCAATACCCGCTGCCGCGAGTAATGGGCGAGGGTCGCGGATGAGGGACTTCAGGCTTGTGCGCAGCATTTTTCGCCGCTGGCCAAACGCTGCTGCGAGAATGCGTTCCAGCAGTCGCTTGTCTGCCGACTCTAAGGGCTCGTCCCTCGGTGTCAGTCCAATGATTGACGAAGCCACCTTGGGCGGTGGCACAAAGGCCTTGGCGGGAAGATGGAGCAGGCGTTCTGTCGTGCACAGCCATTGTACGAGCACAGACAGCCTGCCGTAGTCCTTGCTTCTCGGTTGTGCAATCAGACGATCTGCGACCTCACGCTGAAACATCAGCGTCATGCATTCGATATGAACGAGCTGATCTAGCCAGCGAAGGAGAAGGGCCGTGCCCACATTGTAGGGAAGATTGGCAACGATGGTCAGCCGCTGTTCTGGCCTGATCATTGCCAGATCAACCTCCATGGCATCGGCCTCGATCAACGTCAATCGCCCCTCAAATGCCATGACAAGCTCTTGAAGTGCCTCGATACAGCGCGGATCACGTTCGATCGCAACCACATGACCAGCGCCACTCGCAAGCAAGGCGCGGGTTAGTCCACCCGGTCCAGGGCCGATTTCAAGAACGGTTCGGCCAGTCAGATCGCCGGCGAGGCTAACGATCCGTGAGAGGAGATTCGTGTCCAGAAGAAAGTGCTGACCTAAGCGTTTCTCTGCACGCAGGTTGTGGTCACGTATAACGTCGCGGAGCGGCCTTAGCGAAGTAAGCTCGTGCGACACGGCTGCTCCTTGCTCAGCGAGGGCTCAGATGCGAATATCGATAAAAGCCTGTTTGCGAAGATCCCGAAGATAGCGACGCGCCAATCGGTCGAGACGCTCCCGCTCGAGCTGTTCGGCGATTTTTTGGCGATCCTCTTCCGAAGCGATGGTATTCCCGCTTTCGGGCACGTCGCCGCCTCGACGATCGCAAACCATCAAAAGGTGGACACCACCAGGACCCTGCAAGGGCGTGCTGATTTCGCCTTCAGGCAATTCACGTACAGCATTGGCAAGGACGACCGGCAAATCGCTCACCTTGAGCCAACCAAGATCACCAGACGCGGGCGCTTGCAGTTCTTCGGCGACGGCATTGACTGCTGCGCAATCAGTCAGGCGTGTACGAAGACTGTTGGCCTGATCGACTTTCGCAGAGAGAATCTCATCATTACCAATGTCTGCCTCGAACAGCACCTGCGACAACTGGACCTCGATCGGCGTCCGTTCGCCGCCCTCGGTCGATGGCGCGGCGCCGAGCCGTCGATCGCGAAGCTGAAAGATATAGAAACCCACTGGGGACCGGAGCGGCTCCGACACATCGCCGGGGCGAAGGCGTTCGAGCGCGCTTTCCAACTCAGGCGGAATCGTTGAGGCTGGCACCCAGCCGACGTCGCCGCCGTTTCTCGCTGTTGCCGAGGCGGAGACCTGACGTGCCAGAGCTTCAAAGCTCGCACCTTCAGATAGCGTTCGCACCAAGCGTGCGGCATCAGCTGCTACCCGAGGTTCGTCGCTTGGGCTGTCGACCGGCAGGACGATTTCAGACAAGAGATATTCTGGTTGCCCTTGATTGCGCTTGGCTTCCTCAACCGCGATTTCAAGCTGATCGACGGTGACATTGACCTGAGGTCGGAGGCGCTGGTTGACAATCTTCAGCCAGCTGATCTGCGCGCGGAGTTGGTTCTTGAGCGTCTTCGGATCGATCCGGTTGCTCGCCAGCATTTGCTCAAGCTGGTCCGGTGACATTTGATTACGTGACGCGATATCGGCAAGTGCGCGATTAAGCTCGTCGGGTGTCACATCGATTGACAGCCGCTTTGCCTCCTGTAGCTGCAACGATTCTTCGATCAAGCTACGCAAGACCTGCGGTGACAACTGTCGCCTAGCTTGCTCTTGATCCTGGATGCGGCTGGTCAACAGGACGAGGCCGAGACGTTCGCTCAGGTCTTGCGCGCTGACGACATCGTCATTGACGATCGCTGCAATACGCTGCTCCTGGGCTGAGAGTATGGCCGGAAGTGCGAACAATAGCGTTGAGACGAAGAGACAAATAGTAGAGCGACGCATGGAACGTTCCGTTCTCCAAATTCGGAATGACCGGCCAGACCCGCTGAAAGGTCAAAATCCGAAGGCAGACGTTTCTCCCCCGACTTCGCCGAGATTCTGGAATGTCAGCCTAAGTGAGATCGTGGTGCCGTCTCCGGCGTCCCGATTTTCAGTGAATAGCCTTTCGACTCCGGCAATCAGCACCAAGCAGGGATGTCGATAGATCAGGCCGTAGGTGTTGGCAACAGTGCGGTCTGCCTTCAAATCACGTCTCGTCTGAGCGCGAACAGTCAAGCCACTGCCAAGACCAAGCTGAACTCCAGCCGTAATCTCCTCGCGGGCCCTGAATTCCTCCTCGGAGACCGACGGGTCATCCTCCAGCGATAGATAGTTGACATCAAAGCGAAGTGAAGAGGGGCCAAGTGTAGCGCGAACCTCATTGCGCACGGGCTCCAGGGAATCGCGATCCAGACGGAAACGATATCGCGCTCGGAGCCAATCGGCAGGTGTGAGTTCAATCCGACCGACATAGTCGGTGAAACGTCCATCTAACCCGCTATCGGCGTCGAATTGATCGTCTTTCTGAAAGCGAAAACTCTGACCGAAAAGTGTATTGACGACCTCACCTCGGTCACCGATGCCGGCGAAACGGAGACCATAGCTGACACGAGACCCCTCCTCGACCTGGTCGAGCCCGGGAAAGCGACTCTCTTCGAAGAGGTTGGTGTCGTCGAACTCGAGATCGAGGCTGTCTTCATTAGGAATATCATCATCATTCAGCCCGGTGGGGGCGAGTGTGAGGCTCGAGATTGGCTCGATCACCGGAGTGAGACCGAGGGTTTCACCGACCCAAGGCCAATTCCAATCAAGTGTTGCCCGTGGGATCAGCCGGCCTTCGGTGCGACGGCCTTCATCCGACAACGTATCAGGATCACCATCAAGATCGTAGTAGTCACCGCGAAGGCTCAAACTAAGGCGGTATTGATCACCAAGTCTGCCAAGCCACGGCAGCTCCCAGCCGCCAGTTGTGGAAAGACGCCGGGTGTCGAGGCCGTCAGTTCTGTTGAGGGCGAGCAGGCTGCTGTCGAGAAAGAAACGCGAACCCCATATCATTGGCTTACTTGAGAGCTCGACGTCTAGAAGTGGCAACGCGAACGGAATCAATCCTTGATCATCGGCTTCGCGTAGGCCCTGGAAGGCATAGGTATTGGCGGCGTAGTAATTGCGCCCACTTGTTTTTTCAATGAAGAGGCGGTTTTCCAGGATATTCAGATCGCTGAAGTCATAACGTGACAAATAGGTGTCATCGGAGGCAACGAATAAGTTATAGCCCCAATCCCATCCACCACCCAACGCAAATTTGCCATCGCCTTCGACGTGCCCGCGAAATTCGTCCCTTGTTGCCTGATCATCGTTATCGTTTTCAGGCTCGCTACCGCGGGTGATGCTGCCGCCAAGATTGTAGCGGCCGTTGCGCAGGCGATGGCGAAATTCGCCAGCCAGTGCAACACCTTCTTGCGTCGTGATGATCGGTGACAGGGTGACGTCGTAATTAGGTGCAAGCGCGAAGTGGTAGGGCGTCTCCAGAACAAAACCGAGCTCAGTGTCGGTACCAAAGGAGGGCGAGAGAAACCCCGATCGCCTGTCGACACTAGGATCTGGGTGCGAGAAATACGGGGTATAAAAGACAGGGACGCCGTGGAACTCGAAAAAGGCGTGGTTATAGGTGACGTCCTTGGTTTCCTCATCATGTGTCACCTTTGATGCGGTAATCTGCCAGAGTGGGGAAGCCTCTTCCTCTTCGCAAACCGGGCAAGGAGAATAGACGGCTTGATCCATCTCTGTTCGTGTTCCATCGATGAGCCTTGCCGAGGTTGCTGCCAGTCTTGAGTCTTTGTCGAGACGTGCTCGGAGCTCTTCGATAACCCCGTCTTTCAGGTCCCCGCTAATCTCGAGAAGATCCGCATAGATTGCCTGTCCGCCGGGTTCCAGAAGCGTCACATTGCCGACGGCTTCGATCCGATCTTCGGCCTGATAATAGCGGACTTTGTCAGCCAAAAGTCGCCGATTGCCACGTGTTATTTCGACGTCGCCGATTGCCGTCACAACCTGGCGAGGTTCATCGACGTCCACGCGCTCGGCCAACATCAGCACAGGACCCTCACCTGGCTTCAACGATTGGCTCATCGCTGGAATCGCCAATGACGTCATTGTGAAGATAAAAATGAGGGCGAAACCGTCCCGAACCAACGAACGCCCTGTCCAAGTGGACCGCGGGCGACGGTTAGATCGCAATATTGTTGAGGCGGGTACGCCTTCGTTCATAACAAACGGTACCGTCACTCAGCCGTCTTCCAGGTGCAAAAGCGTGGTTACGCCTAACAGAATTGCGATTCCTGCCGGCGTCCAGGCTGCCAATGTCGGAGGGAGCCGACCCGACAGGCCAAGTGCAAAAATCACGTCAGACAGAATGTAGAAGGCGAAGCCAGTAATCAAGCCGCCAGCAACCAAAATGCCTGTGCCGCCTCGTCGAACCAATCTTAGCGAAAAGGTGACCCCGATCAGCAACATAGCGGCAAGCAGGCTAGGAAGGGAAAGCAACCGATGCCAATAAAGCCGATGCTCTGTTGCCGAGAAGCCGACTGCCTCCAACTGCTCGATGAATCCAGGAAGGTCCCAAAAAGACGTCGTTTCGGGAGCTTCGAAACTATCCTTGATTCGATCTGGGGTCAGATCGGTGGGAATGTTGAGCGTTGCCAGAACCTCACTATCGCCTTCAGGATTGGAATAGATCGGATCGATCAGCACCCAGTTCCCCGGCTTTAAGCGCGCAACCTCGGCATCGGCCCGTGCGGAAAACAGTTCGCGGTCGTCATAAAAGAACACGATGACCGATTTGAGCGTCGGCGGATCTCGCTGCATCTGACGGGCATGGAGCAGCAGCTCACCCCCTTCATCTGTCGGCTGACGAAGCCAAAGCCCTCCTTGGGAAACGGCGACCATCGATGCCCTATAAGAAAAGTAGATCCGCTCCATAGTCTCATACTTTGCGACCAGAACAGAACCGATCGGGTTGAACACCGTCACGGTAAAGACGCCGATGCCGACGGCAACGGCCAGCGCTGGTGTCAAAAACTGCCAGACGGAGACACCGGTTGCACGAGCTGCGACAAGCTCATGGCTGCGTGTTAAGCGTTGAAAGCTGAACATTGTTCCAAACAGCACCGAAAACGGCAGGAGCTGCTGTAGGAAGAACGGTAGATGTAGCCATGCCATGGTGAAGACGACGGCAAACGTCGCTTCTGGCCTGCTCCCAGCACGGCGCAATAGCTCAATCAGATCAACAACGACTGCGACAACGCCCAGGGCCAGAAGAGCAATCATGATGCCAATAAAGGCTTGCTTGGCGATATAGATCGAGAGCGTAAGAGATAGTCGGATCGGTCTCTTTGGCTGCCCGAGGTCGTCCGACGTTGCGATCGATCCCTTACTGATCATCTCAGGCTTCTCGCCAGGTTGAGCTCTGACCTTGGCCAGCAACGAGCGTGTTCACCTTCAAGCCGAAGAGTAGCAAGCTACAAACGACGATAGGGATGAGCGGCACAAGATAAAGGAGGGGCGCCAACATTGGCTTCTTTTCCGCAAGGCTGCCCGATGCCGTGCTCAGGGCCTGGACAATGATGACGATCAGGGCGGCAAGCAACAGGCCGCGCCAGGGACCTTGTCGGTCGTGTTTTCTGATCAACAGGATTGTCATGCCCACCAAGGTGAACACCAGCGCGTTTAGTGGCCAGGCAAGGCGCTTGTGGGCTTCAGCAAGCCGCTCTCGACGTTGATCCGCATCTAGGCCCTGGGCCGTCCCATCGAGCAGTTCGCCAATGAACATCTCCTTTGGTTTTCGGTCGCGATCATTCGGCGGCTCGACCGTCGCGGCGAGATCCAGTGTATAGGATTCGAAATGAAGCACTGAAAGCTCGCGAGCCTCTGGATTTTGCAGATTCATCTCCTGACGATTGCCGTTCTGGAGAACGAAAAGGGGGCCATTTTCTCCCTGAACGAGCACGCCATGTTCCGCCATCATCGTGACCGGAAGAGACTTCACGCGTTCGTCATGGACGACAATCCCTGCGAGATCGCCATCCTCGGTCGCCTCGCGCACATAAACAGTAAGCCTTGGAATCGGCGCATTGAAGATTCCTGGCTGAAGCAATAGGTGCGAAAAGTCCCTGCTCACTTCGTGCTGCAAGTCCTTGAAACTTCGATAGGCCGCCGGCATCGCGTACAGGCTGTTGACGTACCCAAGCGAGGTCACGAACAAACCGAGGATGAGTCCGGGCATGGCGAGCTGCAAATTGCTCAGGCCTACAGACTGCATGACAACAAGCTCGCTCTCGACGGTCAGGCGCTGATAAGCGAACAGAACGCCGCAGAACAAAGCAAAGGGCATGATCACAAGAAGGAGCGAGGGAAAAAGCAACGCTGTGAGATACAGAAAGGTTGTTAATGGCAACCCTTTGTTGACGATAAGGTCGACAAATCGCAGAGATTGTGACAACCAGACTGCACCAGAGAACGCCAACGTTGCGATCAGCGTCGGCAGGACAAGCTGCCAAAAGAGATATCTAAGATAGATCTTCATCGGCGGCATCATACAGAGACAGCATCAACAAGCCAGAAGGCAAATTGAGCGCCCATGTCAGCCGACTCGGATCGGCCAGAACCCAAAAAGCGGATAGGAGCCGCAGGAGATCATGAAGACAGCATTCGCCTCCCTCGACGTCCTCAATACTGAGGGTACCCTCGTTCTTTTCGCCACAGCCGACGGCAAGCTCGGTAAGACTGCAGCAGCATTGAACGAACAAACGGGAGGGGCGATTAAGCGGGCTATCCTGCTCGCCGAAGAGCGGTTCAAGCGGGGAGTGGTTGAGCTCGCTTGCCCGAGTGGCGTCGCGCATGACCGGTTCCTTGTCTTCGCTGTCGACGATCCCGCCGAGTGCAGCGCTTACGATTGGGAAAGTCTTGGTGGCAAGATCGTGGCCAAGCTCAACGGACTTGGCGTCAAGACGGCTCATGTCGCCATCGATCAGTTCGAAGGCATGGACACACGTGATGACGAAGTTGCGCTCGCGCTTGCCACCGGCATGCGCCTTCGAAACTATCGCTTCGACAAGTATCGAACCTCGACGGACGATGAAGCTGAAAGCCCGCCAAGCGGCCTGCAAAAGTTGAATCTTCATCTGGAGAACCATGGCGCAGCGGCGGAACACTGGGAAAGCGGTGCCGCGATCGCAGCCGGTGTCGAACATGGTCGCGATCTTGTGACGGAGCCCGCGAATGTTTTGACGCCAACGGCATTCGCTGAGGAGTGCAAGAAGATCGGCGGAGAAGTCGGGCTAGATGTGGAGGTGCTGGATCGTGCAGCGCTCGAAAATCTCGGCATGCACGCTCTTCTCGGTGTCGCTCAGGGAAGTGAGCAAGCTCCCTTTCTGGTCGTCATGCAGTGGAAGGGGGGCAAAGACGATGAACCGCCAGTAGCCCTCGTCGGCAAAGGTGTTTGCTTCGATACTGGTGGTATCTCGCTCAAACCTGCTGGTGGCATGGAGGAAATGAAGTTTGACATGGGTGGAGCCGCTGCCGTCTTTGGTGCGATGAAAGCGATTGCCGGACGGAAGGCCAGAGCCAATGTCGTTGGCGTTCTAGGGCTGGTGGAGAATATGCCCTCAGGTACGGCGCAGCGCCCTGGCGATGTTGTCACGGCCATGTCAGGAACGACGATCGAGATCATCAACACCGACGCTGAAGGTCGCCTGGTTCTTGCGGATGCGTTGTTTTACACGCAAGAGCGCTTCGAACCCAAGGCGATGATCGACGTGGCCACGCTGACGGGTGCGGTCATTGTTGCGCTTGGACACGAGCAGGCTGGTATGTTCAGCCCTGACGATGCACTCGCCGACCAACTACGCGCAGCAGGGGAAGCCGTCGGCGAGAGCGTCTGGCGGCTGCCACTCGGCGGCAACTATGACAAGCATATCAAGTCGGAGATCGCCGACATCAAAAATACGGGTCGCGCCCGTGAGGCGGGCGCGACGGCAGGCGCTGTATTCCTACAACGGTTTGCTGGCGACGTTCCTTGGGCTCACTTGGACATCGCTGGCGTCGCTTGGTCGAAGCGTGACCTTCCTCTATCCGGCAAGGGTGCGACCGGCTTTGGTGTTCGCCTTCTTGACCGTTTTGTTGCCGATAATCATGAAGGCTAAGTGAGAGGCAGGTGTGGTTGAAGTCGGCTTCTATCATCTGACGAAGACGGCCCTAGAGCCAGCACTGGGTCAACTGTTGACCAAAGTCTTGGAAAGCGGCAAGCGTGCCGTGGTCCTGGCGTCGTCGTCGGAACGTGTGGAAGCGCTGACCAAGGGGCTTTGGACCTTTCGAACCGACAGCTTTCTCCCTCACGGTTCTGCAAAGGACGGTCATGCCGAAGATCAGCCTATCTATTTGACCAATCGGCCCGACGTTCCCAATGGGGCGTCCGTACTCGTCCTTGTCGACAATGCAACCACAGAGGCGCTACCTGACGGTATCGAGCGTGTGTTGATCATGTTCGATGGTCGGGATGATGAGGCCGTCGCCAATGCCCGAGGGCTTTGGAAGGCTCATCAAGAAAAAAACGACAAATTGGTCTATTGGCAGCAGACAGAGCGTGGCGGCTGGAGAAAAGCACGAGAAGCATAGCGACGGTGCGTCAGCTGTGCGACCTCAATGCCCTTTCGCACTGGCGAAACCCTCGCTATAAGGCCGGCAGTTTCTTGAAACCCAGCAGAATCTCGAGGGAGCCAGGCCCATGGCCATGCAGCGCACTTTGTCGATCATCAAGCCCGATGCCACCCGACGCAATCTCACTGGTGAGATCAATGCCCGTTTTGAAAAGGCCGGCCTCCGAATTGTCGCTCAGCGGCGTATCCAACTTTCCCGTGCTCAGGCCGAAGCCTTTTATGCCGTTCACAAGGAACGCCCCTTCTATAATGATCTCTGCAACTTCATGACGTCAGGTCCCGTGGTCGTCCAAGCACTCGAAGGTGAGGACGCCATTGCACAAAACCGAAAGGTTATGGGTGCCACGAACCCCGCTGAGGCTGAAGCCGGGACCATCCGTAAAGACTTCGCCGAATCGATCGAAGCCAACTCCGTCCATGGCTCCGATGCCCCTGAGACTGCTGCGCAGGAAATTGCCTTCTTCTTCGCTGGCGTTGACATCGTCGGCTGAGTGCTGTGTCGGCGACAGGTCCTTTTCTGAAGGACCGTGTCGCCTCGACGGCCAATGCCTCTGGTTGTCTCTTCGGCGCCTCGGAGGTTGGTGTTGTCCCCGCTCTCCGGCGCAGCCGGGCCGTGGCATCTTGGCTGACTTGAGCGTTGCCCTCTTGGGCGGCCGTGTGTGTTTGAGGTATCATTGACGCGAGAAGATTGCTCTTTTTCCAAGCGCATTTCTCGATGTCTAGATATCCCATGATTGCCTAATGATCCAGGCTTCTTTAGTCTGGTATACCAGATATCAAAAGCGCGCTCAGCAAGCGAGTGAGTTACGTCATGGCACTTGCCGAAACAGAACAACGAGCCAAACGGCGACATCCAGGGAGTGGTGAGGGCAAAGGCCGATCTCATCCGAAAGGCCGGCAGCTGGATGACCAAGCCCTTACTGAAGTGCAGACGCTACTCGGTGATCAAGCACGTGATCGTGATCTCTTGATCGAGTTCCTGCACCTTGTCCAAGATCGTTACGGCCACTTGTCGGCAGCCCATATGCGCGCTCTTGCTGAAGAGATGCGTCTCTCGCAAACCGAAGTCTATGAAGTCGCGACCTTCTATGCGCATTTCGATCCGGTCAAAGAAGGGGAAGCAGCACCTCCTGACCTAACCATCCGTGTTTGCGACAGCCTTACCTGTGAGATGATGGGGGCCGAAGCCCTGATGGCCGCCCTCCATGCTTCTGTTGAGCCCGCTAAAATTCGGGTCGTTCGCGCACCTTGTATGGGGCGTTGTGATACCGCACCCGTCGCAGAAGTCGGCCATCGGCATATTGACCACGCTACTGCTGAGATGATCGCGGAAGCGATCGATCGCGATGACACGCATGCCATCATCCCGACGTACCAGTCCTATGAAGACTACGTGAGTTCCGGCGGTTATGCCCAACTGGAAGCTTGCCGAAGCGGGGCGCTGACGGTCGACACGGTTCTCAAAACCTTGGATGAGGCCGGTCTTCGGGGGCTGGGCGGTGCTGGATTTCCCAGCTTTCGGAAATGGCAATTTGTGCGGTCGGAACCAGCCCCTCGCTATCTCGCCATCAATGGCGACGAGGGCGAGCCCGGCACCTTTAAGGATCGGTATTATCTTGAGCGTGAACCTCACCGTTTTTTGGAAGGGGTTCTGATCGCAGCTTGGGGAATTGAGGCCGAAAAGGCCTATATCTACATGCGTGATGAATATCCGGCCGTTTTGACGATTCTCAAAGCGGAGATCGACAAGCTCGAAACTGAGGGCGTCGTTGAACCAGGCTGTATTATTCTGCGCCGAGGTGCTGGTGCATATATCTGTGGTGAAGAGAGCGCGATGCTGGAAAGCATCGAAGGCAAGCGTGGTCTCCCGCGCCATCGCCCACCTTATGCCGCCCAGGTCGGCCTCTTTGGCCGCCCAACGCTGATTCACAATGTCGAGACCGTTACATGGATGCCGACCATTCTCGACAAGGGAGCAGTTTGGTTCGCGAGCCAGGGTAAGGGCTCATCGAAGGGGCTCCGTAGTTACTCGGTCTCGGGGCGCGTGAAAGAGCCAGGCGTCAAGTTGGCTCCGGCTGGCATTACGGCCAAAGAGTTAATCGAAGACTACTGTGGCGGTATGGCTGATGGGCACGGCTTCAAAGGCTATTTGCCCGGTGGCGCGTCTGGGGGCATTTTGCCTGCTTCTATGGCTGACATACCGCTCGACTTCGGGCCGGCATTGGACAAGCATGGCTGCTTCGTCGGGTCCCATGCCGTCGTCATCCTGTCGGACCAGGACAACATCAAAGATGTCGCCGTCAATCTCTTGAAGTTCTTCGAGGACGAAAGCTGCGGGCAATGCACGCCGTGCCGCCTTGGCTGCGAGAAGGCGGTTAAGCTCATGTCGGCCAAGACGTGGGACCAGCCTCTATTAAGGGAGCTTTCTAAGGCTATGTCCGATGCCTCGATTTGTGGTCTTGGTCAGGCAGCACCGAATCCAATTCGGTCCGTCATGACGTTCTTCACCGATGAAATCAGCTAATTCGGATCAATCGTAGCAGCAGTCGCTGTAGTCGTCATAATCATAGCCGCGGTGACGTCGATGTCCGAGATGATCGTGGTGTCGGTCATAGTGGCGCCGCTTGTGGCGCTTGTAATGCCGGTCCTCATGATAGTGTTTCGAACGGTGGTGTTCGCCAAAGTTAGGATCGGACGCGACGCCGATCACGGCTCCGGCTGCAGCACCAAGTAGAAGTCCGCTGGCCAGCCGTTCTTCCGGCGTATGCCCGCATGCCGATAAAAGTCCCGCAACAACTACAGAAACAGCACCGATGCGCATCATGGTGAGGCCCTTTTCTAAGCGTCTCGCTAACGACTACGATCAGCTTGTGGCGAGAGGGCTGAACCGGGTGTGAATGGGCTGTTCAGGTTCCTTTGTTGCTAGGAGCAATACCCCTTTTTGGTCAGTCACAACCAGGCAAAAGCGCCTCTAAATCGTGCTTTAGCCCAGTTCCCAGGGGGGCCTCATCAAAACCCTTGGCCTGTTGCGGACATAGCTTCGATGTGACTCCAGACCTTGTCACATCCCATGCGATCGGCGAGTGTCGAAAGCCGATGGCCTGCCTGACAGCATAAATCAAAGCATCAGTTTCATTTGGCAAAGGATCACGTGTTTCAATAAAAATGGCGTTGCTTTCTATTTTTACATGATACCTATTTCTTAAAAGAAAATTCTGAACAGTCGGCTGATGGGAGTGGACTCGACGGCCGTTCCACGGAACGCCGAGCCTAATCTGCGTCGCTGGATACCAGGCTCGGAGCAAGAGGCGCTTTGTCTTATAGGGATCAAATGGCGTCCGACCATGAAGGACACGCGTGTTGTCGATAAAGATGACACTGCCTTCGGTAAGGCCATGAACACTTGGCGCGGTGGATTGAATCGAGTCATACATGTGCTCGAAGAGTGGCGGACCACCGTCCGTCGCCTTTAGCTCTACGTCATGATCGAACCTAAACCGGACCCGTACACGTCCTTCGCAGAATTCGAGAGGCGTGAAAGACGTCGTCCTCTTCGTCCTCGTAATGTGCGCAGCATCTTCGCGTGAATGGCGCAGCAGCACTTCGTCCGTTAGTTGACTGAGGATAGATCGAAAATCGATCGTATAAGTTTCTGGTGCGTCTCCAGAAAGCTCAACGACACCTAGTGCAATGACTCCAGGTGGTGAAGGCATGAACACGCCATCCATATGAGCTTCGGCTTCGCCGGACGTGTCACTAATCAGCCTTTCCCCTTCCGAAATTTCGGGTTTGAAGCGCACAGGAACTAAGCCGTTTGCCAAGGATCGTTCGTGACGCATGATTTGTCCAAGGAAGACTTGCGCATCTAGTAGTAAGGCTTCGACTTCTTCTCTACTTTGGCATCTAATGTGACAATAGCCATGTTCTGAGAGCTGCTCCAAGAGCCCGACCTTTAACTCACTGCGCTTTGCCGTGGATAGAACTAGATCCGGCGTGTCAGCCAAAACGCCTTCACTGGTGCTCATTATTTCACGCTCCATAACTGCAAATTCCACCAACGCGCGTATTCTGTAACCACTGCGCACTTTCAATTGGGTTGAATTCATAGAAAATGCCATAAAAAAGCCTAACTTAATTTCGTTAGTTGCAATTTTTCACCTGGGTTAGACGTTTATGGCTGAGAGGGAACGTCGATCAAACAACTAGAAGAAGAACTAATGATATCAGCTTGGCCAAACCATAAATTGTTCAATTCCCGAAAGTAATAAACGTTTTTGACTTCATTTTTTGAACACTAGCGAGTCGCCTTGAGCGGATTGTGTGCTTTTGGCGGCCTGAAGACGCTGAGTGACGGCGCGATATCAGTCGCGCCGCAAGGTACTTTGCTGAGTTACACAAGGACGGTGGGGGGAAAATGTGGCAGAACTCGTCTATTGCCTATGAATTTTTACCTGATCATCAAGCATTCTTACAGATGCTTGTACGGTATCTACCTTTAGCTGAAGCGACAGAAGCCATTCTCTCCACGGAGGGTTACGTTCCAGTCGCCATAGATCCTGAAGGTCGAGGGCGTATTTTCTGGGCAGACTTGCAACAACGTCCCCTACGAGAATGGCAACACCTCTACACTGTGAGGAATGCGATCACCGAAGGAGCCGTCAAAGCTTTCTACACAGATATGGATATATTGTTGGACGACCGGCTTGCTGATGAAGCCGTGCCAATCCGGGGGCTGATCTTTCACATTTCACGCTGTGGGTCCACCTTACTTGGTAAGTGTCTAGCCGCATGCCCAGAACACCTAGTCATTAATCAAGGTGGGCCTCTTCAACGAGGTTTCTGGGCCTGGGCCACAAAAGATTTCCGACGTGAGATGCCGACAAGCAAACCCTATCAGTCCATGTTGAAACGTCTGATTGGTGCTATGGCACGTCGACGGGGCGGGTCGTACCAAGCCGCATTTGTTAAGTTCATCAGTTGGAACAGCCTCTACATTGATTTCATTCGTTCATCATTTCCAGGAGTACCGGCTCTGTTTATGTACCGGGATCCGGTCGAGGTGATCGCTGCGGTTCAAGCCGAAACTACGGCGGTACTTTTAGCTAGAGGAACACCACAGGCACGTTTACTCACTGGCTTGTCGCCTGAAGAAACTGCAAAAATGAACGACGTGGAGTATCTAACACATTGCTACGCGAACTACTTTCGCCATGCCTTGTGTGCAAAGAAGCTACCGCTGTTGAACTATCGAGAGATGAAGCGTGAGAACTTTCAGGATATCGTTCGGGTTGGGTTAGATTTGAAGCCAAAGCACAATCAAGTGTTGTTAATGCAAAGGCAGTTTAACGTTCATTCCAAAGATGACACCGGTAGTGCTGCCTTCGTTGAAGATGTAGCTAAGAAGCAATTGTCGATTACCGAGACCAATCGAGTGATCATACGGGAAAAACTTGGTTCGTTATATGAACGCCTCGAGGGTTCATCGGTCAATGTTAATCGGCTTGTCGAGGGAGGTGTAACTGTATAAGCAACAGTTTGCTCCCTCCCTCAACAATCGAAATTGGCATGCCACCTTTCGGCTTATTGGGAAAAAATGGCAGTTGGGTGCTGCTTACTTACTGTCCGCTTATTGCAGCACCGGCGGCTGGATGACGTTCCCACCCTACGACATCGTTTGAAAAGCTGATGTCCTGCCACTTCTCGTGATATCCATTTGCAGGATTTTGCAAATCGGGAAGCACTTTCGCAAATTGAGAGATGAATCGATCGACTTTGGCTCGTCTTGGGTGTTCATTGCCCCAATTGTATACCGCCATAACACTCGATACTGATACTGTATTGATCCTGTCTTCTGGGGGGAATAGTGAGGGGTAATCTTCATAGCCGATAGTGGCCGTTTCGTAGATGTCTGATAACTCGTGCACGGGTAGCGGAATTAAATGTAATCCTTTGTCAAGGCTCGCGTTGGCAATGACATCAACTGGTTTGCCGTCCACTTTGGCCATAGCATCAATTTCTCCGGCCTTTAGAAGTTCAAGCGCCTTCTTGTGAGGATAAGTCTGAGCCTGAACCGTAATCCCTAATTTATCGAATACCACACTCGATGTTGTAAATGTTCCGGTTCCACTTCGTCCGAAGTTGACCCGTTTTCCTTCGAGCTCCCGGATGTCCTTGTATTCAACTCGCGTCAGTAGGTGAAATTCCTCATCGTTGAATTTGGTGATGTATCTGACATGGGATTTAATTCCAGGATAAATCTTTAGATCCTCATAGAACTCGAGCACATCACTTTGGGTGAGCGCTATATCAACACCACGCAAAAGAAGAAGGTCTTCGATATTCTTGAAAGATCCACGTCCCAGGATTGTCAACACTCTAGTGTCTGTTTCGTCTTCGAGTGCGACCGCCAGATCGCCTGCTAGATCGGTGAAAGCGGAATCGGCGCCGCCGGCAATAAGCCCCACGGTCCCTCGGTTGACTTGTTCACGATATTGTTCGGTGTTCGACTGCGCATGAACAAAGGTCGACGCGCAGAGTATGAGGGCTGCGGCCGAAGCGCAGATGAGGCGAAGATCCATCATTCCATTCCATTTTTGAGTTTGATTGGCGCATCTTTTACATCAAGAACCGAACTAGCCGCAACCTACTTTCATTGAATTATCTGGCCTAAAAAGTAGGAGTTCTCGATGTGTCGAAGATCGATCATAAGTCGCCCGAAAAATACACTGTAAAGTCGTACGATCAGAGGCGAGATTCATCTTGCGCTGGTCAAATGTTCTTGAATGGTGGTTTAACAACGTAGTCTTGAAGTTTGACAGCACCATTTGTTAGATGCTGGTCAAGATGCGGTGGCCTGGCGAAAATGTAAGCCTTGTCATCGTGATGCTCCGATGATCATGCCAGGTGCTACGCTCAAGGACGAGGATGGCTGTTCCGACGGGTGCGCCGAGGTGATCAGCCTCTGAGGCTGAAGCATCTTCGGCTGAAATGGCGATGTCACCATGGGTGTATGGGGCATTCTGGATCAACCATTCATTGGGGCTGACGTTCGTGAAGTCGGCGGAGTTGGCCGCGGGGACCGTCGTCAGGTTGATCCAGCGATCATCGAGCACATAAGGACGCCCGTCTGCCAAATGCATGGTAATGATATGAAGGTGCTTGGCATCGAAAGGGAGGTCGAGGCGTTGCCGGATCACACTTGGAGGGCGCGCGACGGCCTGGTCAAGGATGGTATGGCGATAAGTGAGGCCCTTCGCCTCGATCTCTTCGCGCATGATGGGAATTCTGAGCGTTGCACGCGCAACGGGATTAAGCGCAACACGGGTTCCCGCTCGACGTTTCCGCGTGACGAGCCCCTTGTCGGCAAGGTCGCGTAGCGCTCGATTAACCGTTGTCCGAGCGCAATCAAACTCGACGGCTAGATCAGCTTCATTCGGAATTGCGTCGCCTGGACTCCAGACGCGCTCATTGATGCGCCGCAGTAGTTCCGCCCGCACATCGCGCCAGGAGGTGGTCTGGATGGCACTCAAATCCGACCTTTGAACGATTGGATGGTCTTGGCGTAGCGCTGGCGCACCGTCTCTCGTGCGATATGTCGGCCATCCCTCACCACATGCCTGCCAGCCGACCAAACATGCCGAATCGCCGGTTCACTCCCGGCGAAGATCCAAGAGTCGAGAAGCATGTCCCGCTCTTTTCCGATGAGATCAATCGCGTTGCCATCGAGCGCCGTCAGGTCGGCCATCGCACCGACTTCGATAACACCAGCGCCACGAGCCGCAGCCTGAGCACCGCCTTTGGCTGCGTCTTCAAGTAAGCGCCTGCCGGTCGAACGAGCTTCGCTAGCAAGTGCTGCACGGGAATGATCGCGAAGACGTTGGGAATAGTCGAGCTGACGTAACTCGCCGACAAGGTCGATGTGGATGTTGCTATCGGAGCCAACGCCGAAACGACCTTTGGCCTTAAGAAAGTGGACGCCATCAAAGATGCCGTCCCCAAGATTGGCTTCGGTAATCGGGCATAGGCCGGCGACGGCCCCAGTTTTGGCGAGCCCCAACGTTTCATTCGGCACCATTTGAGTAGCGTGGATGAGGCACCAGCAGGGATCGACGGTTGCGTTTGCCAAAAGCCACTCGACAGGCCTAGCACCATAGATAGCCCGCACTTCATCGACTTCTGCCGTTTGTTCGGCAATGTGCACATGGATGGGACTATTGCTTACGATCTGTTCCATCTGACGGAAGCTGTCAGGTGAGACAGCACGCAGTGAGTGCGGCGCTAGACCAAGTCGAGCATCGTCGGGAAGTGTTGCCAGTGCCGTCCTGCTCGACTCGACGAGCCTTTGATAGAGATCCACGTTGCAGCCGAAGCGCGCTTGGCCAGGTCCGAGCGCGCGACCATCGCAGCCGCCCTGATGATACAGGACTGGCAGCAGCGTCAGCCCGCAGCCCGTCAACGATGCCGCTGTTACGATCCGTTCACCCATCTCGGCGAGATTGTCGTATGGCCGACCGCTGGGCTGGTGGTGCAGATAGTGAAACTCGACGAGCGAGCCAAAGCCTGCCTCCAGGCTCTCCATTTGGACAAAACTTGCGATCGCTTCGACGTCATCCGGGGTGATGGCATCAAGAAATCGATACATCAGCTCGCGCCAGGTCCAAAAGCTATCTTGGCCACCCGGCCCGCGTCGTTCGGTCATACCAGCCATGGCACGCTGAAAGGCATGGCTGTGTAAATTGGCCGGGGCCGGAATGAGGATGTCCACGTCCATCGCAACCGTATTCGCGACCGGTTCGATCGCTGCAATCCGTCCCGATTCGTCGATTGTGATGCTCTGATCCGATCGCCATCCATCGGCAGCCAAGACAGAGCGGCAATTGACCTTTTGCATCATGTTCAGTTCATTGACTTCTCGATATGTGCATGCTTATCATAATTAAACGCGATGTAACAAGATTAGCTCACCGATGAACACGCTCCTTTCTGTCGATCAAGTTCTTCGTGGTTGTCGTGCTGCAACGATGACGGCAGGGGCGGATGGTGCGGCCTATGGACTGATCGATGATGCAGCCATCGCGATAAAGGGCGATAAGATCGCATGGGTCGGGCGCTCAACGCATCTGCCAGAGGACTGTCAAGCCGCACCTTCACGAGACCTTAACGGGCGATTGGTGACCCCAGCGCTTATCGATTGCCATTCCCATATCGTTTTTGCTGGTAACCGTGCTGCGGAATTTGAGCTCCGGCTGAAGGGCGCCAACTATGAAGAGATCGCGCGCGCTGGCGGTGGGATTTTGTCGACTGTTAAGGCCACGCGCGCCGCCAACGAAGACGACCTTCTGGCTGCGGCTCTTCCGCGGGTCGACGCGCTGATCGCCGAAGGCGTGACAACGCTTGAGGTTAAGTCCGGCTATGGTCTCGACCAAGAGACAGAACTTCGCATGCTGCGCGCTGCAAGGCGCCTTGCTGACGTACGGCCGATCTCCATCAGAACCAGCTTTCTAGGCGCGCATGCCATTCCACCTGACTTCAGCGATCGTGCCGACGACTATATCGACAATATCTGCTTGCCCGCGATTGATGCAGCCGTAGCCGAAGGTCTTGCGGATGCCGTCGACGGGTTTTGTGAAAGCTTTGCATTCTCGCCTGTTCAGATCGAGCGCGTGTTCAAACGAGCAGTCATGCTCGGACTACCCGTTAAGCTTCATGCGGAACAACTTTCTCACCTCGGTGGAGCCGCCCTCGCTGCGCGCTATAGCGCTCTATCTGCCGATCATTTGGAATATCTGAATGAGGCCGGGGTCGCCGCGATGGCCGAGGCGGGTACGGTCGCCGTACTGTTGCCGGGTGCTTACTACACCTTACGCGAGACACAGCGTCCGCCCGTTGCTCACTGTCGCACGTATAGAGTTCCGATGGCGCTTGCCTCAGACTGCAATCCTGGCTCTTCACCGCTGACGTCGTTGCTCCTGACCATGAATATGGGCTGCACGTTGTTCCGCCTAACGCCGGAAGAGGCGCTGGCTGGCGTAACCCGACATGCGGCGCGTGCACTTGGGCTAACGGATCGTGGTATGATTATGTCGGGTTTACGGGCCGATCTAGCGATTTGGGACGTCGAGCATCCAGCTGAGCTCAGTTATCGAATCGGGTTTAACACTTTGCACCAGCGCCTCTTCGGCGGCGTGTCGTGAGCGTGTTGACGCTCACGCCAGGTGCTGTTGACCTTGACCTGTTGGAGCAAATCTATCGCGGCTCCCCCCTTATCCAGATCGACCGCGATGCTCGGCCTGCAATCGATGCTGCGGCAAAGCGTATCGCCGCTGCCGCCGAAGGGGAGGAGCCGATCTACGGGGTTAATACCGGTTTCGGCAAACTCGCCAGCATCAAGATCGCACCTGCTGACACCTTTCAGCTCCAGCGCAACCTGATTTTGAGCCATTGCTGCGGTGTTGGTGAGCCGCTCAATGAAAGCATCACCCGGTTGATGATGGCCTTGAAGCTGATCTCGCTCGGTCGAGGCGCCTCGGGCGTGCGTTTCGAGGTCTTAATGTTGATCGAGGATTGCTTGGCTCACGCGGTGACACCTGTCATTCCCGATCAGGGGTCCGTTGGCGCATCTGGCGATCTGGCACCGCTTGCCCATATGAGCGCTGTGCTGATGGGTGAGGGCGAAGCCTGGTTTCAGGGCGAACGCATGTCAGGCGGTGAAGCGTTGCATCGGGCTGGATTGAATCCCGTGACGCTTGGCCCAAAAGAAGGCCTAGGCCTCATCAACGGCACGCAATTCTCAACGGCTTGTGCATTGGCTGGTCTTTTCGACGCCTGGCGACTCGCTGAGGCGACGCTCCTGACGGCGAGTCTCTCGACCGACGCGATCATGGGATCAACAGCCCCGCTTCGCCCTGAGATACACGCGCTCCGAGGGCATCTTGGCCAAATCGACGTTGCCTCCGGCATGAGAGCTCTTATGGCTGGCTCGACCATCCGCGAAAGCCATCGTGAAGGCGACAGTCGCGTGCAGGATCCCTATTGCATTCGCTGTCATCCGCAAGTGGCAGGTGCTTGTTTAGATCTCTTGAGAATGGCTGCCTATACATTGGAGGTCGAGGCGAATGCCGCAACGGACAACCCACTGGTGGCGGCATGCGGGCGTATTCTTTCCGGTGGTAATTTCCACGCCGAGCCGGTCGCTTTTGCTGCTGATCAGATCGCACTTGCAATTGCTGAACTCGGCGCGATTGCCCAACGTCGCGTCGCCCTCATGGTCGATCCAGCACTTTCCTTCGATCTGCCGCCGTTTCTCGCCGACGACCCAGGTCTGAACTCGGGTTTCATGATCGCGGAAGTCTCGACGGCAGCACTGATGAGTGAAAACAAGCATCTTGCCAATCCGTGCTCGACCGACTCGACGCCGACCAGCGCGAATCAAGAAGACCATGTCTCCATGGCAGCCCACGGTGCCCGTCGGCTTGGGCGCATGAATGCCAATCTCGCGCAGATTCTTGGCATCGAGCTGCTTTGTGCTGCCAAGGGGATTGAGCATCGTGCGCCACTCAAGACAAGTGCACCGCTGCAGCGAGCCATCGCCGTTCTCCGATCCAAGATTCCGCCGCTCGCCGAGGACCGTTTTCTCGCGCTCGACCTCCACCAAGCCGCCACCATGATCCGTGACCGTCGCTTGGTCGCCGCGGCATCTGATGCGCCGCTTCTATCGCTTAAACGAGAAACTCATGACGATGTCTGATCCCCGTCGAAACATTCGAGACGTTTATCCGCCCACGGGAATGGCACTGAACGCCAAGAGCTGGTCGACCGAGGCGCCGCTTCGTATGCTGATGAATAATCTCCATCCCGACGTGGCGGAGAATCCCCATGAACTCGTTGTCTATGGCGGCATTGGACGGGCAGCCCGTACATGGGATGATTTCGACCGTCTTGTCGCGACGTTAAAGACCCTCGAAGACGACGAGACCATGCTCGTTCAATCCGGCAAAGCTGTCGGCGTCTTCCGAACCCATAAACACGCTCCGCGCGTCCTGATCGCGAATTCTAACCTGGTTCCTCATTGGGCGAACTGGGACCACTTTCACGAGCTCGACAAAAAGGGGCTCGCTATGTACGGCCAGATGACCGCTGGGTCCTGGATCTATATCGGGACACAAGGCATCGTCCAAGGGACTTATGAGACCTTTGCCGAGGCAGGACGCCAGCATTACGGCGGTGACCTGAAGGGTAAATGGATCCTGACTGCTGGCCTGGGTGGCATGGGCGGCGCGCAACCGCTCGCTGCTGCGTTCGCAGGGGCCTGCTGTCTCGCCGTTGAATGCGATGCGACTAGGATCGATTTTCGCCTGCGCACCCGTTATTTGGATGAACGCGCCGACTGCTTGGACGACGCCCTCGCCAAGATTGCGGCTTGGACGGCTTCGGGTGAGGCAAAATCGGTCGGCCTTCTCGGCAATGCAGCGGACATCTTCCCCGAACTCGTCCGGCGTGGTGTCCATCCCGACATCGTCACCGATCAAACCTCCGCCCATGATCCAGTCAATGGCTATCTGCCCAAGGGCTGGAGCCTAGACGAATGGCGGGAGAAACGGGAGCGCGATCCAAAAGCCGTTGAGAAGGCGGCCCGAGCCTCGATGTATGAGCATGTCGAGGCGATGGTCGCTTTTTGGAACCGCGGGGTTCCGACGCTCGACTATGGCAACAATATTCGGCAAGTCGCGCTCGAGGAGGGGCTTGAAAATGCCTTCGCCTTTCCAGGATTCGTGCCCGCTTACATTCGCCCGCTCTTTTGCCGCGGCATAGGCCCGTTTCGTTGGTGTGCCTTATCCGGAGATCCGGAAGACATCTACCGAACGGACGCGAAAGTGAAAGAGATCATTCCGGATGATCTGCACCTGCATCAATGGCTCGACATGGCACGCGCACGCATTGCATTTCAGGGCCTGCCCGCTCGGATTTGTTGGGTCGGTCTTGGACAACGTCACCGGCTCGGGCTTGCGTTCAACGAGATGGTGAGGACCGGCGAGCTAACAGCCCCTGTGGTGATTGGCCGTGATCACCTCGATAGCGGCTCAGTTGCCTCGCCCAATCGCGAAACCGAAGCTATGAAAGATGGCTCAGATGCCGTTTCGGATTGGCCACTTCTCAACGCCCTTTTGAATACGGCATCGGGAGCTACCTGGGTCTCATTGCACCACGGAGGAGGCGTCGGGATGGGCTTCTCGCAGCATGCCGGCATGGTGATATGTTGCGATGGCACGGAAGATGCAGATCGGCGTCTTGAGCGCGTTCTTTGGAACGATCCAGCATCAGGTGTCATGCGCCATGCCGATGCCGGCTACGACATCGCACGAGACTGCGCAAGAGAACACGGGCTGAAGCTGCCCGGCATTTTGGACTGAAACGGATCGAGAGCGGGAGAGAAACGTCATGGAAAGGCGGCAGTTTCTAAGGACGAGTGCGGTGGGTGCTGCGACGGCGACGCTGGCGGCACCAGCGATTGCCCAGGACATTCGCCAATGGAACATGGTGACGGCTTGGCCGAAAAACCTACCCGGGCCAGGTGTTGCAGCACAGCTTCTGGCTGACCGCATCACCACCCTTTCCGGGGGGCGAATTGAGGTGAAGCTTTACGCGGCTGGTGAACTGGTTCCTGGCCGTGGCGTCTTTGATGCCGTGAGCGAAGGCACGGCCGAACTCTACCATGCCGTGCCAGCCTATTGGGGCTCCAAGTCCAAAGGCATTCTCCTTTTTGGCTCACAACCGTTTGGTCTGCGAGCCGACGAGCAAATCGGATGGTTGACCCATGGTGGTGGCCAAGCACTCTATGATGAGATGTATGCGCGCTTTGGCATCAAGCCGTTCCTCTGTGGCAATTCCGGTCCGCAATGGGGCGGCTGGTTTCGAAATGAGATCAATTCCATTGACGACTTAAAGGGTCTGAAGTTCCGCACGACGGGCCTCGCATCTGAGATGGCCGCCAAGATCGGCATGGCGGCGGAAGCCATGGGCGGTCCCCAGATGTTCCAAGCCTTGCAGACCGGAGCCCTTGATGCCGGTGAGTTTATCGGCCCCTGGACCGATTCTGCGCTCGGCTACTATCAGGTCGCCAAGCTCTACTATTGGCCCGGCGTCGGCGAGCCGTCTTCTGCCGAAGAATGTGGTATCAATGCCAATGTCTATAACGCTTTACCGGACGACCTGAAGGACGCCGTCGCGCGGGCTTGTGAGAGCCTCTACAATCCTGTCTGGACCGAATACACGACCAAACACGCATTGTCCCTGAAGACCCTGGTCGACGAGCATGACGTGCAAGTCAAGAAGTTCCCGGACTCCGTGATCGAGGCGATGGGCGCAGCTGCCAACGAGGTGATCGATGAGCTTCGCCAAGACGACGACGAACTCGTCAAGCGCATCACCGAGAGCTTTGTCGGCTATCGTGATCTGGTCGGTGGTTATATGACCTATGCTGACAATGGCCAGATGAACGCGAGAGCGAGTGTACTGGGGCTTTAGAAGCAAACGGCGTCCGGTTGCAGTACCGGGCGCCGATGTTTGATATGGCCTTGTGATGCTCAAAATCTTGGACGCTGTCGATGCGCTCAATGAACGACTGGCCATGGTCGTTCGTTGGCTCGCGCTGGTGATGGTGCTCATTCAGTTCGCGGTCGTGATTGTTCGCTACGTCTTTGGCGTCAATTCGATTGCGGCTCAGGAAAGCGTCCTCTATCTCCATGCCGCGTTCTTTATGCTGGGCGCGGGCTACACACTCTTGGTGGACAAGCATGTGCGTGTCGATGTGTTCTCGTCGCGGCTGAACGCACGGGCGCGCGCATGGATCGACGTTGTAGGGCATGTGGTGTTTCTCATGCCGTCGATGGCAGTGCTGCTCTTCTGGTCCTGGACGTCTGTCGTGAACTCCTGGGCCATCTTTGAGGGGCCGATTTCCGTCGGCGGGCTTAAGGCCGTTTATCTCATGAAGTCGCTGATCCCGCTCTTTTGCATGCTTTTGCTACTGCAATCGCTGGCGCATGTGGTGAGGTTTTTGATTGGACATGCGCGACCGTGACCGAGAACCTCGATCTCTTAATGTTTGTCGCCTTGATGGCCGCAATCCTGTCTGGCTTTCCTGTCGCGTTCTCCACGGCAGGGGTCGCTGTGATCTTTGCTTATCTCGGCTGGGTGACGAATGCGATGGATATTGGGCTCCTTGGCGCGCTATCGCAGCGCGCCTTTGGGCTTCTCAGCAACCAGGTCCTTATTGCCATCCCAATCTTTGTCCTGATGGGGGCCGTCCTCGAGAAGAGCCGGATAGCCGAGGATCTGCTAACCACGATGGGACGGCTTTTTGGTAACGTGCGCGGCGGGCTCGGCGTTTCGGTCGTCCTCGTCGGCGCGCTGCTTGCGGCCTCGACCGGCATCGTCGGTGCAACCGTTGTTGCCATGGGTTTGATCGCACTTCCCACCATGTTGCGCGCTGGCTACAAGCCAAGCGTTGCCGCTGGAGTTGTCTGTACCGCGGGTACGCTTGGTCAGATTATCCCGCCATCAACGCTCCTAATTATTCTCTCAGACGTCATGTCGAACGCTTACCAGCAGGCACAGTATGAGCAGGGAAAATTTACCGTCGAGGCCCTATCCGTAGGCCAGTTTTTCGCGGCAGCCCTTTTGCCCGGTCTGACCTTGGTTGTGCTCTATCTCATCTACATCTTAACAACCGGTTTGATCCGACCCGACGACATGCCGGGCGCCAGTCTGGGCGTCGAACGGCCCAGCCCCAGCGACATTCTCCGTACCATGGCCGCGCCTGTTCTGTTGATCGTCGCTGTTTTGGGCGCGATTCTCGGTGGTCTCGCAACACCGACCGAGGCTGCCTCAGTCGGCGCAATCGGCGCGTTGCTGATGGCCGGCCATCGGCTGGAGCAGCGGCCCAAGATCATCTTGATCGGCGCCGTCGCGCTGGTGGCGCTTGCGATCGTTTCTGGTGCCTTCCCGATTCGCTTGCAGCGTTCCGATGTCGCTCATTCTGAATTCGCCGTTGGCATCGCCTACATCATGCTTGCCCTCATCGGCCTTGCTGCGATCATGATCGCCACACGAACATTGATCCGCGAACATGTCGTGCAGGAGGCATTGACCTCAACGCTCACCATGACGTCGATGATCTTTGCGACGATCCTTGCCGCAGGAATGTTCTCGTTGGTTTTCATCGGCCTCGGTGGTGAGGAGCGTGTTGCGGCGCTTTTGTCTGAGCTCCCCGGGGGCCCAACCGGCGCGCTCGTGTTCTGCATGCTCTTTCTTTTTGCCCTCGGTTTCTTTCTCGACTTCGTCGAGATTTCGGTGATCGTGTTGCCGTTGATTACACCGAGTCTGATCCTCATGGGTCATGATCCGATCTGGCTCGGTATCCTGATTGCCATCAACTTGCAGACCAGCTTTCTCACGCCACCATTTGGATTTTCGCTCTTTTATCTGCGCGGCGCAGCGCCAGCCAATGTCGCGACGACCGAAATCTATCTCGGCGTCATGCCTTTCATCGGGCTGCAGATCGTCGGGGTTGCGCTGGTTTGGCTCTTACCCGCTATAGCGACCTGGCTTCCGCGGTCACTCTTTTGAGCGGCCCATGGGTCACATCGGCAGAACGGCTGTGGCTTCGATTTCGACCTTGGCCTGATCTTCGAGCAATGATTGCACCTCGACGACACTCATCGCCGGGAAGTGACGACCGATCACGTCTCGGTACACAAGGCCGATAGCGTTCTGATTGTCGAGATAGGCGCGCTTGTCGTCGACGAACCAGGTCAATCGAACGAGATGCTCCACCTTGCCACCACCTTGTTCCAAGATGGTTCGGATATTGCGCAGCGCTTGCTCAACCTGACCAACGAAGTCGTCTGTCTCGAAGACCTGCTGCGCGTTCCAGCCGATCTGACCGGCAATGAACATCATGCGTCCTTCGGCGATAACGGCATTGGCATAGCCCTTGGCGGGCTTCCAGCCTTCGGGGTGAATTACGTCCTGCATGGTTGATCTCTTTGGATTCTATACTGGTGTTGGGGGATCAAAGCTCGGTCCTTACCTGCCAGAGCTCGGGAAAGAGCTGGACCTCCAGGACGCGCTTGAGATACCCGACGCCCTCGGTACCACCGGTGCCCCGCTTCATGCCGATGATACGCTCGACAGTGGTGACATGATTAAACCGCCAGCGGCGGAAGTAGTCTTCGAGATCGACCAGCTTCTCGGCGAGTTCATAGAGCGACCAGTGGGTATCTGGCTCCTCATAGATACGCTGCCAAGCTGTTCTGACCAAAGCGTTCGACTGATACGGTGCCCGCACATCCCGCTCGATGACAGAAGCTGGCAGCGATAGGCCTCGGCGCGAGACAAGCCGGAGGGCTTCATCATAGAGACTAGGTTTGGATAGAATGGCGATGAGGTGCTGATGGACGGGAGCGTTATCGACATGAACGTCTAAATGCCCCTTACGCCGGTGACCCAAAAGAAACTCGATCTCGCGATATTGGTAGGACTGAAACCCTGATGATGGACCAAGGCCATGCCGAAAGCGCGTGTATTCGCTTGGCGTCATGGTGCGAAGGACATCCCAGGCAGCATTCAGTTGTTCGAAGATGCGAGCAACCCGGGTCAGCATCTTGAAAGCGGGCTGAAGCTGATCGCCGCGGATCGCACCCATGGCGGCATGGGTCTCATGAAGCGCCAGCTTCATCCAAAGTTCCGAGGTCTGATGCTGGATAATAAAGAGCATCTCATCATGGGCATCAGTGACGGGATACTGCGCTCCGAGCACACGATCGAGATCGAGATAGCTGCCATAGGTCCGTGGAGCTGAGGGCGTAGGGGGATCCGATGTCAAACCGCTCATGTCACTTTCGCCCGTGTCTTCAAGTTTGGTTGATCCCAAAGCCGGTCTTTCAGGACGGTCTCCAAGCCAGCGGCAGCAGCGATAATCTCAGCCTCGCCGATATAGAGAGGCGTGATGCCAAATCGCATCAGATCCGGTGCTCGAAAATCACCAATAACACCTTGTGCTTGTAGCGCTTGAATGGCGGCGTAGCCTTCGTCGAAATGGAACGATACTTGTGATCCGCGTCTATCACCCTCTCTCGGGCTTGCGAGCCGAAGGCCAAAGCCAGCACAGCGACGCTCAATCTCATCGATGAGTAGATCTGCAAGGCTGATCGAAGCTGCGCGGACCGTGTCGATCTCGATGCCATCCCAAACATCAAGGGCTGCGTCTAGGGCTGTGAGTGACAGGATTGGCGGTGTCCCGACCCGCATCCGGTCTGCGCCCTCGGCCGGGATGTAATCGAGCTCGAAAGCGAAGGGTGCCTTATGTCCCATCCAGCCGCTCTGTAGCGGCTTGATTCTGTCGACGAGATCGGGGCGACCATAGATAAAGGCCGGTGCGCCCGGCCCACCATTCAGATATTTGTAGCCGCAACCCACTGCAAAATCCGCTTTGCAGCCGGCGAGATCGACGGGTAGAGCACCTGCAGAGTGTGCAAGATCCCAGATCGTTAGGGCGCCGACGGCATGGGCTGCCGCGGTCAACGCCTTCATGCTGTGCAAACGCCCGGTCCGATAATCAACTTCGGTGAGCATCAACGCTGCAACGCTGTCGTCCAGCGCATCCTCAACCTCGTCAGGCGACACCACCTTCAGCTGATGTCCGTCGCCAAGCGCTGCGATCAGTCCCTGAGCCATGTAGAGGTCGGTTGGGAAGTTCCCGCTGTCGGACAATAGGACCTTGCGTTCCGGCCGAAGCTGCAAGGCGGCGGCGAGCGCCTTTTGCAGATTGATCGATGTCGAATCGGCGACAACGACGGCGTTGGGTTCCGCACCGATCATCGCGCCAATACGATTGCCAACCCTTGTTGGCAAATCAATCCAGTCGGCTTCATTCCAAGCGCGGATGAGCTTCCCACCCCATTCTTCCTCGACGGCGGTCGCGACCCGTTCACTGACGCCTTTCGGGAGGGGACCAAGCGAATTGCCATCGAGATAAATGATGCCGTCTGGCAGGCAAAAGCTTTGCTTTGTGCGTTCGAACGCTTTGGCCTCGTGCTGGGTCTTGTCTGAGAACGGAACGACCATCGCCCCTAATGCTCCGTGCTACGTAAACGAAAACGCTGAATCTTGCCCGTCTGGGTCTTGGGGAGCGAACGGTCGAACTGTATCGCTCGCGGATATTTGTAAGGGGCGATGACTTCCTTGACGTAGTCCTGGAGGGTTTTCGCCATCGCGTCATCGGCCGCGGCCCCCTCCCGCAGGACGATATGGGCTTTAACGATCTGTCCTCTTGCTTCATCGGCCACACCAATGACCGCGCATTCCGCGACATCGGCATGGCTCAGGAGGGCATCTTCGACCTCGGGGCCGGCGATGTTGTAGCCCGACGAAATGATCATGTCGTCCGCACGAGCAACGAACTGGAAACGTCCGTCGTCATTCACGCGAAACGCATCGCCAGTGACATTCCAGCCGTCGCGCACATAGGCGCGCTGGCGGTCGTCGGCGAGATAGCGGCATCCGGTCGGGCCGCGAACGGCGAGCTTACCGATCTCGCCGGTTTTGACTGGCTTCATGGCATCATCGACAATCTTTGCCTCGTATCCGGTGACGGGTCGACCCGTCGCACCTGCTGCCATATCGTCCATGCGATTACTGATGAAGATGTGCAAAAGCTCGGTCGCACCAATGCCGTCCAGGATTGGCACGCCGGTTTTGTCGATCCAGGCTTCGTAGGTCGCCGTTGGAAGCGTCTCACCCGCTGACACGACGAGACGAAGCGTCGATAGATCAGCACCGTCGTCCATCGCTGTCATCATCGCGCGGTAAGCGGTGGGCGAGGTGAAGCAAATCGTGGCACGGTACTTCTGGATGATATCAACGAGATTGGGCGGTGTAGCCTGTTCGAGGAGGGCAGCGGCGGCGCCGAATCGCAGTGGAAAAATCGCGAGGCCGCCAAGGCCGAAGGTAAAAGCCAGCGGTGGCGAGCCGACAAAGACGTCAGAGGGTTTCACCTTCAAGACTTCGCGTGCATAGCCATCGGCAATGATCAGGAGATCGCGATGAAAATGCATGGTCGCTTTGGGCTCACCAGTTGTGCCTGAGGTGAAACCGAGGAGAGCCACATCATCCCGCCCGGTTCTCACCGAATCGAACATGACCGGTTGGGTGAGCGCCGCTTCATCCAGTTCGGCTTCGTGATTGCGCGTGCCATCAAAGGGAACAATGCGTTGCAGGTATTGGCTGTTGGCTTTGGCAGTATTGAGCTCATCAAGCATGCGGCTGTCACAAAGCGCCAGCGTGACCTCGGCTTTATCAATAATCTTGGTGAGCTCGCTGGCACGCAAGAGCGGCATGGTGTTGACCACAACCGCTCCTGCTTTGGTGGCCGCAAGCCAAGCCGCGACCATGGCTGGGTTATTGCCTGAGCGGATGAGAACGCGGTTGCCTGGTTCGACACCAAAATTGTCGACTAAAACATGGGCAATGCGGTTCGACCAATCCGTCAGCTCTTTATAGGTTCGCACCCGACCATTGCCGATTAAGGCGATGTGATCACCAAAGCCGCGTTCCACCATACGATCGGTCAGTTCAGTCGCGACATTGATTTGGTCGGGATAGCGAAAGATTGGCTCACTCAAGAGCAGGTCTGGCCACTGATCAGCTGGTGGAAGATGATCGCGAGCAAATGTATCGATATGGGCAGATGGTCCCAACATCTTAATCTCCCAATCCTGATAGGGCTTGGCGAGCGATAATCACCTTTTGCACCTCGGAAGCCCCCTCGTAGACTCGTAAGGCCCGAATTTCTCGGTAGAGCGCCTCGATCGGATGGCCAACGCGCACACCATCGCCGCCGTGAATCTGCACAGCCTTGTCAATCACCGTCTGTGCCGACTCGGTGGCGTACAACTTCGCCATCGCTGCTTCCCGCGTGATGCGAGCTGCGCCTTGATCCTTACTCCAGGCCGCGCGATAGACGAGGAGTGCCGCGGCGTCGACATCAACAGCCATGTCAGCAAGCATGCCTTGCACAAGCTGCAACTCTCCCATCGCTGCACCAAACAAGGAGCGACCCTTTGCACGGTCCAACGACAGATCGAGAGCCTTCCTCGCGAACCCAAGGGCGGCGGCACCAACGGTCGAACGGAAGACATCAAGGGTTGCCATGGCGATCTTGAAGCCCTGACCAGGTTCGCCGACCAGCGCGGTTTTCGGCAGGCGACATTGTTCAAGTCTAAGACGGGCGAGGGGATGGGGTGCGATCACGTCCAGGCGCTCAGCGATGTCCAGGCCAGGTGTATCGGCGGGTAGGATGAAGGCCGATAGGCCCTTAGCGCCCGGTTGTTCGCCAGTGCGTGCGAAGACTACGTAGATATCAGCAAGTCCGCCGTTGGAGATCCACGTCTTTTCCCCGTTCAGCACATAGTCATGGCCGTCTCGCATCGCCGTCGTCTCGATCGCGGCGACGTCAGAGCCCGATCGTGGCTCCGAAAGTGCGAAGGCGGCGATCGCCTTACCGCTCCTTGTTTGAGGTAACCAGGCATGACGTTGTGCATCGTTACCGAAGAGCGAAATCGGACCTGCACCGAGGCCCTGCATGGCAAAGGCGAAGTCGGCAAGGCCATCAAAGCGCGCCAGAGTCTCGCGGATGAGGCAAAGCGTTCGAACATCGAGTCGTGTCTTGGCCTCACCGGGCGATGGGGCTGTATGGTCCAACCAGCCATCAGCTCCAAGTCGAGCTACCAGGTCGCGACAGATCTGGTCGATTCCCCTGTCTTCGCGGTTGACCAGATTGCGGGTCGCCCAGTTCTCCAGCTCGGCAGCCAGCGCGCGGTGGCGTTCCTCAAAAAATGGCCAGTTGAGAAAAGTTCGGTCGACCAATTGTTAGTCTCCCTCGAAAATTGGCTTCCGCTTGGCAATGAACGCATCGTAAGCACGCCGGAAGTCGGCGGTCTGCATACAAATAGCTTGGGCTTGAGCTTCAGCTTCGATCGCCTGGTCGACGCTCATCGACCACTCCTGATTGAGCATGGTCTTGGTCATCATGTTCGCAAAGCTTGGTCCCTCTGCGAGCCTTGCTGCGAGCGTCAACGCTTCTTGCTCCAAAGCCTCAGCCGCGACGAGCCGGTTGAAAAAACCCCAACGCTCGCCTTCGTCGGCCGACATACTGCGCCCGGTGAACAGAAGTTCGGCTGCTCGACCTTGCCCGATGACCCTCGGGAGAAGGGCACAAGCACCCATGTCACAACCGGCAAGGCCTACCCGACTGAAGAGAAACGCAGTTTTGGTCTGAGATGTCCCCAGTCGAAGATCTGAGGCAAGCGCAATCATCGCGCCTGCGCCGACGCAGATTCCATCGACGGCAGCAACAATGGGTTGCGGGCACGCACGCATCGCTTTCACCAGATCGCCGGTTAAACGCGTGAAGGCGAGGAGACCCCTCATGTCCTGCTCCAGGAGTGCGCCGATGATGTCGTGAACGTCGCCGCCTGAGCAGAAATTGCCGGCATTGGATGCGAAGACAACAGCCTTCACGTCGGTCGCCTCGGGGAGAGCACGAAAGGTGTCGCGAAGCTCCTTATAGGACTCGAAGGTCAACGGATTCTTGCGTTCGGGTCTATTGAGTCGGATGACAGCAACGTCCCCTTGCATGGCCCAAAGAAAGTGCTCGGGCTGTCGCCCGGCCATAGCAGTCATGATAGCGGCTCCCGTCTTGCACTCTCGAAACGCTTCAAGATGGCGATCGCGTCGATGGCATCATCCAAGCAGACTGGCGCCAGCAATTCGTCGACCCAGCTCTCGTGGACTGCCGCCATCTCTGTAAAGGCCTGGTCACCGGCCTCAGTCAGCGCCACGAGGCTGCTGCGTCGATCGGCTTCGAGCGGCGTGCGGGAGACGAGACCGTCATCCACAAGCCGATCAATTATGCCGGTGACATTGCCGTTTGAGACCATGAGGTAGCGGGAGAGTTCGGTCATCGTCATGGGTGCATCGGTCCGGCTAAGCGCGGACATGACGTCAAAGCGCGGCAAGGTCGTGTCCATCTCGCGGCGAAGGCGTTCCCTAATCTCACCTTCAATGAAGCGGGTGGCCCGCAAGAGCCTGATCCAAAGCCTGAGCCGTTGTTTGCTCGGCGAATCCGAGCCGTCATGAGCCGTTTCCAAAACGTCGGTATCGCTTTCAGGCTCGTCTTTCTTGGCAGCACGTTGGCTCAAATTTCCCCTCCTGCGACGGCAATCGCTTGGCCGTTAATCGCCTTGGCCCCTGCTGAACACAGCCATAGAATGGTTGCCGCGACCTCGTCGGGCTGCACGAATCGCCCCTGCGGATTGTTCTTGATGAGCGCTCTTTTGGCCTCATGCTCCATCCGACCGGTCGTCTCAACGATGGTCTTGATGGAGGCGTCGAGCATGGGTGTTTCGGTGAAGCCCGGACAAACGGCATTCACGGTGATGCCATTTTGAGCCACTTCGATCGCCAAGGCACGCGCCATGCCGACCACACCATGTTTGGCGGCGCAGTAGGGTGCGACGTAGCTATAGCCTTTAAGGCCGGCGGTGCTTGCAACAAAGATGATACGCCCCATGCGCGCCTGCATCATGTCGGGTAGGACGGCACGTGTGGCGAGAAAGGCGCCGGTCAAGTTGACATCGATGATGGCACGCCACGCGTGAAGGTCGGTGCTCGCGAGTAGCCCGCTCGAGGCCATCCCGGCGTTAGCGATTAAGATCGAGACCGGACCCAACGCCTGATGCGCTGTCGCCACCATGGCTGAGACCTGATCTTCGTCCGTAATGTCTGTCGGTATCGCGACCGCCTTAGGAAGCTTCGCGGCCAATGTCTCGAGGGGGGCTGGTCTTCTGCCGACAAGGCTGACGGCGGCTCCTTCTGCTGCCAGGCTTTCGGCGATGGCCGCTCCTATGCCGGTTCCGCCGCCGGTGATGAGCGCATGGTGTCCGTCAAGACTACCCATCGTTCAAACCCGCATCTGTGCTGGATCGGAGCGCCCGGCCAACCGATGCAGCTGGTCGCGCCCGGCAAAATATGGCTTGGGCCAATCGACCCCCTCATAGCCGAGGGCAGCAGCGGCATGAAGTGTCCAATAGGGATTGGTCAGATGGGGGCGGGCGAGGCAACAAAGGTCGGCACGACCGGCCATGAGGATCGAATTAACATGATCAGGATCATAAATGTTGCCAACGGCGATCGTGGCAATGCCGACATCATTCCTGATACGGTCTGCGAACGGGGTTTGAAACATGCGCCCATAGACCGGCTGTGCGCGGCGTGACGTTTGGCCAGCCGAGACATCGATGATGTCCGCCCCTTTTGTTTTGAACGCTTCGGCGATCACAACCGCATCGTTTGGCTGAATGCCATCCTCACCGACCCAATCGTTTGCGGAGATGCGGACCGACATCGGCAGATGGGCCGGCCAGACGGCGCGCACCGATTCAAACACTTCCAATGGAAAGCGTAGACGATTGTCGAGTGACCCACCGTAGTCATCGCTGCGTTGATTCGTCAGCGGCGTGATAAAGGCGGATAGGAGATAGCCATGGGCGCAATGCAACTCCAGTAGGTCAAAGCCGCAACGGACGGCAATCCTTGTCGCTTCGACAAACTCGTCGCAAATTCGGGTCATGTCCGACCTCGTCATCTCGTGCGGTATCTGATTGGCCGATGACCAGGCGGTCGGTGAGGGCCCGATAATTGGCCAGTTACCGTCTATAAGGGGCGAATCCATGCTTTCCCAACCCAATTGAGTCGAACCTTTTGGGCCAGCGTGGCCAAGTTGAAGCGCGATCTTTGCGGGCGTCTCGTCGTGAATGAAGTCAACGATCCGTTTCCAGGCGATTTCATGATCCGACGTGTAAAGACCGGGGCAACCCGGTGTGATTCGACCCTCCGGCGATACGCAGGTCATCTCAGTGAATACCAGCCCTGCACCACCGATGGCTCGGCTGGTGTAGTGGGAAAAATGCCAGTCCGTCGGCGCGCCATCGACGGCTCTGTATTGGGCCATCGGCGAAACGGCGATGCGGTTCGCAAGTTCGATCTCGCGCAAGCGAAACGGCACAAACATTGGCGGCCTCGCGGATGCCGACGGGCGGCCGGTTGCTGCTGTCTCGAACCAGGTCTCTGCCTGATGAAGCCAGTCCTTATCACGGAGGCGGAGATTCTCATGGCTGACCCGCTGCGAGCGTGTAAGGAGCGCATAATTGAATTGAATGGGGTCGAGGTGAAGGTAGCGCTCGACCTGCTCAAACCATTCGCATGAGTTTCTTGCAGCGGATTGCAGACGCAGCACTTCGAGGCGTCGCGCGTCCTCGTACCCTTGAAAGGCTGTCGCTAGATCGGGGGCGTCGCTCAGGTGGTCGGCGAGCGCGACTGCGCTCTCCATCGCGAGCTTGGTGCCGGACCCGATGGAGAAATGTGCGGTTGCTGCAGCATCTCCGAGCAGCACGACTTTACCGTGCGACCAATGTTTGCACAGGACCCGTCGAAAGTTAATCCAGGCAGAGCCCCGCAAGTGATTGGCATTGCTCATCAGACGATGGCCGCCGAGATAGTCCGAAAAGATATGCTCGCAGGTGGCGATTGACTCGTCTTTGCTCATCCCGTCAAAGCCAAAACGTTGCCAGGTTGTCTCCGAGCATTCGACGATGAACGTCGCCGTCGCCTCGTCGAATTGATAAGCATGCGCCCAGACCCAGCCATACTCGGTCTGCTCAAAGATGAAGGTGAAGGCATCGTCGAACTTCTGCTGCGTTCCGAGCCAGACGAATTTGAGGGATCGAACATCGATCTCTGGCTCGAAAGCCCCGGCAAGTTCCTTGCGAATCTGTGAGTTCGAACCATCAGCTGCCACGATCAGGTCGTAGTCATCAAACTCTTTTGTGCTTGTCGTCTCACTTTCGAAGCGAAGGGCGATACCCAGCTCCTGAGCGCGACTTTGGAGGATGGCGAGAAGGGTCTTTCTGCCGATTCCGCAAAAGGCGTGTCCGCTGGAAACGGTTTTGCTGCCGCGGTAGTGAACGGCAATATCGTCCCAATAGGCGAAATGCTCACGAATTCGATCTGCGCTCTTCGGGTCGTTGCGATGCAGATTGTCGAGAGTCTCATCCGAGAGAACGACACCCCAGCCGAATGTATCGTCAGGCCGATTGCGCTCGATCACGACGATCTCATGGTCGGGATCTCGGAGTTTCAGACTGATTGCAAAGTAGAGGCCCGCAGGCCCTCCGCCCAAACAGGCAACGCGCATCGCCATCTCCCCGGAAGCGCCTTCGATGAAGATGGCGCTGCGTCGGAGATATTTCAAGCTTAAAATATCTCAAGGCCGATACCAATCCAGGCGGGCTTTCGGAGGAATCAGAGACGTTGCCGGTTCGGTTTCATGCGACGCTGCCACGACCAGTCCTCTTTGATCCATGTGTATTTTTCGCCTTTGCATTCATTGAAAAATTTGTTTCATTTGAGCGCAATTGTCGGCATAGGTGCGGACGGCGTACCCACCTTCACGTCGGCGTTGGCCTATGACGTTCGGTTACAAATCCGCCGATAGATGCGGTGCCAGTTTCAAGACCGAGGATCAAAAGGGCGGATGTCATGAAGGATCTCGATGTCATCACAATTGGTCGGTCTTCCGTCGATCTTTACGGGACTCAAGTTGGCGGCCGCTTGGAAGACATGGGATCCTTTTCGAAGTATATCGGCGGTTCACCGACCAATATTGCCGCTGGCGCGGCGCGGTTGGGGCTACGATCTGGGCTCATTACCAAGGTCGGCGACGAACATATGGGGCGGTTCATCCGCGAGCAGCTCATCAGCGAAGGTGTCGATGTCACTGGCGTGCAGACCGATCCAGATCGGCTGACCGCCTTGGTCATTCTTGGCATTCGTGATCAGGAGCAATTTCCGCTCATCTTCTACCGTGAAAATTGCGCCGATATGGCGCTGGCTGAAGATGACATCGATCCCCATTATATTGCTCGTGCTCGCGCCGTGGTGCCCACAGGCACGCATCTCTCGCATCCGCGAACCGAAGCTGCGGTTCTAAAGGCCATTAAGCTTGGTCGTGAGAACGGTGCGCGCACAGGCCTCGACATTGACTACCGGCCCAATCTTTGGGGGCTCTCGGGGCACGGTGACGGTGAGAACCGCTTCATTGCTTCGGACAAAGTCACGAAGAAGCTGCGGTCAACACTCCATCTTTTCGATCTCATTGTTGGCACTGAAGAAGAATTCCATATTGCTGGTGGCAGCACAAACACAGTCGAGGCTCTTCGAAGCGTTCGCGCCGTGTCAGACGCAACGCTCGTTTGCAAGCGTGGTCCAATGGGGGCAACGGCCTTTGCGGGCGATATACCAGACGACCTGGACTTGGGCGAGTCTGGCCCTGGCTTTCCGATCGAGGTCTTCAATGTCCTGGGTGCCGGCGATGGCTTCATGTCTGGACTCTTGCGGGGCTGGCTCACTGATCAGGATTGGTCAATCACACTAACTTGGGCGAATGCCTGCGGCGCCCTTGCCGTTAGCCGACATGGTTGCACGCCTGCGTACCCAAGTTGGGAAGAGCTACAGTTCTTTTTGAATCGCGGCGTCAAGACGCCAGCACTCCGTCATGATCAGCCTTTGGAACAGGTGCACTGGGCGACCAATCGTGGATCTGATCGCCCGGTCCTTAGGGCATTTGCGTTCGACCATCGCGCTCAGTTCGAAGAAATGGAGGGGGCGACGCCTCAGAAGATTGGCTGTTTCAAGAAGCTTTGCTTCAGGGCTGCGACCCGCGTTGCCGACGGACGATCGGGGTACGGTATTCTTTGCGATTCGCGCTTCGGTCGCGAAGCTCTGTTCCATGCCGGGAACAGCAATCTCTGGGTCGGACGGCCTGTTGAGCAACCTGGGCCACCTCCATTGATCCTCGAACCTGAAATCGGGCCGGACTTCGGCGGTCTTGCTGAATGGCCGCTCGGTCATGTCGTCAAGGTGCTCTGCTTTTGTCATCCCGACGATGGTGACGCCCTCTGGGCCAAACAGACCGATACACTCAAACGCCTATTTCACGCCTGTCGGCGCAATCGGCTCGAGCTGCTTCTTGAACCTATCCCATCCAAAATCGGACCCGTAGATGACGATACGACACCTCAGGTGATCCAGCGTCTCTATGATGCGGATATCTATCCAGACTGGTGGAAGCTCGAGCCTTTTCAGAGCGATGACGCATGGCGCTCCGCCTGTCGAGCGATCGAACGCAACGATCCATACACAAGAGGCGTTGTCGTGCTTGGACTTGATGCGCCTTTGGACGAGCTCAAAGCCAGCTTTGAGCTGGCGGCCAGGCATGGCTTGGTTAAAGGCTTCGCAGTTGGTCGTACCATCTTCGCCGACACCGCCCGTGCCTGGATGAAAGGCGAGATCGATGACGACGGCGCGGTCGCAGCCATGTCAGCGAACTACGATTCACTTTGTCGTCTTTGGGATGAGGCTAAAGCGTTGGAACGCTAAAGCCCAAGACGTGCAATGTTCGATGGGTTGGCAAGGCTGCGTTCAATCCTTGCGGTCGTCGATCAAGCGCCTAAGCAGCACCACGTGTCCGATCCTGGCGTTCTTCCTGCAACCCAACGAAGGGAAATGACGGCAGGGCGCTCGCAGTCGATTTCTCCCAGGTGCGATGATCGAGCACCCACTTCCGGGCCTGTTGAGCAAGGCTGGCGGCTAGCGGTCTGTCCGTAACCAATCGATGCAAGGCATCAGCAAGCGCTGCACTGTCACCTTTCGTGAAGACCAAGCCTGTTTCGTCATGGGTGACCAAGTCTCGAAGGGCTCGCACGCTTGAGACCACGACGGTCTTTTGCATCGCCATCGCTTCAAGGGGCTTCATCGGTGAGACCAGTTCGCAAACTGTCCAGGGCTTCCTTGGGAACGCGGTGATGTCCAGGAGTGAATAATGAGCGGCGACATCGGCATAGGGCACGCGGCCGGGCATCAGCAGCCAATCGGTCGCGCCGCCTTCCTCCATAATGGCTTGGATACGGCTGGCGATGGGGCCGATCTCTGTCCCGCTGACATTTTCATTGCCGACGATCAGGAGGCGATAAGCAACGCCGCGGCGTTTCAATTCAACGGCAGCACGGGCCAGGTCGTCGAGGCCTTCATAATCGACAAAAGTGCCGATATAGCCGATGACCGGAATGTCTTTGGGAATGCCGTATCGATCTGCCAAGGCTTGGTTCCGTTCGATGGGCTCGAAGCGTTCGGCATCGCAAGAGTTAGGGACGAGCGATATCTTGTCCGGTGGTACGCCGCCAGCTTCAAGTTCTTCACGCATTGCTTCGGTGAGCGTTATCACGTGGTCGGCTGCCTTGGCCGTTTCATTCTCCAACAACCGTTGGATCTGATAACTGTCTGTGAACTCAAAGCTGCGATCGCGCGAGGCTCGGGTGATTTCCCACCAACCCCGCACCTCATAAACACATGGGATGCCAAGGCGACGCGCGGCGATCATGGCCATCAGACCGACGCGGTAATTGGAGGCGGCGATCACTAAAGAGGGGCGGCATTCGCGAAAGCGTCTCTCCAAGAGATCAGCGGATTTGAGAACATAAGCGACCAGCGCATGCTCTTTGTTGCTTGTCTCCAGGATACGGTGATAGGTCACCTCACCTATGGAATCTTTTGGACTGACATCGCGACTATTGAAGCCGGCTTTGATATCGATGGGAAACCCCGGGCGGGTGAAGGCGAGAACCTCAAAGCCCGCCGCTGAGAGTCCCGTTGCAACGCCATGCGAACGTGTTGCATAGCCGCCTGATGAGTGCGGCAGTGAGTTATGTAAAACGTAAGCGATCCGATTTGGTACCGGATCGATTTGGCACGGACGTCGCTCCTTTACGTGGCGAAGGAGGGTGAGCTGGTGAACAAATTTTCGACGGAATGTCCGGAGCGCTGCGTCTTTTAGCGTGGCATTGGCCCCATTGGGCAACGAAGCTAGGGCGTCGATAAGCTCTGCCGCTTCTTGATAGCGACCCGTATGTTCGCAGGCACGAAACAGCAGCTTGATCGCAAAAACGGTCTTGTCCCGAACCTGGAGAGCTTTGATGATGTCATATTCAAGCTCATATTCGCCTTGGTTTTCGGCGGCGGTGGCGGCGTTAACGAGCGCCTCCACCTTTTCCTCTCTTGAGCTCGCCGGGTCTTGCCAAAGACTCTCGACGGCCGCATCGGCGCCTTTATGACGGCAGGCATCGAGTAAGGCTGTCACAGCCGGATCGATTTTGCGCGAAATCTCCTGATCACGGCGATAGCGTTTTGCGGCGCGGTAGATCAAAAACGGCAAAAGAGGCCATCGCCAGGGGCGACGACGATTTTGCGATATGACTTCGCCAAGACGAAACTCCAGCCGCCGCTCGGCATCGACCTTGGCTCGGCGATGCTCATGGCGAAGCTGGGCCGTCAAGCGCTTGCATTCCGCTTCCAGACGTTCAATGTCTGCCTTGGCATCGACGAGCGTTAGCTCAGAGTGAGACGTGTCCGCACGCAAATGCGTGTAACGGCCTTGGGACATGATTGAGGGCTGCCCGTGTTCGAAGCTCAAATGACGATACGAATTTAGGAAAAAACCACTAAAATGCTACGCAATAACGACAGCGAAGTCCACATCATGTGGCACGTCCGCCATCGCTTTCTGGCTCAATCTCTAGTTTTCTCGCCTTGCGTCATGCATAGCTTTTGCCTTTTGTAACCAGCGATCACACACGTCTTGATCGACGAAGAAATCTTTCGGGATGATGGCGACGAGGTCGAGCCAGGAGGCGAGAGCGATTTCACTTGAGAAAGCCGATCGAACCAGACCAACGGCCGTGCTAGCGCCGACCCATGGCTGGAGCAACACGGTACGCGTCAGCAGCCATCACCTGGCGGCAGCCTTAGCGAAACGCGACTGGAGGGTTGTCTTTCTCGGAACACCGGTGTCGCCTTGGCATGCTCTTTTGCGACGCTCGGACCTTGCTGTCCGTGAAAAACTGACAGCCAGCCGTTTGGGGCTGGTGGAAGACCGTACCGGCGTAAGTTCTTATGTACCGATGACTTTGTTTCCCCACACCTATCGATGGCCCTTTGATAGCGCCTTTTCGCTGCGACGCTGGCAACACTTCACCATCCCAAATCTGAAGCGGCAGCTTTTGACGCATGGTTTGGATCAGCCAGAATTGTTGATCGTCGATAATGTGGTCATGGCTTGGCTGATCGATGCCCTCAGGCCAAAGAATTCGATCTATCGAATCACCGATCATTATGCATCGTTCAGTACCACGACGGCGGCGATGCAGGCTGAAGAGCGCAACTTGGCGCCTAGGGTTGATTTGGTTGTCCATACCGCTGAAAGTCTCCGCAGTTATGTCGAAGACCTTCGGCCTAAAAAGAGCCTTTGTCTCAATCATGCCGTTGATGTGGATTTCTTTGATAATGCAGATCTGCATCTGCCGAGTGCCTATCAGACCATTCCTGAACCGCGCGCAATCTTTGTCGGCGTGATTGGCGAATGGTTTGATGTCGAGGCTGTGAATTTCATGGCCGAACGTTTGCCAAAGGTTCAATTCGTCATCGTCGGTCCTGACCAGGGGCCAGGGCGACGGCTTCTTGAACGGTCGAATTTGCATTGTCTTGGCCCAAAGCCGAGGTCACAAGTCCCAGCATTGCTGAACTATGCGCAAGTTGGCCTCATACCCTTTGACCGCGTGGGTAAACCGGACTTGGTTGATGGTATTAATCCATTGAAGTTGTACGAATATCTCCTTTGTGGGCTGCCCGTGGTAACGACGTCCTGGCCGGAGCTCGACAGGCTCGGAGCACCAGTCATGGCGTGCAATGAGGCAGCAGATTTCCCAGATGCCATTGAGCAGGCCTTGGCAGGGCTAGGGCCTGATCGCCGAGTCCGCGAAGCCTTCGCGAGAAAGGCTGACTGGCAAACGCGTATCGACGAAATGCTCGCAGCGCTTGACTGGGAACGCACGTAGATCGCCGATTCTGTTAGCTCACGCGATAGGTACCTAGCCATTTAGCGAACAGTCTTGGGATCGCACCGAACCAGCCTTGGCGGCCAACAGTCGTCATCAGGACGCGGTGATTATGAAGGAAATCTGCAAACCAGTCGCGTCCGGACTGATGGCGTGTTCCGCCGCTCTTGGCCTCGCTATGAAGAACAACGGCATCACCGAGATAGCGCCCGAGCATGCCACGTCTGGCAAGCCTGATTCCATATTCCGGTTCAAAACCCCAAGCATTGCCTCGAAACGCCGTGCTAAAGCCGCCAAGCTCTCGAAATAGGTGTGTTCTAATCCCCATATTGCAGCCGCGCGGCGCGTTGATTAGGCAGGTCCCGGGTTGGTCGAGGTTGCCTAAGAGGACACCGAATGATGTGAACCAACCAACGATTCGGCCTTTGATGACAGCATGCCTTGGTACCACCAACCGAAGTAGTGTTTCGACCGCGATGCGGAGGGCTTCGGATGAAACGGACCGGCCTTTATTGAGACGGACTTCGCGACCGCAGCTATAGGCGAGGTCGGGGTCCGCGACAAACGCCGTGCGATGTCCTTCAAACCAGCCGACGCAAGGAATGGCATCGTCATCAAGAAGAAGAACCAGATCTGCTGTTGAGGAGAGAATGCAGCGATTGAGGGTTTCTGTCACTGAAGGCGCTTCGAGGCACACCGTACGAACTTGAAACTCGGACTCCATACGTCCCGCCAAGTCTGCGGCCTCACCACCTTGTAGCCCTAAGCAGATCGGTAGGTCTGGATAAAGCCGCCGGATATTCTCGAGCGACGCTGCCAAGATATCGCTCCGCCGGTAGCTGACGATGACCAATTCTGTGTCCATGAGGCGAGAACGTATTTTTCACTGTCCCTAGAGGCAAGCTCTTTCGTCATGACGTTGGGCGCGTTGACAACCGGGCGTGCGGCATAGATCAAGTGATCTCGCGTTGCTCGACGATCGATTCCGAGGGCGGTGTCAGGTTGATTGGTCTTGGTTGTCGCCTTGCTGCGTCTTTGCAGACAGGTCACGCCAGAAGTGGCAGGCGACCTCGTGCCCATCATCGACTGGCCCGAGAGCGGGCACCTCAGCCACGCATCGATCTTGGGCATAACGACAACGGGTTCGAAAGATGCAGCCAGAGGGTGGGTCCAGCGGTGAGGGGAGGTCACCTTCGAGGACGATTCGTTTTTTTTGCCGCTCGAGCACCGGATCAGGGATGGGCACGGCGGAAATGAGGGCCTGGGTGTAGGGATGACGCGGCGCCTGGTAAAGCCTGTCGCGGTTCGCAATTTCCATGACCTTGCCAAGATAGAGCACCAGAATGCGATGGCTGATATGGCGGACAATCGAAAGATCATGACTGATAAAAAGAAGCGAGAGGCTGAAGTCGGCCTGAAGCTTCATCAGGAGGTTGACGATCTGGCCTTGGATCGAGACATCAAGCGCTGAAACCGGTTCGTCACAAACGATCAGTTGCGGTCGGAGGATCATGGCGCGCGCGATGCCAACCCGCTGACATTGGCCACCTGAGAATTCATGAGGGTAGCGATTGATCATGGACGGCAAGAGACCGGTTTGGTCCATTGCATCCTCGACTCGCGCTTGGATCTCGGCTCTGGAAAGACGTGGCTCGTGGGTGATCAATGGCTCCGCGATGATCGCGCCGATCGTCATCCGCGGGTTCAGCGATGCGAGCGGATCTTGAAAGATGATCTGGATATTGCGCCGTTCGGCGCGAAGCTGGTTTTGATCGAGGCTAAGAAAGTCTTGACCTAGCCAAGCGACACGCCCTGCGGTTGGCTCGATTAAGCGCAGCACGGCGCGCCCCAAGGTCGACTTGCCACAGCCACTCTCACCGACGATACCAAGGGTCTCGCCTGGGCTGAGTGAAAAACTCACTCCATCCACAGCCCGCAACACCAGGCGCTGGCCACCAACGATCCCGCCCGTCTGGATCTGGAAGTGCACCGCCAAGTTCTCGACCTGAAGAATTGGGTCGCCGTTCATGGCAAGCCCTCGAAATGACAGGCTTTCGAGCGACCTTTGCCGATCGCATGAAGGGCGGGCACATCCTCGCAACGCTCAAATCGCTGTTTACAGCGGGGGGCAAAGGCGCAACCTCTTGGTAGGGCCTGGAGATTCGGCGGTTGTCCGGGGATGGTTGCGAGAGCTTCGACCCGTGTTTCATCCAGGCGCGGCGAGGATTGCAGCAACCCTTTCGTGTAGGGGTGAGCCGGTGTTGCGAATACAGGATCGACTGGCCCTTCCTCGACGATCCGGCCGCCATACATGACCAACAGCCGATCGGCCAGGCCGGCGATCACCCCGAGATCATGGGTGATGAGAAGGATCGCCATCTCATGCTCATGCTTGAGTTGGCGAAGCAGTTCCAGAATCTGCGCTTGCACGGTGACATCGAGCGCTGTCGTCGGCTCATCGGCGATCAACAGTTTCGGCTCGCAGAGAAGGGCGATCGCGATCATCACCCGTTGGCGCATGCCACCTGAGAATTCGTGTGGATAGAGATCTATCCGGTTCCTAGCATCAGGGATACCGACCAGATCGAGCAGCTCTATGCTCTTTTGCCGGGCGCTTAAGGTGTCCATCCCTTTATGCTCAATCAGGACCTCGGTCATTTGTCGCGAAATCTTGAGGTAAGGATTAAGCGCCGTCATCGGATCTTGAAAGATCATGGCGATATCGACGCCGCGAATTGCGTTCATCTCCGTTGTCGACAGCCCGATGAGATCGTGCTTGCCAAACCGTGCCCTGCCGCGCACCCGACCGTTCTTAGCAAGCAAGCCCATGACGGCGAGGACAGTCTGAGATTTGCCAGAGCCGCTTTCCCCCACGAGCCCGACAGTCTCGCCGGCATCGATTTGAAACGCGATTCGATCGGCTGCGGTGACCTCGCCATCAGATGTCGTGAAGTGGATCGATAGGTCGGCGACCTCGAGTAGCGGTTTCATCGCTCACCTGTCTTTTGGATCGAGTGCATCGCGCAGGCCATCGCCAATGAAATTGAAGCAAAAGAGAGTCAGCGCCAAAAAGATTGCTGGGAAGATGAGCATCCAAGGCGCGCTCTCCATGGTCTCGGCGCCTTCAGAGATCAGCACGCCCCAGCTGGTCAACGGCTCCTGCACACCGAGGCCGAGGAAAGAGAGGAGGCTTTCTAAGAGGATCACCTGCGGGATGGTGAGGGTCATATAGACGATCACCGGCCCCAGCAGATTTGGCACGATGTGACGTCGAATAATCGCCGCATTGGAAACGCCAGCTGCGCGTGCCGCTTCGACGAATTCTCGGTTCTTGATGGAGAGTGTCTGCCCGCGGACAATCCGCGCCATGGTCAGCCACTCCACGGCACCGATCGCGACGAAGATCAGAAAGATTTGGCGCCCGAACACCACCATCAAAATGATGACGAAGAAGGTGAAGGGGAGAGCGTAGATGATATCGACGATACGCATCATGACATCGTCAATGCGGCCACCACTATAGCCAGCGATCGCGCCATATGTGACGCCAATGACCAGTGCTACCAGGCTCGCGAGAATGCCAACCATGAGGGAGATGCGGCCGCCATAGAGCGTCCTGATAAAGAGATCCCGTCCATTGCCGTCCGTGCCAAACCAGTGCGCATTGTCGATGTCAGGCGGCGCTTGTATGCGATCCCAGTAGATCTCGTCCATCGGATGTGGGCTCAGGAGCGGCGCCAGGATCGAGAGCATGGCAATCACCGCGATGATCACCATCGAGGTCATCGCCGCTTTGTTCTGCTTCAGTCGATGCCAGGCATCTTGCCAAAGGCTCCGGGCCGCTGTCCGTTCGAGTGGTTTTGTGTCGGCCAAGCTACTCATGAAGAGATGTCCGACACGGGAAGATCGCCACCGACGTGATGTTCTGGTTCGGCCCAAGGCTCGCGGTCAGCGGCCGCAGTTGCGATCTGGCGATCATCGCTGTTTTACTTTCGGATCGAGGAAGCCGTAGAGCATATCCACGATAAGATTGAGCATAAGGATCAAAAGCGCATAGACAATGACTGTGCCCATCACGAGGGTATAGTCACGATTGAGCGCACCTTGAATGAAGTAGCGACCGATACCGGGAATGCCAAAAATCTGCTCGATCACAAGCGACCCACTAATCAGCTGAGCACTTGCCGGACCTAGATAGGAGATAACGGGAAGCAGGGCTCCCTTGAGCGCATGCCGGACGACAACGATTTGCTCGCGCAGCCCCTTGGCACGTGCCGTGCGGATGAAGTTAGCGCTGAGCGTTTCGATCATGCTGCCGCGGGTCAGGCGCGCGATGTAAGCGATTTGTGGAAGAGCGAGCGCGACGACCGGAAGGAGCATGTTCCGAAAGGACCCGCCTCCCCAACCGGCGACGGGTAGAATGCCTAGAAACACCCCAAAGACAAGGGTGAGAAGCGGTGCCATGACAAAGTTGGGAATTGCAATGCCAGTCATGGCGGTCGCCATCACAGCATGGTCAAGTGCCGTATTTTGGCGAAGGGCGGCGATCGTGCCGAGCATGATGCCAATGATGATCGCTAAAAGAATGGCTGAGCCGCCGACCTGTAAGCTCGGGACAAATCCGGTGATTAAGAGTTCAGAAACAGTGAAATCCCGGTATTTGAAGCTTGGCCCGAAATCACCCTGTAGGACTCCGGTTAGATAGCGCCAATATTGGATGAGCAGAGGTTGATCGAGGTCATAAGCGGCGAGAACGTTCTTCTCAATCTGTGGAGGCAGCGCTCGTTCCTGGTCGAACGGGCCGCCGGGTGCGATGCGCATCATAAAAAAGGCGATGGTGATCACCACGAGAAGGGTGGGAATGCTGATCAGCAATCGCCGAAGAAGAAAACTCGCCATATGTCGGACATGTCAGGCGGCCAGCCCAAGGTTGGTGCTGGCCGCCCTCGACGCTATTCAGACAAGCTTAGAAAACGGGTGCGGTGGATGTCCTTGGTATTGTCGACATAGCCCTGAATTTTGGTCGAAACCAAGTTTTTCGAAACATAGTAGTAGATGGGGATATTAGGCATTTCGGTCATGGCGATGGCTTCCGCTTGCCGCATCAGGCTATTGCGTGCGGCCGGATCGGTCTCGACATCCGCCTCGTCCATGAGCGCGTCATAGTCAGCATGGGAGAACTCCGCATAATTCAACGGGCCCGTGTCCGTCTCCATCAGGTACAAGAAGTTCTGGGGGTCATTGTAATCCGCGATCCAACCCGCGCGGGCGATCTCGAAATTGCCTTGCTGTAGGTCGTTGTAGTGCACTTTGACCTCAGCATTAAAGAGCTCCGCCTGGACGCCAATCGCCTTCCACATGGCGGCTGCAGCGATCGCGACTTTTTTGTGGTTTTCCGAGGTGTTGTAGCGGAGTTGTAGCTCCAATGGCCGATCTGGACCGTAGCCTGCACCTTCAAGAAGCTCGCGGGCTTTGGCGACGCGATCCTCATAAGCCATGTCCTTCCAATCGACATAGGCGGGCTCGCCATAATCACCGGCATTGGGCGGTACGAAGCTATAGGCCGGAAGCTCGCCGGTCTTAAGAACCTTGTCCGTGATCGCGGTTCGATCAATCGCCATAGCGAGCGCCTGACGGACGTCGGCATTGTCGAAGGGGGGCTTCGACGTATTGATGGGATAGTAGTAGATCCCGAGATAGGGACTGATCCGCGTCTCGCTAGGGAGGTTTTCCTTGAGCCAATCGATCTGTTCAGAAGCGAAATCATACTGCATGTCAATTTCGCCTGCACGGAACTGCTTGGTCGCAGCGTTGCGCTCTTCCGCTGGGAAATAAGTGACTGTGTCGATCGCGACATTCGCGGCATCGTAAAACGCCTCGTTTTTCACGGACTTCACATGGGTATTGGGTACCCATTCGGTCACGGTATAGGCGCCATTAGAAACGATGTTCTCAGGCTTCACCCAGTCTTCACCTAGTTCCTCGATCTTATGTTTTGGAATAGGGAAGGCAGTATAGTGGGTGAGTTGTTCGATAAAGTATGGGGCGGGATATTCAAGGGTGATTTCTAGCGTTTTCTCGTCGATTGCCTTGACGCCGAGACTCGTCATGTCGTCGATCGCGCCTTCATTCAGTGCCTTGGCGTTCTTGAGCGTGTAGAGGATTGAGGCGTATTTGGCCGCTGTTTCCGGCGCGAGCAAGCGGCGCATCGCGAAGACAAAATCGTCAGCGGTCACGGGCACGCCGTCGGACCAATTGTGGTCGCGTAGCGTAAAGGTGTAGACCAACCCGTCATCGCTCACGGTCCAGCTTTCGGCAGCCCCTGGAACGACCGAGGCATCAGCTGCCTCCGTGGTAAGGCCGAGGAACATATCGCCGATAATGCGATTTTCCCAGGTGCCGGATGCGTGATGCGGGTCGAGCGTGTCTGGTTCGCCGGCATTCGCGACGCGAAGTTCGGCAGCGGTGAGTGGCGAGAGTGCGAAGAGACCGATCGCTGTGGCGGTCAACAGGCCAATCGCGTTCTGTCGGCTCGAAAGGACTTCTCGAATCATCGTGGACCTCCGCTATTCGATGTCTTGATTGCATGCATGTCTTTTCTAAACCCTAACATGACCACACGCCGTCTCAACCGAAAAGCCGAGGTCCTATCACTTCGTGATGGGCGATCAGGGTTTTGCGTGCGAACGCTCGCCCCACTCGCGATATCGGCGGCAGGGAGGCGACGTCAAAGTCGGTACAAATCAGTGCCGGACTGGTAGGGATGGAGAACCTTGTCTTCAACAGGATAAGCATATGGCGTGCAAGCTCGAACAGACTCTTATCGACATGATCTGCGCCGATACGGCTATGCTCGACGTTCTAAGGGGCGTGCGCTCGCTCGAGCTGCCCGATAGTTGGGCGGCAGCTGGCTTCATTCGAAACTGTGTTTGGGACAGGCTGCATGCCTTCAAGGAACCGACACCCCTCAACGACATCGACGTTGTATATTTCGATCCGACGGATTTGAACAAAGAGACCGAAAAGCAGTTTGAGGCGATCTTAGAGGAAGCTTTGCCCGGCAAGCCCTGGTCCGTCAAAAATCAAGCGCGCATGGCCGCCGTCAACGGCGATCCACCCTATCGTGACAGCGCCCATGCGCTTGCCTGTTGGTGTGAGACACCCACGCCGATCGGTGCTCGCCTCACGTCGGATGATCAAATTGAGCTGATCGCTCCTCTTGGTCTTGGTGATCTCTTTGATCTTATTGTCCGTCCAACACCCCATGCCCATGCCCATCTTGATAAGCTTGCGCAATATCGCGAACGCATGGCAAGGAAGGACTGGCCGCGCTTTTGGCCAAAGGTTAAGGTGTTGAATCTCTGAGACTATCTTCGGGCCGAAGCGTGATCGACGATCAGACCTTTCTTTTTGTTCTTCTGTTTTTCGTCTTCGTATTCCTGATCTGGGGACGGTGGCGCTACGACCTCATTGCTTTTGGTGCGCTTTGCCTCGCGCTGATTTGGGGCGTTGTGCCAAAAGAGGACGCCTTTTCCGGATTTGGCCATCCCGCCACGGTGATCATCGCCCTCGTCCTCATCGTGAGTCGAGCCCTGTCGAATTCGGGCGCGATCGAGCTTCTCGCTCGCTATGTCGTTGACGCATCGAGATCCCTTGCCGGCCACATCAGCATCATGTCTGGGCTCGCCGCTGGGCTTTCTGCTGTCATGAACAATGTCGCAGCCCTTGCCCTTCTGATGCCAATCGATCTGCAGGCTGCGAGCAAGGCGAAGCGCAGTCCCGCACTGACCCTTATGCCGATATCCTTCGCCTCGATTCTGGGCGGCATGATCACGCTTATCGGCACACCACCTAACATCGTGATTGCCGAGTTTCGAGGAACGGTGCCTGGTCTCGACCAACCTTTTGCTATGTTCGACTTTGCTCCCGTCGGTGTGGTTTGTGCGCTCGTCGGGGTCGTTTTCATCACGCTGGTTGGGTGGCGACTTATTCCGGCCGCGCGAAGCGAACATGGTGACGGGAGTGGGCATTTTGATCTCGAAGCCTATGTCGCCGAACTCCGCGTGTCATCGGGATCGAAAGCGATTGGTAAGATTGTACGCGAGCTGGACGATGTGGCGGATGATAACGAGGCATCGATCATAGGCTTGATTCGCGATGGCGAGCGTCTGCGTGGCATGGCGAGGCGCGCGACGATCCTAGAAGGCGATATCTTGGTGGTCGAAGCAGCGCCAGGTGCTTTGGATAAGTTGGCCGGAGCGTTGGATCTTGAGATTACGTCGAGCGATATGGCCAAAGCGATTCTCGACGGCACCGACGTCCAGATGATTGAAGTTGTCGTCCCAGAGGGGGCGCCTATCGAGGGACGGTCGGCCCTAACGCTTGGCATGCTGTATCGCTACGGCATCAGTCTTCTCGGTGTTTCTCGACAAGGCAGGCGCTTCACCGAGCGTGTTCGTCGCTTAAAGATTGAAGCTGGCGACGTGCTCCTCTTTCTTGGTCCCAGTGAACGTATGGACGAGGTTACCAGCATCACTGGGACGTTGCCGCTTGCTGAGCGCGGTCTCCAGGTGATCCAACGAGAGAAGGCAGGACTTGCCGTCGCGATCTTTGCCGGCGCTGTCCTCTTGGCAAGTTTCGGCCTTCTCTATTTGCCGATCGCTCTTGCTGCGGCCGTTGTGCTGATGGTTCTTTTCAACATTGTCCCCCTTCGCCAGATCTACCAGTCGATTGAATGGCCGGTGATCGTACTGCTGGGGTCAATGATCCCTATTGGCGCGGCGCTTGAAGCCAGCGGCGGAACAGCGCTGATCGCGGGCTCGATCGTTACCTTTGCTGAAGGTTATGCACCCTGGGTGATCCTTACAATTCTTATCGTCGTCACGATGACTCTTTCCGATGTCATGAACAACACTGCCACAGCCGTGATTGCGGCGCCGATTGCTGTCGACATCGCCACACGGCTGAATGTCAGCCCAGATCCCTTCTTGATGGGCGTTGCGGTTGCCGCAAGTTGCGCTTTTCTCACGCCGATTGGCCACAAGAACAATACCTTGATTATGGGCCCCGGCGGTTATCGGTTCGGTGATTATTGGCGCATGGGTCTACCGCTTGAACTTCTGATCATCGCCGTTGCAGTTCCGACGATTCTTGTTGTTTGGCCGTTATGATCGACCGACCGATCGTCGTGGTCACCAACATCGTAAGCATGGTTGGACGCAAAAAAGGCCGCAGAAGCGGCCTTTTTTGTAAGATATAAGGAGAACGACGTTAGGCTGCGGCAGCGAGCACCTTTTGCAGCTTTTCAGTCGCCATATCCTCATCGATCCGCTCAATCGCAGCGACTTCACGTGCCAAACGCTCTAGAGCAGCGCGGTACATCTGGCGCTCACTATAGCTCTGTTCAGCGTCTTCGCCTTTATGGAGCTCACGCACCACTTCAGCAATCGACACGGGATCACCAGAATTGATCTTGGCCTCGTACTCCTGGGCGCGCCGACTCCACATCACGGTACGCTTCGGCCGCGGCCGAGCCTTCAAAGCGTTCATCGCTGTTTGGATCTTATCCTTGCTCGAAAGCTTGCGCATGCCAGATTTCGGTGCTTTGGCAACAGGCACGCGAAGGATCAAACGATCCTGTTCAAACGACACAACGTACATTTCAAGCATGTCACCGGCGATTTCTTGCTTCTCAATCGCCTTGATCTGACCAACGCCATGCGACGGATAGACCACGTAATCATCCGCGGCAAAGGCCATGTCCTTACCCATAAAGATTGACTCCTACCTACTTGATCCGGCATGAGCAAAGGCTGGCTCAGAAAAGCGCCGCCAGACCCTGCCTATGGGAACGGAAACCGCGTTTTTTTGAACGGCGGGGTTTCCGCTTTGATGACCAGATTTTGATTGTTAACCAATATATCATAGAATTGGTTAAAAATACAATCCTTTTCGCTTTGGCCTGGAAAGAAGCCGCCTGGCAATCAGTCGACTTGTCAACGCGTTACACGGATCTGTTGATCAAGCAGCACTACCGGGCTTCTCGCTGAAGAATTTCTCAAACTTGCCTTCGACCTCCTTATAGTCGTCGGCATCAGCAGGCGGTTCGCCTTTTCTATTGATATTTGGCCAGGGACCGGTTGAGAATTTACGATTAAGTTCGAGCCATTTTTCGGCTTCTGGCTCCGTGTCTGGCAAAATCGCTTCTTCCGGACATTCAGGCTCGCATACGCCGCAATCGATGCACTCATCCGGATTAATCACCAGCATGTTCTCGCCCTCGTAAAAGCAATCCACAGGGCAGACTTCGACGCAATCCATATACTTGCATCGGATGCAGGCTTCGATGACGACGTAGGTCATGGGGGCTCCACGAGATTTTTCTTAACTTTGCGCGATACACCACGCCCTATTTGGCTGTTGTCGACGATCTTGTCCAGAGCTCGCGCAATCACAGTTCAGAGCCCCATCCGATCATGCTTAACGCTGCCGAACCAATTGTCGACTGGTTCGGTTAAGCCATGCATCTACCGGCGCTTGAACAGCCGTTCGATATCCGCTTCGGAAAGTGCGACATATGTCGGTCGTCCGTGATTGCATTGGCCGCTATTTGGCGTCGCTTCCATCTCTCGCAACAATGCATTCATCTCGGTCATGGATAATCTGCGGCCTGCTCGAACACTGCCATGACAGGCCATCGTCGCGGCGACCCGTTCCAACGCACTTTCAAGGCTTCGTGCTTTATCGATCTCGACCAAGTCCTCAGCAAGGTCGCGCACGAGACGCTTGATGTCCGCGTCTTTCAGCATTGCTGGCATCTCGCGCACGACTACGGCTCCCTGTCCGAACGTTTCGAGCACCAAGCCAAGCCGTTCAAGTTCAGGCAGGCGGGCTTCTAGACGCTCAATCAAGTCGTCCTCAAGCTCTACCACTTCCGGCAACAACAAACCCTGGCGGGGGACCCCTTGCTCGGCGAGCGCCATTTTGAGGCGCTCATAGACCAAGCGCTCATGGGCCGCATGCTGATCAACCAAAAGCATGCCATTATGGCTCTGCGCGACGATATAGGCATCAAAGAGCTGAGCACGGGCCGCACCCAAGGGGTGATCCCTGATGAAGGGCGCGATATCGCCGACAAGGCTATCGTCGCGCGCAGCCGGTGGTCCGACATCGAGGGTTGTTGGGCGGCTGTCGTCAAGCGGGGCTTGAAACGCTCGTGCTTCTTCGCCGATGCCGGGCGAGATCTGGCGCTCAATCTGCGAACGATGGGTCAATGGTGTGGGCGCTTGGCTCCCTGCCGACAACACACCGAGTGCAGCGGTACCGAGCGAGGACGTCGTACGACAACCAGCTTCGGCAAGGCGTTGCTTAATGCCGCCAATGATGAGACCGCGCACAACACCTGGTTCGCGAAAACGCACTTCAGCTTTTGCGGGGTGAACGTTCACATCGACCCGTTCGGGCGCAAGGTCGAGAAAAAGAGCAGCCATGGGCTGACGGCCGGCAAAGAGGAGATCGCCGTAGGCCGCGCGAAGGGCCGACTTCAAGAGTTTGTCCTGGACTGGCCGGCGGTTAACGAAAAGGTGCTGAAAGCGACCGTTGGGGCGACTTTCGGTCGGCAACCCGATCATGCCTGTCAAGCCGATGCCGTCCCGCTCAGTATCCATGGCAAGAGCGTTCTGGAAGAACGCCTTCCCCATGATTTGGCCGATACGAGCCTTGAACGTTTGAAACAGTTCGCCGCTGCTAACCCCCAGATTGAGCACCTGGCGGCTATCAAGATGAAGCGTGAACGCAACATCTGGGGAGGTCATGGCTAATCGTTCGACCACCTCTTTGGCCGCTTGGCCCTCACTTCGCTCGGTCCTCAGGAATTTGAGACGGGCGGGGGTGGCGAAGAACAGATCACGGATTTCGATCCTGGTGCCGCGCTGGCCGGCTGCAGGCGATGGTCCGGTGACCGCCCCTGCTTCAGCTGTAATCTGAAACGCGGTCTCTTGATCTTTCGGGCGACTGGTAAGGGTCATACGGCTCACGCCCGAGAGGGCCGCGAGCGCTTCGCCGCGAAAGCCGAGGCTGTCGATGTGCACGAGGTCGTCGTCGTCGAGCTTCGAGGTCGCATGGCGCTCGATTGCAAGTTCCAGCTCATCGGGAGTCATGCCAATACCATCGTCGCTAACGGCGATGAGGCCCTTCCCGCCCGCCTCGAGCTCGATCACGATTCGTTTCGCGCCGGCGTCGATCGCGTTTTCAACAAGCTCCTTGACCGCTGACGCCGGTCGCTCCACCACTTCGCCGGCGGCAATGCGATTGACGATATGGGTGGGAAGACGACGAATCATCGATCAGATGCGAGGCAGCGCAATGCGGTGACTGTCAATGCCGCTCGACGGAGACCATGATCGCAGCGCGCTTTCATGCGCGGTCATTCCCAATGAGCACGAACCGGCGGGTCGCCCGTGGAAAAGACCATGTGAGTCCCCTTAAAGGGGCGCTGTCGGTCATCCCTCGAGATCTGGCGGGTCGCCGACGACGACTGTAAGCAAGCCATCTGGATCATAGAGCCTTGCAGCGACGCGCCGCAGATCCTCTAAGGTGACCGCCTCGATGAAGCCGTTTCTATTCTCAAGATAGTCGGTGCCGAGATTATGGACTTGCATACTCACCAAGAGAGCGGCAATGCGATCATTGCTGGTGAGTCGTAGCGGAAAGGATCCCGTCAAATAGGTCTTCGCGTCGGCCAATTCTTGCTCACTGACGTCACCTTCCGCCATGCGCCGGATCTCGGACTGAACAAGACCAAGCGCTTCGCTCACTGTCGCATTGCTGGTGCCGAGCCCTCCCATCCAGATCGGCGCTTGCTCCGTCGGGTAGAGATAGCTGTAGACGGAATACGCGAGGCCGCGGGCTTCGCGGATTTCCTTGGTGAGACGTGAGGAAAAGCCGCCGCCACCGAGAATATGGTTGGTAACATAGGCGGCATAATAGTCGGGATCGTCTCGCGTGAGGCCTTTTTGTCCAAAGAGCACTTTGCTCTGGGGAACATCCTGGCGAACCACCGAAATACCGGTATCTCGGGGTGATGTTGGGTTGGCTGGCAACGGCGTTGCCGTGTTGGGAAGCTCGCCGAAGGCTTGATCGAGTAAGGGGCCAAGTTCCTCGCCGGTGATATCGCCAGCGACGCCGATGAGGAGATTATCCTTCGCAAACCGGGTTTCCACGAAGGTTCTCAGATCCTCTGTTGTTATCGACTCGACGGTGTCAATCGTACCGTCAACGGGGCGCGCATACACGTGATTGCCAAAGGCACGCTCGAACCAGTTCCGAGAGGCTAACCGATCGGGATCGTCGAGACGGCGACGAAGGCCGGCTTGCACTTGGCTTTTCATGCGCGCGATCGGTGCATCATCAAAGCGAGGTTTGTTCAATGCGAGGCGAAGAAGCTCGAATGCACGATCCCTATTCTCAGTAAGTGTCTTCAGATCACCCGCAAAACTGTCACGACCTGTGCTGAACGACAGCTGGATTGCGAGATCCTCGAGTTCGGTTTGAAACGCCTGGCTGTCGAGATCGCCAGCCCCTTCATCCAACAGAACCGAGACCAAATTCGCGACCCCTTCGCGTCCTTCCGGATCGCCTATTGCGCCGCCGGCAAAGCGAAATGAGAGTGACATGAAAGGAATCGATGGTTCGCTGATGAGATATGCCTTAATGCCGCCAGCACTCACCACCTCCTCGACTTTCGTCATTGCTCCGGCCTTCGATGCCGAAAGGGTAAGTGCCGTCACGAGAGCGAGACCGAGACAAAAGGGGCCAAATCGATGGAACATGACATGCAGTCTCTCGAAGATGAAGCGGGTGGGGAATGCAGAGCCGCGCACAAGGCGTTGATCAACCCTATCGGACCGCGTCGGCGCGTTCGTGCGAAGCGTTTGGCACGGAGGCTTCGGCTGGCAGGAGCTGGCCGGTAACCGAGCGTTCTGCGGCGAACACATAGGCGGCAGCTGCCGCGACGTCGTCAGCGGTGACTGCAGCAATACGCTCAGGCCATGCTTCAACGTCATCGACCGTGCGCCCAGTGGTCAGCGCGATGCCGAAAGAGCGTACGGCGCCGCTGATCGAATCCTGGGCATACACCGCCTCGGCGACCAGCCGCTTGGATGCCCGGGCAACGTCGTCTTCGGTGATTGGCTCGTCGATGAGACGTTGGAGCTCGGCGTCTATGGCGGCTTCAAGTTCCGCCATCTCGATCCCAGGCGCTGGGCTCGCGTAAAGGCGGAAGGTGGCGAGGTCAAGCGCTGAACCTCGATAGAAGGATCCGGCCGATGTCGCGATCTTTTGTTCAATGACTAATGATTTATAGAGCCGGGATGTACTGCCGCCGCCGAGAACATCCGACAAAATGACCAGCGGATAGGCATGTTCATTGGCGCCCGCGCCGAAGCTCGGCGCCAAGTAAGATCGGGTCCAGGACGGTTGGCGTACCCGCGGGTCATGGAGCGTCACCCTACGGGCTGCCGACTGAGGCGGTTCCTGAACACGAAGGCGTTCCGGGATCTCTCTTGCTGGAATGACACCGTAGTACTTTTCTGCCAGCGGCCTAAGCTCTTCAGCATCAATATCACCGGCAACGAGGAGGATCGCGTTATTGGGTGCATACCATGTCTTGTAGAAGTCGAGGCTGTCCTCTCGTGTGTACGCTTCGATCTCGTGACGCCAACCGATGATCGGTGTGCCATAGGGATGATGCAAGAATTGGGCAGCATTGATCTGCTCGGCGAGCCGCGCGCTAGGATTATTATCCACGCGCATGGAGCGCTCTTCCAAGACAACGTCTCGCTCCCGTAAGACCTCGTCCTCGGCAAGGACGAGATTGGTCATGCGATCAGCCTCCATTTTCATCACAAGCTCAAGGCGATCGCGTGCGATTGTCTGGAAATAGCCGGTGTAGTCCGGGCCGGTAAAGGCGTTGTCGTTGCCACCGTTTCGCGCGACTTCCTTCGAGAACTCGCCTGATTCAAGCTCTTCGGTGGCCTTGAACATGAGATGCTCATGAAAGTGTGGTAGGCCCGATTTCCCTGGTGGGCTGTCGCTTGAGCCGACGCGATACCAGACATGGTGTGTGACGACGGGGGCCCGTCGATTGGTGACCACCACCACCTGCATGCCATTGTCGAGGGTGAAGGTTTCGGGATTGAACACGGCTGCCTTACTCCCCGGGCTAGCTCCGGCAACCAAGATGGCCAAGAGCAGAAGGTTGGCGGCAAAGCGCCTGATTGAGCATGTGATCAAACGGCTACTCCGCGTTTTCCGTATCGGCATCAGCCGTGGTGTCGATCACGGTCTGAGAGCGACTGACAACCTCAATGGGTTTAGAATCAACTCCGTCGCCATCCGCGCCGTCGCCAGTGCCCGCCTCCTGGTCCTTCGGATTCCAGGCAAGGAGGCGGCGAAGCAGAGCACCGTCGACTCGGTTTTCAGCACGCGTTTCAGCGAGTTTATCGAGATCAAGCTCAGTCCGATCGCTTCGGCTGATCAGTAAGTTTTGCCCATCGCTGGTCGGCTGCTGGTTTTCGCCAGATCCGGCAGTCGTGCCGAGAAGCGTCTGGCGAGCTGCATTGCTGGCATCTCTTGCCTGGGAAGCATCATCCCCTGACCGAGGGGGGCGAAGATTGAAATCCGGTGGCACCGTCAATGGGGGGCGTTTGATCACTGCCATTTCGTCGGGGCCTGATAATTCGTAGCCTAGAGCCTCACCGACGGTCTCTCCACCACCGCATGCGCTCAACAGGGGGCTGATCGCGACCCCGACAACGGCCAATGTTCTCCATTTCGACTTCAATGCGCCAAACAACCCAGCTCTCCCAATTTCGCATTCTATAGACGGCCTATGTAGTCTGCCGCTCAGGCGACAGCAAGCCATCCAGGAGAAGCAGGCCGGCACCAATGCAAATGGCGGCGTCGGCAACATTAAATGCCGGCCAGTGGTAACCCGCTATATGGAAGTCCAAAAAGTCGACGACCGCCCCAAAACGAAATCGGTCAATCACATTGCCGAGAGCGCCGCCAATCACCAGGCCCAGCGCGGACACCACGAGCCGGTTTTCGGCTTGCCGAAGCCAATAGAGGAGGCCGAGAACGACGGCGATCGCCAAACCTGACAAAATCCAGGGACCGTAAGCGCCAGCATTGTTAAACATGCCAAAACTGACGCCGCGGTTCCAAACCAAGACAAGGTTAAAGAACGATGTCACCGTGATGGGATGCTCGCCCAGATTGAGGCCAATCAACGCGATCCATTTGGTGATTTGATCGAGGGCGATCACTAAGATCGCGATCAGGAGCCCGTTTCTGAGCGATGCCGTCATTGATCAAGCAGCTTTCCGTGTCGCGACCGCGTCGGCGCAACGGGCGCAGATCCCATCCGCTGCAAGCTCCGCGAACACCTGCCAACATCGCTGGCATTTCTTGCCAGATGCCATCGCCGGAACGACGCCGATCCCGGCTGTATCATCAAGGATGAAGGCGTTGGCGGGAGGCTCACCGACGATCACTTCGAGCCCACTTGTGATGCAGAGCTCGGCACCATCAAGGTCGGCAAGTAGCTTGGCTTCCGCGTCACTTACATAGACTTTGGGGGCTGCTTCAAGCGACGAACCAATGCGCTTTTCACGACGTTCAACTTCGAGAGCACCGGTGATCACTCGTCGTACACGGCGAATTTTTTCCCACTTGGTGCCAAGTTCAGAATCACGCCATTCCGAGGGTACATCGGGGAACACGCGCAGATGGACGCTCCCCTCCTCGTCGGGAAAACGAGTCTGCCAAGCTTCTTCGGTTGTGAAGACCAGCACTGGCGCCAACCAGGCCGTCAGGCAGGAGAAAAGCTGATCCAATACGGTTCTTGCGGCCCGCCGCCGAATGCTGTCTGCCCGATCGCAATAGAGCGAGTCCTTCCTGATATCGAAGTAGAAGGCAGAGAGGTCCATGGCACAGAAGTGATGGATGGTCGAGTAAAGGCGCTGGAAGTCGAAGTCCTCATTAGCGCGACGCACCGTTTCGTCGACTTCAGTCAGCCGATGTAGCACCCATCGCTCGAGTTCGGGCATATCAGCGACGGCAAGCCGTTCCGTTTCCTGGAAATCAGCCAGATTACCAAGAAGATAGCGAAGCGTGTTGCGGAGACGCCGGTAAGCGTCGGCTTGGCCCTTCAAGATCTCCTGGCCGATACGCACGTCTTCCGAATAGTCAGCACTGACCACCCAAAGGCGCAAAATGTCAGCGCCCTGGGTCTTCATCAGATCCATCGGCGAGATAACATTGCCGACCGACTTCGACATTTTTCGGCCATTTTCGTCGACGACGAACCCATGTGTAAGGACGGCGTCATAGGGCGCGCGCCCGCGTGTGCCGCAGCTCTCGAGAAGGGACGAATGGAACCAACCGCGATGCTGGTCCGAACCTTCCAGATAGAGGGATGCAGGCCATTGAAGATCGTCCCGCTGCTCGAGCACGGTGGCATGAGTCGAGCCTGAGTCAAACCAGACATCGAGGATGTCCGTGACCTGTTCATAGTCCGCGGGGTTGCGATCGGGTCCCAAAAACTGGCCTGGATCATTCGTGAACCAGGCATCGGCGCCGTCCTGTTCGAACGCGGAGGCGATCCGCTCATTGACGTCATCGTCCTGAAGCAACGCGCCACTCTTTTTCTCAACAAACACAGCGATCGGAACACCCCAGGCACGTTGGCGCGAGACGCACCAATCTGGCCGGTGCTCGATCATGCTTCGGATCCGATTTTCTCCCACTGTTGGGACCCAGCGTGTGTCGCTGATTGCCTGAAGGGCTTTGGCGCGAAGCTCGCCATCACCATCCATCGGGATGAACCATTGCGGTGCGGCACGAAAGATCAGCGGAGCCTTGGAGCGCCAGGAATGCGGGTAACTATGTACCAGCTTGCCCTTGGCGAGCAGGGCCTTGTTAGCCATCAGCTTTTCGATGACAGGTTCTGCCGCTTTGAAGACGTGAACGCCTTCAAATAGCGGTACATGATGGGTGTAGAGTCCATCTTCAGCGACCGTATCCGGGACTTCAAGGCCATAATGCTGACCAAGCTCGAAGTCATCCGCCCCATGTGAAGGCGCAATATGAACGAGACCAACGCCCTGTTCCGTGGTGACGAAATCTGCCGGCAGCAAGGGTACGGTAAACTCGTAGCCGCCAAGACCGTGGAACGGGTGACGTGCAAACATGCCGTCAAGACTCGAGCCCTTGAAACTGGCCAAGACTTTGTGGCCGGAAATCCCAACGTCGTTCGTGACCGAATCGAGCAGTGCCGTAGCGAGCACCAGCTTTTCGCCGACGACGGCGTGGGAGCCATCGGTGACCGCAGCAACCTCAATCACGACATAGTCGATATCGGCACCATAGGCGACTGCACGGTTCGCCGGCATTGTCCAAGGTGTCGTTGTCCAAATGAGGACGCTGGCACCCTGAAGTTCAGGTGTCGACGCATTCGTCAACGGGAAGCGAACGATGATGGTGGTCGAGGTGTGGTCGTGATACTCAACCTCGGCTTCAGCAAGTGCCGTCTTCTCCACGACGGACCACATCACCGACTTCCGGCCTCGATACAGCTGATCTGACATGGCGAATTTGGCGAGCTCGCGGAAGATGCCTGCCTCTGCCTTATGATTCATTGTGGTGTAGGGATTGTCCCAATCACCGAGGCAGCCAAGCCGCTTGAACTCGTCTCGCTGGACATTCAGCCAGTGCTCGGCGAACTCGCGGCATTCTTTACGAAACTCATCGACCGGAACAGCATCCTTATCCTTCCCGGCCTTGCGGTACTTTTGTTCGATCTGCCATTCGATTGGCAGACCATGGCAATCCCAGCCCGGAACGTAGTTGGCATCTTTGCCAAGCATCTGCTGATTGCGGTTGATGACATCTTTCAAGATCTTGTTCAGAGCCGTGCCCATGTGCAGATGGCCGTTCGCGTAAGGGGGACCATCATGCAAAATGAACTTCTCTTTGCCCTTCGACGCGTCGCGTTGGCGACGATAGAGGTCGAGCCTTTCCCAACGCGCCAACGTTTCCGGTTCGCGTGCCGGGAGGTTAGCGCGCATTGAGAAGGGGGTTTTGGGTAGGAAGACGGTGTCGCGATAGTCTTTCTTGTTCGGATCGGCGGTCATCAGATCAGCTCGTTAATGTCGGCAGAGGGCGGCAGGAAGCCGCCGTCAGACTTGTTTACGCAAAATTCTGAAAAAGTCACGGGGGAGGTGCTGCCGGGGCGGCGTCTGTTCAGGACCTAAAAATCGACTTGCCCGGGCGAAGTCCCGGGCAGCAAACCTCCAGGCGATCAGGTAAACCAACGTTTTTTTGGCATGGCAAGATCATGGTCGATCCGCTCTCGTCGGGGTCAGACCTTTAAGTAGGCATCTGGGGCCGTCTTCGCCAGGGCCTCCTTGGCATCTTCGCAGTCTTTCGCCATTTGAGCTTTCAAGACCTCAATATCGGCAAAGGCTTTTTCACCCCGAAGCCATGCCACGAACTGACAGCAAAGACGCTTGCCGTAGAGATCGACCTTCCGGTCCATCAGGTAGACCTCGAGGAGGTGGCCTTGCTGATCGCTGAATGTTGGACGATAGCCAATATTGGCAGCCCCATCGGCGACAATCGTCTCATCGCCCTCGGTCCAGCTCGCGCGGACAGCATAGACACCGGCCATCGGCCAAAGCGCTGGGCCTCGCGGTGATCCTGTTTCAGGAGGTCGAATGTTCGCTGTGGGATAACCGAGTTCTCGGCCTCGCTTATCGCCACCGACGACCCGTCCTTCGATCATGAAGGGATGGCCCAGAAGGTCAGCTGCCTTTGCGACGTCGCCATGAGAAAGCACGGTGCGAATGCGGCTCGATGAGCAGACCTCGCCATGCCAATGCACTGGATCAATACGAGTGACGTCAAAACCATGGCTCTTGCCGAGCGTGATCAATGTTCCGGCATCGCCGCTTGCCTTGTGTCCGAAGCGAAAGTCGTAGCCGATAACGACATGGCGCACACCGAGACCGCGTTCCAAGACATCGAGAACGAAGGCTTCTGGGCTTTTCTCGCGCATGGCCTGGTCGAAGACCAGCGCAAACTGAAGCTGGACGCCGATGCCGGCTAAAACCTTCGTCTTCACACGAAAGGGCGTAAGCCGCTTCGGGGCGATCTCGGGCCTGAGCATCTGCAACGGATGGGGTTCGAACGTTACAATGCCAAGCGGTGCACCGAGCATCTTGGCTTGGCTTCGTGCGGCTTCGATCAGCGCCTTATGGCCCCGATGCACACCATCGAAGTTGCCGATCGCGACGACAGCACCTCTGGCGTCGTCGGGCAGGTCTTGATACGAGCGATGAACCTTCATGCCCGCCTTATGTACATGCCGGGTTCAAGCTGTAAAGGTGGCGTTGTGCCTCAATAGGTCCCGGGGTACGCGCCCCCATCGATGAGGAAATTCTGACCGGTGATGTAGCTGGCTTGTTGGCTACAAACAAAGGCGCAAAGCTCGCCGAACTCCTCAGGATGGCCGAAGCGCTTCGCCGGGATAGCGGCCATCGCATCGTTCGCCAGGTCTTCCTCGGAGCGCCCGGTCTTCTGTGACTGGAAGGCAAAACCAGAGCGCAGTCGATCGGTATCGAAGCGGCCGGGCAAAATGCTATTGATGGTAACATTGTGGGCGACGGTTTCCCGCGCGATGCCGGCGACGAAGCCGGTCAAGCCGGCGCGTGCACCGTTTGAAAGGCCGAGGATCGCGATTGGAGCCTTCACCGAGGACGAGGTGATATTAACAATCCGGCCGAATTTTCGACTGATCATGTCGTCGACGACGGCTTTGATGAGTTCAATCGGCGTGATCATGTTGGCATTCACCGCAGCATGCCAGTCATCTGGCGTCCAGTCCCGAAAGTTGCCGGGCGGAGGACCTCCTGCGTTGTTGACGAGGATGTCCATCTCAGGACAAGCGTCAAGGGCAGCTTTTCGACCGGATTCGCTCGTGATGTCGCCAGCAACCATGGTGACGTTAACGCCGGTCGCGTCACGGATATCTTTCGCGGTTGCTTCAAGTGCGCTTTCAGTGCGTGCCGTGATGGTCACGTCGACACCATTCTTGGCGAGCGACATAGCGCAGCCGCGCCCAAGCCCCCTGCTTGCCGCACATACCAGCGCCTTTTTGCCGGCAATTCCCAGATCCATCCTTGCGACTCCCTGTGTTCCGTTGGGTTTAGTCTTTGTCATCGCCGCCGATGCCGAGCGCAAGACGAGCAAGCGGAATCGTTATCGGTCTTTTCCGAACAAGCGACAAGCGGTCAAGCTCCTCAACGAGGTCACGAGCTGCCGAAAAGGATCGTTCCATGTGCGTGAGGAGATAGCGGATGACCGGCTCAGGCACGGCCAATTGACGATCATCAAATAGCTTAAGAAAAAGGGCAGCAAGGAGATGATCATCGGGGCGGCCGATTGCCACCGAAGGGGCCGCAGTGAGGCGTGAGCGCAGGTCGGGAAGGTCAATCGACCATTGGGGGACGGGGCATGTTGCGGTTAGAAGAAGATGGCCGCCGTCTTCGCGCAAGCGGTTGTAGAGCTGGAGTAGTCCAATTTCGTCGACGACCGGAACCGCAGGATCGAGGAGGTAGCATCTGTTTGCATCCAAATCGAGCACCTGATCGAGCTGCTCTGCCCTTAGGACAAGGCCCTGGCTCCTGGCTGCCCAAATCGAAGCAAGATGAGATTTGCCGGCACCCTCCGGTCCATAGAGGATAAGGGCAGGCGCGGGCCATTTCGGCCACTGAGCGATCCAAGAGAGCGCGTCTTGATTGCAGGGTGCCGGCATGAAGTCCTCGATGCCGGCCGCCGCAACATGTTCAAAGGCAAGCGGAATCTGGCCGGTTAATGACGCCTTGGATGGCGTCATCCGAGTGTGCCAGTTTTCGGTTGAACATCATCGCCTTCATGCGCCTGTTCGTTTGCCTTCGTTGGAGATGCGACGTTCACCTGGCTGGTTTTAAGCGGATCCTCGTCAGGATCGATGTCGTCATCCTCATGGTGAAACAATTCGCTTTGCTGATAGCGCTCGAGACCAAAGCGAATGAGAACACCGAGAACCGCGGCAAACGGTACGGCAAGAAGTGTTCCGAGAATGCCGAAGAGTGTCGTGCCGGCAAGGACCGCGAAGATCATCCAGACCTCGTGGAGGTGGATGCGACTGCCGACCAGGCGAGGGCTGATGAGATTACCCTCGATGAACTGACCAACGGCAAAGATACCAGCGACCAAAGCGATCATCGAGACGTCCTGGAACTGGAATGCCGCAACCGACAGACCGACTGCGAGACCGAGGGCCATGCCGATAAAAGGGATGAAGGAGAAAAAGCCGGTCAGCAACCCGATGATCAGCCCATAACGGAGATCGACGGCCCAAAGGCCGAGCGCGTAGAAGGTTGCGAGAAAGGTACAGACCAATCCTTGGCCTCGCAGAAAACCGGCCAGGACTTCGTCAATTTCACGCCCGAGCCGATCGGCAGACACTCGATTTCTTGGGGGCACAAGACTTCGAAACTGGGCGATCATACGATCCCAGTCGCGAAGCATGTAAAAGGTCACGATTGGGGTGACGAACAGGAGTGCCACCAGGTTCAAGAGCGCCACACCCGACTGCAGCAGGCCGGTGACGGACCGGACCACGACCCCCATCGCCTGGCCAGCTTGCTCCCGAATCAATCCTTCCGCCGAAAGATCCGAACCGAAGCTGAACCGTTCGATAAGGCCGGTCAGGAGTGGCAAAAGACGCCCTCGAAGCTGCTCGACATAACCGGGAAGTTCTTTCGCCAGCTGACCCGCCTGGGCGACGAGTGGGGGTAAAAGAAGGAGTAAAACGACGGTCAACACCACGAAGAAACTGCAGGTGATCAACGCTGTCGCAGCTGTCCGGCTAAAGCGGAGGCGCTCGAGACGATCAGCTGCGGGGTCAAGCATGTACGCGGCTGCCATGCCGACAAGGAAGGGCAGCAGGATTTCCTTCAACAGAACCAGGCCGGTTAACACCAGCGTGATTGGCAAGAGCACAAGTAAAATGAGACGCAGGCCTTCACGCCAGGAAAACGTCAAGCGGTCTTCTCCAAATTCGCCGTGCGCAAGGCTTGGACGACATAACTACCGCCGGAAATCAAAGTCATGGCGGCAACCAGCCCTATCATCGGCTGCAACAAATGGCTGACATCGACGATATCGGCCCAAATAGCAAGAGCCATCGCCGCGAGCACGATCTGTGAGAACGTATTGAGCTTACCGGTAATCAGGGGACGTACACGAAAAACGCGATCGCGTCGTCGAATAAGGATGACGCCAGCGACGATCATGACATCGCGGCCGACCACCAGAAGGGCCAGCCAGATCGGCAAATGGCCGGCAAGTGCGAGCGCGATATAAATCCCGTCCAAGAGGGCCTTATCGGCAAGCGGGTCGAGGATCGCGCCAAGATCGGTGCTTTGATTGAAGGTTTTGGCGATATACCCATCCAGCGCATCGGACAAGCCTGCTGCCATGAAGACCCAAAAGGCAGCCCAAACACGGTCGGTCACGATCAGCCACATAAGCGGCGGGACCATCAGCAGTCGAACAACCGTGATCAGATTGGCGAGATTATAGGGCGATGCTGCCTTCAGAACGAGGTCGACGTCTCGTTGATCGTTGGAATCGCCGCCGTTGGCAGCAAGAGCCATGACTCCTCCTCCCGCGACAACGTCAGGCCAAGACGGTCTAGAGCCTGCTCGAAGCCGGCCTCGTCGCCCACATAGTCGATTTGGGCTTTCACCAGGTTCTGGGCAAACGCTGCGATCTCGATCTTGCTGACGACCGGCAGGTCTTCCAAATCCCGGCTCATCTTCACCCAATCGGCGAGGCTTTCGATTGGGATATCTACGAAGATGAGGCCGCCAGTATCCAAACGCAAGGTATGCTGGCTTTTCCATTGCTCATCAAGGCTATCCTGTAGCCTAACGACCGCATTTTCCAAGACCGCATCGAGCGTCTCGCCAGGTGCACCATTCAACGTGAAGGGCTGACCGCTCCGATTGACATTGCCAACACGCCTAGCACCGAGTCTGATCGATATGGGCCCAGTCTCGGCCGGACCGGAAAGCAACTCGACACTCGCGATGATACCATCCTTGGCACCGTAGCGACTGGCGAGCCGTTGCAACGCCAATTGATCACCATTAGCTGCCTGCTCGACCGTCATCGCCGTCATGTCTTCAAGATCGCCGAGGGGCATCATCAAGCGAAATGGCCGTTCAGACTCGAGGGTTTTAGCCCATGCGGTCCACCAAGGATTGCGATCTGGCCAGACAAAGGTGCCATCCGGTCCTGTGAAGAGCGGCAACACGACGAGGGGTGGCGATACGCGCTCTGAAAACGGCAGGCGCTCGTCCTCCAGGAGTTTCTTCACCTTCTTTGCGTCAAAGGCGACCGTCATTCGAGCGAGATAGCGCGTATTAGAAAGCTGTTCGCCCTGAATCTCAAAATTCTGGACATAAGTGTCGGGCGACACCCCTGTCGGCAAACGCCCATGGTCGCTTGCGGGTACCAAACGCCGTAAGAGCTTCCTGAAACCTTCGCGTTGCCCCTCAGCATGGGCTTGGTTTCGCGCCGCAACCGCGTTTTCTGCGGTCGCATCCACCGGAATGTTGGCCACCGTGTAAAGATCGGCTGTTTGCGCGTGCAAGGGGGCTGTCAGCAGCCAAACCATGCAGAGAGAAAACGTCGCAGTGAGAAAGCGTTGGGATTGAAGCATTGCAAAGCAGTCCAGATCGCCTAAGGTGACGTCACTCAACCATTTGGGCACGTCCGATACAAGACTCAAGCTCAAACCGATGACCGAACTGCAATGACCTCATCTTCATCATCGCGTCTGGCCGACGATCGCTATCGCGAGGCCGGTGTCGATATCGACGCCGGCAATGACTTCGTAAAAGCCATTGGCCCGTTGGCGCGGTCAACGGCTCGTCCGGGCGCTGGCAGCGCACTCGGCGGATTTGGTGGCCTCTTCGATTTAAAAGAGGCTGGAATCGACGATCCGGTCCTCGTCGCAGCGACCGATGGCGTTGGCACCAAATTGCAACTCATTGCCAAGGCCGATCAGCATAAGACAGCCGGCATCGATCTTGTGGCGATGTGTGTGAATGACCTTTTGGTACAAGGCGCTGAACCGCTTTTTTTCCTCGACTATTTTGCAAGCTCCAAGCTCGATCCACTCGCCGCCAAGGACGTGATCGCCGGCATTGCTGAAGGTTGCCGGGAGGCCGGTTGTGCGTTGATTGGCGGTGAAACTGCTGAGATGCCTGGCCACTATAAACCCGGTGACTTCGATCTGGCCGGTTTCGCCGTTGGTGCGGTCGGGCGAGACAAAATGCTACCGCGCGATGATCTCGCCGTTGGCGACGTCATCCTTGGCCTCGCCTCATCAGGCATCCACGCCAACGGATTTTCGCTCGTGAACAAACTGCTTCGCGATAAGCGCTTGGCGCTGAGCGATCCAGCGCCTTTTGATCCGAAAAAAATTCTTGCCGATCTCTTGCTCACACCAACTCGGATTTACGTGCGGAGCTTGCAGGGCCTCATCAAGGATGGAAGAGTCAAAGCGCTTGCGCACATTACCGGCGGTGGACTGGTCGACAACGTACCACGCGTGTTACCGACGGACATGATGGCCGTCATTGACGCGAGTGCCTGGCAGGCGCCGCCCGTGTTCCGCTGGATCTACGAGGCTGCCGGCATGACGCCTGAGAGCCTTCTTCGAACCTTCAATTGTGGAATCGGCATGGCCTTGATCGTGGCGGCGGACGAGGTGCGCTCGGTGACGCAGACCCTGAGAGACCTGGACGAGACCGTCTATCATTTGGGCGCGCTGGTTCCGGGTGAGGGGCCGCCTTGCGTTGAAATTACGGGCGTTTAAGGCCGTCGCTATATGGGTAAAGCCGACGTGAATCCCGTGCAAACCCGTGTTGCGGTGCTGATCTCTGGTCGCGGCTCAAATTTGAAAGCCCTGATCGCGGGCCAGCAATCAGGGGGATCGTATCAGATCGCTTTGGTCGTCTCCAACCGATCGCAAGCACGAGGCCTTACCATCGCCAGCGAGGCCGGCGTGCCGACCCGCGTGATCGATCACACATTGTTTGATGGCCGCGAACCGTTCGAGCGGGTGATTGATCAAGCATTGAACGAGGCCAATGTCGAACTTGTCTGCCTCGGTGGATTTATGCGTGTCTTGACTCCTTGGTTTGTCAAGCGATGGCAGGATCGCCTGCTCAACATCCACCCCTCACTCTTACCGGCGTTTAGGGGGCTCGACACACATGCCCGGGCATTGAATGCAGGTGTGCGTGTCCATGGCTGCACAGTCCATTTCGTCCGCCCTGAACTCGATAACGGACCGATTGTCGTTCAAGGAGTCGTTCCCGTGATTGAAGGTGATACCGAGCAGAGCCTCGCTGCAAGGGTGCTTGAAACTGAGCACCGTGCCTATCCTGAAGCCTTGGAACTGATCACCTCCGGACGAGCGCGGCTTATCGATGGGCGTATCGTGGTCGAGGAGGGATGGGCCGGTGGCACGATCTGGAACGAGCTCGCTGGATAGGGGGGGCGGCGAAGCAAAAAGCCCCATGACGAGCACGTCGTCATTCTCGATGTTCGGGTGTATAGCTTAAGATGTTCTTCATGAAATTGCGTTAAGACGAGGGGCTCCACCGTAGTATCGGAGTAAGAGCCATCGCGATCGCGTTGAAGTCTCCCAGGTTTGGTGAGCAGTGGCTTAGCCAGCATCAACTTGGCTATGTCGGATTAGATGATGATGACAGAACGGCGATCCGTGAATTTGCTTTGCTTTGGGGGATTTTTGAAAGCCAAGCTCTGTTTGGCGACGGCACCATTGATGGCATGACCAATTACATCGATGAGATCGCTCGCATGGCAGAAGCTGACCAACGAGTCCTGTTAACCGCGCCCTTCATTCCCCATGTCGCGCATTTCCGCGATCAATACGTCGATAGTGAGCGTGCCACGACCAATGGCGCCTTCGAGACACTGAATTTCAAGGACACAGCGTCCAAAGTACTGGTGCGGCGTGCCTTGGTGACGCTCAATGAAGAAACCCCTGAACTCGTCAAAGCTTTGCTGATTATTGTCTACCATCTGCGCCGCCGGTTGTTCCAAGGGCTGAAATGGCAACGCACTTGTGACAAGCAGCGGGACGACCTCTATCATGCCTCGAAGGTGCTGATGAAGGCCGTCGATATGTCGATCGCTTGACCGCCAGATACACCCGCAAAGGTCTGCTTGACACAGCGCGCTTGACGATGGGAACGACCTATTTTTGGCGCTGAGTCCGGTACGACAGCTAGAAAACGCGGATCGTTCTAAAGAGCCGGAGCTTCGCGGAATTGGCTGACAAAGTCGGCCAATCCGACCTGGCGGCGTCGTTTCAGCCGTTCCGCAACGAGAACGGAGCGGGCGGCGTTTACGCTCCTTTCGAGATCATGATTGATCATCACGTAGTCGTATTCTGCCCAATGTGTGACGTCGGCAGCGATCTGGGCAAGGCGTTTGGCAACAACCTCATCAGTGTCTTCGGCGCGCTTGCGAAGTCGTCTTGCCAGCTCTTCGGTTGATGGAGGCAGGATGAACATGGTGACGATATCCTGCGAGACCTGTTGGCGCAGCTGCTGTGCGCCCTGCCAGTCGATGTCGAAGAGAACGTCTTGGCCCGAGTCGAGTGCCCCTTCGACCGCAGCTGCTGGCGTACCATAGCCGTGACCATAGACCTCTGCATGCTCTAGCAGTTCGTGATTTTCGACCAACCGGTCATAGTGTTGACGATCGATGAAATGATAGTGCACGCCATCAACTTCACTTGGTCGTCTAGGGCGTGTCGTGACGGACACTGAAAGGGATAGTTCCGGTTCAACGTCGAGAAGCCTTCGCGCGATCGTGGTCTTGCCCGCGCCGGAAGGAGAGGACAGCACGAACATGAGACCGCGGCGTTTGACGCGAATCTGGGCGGGGATGGATGCGCTCGGAGACATCAAATAACCCTGGCAATCAGAGACAGATGGGAGAGTAGGTTGTTATGTCGGAAACGTGCGGCTTGTGATCACCGCTGACGACGTCATAGCCGAACCCGTCCCAAGCGCCAATCCCAAGTTCCGAATAGGTCGACTTCGGCTCGCTTGCCCAGCCTATGTCATTCTTAAGATCGCGACCGCTATGAAGAGGATTGCCCTAAGGGGCTGTCCACTGCGGCCTCTGGCTTGGACTTGCTTCTGCTGGCCGCGCTTTCTGGCGCTGGCCCGAGATCTGAAGGACGCGGGGGTGTTGGCTTGATGGGTGGGCTTTCCTTACCCGCTTTGATACGCCGCCAGCGTGCAACATTCTCATTGTGTTGATCCAGTGTCTCGGCGAAAGCATGGCCACCAGTGCCGTCCGCGACGAAATAGAGATAGTCATGCTGATCAGGGTGCATGACCGCCTCAATGGACTCGCGTCCTGGATTGCCGATCGGTCCCGGTGTCAATCCTTTAATTCGGTAGGTGTTGTAGGGATGATCCAGTTTCCAGTCTTGGCGAGTCAGCTCTCGGTCCAATGGACCTTGGCCGTCGGTCAGTCCGTAGATGATTGTGGGATCAGATTGCAGGCGCATGCCTTGTCTCAAGCGGTTCACAAAGACGGCGGCGACTTTGGCTCGTTCCTCGGCAACAGCTGTCTCCTTGTCGACGATCGAAGCCATGATTAAGGCATCGTTCGGGGTCGAGAAGGGTAGATCGTCTGCGCGATTGGCCCAGGCATTTTCGAGGACCTCGGCCATGGCGTCTTGCATGCGCTTGACCATCGCCGCCTTGGTGTCTCCTTTTGAAAAGAGATAAGTCTCCGGCAAGAGAGACCCCTCGGGGGGGATCGCCGGCAGGTCTCCGGTCAGCCCATCGGCTTGGTTAAGCGCACGGAAGACTTCGGCAACGGTTTGCCCCTCAATCACGGTGATTTTTCGGGCGATCGTTTTGCCTTCGGTAATGATGGCGATCACTTGATCGGGCGTGACATGGGCAGGGAAGGCATATTCGCCAGCCTTGAGCCGTCGATCGTGCCCGCCTAGTCGAACGGCCAGCTGAAACAGCCAGGGATGGCGAATGACGTTCGCCTGCGTCAGGCGGTGTGCGATGGATTGGAGCCCGGACCCTCTGGGCAAGTTGACGATCGCTTCCGCATTGTTGGGCCCACTGGCTACCAGATAGCGATTGAAGCTGGAAAGCGCATAGCTTGCGCCACCGGCCAAAATTGCCAAGAACAGAAGGACAAGAAGAACCCTGCGCATCCCCCTCTCACGCCCAGCTCAGTGCTCGGGCGGTCTGGCGATGACCAGTGTCGCGTTCGTGCCGCCGAAGCCGAATGAATTGGAGAGAGCGGCGCGAACTTCGCGTTCTTTGGCTTGATGAGGTACGAGGTCGAGATCGCACCCTTCTGACGGATCGTCCAGGTTCAGTGTAGGCGGCACTGTTTGATGGCAAATCGCCAACAAAGCGAAAATCGCTTCAACGCCACCCGCTGCGCCAAGAAGATGCCCGATCGCTGACTTGGTCGACGACATTGATACGTTGTCAGAAGCGCCGCCAAAGAGTCGTTTGACAGCACCGAGTTCAATCTCGTCGCCGAGGGGAGTCGAGGTGCCATGGGCATTGACATAGTCGATATCGGACGGTGCAAGTCCTGCGCGATCCAAGGCCATCTTCATCGAGCGATAGCCGCCATCGCCATCGGGGCTAGGGGCCGTGATATGGTAGGCGTCGCCCGAAAGTCCGTAGCCCACGACCTCGCCGTAGATCTTGGCCCCGCGAGCGCGCGCATGCTCGAGCTCCTCCAACACCACGATGCCTGCGCCTTCACCCATCACAAAGCCGTCTCGACCCTTGTCCCAAGGGCGAGACGCTTTTGCCGGCTCATCATTGTAGTGGGTAGAGAGGGCTTTCATCGCGGCGAAGCCAGCGATCCCGATTCGACAAACGGCTCCCTCGGCACCACCCGCGATCATAACGTCGGCATCACCGAGCTGAATGAGGCGGGACGCATCGCCAATCGCGTGTGCACCCGTCGAACAGGCTGTGACGACGGAATGGTTCGGTCCCTTAAAGCCGTAGCGGATCGAGACCTGGCCACTCACGAGATTGATCAAACAGGCAGGGATAAAGAATGGACTGACCCGGCGCGGCCCCTTCGTCTCAAGGTCGACCGCCGTGTCAGCAATCGTGCCGAGTCCCCCAATTCCCGAGCCGATCAAAACACCGGTACGTGTCCTGGCCGCCTCATCGTCCGGTGTCCAGCCCGAGTCCTCAATCGCTTCTGTCGCCGCCGCAATGCCGTACAAAATGAAGGGATCATTTCGCCTGGCATCTTTCGCCGACATGACTTCGTCGACTTTGAAGGCTCCACTACCTTCTGTTGGGATCAAGCCTGCGACTTTTGCCGGCAAGTCATCGACGTTGAAACGGTCGATTCGACGAAGGCCGCTTTCAGCCGCAATGAGCTTGCGCCAACTCACGTCAACGCCAGCTCCTAAGGGGGTCACCAAGCCAATGCCGGTGATCACTACGCGTCTAGACGACATGGAAAGACCAATCCACGCTTGTCAGAACGAGAAAGCCTGCGGCCGCCAACTGGCGACCGGTCGGGACATGCTCGCCAGTGTCAAGCGCTTTGGGCGTTACTGTCGATATAGTTGATGGCATCCTTGATCGTAAGGATCTTTTCGGCAGCTTCGTCGGGAATCTCGCAACCGAACTCTTCTTCGAACGCCATGACCAACTCGACTGTATCAAGGCTGTCAGCGCCGAGATCATCGACAAAACTGGCGTTTTCGTTGACCTTACCCTCGTCCACGCCGAGATGTTCGATAACGATCTTTTTGACGCGATCAGCAGTCTCACTCATAGGGGGGCTTCCTCGATTGATCAGGCCGGCGAACCGCTGTGCCCGGCCGAAGGGGCATCACGCTTGGGCAAGCGCCCAACACGCGATGCGGCTACTAACACAATCCTGACGTTGTTGACCAGCCGTCTGGATAAAATCTGACCAATCCATGTAGGCAGCTTCGCCGATTATCACAAGCTCAATCGCCTTAAAGGTATCAAATCATCGCCATGCCGCCGTTCACATGCAGCGTTTGGCCAGTGACATAACTCGCCTCGTTGCTTGCGAGATAGGCGACGGCCGCAGCGATATCGTCGCTTTGGCCGAGCCGACCGATCGGAATCTGACCAAGAAGCCGCTCTTTCTGATCATCACCTAAGACATCCGTCATCGCCGTTTCGATAAATCCAGGCGCAACACAATTCACCGTAATGCCGCGTGATGCGACTTCAGCGGCTAGCGCTTTCGACATGCCGATCATACCGGCTTTAGCGGCGGCGTAATTCGCCTGGCCGGGATTCCCGGTAACGGCAACGATGGACGTGATGTTGATAATGCGTCCTAAGCGCTTTTTCATCATGCCGCGCAAGAGTCCGCGAATGAGGCGGAAACCTGCGGAGAGATTGACATCGATCACGGTTTGCCAGTCGTCATCCTTCATGCGCATGGCGAGATTGTCGCGCGTGAGGCCGGCATTGTTGACCAATATGTCGACACCATCGCTACCAAGACCGGCGAGCATTTGATCAACGCCATCCTCCGCACCGAGATCAGCCACCAAGGTTTCGGCACGCTCGCCCAGCTCTCCGGCGAGCGCATCGAGAGCTTCTTGCCTCCGACCACTCAGGACAACTTGGGCTCCTTGGCTGTGAAGCCGCTTTGCAATGGCGCTGCCAATGCCGCCAGACGCGCCAGTAACAAGCGCGCGCCGCTCGGAAAGATCGAACATCAACTTCTCCTGTAAACTTTTCAGCAGCTAATTTGGGTCGACTGACGCGTTGAGAAACGCCTCAAGATCCTCGGCCGTCCCGATCGTTTGTGCGCCGAGGTTGCGGTCAATTCGACGAGTTAGGCCTGTGAGAACTTTGCCGGCTCCAAGCTCGACCAGGTGATCAACGCCCCGATCAACCAAGGCTGTGACACTTTCCCGCCACCGGACACGTGATGTCACTTGTTCAATCAACGCGTTGCGCAACCGAGTCGGATCCTCCTCAGGAGCAGCCGTGACGTTGATGACCACAGGCAAGGCCGGCTTTGTAAGCTCGATTTCGGCAAGGGCTTCCGCAACAGCATCAGCCGCCGGCGCCATAAGTTGGCAGTGAAAAGGAGCGCTAACCGGCAACAGCAGGCTACGTTTTGCACCCTTGGCTTTGGCAATCTCGACTGCTCGTTCAACGGCAGCCTTATGTCCACTCACCACCACCTGACCAGGCGCATTGTCGTTCGCGACATCACAGATCTGGTTTTCTGCCGCCTCACCCGCGACCGCTTCGACATCGGCGACGTCCAGACCGAGAACAGCAGCCATCGCCCCTTCGCCAACGGGGACGGCGTTCTGCATTGACCGTCCACGAAGCTGAAGCAAGCGGGCCGCAACGTCGATCGAGAAGGCGCCGGATGCTGCTAGAGCCGAGTACTCTCCAAGGGAATGGCCGGCGACAAAAGTCCCGAAATCGGCGAGCTTCCTATCACTCCTGGCTTCGAGAGCGCGCACAGCTGCTAGGGAAACCGCCATCAAGGCGGGTTGCGCGTTTTCGGTAAGACGCAGTTCATCGTCGGGGCCATCGAACATGAGGGTCGAAAGGGCCTTGCCGAGTGCCTCATCAACTTCGTCAAACACGGCACGGGCAGCTGGCTCAGTATCATAAAGAGAGCGGCCCATGCCGACGCTTTGTGATCCTTGACCGGGGAAGATAAAAGCTCTGCTCATCTTATGAAGACATCCTTAGGCCATGCTCAGTTTAATGCTAAGTTGGCGATCAAGGTCTATCGTGCACTTAATCTCTGTCAAGCGGGCTTGCCCAAGCTGGAAATTGTTGTATAGTCTCGCGTCAGTTTGGGCCGACGGCCCGATTTCGCTGGATAGCTACCTGGAACGGGTCGGCGCACTAGGCGCGGTCCGTATATTGCTATGGTCGCATCCCGACAGGTTAAGGAGCTGCAGAGTGACCGCAACGCGGTGTTACGAACATACGATTATTGCGCGCCAAGATCTTTCGCCGCAGCAAGCCCAAGCGCTCGCCGAAACGTATGCTGGCGTGATCGGTGAGCATGGCGGCGAAGTCACCAAGAATGAGTATTGGGGACTGCGCAATCTCGCTTATCGCGTCAAGAAAAACAGGAAGGGGCACTATCTCCACCTGAATTTCAAGGCGCCTGGAGATTTGGTCAAGGAATTGGAGCGTCAGGAAGAGTTGAGCGACGACGTCATCCGCTACATGACGGTGCGCGTCGACAAGCTCGATGATGGACCCTCGATCCTTATGCAGGTGCGTTCGTCGCGAGAAGAACGCGGGCGGCGCGATGATGGCCCGCGGCGGCATCATGGCGACCGGGACAGAAACGAACGTGGTGGCGACCGGGCCGAACGGCCTGACGAGGCAGCCAGTAAGGACTGAGGCTTTGCAGCGTCGGAAGCGGCGTCTCCATCTACCAGAAAGACATAGATCATCATGAGTGAACAAACTTCATCTTACGGCGATAGCGGCGGACGCCCGCCTCGGGGTGGCGGTGGTGGCGAGCCTCCCAATATCACCATACGCAGGCCGTTTTTCCGGCGGAGGAAGTCCAGTCCTTTCGCTGGCGATGATGCTGCGAAGATCGACTATAAGGATGTAAAGCTTTTGCAACGCTTTGTGTCCGAGCGCGGCAAGATCGTACCGAGACGGATTACGGCAGTGACGGCCAAAGAACAGCGCGCGCTTGCTCAAGCGGTTAAGCGAGCTCGTCTCTTGGCGCTCTTGCCCTTCGTCTTGAGCTAATCCGAGCGTCTCTCTTAAAGAAACGGTCGTGACCCTCCATGTCCCAAGCGCTTGCCCTCGCCGTATTGGCCGGCATCATCAGCGGCGCCCTGGGACTGGCGCCGATCTCAGGCTCGATCGCGCTCGTTCTGGTCAGCTATTTTGTCATGCTGCCGATGATGCTGGCAGGTCTGACATTAGGCCTGACCGCAGCGCTGATCGCCGCCGGGGCAGCTATTCTGTTCAACGGTGTGATCGCAGGTATTCTTCCTGCGTTGATCTTTGCTATCGCCTTCGCGCTTCCAGCGCTCTTGGTGGTTCGGCAGGCGCTTTTATCAAGGCAGGATTCAACAGAGGGGCTCGTTTGGTATCCGCCCGGCTTGATCCTGGCACAACTTACCGTCGTGGCCGTCGCATTGTTGGCCGCCGTCTTCTTTGCCTTTATGGGGCAACCGGACGGTCTCTTGGGGATCATCGAAGCAGTTTTGGTCGACGCGATCCAGCAAATCAGCGAAGCGGCGGGCCAGTCGGCGCCAGATGTCGAATCGATCAGAACCAGCGCAGTTTTTGTACCGGCATTGGTCGGTTGTTCGTGGCTGGTTATGGCAGCAGTCAATGCAGCACTTGCCCAAGCGATCGCGGTGCGCAGTGGGTGGAATCGTCGACCGAGTCCAACGCTCGCCGATTTGGAGCTCCCCTCTTGGCTTTGGCCGCTCATCGGCGGCGCGTTGTTAATGTCCCTCCTTGGATCAACGGGCTTAGGCCTTCTCGGTCGTTCCGCGTTAATCATTCTGATCGTGCCGTTTGGTTTTCTGGGGCTCGCCGTCATCCACAAATTCGCGAACCGCTGGTCGTACCGACAGTTCGGCCTTGCAGCGGTTTACGCTGGAATCATCGTGCTCAACTGGCCGATCCTAGCGGTCGTCCTTTTGGGTTTGGTTGAAGATTGGGCGCATTTGCGCCGCCGTTACATGTAGTGAGATCGGAGGAAGTATCCCATGCAGGTCATTCTGCTGGAGCGTATTGAGAAACTGGGCCAGATGGGTGATCTTGTCACCGTCAAGAACGGCTTCGCGCGGAACTATCTGGTGCCTCAGGGCAAGGCGATGCGCGCGACGAAGGCGAATTTGAAGGAATTCGAGCGCCGCAAGGTCGAGTTGGAAGCCTCCAATCTGAAGCGCAAAGAAGAGGCTGAAGCTGTCGCTGGGAAGATCGATGGTCAATCGGTAATCATTATTCGACAGGCCGGCGAATCGGGGCAGCTTTACGGCTCAGTTGGCAATCGCGACATTGCGGAAGCTTTTGCTGCCGACGGCGTAACGTTCGAGCGCCGTCAGGTTCGTCTTGATCAGCCGCTTAAGATGCTCGGCGTTCATGCGGTCCGCGTTGCACTTCATCCCGAGGTCGATATTGAGGTCAAAGTCAATGTCGCGCGATCGGAAGAAGAGGCAGAGATTCAAGCCGATCCAGAGCGCGCAGCCGCCTACGCTGCTGCCCAAGCTGCTGAAGAAGAAGAGGCAGCGGCTGAACTCGCCGATATGGGGGCTGAGCTCCGCGAGGCCGAAGGTGACGAGGGCTAGGCCAACGCTTTGCAGCCTTTAGAGCCTTGGTATCGCTCGCTGCAACGCAAAAAAATCACTGGCTACACACGAGGCGATTGGTCTAGTGTGTCTTTTTGGTCGCTTGTGATCGTAAAGCGACTCAGTGATATGGCTTGACAAAAATGGCTCAGCGAAAGAAGGCAAATGGTACCGCCGAAGACGGCGTCGCCATCGTCAAGAAATACGCCAATCGGCGCCTCTACAACACTGCGTCCAGTAGCTACGTCACCCTTGATGATCTCAGTAAAATGGTGAGGGACGGCGATAATTTCGTCGTCTACGATGCCAAAACCGGCGAGGACCTAACACGGTCAATTCTGACACAGATCATCATGGAGGAAGATGGTAAGGGCAGGAATCTTCTGCCAACCAACTTTCTTCGTCAGCTCATCCGCTATTACGACGACAGCCTTCGAGCATTCCTGCCGCGTTATCTTGAGATGAGCATGGAGAACTTCTCAAGCAATCAAGACCAAATCCGTCACTACATCGAAGGCACCTTTGGCCGTTTCTTCCCCATGGGTCAATTCGAAGATATGGCGCGTCAGAACATAGCCCTTTTCCAACAAGCGGCCACCATGTTCAATCCGGCCACGGGCGAAAAGACGGGGACGGATATGCCGGCAGCTGAAAGCGGCCGGATCTCACCCGAGCAAACAGATGCCTCGAACGACATCCAGGAATTGAGTGCGAAAATCGAAGCTCTTCAGGCTGAGCTATCGAAATTGGTTGAAGCCCAGAAGGACAAGACCAAACGCTAAATGCGATAGGGTGTGCGCCGACTGCATTGACGACCGAGGCTGCGGTGCAGACGTTTCTGGACGGACTTTTGCCACTGGCCTTCGGGAGTTGGATCGCGTGACAGCACGCACCGCTCCCTTCTTTACAAACGTCTAAAAAATCGACGGAGAGCGGAGGGCTCATCGGCAAGATGCCGTCATGCGGTCTCCTCTAAACCGTCAGCTCCGCTGATCCCGTTCCAGGTGCTTTCGAAAGCTTCGCTCCAGACTTGCGCTGTTGCTTGGACCGACGAGAGTGTCTTGTCGTTCGCCCTTGCCATCAAAGAGGAGCAAGGTGACATGTTGTACACCGTGCTTGTTGGCCAGACGACGCCCCTTGTCCTGACGTATATTGGCGACGAGATATTGAAGCTCGCCGTCTTCGAATTGCTCCAATGCCTTGCGTGTTTCCTTTTGTAAGGCTTGGCAAACGGGACATTGCGGATCGTGGATCTGAACGATCGTGGGGATTCCGTTCCCAATCTTGCTGAGATCAGCTTCTTGGATCCCTGCTCGAACTTCGGAGACGACATACCACCCTATGCCGCCTACAGCTGCAATCGCCAATGCGCTGTTCCCGAAGCGGCTCATAAAACCACGGCGGTCGGTCTGAACGTCTTTTGCCGCAGACTTTTTTCTCTGCTTGCCCGCATGTTTTTGCGATCGATTCTTCACCTTGGTCACGTCTAAAGCCCTCCGGCATGGTCACGTCTAAGAGCTATAACGAACGACCCGGCAAAAAGTTCGCTGCAAATGCGAGTTTTCGTGGTGTCTTTATTGACGATACCGATTTCAAGCCATCGTCCTACCATCTCTTCGTTTGTGGACGGCCTCCTCCCTTCGCCGATCATCGTTACGTGCGTACCATGAGGCTCCGTCAACATCTGGTACCGAATTCATCCGGAACTTTTTCCATCGTGGTTCGTTTCAAATAGGTAACGCGCAATTGCTTGATGGTCTTTGGAGGACGCGATGGGTTCAATCTCGAGAAGACAGCTCGGCTTTCTGACGGCTGGACTGGCATTGGCAGCCGGAACCAGCCGTTCATGGGCTACCGACGTTATTGAAACGGCAATCGGTGATCTGAATGCACCGGTCACGATCATCGAATATTCGTCGTTGTCTTGCCCCCATTGTGCCAATTTCCACAACAACACCTATCCGGAGCTCAAGAAGCGCTACATCGATACCGGCAAAGTCCGGATGATTTTCCGAGACTTTCCGCTGAATCAGCCGGCAGTGCTGGCAACGGTCGTGGCGCATTGCGGTGGATCTGAGCGCTATGTCGGTTTCATCGATGTCATGTTCAAAACCCAGGCGACCTGGGCGCAATCTCACGATACGGTATCAGAGCTCAAGAAACTGGCCAGGCTTGGAGGGCTCCGGGAGGAACAAGTCGACGCCTGTCTCAACGATCAAAGTCTTGTCGATCGTATTTTGAAAGGCCGCCTTGCCTGGCAACAGGAACATAAGGTGCAGTCGACGCCGACCTTCGTCATCAATGACGAAGTCTATCCTGGCAATCGAAGTATCGATGAGTTCGCAGCGATCATCGAGCCGCTGATCGGCTGATCACCTAAAATCATACGTCGTGCAACTGTCGATTCTTTGAAGGGTTGGATGGCGTCTAGTATCGTGCTGCCAGCGGCGAGAAGGGAATGAAGTCACAGGTGTCGCCGGGTGCAAGCTCGCTCAGACCAGGTGGGAAGACTGCAAATCCGCTCGCTGAAGCAAGTGCTGAGATTCGCGCTGAGAAACCGGACTCGGCAACGGACAGAACTGGGGTGGGGCCAGCATAGCCAATAATTGTAGCTGGGCGGAATTCGACCCTGCCGGGTCGACGTTTTAGGCTAAAGTTCACTCTTGCCTGGATACGGATAGGAAGGCTGTCGCTGAAGCCGGCACGCCGTCTGAGCGTGCGTGCGCCAATCAGTGCAAAGGTCGTGAATACCGATACTGGGTTGCCAGGCAGGCCGAGAAAGATCGCAGCGCCAAGGCGGCCGACGGTAAGCGGCTTGCCGGGTTTCATCGCGACTTTGATGGCCGCCGATTCGCCGCCCAATTGTTCAAAGAGGCGGGGTAAGTAGTCCGCATCGCCGACCGACATGCCGCCCGTGGTGATGATTACATCAGCGGTCTTCGATGCTTTGGTAAGCGCGGAGGTCAGGCGGGTAATATCGTCAGGGATGGCGCCGTAATCTGTCAGGTTGATCCAGGGTTTGCTCAGATCGGCAAGCATGGCGTAACGGTTCGAATTGTAGATCTGACCGTCGCTAAGCGGGAAGCCTGGTTGGACCAGCTCCGAGCCGGTGCAGATCAGCGTGACCTCCAGCCTTCGCCGAACGGATACCGTGGTCCGACCGATGGCTGATAGCGCAGTAAGTTCGCGAGCGCCAATCTCGCGTCCTGGGTTGAGCAGCCTATCGCCAGGGCGTGCATCTTCGCCCCGGCGACGAATGTTGAGGCCCTCCTTTGGGGGCTCGGTGACGGTGATTGACTGTTCACCGCGTTCGACGTGCTCCTGCATAACGACGGCGTCAAAACCGGTCGGGATGGGAGCGCCAGTCATGATGCGCACAGCACCGTTATCCGAGATCCCATCGGGCTCATCGCCGGCCAAGAGGCAGTCGATGATCGGAAAGGTCCAGGGGCTGTCGCCGCTCAGTCTTCCAATCTGGAGGGCGTAACCGTCCATCGCCGCAGCGTCGAAGGGCGGCAGATCCATTGTTGCATCGACCGTTTCAGCAAGTGCTCGTCCAATGCTGCGCTCAATAGAGAGGTCTTCGACGTCCACGACTGGTTCGGCGATGTCGAGGGCCCGCTGAATAGCAGCATCAAGCGAAAGGAGTGTTTTGTCTGAGGAGGAACCGCGAGGAAACTCCTGATCTTGAAAGGCCGGTGAGGCTGATGTCATCGTTCAATCAATCCGGTAACGCGACTTTGGCAAAAGAAGTTCGGTCAATGATCAGGCAGAAAAGGTACGCTGGATCCCTGCGGCACCAATCAACTGGGAGGGCGTTGCTGCAGGGATCCGGCGTTAGCTAGGAGAGGCAAAGACTCTAGGCCTGGTCACCTAGCGCTGGGTTCGATCGGGCCGATGAGGGCCCATCGATCCGACCGAAATCCGCGATCGTTGAAGCGGTGCTATCCAAAGCTGCAACTTGGCTTCGCGCCAGGGCAGCCAGGAATATCGACATATCCTGCTTCGGTATGTCAGAGACGACGGTATAGACCAGTTCACCCTTACGCCAGATCATCGTTCGCAAGCCATCAACCTCATGGGTAGACAGGCTGATACCGAGCTCCGGGTCGTAGGCGCTGCTGGGTAGGGCGATGTCATGCGCCGTCATGACGTAGACGGCGAGCGACTGGTCGCCCCGCCGATAGGAAAAGGCGCTCAAACGGCGCTCAAGAAGCCAGCAGAGCCGACCACCAACCAGTTCGAAGCCCGCGACCTTGGCCTCGAGCTTGGGGGCTTCGAAGGTTAGCCGGCTGGCGAACCAGCTTCGGATGGTTGTTGGATCGCGGCTCGCAATATCCAGGTTACGGCCACTATCGCGATAGGTCGAGAAGTCATGGATGGGCGCAGCGATGATCGAGTTTGCCGGTTTCATCCACTGCCATGTCAAACCCGCTGGCAACGCTATCATGATGAGTAGCGAGGCCGCCATGGCCATCTGCCAGACAGGCTGATTGTACCAGGCCTTCGATTGAGTTGGACGATGATCATCTAGACTTTCGGGCAGGCGCACTTCGATCCGCTTCCAGAGGTCACTCGGCGCTTTGACATCGCTGAGGCCGGCCTTAATCGTTCTGTTCAACGTCCGAAGATCCTCGACGCTTTGGCGACAAGTCGCGCAATGGTCGAGATGATCGCTGATCATCCTTTTTTCGTCAGCGCTGCACTCGCCATCGACGAAGGCTTCGAGATCGTAGGTGTTCTTGTTGCAAGGCATCGTAAGCATTCCCGTTAGAACAACGATACCACACGGGGACTGGTCGTCGTGTCGTGGTGCTCTTTTGCTCTCCGCTCGAGAGTGAGATCGAGCTTTCGCTGAAGATGTTTGCGCGCCCGGTGCAGCTTGGATCTCACCGTACCGATCGGCAGATCCAAGCTTTCCGCGGCCTCGTCGTAGGACATCCCTTCGATCAGAATCAAGACAACAACGGCTCTGGGTTCAGGCGCCAATGTTGCAAGGGCGTCTATGAGAGCCTGTTGTGTGTCGCTGCGCATCGCCTGAACTTCTGGGTTGTCGGCACAGCGATCACTCGACTGGAAGCCTTCGCCTTCTGCAGGAGCCACGTCGATCGGCACCATTGAGATGGCGGCGTTTCGACGGATGTGATCGATGCAGAGATTGGCGAGAATGCGAAACAGCCAGGCCTTGAAGTTGGTGTCATGTCGATAACGGGCGAAGTTGGCGTAGGCTTTCAGGCAAGTCTCCTGGACGATGTCTTCGGCAACGGCGTGATCATGGGTCATGCGCAAAGCGGTTCGGTAGAGACCGTCCAGATGTTGCTGCGCTAACTGGACGAACAGCTTTCGAGATCCTTGCTTTCCCGATGAATCACTCACCAAAAGTATCCTGCCTAGAAGACGACGTCTTAAAAGTGTGTACGTTGCTACAGCCCTGATCCTGAGGCCAAGTCACGTTTTCAATCTCTAAAACGAACCTGCCGCCAAAAAGTTCTCAAAAAATGAGGAATTCGCTTATTGCGATGATTGGTGCGGGAGATTCGATAGAGTCAGAGTCTTTATCATATTCTGTAACTCATTGAAAAATATAAGTTTGATGTGATTTTTCGAAGGTTATCGGAGGCCTGAGCCATCTGAAGATTAGAATTCGAAAAAATTTACCATGGTACGGAACTTTCTCCCGAGGCCTTCGTTTCAGTCAGCAGAGGCCACATCGGGAGATATTGTTGTGACAGTTCTAGACAATCAAAATTCGAGTGAAGACATACTTCCATGCATGCGCCGACGCGAGTTGCTGATGGCCAGTGCCGTCGGGGCAACGGCGGCGACGTTGGCGCCTGGCGTGACCATGGCAGCGACTGAGGGTGGGGCTGGCACCTATCCGCGTCTCTCCGTGATCAGGATGAGTGATCTCATTGAGGGCGAGCCGGTCGCGTTCAGCTACCCGCTCGAAGAACAGCCCAACATGATCGTCAAGCTGGGAACGCCGGCACAAGGCGGCGTCGGGCCGGATGAGGACATCGTCGCGTTCAGCGTGCTCTGCACCCATATGGGCGGCAGTTTGCGTGGCAAATACAACCACGAATTCAAGTCGATGGGCCCGTGCCCGTTCCATTTCTCGACCTTCGACCTGACCAAGAGCGGCGCGATTGTGCATGCCAGCGCTACCCAACATCTACCGCAGGTGAAGCTCGAAGTGGACGGCGATGATGTGATCGCCGTCGGCATGAACGGCCTTGTCTATGGCTACCGCGACAATCTCAAGGACGGCTCGCCTGTCGTCATGCAGGGCTGACCAGGCTGGTCCGAGAGAACATGGGATAAGAGACGATGGCGAAACGAAACGATCTTTCTGAGAAACAAGCGGTTAGCCGGCGGGGTCTGCTGCTCGCGCAGCGCAGCCCCTCGATCGACTATGGTGTCTACCAACCGGCGGTCGACGAGGTGCCGGTGCCGCCTGCGGATGCCGAGGTGCATCCCACAGCCTGCGAATACTGCATCGTCGGCTGTGGCTACAAGGCCTACACCTGGCCGGTGGACAAGGAGGGCGGCCCGAAGGCGGATCAAAACGTGTTCGGAAAGGACTATCCGATCAAACCGGCGAGCGGCAATTGGGCCAGCCCGGAAATGCACAGCATCGTCCGCAAGGACGGCGAGCTGCACAACCTGCTGGTCATTCCCGATGGCGAGACCGCCGTCAATCGGAAGGGCAATCACTCCGTGCGCGGCGGCCGTTCCGCTCAAAAGCCCTACAGCCCAAACCGACCGACCTCGGACCGCCTGCAGGCACCAATGGTGCGCGTGAACGACACGTTGCAGGCGATCTCTTGGGAGGACGCCACCTCGATCATTGCCGAGCTTTCACAATATGCGATCGAAAAGGAGGGCCCGAACGCGTTTGGCATGCGCTACTACTCCTATCAGTTCTGGGAGAACACGTTTGCGCTGACCAAGCTGATCTACAAGAACATCGGGACAGCGGTCGGTGCCGAGCATGACAAGCCGACGGCTTCCAACGACGCAACCGGTCTTGATGACTGCGGCGTCGACGGCTTCTCGACCTCCTACTCCGACTTCCAGCAGGCCGACGTGATCTTCATGTCCGGCTTCGACCCTTACGAAAACCAGACGATCCTGTTTACTGAGTGGATTGCCCCTGGCGGTGCCAAGATCATCTTCGTCAACCCGCGAAAGAGCCCGACCGCGGTTTATGCGGAGCGGAACGGCGGCCTGCACCTGCAGGTGCAGCCGAACACCGACACGGTCCTGAACAACGCCATCCAGCGCTACATCATCGAGCAAGGCTGGGAGGATCGTGAGTGGATCGATCGGATGACGGTCAGCCGCGACGACATCGAATCCGAAGACCCCAAGCACTGGCGCCGCCGGTCGTTCGGTCAGACCTTCGAAGAGCATAAGGCCTGGCTGCTTTCCGACGACACCTACACGCTTGAAAACGCTGAGCGCATCACCTGGGTGCCGAAGGAAAAGATCATCAAGGCAGCCGAGATGCTCGCGCGGCCGCGTGGCAAGCTGCGGACCAAGGCGGCTTTCATGCTAGAGAAGGGCAATTATTGGTCCTTCAACTTCCCGGCCAGTGCGTCCCTTTCCTCACTCGGTCTGGTCTGCGGCGCTGGCAGCCGGCCCGGTCATAATATGAGCCGCGCTGGCGGTCATCAGCGCGGCGGCATGAAGGCGGCGGGTTATCCGCTGAAGAAATCCTGGGTGAAATCGAAGCACGGCCGCCAGGGCGAGAACGCCCTGATGCCGGTGAACTTCGATGAATATGCCATGTCCGGCAAGCTCAAGGTCGCCTGGATCCTCGGCACCACCTGGCTCGACTCGATGAACGCCGCCCAGGCCATCCGGCTGAAGCTGGGCGAGATGACCAGGAAGCATCCGATCTATCCGGAAAGCCTGGACAAGAATGCAATCGTCGAGGCGTTCAAGCGGCGCATGGACGACGGTGGCATGTTTCTGATCCAGCAGGACATCTTCCCGAACTCGCTGACCCAGTTTGCCGACATCGTGCTGCCTGCTGCAACCTGGGGCGAGGTCGACTTCGCACGCGCCCAAGGCGAGCGCCGCCTCCGCATCTACTCGCGCTTCAATGATGCGCCGGGTGACGCAAAGCCCGACTGGTGGATCATTGCCCAGGTCGCCAAGAAGATGGGTTACGAGGGCTTCGATTGGGAAGAGTCCAACGACGTCTTCGAAGAGGCGGCAATGAAGTCCGAGGGTGGTCACTATGACGCCTCCAACCTGGTACGCATTGCCCGGGAAAAGGGCATGAAGACTCACGAGCTTCTGCGTGAGATGAGCACCACGGGCATTCAGCTGCCCGCCCGTATCGTCAATGGCGAACTCAAGGGAACGCTTCGTCTGCACGACGAGACCTTCCCCGCTGAAGAGGTCGACACCGCGCCCAAGATCGTAAAGCAATTCAAGACCGCGAGTGGCAAAGCGATCTTCATGAAGGGCGACTGGGACCTAGTGAAGGACACCTTCGAGCAGTTCCGTCCGCAAGGGGACGAGCTTTGGGTTTCGAATGGCCGGATCAACCACATCTGGCAGTCCATGTATGACGACGCGAGGAATCCCTTCGTCAAATCGCGCTATCCCTCGAACTTCCTAATGATCAATCCGGCGGACGCTGAACCGCGCGGCATCGAAAGTGGCGATCTGGTCACGGTCGAGAACGACAAGGTGCTGAACCAGCTCGGCGAGATGTCCCGTGGTGTTGTCTCCCTCGTCGCCTACGTCACCGACGAGGTGGGCGAGGGTGTTACCTACACCTACGCCTTCTATCCCGGCCAATCCGCCGACCTTGTCGTGCCCGCCGTCACCGACCCGGTGACCGGCGTCTACAACTACAAGATCGGCAAGGGCGTGGTGAAGAAGTCAGGCGAGACGCCGCTCAAGTCGGTCGATGGCAGCATGTCCTTCATTCCACGGACAGTCGGTTGAGAACAGGGAGCGACCTGATGAAGACTTTCATGACGACAACGGCGCTCTCGGTAGCCGGCGCGGCCGTCCTGGCCATGGGAATCTCTGAACAGAGCCTCGCCCAATCCGCGGTACAGGAGGCGACCGACGAACTCCTGGCACTCGGCGAGAAGACCTATATGCGCGAATGCGTGGCATGCCACGGTGCCGAGGGCGATGGCGAGGGGCCGGGCAAATACATCCTGAGTGAGAAGCCGAGGAACTTCCAGCTCGCCACCTATAAGTTCCGTTCGACGCCGAGCGGCGACGTGCCGTTGCCTGAGGATCTGTTCAAGACCATCACCAACGGGCTTCAAGGAAACGGTGCCGCGATGCCGGCTTTCGCCTCTCTTTCCGAGGACGAGCGCTGGGGGCTGGTGCATTACATCATCCAGCTTGGCGGCATCGAGGACGAAGAGCCGGAGGCGATCGAAGTGCCGGCGGAGCCTGAAATCACTGAAGCCAGGCTGGCGAACGGGGCGGACGTCTATAACCGTCTCAAATGCGCCACCTGCCACGGCGATGACGGCTGGGGTGACGGTCCGTCCTCTTTGACGCTCAAGAATGATGCCAAGGAGCAGGTTTATCCGACCAATATCGCGATCGGCATCTTCAAGGGCGGCACCAGTGGCGTGGAGCTCTATAAACGGATCGCCACCGGTCTCGACGGTTCGCCCATGCCATCTTACGCCGACGAAGCGTCGCCGGACGAGATCTGGGACGTCGTCCATTACACGCTGAGCCTGGTCGAAAAGTAGAGCGGGGCAATCCGATCTGATCAGGTGTCGAGGATACGCGTCCAAAATGAGCAAAAAGGAAAACGCGGAATGAAGGCGAGCACATTCACGATGGCCTTGGTCGCGAGCACGGCCCTGGCCGCGACTGCGGCCGAGGCCAAATACAAAGAGACCGAGGTCACCGACGGCGGCAGCGTTCAGGGTGCTGTTATGTTCGACGGGGCCGCTCCCGACCTGCCTCTCGCGGAGATCGCCAAGGACAACGAGGTCTGTGGCGACGGTAGTGTCATTCCCAATCCAGTAACGATCGGCGCAGGCGGCGAGCTTGAAGGTGTGGTGGTCTATCTGGAGGAGGTCAACGAGGGCAAAGCCTGGCCGGAGCAGGAGTACGTTCTGGACCAGCAGGAATGTGCTTTTGAGCCCTATCTACAGGTGGTGCCGAAAGGCGTCGAAATGACGATAAAGAACAGTGATCCCGTCTTGCACAATGTGCATCCCTTCGAGATCGTCGGCGACAAGCGGCGCACACTTTTTAACTTGGCCCAGCCACAGCAGGATCAGGTCAACACCAAGAAGATCAAAACGCGCAGAGGTAAGGCGGTCGAGCTTGCCTGTGACGCCCACGCTTGGATGGCCGGCTGGCTCTATGTTCTGGAGCACCCATACTACGCCGTGGTCGGCGCCGATGGCACGTTCGAGATCGGCGACATCCCGCCCGGTGACTATAATCTGGTTGCCTGGCATCCAGTTCTCGGCACCCAGGAACAGGATATCCAGATTGCCGCCGGCGGTGCTGCGGACGCGTCGTTCCAATTCATCGGCAACTGACCCGTAAGGCTTTGTAGAGTACCGCAACTTTGTGTTGAGGGAGCAGTGGGTCGAAGACGGTCCAGGCCCAAGTTTGACCCGCTGCTTTCCATCCCACGTTTTTTTGAAATTCGGGCACCAATTACCATGAGGGGCGGCCAGTCGCATGAATGCGATCACTCACATCCTACTGACGAAAGCCGCGAGGATAGGCGCGGTCGCTACAGTCGCTTTCGGCTTTCCGTCAGGTGCGGCCTTGGCCTCCGACGATGTCGAAACAGTGCTCAAATCCTATCTGCGCGCCCTTTACAGCCGTGACGCACAAACAGCTTACGAACGCCTCTCGTCGATGGATCATTCCATCAAGACATTTGATGAGTATGCGCAGGAGGTCGGCGCGTTTGACGGCCCTGCGCTGGTCGTCGCCAAAGCACTCGCCGAGCAGATCGACTTCGGTGCCTTTGAGATCGAAGAGGCGGACGATCACGTCGACGTTACCTTCGACGTCACCCTTCCCAATGCCAACGATCCCGCCATCAAGGAGATGATGCGCAGCTTTGACGCCAAACGGCTGAGCGAACTGACGCCGTCAGAGATCGAGACGCTGATGGCCGACATCGAGACGATGCGTTTGACCGGTGGGCTTCCCGTGCTCGAATCCGAGGGCGAGCGCTGGTCGCTGGTGCGCGAAGGCGATCAGTGGCGCGTTTTCGAGAACTGGGCAGAGGCGGTCGAGGTCCGTTTCGATGCCGCGACCTTCCACGATTTGCCATGGGAATTCGAGCCCGTGCGCACGCGCGTGATGGCGAAGCATGGTGAAACCATCCAGATGGCCTATCGCGCCAGGAATGTCGGCGACGAAGAGATCACGGCGAAGGCACGGCACATCATTGGACCGGACGACGATGCCGATTTTCTCGACATCATTTCCTGCTTCTGTTTCCTCGAAGAGACCCTGGCGCCGGGCGAAGCGACCGAGTTGAGTCTGGTCTTCAGGGTGGACTACGAGGCGCCCGACGACGCCACGGCCTTCACTGTCAAGTACGAATTCTATCCGGCCGAGCGCTTTCCCGAGGTCGAGCAAGCCCATGCGCGGGGCCAGCGCTGATGCCTGCCTTCGGCCCGAAAGCGCGGCTTTTCGCGGCGATCGTTTTCTTGGCGCTGTCGACTGCCGCTTGGGCGAGCGGGCCGATGGGCGACCTTGAGGTGCGCGTCACCGACCACAAGCCTGGCATCGATCAGTTTAGCGCGCTCGATGTCACGCTTAAGGCAGTCGCTTTGCATGAAAAAGGGCAAGGGCGTCGCGAAGGCTGGCGGGACATCGCTGGGCCGTCACCGGCGATCGACATCGTCCCGCTCAAGGACGGCGTCTACGAATCGTTGGGCTCCGTCCGTGTGCCGACCGGCGCCTATGACGCCGTCGCCGTCCGTTTCGACAAGGTCGACGGTGAGCTGAAGTCCGACTACGAGCCGACCATCTGGCTCGAGGATGCGATCGTTCGCATCGACCTTGCCATCACCGAGCAGGAGAACTTGCCGCTGGTCGTCGATCTCTATGCCGAAGACCAGACCGAGCATGATCCGCCACGCTATGTCGTCAAGGTTAAGGAGGTGCGTCTCGGTGAGTAATGCCGCCGCGCGCCCGTCAGGGGAAAGAAGAGTGCATGTCTAACGCAGCCGCAATGCCGACGATGAACTCACAGGAACTGGATGATCTCGTCGACAGACCGCTTGTCCGAAAGTGGCTGCTGACCGGCATGTTCTGGCTCATGTTCGGGCCGACCGTCGGCGCCGTCATCTCCACCTTCTTCAACTACCCCGACTATATGGGCACGGCGCTGGAGCTGCAGTTCGGTCGCCTTCGCCCGCTGCATGTGAACGGCGTGATCTTCGGCGCCTTCTCCACGCTGTTCATCGGCCTTTGCTACTACGTCGTGCCGCGCCTCTGCGGCGTGCGCGTCGTCTGGGAGGATTGGGCCCACCGTCTTTGCTGGATCTGGAACCTGACGCTCGCCGCCGGCATGGTGTCGCTCGCTTTCGGCTACAACCAAGGTCTCGAAGCAGGCGAGTTTCCGTTCTTCGTCGATCTCGTCATCTTTGTCGCGATCACCTTTCTTTGCGCGCAATTCCTGGTAACTACGGCGAACCGCAAGGAGCCGCAGCTCTACGTTTCCATGTGGTATCTACTCGCCGGCTTTGTCTGGACCGTGATGACGATGATTCTGGGCTCGTTCATCCTGCCCTACTTCATCTCCGGCATCTCGAGCGCCGCCTTCCACGGCCTCTATATCCACTACATCGTCGGTCTCTGGATCACGCCCGCTGGCTACGTCCTCATCTACTACTTCCTGCCGGCAGCCGTGCAGAACCCGATCTACAGCCACAAGCTCTCCCTGGTCGGCTTCTGGTCGCTTGCCCTCTTCTACCCCTTCGTCGGCATTCACCACTATCTCTACTCGCCGATCGCGGATTGGGCGGAGACGCTGGCGATCATCACCTCCATGCTGCTGATCATCCCTGTCTGGACCGTGCTCCAGAATTTTTTCGGGACGATGATCGGCCGCTGGCGCGACTTCGGCAAGAACCTGCCGGCCAAGTTCTTCATCATGGGCTCGATCATGTATCTGATCGGCTGCTTCCAGGGCTCGACCGAGGCGCTGCGCTCGATCCAGGAGCCGACCCACTTCACTGACTTCGTGATCTCGCACTCCCACCTCACGATCTTCGGCACCTTCGTGGTCTGGGCGGTGGGTGGCCTGGTTTATGTCTGGCCGAAAATCCACGGCCGCGAACTCTGGTCGTTCAAGGCGGGCAACTGGTCGTTCTGGCTGATTACGTTAGGCATCAGCACCATGGGCATCGTGCTGACCGCGCAAGGCCTGCAGCAGGGTTACATGTGGATGGCTGGCGTCGAGTGGATGGACTCGCTTGTACCGCTCAAGGCGTTCTGGTTCACCCGCACCGTCGCGGGAATCATCATGGATCTCGGCATGACGCTGCTGGTCTACAACCTGATCCGCACCGCGATGCCTGAAGAGTCGGTCTCACCTGAGACCACCGGGACCGCGTCGCCTGTGCCATCTCCCGCGACTGCCTAGCGAGTAGAAACAATGCTTACTATGAACCTCAGAACGGTCTCGCTGGTCGCCGGTTTCGGCTTCGTCACGCTCGCGACCTTCACCCAGGGCGTTCTGCCGATGCTCGAGCCGCAAACGCTGACCGACAAGGTGACCCGCGTGGTGCGCACCGATCTCGGTGAGCTGAAATGGATAGAAGCCCAGGCGGTCGACTACACGCCCGAAGAACAGATGGGCCGGGACATCTATATCCGCGAGGGCTGCTGGTACTGCCATTCGCAATATGTCCGTCCGGTCACCGGAGAGACGCTGCGCTGGGGGCCGATCACCCAGGCCGGTGAGTATGCCTATGATACACCACATCTTTTCTCGACACGGCGCATCGGCCCCGACCTTTCGCGTGTGGGTCTGAAATATTCGGACGAGTGGCACTATGCCCACTTTTGGGATCCGCGCATGATCATCCCGGAGTCGATCATGCCGCGTTTTATGAAGCTGTTCGATGCGCCCGAAGAACCTGTGGCCGTGGTCGACGGTCCGGATGGTCTCAAGACCGTCGAGCAGAATGAGGTCACCGAGGCCATTTTCGACTTTTCCAAAGCCGGAGATGCGGCTGCACATCTCAAGATTACCCCCAATCAAGACGGCCTCTTGTTTGTACCGGAGCGCGGAAAATATCCCGTGATCTGGACACCGAACGATGAGTTCACTGGAGACAACGTCGAGCTTGCCGTGGTGACCGAGGAACTGACGTCGCTGGTCGCCTATCTGCAAAAGCTCGGCATGAATCGTGGCAAATGGCGCGATGTGTTCGCCTCGCAGACCGCGGATATCAGCCAGGTGAGCTTGGAAAGAGATGAGGAGTGGATCGGGCTTGGGCGGAAGGTCTATGACCGCCGCTGCGCTGGCTGCCACGGCGTCGAAGGAGACGGCAATGGCCCGGCGGCGACTTTCACCTACCGGGACCGTCCGCGCAATTTCAACCAGGCTGTGTTCAAATTCCGATCGACGGGCTCCGACTCGCTGCCGACCGATGGTGATCTGCTGCGAACTTTGGTGAGAGGCGTTCGCGGCACGTCGATGCCAGCCTGGCACATGCTGTTGGAGAAGGAACGCCAAGCGGTCATTCAATATATCAAATACGAACTGGCCGTGGATCGCTCGGATCCTGAAGATCCTTATGTGATCTTCGAAGAGGAGGAGCCTGAGGAGCCCATCCATATAGCCCGTGCGCCCGAACCCGACGAGGACATGATCGCCGAAGGCCAGGAGATCTGGCAGCAGGCCAAGTGCTGGGAGTGCCATGGCGAGACTGGCAAAGGCGATGGCCCGAAGTCTGTAGGCTTGAAGGACGACAACAAGTTTCTGATCTGGCCTGCCGATCTGACCACTGGTCAGTTCAAATCAGGACCGTCCGTGCGGGATATGTTCCGCACGATCTCCAATGGACTGAGTGGATCGCCGATGCCGTCTTACTCGGACTCGTTTGACGAAGATGAGCGCTGGGCGCTTGCTTACTACGTGATGTCGCTTTCCTCCTTTACCGATCCCTTGAGCCGCAAGCCGCTCGTCATCGACGACGCCGATCGCGACGCACTGAACGATCCTGATCTTGAGGCGCGTCGATCAGAAGACGCTTACAAGCCGGAGAAGGCCATCGCCGACTCGAACACGCGCTATGGCGGGAATGCCTGGGCGAAGCGGCGCGGTATGGAGGTTATCGGCGATGCGAATGCCGACGAGACACGGACGTTTGAGATCAAGCAGCAATGAGGCCAAGCGATGTTTGAACAGACAATCCTTCAATTCCTCGTGGCCGCGTTTATGAGCTTGGGCGGTGTGTGCGTATTCATCTGGGCGGTTCTCTCCGGTCAGTTCAATGGGATCGAAGAACCAAAATATCGCGTCTTCGAGATGGAGAGGGATGACGATGTCCGACAATAGTTCCGGTCATAATAAGGACGTGCCGCATCACCAGCAGGTCGAGAGCTATGGCGGCGGCCATATTGAGGCGCGTCACGGACGGGTCAATCTCTGGCTCGCCCTCGTCTATCTCATCATGTTCATCTGGGCGATCTACTACGGCTTCACATATTGGGGCGGTCTCGGCCCCGGCCTCGACTACTAAGCGGCATGGTCACCTTTAGCGATAGGATCGCTTTGACCAAGATTGTCGGTATACGGCCAAGTCTAACGAGGCCGAGAACATGCCCAAAGCCCACCAAAGGGACGCATTGAATCATGGATATCGGTCTAAAAGTCCTTCTCGGCTATACGATCTTGAATGGTGCGATCCTGAGTTACGATCTCGCCTATAACATTGTCCGTGCCTTGGGCGTCTTTTAGGGGGGACTGTCATGATGGGAGCGATGTCCGCACCTGAGCTGTTCGGCTTCACTATCTTCATCGCGATGACCGTCGCGTTCTTCGCCTGGATCGCCTATCTGATCTTTTTCAGATAGCTGTGTGACCACGTCGTGGACGTTGACCGCCAGTGTCTGGATTGATGGTATGTCGCCTGGTTTGAGATGGTCAGCGATGTGGCGATTTGTTGCGACAGGGCCGACATGAGTGCCTTTCTGGTCGCTATGTTGGCAGGTGTCGCCGGCAGTTTTCATTGCGTTGGCATGTGCGGCGGCTTCGCCTGCGGCCTTGCCCAGGCGCGAGGGGGGCCAAGATCCGCATTTGTGATCCAAGGCCTTCTCTACAATACTGGCCGTGTCGTCAGCTACGCCTTCATCGGCGCCCTTGCCGGGCTTCTTGGGCATGTGCTCATTGGCGGGCATGCGCATTCGGTAGGTGTGGCCCCGAACTTCGCCGCGATCGCTATGGATGCCACGACACATGGCATGATCACGGCTGAGCTGATGCCGGAGCCCCACGGCATGGTTCTGGCTGGCGAGATCGGCTGGGCGCAGCGAAGCCTGTCCATCCTTGCAGGGTTGCTGATGCTGGTGATGGCCTCGGAGCTCTTGGGCCTGCGCCGTCGAGCCCCCGCAAACTGGACAAGACTAGGCAGCGAGGGCTTCGCCAAGGTTTTTCGTACATTGTTGACATCCAAGCGCCCAACAGCAGCGTTGGCGCTCGGTGTTGCCAATGGATTTTTGCCCTGCCCGTTGGTCTTCGCCTTCGCTGCGGCGGCCGTCGCCACTGGAACCGTCGTCGATGCGGTCCTGCTGATGACCGCCTTCGGACTTGGCACCTTTCCAGCCATGTTTTTCATGGGCACCGTCGGTTTCTTCATGACGCCCGTGGCGCGCAAATGGGGTGTGCGCTTTTCCGGCGTCTTTGTCCTGGCAATCGGGCTGGTGACCTTCATACGCGGCCTTGCGCCGAACCTGCTGCATGGCATGCACATGACATGACAGATTTGCCGGCCAGGACCTCGATTTCTGATTTTGCCAACGCTGACGCCGTCGAAGGCGCATCCGCAGCTTCTCCGTTCTGCGATCACTGCGGTCTGCCGCTTGGGCGTCTGGACTATCGGCGCGACGACGAAGATCAGCCTGTACAGTTCTGTTGCTACGGCTGCTATATCGGCTGGCAGGCGGCGAGAGGCGGTGGGGATGATGTCGCCGCGGTCGGCTTTTTGATTCGCTTGGGCGTCGGCGCCTTCCTGGCGATGAATATCATGCTCTTCAGCCTGCTCCTCTACACAGGCGCGCTCGACGGTATCGATCTCTGGCTGAAGCCCTACGTGCACGGTCTTCTCTGGATTTTGGCAACGCCGGTACTGATTATCCTCGGAGGACCATTTTTTAGAGAAGCGATCACCGGTCTTATCGACGGCAGGCTTGTATCATCCGTCCTGGTCGTGATTGGCACGTCAGCGGCTTATGCCTATTCGGCCATTATCACGTCGCAGGGCGGCGATCGCGTTTACTTCGACGCCGTGGCCCTGATCTTGGTGCTCTTCACCCTTGGCCGATATCTGGAAGCCGAAGGCCGCGCCCGTGCCGCGCGCAGCCTTCGGCCCTTCCTCAATGCCGAACAGCTAAAGGTACGTTGCCTCATCGATGATCGCGAGCTTGTTCTGCCACTTGCAGAAGTGACACCAGGCATGCGGGTTCGGATCGAGCCTGGCGAGCGCACGCCGGTCGACGGTAAGGTGATTGAGGGTGTGTCGACGGCCGAGGAATCATCGCTCACCGGTGAACCCTGGCCTGCAGAGAAACAACCGGGTGCGGACGTGCTCGCCGGCAGTTACAATGGGGATGGTGTTCTCATCGTCGAGGCGACGGCTCCCGGCCTCAACTCTCGCTGGATCACCATCTGCCGAGAAGTTCGACAGGCCCTGTCGCAGCCGACGCACTTGCAGCGGCTCGCCGACAAGGTTGCTAGGCTGTTTGTGCCCTCGGTGATGATCATCGCTGTCGTTGCGGCTTGGTTCAACGGCCATGACGGAACGATCGATGCCGCCCTTTTGTCCGGCCTTGCCGTTCTCGTCGTCGCCTGTCCCTGCGCGCTTGGCCTCGCCTCGCCGTTAGCCACCAGCATGGCTGTCGGTCGCTTGGTCGAGGCTGGTATCACGCTTCGCCACGGCCTTGCACTTGAGGCTCTCGCGAGCGTGCGCACAATGGCCCTGGATAAAACCGGCACGCTCACCGCTGGTCATATCACATGTCGGGAGACGGTCGACATCGCTGCTGATCCTTGTGACGGCTTGTGGCGCGCCGTCAGCCTCGCGGTTCATTCGAAACATCCGATCTCCAAGGCCATCTGCCGAACGGCCGCTGAGCACGGTATTGAGGGCTGTGCGGCTTCGGAGGTCGAGATCGTACCGGGCATGGGTATTCGCGGCACTATCGACGGTGAGATCGTGATCTTGGGCAATGCGCGCTGGCTTAAGAGCGCAGGGATCGATCTGCCGGAGAGGGTGCAAAGAAAGATGATCGCGGCGACAGAACAGGGACGGATGCTCGTCTTGGTCGGCTGGAACGGACAGGCGCGCTTCCTCATGACCTTCGACGACGTCAACCACCCCGATGCAGAGGCGCTGATCAAGATCCTCCGGAATGACGGCGTACACACCATCGTTCTTACCGGCGATGGCAAGCAGCAGACGGAACGGTTTTGTCGCTCGCTGGGCATCGATCACTGGTTTGCGGAGACCACGCCCGAAGGCAAATGCGCTGTTTTGGACGCCATTGCGGCGAATCGACGGCCGCTCGCCATGGTGGGAGATGGAGCCAACGACACGACAGCGCTGACCCGCGCAGACGTGGGCATCGCCGTGGGCAGCGGCACGGATCTGGCGCGTGAAACCGCTGACATCGTGCTACCGTCAGCAGGAATCGCTGCATTGCCCATCCTCCTTCGGCTGGCGCGTGTCACCAAAAGAACGATTGCGACGAACCTCACCTGGGCTTTCGGCTACAACATTATCGCCATCGGTCTCGCCACAGCCGGTCTGCTCCAGCCGATCATCGCTGCCACCCTCATGGCCGGTTCTAGCCTCGCGGTCGTCGCCAACACCGTGATGAGACTAGCACCAGGGGATCAAGTGGGAGGTTCGGGAAGACCTTCGCCACGTCAATCATCGGCGGGAGGGGCCGTATCAGCGCAATGACCGACAAGCCAGAGCCGTACGGTTTCTCCGATGACGAGAAGGCGGATCTGTTTGTATTTCTAGAGAGATTGAAGGGCGAAGAAATCGTGATCCGGCGTCCTGAACGTTCGCCCTACGGCTTCTTGGCCTTTCCTCTATGAACCAATGGTGATCGCCGAAGCTTTCAACGTGAGGCGACGGCAACATTCCTGTGAATGAAGCCATAGGGGTAATAGGTATTCCCGCCGAAATGTCCGCCTTCAGTGTTCCAAAAGCGCACAGCAGACCAGTCGTTGTTTTCGGAGACATCGATCACTGGCGCCATCCGATGAATGCGGCCTTTGTTCAGCCAGTTGGCATGGCTCACCAGTGCTGTGCGGTTATCGATGACCTCTTCAACATAGGCGACATGGCCAAGGCTATTTTGCTTTCGTTTGAGCACCATCACGGCACCGGCACGCGGATGTTGGCTCCTGGGATATCGCCCTGCAGCCTGACCCCACCATGTCCAGGCATTGCCCCGAATCTCGATGTTGGAGAGGTCGCGAGCATAAGGCACGCATTGAAGGGGCTTTTTCGGTGTGATGATGTTGGCAAGGAGTGGTTTAGGCAGATTGGCGATCGGTCGGACTTGTTGCTTCGACGACGTCACAACCTGAGTCGCCTGGAGACGAGCATAGCGCACGGCGCTTTCCGTCGGTTTGACCTGCTGCAGCGCGGTCGGCCTTGCCAGTCTCTCCGGTCCCGACGAGCATGCCGAAACGACGGCGGCCGCGACCACGACAAAGAGCCAAGGCGATGCCTTGGGCCGATATTCTCGCTTATTCATTCATTTTTATCCGACTCGATAGCTTTTCCCTTATCATCGCTGTAAATTTCTAAGGCAAGCTTAACGTTCTGAGAAAACGATTTTTTTACCATGGACGTACAGCCTTGCAACGCCGGCACGGTTGATGTGGCCGGTCAGGGCAGCACCCTTCAATCAGTTAACTGTGGCCAGATGCTGATGGATCTCGGCGCGACGTCGCTGGGGTGGAGCAACGCCGTCAGCAAGACCCAAATAGACAACTTCGACTTTGGCTGTCCCTTGGTCCTTAAAGCCCAGTTCCCAGGCAGCGCGCCTGGAGAGATCGATAATTCGCCGTTTGGCGAAGGGGCCTCGGTCGTTCACGCGTACGGTGATACTTCGACCGTTTTCGAGGTTGGTCACACGTGCGATACTTGGCAGCGGTAGCGTCGGATGGGCCGCCGTCATGCCGTGCATATCGTAGACCTCGCCATTGGCGGTCTTTCGCCCGTGGAAGGGATGGCCGTACCAGGAGGCGACGCCGATTTCACGAAAATCGTTGACCATGCGCGGGTAGTACCATTCACCGTTGATTTGGTAAGGCTGACCAATTTTAAAGTGGCCTCCCCGCGGGCCGTGTAGGCCATTTTGACAGGCTGCCAGGACAAGGCTGATTAAACCGAGCATCGCACAGCTCAGTAGCCTACGCAAAAATGACCGGCCTCCGCATGTCATGCGCATACCCTTCCTGTCGCCGTGACGGGTTTTCCACATCAACAGCATAGATAAAACCAAGAGGCAACCAGATAGATGGCTATTTCATCGACAAAATGACATTGTAGATGAAGAAAAAGCGCCAACTCACTCGGATGGCACTTTTTTGCCGACGTGGCCTGACGCTTATTTTTTATTCGAATTCAACCTTAACGCGCAGTCCAGCCACCGTCAACTGGAAGAATGACACCGGTAATCATTGATGCCGCGTCGCTAGCAAGGAATGCTATCGCGGCTGCAACCTCTTCTGATTCGACGAATCGTCCCATCGGCGTGTGCTCGAGCAACCGGTCCACCATCGCGTTGTCGCTCATAAGCGGGGCCGTCAGCGCCGTGCGGGCAAAGGTTGGCGCGACAGCATTGACTCGGATGCCATGTGGCGCCCATTCGCAGGCGAGTGCTCGGGTCATATTGACGATCGCCCCTTTGGCGGCGTGGTAAGCGAGATTGGGATAATGCGCACCACCGACGAGCCCCATGATCGAGGCGACATTGACAACGGCACCCGACCCCTGCGCCAACATGTGCGCACCTGCTGCGCGAACAGCATAGAAGCTGCCTTCTGGACCAGCGGCCATGACTCGTTGCCAGCGCTCGGTTTCGAGATCGACGGTGGCACTCCTTGCGCCAATGCCGGCATTGTTGACCAGTATATCAAGTCGCCCATGCCTATGGGCTACATCGTTGATGACATCGTTGACGGCCACTTCATTGGTGACATCGACGGCGAACGCTTCACCGCACTCGAGTTCATCCACAACGGCCTGCGCGGCTTCGCCGTCAATATCCGTCACGGCGACGATCGCGCCATGAGATGCAAGCGCATGCGCGGTCGCACGGCCGAATCCGGCGCCGCCGCCAGTGACCAGCGCCACGCGGTTATCGAGGCGGTGAAGTCTTTGATAGTCCGTCGGATCGGCCATCCTTTGAGCTCCCTTCGAGCACAACCATCTGAGCTCAAGAAATGCTGCATCGTCAGCAGGCGGTCGTCTAGTCCATTGGCCGATGTGATCGGCGCCCGGTAGGGCCCGTTACCCCAGGAAAAAAATAGGTTTAAAAGCGTTGCCAGCCGCTCAGATCGGCGTTCAGGTCGACTTCTCGCCACTTTTGATGAAAGGGGGGCTGCTGAAGTCGGCTCAATCGTTCTGCGAAGTCATTATAGAAGCTGTTGAGTTGCACGCGTTTCTCATGCCTGGCTGACCAGGCATAAACGGCCATGACTGTCTGGACGGCGAGTGTTCTGACGATGTCGCCGTTGGGAACGAGCGCAGGATATTCCTTCGACGAGATCTCCGCAGGAAGGTAATCACCACCGATCGCCTCGACGGGAACTGACAGCAGATGGACCCCGTCTAAGTCAGCTGCTTCACTGATTTGCCGTGTCGGCATCGCGTCAACTCTGACCCAAGCATCAATTTCGCCCTGACGCAATTTGTCGAGAGCAACATGGTAGTCGTCATCGCCGACAATGACCGACAGACCGAGCGCCTGGAACACAAGGCTGGCAGTAAGAAAGCTGCCGCTTGACGGAGGACCGAAATTGACCCGTCGTCCTTCAAGATCATCGATCGACCTGATGTCCTGACTGGCCAGGAGGTGGAATTCTTTGTGATAAAGCTTCGATAGAAATCTGATCTTGTCGCCGATATCAGGAAAGAGTTCGGCGCGTTTATAGAAATCGAGGACGTCGGCTTGGACCCAAGCTATGTCGACGCCGCGAAGCAACAACAGATCTTCAATCGCGCGCACCGAACCGAAGCCAGCCATCGGCAGTATGCGCTGGTCATAGCCTCGATCGAGGACAACGGCGAGGTCGGCGATCATCGCGAAATCGGTTCCTCGGGCATCGTCCCCAAGGATACCCAACACACCTTGATTGACGAGTTGTCGCTGTTGGCTGATGTCGAGGGCTTGGGTCTGATCTTGGGGCAGTAGGAACCAAGATACCGTAATTAAGATGACCGCCAATGTCTGTCTTCTAAGGAATGATCTCTCAGCACGTTGCATTGTTGTTATGACAACCATCTTTGCTAAAACATAAAGCCAGTGTTGTTTAATCACCCAGAGGCACAGGCACCCATGAAGGATCGGGCTCCTCAGGCGTGAGATAGTCGGCGAGACGGTGCGCCGGCGTCAAGATGGGGAATTTTCCCAGCAGCTGAAGTGTTTTCGACTGTTGCAGTGACGTTGCCCAGACGTCGGTGTCGGTCTCAATATAGCCGTGGGGGCGAGTGATGGCACTTTTGGAAGAGGATGAACCATTCCCAGTGGATGTCATCAATCTCGGCGGCGATAGCCCCATTTTTCTTGTTTGCGAGCACGCTGGACGACGCATTCCGCGAAAGCTTGGAGATATGGGGCTGTCTGATGGTGATCGGCAGCGTCACATCGCTTGGGATATCGGTGCGGAGGCTGTCTCAATCCAACTCGCCGAGCGTCTCAATGCGCCCTGCATTACCCAAGTTTACTCGCGCCTAGTCTGCGATTGCAATCGGGACATCCATGTCCCGAGCTTTATCCCGGCAATGAGCGAACGCACCGTGATTCCAGGCAATGCCGCGGTAACACCCGCCGAGCGCGACGCGCGGATCGAGGAGATCTACCGCCCTCTCCACGATCGTATCCGTGATGAGCTGGACAAGCGGTCCGCTACAGGGCGACCAACGATTTTTGTCAGCATGCACAGTTTTACACCGATCTTTATGGATGAAGAACGACCGATGCATATCGGCCTGCTGTTCGACCGTGATCCACGTATGGCCTCGTTGGTGGGTAGCGTGCTGCGGGCTGACTCCGATCTGATTGTGAGTGACAACGAACCCTATGCCCTGGACTGGAGACGCGACTTTACGGTCCCTGAACACGGTGAGCGGCGGGGCATTCCATCATTGGAAATCGAGATACGTCAGGATCTTATCGCGAATACAGAGGGGCAAGTCGCATGGGCTGAACGTTTGGCGCATGCGTTAGAGCAAAGCGCATTGCACCTTTTGAGCGAGGTGTCTTAGCGAAGTGCGTCTGCCGAGATGACATCGTTTCTGAGCATTGTCTGGAAGGTGTCGAAGGTGGATTGTATACCCTCACGCAGCGAGAGATGACCGAAATCGCCGAGATAGGCGCGAATCGGTTCATCTGATAGTTCGGCAGGAAATGGCAGCGGATCACCTTCGATCGAAATCGCCGCCGCCGGCGAAATCTCTTTGATGATGTCGACCCAATCTTTGACGGTACAGGGCACGCCATTGTGGTCGAACATGACGGCCTCGTCTCGATCGACCGAGACGGCTTTGATGAAGGCACTCGCTACTTCACCTGCGTGCAGCCCGGAAACCGCACCAGAAAATGGGATCGCGTAGGGCTTGCCCGCGGCTGCAGCGAGAATGGCCATGGTTGTCTTTGACGTCATACCCTGATCTCGGCCAATGCCATAGACGACGCCTGGACGAATGCCGACGCTTGGCACGTTCCAATCTTGGCAGTAGACCTTGGCGATCATCTCGTCACAATATTTGTAAGCCCCATAGAGTGTCGGTAACCAAGGCTGGTCGGGAAAAAAGCTATGCGCGGCGATCGAGCTCGCAAAGGCGACCCGCTTGAGATTCTGGGCACGTGCCGCCTCGAATATGTTGACCGAGCCGACCACATTCACTTTCGCACCGTTGATCGGATCGGCTTTGCAAAAAGGCACTTGCAGGGCAGCGAGGTGGATAATGGCGCGTACATCGTGATCACGCACCACGGCCATGACGCGCTCGCTGTCAGCAATGTCCCCGGTCTCCCAAGGGAGTGCATCAACCTTATCATCGGCCATCAGTAGTTTGGGCCGCCGTTTATCGTCATTGAGATCGAATGCTATCACCGGGACGCCGGCCCGCTCCAGCAATGCGAGGACCCAGGCGCCGATGCATCCACCAGCGCCCGTCACCAGCACGGGTCCATCAAAGCCACCGGGATTCACAAGGTAGGTTTCAAGGCTCATCTTTTACTCTCTCGTGCCGGTAAACCATCTAACGCCGCCTGCCTGCGGCGACCAAGTCGCGGCCAGCAGCAATGATTCCCTTAATGATGTTTGCGATTGCACCCAGGATCCAGAGAAGGAGGAGGACAAAGATCAAGCTGCGTAACGGCTCGCCAATAGAAAATGTGATGGCGCTTTCACCGAACTGGCCAAAGAAGGCCTGCTCGTCTTGTTGCGTCTGTTGCAGCAAGACGGTGACGAGCTCGACGTCGGAGGGCGCTCTCAAGATCTCGAGAAGGATCATGCCGAGATAAACGAGCATCAGCGCGCCTAGCAGGACCAAACCAATACCGAGAACCATGAGGGCTGACGCTCCGCCCCCTCTTGGCTCGCTATCGCCCCTTTCCTGGATCTCCACGGTCGAGGCCATGACGTCCTCCCGATTCTTGTTTTCTTGCGCTGGGCATCTCCAAGCAGCCGCTTGGGCTGCCCTGACTTAGCGCAGGCTATTTTGAGCGGCAACGAGTGTGTTCTTGAGGAGACAGGCGACTGTCATCTGGCCGACTCCACCCGGAACTGGCGTGATCGCACCAGCGACTTCTTTAGCTTCATCATAGGCAACATCGCCGACCAGGCGGCCGCGGCCGTTGTTTTCTGGTCCCTCAATCCGATTGATGCCGACATCGATCACGGTGGCACCAGGCTTGATCCAGCTACCCTTCACCATCTCCGCTCGGCCGACTGCTGCGGCGAGAATGTCCGCTTCCCGGCAAAGGGAAGGAAGATCCACGGTGCGCGAATGCGCCGTGGTGACCGTGCAGTTTTCGGCGAGCAGCAGAGCTCCAAGCGGCTTTCCGACGATATTAGAGCGACCGAGCACCACAGCATGTAGACCTGAAAGGTCGTTACCCAGCACGCGTTTCGCGAGCATCACGCTTCCCATGGGCGTGCAGGGAACGAGCAGCGTCGGGTCGATACCGCTTTTGGCCGAAAAAAGACGGCCGACATTCATCGGATGAAATCCGTCCACGTCCTTTGCCGGATCGATCGCATCCAAGACTGCCGCCTCGTCGATATGATCGGGAAGTGGAAGCTGTACGAGAATGCCGTGGGTGGCCGGATCAGCATTGAGTGAGGCGATAGCCTTCAGCAGCTCATCCTGGCTGGTCTCAGCGGGCATCCGATCAACGCCGCCGGCGATGCCGACTTCTTGTGCCGTGCGCTCCTTGGTGCGCACATAGGCTTGACTAGCTGGGTTATCCCCAACCAGGATCACCCTCAGCCCGGGCGGCAAACCTGCCTTTGCCGTGAAGGTGGCAATTTCTGCCTTCAACCTGTCCCTGAGCTCAGCCGCCGCAGCTTTGCCGTCGATCGTCGTTCCGCTCAATCCTTTTCCTCCCAAGCCAACGTGTTTGCCCAAGCCTTTTGGTACAGCCTTTTCGTCATGCCACAGCCTTACTTCATGCCAGGATCTCGTCAATATCGCCGGTATGCCAAGCTCATCGCCTGAGCCAGAGCTTCGACATGGGACGGGATCGGTCGGCCTGCGACAACATCGTCATCAAGGACCACATCGAGTGAGGTCCAAAACGTCGCAATCACCCCCGGCAGTCAGAAGATCCAGGCAGAGAGGACGTGGCGGGCAAACTCGATGCCGACGATCAGGATGATCGGCGATATGTCGATGCCACCAAGATCAGGAAGTGCATTTCGGATCGGCCGCAGCGCAGGTTCTGTCAGCTTATAGAGCGACTCGCCTACCTGACCCACGAAGGGGTTGCTGCGGTTGATAACGCCGAATTGCACCAGCCAGCTTAGGATCACCGAGATGATCACGGCGATCAAAAACAGCCAGAGAAGTGTATCGAGCAGATAATGGATCGGATTCACCGGGAAAATCCCCATCAAGGGTTGTTTAGGCGGGCGTTGCGCATCCGAGGTTCTACGTAAACACGACGACTATATAAACACCCTAGTCCATCCCGCCAAGCGCGGCCTGGCGCCCAGGCCCGAAGCTCATCTTAAATTCCAAACGGTATGTCTCCTGGTTTATGACCGCGTCTAGATATACCGACGTCCAGATCAAGATCTGCACGACACGTCGTGCCTACCCTTGACAGACGAGGGGGAGATTACCATACCCAACCTTGACGGGGCCGTAGCTCAGTTGGGAGAGCGCTAGAATCGCACTCTAGAGGTCGTCGGTTCGATTCCGATCGGCTCCACCACTTCACAGTGGGCGGGGTCTCGTCTAAAGAAGATCCTATGTGGGGCCGTAGCTCAGTTGGGAGAGCGCGACATTTGCACTGTCGAGGTCATCGGTTCGATCCCGTTCGGCTCCACCATCTCTCCAACGACCTAACGTTCCACCTGGCTTCGAGCTGGTTGTTACCTTGCCGCGCGGCGATGGTGTGCACGCCATTCAAGCTCGGTTCGAGAAGCGCCGGTATCCGAACCTTGGACAGCTGATAGCGCCTGTTCGATGGGTGAGGAGGCCTATGTCACGCGGTAGGGATTTCGACAACGGTCTCAAAAACCCCTCATGGCGATCGCTGTTGGCGGGGCTAGATATCGGAAAACTCTTTGCGAAGGGCCGGACCATGCTGATCAAGTTCCGGCACATCACCGTAGGTCGGGGCATCAGTGCCTATTGTGGTGGCGCCTGGCCCAAGAATCTTTATCGGTCCGGTTGGCGTAGGGACTGTGATGAACTGTTGCTGGGGGTGCCGGACGACATCGTCCATATCAGACAGTCGTCCGATCGCTATCCTAGCTTCTTCGAGTAGTGCAATATTCTCCTCCCGTCCTCGTTGTTTGAGATTGTCGCCGACGAAACGATCGAGTGCGTCACGATGGGCCACGCGCGCGGAATTGGTGCAGAATTCCGGTCGCTCGGCTGCATCTGGCTCCCCAAATGCTTCGCAAAGACTTTTGAATTCCCAGTCGTTTTGGACCGAGAGGAGAAGGGGTTTGCCGTCGGCACAATCGAACGCGCCATAAGGCGCTACGGTTGGGTGCTTAAGGCCTGGTCGTCCCGGTTCCTTGCCGCCATAGTGATACTGCATGAAGGGGACGTTCATCCAGTCGGCGAGGGCGTGGAAAAGGGAGACCTCGATCTGTCGGCCTTGGCCCGTTAGGCTGCGTCCAATCAGCGCTTCAAGGATCGCCTGATATGCCGTCATTCCCGCTGCGATATCGCAAACAGATACCCCAACACGAGCGGGTCCATGTTCCGCCCCGGTGATGGCGGCAAGACCGGTTTCGGCCTGAATGAGCAGGTCATAAGCTTTTTGACTTGCGCGAGGTCCCTTGCTGCCATAGCCGGAAATTGAGCAGATGATCAGCTGAGGATGTCGTGCCGCCAGTTCCTCCGGTGCGAGGCCTAGCCGATCGATAACACCGGGGCCGAGATTTTGGATGAAGACATCCGCCTTCTCCAACATGGCCGTCAGCAATGCCTTGTCAGCGGTCTCCTTGAGATTAAGTGCGATTGATTCTTTGCCGCGATTGAGCCAGACGAAGTAGGCACTGTTGCCGTTAGCAAGTGTGTCATAGTTCCGCGCGAAATCTCCTTCGGGCCTCTCGACCTTGATCACGCGTGCGCCTGCATCAGCGAGCTTGCAGGACGCGTAAGGCGCAGCGACTGCATGTTCGACCGAAACGACGGTTAAGCCTGCTAAATCGTTCATTGATCGTCTCCCTGGTAGCCCTCAAGAGCCTTATCGGGCAAAACAGGGCAAGGCCGATAGAAGTATTTCCGACCCCTTAGGCGAAGACGATGGATAAGACAATCGACGGCGCCATTCGCATAGCTTGTGAGGCGCATATCGGACGATCTCGTACCGCTGAAGACTCCATGGCGCGAGAACCGGCGGAGAAGCTTGCCGTCATTCTCGATGCCAACCTCCCGGAAGGCGGCCTGCCGCCGACTTGGCATTGGGCTTACTTTGGTAAAGCGATCTCGAAACATGAGATCGGCCGTGATGCCCATGAAAGATTAGGCCTCTTCCTCCCGCCGGCACCCTTTGATCGTCGTATGTGGGCAGCTGGCGAGGTGACCATGCAACGACCGCTTCGCCTGGGCATACCAGCAAAACGCGTTTCGACAATCACCGACGTTACTTTTAAAGACGGCTCGAGTGGACCGCTGTGTTTTGTAACAGTTGAGCACGTGGTTACCCAAGAGGGTGAGCCTACCGTTCGGGAGCGCCAGACGATCGTCTATCGAGACCGGGGAACCTCTGAGCGACCACTTCGCGAGGCTCATGATCCGGTGCCTGTGGGGTATCGTGTCCATCCGGACTGGCAGCTATTCTTTTATTCTGCCGTCACCCATAATGGTCACCGCATCCATTGGGATCGGGACTTTTGCCGCGATGTCGAGGGCTACCCCGGCCTCGTCGTTCATGGGCCGCTGATGGCAACAGAGCTTTGTGATGCGATGCGTGATGGCCTCGCACCTTGTCACTTCGTCTTTCGAGCGACGGCGGCTGTTTTCGAGACCAGCCCGACCCGAATGGTGTTGGGCAAGCAAGGGCGGGCTCGCGAAGGCCGAATCGAACGCTCGGACGGTGTGGTCTCGATGAAAGCGGAGCTCACCAGGCTCTAGTCACGAGACGTCAAGCACGCGTGTCGCCGTTTCCGGCGCTGTCGTTTCGATGAAGGCCTTCATCAAGAGATTCTGGGCAACGGTTAGTCGATAGCTTGCTGATGCCCTCATGTCGGAAATTGGCGCTAGCTCTTTGGCCAAAGCTGCTTGCCCCGCTTTAATGGTCGCCATATTCCAAGGCTTACCGATCATCGCTCGCTCGGTGTTGATTGCGCGCTTTGGCACAGCGGCCATGCCACCAAAGGCAATCCGGAGGTCTTTGACGGTTTGGTCGGCTTCGAACGCCAGCGCGAACGCACCGAGTACAGCCGAAATATCCTGATCCAGGCGTTTTGAGATCTTATAGCATCTCAGTTCAAGGTTTGATGTTGGTATGTCGATGTCGACAACAAACTCTCCGGGCTGAAGCGCGGTTTTCCGATAGTCGAGATAGAAGTCTTCGAGAGGTAACCTACGCTGTTGCTTGCCGCGGCGCAGCAGGATGGTGCTGCCCAGTGCAATAAGGGCTGGCATGGTGTCGCCAATCGGTGAGCCGTTGGCCACATTGCCGCCGATCGTGCCCATCGCACGGACCTGCGCACCGCCGATCCTCCGGATCAGTTCCCCAAAGTCCGGCCAGGCTTGGGCGATGACCGCATGCGCGTCTTGATAGGTGCAAGCCGCGCCGATCCTGAGCGCATCACCTGCCTTCTCGATGCGGGACAATTCCGGCACGCGCGTCATGTCGATCAGCTGATCCTGCGTTCGATGTTGTTTCGTCACCCAAAGCCCGACATCCGTACTGCCGGCAAGCAGGGTGGCCGTCGGTTGTTCCTGAATAGCTGTTGCCAGTTCCTCCAGTGAGATGGGCGCGCGGTAGGAACGACCACGGTTCTGGATTACAAGAGGTGTCGTCGTATCGAGTTTTTCCAGCGCGGCAATCGTCTGGCTCTTGCGCACGTCAAAGACATCATCGGGTCCGGTGTGGAGCGCGTCGCTCGCCGCTAGGATGGGCCGGTAGCCTGTACAGCGACAGAGATTGCCCTGAAGAGCGTTGCAGATGTCTGCGCGCGTTGGCAGTGAGTCTGAGGCGCTGCGTTGCTTGCTAAAGGCAAACAAGGCTTGAACGAAACCTGGCGTGCAAAAGCCGCATTGCGAGCCGTGATGGTCGACCATGGCCTGCTGGACGGGATGAGCCTCGCCTGCCTCGCCCTTCAAATGCTCGACAGTGATCAGCTGGCGGCCATCGAGCTGTGGCAGAAAGACAATGCAGGCATTCACAGGTTTGTAGAGAAGCTCGCCATGTCTAACGTCGGCTAAGACCACAGTGCAGGCACCGCAGTCGCCCTCGGCACACCCTTCCTTCGTGCCAGTGAGCGCCATGGATTCTCGAAGCCAATCCAGCACCGTTTGATTGGGATCAACATCGTTTAGGGCTATCGGCTCAAAGCCTAAGAGAAACCTGATATCGGATCTTGCCAAGGTTGGGACTCTCCAAAAATCGCATCATGTCACGTTAAGCCAGTCATCGGATGTGGGAAAGCAAAGATGGGACCAAGACGCTTGCGTTTGCGGTCACCTCTCGCCATTTCTGCGTTTAGCGACGATGGCGATGGGAATAGCAGTGCGAGAGTTGAGCGCAAACGACCGAGCCGGGCTGGCTCCCAAATCCGAGACCATGATGGACATGTCTGACACGGTGTCGACGCCCGCGTTCGGGGGGCCGTTCGATTTGAACTGGATCGGAATCTGGACGCTCTACACCAAAGAAGTGCGCCGATTTATGAAAGTACCGTTGCAGACAATCGCAGCACCGTTGATGACGGTGCTGATGTTTCTCCTGGTGTTTTCTGTTGCGCTTGGTAGAGGCGGACGGACCATCGGCGATCTGCCATTTTTGGATTTTCTCGCGCCGGGTTTGATCATGATGGCGATTATCCAAAATGCTTTCGCTAACACGTCCTCCTCGATCATGATCGGGAAAATTCAAGGGAATATTGTTGATGTCCTCATGCCGCCTTTTCGAAGTGGCGAGCTTCTCTTCGGTCTGGTGGCCGGAGGGGTCACTCGGGGGATGGTCGTCGCACTGGTGGTTATGATTGCTATGTTGTTCGTCGTTGAGACCGACAAGATCTCTTGGATATTGGCGCTTTTTTATACGCTGTCCGGGTCACTAATGCTCTCAATCCTGGGGTTTCTTGGGGGGCTCTGGGCGGAGAAGTTTGACCAGATGTCAGCTGTTACGAATTTCTTGATTACGCCCTTGTCCTTTCTTTCCGGTACGTTTTATTCGATCACGCAACTCCCCGATAACCTCCAAGCCATCGCCTTTCTCAACCCTTTCTTCTATTTGATTGACGGCCTTCGCTACGCCATTGTTGGCTATAGCGATGGCTCGATCTTTGTCGGTATGCTGGTCGTGACCGCCATCAATGCTGGACTTTGGACCCTTGCTTATCGTTTGTTACGTCGAGGCTATCGAATCAAAGCCTGATTTTTTTCGAGAAACGCCAATCATTTATTAAGTCCGGTACGCTATCCTTCGCTATGCGGATTGAGTGCAGGCGTTGGTGAGTCGGGGCGACAATGCCTGCCCAATGTGAAGTCATGGAGACGCCTTGTTGAACGACGTTGCGCCAAATCGCACGCCTATTGAACTCTTGCTGATCGACGACGATCAGGCTGATATTTTCTTGGCAAGCCGAGCGCTCAAACGGTGCAAGACACGCGTCGAGATCCAGGTGGCCCGCAATGGTGAAGAAGGTCTCGCCCTTCTTCGACAAGAGCAAGGCCATGAAGGCGCCAAGCGACCCGACTTGATCTTTCTCGATCTCAACATGCCCAGAATGAACGGCCATGAATTTTTAGCGGCGATGAAGGCAGATGGAAACTTCAAGTCCATTCCCACGATCGTCATGAGCATGTCGGAGGATGAGGCCGACATTCAAAAGAGTTATGAGCTGCAGGCCAACGCCTATATTGCAAAGCCCATTGAACTCGATGCCTTTGCTAGCATTATTCGCCTTATCGATGATCATTGGTTCCGCGCTGTCCGCCTGCCGCCCCGGCTTGACAGCTGAGGATGTAAACCGGTCTTCATGTCGACCATCATCGGATAAGAGATCGCCTCTGGGTTTTTCTTACGGGGTATCTTCCCTCATCGCTGGCGTTCCTCAGTCTCACGTCGCCACGTTTCTTTGAGGCCGCCCTGGTCCGAGAATTCCTCGGTTAGCAAGCGCCGTTTCTCAAGGTTCTCGCAGATTTCCGAAAGCTGATCGACCGGCATCGCATGGTTCGGCATGCATCATGTTGTTTGAAGAAAGAGCATTTCAGGAAATTCAAGCAATGGTTGATATTTGAGAAAGGTCGATTCGAGGGGCGAAGCATCGACAATCGAGATGATACCGTTGACAGGGCGCGCCATTCCCAGCAAATCTGTCGGTTTCCAGCCATGTCTGAGGTAGCAAAGTCGGTGTGTCGTCTGATCGATGCCGCTAAGCCGACATGACTCCTTGGCCGTTGAACAGAGACAAAACCATGTTGAATGCACCCATGCCATCCGTCCTTCCGGTTTACAAACGGTATCCGGTGACGTTTGAACGCGGTGAGGGCGCTTATCTCTACGATCGCGAAGGCCGCCGGTATCTTGATTTCTCAAGCGGCATCGCCGTGACCCTGCTCGGACATGCCCACCCGCATTTGGTCGGTGTGCTCAAGGCGCAGGCCGAGCGACTTTGGCATGTGTCGAACCTTTATGGTATTGAAGGACAAGAGCAGCTTGCGGACCGTCTGGTTGAACACTCCTTTGCGGACACCGTCTTTTTCTGCAATTCGGGGGCTGAAGCACTTGAATGCGCAATCAAGATGGTCAGGCGATTTCATCATGATCGCGGCCAGTCGCAACGCCACAAAGTCATTGCTTTCGACGGCGCCTTTCATGGACGGACGATGGCGGCCATCTCGGCGGGAGGCCAAGCGAAATATCTCGAAGGCTTTGAACCAGCCCTTCCGGGGTTCCCCAAGGTAGCACCTGGTGATCTGGGAGCGGTGGCCCAGGCGATCGACGACGAGACCGCTGCGATCCTGATCGAACCGGTGCAGGGAGAGAGTGGCCTTCGCGCTTGGGATGCGAGCTATCTTGAAGGATTGCGCCGGCTCTGCGACGAGCAAGACCTCCTTTTGATTTTCGATGAGGTCCAGACGGGGCTTGGGCGAACCGGCAAGCTCTTCGCTTACGAATGGACCCAGATTACGCCCGATCTGATGGCGCTTGCCAAGGGCATTGCCGGCGGTTTTCCGATGGGAGCGTGTCTTGCAACGGCGCGTGTTGCCAACGCCATGGCACCGGGCACCCATGCCTCGACCTTTGGCGGCAATCCGCTTGCCTGCGCCGCCGCCAATGGTGTTCTCGACGTTCTTCTCGAGGACGGTTTTTTCGATCGAGTGCATATCGCTGTCGAGACACTCCGGCACGAGATGGAGCGCTTGGCAACAGCCTTTCCGTCGATCATCACCGAATTGCGCGGCAAGGGCCTTATGTGTGGATTCCGTCTGAACGATGCGCTGGTCAACGGCGAGGTCGTCGCCGAACTGATCAACCACGGTCTGCTGACCGTGCCCGCCGGTGACAATGTCGTTCGGCTGCTTCCTCCGCTCATCATCAGCGAGCGTGAGGTCAAAGAGGCCGTCACCACGCTGGAGGAGGTGTTCCAATCTTTTGTTGATGAGCAGGCATCAACGGGCGGCGATGGGCAGTCAGCGCCATGAGTAGACATTTCCTCGACATTCACGAGCTTGAAAGCGGCGTGTTGAGGCAGATTCTCGACGTGGCGATGGAAGTTAAAGGTGAAGAGAAAAGAACGCAGGCCTCGCGTTTGTCGCAAAAGACGCTGGCCATGATTTTCGACAAGCCGTCGACCAGGACACGCGTATCCTTCGAGGTGGCGATCAAGATGCTTGGGGGTGATGCTGTCGTCCTGAATGCTAAGGAGATGCAGCTTGGCCGCGGTGAGACGATTGGCGACACAGCACGCGTTCTCTCCCGCTATGTCGACGCGATCATGATCAGGACCGACAATCACGACAAGCTCTTGCAGCTCGCTGAGGCTGCCGACGTTCCGGTCATTAATGGTCTTACCGACTTCTCTCATCCCTGCCAGATCATGGCTGACATCATGACCCTCGAGGAACATTTGGGGCCGATCCGTGGCAAGACGCTCGCTTGGACCGGAGATGGTAACAACGTAGCAACGTCCTGGATCCACGCCGCTCAGCGCTTCGACTTTAACTTGAACATTGCCTGTCCAGAAGCGCTTCGGCCCAATCCTGAGGTGGTCGCGTGGGCCGAAGAACGCCAAGCACGTGTCAGCATCATGGAAGATCCCAAAGCGGCGGTTGCTGGCGCGGAGGCCGTGATGACCGATGTCTGGGTCTCCATGGGCGACGAGAATGCCGACGAACGGCGTTCTTTGCTTGCTCCTTATCAGGTCAATGATGAGCTGATGACGGCGGCGACACCGGAAACTCTATTCCTCCACTGCCTGCCCGCCCACCGGGAAGAGGAAGTCACAACATCGGTGATTGATGGCCCACAATCGGTGGTGTTTGATCAAGCGGAAAACCGCCTCCATGCGCAAAAGGGTATTCTTGCATGGTGTCTGGGTTGATCCAGGCGTCATCTTTGCGAAGATGGGCGATAGGTTCTTAAGAGGCTTTCCCGCTTTGGCGTAACGGGAACATCCGGAGGTTCGATGACTGCCGAATCCATCGCCGACGACATTTCGAAGCCATTTCAGCTTGAGCAAAGTGCACTGCGTGGCAGACTGATCCGGCTTGGTGACACGGTTGACGTTGTCTTGACCCGACACGACTATCCGCCTGCCGTAAGTCGGCTGCTCGGCGAGATGTTCGTGCTTGCCGCAACCCTTGCCGGCGGGCTGAAGTTCAAGGGAACCTTTAGCCTGCAGACCCGTTCTGATGGACCCATATCTCTGATGGTGGCCGACTGTACGCATGACGGTGGCATGCGCGGCTATGCGAAGTTTGATGCGGAGGCTGTGGCAGCGGCCGATGACGCAAGCGTCCCATCACTTCTTGGTAAAGGACATTTCGCGGTCACCGTGGATCAAGATAATCAGGGCGCTGCCTATCAAGGACTGGTAGAACTTGAGGGCGACAGCCTGACTGATTGTATCCATCAGTATTTCCGACAGAGTGAGCAGGTGAAGACCGGCATGAAAATCGCTGTCGAGCATTTGAACGATGGTGCCGGCACGGCGTTTTGGCGAGCGGGAGCCGTGATGGTTCAATGCCTCCCAGAAGAGGTTTCTGCTGATCAAGACAAGGATGCGATCGAAGATTGGCGGCGCACCATGATGCTGTTGGGCACAGTCAAAGACGCCGAACTCCTTGATCCGGATTTGTCGCCTGAGCGCCTTCTTCTCCGTCTATTCCATCAAGAAGGCGTCCGTATTTTCGATCCACAGCCGCTCAGTGTCCGCTGCCGCTGCTCGCGCGAACGGGTTGAGGCGATGCTAAAGCGATTCCAACCTGAGGACATCGACTCAATGCGGCAGGAAGATGGTGGCCTGTTCGTGACCTGTGAGTTTTGCAATGAGACTTACCGGTTCGATGAACGTGCCGTCGGAGAGCTCATCGGTCAGCGGACCCACTAAGCCGCTGAAACCCCGTATCTAGACGTTCTTCAGGCGAGTTGCTCTTTCAAGTGATCGGCAAGCCGCAGCGCGAGCGCGACGATGGATAGGGTGGGTTGAGCACTGCCTGAGGTTGAAAAAACCGAGCTTCCGGCGATCCAGAAGTTGTCGACATAATGCATCTTGCAATTGGCGTCGACGACGCCTTGCTTCGGATCGTCGGCCATCCGCGTGGTGCCGATATTATGATTTGAGATCCAGTCGAGATAGGAAAAACGCTTGGCTTCGGGGCTTTCGTGAAAGCGCATCATCCAATCGTCGGCAGGCTCCTCCAGGAACCAGTCATGGAGCTTTAGTCTGCCAAGACCGGTCCGCGCTAGCTCAGCGCCCATGACTTCGGCGAGACGCCGCATCGACACATGATCGAGTTCGGTCATACGCCAATCTAATACAGCACGCGGCATGCCGAACATGTCGACTTCCTTGGCATCCAAAAGAACGCGGCTATCAGGATTGGGCACAGGATCGGTGCAACCGAAGAGACCAACATAGGTCACATTTTGGACGGTTTTTCGTCCCTGGATGAAGCGTTGCCAAGCTGCGATTGCGACTTCATCAAGATTGGCCATAACGCGAAGTGCAGACGATGCGAATGGTGGCGCCCCATCGACTCCGCGCATACGCTCGACCAGATCGATTGCCGCATTCATACCTTCGGAGTCTTCAAGTTCGTTCACCAGCCAGCAGGCTGAATTGGTGACACCGAGATCTTCCTGGAGCGAATCGGGCAAGGCGAAGCGTGGCAGAAACTCCGAACCACCTTGGAATTGCCGTCTTGCCGCATCAAGGAGAGTCACCGGATCAGCCGTGATGATGTCGCCAATGAGCATATGGGCGTGATCGGAGAAGTAACGCCCAACCACATCGTGGCGGTTGCCAAAACCATGCGGCTCGGTCCGTCGATTGGCCAATAAAAGCCGAGCGTTCTCCAAGGCGCCGCAGGCAAGAACAAAGGCCTTGGCTTTGACCTTGGCTTGTTGACCTTTAAAGGACCTGACGGTCACGTCGTGGACGTGGTTCGCCTCGTCGGTGGTACCGATGTCGACGACATTGGCGTGCAGCCAAATGGTGACGTCCTCCGCGGCCTCAAGATCCTGACGATAAACCTCACCAAAGCGCGTCGGTGGTGAGCGCTGGTCGGTGGTCTTAATGAGCTTTGTCGGGTCGAAGCCTGGCGGATCGACATCAAAATGTTCCCAGAATTCATTGTGTTCCAAGCGATAGTCGAGTTCGACGATCGCTTGGGCTGGTTCGTAATAGGGGCGTAGATCCTCTCGATCGATCGGCCAGCCGCTGTTCGGGATCCAAGGGCGTGCTTGAAAGTCGATGGGATCAAGCATCATGCAGCGGCCACTCCAGTGATTGGTCGAGCCGCCGAAATAGCGAAGTCGGGTCGTATCGATAGGAAGGTAGTCGAGGCCGACAATCTCGCCTTCATAAATTTCCTGACTGTCAGCCTCGATCTCAAGGCCGCCACCTTCTAGAACAATAACTTGAAGGCCGCTGTTGCGAAGGGCTCGAGCAAGCGTGATTCCGGCAGCACCGGCGCCAATGATGCAGAGATCAGCCTCGATGTCACTGCTCTCGTCTCGTTGGTCAAGATCGCGGATCATCTTGGTTTCCTCTCCAAGTGAACCGCGGCACAAAGGTCTGCTTCCGATTGCGCCATCACCCAGCCATCGAGCGTCACGATGTTCAGGTTGTCGAAATCCGACTGGCATCGCATCATCAGTCGCTGGTGCCTGGCGCTTTTACGCAGCGCTGCCAATTCCGTCGCAAGGGATCGTCCACGGGCACCTGCCAGCGGATCGTGTTGCCAATGAAGAGCACCCAGATGGGATGCTAGACGATCATCGCCGAACATCTCGGTGAATAAGGTATGGGCGCGTACTGGAGTCGCACCGATCGTCGGCAAAACAAGGCTCGCCAGCGAGAGGGCGGAGAGCCTAATCAAATGGCGTCGTTTCACTTTCTTCCTTTATCGCAGATCAGCAGAGAATTGCTGGCATTTAGGAACAAACGTCATAGTTTTGGTAAACTGCAGCGTCAATGAATTGTGTCTCCAGGATCGATCGGTGAGATCGAAAAGGCTGGGTGGCGCATCAATGTCGATCAAGCCAGCGGTGTCGTTGATCAAGAGGGATGGTTCGGCGGTTCACAGGCATTGGGCCAGCGTTAACGCAATGGTAACTGAAGCCTGCCAAGATGGGGCCATTCTCGATAGTCAATCACATCGGGCGGAGACATGGCCAAGATCGTCGTTATCGAAGATGAGGCGGATTTACGGGATATTCTGGTCGAAGAACTCACTGACATGGGCCATGAGATCTCGATCGCTGTCAATGGCGAGGAGGGCCTGCAGGTCATTCTTGAGGAAACGCCTGATTTGATCCTGGCCGATATCAATATGCCGAAGCTGGATGGACGTGAGCTACGGAACCTTCTGGTAAGCGAGCACCCCAGTCATGCAGCGATTCCATTTTGCTTCATGTCCGCCTTCGCCGATCAACAAGACATCAAAGAAGGCATGAAAACAGGGGCTACCCACTATTTCACCAAGCCGCTTGACTATGGTGAGTTGGAGGATTGGATCGGCGAGCGCTTACCTTCGTGATAGGAAACGCCCGACCCTGCAGCTCTTGGGATGACGTGAGCAGATTCCTGCATTGGTGTTCCATCGTTTCCTCTTAGCAACGTTCGAATCCTCGCTGCACATCCCAGTCTGTCACAACACGGTCGGCTTCTGACTGTTCCCATCGGGCAGCATGTAGATAGTGATCGATGACGTCGTCGCCGAAGGCGGCACGAAGCATCGAGGAGCGATCCAAAGCTGATATCGCGTCGCGCAGTGTCTTCGGAATATCTCGAACCCCTTCGCCTTGATAGGCGTCGCCGACGAAGGCTGGTTCCAGTTCGAGCTGTCGTTCAATGCCATCCATGCCAGCGGCGAGCAAGGCTGCCATTGCGAGATAGGGATTCAGATCTGCGCCTCCCACCCGGCATTCGACACGGACAGCCTTGGTTCCCGCGCCACAGACGCGATAGCCTGCGGTTCGATTGTCCATGGACCAGACGGCCTTGGTCGGCGCGAAGGTCCCGGCGGCAAAGCGCTTATAGGAGTTTATGTACGGGGCGAGAAAATAGGTAATGTCGTCGGCGTGATGCAGCAGTCCGGCCAAATAATGTCGCATCATAGGTGACATGCCGTGATCGGCCGAGCTGTCAAAGAAGAGCGGCTTACCGTTGATATCGGACAAGGATTGATGGATATGGCAAGAATTACCAGCATGGCTTGTGTCCCACTTCGCCATAAAGGTCAACGCGCGGCCTTTGGACCATGCAATCTCTTTTGCTGCGTTTTTGATCAGTGCATGTCGATCTGACATCGTGAGCGCTTCGGCATAGCGGATATTGATCTCTTCTTGGCCCGCATCTGCCTCACCCTTGGTATTCTCGACCGGGACGTCGGCGCCTTCGAGTCCGTTTCGGATCGCGCGCATGACCTCCTCTTCCTTCGTTGTCTGGAAGATGTGGTAGTCTTCGTTATAGGCGCTACTTGTAGTCATAGCCCGATGACCGTTGAGTCGCAGTGCCTCGTAACTCTCTTGGAAAAGGAAAAACTCGAGCTCGGAGGCCATCAAGGCCTTCATTCCGAGATCGGCCAAGCGATGGCATTGCTTTTTTAGGATCGCCCGTGGGGAGTGAGGGACCTCGGCGTGACTATGATGATCAATGACATCGCAGAAGACGAGGGCTGTTCCCTCAAGCCACGGTATGCGCCGCAATGTCGAGAGGTCGGGCTTCATGGTATAATCGCCATAGCCACGTGCCCAGCTCGACGCCTTGTATCCGTCGATTGTGCTCATCTCAAGATCTGTGGCGAGCAGGTAGTCGCAACAATGAGTCTCGTCATGCGCGGAGTCGACGAAGTAATTCGCGTGAAAGCGCTTGCCCATGAGCCGGCCCTGCATGTCGACCTGCACAGCGAGCACCGTATCGATATCGCCGACCGCTACGGCTTCTTTCAAATCCTCAAAGGTCAAGGCTCCCGCCATCGTTGTACTCCAGAGCTCGTCATCAAAAGAAAACGCGGCCCAGGGCGTACCCGGGCCGCGTCAGCGTTATAAGAGACCTAGGTATACCGGTAAGGACGTCCAGCTTTTTCCATAGCTGCGTTATAGTCCTTTAGGATCTGGACCACTTTCGCCTTGGTTTCGCTCTCAGAGGCGATTTCGTCCCAGAACTCGCGTGCGGCGGCTTCGACCGTCGCCCATTCTTCGTCCGGGATTGTCGTGAGCTGCATCTTGGTGCCTTCGGTGCGAAGTTTGGCTTCGCCACCCCAATACCAGTGCTGACGGTAGTAGTGCGAGCTGTCCATCGTCAGCTTCAACAGTTCCTGTAGATGCTCCGGTAGCTCATTCCAACGATCCATGTTGGCGAAGAAGGAGCCGCACCAAGCGCCTGAGATATTGTTCGTCAGGAAATAGTCGGTAACGTCTGCCCAGCCGACCGTGTAGTCCTCGGTGATGCCTGACCAAGCAATGCCGTCGAGTTCGCCCGTCTGAACTGCGACCTCGATATCTTCCCAGGGAAGGGTCACCGGAACAACGCCAAATTGTGAGAGGAAGCGGCCTGCTGTTGGGAATGTGAAAACCCGTTTACCCTGCAGGTCGGCCAAGCTTTCGATTGGATCCTTCGTCGCGAAGTGGCAGGGATCCCAAGCACCCGCCGACAACCATTTCACGCCGACTTTTTCGTACTCAGCGTCCCAGATTTCGGCGAGTCCCCATTGATTGAAGAGCACCGGCACGTCGAGCGAGTATCGGCATGCAAACGGGAAGTAACCGCCAAAGACGGTCACTTCGGTGGGGGAGGCCATGCTATCATCATCGGATTGCACCGCGTCGATTGTGCCGTTCTGCATGGCACGGAAAAGCTCACCCGTCGGCACAAGTTGGTCCGCGGTGTAGAGCTCGATTTCCATCTCGCCGTTAGCGACCTTATTGAAGCTGTCGACCGCAGGCTTGATGACATGTTCGGCGAGCGCTGGTCCGGCATAGGTCTGAAGCCGCCATTTGATGGTCGATTGGCTGTGGACCGCCGGCGCAGCCAATGTTGCCGTTGCGGCGCCAGCAGCGCCCGCGGCGCTGGCCTTTTTCAGGAAGTCACGTCTTTGGGTCATTGTTCTTTCTCCCACCTTGGGCCGATCGCCGGCCTCGTTCACTTGCTATAGACGTAGTCCGGCAACCAAAGGGCGATGCCGGGGAAGGCCATCACCAAAGCCAGCGCCAGAATCATGACGCCAACGAAGGGGATGATCGAGCGGTAGATGTCGCCGAGCGAGATCTCGGGCGGCGCCATCGCGCGCATCAAGAAGAGATTGTAACCGAAGGGCGGTGTCATATAGGCGATCTGCGTGGTGATGGTGTAGAGCACCCCATACCAAATCAGGTCAAAGTCCAGCGCGCGCACTAACGGAATGTACAGAGGGGCAACAATCACCAGCATTGCGGTGTCATCGAGAAAGGTGCCCATGAGCAGGAAGGAGAGCTGCATGAGGATCAGGATGATCCAGGGATCAAGCCCGAGCTGCTCCGTGAACAGGTTCTCAATCGCGCGAACGGCGCCCAAGCCGTCGAACACGGCGCCGAAGCCCAGCGCAGCAAGAATGATCCACATGAACATACAGGAGATGCCGAGCGTATTCCTCACGGAGGTCTCGAAGACCTCGCTGGTCATTCTTCCTTTAAGCACGGCTGCAAGAAAGGCGGCGAGCGCACCGATCGCCGAACTTTCGACGAGGCTGGTCCAGCCATTCACGAATGGCACCATCATCACGGCAAAGATGCCCACTGGTAAAAGTCCGGCGCGCAGAAGGCGAAGTCTTTCGGACATCGAGATATCGCGATCTGCTGCCGGCAGGGCCGGTCCTAGATGAGGCTGCAAACGGCAGCGAATCGCGATGTACAGGATAAACATCCCTGCCATCATGAGACCTGGCAACACCCCGGCAAGCCATAGTTGACCAACGGGCTGTCGGGCGATCATGGCATAAAGCACGAGCACCACAGAAGGCGGTACGAGAATACCGAGGGATGAGCCGGCCTGGATCACACCCGTGACCATGCGTTTGTCGTAGCCACGCTTGAGGAGTTCGGGCAATGCGATGGTCGCGCCAATCGCCATACCCGCGACCGATAGGCCATTCATTGCCGAGATCAGAACCATGAGGAGGATGGTGCCAATCGCAAGTCCGCCGCGCACCGGACCCATCCAAACATGAAACATGCGGTATAGATCGTCGGCAATGCGACTTTCCGAGAGAATATACCCCATGAAGATGAACATCGGCAGCGTGAGAAGGGGGTACCACGTCATCAGTTTGATGGCTGCAGAAAAGCCAATTTCTGAGCCGCCGGTGCCCCAGAGAGCCAGTGCAGAGATGACGGCAACAAAACCAATAGCGCCGAAGACTCGCTGTCCCGTCAGCAGCATCAGCATCATGGTCGAGAACATTAAGATGGCGATCATCTCGTAGGACATCAGGAACGTCCCTCAGCAAGAGAGTCGATCTTGATTCCACGAATACGGGCGATGTCCCGTATAAGCTCAGCGATAGCCTGAAGCAGCATCAAGGTGATCCCGACACACATGATGACCTTAATCGGCCACATATAGGGCCGCCAAGCCGTGGCGCTGCGTTCGCCATATTGAAGCGAATAGCTGGTACTGGACAAACCACCATAAAGGAGTACGCCGAGATAAAAGATCAGAAAGCAGACGGTAAAAGCATCGAACCAGGCTTTTCTCGTCGGCGACCAATTCCCATACAGCAGGTCCATTCTGACATTGGTACCGAGTTGGATCGAGTAGGGACCGCCCAGGATGTAGTAGCTGACCATGGCGAATTGGGCCATTTCGAGAGTCCAGAGGGACGGCAGGAAGAACGTCTTTGACAGTGAAGACCAGAGTAGGATCGCCATCATCACGAAGATGCCGTACATGACAATCCGCCCTATTCGGCGGTTCAGCCTGTCGACAAGGCGGACGTAGCTCAAAAAGGCGTCAGGCATGATCCTCCGCTCATGGCATCGACTTTAAGAACAGGTCAGCACCAGTCTTCGAAGTGGCTTGGGCCGAAGTCAAGCGATTGCGATATGTAAAATGTTGGCCGTGTAGTGCGAAGCAAGAAGCCACAGTGGTTGAATAGACGTGTTCCTTCAATCTGCCGTTCCATAGTCGTCGGCGCGTTGGCGAGACGCTGTTCTCTTTAAACTCTCGGCAATGAGTCCGGCTAAACGCATGGCCATGCTTTGCTGCGTTGTCGCACAACCGATAAGATCATTCCTGATCTCGATCATGACATTCAATAAACCGCGTGCGATGGCATCGACCCGAAGCGTATGGGTTACGTGATCCTGGGGGCCATACGGCTCGTTTCGCCGGACGTCGAGGTCCGTCCATTCCGATGATATCTCGAGCATAGCGTCGGCTAGCACTGGATGGATATCGTGCAAAAGGCCCAGTTCAACAGTCCGCTGTTGTCCGTAAAAGACCGGCGTAAAGGAGTGAATCGTGATCACAGCTGGAGCGACACCCTGCGCCACTTTCTGATCGAGATGCCGTTTAATCGCTTCTCGAAAGGGCCAATAGATCGCTTGCACCCGTCGTTGTCGTGCGAGGTCTGAGAGATCGACATTTCCGGGAATGTCGAAAATCTCACTCCTTACCGGCATGGCACTTTCGGCCTCCGGAGGGCGATTGCAGTCGTAAACCAAGCGGGAGAACCGCTGGAGGATGAGCGGCGCGTCAAGCGCTTGAGCCAAATGCCTCGCAACACCTTCAGCGCCAGGGTCCCAAGCGACGTGACTGGACAGCACCTCGCTATCAAGGCCGAGGTCGTTCAGCGATGCTGGGATCCGATTGCTTGCATGTTCACAGGTCAGCAGGATATCTGCACGACCATGTTGGTTCACCCATTCGACGGGTGATCCTTCATCTGGCGCAAGTAGAGGATCGTTTGCGCCGACGATCTGGAGGCGCGGCGACCCTGTTATTGCAGCCGCTTTTCGCATCGGCTCTCCAACAAATTCCACAGTTCCAAGATGACTTTTACTGCGGTTGGGGTGGCGACGCCAGAGGTTTGCGGGCTCCTTGCAGCCGAGGGCAGCCGCTGTAGGTATGAAAACGACGAGTCATCGGGAACGATGATTGTCGCCTCCTGGTTTTTTAAAAAAGAAAACTAATCGCGCTCAAAATGAAAATTCTTGCTGATCTTGGAAAATGAAATCAGGTGGCGAAAAAACCACAATGATTTTCTGCCATTAGACTGGTTGTCATGCCTTGGGGAACGACTAAAACTTACGGTCGCTTTGCATAGACGTCTGGCGGTGACAGATGCGTTTTCAGTTTTTTTCTTTGTTCTTCGGGGGTTTTCGGTAATTGCCGCCTGGCTTCTGATCGGAGGTTTTGCATCGCATGATCCGGATCCCATCGCGATCCGGAGGTCCAAGTGGGCTTAGTCGTCGCTGACTGGGTCCGGTTTGGAGTCATGGTTGAGGGCTATGACAATGCAATCGAACCTGCGAGATATATGGGAACGACGCCATGTTTGGACGACGTAATAGTCGGTCATTTTTTGTCTTAGCCAATTTGATTTTTGGGGTGATTGTTGCGAGCGATGCATCGGCAATGCCCTATGGACTGGAACAGGAACAGGGGGTTGGCGGCGGACCGGACATTGCGACGGTCAATACTGCATCGAAACAGCAGGTGCCCCATCTCGTTGGCAAAAGCGTTGGCGCTACCATTACCGTCGAGAATGACGACGGCCCCGTCATCCGAGCCGCAGAGGGTGTCCCTATCAGTCCGTTCGGCGATGAGCCGACCGTTCAGGCCTCGCCACCTTCGATCCTTTCTCGGGTGCAGGCTTTGGTTGCTGTCGCCCATGCGGAGGCCGAAGCTGCAGCGATCGCGCTTAGCATTGGCCAACAGCAGACTTCTGAGGTCTTCGCAGACAATTCTGCGCTTACGGTGGCCCGGAACGCGCCTGTGACGGCACAGGATCTATTGAAGAAGGTCTCCTCAAGCCGCATTGGTGGAACGACAACGACCGCTCTGCCAGATGCGACGTCTCAGCCTCGCCCCGCGGCACGTCCCCTGACAAAGATCGTCAACCAGTCTGCGCCGGAACCGATCGAAAATGCCCAGTTTTCACCCGGAACTCTTGAACAACCGAGTTCGATCCTGTCGCCTCGTGTTAGTCAAGAGACGGCGCAAGCCCAGAACTCCTCGATCTTTTCACCACCGCCAAAGAAGCCCGCGCTGCCGGCCACAGTGCAGCCTTTGGCTATTGCTCCTAACGTAGCGGCATCTCCCAAAGCCTCTGTCCTTCGCCAGGCGCCGCCGCCGAACAATGCGCTGGTGGAATTGGTTCAGCCGCCGACTGATTATTCGCTCACCGTCGCTGCGGGAACCAGCCAGCTCCTCAATAGTAGTCAGCCCGTCACCAATGTCATTGCATCTGATCCCAACGTGGCCAACGCGCATCCGATTTCGGCGACTCAGATTGCCGTTCATGGTATCGGGCTGGGCAGCACCAACATGTTCGGCATCGGCGACGGTGGTCAAGTTGTCTTCGCCATTAACGTCGATACCGTACCGAATGAGCATTTTGCACAATCACAGCTGCGCGCGGCGGCTCCTGGGTCAGGCGCCAATGTCGCCCTCGAGTCGGGTCGATTGACCGCTCAGGGCCAGGTCGCTGGTGTAGGCGAGGCCATCGATGTGCAAAATGTCGCTTACGGCCTGGAACAAACTCAGGGGCCGACGGTAAACAACACCACGATCAACGGCTCCCAGCAGGTGAGGATTCAAGTTCGCTTCGCTGAGATCAGTCGCAATGATGTTTTCAACCTTGGTATCAACTGGAATGCTATCTTCGATGGTAGCGATTTTCTGTTCGGCCTTGCGACAGGCAACTTCTTGTCGTCGATCGCTGATACGTCTGCGAGAGATATCGCCTCTGGCAGTGGAGAAGAATTTGCCCGTATCGATTTTAACGGCGAATTTGGCGACTTTAGTGTGGATGCCTTTGTCGATGCCCTTCAGCGGGAAGGTATCGTCAATCTATTAGCCGAGCCAAATCTCACTTCAGTCAACGGTGAGCCCGCGAGTTTTCATGCCGGTGGCGAGGTTCCCATTCTTGTCCCAGGTGGTGGTGGAGATGACAGCGTCACAATCGAATACAAGAAATTTGGCGTCTCTCTCGATTTTGTTCCGACTTTGCTTCCCGGCGAACGTATCAATCTCCGGGTACGTCCCGAGGTCAGTTCGATCTCGAGCATTGGGGCTGTGGTACTCGATGACTTCGCCGTGCCCGCCTTCAATGTTCGAAGCACAGAAACGAGCGTCGAGTTAGCCAGTGGCCAAACCTTCGCGATCGCTGGTCTGTTTCAACGCGATCTGGCCACGGACACGGATAAATTCCCACTCCTGGGCGACGTGCCTGTGCTAGGTCAGCTTTTCCAGTCCGAACGGTTCCAGCGGCGTGAGACCGAACTCGTTATCTTGATCACGCCTTATCTTGTGAAACCGACCAGCATCAACAATATCGCCCTTCCCAATGATCGTCTTGCGCCGCTCGAGAGGCCAAGCTCCAGGCGGGATGGGAAACGCGCAGGTTTCATCGTCAATTGATGGATTAATCTTATGTTGATTACTGCTTTCCTGGACAACGTCGCGGCTGTTGTCAGGCCGCTTGGCGTCGTCGTTGCCTTCGTGATGATGACTGGCTGTACAGCAAAGATGCCGTCGCCGCCTGGGACGACAGATCGGTTTGTCGTTGAGCCAGTGAGACTGACCCATCAGGTGGTCTTTCCAAGCGGAGGAAGCAGCCTTACGGCGGCGCAGCATTATGAACTCGCCAATTTTATCGATGAGACTGACCCTGAGGGTAGAGGGAGTATCTATCTGGATGCCCAAGGGCCCGAACGGAACCGTCGGATCGACGCTGTCGCCGACGCCCTTGGAGGCCTTGGGCGTGAGAACCTGGGCGGAGGTGGTGGCGAGGCGACCAAGAGCGGGGTGACGGTGACCGTCATGCAAGAGGTCTTGCTGCCCCAAGCCTGTCTCAATCATGACAGTTGGCCACATCCTGATCTACCACCAGCAAGCTGCACTCAAGCCTTAACGTTGGTCCGTATGGTCGAGGACCAAAACGATATTCTACGCGGTCGCGAACTTGGACCGGCGCTCAGCTCGACAGCAGCGAACGTGGCAGCCCGTCATTACGATGAACGAGCGCCGAAGCCCGCGGATGAGAAACCGGCAAGTGTTGATCCGCAGTCAATCCCACAATTGCCGCCGGCAACTCTCACCCGCGAGGCAAGCTATTGATGCCCGGCTCTTACCTTCAGTAGCGTCCTAGGCCGCTGATTTGCCGCTTCCACAAGCCTCGCTCAGTGCTTGATCCAAATCGGCGATAATGTCATCAGCGGTCTCGAGGCCAATCGAGAGGCGTACAACCTCGGGGCCTGCACCGGCGGCTTGCTGCTGGGCCTCATCGAGCTGACGATGTGTGGTTGATGCTGGATGAATGATCAACGACCGCGTATCACCGATGTTGGCGAGATGAGAAACAAGTTCGCATGCCTCAACCAAGCGAACACCGGCATCGTAACCGCCCTTTAATCCGATCGTGAAGACGGCGCCCGTGCCGCGGGGCATGAGCCGATTGGCTAAGGCATGATGTGGCGAGGATCCGAGACCTGGATAGGAAACCCAATCGACGGCAGCGTGGCCTTCGAGGAAACGCGCAACGGCTTGAGCACTGTCGACATGACGTTGCATCCGTAGCGGTAGGGTCTCAATGCCATTGAGGATCATGAAGGCGTTGAACGGCGAGAGGCTGGGACCAATATCGCGAAGGCCAATCGCCTTCGCGCGTACGGAAAAGCCGAAATTACCGAACGTCTCCGCAAACTTGACGCCGTGATAGGCCTTCGTAGGCTGGGTCATGAGTGGAAATTTATCATTCTGATACCAGTCGAATGAGCCGCCTTCGATGATGATTCCGCCCATCGAATTGCCGTGTCCGCCCAGATATTTTGTCATCGAGTGGATAACGATGTCGGCGCCATGCTTCAGGGGCTGGTACAGATAAGGCGACGGCATCGTGTTGTCGCAGATGAGAGGCACCCCTGCTCGTTTCGCGACGGCCGATAGCGCTTCAATGTTGGCGATCACGCCATCCGGGTTCGACGTGCTTTCAACGAATATGGCGCGCGTCTTGTCGGTGACAGCAGCTTCAAAGCTCGCCGGGTCAGTCGGATCAGCGAATCGTGCCTGCCAGCCAAACTGCGGGAAGGTTTCGTTAAATTGCGTGATCGATCCACCGTAGAGCTTTTTTGACGCGATAAACTCATCGCCAGGCTGCATGAGATTCAAGAACGCGACGAATTGAGCGGCATGCCCGCTCGCAGTTGCACAGGCGGCGGTGCCACCTTCGAGCGCTGCCACGCGTTCTTCGAGTACCGAGATCGTCGGATTGGTCAGGCGCGTGTAGATATTGCCAAATTGCTGCAGATTGAAGAGGCCTGCGGCATGGTCGACATCGTCGAACACGAACGACGTGGTCTGATAAATGGGCGTTGCTCTGGCACCCGTGGTCGGGTCTGGCATGGCCCCAGCATGAATGGCGAGCGTCTCGAATCCGTAGTCCCCGGCGTCATCGGTCATGTCTTTGATCTCCTGGTCAATCCACCCTTCGGGTGCCTCAGCTGTATTGCCTGTCCTTTTTTCGCTGAGATCTTGCGTCTGTTCACGCCAATCCATCCAATCTCACCGAAGAGTCGGCCATACTCAATCTTCGGGCAACGATCCATCACAACGTCGATTCCCGCCTCCTCGGCGCGCCTCGCAGCCTCGTCATGGCGAACACCAAGCTGCATCCAAAGCACTTTGGCGCCGGCGCGTATCGCCTCATCGACAACGATCGGAACGTCCTCAGACTTTCGGAAAACCTGAACCATGTCAGGTGGGGTCTCAAGATCGTCAAGTGAGGCGATGACCGTTTCCCCCAAGATCTCTTGACCAGCATAGCGCGGATTAACCGGGATGACCCGGTAGCCCTTATTCTTGAGGTAGAGCGCCGCAAAATAGGATGGACGCATGTCATTCGCGCTTAGACCGACAGCGGCGATTGTTTTGACGCGGCGAAGAATGCGCTCGATCGCCTTGTCATCATAATGAAGCGCTTCGCTCATCATTCTGTCTTGCCTCGCTTCAACAAAGCGGTGTCCGAGCTAGACTCATCGTTCTTCCGATTTAGGTTGATCGGATGTCAACGACCAGGTAGGTCGCCCTTGTCGCCGTCATGTCTAACCGGTGTTCTGGCCCCAATTGGGCTGACGCTTCTCGATAAAGGCTTGGAGGCCTTCTTCGAAGTCCTTTCCAAGGGCATTATCGACAATGACCTCGGTGGTGAAATCGTAGGCGTCCTGCAAGCCCATTTCCAACTGCTGATAAAACGCGCGTTTACCTAGCGCCAAAACGTCACGTGGTTTGTCCAGTAGCCGGTTTGCCATCGCATCGAATGCATCTTCCATGTCGTCAGGTTTGACCACCTGGTTAACGAGGCCAAGACGGAGCGCCTCCTCGGGCTCAATGAAGTCGCCTGTAAGGAGCATCTCCATCGACGCCTTGCGCCCAATATTGCGTGAGAGGGCAACCATAGGGGTCGAGCAGAACAGACCGTATTTGACACCCGATGTGGCAAAACGGGCTTCTGTGCTGGCAAGGGCGAGGTCGCAAGCCGCGACAAGCTGACAGCCCGCAGCCGTGGCCGTGCCATCCACCAAAGCGATGACGGGTTGCGGCAGCTGCGTGAGGGTCCGCATCATTTGGCTGCATTGGCCAAACAAGCCAAGAAGGGCATCGCGATTGCGGTCGCTGCTCATTTCTTTCAGATCATGCCCAGCGCAAAAGGCTCGTCCTCGGCCCGTGATCGCGACGATACGGATCGTCGGGTCTTCTTTGATCGAATCGAGTTCGTTCTGGAGGGCGGTCAGAAGTTCACGATTAAGAGCATTGAAGGCCTCTGGACGGTTCAAGGTGAGGCCGACGATGCCATGAGCATCGTGACGAAGCAGGACAGGTTCAGGTTCCGATGGTCCCGTCTCGATGTCATCGATCTCGGCAGCTTCCGCCATGATTCTCTCTCCAAAAAGCAGTATCATAAGGTCTAAGGGATCCGGCTCCCTTTATATAGTGAACGGTAGGGTATCTCTGCAAACGCTGGCCTTCGGGTCGTGGCTGCTTAGAGTCGTGATTTGCGTCTCGTCGGTAGGGACATGATGGTGTGCGGTCAAAAGGGCGGGGAGCGGCACGGCATTTTGCGTCATTAGACTGTCGTCATATCGCAGACTGGCTGCTGGAGGAGACGGCATTTAGGCAAGGCCGCTTCACACTGGAGGTGATGCAGAGAGCGGATCGTCTTCCCATGAGTAGGGATGACCGACACATTCTTGGTGTCAACGACGACTGTCATTGACCCTGTGCGCGCGAACGGGCAGGTTCTGCCCATCAACGGATGCAGGCGAATATGATGACGGCCAGCGAGACAACCGACGCAAAAATCTATGCCGATGAGTTCTTAGAGATCGTTCGGGACGGCGTTCCTTATGTCGGCCAGCTTCATCTTACGGTCGAAAGCTGGGAGGCTGGCCACATATGCCTTCGTCTGCCCTACAGCGATGTGATCCGAAGGCCGGGCGGGACGATTTGCGGACCTGCGCTGATGGGTCTTTCAGATGTGACGCTTTACGGTGTTGTTATGTCTCTATTGGGACGGACGGAACTTGCGGTCACCACGGATCTGACCTTTCACTTCCTGTCAAAACCCGAGCCTTCGGATGTCCTTGCAGAAGGGCGGATTTTGAAGCTTGGGCGGCGGCTTGCTGTCGGTGAAGTCGCGATCAAGTCTGAGGAGAACAGTCGTTTAGTTTGCCAGGCCGTTGGTTCCTACGCCATCCCGCCGACAATCGATTGACGAGGGCTTCAGCCTGCGGGGCGACGGTAGTGAATTCCGTCTTTTCCGCTAACATCAGATGCCATTCTGCTGTCGATAACGATTCCTTGGGACGAACACGTTGACTTCGGCCGAATTTCCGCCTAACTAGCTCCCTAATGCTTGGGTCTTCCGCCCCGAGCAGCTTCATGTTGGTGTGTCGTCTCGATTGTGCGCTGGATAGCCCATTCGGCGTCGATGGTGTATGGCGGCATGTATGAAATACGGACAAGGTTTCAATGAAGACCTATTCTGCGACTCCCAGCGATGTCGACCGCAGCTGGTATGTGATTGATGCCGACGGCCTAGTATTAGGCCGCCTTGCGGCGTTGGTCGCTAATCGCTTGCGGGGCAAGCATAAGCCCATGTTTACGCCGAATATCGATTGCGGTGACCATATCGTTGTTGTCAACGCTGAGAAGATCAGCCTCACCGGCAACAAGCGGGCGCAAAAGACATACTATCGGCATACCGGTTATCCCGGTGGTATCAAGAGCACCACGGCGGAGCAGACGCTTGGTGGCAAGCATCCTGAGCGGGTAATCGAGAAAGCCGTGCAGCGGATGTTGCCCAAGGGAGCTCTTGGTCGGGCGCAGTTCACCAAGCTCCATGTCTATGGCGGGCCGGATCATCCTCATCAGGGCCAGTCGCCAAAGCCGCTCAATATTGCCGAGCTCAATCGGAAAAACAGCACTAGAGAAAGCAGTGATGGCTGAAAACCCCACACGCTCACTGTCGGATCTGAAGGATCTGGCGCAGGCCGTTCCGACGTCGCCTGGTGTCGATACGGATACAGCAACCCCCGCAGAGCCTAAAATTGACGCTCAGGGTCGCTCCTATGCTACTGGGCGCCGCAAGGAGTCTGTTGCGCGTGTTTGGTTGAAACCAGGCGCTGGCCGGATTACCGTCAACGGCCGTGACGTCGAGACGTACTTCGCCCGTGCGGTTCTGCGTATGATCATGAACCAGCCGTTCGAAGCCGCGGGCCGTGCCCAGCAGTTTGACGTTGTATGCACGGTTAAAGGCGGTGGTCTTTCTGGCCAAGCCGGTGCCGTTCGCCACGGGATTAGCCGCGCGATGGTCGCTTACGACCCGGGGCTGCGCCCGGCGCTGAAGTCAGGTGGTTTTCTTACGCGCGACTCTCGCCGAGTTGAGCGGAAGAAGTACGGCCTTGCCAAAGCGCGCCGGAGCTTCCAGTTCTCGAAGCGCTGATCAGACCAGCTTCAAGACCGAATGGCAAACGACCGCCTGGCCTTCAGGCGGTCGTTTTTTGTTGGGCTTTGGTCATGATGGGCCCGGTGGCTGGACGTAGGTGAAATGGTGCCTCAGCGTCAGTGCTCAGGCTTAGCCTTTTCGCGAGCGACGATGTAAACCTGACCGCAATAGGGGCAGGTTGCTCGACCATCATCACCGACCGAAAGAAACACGCGAGGATGGCCTAACTGCCCGCCTCCGCCATCACAGGCAATGACGTTGCTGTGGACTATGATAGGATCAGCCTTGATCATCATTGGCTGCCTCGTTTGGCATGGCGGGAAACAAAGTTGACGGCAATTTACGGTATGCATTGCTGGATTGACAAGCAGCGGCCGTACCGGTTTTAGGACATGGCGTCGCATGGACGGCGCTAGCGGAGTTTGGGGAGGAGGAGACGGCATGTTGCTGGTGTTCGGATCGATCAATGCAGATATGCTTTTCAGCGTTGATACCCTGCCCAGGCCGGGCGAAACGGTCTTATGTCCGGGCTATAAGCTAGCGGCGGGCGGTAAAGGGGCCAACCAAGCTGCAGCAGCGGCCAAAGTTGGTGCCGACGTCCACATGATCGGCCATCTTGGCAAGGACAGCTTTGGCGATTTTGCTCGGGACGTCATGACGGAAGCGGGCGTCAACTGCGACGGCCTGGCCCTATCGAACCAGGCGACGGCGATCGCCGTCATCGGTGTTGATCAAGCTGCCGAAAACCAAATCATTGTGGCAAGTGGTGCGAATCTCGACACCCATCCGGACCAGGTCTCTCATGAACTGTTTGGTGCTGGTGCGACCATTCTTTGTCAAAATGAGATCCGGCCGGAGGCGACCTTTGAACTGCTCAAGCGGGCCAAAGCAGGAGGTTCTCGCACCATTCTCAATCTCGCACCTGCCATGGCGATCGAGCCCGATGACACAAAATCCATCGATGTGCTCATCGTCAATGAACTTGAGGCGGCCATGGCCTTGCGACAAAAGACAATCGGTGACGACCCTCTCGTCTTTGCTCGAGAGGCCAGCCAGGTTCTTGGAGCCACGGTTGTCATTACGCTTGGCGCAGAGGGTGCCATCGCAGCGTCGCCGGGGGGCTGTTTCCGAGCCGCGAGTCTCCAGATCGATCCTATCGACACCACAGGCGCTGGCGATGCGTTCGTCGGCATTTTCGCCGCCGCGCTGGACAACGGCGACGATCTCCGCTCTGCCTTACAGAAAGCGAGTGTAGGGGCTGGCCTTGCATGCACAGGGCTGGGAGCGCAAACCAGTCAACCGTCGCTTGTCGAGATCGAAACCCATCTCGACAAGGTCAACGTTCAGCCAGTCAACCGTTGAAGCCACCATCTCCACCGACCCTCGACACTTGGTGGGTCATTGAGAAATGGTCGGCCGATCGCGTCTATTCGTCTCGAAAGACCTTTTCGCGCCTTTCGTGGCGCTCCTGGGCTTCGATGCTCAACGTAGCGATCGGACGTGCTTCCAAACGTTGAAGGCCAATGGGTTCTTGGCTCTCCTCGCAATAGCCGTAGGAACCATCCTCAATTCGCTGGATCGCCGAGGCTATCTTCGACAGAAGCTTTCGCTCCCGATCCCGTGCGCGCAATTGGAAGCTGCGTTCGGTTTCAAACGACGCCCAATCGCTCATGTCGGCAAGGCGATTGTCTTCTTCCTTGAGCTGCTTAAGGGTCTCGTTCGAACCTCTCAGGATCTCTTCGCGCCAACTCATCAGCTTGTTGCGAAAATACTCGAGCTGCCGATCGTTCATGTAAGGCTCGTCCTCGGTCGGACGATAGTCCTCTGATATGAGGTCCGACATGCGTCCTCCAAACGCCTACGATCCAAACGCTTCTTGCGACATTACCGACTAAGCGGCGGGTAGACCTACTCTTGATGCAAGTGGGTGAACCCTGACGGAACGTTTCCCTAGCTCAGAGCAGCCTCCGGCGCAAGCTGATCCTGCATAGATCCAAATAATGAAAAAACGGTAAAAGCCAGAGAAGCAAAAAAAGCGATGACATTTATCAACCTGAGATTCATGGTATTGCAAGCTTTGCGTTAGGCTTCTCGGTCATTGTTGCCGCAAAGCACGCAGGCCGGCCGGCGCTTAACGTCGATCCTCGTGAATGCCGTCGCTAGGGCGTCATAGAGAAGAAGCTTTCCGGATAGGCTATCGCCCTGGCTGATGAGTTCCTTGACCACTTCAATGGCTTGCAGAGACCCCATGACGCCGACGACTGGGCCAAGGACACCCCCCTCAGCACAGGATGGAATAAGATCGTCTGGCGGCGCCTCAGGAAAGACGCAACGATAGCAGGGGTGTGGCGGTCCAAGATGGGCTTTGAACGTCGATAGCTGCCCCTCGACTCCTTGAGCTGCCGCGCTCACCAGTGTTTTCTTCGCTTGAAAGCATGCCTGATGAACCGCCGTGCGCGTCGCAAAGTTGTCGGATCCGTCGGCGACCAAATCATAATCACTGATCAGCGACATTGCATTGGCGGCGGTTAAGCGTTCCTCGTGCAGGTTCATCTCAATGTCGGGGTTCAAGGCTTTCACGCTTTGCTCGGCACTTTCAGTCTTCGTGCGGCCAACATTTCGGGTGGGGTGGGCGATCTGACGATGGAGATTGCTGAGATCGACGGTGTCGTTATCGACAACCCCCAGCCTGCCAACGCCAGCTGCCGCCAGATAGAGAAGCAGTGGCGAGCCGAGACCGCCTGCTCCGATCACGAGCACGCTCGATGACAGAAGTTTTGCCTGCCCTGTACCGCCAACCTCCGGCATGACGATATGCCGGGCGTAGCGCAACATCTGCTGTTCGCTGAAACCCATACGCTTACGAACTCTCCTTGGAAGCGACCCTGCGGTTAACGCTTTCTTAAGGTTACCACGATATGAACGAAGCGCGAGGCGTTGTTGACCGCCTCGACGTCGAAAGGATCGGATGGTGACCGAGGATCCAAAGACAGCTGTCGCGCTTGGCTACGATCGCTTCGGGGATGACCTTCCGCGAGTCCTTGCAAAAGGAAAAGGTGCCATTGCGGCGCAGATTGTGGCGATTGCCGAAGAACATGGCATCGCCATTCACCGCGATGAAGACTTAGTTGAGGTGCTCGATAAACTGGAGATTAACGCACCTATCCCTGTCGCCGCTTTTGCCGCTGTTGCCGAGATTCTCGCCCACCTCTACCGGCTCAATGATGACCTGGGCAGGACTTCGTGAAGGACGGATCAATGCCACTTGCCGATGAACTGAAGGCGATCATTACTGGACTAGAGCATGCAAGGGGTGCTTTGAGCGCGAACAGGCTCGAAGAGGCTGAGGGACTCTGGCAGAAATTAGAACACTGTGCTGGTCGTATCGCGAAGCTTGATCACGCCGAGCGCGACAGTGTCCTGCCGATGATGACGGCGGTTCTGGACGAGCTCGAACGGACCATGGCGGTATTCCATGCGGAGCATCGTCATCTCGGTGCGGAATTTCAATCGGCCAACCGACGAGCAACGGCAGGGGCTGCTTACCACAAGGCGAAAGGTCCCTGAGGCAGCGATGGCCATGATGGCAACAGACTATCTTCGCTTTCTCTTGGCCCTTGCAGCGGTCATTGGGATGATTGCGCTTTTTGCTTGGTGTGTGCGGCGGTTTCGTCTCGGCGGTTTTGTCGGTGCCGCTATGAACACAGGTCGATTGGCCGTGATCGAGACACTCCCCATTGATGGCAGACAACGGCTCGTGCTCGTTCGACTGGACGATCGCGAGCATCTTTTGTTGTTAGGCCAAGAGCGGTCCCTGGTCATTGATCGGGGCGTTGAGGCGCCGTTGGCGAAAGGCGATTTCGGGGCGGGGGAGCCTGCATCGGTGGCGTCACTTCGATGATCGGCGTCCTTGGGACTCATGCGGTACGATGGATCGGTTTGCCTGCCGTCATCATGACAGCGGCACCGCCGGCGTTGGCGCAAACGCTCAGCATCAATATGGCCGATGGGGTCAGCGTGACCAGCCAACTCATTCAGCTGATCGCGCTGGTCACCGTTTTGAGTCTTGCGCCGTCGATTATTGTCATGGTGACCTCCTTCACGAGGATTGTCGTGGTGTTAGCTTTCCTGCGGACGGCGCTCGGATTGCAGCAGACTCCTCCTAACGCTGTCTTGATTTCTCTCGCCTTGTTCGCGACCGGCTTCATTATGGCGCCAACCCTCGAGCAGGTTTATGACGAGGGAATTGCACCGTTGCTCAACGAGTCGATTGATGAATCGGAAGCGTTTGCCCGTGCAGCGATGCCTATTCGTCGGTTCATGCTCGAGCATGTCCGGGCCAAGGATCTCGAATTGTTCCTCGAACTCTCGACGCCTGGCGAAGAGGAGCCTCCCATTCTTGAAAACCCAGACGATACGCCACTTCGGTCGCTGATCCCGGCATTCATGATCAGCGAGTTAAGGCGGGCTTTCGAGATCGGCTTCTTAATCTTCATTCCGTTTTTGATTATCGACATGGTTGTCGCATCGGTTCTGATGTCGATGGGCATGATGATGCTGCCACCCGTGCTGATTTCGATGCCGTTCAAGTTGGTCTTTTTCGTTTTGGTCGATGGTTGGTATCTGATCATGGGATCGCTTGTCGCGAGTTACGGCGGCGAGGGCGCCTACTGACAACGGTGACAACGACAAGGTCGGTGGTGCTGGACGCTCGCGGAACGTCAAGGGGCTGATGTCAGCGGAAGGGATGCTGCGGCAGATCGACCGGCCGTGTCAGGAAACGTTGTGCGAGTTCTCGATAGCCACCGCTGTAGCAAAGGCCACCGTTTTCTCGCAAAAGGCTCTCTTGATGTTCGCGATAGTATTGGGGCAAAGCCTGCCAAGGCAAATCGGGTCGTCGATGGTGGGCGAAGTGCAGGTTATTATTCAAAAATAGAAGCGAGAAGAATGAACCGGCCTCGACGATCGCGGTACGCTCGAGGGGCGTATTGGCGGCCTTATGTTCTGCAAATGATCGAACCAACGTCAGGCTGAGACCTGGAAGGACGAAGCAGCCGAGATAAAGCCAAATTGACATATCAGCCACGAGAACAAGCCATGTGATGACGGCCGCAGTCGCTGGTAGATGCATCAGCCAGATGGCCAAATGGGTTCGGTCGCCTTTGAAAAGCGCCCGCGCTTCCATGTAGAGAAACTGTCCAATCGCCATCAGAGGTCCGATCAAGATGCGGCCCAACAGGGTATTATGCCACGTCAAGAGAACGCGAATGCTGATGGGAAGTGCGCTCCAATGGGCGCGGTCGACATAGAAGGATTCCGGATCCCGTCGTGGATCTGTCAAAATGTTAAAATTGTGATGGGCACGGTGGGTGCGTCGATAGATGGGAAAGGGTAGCCAAAGAGAGAGGGGTGGGTAGGCAACGAGATCATTCAGCCAGCGCTGTCTCGAAAAGTGGTCATGGACGGCTTCATGTTGAAATGATCCGTGCCAGGCGGTCAGGATCGCTCCAATCGGCAGGAGTGCCCAGATGGGCAGGGCTTCATGACAATAGGTGGTGAGTCCCCAGGCTCCATAGATGAAAAGCAACAGGGTCCAACTCACGGCTTTGGCGCCTAGGCCTGTTGCCCAACCATTGCTAGACAAGGACAGCCTCCTGGAGCGAAGTTAGATAGATCACAAGAAAGTGTGGGCTCTCAATTATTCTATACTTATTTTCCGTATGCGACATCTTTTATTTAATTCTCCCTTTCTTTGTAGAAAATCATAAAGCTAACGGCCTGTTTTTGTCTATTACAGAATCGATGTGGAGCTTTTTTTTCTTGTGTTCTTGTCTAATGACGTAACTGTTGACAGCATTACATGATCCCTTAGGCTGATATTTAACACCGTACAAAGCCGAACGCTGCCAAACCGAGAGAATCGAGGCGTTCGAGCACCACTGCCATGAGGGAGACTTTGTCTTGGCGAATAATGATGCAAAAAGGGTGCATCCCTACGTCCCGGAACTGATCGAGCAGTTAAAAGAACGGAAAGTTGACCGGCGCGAGTTTTTGCGAACGGCCACACTTCTCGGCGTGAGTGCGGGGGCAGCCTATGGCCTTGCTGGCACGATTCTCGGCGACGGCATCGTCGAGCCGACGCTGGCGCAGGACGCAGAACCCAAAATGGGTGGTGTGCTTCGCTGTTCTATGCCCGTTCAAGAAATGACGGATCCTTCGACCTTTGACTGGGTCGAAAAATCGAATATCGCGCGGCACATCTGTGAGTTTTTGACCTACACTGGGCCAGACAACGTGACGCGGCCTTATCTCGCGGAACGTTGGGAGGCATCCGACGATTTGACCTCCTGGACCTTCTATCTGCGCCAGGGTATCAAGTGGAACAATGGTGACGACTTCAATGCCGATGATGTCGTCTTTAACTTCACCCGTTGGCTCGATCCGAAAACAGGCTCATCGAATCAGGGATTGTTTTCGGCGATGACCGAAGACTATGACACCGGTGAAAAAGACGACGACGGCAATCCCAAGATGGGCAAGAAGATGCGCGAGGGTGCCGTCGAGAAAGTCGACGACTATACCGTGCGCATTCATATGAGCCAGCCGGTCCTGTCTGTTCCTGAGAATCTTTACAATTATCCGACGATGATCGTGCACCGGGCCTTCGAAGAGAACGGTAGCAATCTCTCACAATGGCCTGTCGGCACGGGCCCCTATACGCTGGCCGAGTTCGTTGTTGGTGAGAAAGCCGTCCTCAAACGGCGCGACGACGAATATTGGGGTAAGGATCTGGACGATCCGATCATGGGGGGGCCGATCTATTTGGACGAAGTCCATTACTTCGACCATGGTGCCGCCTCCACCGCGCAGATAGCGGCAGTCGCGTCGGATCAAGTGGACATGCACTATGAGTTCGACATGCTGTCCCTTCCGGTTGCGCAAAGTATCCCTGATGCGACCATCTTTGAGGCTGCGACGGCGCAGACTGCCGTCATGCGTTTTAATCAGGGCAACAAGCCGTTCGATGACAAACGTGTGCGACGCGCGGTGCAGCTTTGTGCAGACCCGACGCGTTACCCTGAATTGGTTTTCCAGGGACGGGGGTTGGAGAGCGAACATCATCATGTCGCGCCGATCCATCCGGAGTACTTCGAACTGCCGAAGCTTGAGCGCAATATCGAGGAGGCCAAGAAGCTGCTTGCGGAAGCTGGCTATCCCGACGGCATCGAACTTTCCATTGACTGCGGCAATACCAATGGTCCTTGGCAGCAACAGTGTTGCGAGATCCTAAAGGAGCAGTGTGCTGAGGCTGGCATCACGGTGAACATCAACATCATGCCAGCGAACAACTACTGGGAGCTTTGGGATAGTACCCCGTTTGGCATTACGGCTTGGACCCACCGACCGCTTGGCACCATGGTGTTATCGCTCGGCTATCGCTCCGGTGTACCTTGGAATGAGTTTGGCTATGCCAGCGACGCGTTCGACGCTGCGCTCGACAAGGCGGAGTCGTTAGTTGACGTCGAGGAACGGCGCGCGGCGATGGAAGAGGTCGAGCGCATTTTGCAAGATGATGCGGTCATGGTGCAGGCCCCGTGGATCCCAAAGTTCTTTGTGGCAAAGAACCGGGTTAAGGGACTTGCAGCTCATCCAACGCAATATCACCAATTCCACCGCGTTTGGATCGACGCCTGATCAAGAAAAGACAAAACGGCCCGGAACCAACCGGGCCGTTTTTACAAGAAGGATAGTTTCTGCGCATGTTAGTCCTCGCCGCTCGCCGGTTCGGCTCGATGCTGCTGATTATGGCGGTGATTTCCTTCATCTTGTTTGTCATCTTCGAGAGCGACAAGCTGGGTGTCGCGGGTAAGGTGCTCGGCCCTTATTCGTCGACGGAACAGCGTGAGCTCTGGCTCGAGCAAAACGGCTATAACCGAAATTTTTTCGTGCGCTATGGCGAGTGGGTCTCCAATGCGTTGAAAGGTGATTTTGGCGAATCGATTCGTTTCAAAACACCCGTATCGGAGATGCTTTGGCCTCGTCTCGCGAATACAGGCTTTTTGGCGCTGATGGTTTTCGCGATCATGATACCGCTGTCTCTCTTCCTCGGGGTGATTGCGGGCATGCGTGAGGGCTCCGGGACGGATCGGGCGGTCTCAACCTTCTCGGTGTTGACGACATCAGTCCCTGAATTCGCATCAGCGACCTTTCTCGTGGCTCTCTTCGTGTTTCAGCTCGGTTGGCTTCCCGGTACCTCGTCGATGACGTCGGGATTCTCGTGGGTCGAGATGATCCTGCCCGTTGCGGTGTTGGTCATCTACGGCTTCGGCTATACCGCACGCATGACCCGCGCCTCCATGGCTGAGGTGATGACGTCACAATATATTCGAACGGCCGTCCTGAAAGGATTGCCACGCAATCGCGTCATCATGAAACACGCTCTTCGCAACGCTTTGATCGCGCCGTTTACCGTGATCATGCTGCAATTGAACTGGCTGCTATCTGGGGTGATCGTGGTCGAGGTGTTCTTCGCCTATAAGGGGTTCGGTGCGCTTCTTTATGAGGCGTCGACCTTCGGCGACATTTATCTGATCGAAGCTTGCGCGATGGTCGCTGTGTTTGTTGCGGTCTTTTCTCAGTTTATCTCGGATGTCGGCTACACGCTGCTCAATCCGCGCATTCGGTTTTCCTGAGCGGGGGGGGTTATGAGTACGGTTACGGAAAACATTCCCAAGGCGCCCTCAACGCTCTCGCGCCTCATAAGTGGCATCGGTTTGATCCGAGAGAGCTGGATTGGTACCGCTGGGTTAATCATCCTGCTGTTTTGGGTCGCTATGGCGGTCCTTGCGCCGATTTTGCCGCTCTACGATCCCAACGCCCAGATCGCACCGATGCAGAAGCTCTTCGCTGTTGCGCCCGACAACTCCGGAACCTTTTGGTTGGGGACGGACTTTAAGGGGCGAGACATCCTTTCGCGTATCATTTGGGGGTCCCAGCGCGTTCTCTTCTGGGCCTCGCTCGCTACATTTGTCGCCTACATCGTGGGCATGGCGATGGGCGCGGCGGCTGGCTATCTCGGAGGCTGGTGGGACGAGGTCATCTCGTTTTTTGGCAATGTCCTGCTCTCTTTTCCGGTGATGGTGCTCTACATCATCATCATTACCAAGCTTGGACCGTCGCCGTTCAATATCGTGATCGCGGTTACCTTTGCATCTGCACCGGGGATCATGCGTATCGTCCGCGGGCTGGTGCTGGACATACGAACACGAGACTACGTGTTTGCCGCCCAAACACGAGGCGAGTCACCGCTTTATGTGATGCTCGTCGAACTTCTTCCCAATGCCCGTGGCCCATTGATTGTGGATGCCTGCTTGCGCATGGGCTACACCATCATCGCCCTCGCCACCTTAGGCTTTCTCGGCTTAGGCCTCCCCCCACCCGATCCCGATTGGGGAGCGATGATCGCTGAAAGTGTGCCGATGGGTGCCTTTGCCGGCCATGCTATGGTTGTGCCGGCGATCGCTGTGTCATCGCTCGTGCTCGGCTTTAATCTTCTGGCAGATGGCCTGCGTGAGATCAGCTTGAGGGACTAGGTGATGACCGAGCCAACATCGACCGAGCAGATGCCAGTCCTCGAGTGTAAGGATCTCTGCATTTCCTATTACACCCGCGCCGGTGAGATTCCGGCGGTGGTCGACTTTAACATGACTGTGATGCCAGGTGAGGCCGTCGGCATTGTCGGCGAGAGTGGATGTGGCAAATCCACCGTGGCGCTCGCGGTTATGCAATATATGGGGAAAAATGGCGCTGTCGTCGGCGGCGAAATCAAGTTCAAGGGCCGGGACATGACAGCAATGTCCGAGGAGGAGTTGCGCAAGCTCCGCGGCTCGCAGATCTCCATGGTCTATCAAGAGCCGATGGCATCATTGAACCCGTCGATGAAGATTGGCCGGCAACTCATGGAAGTCCCCCTCTTTCATGAGGATGGCTGCACAGAGCAAGCCGCCCATGATCGTGCGCTGCAGATGCTGACGGACGTCAAGCTACCTGATCCGCCACGTATTATGGACAGCTACCCCCATCAGATATCAGGTGGTCAGCAGCAGCGTGTCGTCATCGCCATGGCGCTCCTGTCGGAACCGGCGCTATTGCTACTCGACGAGCCGACGACAGCGCTCGATGTAACCGTCGAAGCCGGCATTGTCGAGCTGATCCGAGATATCAGCGCCAAGTTTGGCACGTCGATGATCTATATCTCGCATAATCTCGGCCTGATCCTCGAGACCTGCGACAAGATCAACGTTATGTATTCTGGTGAGGCTGTCGAGTTCGGTAAGGTTGACGCTGTCTTCAACAAGATGCGCCATCCCTATACACGCGGCCTCTTTAACTCCATTCCGCTTCCCGGTGCTGACAAATACGCTCGCCCGCTCGTGCCGATCCGAGGCCAATTGCCGTTGCCGCATGAGCGACCTCGAGGATGCAATTTTGGCCCACGCTGCGACTTCTTCCAAGAGGGAGTTTGTGACCAAGGCGACATAAAAATGGCCGAGGTTACGGGAGACCCTGGGCACACAACCCGCTGTCTGCGCTTTGCCGAGATTGACTGGGCGGCTAAGCCGATGGGCGCCGACGAGATCGAAAGTGCCGAGGCAGGACCTGTGGTGCTCCGTGTCGAGAACATGAAGAAGTACTACGAGATCCACGATAGCTCACTCTTGGCGATGATCAGGGGGCGATCCGTGAGGACGGTGAAGGCCAATGAGCAGCTCGATTTCGATGCGCGTGAGGCTGAAACCGTGGCCATCGTTGGCGAGAGTGGCTGTGGGAAGTCCACCTTTGCCAAGGTGTTGATGGGACTCGAGCAGGCGACCGATGGTAATGTGGTCCTTGATAACCAAGATCTTGGTCAGGTCCCGGTACAGGAGCGGAAGCCGCAGACGGTCGGCCATCTGCAGATGGTCTTTCAGAACCCGTTCGACACATTAAATCCTAGCCACACCGTCGGCGCACAGATCAGCCGCGTCATCCGAAAGTTCGGTGTCGAGTCCGACCCTGCTCAAGTGCGAGAGCGCGTCCTGCAGCTGCTCGACGTGGTGAAGCTGCCCCGCGATTTCTACTACCGACGGCCGCGCCAGCTCTCTGGCGGCCAAAAGCAACGGGTTGGTATCGCCCGCGCATTTGCTGGTAATCCCAGGGTGGTTGTCGCGGACGAACCGGTCTCGGCGCTTGACGTTTCCGTGCAGGCAGCCGTCACGCAGCTGTTGATGGAAATCCAAAAGGAAAATCGGACGACGCTACTTTTTATCAGTCACGATTTGTCATTGGTGCGCTATCTCGCTGATCGTGTGATCGTTATGTACCTCGGCCATATTGTGGAACAGGGAACGACGGACGAAGTTTTTGCACCGCCCTACCACCCCTACACTGAGGCTCTCTTGTCGGCGGTTCCGATCGCCGACACTTCGGTCAAGAAAAAGCACATCGTGTTGGAGGGGGATATTCCGTCGGCTGTAAACCCACCGCCAGGTTGCCCGTTCCAGACCCGTTGTCCGCGCAAGGTCGGCAAGATCTGCGAAGAGCAGGCGCCACCGGTACGGAGCTTCGGTGATGGGCATAGGCTCGCTTGTCATATCGATTCTTCGGACCTCGAAAAGATGGAGCCGGTCATCGAACTTCAGGAGTCGGCGGCAGGCGCCTAGAGCGGTCCGGTCATCGGTGATGCGGTCATCGATCGGAATCGGTTAGCCGCAACATCCCAATATCGTGCTGGCAGCTTCAGCTTAGTTGGCTCTACCTCGTCCTCGACATACGCGCATTCGCGCCAACAACTCCAGCATGGGGTTGCATCACAAAATGGACCACAATAATGGTCTGACGTCTTCCCGCTATCCCGTCGGCACGGATGTTTGTATCGCCATAGAACCGGTGTAGGAGGGTATATGAGCACCTCGCTTGTACTGGCTTCGAAGGACTATCGTGACGACTATGTCCGCGCGCTTCGGGAAGGCTTCCGCCGCGGTGATCAATCCAGGATGAAGCCCGGCGCGATCGACAAGATCGATGCTGACTTCGATCGTTTTCTCGCTGAGTTGACCAAACAGACCGGGGACATTCTCTTGCCGAACGGCAAACTCGTGCTGCGCGTCCCCCAGGATATGTGCTGGCTAGTCGACGATCGCACTTTCATCGGTGAGACCAGCATTCGCTACCGTTTGAATGACTGGCTTTTCCAGATTGGCGGCCATATTGGCTATGGTATTCGGCCCCTGTATCAGCGCCAGGGCTATGGTAAGCTGATCTTGAAACTAGCGCTTGCTAGGCTCAAAGCTGGCGGTGTCGATCGTGCCTTGATCACGTGCTATGACCATAATATCGCTTCGGCGAAAGTCATCGAAGCAAATGGCGGCAGCCTCGACAACATTATCGATGATCCACGAGGCGGCGGCAAATCACGGCGCTATTGGATTGAGCTCTAAAGGCTCCGCTGCCTCGATCGATGAACGTCCACAGCTGGCATCACGCGATGGTCGACGATCCGCCAGCGATGACAAGCGATCAATCGGCAAATCCCTGATAATTGAAAGATTGCCCAAGAACGCCATCTTCATTGTAACGTTGAGAGATCGTCGAAACAGTGATCATCGGAGTGCTTGATGACGGGTTGCATCGTCGGCTGGAGTCACACGGCATTTGGTAAGCACGAAAACGAGGATGTCGAAAGCCTCATCGTCCATGCGGCGACCGAGGCGGTCAAAGACGCAGGCATTGCGCCGGACGATATTGACGAGATCCTGCTTGGCCATTTTGGGGGAGGCTTCTCGGCACAGGGGTTTACCAGCTCGTTGGTCTTGCAAGAGAACGAGGCATTTCGCTTCAAGCCAGCAACGCGCGTGGAGAATGCTTGTGCGACCGGCTCCGCCGCCATTCATCAGGGACTCAAATCGATCGCGGCGCGACAGGCCCGATTTGTCCTGGTTGTCGGCGTGGAAAAGATGACAGACCTACCCGGCCGGGAGATTCCAGCTGCTCTTCTGACGGCAGCCTATCTGAAAGAAGAGGCGGTGATCGACGGGGGATTTGCTGGCGTGTTCGGTCAGATCGCCCACACTTACTTTCAGCGTCACGGTGATCAGAGCGAGGCCCTTGCATCAATCGCTGCGAAAAATCACAAAAATGGCTGTGATAACCCGCTTGCACAAATGCAAAAGGACTTAGGCCTCGAGTTCTGTCGTACCGTGTCGGAGAAGAACCCTTTGGTTGCTGGGCCGCTGAAGCGGACGGACTGTTCCTTGGTGTCCGATGGTGCCGCCGCCGTGGTGTTGACCGATGTTGAGACGGCGCTCAGCATGGATAAGGCCGTCGTCTTTCGTAGCGTGGCACAGATCAATGACTTCCTCCCGATGAGCAAGCGAGACATCGTTAAATTTGAAGGGTGCGAGGTGGCCTGGCGTCAAGCCTTGGACCAAAGCAAGCTCGCGCTGAGTGATCTTGATTTTGTCGAGACCCACGACTGCTTCACGATTGCCGAGCTTCTTGAGTATGAAGCGATGGGCTTGACTGAGCGCGGTCAAGGCGCTCGTGCTGCCCTTGAGGGGTGGACTGCAAAAGACGGTAAGCTGCCGGTGAACCCGTCGGGCGGACTCAAAGCCAAGGGGCATCCGATCGGTGCGACTGGCGTCTCCATGCATGCACTGACGGCGATGCAACTCACGGGTAATGCTGGTGGCATGCAAATCAAGGATGCTCAGATCGGTGGGATCTTCAACATGGGTGGCGCTGCGGTCGCCAACTACGTTTCCATTCTCGAAGCCCTTCGCTGACTGACCTGCCTTCAGAGGCTTGAATTCGTCCCAAGGCGCCGTTTATGACGGTGCCTCTTGGCCAATAGGCTGTTGGGTGCGGAGTGTGTCGGTGTCAGAGATTCAACGGGCACGTTTGGGAACGGTTTCCGTCTTTTTTATCTGTGGGATTGGCCATGGGACATGGGCACCGCGGCTGGCAGAGCTCAAGGAGCAGGTCGGAGCCAGCGACGGCCAGTTAGGCCTTGCGCTCTTGATGATTGGTGTTGGGGCGCTGATCGCCATGCCCATTACCGGCCTTGTGGTCGGCAAGCTCGGCAGTCGTCAAGTTTGTTTCGCCATGGCGCTATGCCATGGACTGGTCTTTCCGCTACAGGCCTTTGCTTGGAATTGGATCGTGCTCGGTCTAGCCATGTTGCTGTACGGCCTTGCTATTTCCAGTCTGGACGTTGCCATGAATGTCCAGGCAACCGAGATCGAGCGGCGTTACCGACGTCCGATCATGTCCTCCTTTCATGGTGTCTATAGTGTTGGTGACATGATCGGGGCTCTCCTGACCGGCATTGCCGCATCGATCGCCCTCGGCCTTGTGAGCCATTTCTTTCTGGCGGCATTTGTTATGCTCGTGGCTGGCGTCGGCGGCTGCTTCCTCATGGTCTCAGACGGTAAGGCAGAACTTTCCGATGGCCCGACATTCGTCATGCCAAGAGGCGTCCTTATAGCGGTCGGTCTGATTGCATTCGCCGCCCTTGTCGCTGAGGGCTCTGTCGGCGACTGGAGTGCCATTTATCTCAAGGACTATCAGGGCGCTGATACCGAAACCGCGGCGATCGCCCTTACCGTTTTTGCCCTTGCCATGGCGGTCATGCGCTTTGCTGGTGACCATCTCGTTCATCGGTTCGGTCCCTTTGCGGTCCTCCAGGTCAGCGGCATGTTGGCGGCAACAGGTTTGGTGATCGCGCTCTTGGCTCCTTCATCGACAATCGCGATTGGTGGCTATGCGATCGCCGGCCTCGGCATTGCCGTCCTCTTTCCCGTTGCTCTATCGATTGCCCCTCGTTTCAGTGGTGGCCTAAGCACCGGCGCGTCCGTTGCTGCGGTGGCGACACTTGGCTATGGCGGTTTTCTCATCGGACCGCCCATTATTGGACTTCTTGCTGATCATGTTGGCCTGCATCTCGCGCTCGGTGTTGTCGTGGTGCTGAGCGCGTCTATCCCACCTTTGGTGCTGCTCGTGAGGCAACGATCCGGGGTAGAGGCGGGCCTTTGAAGGGCTGGCTCTTGATTCAATCTTGCTAAAGCCTGTTGGCCTCTATGTCTCAAATCGATGCGTCATCCAGATTTCGATCGAAGAATTACGACGACGCAAAAGCGATTGAGGCGGCTAGCGATGATTGAGAGAACTGCTACTCCTTCATAGCATGCCCTGAAGCGTGACGGAGCTGAGCAGCGAGCGTCGTCATGACTGACTGTGGTTCCCAGTGCGGGGGACGACCGTTTCTTGGTGTGAGGGCAGACTGGCCAATCCTTAGGCTGGGTCTGTCGGCAACCCGAGAAGGTGCCGACGACGCTTCAACGGTTCGTGCATATGATGTCAACCGTGGTGGATAGCGACGGTTTTTAGCGTCGAGAACCCGTAGAGGGCTTCGAAGCCCTTTTCCCGACCGTGACCGGAGTTTTTTACGCCACCAAACGGGAGTTCGACACCGCCGCCTGCGCCATAATTGTTGATGAACACCTGGCCGGCCTTCAAGGCCCGAGCCATGCGCAACTGTCGGGCCCCGTCCCGGGTCCAGACGCCGGCAACAAGACCGTAGTCGCTATCATTGGCGATGCGAATGGCGTCGTCTTCATTGCTGAAGCGGATCGCGACGAGCACAGGGCCGAAGATTTCCTCTTGGGCGAGCAGGTGATCAGGCGGCACATCGCCAAGCAAGGTGGGCTTGATGTAATAGCCCTCGTCTGGCGTATCTGCGGCGATCTTGCCCTCGCCGAGAACAGCGATGCTATCGGCCTCGGCCTGATCCAAATACTCGTTAATGCGGCGTTTTTGGACAGGATTGATGACAGGCCCGCAATCCAAATCCTCTTTGGCAGATCCGACTTGAAGGCCGCTGAACCGCTCGGCCAAACGACGCGTTAGATCGTCATAGATCCGGTCCTGGATAAGGACACGCGAACCCGCAGAGCAGGTTTGGCCGGCGTTCTGGATGGCAGCGTTGACGAGAAACTCGATCGCCTTGTCCAGCTCAGCATCAGCGAAGACGATTTGCGGTGACTTACCGCCCAGTTCTAAGGTCACCGGACAGCAATGATCTGCAGCTGCCTTTTGGACGATCTTTCCTGTTTCGACCGAGCCCGTAAACGAGAGGTGATCAATGCCGGGATGCGTGGCGAGGGCGGCGCCCGCCTCGTCACCAAAGCCTGTGACAATGTTCAAAACGCCAGGCGGCAGCTCCGCCTCCATGGCGAGTTTGCCGATATGCAGCGCCGTCAGCGAGGCATCTTCGCCCGGTTTCAAGACACAAGCATTGCCCATGGCCAACGCGGCGCCAACACTTCTACCGATAATCTGCATCGGGTAGTTCCAGGGCACGATATGTCCGGTGACGCCGTGAGGTTCGCGAAGCGTTAGGACGGTGTAACCATCCTGATAAGGAATAGTCTGGCCATGAATCTTGTCGGCGGCGCCACCATAAAACTCGAAATAGCGTGCGAGGGCAATGGCATCGGCCCGCGCCTGTCGAAGAGGCTTGCCGACATCTTGCGCTTCGAGCGACGCGAGGAGGTCGACGTTTTCAAGAACAAGATCGGCCAATCTTGCGAGTAACCTGCCACGTTCGAAGGCGGGCATGCGTCCCCACGCACCCTCCATCGCCCGTTGGGCTGCCCTGACGGCGAGGTTGACGTCATCGGATGTGCCGCGCGGAATATAGCCGAAGGCTTCCCCGGTACTCGGGTTAATCACCTTGAGCAACCGGTCGTCCGATGCGTCATGCCATTCGCCATCAATGAGATGGCGCTCATTCATCATGACGGGCTGCGGCGGCGTATCGGTCTGTGGTTGAGGTTCTGCCGGCACGTTCTCGGCCGTCGAGGGAGGCTCATCGATCGCGGGGGCGTCGTCACCTGTTGGCTGCTCCGTTGATTCCGGCGGCTCGTCCACCTCCTTAGTCTCAATGAGTGGCGGGCCTTCAGCATCGGTCTCAGCTTCTGTCGGAACATCAACAGCATGCTGGCGCACCGAAGCGATGACGTTGGCGATAGCGGCATCTGCTGCCTTGATCATCGCGGCTGTGTCGTCTGGAGGCAGCGCTTTGGAAGATGTCGCTTCAGCGGGAGCATGATCTGAAGCACCCGCCGCATCGAATGCAAACATGCCTTGATTGGTTTTGCCGCCAGCAGGAGGCGCCTCAGCCCGATCATCCCGGCCATTGCCACCAGCGAACATTTCGGGCTGCGCATTTTTGGCCACTGCGTCTCTGCGACCTGGCACGTCATGATCATCCGACTCCAGCACATCGAGTGTCGAGTCGAGAAGCATCTTGGTATAGGGCTGCTTCGGCGTTTCAAAGATACGTCCTGTATCACCCTGTTCGACAATGACGCCTGATTTCATCACAGCGAGGCGGTCGGTGACGTGGCGGACCACTGAGAGGTCATGGCTGATGATGATGAATGTCAGATCATACCGCTCCTGCAGATCCATCATCAGGTTCAGCACCTGGGCCTGGACCGAGACGTCCAGCGCGGAGACAGGCTCGTCGGCGACAATCAGATCGGGCCTAGTGATCAAAGCACGCGCGATCGCAATGCGTTGTCGCTGACCGCCGGAAAACTCGTGAGGATACTTATCAAGATCGTTGGCGTCCAAGCCGACGTCGATCAGTGCTGCCGCCACCTTGGCATTGCGCTCCTCTGGATCGATATCGCCGACAAGGGCCAAAGGTTCGCTGACCACCGAACGGACTTTGTGTTTGGGGTCAAGCGAGCCAAAGGGATCTTGGAAGACCATCTGGATGTGGCGACGCGCAGCAAGCTTGCGGGTGGGCGGCATATTGAACAGGTTCTCGCCCTTAAACTTGACGCTTCCCGATGTCGGTTGCTCCAACGCTAAGATGGCACGGGCCAAGGTCGACTTGCCTGAGCCGCTCTCTCCGACAATACCGAAGCTCTCGCCGTGTTCGACGACAAAGCTCACGCCATTCAACGCCTCGACAATGGGCTTCTTGCCGAAGAGGCTCGTTCGCGGCCTCTCATAGTGGCGGACGAGGTTTTCGACCTCGAGCAGCGGCGGACTCAATGTAGGGACTCCAACGGACTGTCTTGATGCTGCGGATGATGGCAAGCGACCTGATGGGTCGGGCCGATCGCAGCGAGCCTTGGTGTTATGGATCGACAATCTTCCTCGACATAAGGGCAGCGAGCGGAGAATGCGCAGGCGATCGATGGCGCATGAGGGGCAGGCAGGGCGCCGGGCATAGTCGGCAGGCGAGGGCGTTGTCGCGCCGGTTTTCTAGAAGGAGGCGCATGTTGAGGCATGGCACGGTAAAGACCCTGGCTGTAGGGGTGTGCCATGGATGTCAGAAGATCGCTGGTCGTCCCGACTTCAACAAGACGTCCAGCGTACATGACAGCCATCTTTTCTGTCGTATGGGCGATGACGCCGAGATCATGACTAATCATGATGAGCGCCATTTGCCGCGCCGACACGAGGGCCAGAAGAAGATCCAAAATGCCCCGTTGCAGGCTGACGTCGAGTGCCGTTGTTGGCTCGTCGGCGATCAAAAGATCAGGCTCGCACGCGAGGGCCATCGCGATCATGACCCGTTGACGCTGGCCGCCAGAGAGCTGATGCGGATAGAGGTTCGGAGAAAAACGCTCCGACTCCAGTCCGACTTGTGCAAGCAGCGATTTCGCAAGCTCCATCGCTTCGCGTCGACCGAGTCCAAGATGGAGGCGTGGCCCCTCGGCAATTTGAAAGCCGATCGTCTGCACGGGATTAAGTGCGGTCATGGGCTCCTGAAAGATCATCGCGATTCGCCGGCCTCGAAGCGCGCAAAGCCTCTCTTCCTCGGCGTTGAGAAGATCTTCTCCGGCGAACGTGATATGACCATGCGCTGATGCCATGTCTGGTAGGAGTCCCATGATGGCTAATGCCGTCATCGACTTGCCCGAGCCACTTTCGCCGACAATGCCGAGGCGTTCACCGGGCGCCAGCGCGAGGTCAAGCTCGCAAAGAACCGCTGCTTTGCCATGGGGCGTCTCGATATCAACGCTTAGCGTATGCAACTCAAGCAGTGGTGCCATCATGCTGTCATGGGCTCGGATCCAAACATGACGTTTCGGAACTAACGTAATGCACGGCCGGTTCAGGACGGGCTTAGCGCATCGGGTGGACCACAATGATGGGCTTCACCCTTGACAAGCCCGTCGACGCCCACTGTCGATGGGCCGTCGGAAAGCGAACTCACGGCGGCGGCTGGGGCAGCAATCGCTAAACTCATGCCACAGACCGCAATCTTGGGAGCTAAATAAACTGGTGGGCCGATGATCGCAACGGCCGACTGGCTGACACAGGATGATTGCTTGCGAGAAAAATCGCCCTGGTAGGCTTTGGTAAACTTAAGAGGTGACAGCCGATGTTGACAACTAACTGCTTTTGGTTTGGTTGCTCGACGACATGGTTCGTCTCTTTGTTGTGTAGTACAGACACGCAACGACGGCGAAGACGAGGCCAGAGCGACTGCTCCTAGCATGATGAGGCATCCTTGTGCGGTAGACTTATCGTTGTCTCGATACTAAGCCGGTTGATTGGTATTGGCCAAGTCTGGCTTAAGCACTGAGCGTCTTTATCGCAAGAAATACGCGGGCAAACCGGTGATGTTGTGTTCGACGCCTCATCTCAGGACGCCTAGCTACGATGATCCATCGGCACGTCCCATGCTCTTGCGCCGATGAGGCAAACATGGGCGTTTTCTGGTATGAAAGGCGCCTCACAGACGATCGGTGACACGGCGTGCGATCGGGAGGAGGCGAGAAACTGGCGCTATGGAGATGATCACGCAGTGGCTTGGCACGTTCGGTGCCTATCTTTCGGATGTCGCTGACGCGGTTCTCGGCCTGCTCATTGCTTTGGTCGATGCAACAACAGCCGATCATCTCGAAGGCGCGGCGATCATGGCACTCCTGTTGCTCGGCCCTTCCTTGGCCATTGGTCTCGCTCGCGGCTTTTGGGAGGGGCTACGGATCGAATGGCGCCGTTATCGTGCCCAGCCGCGCGTCATTGATGGGGATACCCTCGATATTCGGGGCGAGCGCATTAGGCTCTTTGGGATTGATACGCCTGAGCTTGGCCAGCCTTGGTGGGATGATCAGGGCAAGGAGCACGATGCTGGCTCGTCAGCTCGTGAAGCCCTGACATCGCTGATTGACGGCAAACGCTTGTCGGTCAAAGTTTTGCGCGAGGACAAGTATCGGCGCAGCCTTGCGATCGTGAAGGTTGACGGCCGAGATGTCGCCCGGTCGTTGGTCAGCCAAGGCTGGGCCTTTGCGTCACCTGGCAGCACACGATATCGGCGGACTGAAAACGCTGCGCGCCGTCGGCGCCGAGGCTTTTGGCGTGGCGACGTGATGATGCCTTGGGACTTCCGTGCGGCAGCCTAGGCTAGGAGAAGGCATGGTGATGGATCAGGTGGACAGGGCAGGAGGAGGCGTCATGAGAGCGCTTCACCGAGATAAATCGGCGCTCGTGATGTCTCATCCATGGGACAGCGGAACGGCGCGCTTCTCGGGGCCCATGGGGGGCAACACGTTGACGACCACCAGCGCTGTTTTGGCCTTCGCACTTGATCGATTGGAGGACGGAGCGCGGAAGGACGATGTGGTTGCGCGTTGCCCTATGATTGTTTCGATGCTCACTTGTGACGGATTCGACACCGATTTGCGGGCCAGCGAGAAGATGATGTCGAACATCAGGTTTACCTTTGCCGACTGGGCTGCCGACGTCAGCGCAACGGAACCATCGCCGCAACGGTTTAGCCAGTTAGCTGAGCGTTAATGAAAAGCACACTCCATCTCCATTTGGATCCCGTCGGCGGCTTGGCTGGCGACATGTTTGTTGCTGCACTGCTCGACGCCTGGCCGGCGCTCGCCGACGGCGCGATCGCGGCGATCCGCTCGGCGGGGCTTGGCGATGAGGTGCGCATCCAACACCGGCCGCACCATGATGATGTTTTGGTCGGTAGCCGATTTTCTGTTGTCTCAACACAGGGAAAATCCGATCATCACGCGCATGTGCACTGGCGCGACTTACGCGAGAACCTGCGGTCAGCCGCACTAAATGCTCCTGTGCGCGATCGTGCCCTTGCAATTTTCTCTCATCTGGCTGAAGCGGAGGCCGGAGTTCATGGCGTTGCCGTCGATGATGCGACGTTCCACGAAGTCGGGGCCTGGGATTCGATTGCCGATATTGTTGCGGCTGCCTTTCTTATCGAAACCACCGGTGCTGAGCATTGGTCTGTCGGGTCCTTGCCGCTTGGTCGTGGTAAGGTGCAGTGCGCTCACGGCGAGTTGCCGGTTCCAGCCCCTGCGACCGTGAGGCTTCTCGAGGGGTTCACCTTTCATGATGACGGTCGATCGGGCGAGCGCGTGACCCCGACCGGAGCTGCGATCCTCAAGCATCTCATCCCATCGGGTGGCCCCTCGTCATTGTCAGGCCGCTTGACCAAAACCGGGCATGGTTTCGGCATGCGAAAGCTTGACGGCATCAGCAATGTCCTTCGGGTTATGGCTTTCGAGGTCTTTGGTGATGAAGAACAGCTTGAAACCAACGATAGCGTTGCCGTTCTGAGCTTTGAGATTGATGATCAGACACCTGAAGATCTGGCAATCGGCCTCGATCGTTTGCGCGCGCGTGACGATGTATTGGACATTGTGCAGACCCCAGTATTTGGCAAGAAGGGACGGCTTACAACCTCGTTACGTCTCCTCGTTCGACCCGAATCACTTGAGAATGTGATCGAGACTTGCTTTGCCCAGACAACCACGCTCGGTGTGCGTTGGCATATCGAGCAACGGGTCGTCCTCCCCCGTCGCATGGCGACGTCGGATGCCGGTGTTGCCGTCAAGCTCGCCCGGCGTCCTCATGGGTCTGTGACGGCAAAGGCGGAAAGTGCCGACGTTGCAGATCTTGCCGACTATGCCGAACGCGACCAGATGAAACGATCGGCGGAGTTGGAGACGCTCTCCCGGCTGGGCAAGGAGGATCAGACATGACGACTTTGCTTCATCGTCTCGACGCGTTGCATCGGACGCTTGACCATGCTGCTCCTGTGGCCGTCGCCGTCTCTGGGGGCGTCGACAGTATGACCCTCGCTTTTATTGCCCATCGCAGGCTTGAAGCGCGTAGCGTGTTTTTCCATGCCGTTTCACCGGCGGTGCCGTCAGCCGCAACCAGTCGCGTCGAGGACTATGCGGCGCGGGAGGGCTGGGCTTTGACCCTACTTAATGCGGGTGAGTTCGCCGATGAGCGTTACATGGCCAATCCGGCGAACCGTTGTTACTTCTGCAAAAGCAATTTGTACGCCACGCTCTCAAAGCATACGCGCACGCAGCTGCTCTCTGGCACCAATCTTGATGATCTTGGTGACTGGCGACCGGGATTGAAAGCGGCTGAGGCCGAGGGGGTCCGTCATCCCTTTGTCGAGGCCGAGATTGATAAGGCAACGATTCGGGGACTTGCCGCTCATTTTGGCTTGAGTGACCTGGCAGGGTTGCCTGCTGCGCCATGCCTCTCCAGTCGGATTGAGACGGGCATTGGGATCGATGCACGACTCCTCCCGCGCATCGATGAGGTCGAAACGCTCCTGCGGAATCATCTTAGCCCCAGGACGGTACGTTGCCGAATGCGGGCGGAGGGTTTCGTCATTGAACTCGATCCAACGACCTTAGAGGGACTTTCCGTAGAAGCGCGGCAGAAGTGGGCTCAAAGGATCGGGGAGATCGTCGGCGAACCAAAGGCTGGCGCCATTGCGTTCGAGCCCTATCGACGCGGCAGTGCATTCCTTCGTGATCAAGCCAAGGCTGAACGATGAGTGAGGATCAGATCAAGTTGGATTGGGAGCGCCGTCGACGCCTCGGTTTTGATGAGGCCGTCTTTTGTGCGGGGAAGTCAACGGAGCAGCTATCAGCGATTCTCGATCAGGTAGCGGCAGCCGAGGAGCGGATGCTGCTCACGCGTCTTGACCAAGAGCAGTTCGACAAGCTTCCGGACGTTCACCGCCATGCCCTTGATTATGATTCCCTCTCGCGGACCGCATTTTTTGGTCGGCAGGATGAGACTTCCGGCCGGCGCGCCGCGGTGGTGACTGCAGGGACGTCAGATGTACCCGTAGCGACCGAGGCGATCCGAACATTGGCCTTCAACGGCATTGGCGCTCTCTCGATTCATGATGTCGGTGTTGCCGGGCTTTGGCGTTTGATCGAACGGATTGACGAGATCAAGACGATGCCGGTTGTCATTGTCGTTGCAGGCATGGATGGAGCTTTGCCGAGTGTTATTGGGGGGCTCGTGTCCAGCGTCGTCATCGCGGTGCCGACGTCGATCGGCTATGGCGCATCGCATGACGGGGCAACGGCCTTGAACGCCGCGCTTGCCTCTTGCGCTCCAGGTCTCTTGGTTTGCAACATCGATAATGGTTATGGCGCCGCCTGCGCGGCGATGCGGGTGCTGTGCCGCTAGCGGGGACGAGCCAGTGTTAGCGTCTCGGTCTTCCGACCATGATTGCTTCGTTTGGTCGATGCGCCACGCTTGGACGGTGTCCGTTTGGGCGCCGCGCCGATCTTATCGTTCGATTGGCGATGGGACGTCGCCTTCTGATCGCCATGCTTGTCCCGCGCATTTGCGCGTGAATCCCGCGATCTCGGCTCGTCGGCAGCTGGTGCCTTCTTGCTCACGGTTTTCTCGTTCTGCTGCGCAGCTTTGAGGCGTCTTTTCCGGTGACTGGACGGCGTATCGGACCTCAGGACGAGGCCGACTTGCTCACGCATCACTTTGGTTTTGATCTCGTTGACAGCACCCTTCTCAAGCTTGCCCAGATGAAACGGGCCAAAACTCACCCTGATCAAGCGGTTCACCGGCCAGCCGAAATGCTCCATGACCCGACGGATTTCGCGATTTTTACCTTCACGAAGTGCGACTTGAAGCCAGGCATTCCTGCCGACTGCCCGCTCGAGGCTCGCCTCGATCGGTCCATAATCAAAGCCGTCGATGGAGATACCGTTTTTGAGTGAGGCAAGTTTTGCTTCATCGATATCGCCGTGGACACGGACGCGATAGCGTCGCTGCCAGCCCGTCGATGGTAGTTCCAGTTGGCGCTTTAGCCCGCCATCATTGGTGAGGAGCAATAGGCCTTCTGAGTTCATATCAAGGCGACCAATCGGCATGAGGCGAGGCAGGCCGTCGGGAATCAGCTCATTGATGGTTTTGCGTCCATCGGGATCACTTGCCGCGGTTAGATAGCCTTTAGGTTTGTGAAAGCGAAACAGGCGTGAGTGACCTTCGGCCGGCAGCGGCTTGCCATCAACTTCGATGACCGACGCGCCGGTGACAGTCACGGCCGGGCTGGTCAGAACCTCGCCGTCTAATGTGACGCGACCATCGGCAATCCAACGTTCTGCATCTCGGCGCGAGCATAGCCCTGCCCGCGCAATCCGTTTCGCAATTCTTTCGGATTGGGGGGCGTTGCCCTCGGGTTGACGTGTTATGTCAGGCACAGTGTTTAGATCTCCTTATCACACGCCTGAACCATGGCTCGGAAGATGGCGTCATCGGCTGAGGAGATACTGTATTCAGGATGCCACTGAACACCGAGGCAAAAGCGCCTATCCGGGACCTCAATCGCTTCGACCACCCCATCGGGCGCGCGGCCGCTGACAACGACGCCGGCGCCGACATCACCGGCGGCTTGGTGATGCGCACTGTTCACAGCGAGCGTTGAGGCACCACTGACGAGACGGTGGAGCAGTGTCCCAGTTTCAACATCGACCTCATGGCCAGGCTCGGTTCTGGGATTGGGTTGCTCATGAGCGAGACAGTCGGCGATCTCGTCAGGGATGTGCTGAATGAGCGTACCGCCGAGGGCTACGTTTAGAAGCTGTTGGCCACCGCAGATGCCGAGCACTGGACGGTCCGCGTCAAGAAATCCTTTCAGGATCGAAAGCTCGAAAGCCGTTCGTCGGTCTTTCGTCGTCACCGTCTCATGCCGATCGGCAGCTCCATAGAGCGAGGGGTCGACGTCGAACGCGCCGCCGGTTACCACGAGACCGTCGAGCAGTTCGAGGTAATCATCGGTAAGCGCGACATCATGGGGCAGCGGCAGGGGCAATCCGCCGGCTCGGCTGATAGCGTCGCAATAGTTCTCGCGGATCGCATACCAGGGCAGTTTGGAAAAACCACCCGGTGGTTCCGCATCCAGGGTCAAGCCGATGCGCGGGCGGCGGGACGTCATGAACAGATTGAACTCCTCTCGACAGGCAGCCTACAGGTAGGATGGCATGCGACCAAACGCAATGACATCAAGGTCGTCGTGACGCTTTATGACTTTCTTCACCGTAAATGGATATCTTGAATAAACCCTTCACGGGAGCCCATGTTGTGACCGACTATCAGATCGAGCTATTCGGGCACGGCGTCAATCTCGCCGACCTTGCGGCCCCCCTTTTGTTCCTTGTGGTCTGGTTCGGCTATACATGGTTTGCTGATCGCGAACGTGATGTCCACAATCTGACAACGGCCATGCGCGACTACCGTCTTCTCTGGATGAAGCGCATGCTCGACCGTGACGTGCGCATGGTGGATACGCAAATTCTCGGCAATCTGATGCGAAGCATGTCCTTCTTCGCGTCGACCACGATGTTCATTATCGCTGGATTGGTCGCCGTCCTTGGGGCTCGGGACAAGGCGATGGCTGTGCTGGATGAGTTACCCTTCACGGTTAACGCCTCCGTTCAGCTATGGGATTTGAAAGTCCTCCTCTTAATCAGCATTTTTGTTTACGCCTTTTTCAAGTTCACTTGGGCGTTTCGCCACTACAATTACTGTTTGATTCTTGTTGGGGCCGTTCCGGCGCATGATCGGTTGGATGAGGAATGTCATCGAATTGCTGAGCGCGCAGCCCATATCGCGACATCAACAGGACGGCACTTCAATCGCGGTATTCGGGCCTATTACTTCGGTCTTGCCGCGTTGAGTTGGTTTCTTCATCCCGTCATTTTCATCCTGCTCACCGGTTGGGTGGCGTTGGTTCTTTATCGGCGCGAACACCGTTCCAATCTTTTGGAAACTCTTGGCAAGCCCAACATCCAGGGTCTTTGAGAGACAAATTGTCTATATATTGAGTGTGAATGCCATTTGACCCTTTAGCCCAAGAGGGTGATCGCTTATAGTGGAATGGCCTAAGTCGATCGTTGTCACAATTCTCACGATGCAATCACAAGGCCAGCGGGAGAAGGCCAGCCCATGCGTTTCTACGCAGATCTGCACGTCCACTCAAAATATTCACGGGCGACCAGCAGGAACGCGGATCTTGAACACCTTGCCTATTGGGCGGCAAAGAAGGGTATTGCCCTTGTTGGCACCGGCGACTTTACCCATCCCGCCTGGAACGCTGAGATCAAGAATAAGTTGATCCCGGCCGAGCCAGGCCTCTTTCGTCTTCGTCCCGAGATCGAAGCGGAGATCGCAGCCCGACTGCCAGCCGCATGCCGTGGCAACATTGTCCGTTTTATGCTCGAAGTCGAAATCTCCACCATCTACAAAAAGGGTGAAAAGACCCGCAAAGTTCATCACCTCATTTATGTGCCCGATATCGCTGCCGCGGACCGATTGATTGTCGCTTTGTCGCGCATCGGCAATCTTAAGTCTGACGGTCGACCGATCCTTGGCCTCGATAGCCGCGATCTCTTAGAGATCACGCTCGAGTCCGATCCCGAAAGCTATTTGATTCCCGCCCATATCTGGACGCCATGGTTTGCGGCTATGGGATCAAAGTCTGGCTTTGACAGCATTGACGATTGTTATGGCGATCTCGCCGATCGCATCTTCGCGGTTGAGACCGGACTCTCTTCCGACCCGGCGATGAATTGGCGGATATCGTCCCTTGACCGCTTCCGTCTTGTTTCCAATTCGGACGCGCATTCGCCGATTAAGCTCGGCCGCGAGGCTACGGCGTTCGACGGACCTCTCGACTACTATGCAATCAAGCACGCGCTGGAGACCGGACAAGGATACATCGGGACGATTGAGTTCTTCCCTGATGAGGGCAAATACCATCTGGATGGCCACAGGAAGTGCAAGCGGTCGTTCCTGCCAGCGGAGACGAAGCGTCTCGACGGCCGTTGTCCGATCTGTGGTGGAAAGATCACCGTTGGGGTTCTTCATCGGATTGATGATCTGGCAGATCGCACCCCTGCCCAAGCGACGCCTCCGCTGACCGCAGGACAGGTCGACAGTCTTGTGCCGTTGCATGAAGTGATTGGTGAAATTGAGGGCGTGCGGCCTGGCACCAAGCGGGTCGAGCGGAGCTATCAACATCTGGTCAACGCGCTGGGATCTGAGCTTCTCATTCTCAATGACGTCCCCATCGAAGACATCAGGCGTGCGAATGACGGGCTCCTTGGAGAGGCGATTAGTAGGCTTCGTGCGGGCGATGTGATTCGAGAAGGCGGTTATGACGGGGAGTATGGCGTCATTCGCCTGTTCGAGGAGGATGAGCTCAGAGAAGCGAAAAGTGGTGGGTTGCTTTTTGATCTGCCCAAGGCGGTTGGCGATAAGCTTCCGGTGGGGGTGTCGATCGAAACAACGCCTATTCCGAAGATGGCGATACAGAGCACCGGCCATCAACCTCAGACGCCACCACCAAGCGTGGTTGACGCCGGCGTCTCCCAGTCGAATTTGTTTCCAAGGCACGGCATTCTCGCGGCGCTCGACGAAGCCCAGCGAAAGGCCGCGGCCATGACGCGTGGACCCGTTCTAATCGTTGCTGGTCCGGGTTCCGGTAAGACAAGGACGCTAACCCATAGGATTGCCCACTTGGTGGCCGAAGAAGGCGTGCCAGCCAGAAACTGTCTTGCCATCACCTTTACCCGCCGTGCATCACTCGAAATGCGTGAGAGGCTTACGCGGTTACTGCCGCAGGATGCCGATCGAGTGCCGATCCACACGTTCCATTCGCTTGGTCAAACGATCCTGCAGGAGCAGCCAAAGGCGGCGCGTTTGCCACAGGATTTCCGTGTGGCTGACGATATCGAACGTACCGAACTCATCAAGGCGTTACTGGATATTTCGCCCCGCCAGGCTAAGAAGTTGCTCGCCGACATTTCTCGGTCCAAGCGAACGGCGCAACGTGCCAGTGATGAGGTTGCTGCCGCCCTTGAGGTCTATCAGCCCGAGCTCGTGCGGCGCGGCTGGGTCGATTTTGATGACTTGATCGGTCTCACCGTACGTCTGTTCAAGAACGATCCGGCGCTCGCGGCGACCTATGGCGAACGCTACGCTTGGATTTCTGTCGACGAGTTTCAGGACATTGACGAGCAGCAGTATCGAATGATCCGACTCCTCGCATCGGACGACACGAATATTTTGGCGATCGGCGATCCCAACCAAGCGATTTACGGATTTCGGGGGGCTGACCCGCGGAGTTTTCAGCGTTTCCGAGAGGATTTTCCAAATGCCCATACCGTCACGCTTCGACGCAATTACCGTTCGAGCGGCACGATCGTGCAAGCCTCTGCTAATGTGATCGAAGCTGGCGAACCCGGTGCCTCCGCTGGGCTTGACCATGTGCGCGAGATGGAGGAGCGGATCACAATCCACAAGGCCGCCAGCGAGAAGGCCGAAGCTGAGTTCATTGTCCACAGTATTGAGCGATTAATCGGCGGACATAGCTTTTTCTCGATCGACTCCGGCCGAAGCGACGACGGCCGCCCTATGAACCAGACGCAGGGCGATCGTCCTGTGTTTCGTGATCTTTCCTTCGCAGACTTCGCGATCCTCTATCGAACGGAAGCGCAGGCAGGAACGATTATTGACGCGCTGGACCGGTCGGGGATGCCGTACAAGAAACACAACCATGACCTTCTGATTGAGGAGCCTGCTGCTCAGGCAATTCTCCATCGGGTGGATCCGGTTGCGCGCGAGTCGGCGTCAGCCGAGCTTAAGGCGGCTACAGCCGCTGCTATGCGCGATGCCGAAGATGAGCAGATTGCTGACTTGCAAGCGACCTTGCAGCAGCTCTTGGCCCTGGCTGCGAGCTGCGAGAATCGTCTCGATTGGTTCGTCGACGCAGTACCCCTGGCAACAGAAGCCGATTGTTTCGATCCCAGGGCTGATCGCGTGTCGCTGCTGACGATCCACGCAGCAAAGGGGCTTGAATTTCCTGTGGTGTTCATGACGGGGATGGAAGACGGTATCTTGCCACTCACCTTTGGTAAGGCGTCAAAGGGTGCGAGTTTGGGAGAAGAGCGACGGCTCGCCTTTGTTGGGATGACGCGGGCCATGGACCGCCTGTTTCTCACGCATGCGGAAAAGAGAGTTTGGCGTGGAGCCGAACGGGAACTGCCACCGTCGCCTTTCTTGGCCGATGTCAGCCATGAGTTGTTCAACGCCTCGCGTACCGATGTGAAGCGGAAACCCACAGATCGTCAATTGCAACTCTTTTAGGGGCGGTTCTCCTCGGGTGATTGGCCGCTGGCGACCGTGCGTTCGGCATCAACCTTTCGTTCGCGAAGGGCGATGTAAAACGCGCTGCCAAAAATGATCACCCCGCCAATCCAGGTGTAGATATCTGGTACTTGCGAGAAGACCAAATACGCTAAGAGAGCCGTCCAGGGCAGTTTGCAGAAATCAACAGGCATGACGACGCTGGTGTCGGCGCTACGCAGCGCTTCCGTCATAAGCCATTGCGCGCCGCCGCCAATGATTCCGATGGCAAGCAACCAGATCCAGATCTCGATCGGTGGCCATGTCCAGACAAAGAGGGCGGGAATCAGAGAGAGGGGCAACTGCAGCAGCGACATATAGGTGATGATGGTGACGCTCGAGTCGTAGCGACCAACTTGTTTAATCAATAGGAGCGCGACCGCCCAAAAAATCGTCGATGTTAGGACTAAGATTTGGCCAAGGCCGATCTCATGGAATCCCGGGCGAAGAATGATCAGGGTCCCCAGAAAGCCGACAATCACGGCTGTCCAGCGCCTTAGGCGCACGACTTCGCCAAGGAATAGTGCCGCGAAGACCGTCGCAAAGATTGGCGCCGCGAAACCGAGTGCGGTGACTTCGGCTAGCGGCGTGATGCTGATGGCGTAAAAGAAGGAAAACATCGCAACGACATTCACCAGCGATCGATAGAAATGCAGTTTGAAGTGGCTTGTCTGCAGCGGCTGCAGACCAAAGCGAATGAACCAAGGGATAACAAAAACAAGGCCGAAGAGATTCCGAAAGAAGGCGGCCTCGAAGGGGTGGATCACTTGAGTTAGATACAGAATGATGGCGTGCATCGTCGCAAAGAAGAGCGTCGAGACGAACATCAATGTGATGCCGCGGATCGGGCTTTGGATGGCGGCGCTCAATGGCTTCCCGATGGCGTCAGTCGACGGCGTCGGCACGTCTTTTTCCTTCCATGGCCACAAGACGGTCGCACCTGACAATCGCCTCATGCCTTGTTAAGGCTTCCGCTAGTTTGCGGTGGCATGACTTGCCGGCAGGCAGGTTCGTCGTTATTCCGCAGGCACGGAGGCGGAGCGTTCCTGCCAGATCACTTCGGTTCCAAGCGCGGGACGCTCCGGAACCAGGCGAGCGAGTAGGAGCGAGACCAATGCCATGCCTGCGCCGGCTAGAAAAACCAACGCCGGCGAAAAGATCCAGACAAATCCCATGAGCACCGGCAAGAATACCGCGGCAATATGGTTGATGGTGAAGGAGACCCCGGCGGTAGGTGCAATATCCCTGGGATCGGCAATCTTCTGGAAATAGGTCTTCATCGCGATCGCCATAGCGAAAAAGGCATGGTCGATGATGTAGAGACCCGCCGCAATCAGTGGACTTTCGACGAATGCATAGGCGGTGAAGACGATCACCAGGCCAACATATTCGATCGTCAGGGCGAGACGCTCGCCGAACCGACTGACCATTCGGCCGATCCATGTCGCGAACAGCATGTTGAAGACGCAATTGACAAGGAACAACAGCGTGACCGCTTCAACGGAATAGCCAAATTTTTCGACCATCATGAAGGCGGCGAACACGATGAAAATCTGGCGGCGTGCGCCGGACATAAACGTCAGTGCATAATAGAGCCAATAGCGCCGTCGCAAAACGAGGTGCTTGAATTGCTCATATTCACCGTCGATGCGTGGAAAGGCGAGCCAAGCGAACAATGCAAGCGCTAGCGTTGCCCCTCCGCCGGCGAGATAGACGAACACATAGTCGAGCCCGAGGAGCGTTTTGGTAAGATAAATGAGCCCATAGGTCGCCAGTGACGCGAAGGCGCCGACGGCAATAATCCGTCCCAAAACCTCGGCCGCTCGTTCCTTACTCACCCATTGAAGTGACAAAGAAATTTGCAGCGTCTGGAAATAGTGAAATCCGATCGACATCACCACCGTGGTGCAGTAGAGGCCGATGACGCTCGGAAACAAGCCGGTAATCGCGGTGCCGATGCCCAAGAGTGCGAGGGATAGGAGCGCGAAGGTTTGCTCACGCAGGATCAGTAAGACAAAGATCGTCGTGAACGCTAAAAAACCCGGAACCTCGCGCAGGGACTGCAGGATACCGATCTCGACCCCAGTATAAGCAGCGCGTTCGATGGCAAAATTGTTAAGGAGAGCCTGCCAGGTCGCAAATGACAGCGGGACGCCAGCTGCGAGCACATATAATAGAAGCTCCGGTGTTTTCCAGGAGCTCGAGATCTTGGTGAGGAAACTTGATATCATGCGACATTATCGCTGTTAAACGCATCCGCTGGCTATGAAAAATTATCAGCTCCTGGCTTGCAGGCGTTCATTGACGATCGGCCAACGGTAGATCCAGGCATGTTCAGCGATCCGTTCGCTGCCGCTTCCCTAGGCGATGAAGGTTTCCGGGTTCGGGTGGCGGTGGGTCGCCATGCGTTATTGAGGATTCGATGCAAAGCTCAGACCGGGGGACCACCTCAGAAACAAGGAATCATGACGACCGAAAGGAGCTTGCGGATGCGGTTTAAGGAGAGAGGATCGCTGGCGCATCATGAGCTGTACCAGTGGAAGATTTTAGGCGTTTCTCTAAGACGCGTTGGGGACATTTGATGCATCGACAGATCGCACGCAATCTGCCACCGGGAGAAGGGGTCTCCCGATGGTTTGCACAGCTCTTCCGTTTGGATGAGCCGCCGATCATTGAGCCGTTGCCGCCAGGCTACGCGACGCGGCATGCGCTTCCTTTCTTATTCGATATCGTTCGTTCAATGCTGTTGGGACGGACGCTTCTTGTCGTGGCCGCTGCCATCGCATCGCAGGTTATGTTCTCGCTTCAGCCGTTTGCTCTCAGCCAGCTTATCGATAGCTTGAATGCGGAGCTGGAGGGGCATGTCGCTGGATCGGCGATGCTTTGGGTCTTCATTCTTTTCGGGTTTTGGGTCGGGGGACCTTTCTTCTTTCAACTCGCTCAATTCATCAATGTGTATGTCTATCCTCAGATGCGCGTCGCCATCAAGGCACGGTTGTTCCAGCATCTCATGGGGCATGCACCTCACTTTTTTCAGGCCAATTTACCGGGGCGGCTTGCTCAGAAAGTCAGCCAGGCTGCCACCAGCAGTCACGGTGTCGTCAACGCACTCACCATTGACGGCGTGCAGACCATAATTTTGATGATCACGGCGAGTTTGCTCTTGGGCACGTTGTCGGCCGCCTACGGGTGGATCTTGGCTGTCTGGATTGCTGTCTTTCTTGGTCTGACAGCCTATCTCGGCAGCTTTGGCGTTCTTCTTTTCAAAAACCTGCACAATGCCGTCTCAAAGGTGAGCGGTCGGCTCGTCGATACCATCAATAATTGGGAACTTGTGCGCGGTTTCGCCGGTTTCGATCGGGAACTTGATGTTCTCGCGGGAGCGCTCAGCGAGGAGACAGCGCGATCCAGACGGGCGCGTTTGTTCTTTGTCGCGATGGCCGTCATGCACGTCTCACTTGGCATGATGTTGCTCATCTGGCTTGTCTTGTCAGCGCTTGCTGACACCAAAGCGGGCATCATGACAATTGGCGAGTTCACGATGGTCTGCACGCTTAGCGCCAACGTCGTGATGGTGGTACGTCTGCTTGGCCGTCGCATGGTCGATTTTTTCGCTGATTATGGTTCGTTTAAGGACGGTGTCGAATTGATCCTGCAACCCCATGCCATGCCGGATCGACCGCAGGCGGTCACCATCGACATTCAGCAAAGCGCGATTGCTTTTGAAGATGTGACCTTTGCCTACCCTGACGGCACACCTGTCTTTGATCGGTTGAGTTTTCGCATTCGTTCGGGCGAGAAAGTCGGTTTAGTTGGCGCTTCAGGTGCGGGAAAGAGCACCGTCATCCGTCTCCTGACCCGCCAATTCACGCCGCAGTCCGGCCGTATCACGATTGACGGGCAAGATATTGCAGACGTCACTTTGGCAAGCCTCAGTCGGGTGATTGGTGAGGTCGGTCAGGTTCCCAACGTCTTCCACCGTTCTGTGGGAGATAATATCGCTTACGGAGCCCCAAAAGCTGATAAGGATGCGATCTGGCACGCTGCTGTGGCCGCGCATTGTGATGATTTCATCAAGCGTCGGGGTGATGGTCTCGACACGCTTGTTGGCGAGCGCGGCCTAAAGCTCAGCGGTGGCGAGCGTCAGCGGATCGCGATTGCACGCGCGCTCTTGAAGAATGCTCCGATCCTCGTGTTGGATGAGGCGACGTCGAGCCTGGACAGTGAGGTTGAAGCGGCGATCCAAGACTCGCTGATGACGTTGATGGAGGGGCGGACCGTCATCGCCATCGCGCACAGGCTTTCCACCATCATTGGCATGGATCGTCTACTCGTTCTTGATCATGGTCGACTGGTCGAAGAGGGGACTCATACTGACCTTTTAGCGAAGGAAGGGGTGTTTGCTGGCTTTTGGAAGCGGCAGATGGCAATCCAGCCGGAGCTCGACCCCAGCGCCGCGGACGATAGGTGTATCGTTCCCGACATACCTCCCGATTGATCGCCTATCGTCTTGCCGAGTAAGGGGGAGCCAGTTCGATGAAATCCTGGACTGGTGTAATCGTCGCTAAAGTGAGGGCAGCCCTCTCGGCAAGAGGACGTCGTTCTTGTCTTGTTATGACCGTCATGATCCCTATCGCTGGTCGCGTCGTAAAACCCCATGGGCGGCAAGGGCATTTTGTGCGAGGCTTTGCTGCTCAGTATCGATGCTTCAGGCTCCTGGTTGAATGGAGACCGAGACAGTCGCTAAGGCCGGTCGGATGCAAGCAGACTACATCATTGTCGGTTCGGGGTCGGCAGGCTCAGTTCTCGCCTCAAGGCTATCGGAGGACGGCAGGCATTCGGTGCTTGTCCTTGAGTTCGGCGGTACAGACGCTGGGCCCTTGATCCAGATGCCGGCAGCGCTCTCTTACCCCATGAATATGAGCCGTTATGACTGGGGCTATCAAACCGATCCGGAGCCGCATCTCGGTGGCCGGCGTCTGGCCTGTCCAAGGGGCAAAGTCATCGGTGGGTCCTCATCCATCAACGGCATGGTCTATGTGCGAGGTCATGCCGGCGACTACGATCATTGGGCTGAAACGGGTGCTGATGGCTGGGCCTATGCCGATGTCCTACCTTACTTCAAGCGCATGGAATCGTGGCATGGTGGCCAATCCGATTATCGTGGTGATCAGGGGCCGCTGCATATTACGCGAGGACCCAGAAGAAACCCTCTCTATCAAGCCTTTGTCGATAGCGGACGCCAAGCGGGCTTCGAAGTCACCGACGACTACAATGGTGAGAAACAGGAAGGCTTCGGTCCGATGGAGCAAACGGTTTGGCAAGGCCGCCGATGGTCTGCCGCCAATGCCTATCTCAAGCCAGCACTGAAACGACCCAACCTTGATATGGTACGTTGCCTAGCCAGGCGTGTCGTCTTTGATGGCCAGCGGGCCATTGGCGTCGAAGTCGAACGTGGCGGCAAGATTGAGATTGTACGCGCCAATAGGGAGGTGATCCTCGCCGCGTCGTCGATCAACTCCCCCAAGCTGCTCATGCTGTCTGGCATAGGGGACGAAGCGCATCTCCGCGAGCAAGGTATCGACGTGGTAGCTCATCGTAAGGGCGTTGGCGCCAATCTCCAGGATCATCTGGAACTCTATATTCAGCAGGCCTGCACCCAACCGATTACGCTGTACAGCAAGCTGAACCTTGTTTCAAAGGCGCTCATTGGTGCCGAGTGGTTGTTCTTCAAGTCAGGAGATGGGGCCAGTAACCACTTTGAAAGTGCCGCTTTCGTCCGGTCTAAGGCCGGCGTCGATTACCCTGACATTCAATATCATTTTCTACCTGTCGCGATCCGTTATGATGGTAAAGCGCCCGCGGAGGGCCATGGCTTTCAAGCCCATGTGGGTCCCATGCGGTCAGCCTCTCGCGGCCGGATCAAGCTGCGTTCCGCGGATCCCAAGGAACCCCCATCGATTCTTTTCAATTACATGTCGAAACCTGACGATTGGGCTGACTTTCGTCATTGTATCCGATTAACTCGCGAGCTCTTCGCTCAAGAGGCCTTCAAGCCCTATGCTGGAAAGGAGATCGCGCCAGGTGCCGACGTTCAGTCAGACGCAGAGCTGGATGACTTCATTCGAGACGCTGTCGAAAGTGCTTATCATCCCTGTGGAACGTGTAAGATGGGGCGGGCGGACGATCCGACAGCCGTCGTCGATCCCGAGTGCCGCATCATTGGTGTTGAGGGGCTGCGCGCGGTCGATAGCTCGATCTTTCCACGTATCACCAATGGAAACCTCAATGGCCCGACGATCATGACCGGAGAAAAGGCGTCTGATCTGATTCTCGGTAAAGCGCCGCTTCCCCGTTCCAATCAGGAACCTTGGATAAACCCAAGATGGCAAACATCGGCCAGGTGACTTGGTGGTCGGGTGGCCTCATTTAGGGAGACGGATCTCGGATCAATGATCGGCAGGAGCGTCTTCTGAACTTAGGCGGCCTAAGGGATGAGTACGACCGCTGGAACGAGCCCTACTGGGGAGATCCGCTGCCGGCGGCCACGGAGAGAAACCCTAAGCCTTGGCCAAGTCGTTCGCAGTAAAGGCGAAGATTGTCGAATTCAAGGGCAATCCGTTTCAGCTCGGTCTCGATGGGTACAAAATAGATGTTGGCAAGAAAACCATAAGCGATGGCGTCAATGGTGGTTGGGCCGTCCCCAAAAAAATAGGAGCGATTGCCAAGGAGCACGGCAATCGTACGGAGATCCGCACGCCCCATGGCGTAGATTTCATCCTGGCTGTGTCGGCCAATGCCTTGGGCATGCTGTGCGCGTCTTATTTGGCGGCGAACAACCGCTGAGACGAGGTCTCGGACGCCGGGCGGCAAGAAACCAAAATAGCCGGACTTCGTCGTTGCCCAGCCGAGCGGGTCAATCCAGCGGCTATGGGACAGCACGAAATAGAAATGTTCTTCGAACAACCGCTGCAGGCTGATCGCTTCCGCCCGCTGCCGTTCGGTCAGCTCATGATCCGGATCAATCTTTCGCGTACGTTTGAGGTAATCGATGATCAGGCTGCTGTCGGCGACACGGGTACCATCTTCGTCTTGAATGAAGGGCAGCTTGCCTTTTGGCGACTGACTGGGCGTACGAAGCGCGATGGTCTGATAGTCTAGGTTGGAGAGCTTGAGCCAAGTCTCAAGTTTCAGCGTGAACGGGCTGACGTTCATGCCCCAGGCCGGCGCGTACTGATAAAGCCTGATCATCCCATGTTCGGTCTCACTCAAGAGGCCAGTTTCTGGCTGACCTCCCCAATGGCGCCATCCAGCAGCGATTTGCCATCGTCACCGGCCATTTTGTCGCGCAGCAGTCGTCCCGTCGTCAAGATGGCGAGATTGGCTGTGCGGTTGCGAACGTCCTGTAGCGCCTTAGCTTCTTCTTGGGCGATCCGTGCCATCGCCTGCTCTTCTCGGCGCTTTAAGCTCGCGGCAAGATCCGCTTTGTGTCGCTCGACAAGACGCTTGGTTTCAGCTTCGGCTTGCTCTGCAATCTTCTTCGCGTGCTCCTCGCCGCCAGCCAACTTGGCCTGATGATCAGCAAGGAGTTTGGTCGCCTCTTCCCGAAGATTCTTAGCCTCGTCAAGCTCGGCACGCACCTTGTCGGCATGGCCATCAAGGATGCCAAGGATCATGTTGTGCATGCCGGTTTTGTAAATGACGATCGCAAGCAAGATGAGCGCGACCCAGAGCATCAACTCATACATTTAGGCGGCCTCCGTCTGCACGGCTGAAAGAGCCGCCTTGGCATCGGTTTTTGACACCTTGACACCAGCCAAGCGCTGTGCCGCCGCCTGTGCTGTGGAGATCGCCGCATCATCGAGATCGTTGAGCGCGTCGGCACGGGCTTTGGCGATCCGAGCCTCAGCGTCCGCGACCTGCTTTGACAACTTCGCGTCCAGTGTGGCCTGCGCTTCTGCGGCATCCGCCTGAAGCTTGGCTTGGGTTTCAGCAACCTGGGCCTGCGCTCTATTCTGCGCCTCCGCAACGACCTGTTCGTAACGACCGAGAGCGTCTTCGGCGTCTTTTTTCAAACGCTGCGCTTCGTCGAGATCGGCGCGGATACGGTCAGCACGAGCTTCCAGGACCTCAGCGACACGCGGCAAGGCCTTCTTGCTGAGCAAGTAGTAGAGAATGCTGAAACAGACAATCAACCAGAAGATCTGGCTGATATAAGTCGAAACCTCAAGCTGGGGCATCGACGAACTCCATAACGTAGCAGACGATCCGGTCGGAACCGGCGTGACCGGCCTGGCCGCCTGCCTCCGCGTTCTGCGTAAGACTGCGGCCTGGCAAGTCCGGGACGATTAGCCGAACAGCACCATGAAGGCGATCAGCAGGGCGAACAGGCCGATGGCTTCCACCAGCGCGAAGCCGATCCACATCATGCCGGAAACACGATCCTGAATGGAGGGGTTACGGCCGATGGTGGAGATGGTTGTCGCGAAGACGTTACCGATGCCCACGCCAACGCCTGCAAGCGCGATCGCGGCGAGACCAGCACCGATCATTTTGGCTGCTTCGATTTCCATGGATTTGCTCCTGTCGTCTTGGAATGGAAACTTATTGAGTTAGCGCAAAGACCATCCAGGCAGATCAGCCTTCCGGTCAGTGAAGATGTAGAGCCTCCTGCAGATAGATGCAGCTCAGCACGGTGAACACATACGCTTGAAGGAAGGCAATTGCGAGTTCCAGGCCGGAAAGAGCCACGGTCAGAGCCAGAGGCGCGATGGCCGGTACGAGATAGAAGCCGCCAAGCGCAATGATGAACCCGGCAAAGGTTTTCAGCATGATGTGGCCCGCCATCATGTTCACGAAGAGGCGGACAGACAGGCTGATCGGCCGAATCAGATAGGAAAGAACTTCGATCGGTACCAAAAGCGGCAGAACGGGTGCTGGGACGCCTTTCGGCACGAAGAACGAAAAGAAGTGTAACCCGTGTTTAGCGATACCGATGATCGTCACCGAGACCACGACGAACAAGGCCATGGTGAACGTCACGATGATATGGCTGGTGAACGTGAAGCTCCCAGGGATCATGCCGAGCAAATTGCCCATCAAAACGAACGTGAAGAGCGTGAAGAAAAACGGAAAGTACTTCCGTCCCTCACGCCCAGCATTGCTCTCGATCATATCGGCGATGAAGTCGTAGACCATCTCGACCAGTGATTGGAGGCGACCTGGCACCATGCTGCCGTGGCGGGAGCCCATCATGACGAGGGCGTAGACACACAGAAGGGCAATCACCATCCAAAGCGAGGAATTCGTAAAGGAGAGGTCAAAGCCGAGAAGGGTGAAATTCGGCCCTTCGGTAACCAGAGGATGGATCTCAAACTGCTCTAGCGGACTGTGCGCGTCATGTCCGTCGCCATGTTCAGCGTGACCACCATGCGCTGCCGTCTCTTCCGATGCCACCGCACCTACTCCTTATCGGCCGCCTGCTTGTCATTCCCAGACGGCGCCGAATGTTGACTCATCCGGTTGACATACCGAAACGCGTTAAGCATGCCCGCCCCGGCACCAGCGAAGAACATGACCATAAAAAAAATCGGCCATGTGTTTAGCCAGCGATCGAGCCAATAGCCAATGAAGCCGCCGACAAGGATACCCGCGATCAGCTCGACCCCGATCTGAACGCCGGCACCATAACCTCTTGGGCCGACGGGACGATCAGGCTCGTCATCCTTCGCAAGGCCAGTATCCTGCCGCAGCTTTTTGATACGGCTGTCGAGATCGTCGAGTTTTGACGACTTGTCGTCGCGTACCATTGGCTTTCAACTCTCACCTCGGCGCAGTATAAGCGGATCGGCCGCATCCCCGCCGAAAGCGATCGCACCATAGATATTGGTCTCGAGGAGAGTCAAGCGAACGCCTGAGCCCTGCGTCAGGCGGTCGCTTGTCGATCCGTCTAGACGCTGTCTTTGCCGCGATCAATCAGGAAGGCCTTGGCGCGCTTACTTCCGGCTGCGGCCGCTTTGCGTATCCATGTCATGGCCAAGGTCTGGTCCTGCGGAAGACGGGTTCCCTTGAGATAGGCAAAGCCGAGGGCGCTCATGGCATCAGCCGAACCTTCTTCGGCTGCAGTTTCTAGCAGTCGTTTGCCTTCTCCAGGGCTTCGCTCGGCCACATCACCTCGCAAAATGGCAGCGCCCAATGCGATAGTTCCCCGCATGGAACCGGCGTCGTGAGCGCGCCGAAGAAGGCTTTCCCCTAGGAGCGGCTCTTTTTCGACCGGCGTGCCACGCAGCATGGCAAGCCCCAAATAGACCATTGCCGCTTCGCTGCCCTTGCCGATGGCACTTTCGGCATAGTAGCGGCCGACGGCGCCATTCGTGTCGGCACCTCGTGGCTGCAGGTGAATTCGCGCAAGCTGCGTCTGCGCCCAAACATCACCATCATCGGCAGCAAGCCTCAGCATACGATTACGCTTTTGCCGCGCGCCTACCCGTGAATAGATGCGGGCGAGTCGCCGTTGCATCGCCGTGTCAGTGGGATCGGCGACATGCTGCAGGTAATCAAGGACGCGGTCAGGGTCAGCATCGACGATCTCGTCTCGCGAGTAGATGTCGGCGAGCTGAACCCAGAGTTTTTTGTCCCCAGCTTTGGCCCGCAGCTCGAACTGGCCGATGGCCCGTTCGGCAGCCTTGGCAATGTCCTGCTCCGAGCCGCCGTGCTTTTTCAAGAGGCGAGCGAGATCACGGGCTGCATAGGCATCATCTGGACTGGCTTCGAGGTAATAGGTGATGGCTTTCTCAGGATCCGGCTCGACGCCGATGCCCCGATCATAAATACGCGCCAAACTTGTCGCCGCACGCCGTTCCCCGCGATCGAGCGCCTCGAGCAAGAGCGACTTGGCCCTTGGCTCGTCAGCGGGGAGCTGGCCTGAGGGCCCATTGCCGCCGTGGAGAAGGAGGAGGCCGAGCTCCAGCGCCGCCTTGCCTTTTAAAGGCGAACTCTTGCTGTAAGCATCCTCAAACAGCGCCGCGGCGCGCACCGGGTCGCGTTCAACGCCTTGCCCTTTCGAATAGAGGCGACCATAGGCAACGAGTGCCTTGGGATGACCGCTTTCGGCTGCGGCACGATACTGGGCGGCTGCCCTTTCAAAGTCATCAGCGCGTAGGGCTTGCGTGCCTCGATTGAACGCCGAAGCATACCCGCCAGACAGCTGACTTTTGTAGTTGCTGGGTAGATCAATCGCACAACCCGTGAGGCCAAGCAGGACTGCTGTGGCTCCTGCCACGGCAAGATGGCGCTTCTTCATGTTCTGTCAGGTCCACGCAACCTCCATTGCACGAAGCCGTAAACCTGCTCCCTTAGTTGTGGCCCGACCGCCGACGGATCTTTGTCCATAGCTTTAACGATCGGATCGACTATCGGATCGGAGGACGGATGACCCGACACTTATTTTTTCATGACAGAAGCATGCCATGGTGTCCGGTGTATCGCAACGCGAGGGTACCCAAATATGGCAGATTTCCAACGATTTTGACGCATCGATCAAGCGTCGTGTCATCAAGAACACGCTCATCATTCATGGGACGCGAAACCTCGTTTCAACATCGCATGGAGGGTGGCCGGACTTAGGATGGCATCAGTCGTCGCTTTGCTGACCCCGCCACAGGCTGGCGTGAGACCGGACGCTGTGGCATGGGTAGCTAAACGAAGGTTTGGACAAGAGGAGGCGAAACACATGGATGTTGCCTTGACAGCAAAGGCGACACTGCCGGCCGACGGGCTGCGCGGAACACTCGTTGGACGGGTCGAGCTTTCGGTCGGTCCCGCGGTGGTTGCGGTTCGCGAAGAGGGTGTCTTCGATCTTTCGGTCATCGCTCCGACCATGACAGACCTCTTGGATTTGGAGGATCCGGTTGCGATCGCGAAGAGCGAGGGTAGCTTCATCGGTGCGCTTGAGCCGATCCTTGCCAATACCGCTCACGAGACATTCGATCCTCAAAAACCACGCCTTTTGGCCCCGATTGATTTGCAAGCGATTAAAGCGTCTGGCGTGACCTTCGCGAAGAGCATGCTGGAGCGGGTGATCGAGGAACAGGCGAGGGGCGATGCGGCCAAGGCTGATACGATCCGCAAGACGATTGTCGATCTAATTGGTTCGGATCTCTCGCAAATCGTGCCGGGCTCGGAGGCAGCCATGCGTCTCAAGGCCCATCTGCTCGATCAAGGTGCCTGGTCGCAGTATCTGGAAGTCGGTATCGGGCCGGATGCCGAGATTTTTACCAAGGCGCCGCCGATGGCCGCGGTCGGAACGGGGGCACTCATCGGCATTCGTCGCGACAGCACCTGGAACAATCCCGAGCCTGAGCTCGTTGTCGTCGTCAATGCGCGTGGTGAGATCAAGGGAGCAACCCTTGGCAATGACGTCAATCTTCGCGACTTTGAAGGGCGAAGTGCACTTCTGCTGGGCAAATCCAAGGACAACAATGCTTCGACCGCGGTTGGCCCCTTCATCCGACTCTTGGACGATACGCTGTCGCTCGACCAACTCCGGAACACCACGATCACGTTGCGTGTTGAGGGCGAACAGGATGGCTTTGCTCTCGACGGTACCAACTCAATGCGCGAGATCAGTCGCGATCTTACCGACCTCGTTGGGCAGACCTGTTCGGCCAACCACCAATATCCCGACGGTTTCGTCTTGTTCGCTGGCACCATGTTCGCGCCGATCGAGGATCGCGACCGGCCGGGTGAGGGCTTCACCCATAAATCAGGGGATCTCGTCCGGATTGCTTGCCCCGAGCTTGGTCAACTCACCAACCGCGTCGCCTTTTGTGATGAGGCGCCAGCCTGGACCTTCGGTACATCGGCACTGATGAAAAACCTTGCCGGTCGTGGACTGTTGTCGGCAGCAAAGGGCTAGCCTTGATCGAGTCTCGAGAGGCTGCCGAATGGGGCGAGGCCATGTCGCTGACAGGGTCGAGACGCCACGTCGTGGTTATGGGCGGCCTGGTGCCGACTTGGGCACGGGTTGGGCGGCTCCTGCCGACATCCTTTAAAGGGGTCCTCTAACGAGCGGGAGGTGATTGCTGAAGGAATGAGCATGAACAAGACGACCGGCAGTCGCATTTTTTTGTCGCTGTTGGAGGACGAGGGGATCGCCCATCTCTTCGGCAATCCCGGGACAACCGAGCTCCCATTGATGGATGCGCTGAAAGACCATCCGGATCTCACCTATATCCTTGGTCTTCAAGAATCGGTTGTAGTCACCATGGCTGACGGATTTGCTCGCGCGTCCGGCAAGCTTGCTGCCTGTAACGTGCATGTTGCACCAGGGCTCGGCAATGCCATGGGCGCAATCTACAACGCCAAGTTTACGGGTGCGCCGCTCTTGATTACCGCTGGGCAACAGGAGCAGGGTCACGGATTGACGGAGCCACTCTTGTACGATCCCTTGGTGCCGATCGCAGCACCTCTGGTGAAGTGGGCAACCGAGATTACGCGTCTTGAAGATATGCCGAGGGTTGTTCGTAGAGCTGCTAAGATCGCAACCACACCACCAACCGGGCCGGTCTTTTTGTCGTTGCCTGGTGATATTCTCAACGATGAAAAAGGCATTGATCTCGGCCGCGCCACGAGGGTCGACTGCTCCAGTCGACCGACAGACGAGACCCTCGAGAAGCTCGCCGTTCGTTTGCTCAAGGCTGAGCGTCCAGCTCTTTTGGTCGGGCATGAGGTCGTGACGTCGCATGCGTTCGACCAGATTGCGCAGTTCGCGGAACTCTTGGGGGCGCCTGCCTATCAGCAAACAGTGCCCTATGGGGCGCATTTTCCGTCGGAACATCCAGCCTTCATGGGCGCCCTCTCACGCGATCAGCAACAGGTGCGTGACGTCCTCGCTGAGTACGATCTCTTGGTGGTTGCTGGTGCTGATGTGTTGCGCATGTCCGTTTGGAGCGAAACCGATCCGTTGCCGCCAGATCTGCCATTGGTCCAGCTCGGCCTGATCGATGGTGAGATGGGAAAGAATTACGCAGCAGAAGTCGCGATCCGTGCTGATCTGAAGGCAACCCTGGAGGCGCTTTTGCCTGTCATTGGGGCGATCGGCGGCGACAGGTTACGAGCTAAGGCGGCTGAGCGCCTTGGGGCGATTGCCGACCGCAATTGGCGCGCTAAATGTGCACAGCGCCGCGCCATTGCGAGCACGCGTTCTCATGCCCGCCCCATAGCGCCCGACTGGCTCATGATGCAGATTGTTGATGCGCTTCCTAAGGATGCGGTCCTCGTCAACGAAGGATTGACCGCGGCGAACTCGCTCCTCGAAATGTTGCCGTTTCGAGGCAAGGACGGTTTTCATGCGTTTGCTAGCGGCGGCATTGGTTGGGCGATTGCCGCAGCCATCGGTATCCAGTTGGCAAAGCCTGAGCGCCCGGTCGTGGCGGTGATTGGGGACGGAAGTGCCATGTATACGATTCAGGCGCTTTGGACGGCCGCCCATCTCAATCTTCCCATCACCTATATCATTCTCAATAACCAGGGCTATCGCATTCTCAAACAACGTCTCCAGGCCTTTCACGGCAACGAGCATTTCATTGGCATGGATATCGATGACCCGCCGATCGCGTTTGACGGTCTTGCCCGCTCTTTTGGCTTGCAGGCGTGTCGTGTCGACAATCCAGGCGATGTTCGCGAGGCATTAGAAGGCATGATCGCCACGCAGAAACCCGGCCTCCTGGAGGTGGTTGTCGAACGAAACATTTGATCGCGTCAGCTTGTCGACGATGCTCGTTTCGTTGGCGGGGGCCATCAACCGATCATGAAGCGTGAGACCGGTGCCCATGCACCGGTGGAGATGACCTTTGGACTTGGTCTGCCCGTCGTTTTGTTATTCCGGCCAGGCCCCCATGCCCTAGGGAGGCGCTGGCCATCATGCGGTGATGCTTAGACGCTGTTCCAAACCGTTTGACGATCTGATGCTCGAGCGATGACGGGCTATCGGATTGTCACTCCGCAGCCGTGGCGATGCCGTCGTTCACATCATCATTCGTGCCCGCCATCATCGGTGTTACTGCCGAGTCGGCGGCAAGCGCAGCGAGATTCAGGATGTCTGAGACTGACGCGTTCATGGGCAGGATCTGGACAGGCTTGGATAGGCCGACCAAGAGTGGCCCAATGACGGTGCCGCCGCCAAGCTGGCTCAAGAGTTGTGAACTCACATTAGCGGTGTGTAGCGCTGGCATAATCAGCACATTGGCAGGGCCGGAGAGGCGACAAAACGGATAGCGTGCGAGGAGATCGCCATCGAGTGCGACTGAGGCGGTCATCTCGCCGTCATACTCAAAGTCCAATCCGCTAATTTCGGCACGTCGGTCCAATTCGGTGACGGCATCAAGGACCCGCCTGGTCTTCTCGGTTTGGCGTGAGCCGAAATTGGAGAAGGATAGAAGGGCACAACGCGGTGCGAGGCCGAGCCTTCGGGCGAATGCAGCCGTTTGCGCCGTAATGTCCGCGAGTTCCTCCTTCGATGGCAATTCGTGCACCATACTGTCTGAAATCAGGACGGTCCGATCGCGCGCAATCATGATGGTGAGGCCGAAGACCCGCTCGCCCACCCGTCGGTCGATAACCTTTTGGATGTCGTTCAAGACGGTGATCGGACTGCGCGTAAGCCCTGTGACCATGGCATCGGCATCTCCAGCTGCGACCATACAAGCGCCGAAGATATTTCGATCTTGATTGACCTGGCGGAGGCAATCGCGAAACAGCATGCCGCTGCGCTGGTTGCGCTGATAGAGACGTTCGGCATAGCGCTGATTGCGTTCGGAGAGGCGCGCATTGTGGATCTCAAGTGCGTCTGGGATATCGACGCCCATACTATCCATGACCGAGGTGACACTCTCTTCGCGTCCGATAAGGATGGGGGTGCCAAGACCATTATTGTGCCAAGCGATTGCGGCACGAATCGCGCTTTCCTCTTCGCCCTCGGCAAACACCATACGTTTTGGATCGGCCCGTACACGATCAATGATCTGTTGCATCCGCGATGCCGTCGGATCAAGTCGGCCGCGCAGCCTATTCACATAAGCAGCCTTGTTCTGGATTGGCTGCCGTGCAACCCCACTTTTCTCTGCAGCTTCAGCGACCGCCGGCGGGACATGCGTAATCAGGCGAGGGTCAAAAGGTGTCGGGATAAGGTAATCGGGACCATAGCGCAGGTGTCGGCCACGATAAGCAAGAGAAACCTCATCGGGCACCTCCTCGCGTGCAAGATCAGCGAGTGCTCGGGCAGCCGCAATCTTCATCTCGTCATTGATGGTTGAGGCGCGGACATCGAGCGCCCCTCTGAAGATGTAGGGGAAGCCCAAGACGTTGTTGATCTGATTTGGATAATCGGAGCGTCCTGTCGCCATAATGGCGTCTGGACGGATCTCTGCGACTTCCTCAGGCGTGATTTCGGGGTCGGGATTCGCCATAGCAAACACGATCGGGTTCTTCGCCATCGATCGGATCATGTCAGCGCTAAAGGCATCTTTCACCGACAGGCCGAAGACGGCATCGGCGCCGCGAAATGCCTCTTCGAGTGTCCGCGCTGACGTCTCAATGGCATGGGCGGATTTCCACTGGTTCATGCCAACTTCGCGACCCTTGTGGATCACGCCTTTGGTATCGCAGAGAATGGCATTGCCGTAAGGAAGGCCCATGGCCTTTAAAAGGTCGAGGCACGCAATCGCCGCGGCGCCAGCGCCATTGATAACGAGCTTGATGTCCTCGATCTTGCGCCCTGTAATGTCGAGAGCATTCAAGAGGCCAGCGGCTGCGATAATCGCCGTCCCATGCTGGTCGTCATGGAACACCGGGATGTCCATCAATTCGCGCAGGCGCTGCTCGATGACAAAACAGCCCGGGGCTTTGATGTCCTCAAGATTGATCCCGCCGAAGGTTGGTCCGAGAAGCTTCACGCAATTCACGAATTCATCGACGTCTTCGCTATCGATCTCAAGATCAATGCCATCAATATCAGCAAAGCGCTTAAAGAGGACGGACTTACCTTCCATGACCGGCTTTGCGCCGAGGGCGCCGAGATTACCGAGGCCGAGAACAGCGGTCCCGTTCGAAATCACCGCGACCACATTACCTTTGGCGGTATATTCGTAAGCCTTTGCCGGATCGGCTTTGATGGCAAGGCAAGGGGCTGCGACGCCTGGAGAATAGGCGAGAGACAGATCGCGCTGGGTGGTCAGCGGCTTTGTCGGTGCGATTTCAATTTTGCCAGGCTTGCCACTTCGATGCAGCTCCAGCGCTTCATCATCGGTGACTGACAGCTTCGCACTATCGTTATGATTGAAGTTGGACATTGCTTTTTCGCTATCCCGTTCGTTAGCCGGAGTCCCTGGAGTCGCCATCAATTGCAACTTAAGTTCGTGAAAGCATGGGTTTAGAGCACCAAACCCTGGCGTGACAATGATAAATCGTTGGCCGGTCGTCGATTGGCGCGATTTGGTTGCCCGGACATCGCGAGCTTGCACCCTGCAAGGTAGCACCTACCTATCGTTAGACACCGTGCCGCTTCATGGCGACGGAAAGTCGATTGCCTGACGATCAATCTCGTGAAGATTGGGCAAGACAACGATGAATTACGCGCGCACTGCATTGCTCTTGGCCGCTATGACCGGCCTGTTTTTAGCGATCGGCTATTTGCTCGGCGGTGGTGGTGGCGCCTTGATCGCCTTCCTCATCGCCCTTGGCATGAACGCTTGGTCCTTCTGGAATTCGGACAAAGCGGTGCTCCGCATGCAAGGTGCCCGTCTGGTGACCCGAACGGAAGCGCCCGGTCTGGTTTCCATGGTGGAAGATCTTGCGCGGAAAGGCGATCTGCCGATGCCGGCCGTCTACATCATGGATACCGCGCAACCCAATGCCTTCGCGACGGGCCGCGATCCCGATCATGCCGCGGTCGCTGTTACGCGAGGATTGATGGCGACGTGCTCTGACGAGGAATTAGCCGGCGTGATCGCACATGAACTCGCGCACATTAAGAATCGAGATACTTTGATCATGACGGTTACGGCCACCATCGCCGGAGCCATCGGTTTTCTTGCGCAGTTCGGCATGTTTTTTGGCCGTGGACGGGACAATCCGCTCGGCATGGTTGGCACGTTGCTCGTGATGTTTTTAGCACCGGTCGCCGCGATGTTGGTTCAGATGGCCATTTCGCGGACGCGGGAATTCGCTGCGGACCGGCTAGGCGCTGAAATCTGTGGCCACCCGGAATGGCTGGCGAGCGCGTTGCAACTGATAGAGCGCCAAGCGCGCGGCATGACAAACCCGCGAGCACAAGAGAATCCAGCAACGGCCCATATGTTTATCATCAACCCACTCCGCTCAGGCGGAATCTCCGGCCTCTTTCGCACCCATCCGTCAACGGCAGAGCGTGTCAGTCGTCTGAACGAGATGACCCCAGGGGCCGCCGCGCGCGTTGCGACAAAAAGGCCTTGGGGCTAGCGAGGCCCGACGGGCTCGCGGCCTTCTGTCGCCCCCAGGGTGTTTTCTTGGCGAACGTAATTTTTCTTTAACCAAGACGGACTAGGTTTGCGACAGGGCCTTCGCTCGCGGTGTCTTGATCTGACGATAGTGCAGCATGGCGTAGACTGAGAAATGAAGACGTCACCAGGCGCGTTAACGTTGAAAGGGCAACGTTGACTTGCCTAGGGCGCACATTATGCTCACGCCGACAAAGAAAAAGCGGCGACTGAACGGCATTCTTGGAGCGACTGATGGCCAAATCGAAGCGGCCTCTATCACCTCACTTGCAGATCTATCGTTGGTACTTAACGATGGCTCTGTCAATTGCGCATCGGGCGAGCGGTGTCGCGCTATCGGTTGGCCTGATCTTTTTGACCTGGTGGCTCATGGCATTGGCCGGTGGCGAACGCTCTTTCGCCACTGTCGAATGGTGGAAGGACAGCGTTCTTGGCTTTCTGTTCCTGTTTTGCATGACATTCGTGCTCGCCTACCACTTGGGCAATGGCATCCGTCATCTCGCCTGGGACATGGGCTACGGTTTTGAGCCTGAGGTGGCGAGGGCGTCGGGGATCGCCGTCGTCGTGTTTGCCGGGGCGGTCACGCTATTGACGTGGCTATCCATCGCGATTGTTGGCTGAGGAGGGCTTGATGCAACTCAGAACACCCCTTTCCCTTACAAAGGGTCTTGGCGCCGCGAAGGATGGGGTCGGACATTGGACCATGCAACGCCTGACGGGTATTGCGAATGTCCTGCTCGTTACTTGGTTTTTGATCAACGCGATCGGTTTGGCCGGCGCCGATTATGAAGCGACCCGTGCCTGGATCGCCTCACCCTTCACGGCGAGCATGATGCTGCTCTTGGTCGCATCAGCGTTTTATCATGCAAAGCTCGGTTTGCAGGTCGTCATCGAGGACTATGTCCATCATGACGGCTTCAAGATCGCTGCTTTGACCGCGGTGACGCTTGCAACGGTTGGCCTCGGCGTCATGTGCGCTGTTGCCATTCTTAAGACTTCATTGGCTGGTTGAGGCGAGCCGACCCAGGCGACGTTGATCAGGCAGCTAGAAAACCGGAACCGAGACAATGGCTAAAGCCTATCCGATCATCGACCATCAATTCGACGCCCTTGTCGTGGGCGCCGGCGGCTCTGGTCTCCGTGCTGCTGTGGGAATGGTTGAAGCCGGCCTGAACACGGCATGCATCTCAAAAGTTTATCCAACACGTTCGCATACCGTGGCTGCCCAAGGTGGAATCAACGCGGCGCTCGGCAATATGGGCAACGACGACTGGCGTTTCCACATGTACGATACGGTCAAAGGGTCGGACTGGCTCGGCGATCAAGATGCCATTGAATACATGACCAAAAATGCGCCGGCAGCCGTGGTTGAGCTCGAGCATTACGGCGTGCCGTTTTCGAGGACGCCTGAAGGTCGGATTTATCAGCGTGCGTTCGGCGGCCAATCGACCGAATATGGAAAGAATCAAGCCTATCGCACCTGTGCCGCCGCTGATCGTACGGGGCATGTTATTCTGCACACCCTGTTTCAGCAGTCGCTCCGGCACAAAGTCCAGTTCTTCAACGAGTATTTCGCCCTTGATTTGATCATGGACGAGGAAGGGGCTTGCCAAGGTATTATGGCGCTCTGTCTCGAAGACGGCACGCTGCATCGCTTTCAGGCCCAGCTCACCGTCTTGGCGACCGGCGGTTATGGCCGCGTCTATTTTTCCTGTACCTCTGCCCACACTTGCACCGGCGACGGCAATGCCATGGTCTTGCGGGCCGGTCTGCCCTTACAGGACATGGAATTCGTACAGTTCCATCCCTCCGGGATCTACGGCGCTGGTTGTTTGATTACGGAAGGCGCGCGCGGCGAGGGGGGCTATCTCACCAATAAGGCTGGTGAGCGTTTCATGGAACGTTATGCGCCAACGGCGAAAGATCTAGCATCGCGGGACGTGGTGAGCCGCGCCATGACGATCGAAATCAATGAAGGTCGAGGCTGCGGCGCGGAAGGTGAGTATATCGAGCTTCATCTTGAGCATCTCGATCCGTCCGTTCTGCATCAAAAGCTTCCTGGCATTTCCGAAACAGCACGGATTTTCGCCGGTGTTGATGTCACCAAGGGGCCAATCCCTGTTGTGCCGACCTGCCATTATAATATGGGCGGAATACCGACCAATTATCTGACCGAGGTGGTGAAGCCGAATGGTGCCGGCGATTCGATTGTTCCGGGCCTCATGGCGGTAGGTGAGGCCGGCTGCACGTCGGTTCACGGTGCCAACCGTCTTGGCGGCAACTCGCTGATTGACCTGGTCGTGTTCGGCCGAGCAGCAGCCCATCGCGCGGCAGAAATTGTAACGCCGGGTGCCGCGCAAAAGCCGTTTGCCAACGATGCCGGCGATGCCGCGATTGCCCGTCTCGACCGGGTTCGGCACGCTGATGGTGGTCTCTCCACGGGCGAAATCCGGCTCAACATGCAGCGTACCATGCAGCGGCATGCCAGTGTGTTCCGAACAGGCGAACTCCTGGAGGAGGGGGAAGACAAGATTGGCAATGTCGCGTCGTCACTCAGTGATCTCAAACTCACGGATCGCTCGATGATTTGGAATACGGATCTGGTTGAAGCCCTTGAGCTTGAAAACTTGATGCTTCAGGCCGTCGCGACAATGGCGTCTGCCGGCCAGCGCACGGAGAGTCGCGGCGCTCATGCACGTGAGGATTTTCCAGATCGAGACGACGAGAACTGGATGAAGCATACGCTTTGTTGGGTTGAGGCTGACCAGCACAGCTCGAAGATCGGTGAACGACCCGTTCACAGTCAGCCGTTGACCAACGAAGTCGAGCCGGTTCCGCCACAAAAACGCGTGTACTGATCGTCTTCTCGATTCCGTAGCCGCACAACGTCGACCCCAATGTCTCCGCAGGAGCGCAGCCCCAATGGCAGAATTTACGTTACCCGCTAACTCGCGCATGTCGGACGGCAAGCATCACAAAGCCGAAAGTGGTGCGAAACGCGTAAAGACATTTAAAGTCTATCGCTACAATCCCGACGATGAGAGCAATCCAACGATTGATAGTTTTGAAGTCGACCTGGACGATTGCGGCCCGATGGTGCTGGACGCCCTCATCAAGATCAAAAGCGAGGTGGATTCAAGCTTGACCTTCAGACGTTCTTGTCGCGAGGGGATCTGCGGTTCCTGCGCGATGAATGTCGATGGCGGAAACACGCTCGCTTGTTTGAAAGCCATTGACGACATTGACGGCGATGTGCGGATCTACCCACTGCCCCATCAGGATGTCATCAAGGACTTGGTTACGGATTTCACCCAGTTTTGGGCTCAGTATGAGTCGATTCAGCCTTGGCTTCAGACATCGTCCGCTGCACCGGAGAAGGAACAATTACAAGATCCAGAGGATCGCGAAAAACTTGATGGCCTCTATGAATGTATCCTGTGCGCCTGCTGCAGCACCAGTTGCCCAAGCTACTGGTGGAATAGCGATCGCTATCTCGGCCCCGCAGCATTGCTTCAAGCCTATCGTTGGCTGATCGACAGCCGAGACGATAACACGGGCGAAAGACTGGATAACTTAGAAGATCCATATCGATTGTATCGCTGCCATACCATCATGAACTGTGCCAACACCTGCCCCAAAGGACTAAACCCAGCGAAAGCCATCGCCGAAATCAAGAAGTTGATGGTTGAACGGAAGGTTTAAGGCCAGCATCCAGGTCTGAAAGATCGTTCCATCGGGGCCGTTGCGAACAGGTTTCAGGATTTCATTGCTGGCATGGGCATGAACGGCGCGTCGTCCTCTCGTCCTGCCCTCCCTCGACAAAGCGGCTAAGTTTCGGTTGGGGGATGTAGCAAGCGTCTTGGGTTTCTGGATGCTGCTACAGGAACGAGCTTCTCGCTCGACACGACCCTCGTGCTTGACGAGACTCACGATGAGAAGAGCCTGATCCCGTACATCGGATCGCGTGCGCCTTCTGATGGCAAGCTTGCGGCGAAATCCCGCCCCCTCTAGTCGGTGCCGCCCGTTGAGGTCGCGTCGGAATTCACGCCTCTTCTGCCGCTCTACAAGGATAGGTCGAACACGAGCCTCGTGACGCGATCGACATCGATAGAACCTGTATGCGTCCGTTGGTTAAGCAAAAGGGCTTGTCGCAGGAACGAAAAGTCGATAAGAATAATTTTACAAGAATAATCTGCAAATGCAGAATGCTCGAAAGAGCTCCCTTTCGGAATGGAGGTTTCGGCCTCCTTTCTTTTTTTGGCATCAATAGAAAACAGCGCTTTTGTTCATCATCGCTTCGAGTTGAAGCTGGCGGTGACGCTGAAGACTTGGAAAATTGATGGTGCCGATCTGAGCGCAGGCTTGCGGCAATCTTGTGAACTTCTTCCCTTGTATTGACGCACCCGGTCCCTTGGACGCGGGGGCAAGCGCCTTCGTCATTCTTCGAACGCCGCACAAAGTTCAGAAAAAGACGTGGCGCCTTGCGACGCAGCTCGATCTGGGCAGACGATCACGTCGCCACCGGCGTAAGACACTGACCAATCGATGCGTGGCCTCAAGGCGGAGAGGCTCAATCGCGTGCACATGCAGCGTGAGCTTGTCCCCGTGCACAATTGGGCCTTCTCGATGATGTGACGGAGGGTAAAGCCGATAACGGCGCCAACAAGGGGCGGTGGCGTTTATCCGATCAACGCGTTGAAAGCGCCGTAGAGTAGCGCCCAAAGCGCGCCAGATGATGCGACAATGAACATCGTGGCCTCTGGGAGTGGCAGTCTTTTGTCTTGCACCTCAACAAGAGCTTGTGTCTCGTCTGCAAGCGCTCTGGTCTGGGAATGATTCATCTCGTCTCTCCTCTCACCACAATGCGAGTAGGATGTCTTAAAAATGTTAACATATGACTAAGGCCCTGCGATCAAAGGAGCAGGAAGGGCACATCAAGAGCTATTGCTATGTGTCAGCAAGGTCTTGAAAAATTCTGCAAAATGGACGGCCGACCTTGCAGGTTCGTTCGTTGAAGTTGACGAGGCTGCCGCTGCCGACTCAGGGGGCTGCGCCGGTCATCGTGCGGCGAAGGGCAATTAACGGGTCACCAGGATCAAGGGCGACGTCTGCCATCGTCAGACAGGCGCCAGCGGCGACCGGTCGTACCAGTTCAACGGTGTGTGCCAGCCCGATCGGCAGATAATCACCGGCCACTGACATGCCTGCAGGCATCAGCTTGCCCCAGACACAAGCACCACCCTCGCCATCTAACATCTCACCGGCTGGCATATCTCTCTTGGCGGTGGCGATCACGTCGGCTTCAAAGCTCTTGGGGTAACCGGTCGGCTCGCCGCGAAGGGCTGCCGACGCGACACTGATGCCGAGTTCCAGACCGATCATGTGGATGGGCCGATAGATTGATGCGATATCGCCACTTGGATCGATGTTCAGACCATATTGCGCGAAGCATGCTCGAGCGTAGTCCGATGGTGCCTTGAATGTGATATAGACACCCCAGCGAAGATCGCGATAGACCGGACGACCATCGCGCTCCAAATCGGTAATGACTTCAACCGTGCCATCATGTTCGAGCTGGCCGCCCATGCTGGCTGGTCGCAAGACATAGGCGAGGTCATCGACGCCACAGGCTGGAAAACCCAGTCCTTTGCTCGGCACCTTGAGACTGCAGGCATTAGCGACAGCAGCCATCTCGATGCCCGATTTCGTGCCGTCGACGAAGCTATTGAACATTTTTGGGTTCATGCCAGCTTCGGCCGCCTCGTCACTTGTGATGCCGAAATGCTGCCACACGGTTTTAGGCGTTGAGCGGTGCATTGCTGGGAGGTAGCGTGTTCCCTTGCCTGCACAAACCACGGGAAATCCTGCAGTGCGTGCCCAGTCGACCATTTCGCAGATCAGTGCTGGCTGATCACCGTAGGCGAGACTGTAGACGAGGCCTGCCTTTTTGGCCCGTTCAGCAAGGACTGGGCCAACCAGAACATCAGCTTCGACATTGACCATGATGATATGCCGGCCATGCTCAATCGCTGCCAGGGCGTGACGGACGCCTGCCCCGGGATCACCCGTCGCTTCAACGATAACGTCAAGGCCAGGGGCTTGAATAAGGCTCATGCCATCGTCAGTCAGCAACGTTTTGCCCTGGGAAAAGGCCTTGTTGATGTCGGGAGCATCGATTTGCGAGGAGGGCCAGCCGAGTTTTCGCATACCGCTACGCGCTCGCTCGACGTCGAGATCGGCGACGCCGACAATATGCAACGCCGGGGTGAAGCGCGCTTGGGCGAGAAACATCGAGCCGAATTTACCGGCACCGATCACACCAACGCGAATGGGGCGGGCTTCGGCAGCGCGCTCTTTAAGCATGTCATGTAGATTCATGAGATATCCCCTGCATTGGCTTGCGTCGCTGACGATCCGGGCGCCCCTTATTTAGCATATAGATTTTGGGCTTTATGCGCCAAGAGAGGAAAAACCGCTGTCGTGCAACTGTCGAGAGACGATCTTGCTCCAAGCAGATGGCGATCGCTCGACAGCCGCTTTTGGCAGGAACCATTCCTTTGAGCGGGCGATATTGGATCCGTTCCATAAGGTTGCTTGCCACAACCCGGTACGCTGGAACGGGTCTCAAGCCCCCTAGACCCGGATTTTAGGACTTCTAGTCTTGTTCTCGAGGCTACCGGCATCCTGAACCGGAGGACACGTGATGCAGCCATTTGAGGCTTGGCGCTTTGACGTCAACATCTTGATCGATCGTTTAACGTTGGGCTTAGAGATGTTTGGGCCCTATGCGGATTGGCTTTGGATGATTCCGGCCATTTGGATCATGACGATTATATCACTTTGGTATCTGACGCTTCATCGGCAGCGTCAGGCCGACAGGGCTTATCTCGCCTATGCGTCGCGCAACCTGTCTCTCTTACGACGTCTCGCCAAACAGCGGGCTCGCGAAGTCTCCCATCCCAAGCGTTACGATTATCGCTAAATGGTGCGGCAAAGATCTCGGCGATGCGTGCTTGGCAGTTAGGACTTTCCAACCCTCGTTGAGGCCAACAGCGCGCAGGGGCAGAGAGGCTGGCGTGAGGAGAAGCGGGTGACGCTTGATCGATCGTCGGTGATCTCAAACAACGATGCCAAAACCGATGCCAATCAGCACCGCTCCGCCGATGCCGAAGGCGATATAGCTTGCAAAGACGCCTGGCTTAACGAGTGACCAGACGGCCGCCATGGCCGGTATACAGCTGACGGCGCCGGCCATCATGAACGCCATACCTGCCCCGGGGCTCATGCCCTGGGTCATGAGTCCCGCGACGAGGGGCGGGGCGGCGTAACTGTTGAGATAGGCAGGTGCGCCGACAAGTGCCGCGGTTAGAACCGGCATCAGGCCATCACCTCCAACCCATTTGCCAATCACATCGGCGGGCACATAGGTCACCAAGAGGCCTTGTAGGAGGTAAGCAAATGTGAGCCACTTCAAGAGAAAAAGGCCGTTAGCAAGCGCTTCGCTTACGAATGTTTTGACACGCTCCGTTTCATGCCAGAACCGCCAGACCGGGCGCTGATGAACGTTAGACCTCTGGCCGCAACAGCCGCCACCAGTTCGGGCGCGGACGGCATCATTAAACAGGCCGCCTCGAACAAGAAGCCGCATGGCGAATCCACCAAACAATCCCAGTGCAACGGCACCGACCGCCTTACCGATCGCAAATGGCCAGCCAAGTGCTGATGCCGTAATGAAGAGTGTTGGTGGGTCAATCAGCGGTGAGGAGAGCCAAAATGCCATGACCGCGGAAAGCGGTGCGCCCATGGCGAGAAGCCCTGCAATGAAGGGAATGACCTCGCAGGAGCAAAAAGGGGCAAGCCCGCCAAACAGTGCGGCAAAGATGATCATCTTCGTCTCGCGGCCGTCGAAGGCTCGCGCAAGCACGGCCTCAGCCCCACTGGCACGCAAATAGGCGAATAGAAGAACGGCAGCAGCGATATAAGGAAGCGTGCCGAGCAACGCCTCACCAGCAACGCCTACAATCCTACCAAGCCTTGCTGGGTCCAGGATCAGGATGACCAATGGAACAAGAACGATCAGGCCGTACACAGAACGAAGGTTGTCAATGCCTTGGCGCCAAATCGCTGGCAGCCGAAGATCAAGCGCCGTCATGCCACATCCTTGCTTGTCGACCGACCGCTATCTTGTTGAGCTGGATGAGCGGCTGATGGCTCGCTGCAGCATTCCCGCAAGAGAAAGTCGGCCAAGCTTTCGATCCGTTCAAAAGCGGCACGGCTTCTGATGACCCGTCCTTCACGTTCTTGTTCAATCAATCCAGCAGCAGCGAGAAAACGAAGATGGTGCGCAAGCGTCGATGCCGGGAGGTCAACACGCTCTTGAATTTCACCGACAGCGAGCCCCGTTGGTCCGGCGCGTACAAGCGTCAAAAGAACGTCAAGCCTCGGCTCTGAGCCGATGGCGGCAAAACCCTGGGCGGCTTCCTCAAGTGCAAGCATGTGAATCGCCTTACTTCAAAAAAACTATAAAACTAGAATACTAGTTTTATTGCTTGAGAGCAAGGGGTCTATCAACCATGGCGTTGTGCTGGCCAATCGAGCCTTGTCAATGATGGTGAGGTTCTTGGGTATGATCGGGGTGGTCTTGACTCTTCGGCGAGAACACCAACGTCGCTAAGCAAGCAAACTCGGACATCAAAACCAGACTGGTACACCCTTTCAGGAAGCAAGCGAATGTTGTTCGTGATCGGCATTGTTCTCTTGTTAGCGCTTTGTTTCGGTCCGATGGTTTGGGCGAACTTTGTTCTGCGTCGCCATGCCGAAGACAGAGAAGACTTTCCGGGGACGGGCGGTGAGTTCGCGCGCCACATTCTGGATCTTGCCGAAATGCCCGATGTTGCTGTCGAAGTGACGGAGAGCGGTGATCACTACTGCCCAAAATCCAAAGCGGTCCGACTCAGTGAGAAAAATCTTCAGGGAAAATCATTAACGGCGGTCACGGTCGCGGCGCATGAGGTCGGCCATGCGCTTCAGGATCGGGACGGCTACCGTCTTTTGGCGCTGCGGACAAGGCTCGCAACAGTGGCGTTCTGGGGCGAAAAGATCGCCTATGTCTTGCTTGTGGCCTCGCCCGCAACACTGTTCGCCGCGCCAAGGCTTGCCTTTCTGCAGATTGGCGCGGGTTTGACGATCATGATCGGTCGTGTGCTCGTGCACCTCATCACCTTGCCGGTCGAATTTGATGCATCATTCCAGCGTGCGCTGCCGATCCTCGACCGGGGCAACTATCTCGTCAAAAAGGATCTCGAGGCTGCAAGATCCATCCTGCGCGCTTGCGCTTGGACTTATGTCGCCGGCGCGCTTTTTTCGATCGTGGATGTGATTCGATGGATCCGTTTTGGCCGGTAGCAAGGCCCGACTTGGTGAGCCACTACTCCAACCCACCCGCTGCCACCTTCTCGATAACATAGAGAAAGACGTCACCTTCGGTCTCTTGCCGCAGCAGCTTATGGCCGGTGGCTTCGGTGAACATCTCGAAGTCTCGTCGCGACGTCGGATCGGTCGCCAGCACGCAGATGGTTGCGCCCTCGTCGACGACCATAATCGCCTGGCGCGTCTTGATCAGTGGCATTGGGCAAGCGAGGCCGCGAGCGTCGATGAACACGTCATATTTCTTATCGCTCATCGACGCCAGCCTCCGCTCATTCCTTTCATCAACGCTATGTTGTCAGCTCGGAAAGGCCGATATCCAGCGGCCTCCCTAAGCTGAGCACGTCGTGGCTCGCCGCCTATTGCAGTCCCCATTTGATAGCGAGCTCGTCGAAGAAACCTTCGGTGTGTTTAAGATTGACCCAGTGGTTCACATAGTTGATCCAGACCTGATCATTCTGATCGAGTAGGAAAGCGCCGGGTCGACGGGAGCGTGCCTTGTCGACAGGAATGACCGTGAGTTCAGGGTAGGTCTTAATCAACGAAGCCGCTTCAACATTGGAGGTGACGGAAACCATAGCGCGGCCAGCCAAGACCTCTTGATAGTCGCGGGCCGGGGCTTCGACCGACACGATCTCGGCATCGGGGAAGTAGCCACGCGCCTGGGCCTCAAACACGGTGCCGAGTGTCACAGCGACCTTCGTGTCAGCCGAATTGATACTGTCCCAGCCATCGAACTTTCCGACATTGTCCTTCAGCGTCATGGGCACCGTGCCAAACTCGACATAGGGATCGCTATAGCCCGCGACTTTGGCGCGCGCCATGCTGAGCGAGGCACTGGTGGTAAGATCGTATTTGTCGGCAACGACGCCGTTCACCAAGGTCTTCCAATCGGTCGGCACGAATTCAATCTCGACCTCCATATCGGCAGCGAGTTGCTTCGTTACATCGATGTCGAAGCCTTGATAGTCATTCGAGCCCGGATCTTTGAAGCTCATCGGGTTGAAGTCGCCGGTAGTACCAACGCGGAGCGTGCCGCTTTCCAGAATTTTTTGCAGTCTCGAACCGTCTTGGGCGGCGAGGGGATTGGCAAGGAAACCAAGCAAGGCGAGAGTACCGATAAGTAGACGAGTGCCCATAGGGGGTGATCCTTTTTTTGGTGCATGCTGCAGCAGCATCTCTTGAGCCTGCCCCGGATCTTGTCCTAGTGATGAATTGCTGTCCACCACCGGTGCGCAAGGCGGCCGGCCACAATGGGGTGATCGACGATGCCGTGGAGGCCTGGATGACCGAAGTCGACCCCGTTCATACGAACGGAAAATCGGATCGTGCCCCGATCATTGAAATGGCTGATGTGACCAAGCGATTCGGTGATTTTTCTGCGCTAAAGTCCGTCAGCCTTGATGTCGGCCTTGGCGAGCGCGTTGTTGTTTGTGGTCCAAGTGGATCTGGCAAATCGACGCTGATTCGTTGCATCAATCAGCTTGAACGGCATGACGAGGGTCGTATCGTTGTGGATGGCGTTGAGCTCAATGACGATCTCAAGAACATCACCTCCGTCAGGCGCGACGTCGGTATGGTCTTCCAGCAATTCAATCTTTTTCCTCATCTCACCGTTTTGCAGAACTTGACGCTTGCGCCGATGCGGGCGCGCAAAATGTCCAGAGCGGACGCCGATGCCATCGCTCGGCGCTATCTCGATCGGGTGCATATCCCAGAACAGGCGGAAAAGTACCCTGCCCAGCTTTCTGGTGGTCAGCAGCAGCGGGTTGCCATTGCAAGAAGCCTGTGCATGCAGCCCAAGATCATGCTTTTTGATGAACCGACCTCTGCCCTCGACCCCGAAATGATCAAGGAGGTTCTCGACGTCATGATCGAGCTTGCTGAGGATGGCATGACCATGATTTGCGTCACCCATGAGATGGGTTTTGCCCGCAAGGTTGCCGATAAGATGGTCTTCATGGATCAAGGGCAAATTGTGGAAGCTGGGGCGCCCGCGGCTTTCTTTTCGTCACCTGAAAGCGATCGGACCAAGAAGTTTCTCAGCCAGATCCTCGATCACTGATGGCTCGCTTGTCGCGTTGTCTTGCTGTTCTTTCCCTTCTCCTGGCGCTGACCAGTTGTGGTGGCAACTACAATTGGGGTTGGTATGTGGTCTTGCCGACCACGGAGAGAGGCCTAACCAATATCGAGTTTCTCCTAGGCGGTCTTTGGGCGACGATCAGTCTGTCACTTGTCGCCATCGCAATTTCCGTGGTCATTGGGCTTCTCATCGCCCTACCAGGGCTCTCATCGCGGCCGGCTCTTCGCGCCCTTAACCGCGTTTACGTCGAGTTCTTTCGGGCGATACCGATCCTCGTGATGTTGCTCTGGGTCTATTATGGCCTACCCATCGTCTTGGGGATTAACCTCGACGCCTTCGCTGCGGGCGTCGTTGCTTTGGCGCTCTGTGACAGTGCTTTCGAAGCGGAGATCTTTAGAGGTGGCATTCAATCGATCGCACGCGGCCAAACCGAGGCGGCAGACAGTCTCGGACTCTCCTACTGGGACAAGATGCGTTATGTTGTCCTTCCTCAAGCGATCCGTCGAATCCTGCCACCGCTTGGCAATCAGTTCGTTTATGTTCTCAAGATGAGTTCGCTGGTCTCGGTGATCGGGACGTACGAGCTTACCAAACGAGCGAACGAACTCGTAACGAGCCAGTACAGGCCGCTTGAAATCTACACCTTTCTGGTTCTCGAGTATCTTGTCCTGATCCTGATTGTCTCTCAGGCTGTGCGTTGGATGGAGCGCCGGATGCAGGCCGATGAGCGCATGGGCCGTTAAGGAGTATATGAGTATGCCGCCGACTGAGATTCTCTTCGCCTACACCTTGGCGTGCATCGCTGTTGTCATCGTGCCCGGTCCATCAGTGACCGTGATCATCGCCAACAGCGTGCGCTACGGCACGCGCGCCGGCCTTTGGACCGATGGGGGGACTCTGGCAGGACTTGCCACCATGTTGGTGGTTCTCGCGGCCGGTCTTTCCACCATCGTCAACCACATGGGCTGGGTCTTCGATTGGCTACGCCTTATCGGTGCTGCCTATCTGATTTGGCTCGGCCTTCAGCTCTGGCGTGGGCATGCTTCAGCATCACGTGCGTCGACCCCGTCGTCAGCTCCAGCAGAGAATCCGGATGGCAGTGGACGTGGTAAGCGCTTCTTTTGGCAAGGTTTTTTCGTCCTCTGGTCCAACCCCAAGGCACTGCTATTTTTCGGTGCCTTCATCCCGCAATTCATCGATCCCTCAGGATCCGCATTAGCGCAGACCCTCGTACTCGGGCTGATTTTTATCGTCGTTGCTGCAATTCTTGATAGCAGCTACGCGCTCGCTGCGGGGCGTGCCGGCCGTTGGCTGTCCGGGAAGCGGATGCGGTTGATGGAACGGATCAGCGGCAGTCTTTTGATCGGCGGTGGTCTTTGGCTCGCGCTTGATCGTCGTTAGGCTCGACCAGGGTCAATTCATTTGCAAGGCAGCGGCCGCCGCGCCGATGAGACCCGTATCTGTGCGCAGGACGCGGAACAATGGTATCGCTTGGAGATAGCTTTTGAAGCGGCCTTTATCGACGAAGGCCTCAATCACCCGGTCGGCATCGAAATGCCGGCCGAGGTGGGACATCATCCCGCCCGTCAAATAGACGCCGCCACGCGCGCCATAGGTCAGTGCTAGATCACCAGCAGCAGCGCCGAGTAAGCTACAAAACCGCTGAATGGCGTCGATACAGATGGGACAGGCCTCGCTATCTGCCCGTGCCACGACTTCGGCTGGACTGCTGATCAGTAATTCTCGATCGGTCAGGTTAGCCAGTGCCTTCGCAAAGTTGGCCAAGCCAGGTCCGGAGAGCAATCGCTCATTGGAGACATGGCCGTAGCGGGAACGTAGAATAGCAAGGACGCTTGCTTCCACGTCATCCCTTGGCGCGAAGGCGACATGGCCGCCCTCTGTAGCCATCGGGCGGTAGTCACCATCAATCTTAAGCAACCCCGCAACACCGAGGCCGGTGCCCGGCCCGATGACCGCGATCGGCCGATTGTCCAGAGCCTGCCCGCCGGCAAGTTTGACGCAGTCTCGGTCATCGAGCCGCGGAAGGGATAGCGCCTGCGCGACAAAATCATTGATCGCAATCAGGCGTTCGACGCCAAGTGCTCGTTTGGTCTCGTTGAGCGAGAAGGACCAGGGACAATTGGTGAGCGCGATTTGGTCTGACTCGACCGGTCCGGCGACGACGAGGACGACGCCATCCACCCTCCGTCCTGCCAGATAGGCACTTGCTGCTTCGACAACGCCGGGAAAGTCACTTGTTTGCAGGGTCTTTTCATCTTCCGGCCATCCACCGGCGTCAACCAAGGCAAACCGCGCATTCGTGCCGCCGATATCACTGACCAGACGTTGCAACTGGGACTCCTTTGATCAGTATCGAATGACATGTGAAATCTTTGTTGGGCATCTATATGAGACGGCAGGACATGAATCGACCTGCCGTCATGCTCGGGCGGTATGCACCAGCCAGTCACCGGGATCAACAGCTCGATCCGTTAACTCGCCTGGAAATATTGATACCGTCGGACGCTGGTCGATGATATGCAGAATAAAGCTCGTAAAATTCAGCTTAACGGTTTATTGATGAATTGTTTATTAGTATAGTCGAATTGAATAAGGAAAACCGCGGCCTGCGGCGTCGGATTGTTCGCTGCCGGAGGCTATTGTGAGTGTGGCGGGGTGATGGCGCTGTTACCTGAACCGTTGGGGATCGAACGCAAACTCAGCGAACTCCGAGCCGCTCATCGTGCGCTCGATGCAAGAATCGAGCAGCTAATTCAGGAAAATTTTCCTGATCAAATCGAAATGCAGCGTCTGAAAAAGCAGAAGCTCGCGCTCAAGGATGTGATCGTTCGGTTAGAAAGCCACATGCTACCTGATATTATTGCTTGATCGAAAAATTTCTGTTTCTCAATGACTTAGTCTGTGGCGTCTTCATGCTCTGATGAGCATGTGCGAGGCGCGTTCGAAAACCGCCTCTATCTATTCCCTTATCATCAAAACGATCTTTACGTGACCGGGCTCGCGTGGGGCGTCTGGCGATCATGCGCAAAGCGCCATGCATAGAGGACAGCTGCGACAGCGGTGGCGAGATTGAGGCTGGAAACCTTTGGGCTCATCGGAAGACAGAGACGCTGATCTGCTCGGTCGAGAAGCGAAGCGCTCAGCCCGCGACGCTCTGAGCCGAAAGCGAGCAGGGCATTGGTCGGCAAGTCCTCAGGACGGAACGCGTCGCCATCGGGATCAATGGCGATCAGAGGGCCAGCCGACCTTGGCGGCTCAGGTTGATGCAGAACAGGCAGGGCAAAGTGGAGACCTGCTGACCCCCGGAGCGCGGCCGGTGCCCAGGGATCATGATGCCCGGAAACAAAGACGGCAGCGACGCCGGCTGCCGCGGCGACGCGGATGACAGCTCCGATATTGCCGAGATGCGATGGGTCTTCCAACCATATTGCCGGCGCCTTTTCGAGCAGAGCGGCGAGGTGACTTTCGTCGATCCTAGGGCGCGCAGCGATCGCAAGAACGCCCGTCTCGATGGACCTCGGCGACAATGCAGCAAAGGTTTGGGTTGAGATGGATTCGACCAGTCGACCGAGCGTGTCGGCAATATCGGGAGCTAAGGTCGTCGCCAAACTGCGCAACGTTTCGTGGTCATCGGTCCAGGCTGCTTCGATCTGTGCTTCGAAGCGCAGGGCATGCTTCAGCCCGTGCAAGCCCTCAAGCAGGGCCAATTGGGTGTTTCGCCTCGCCTGACGGCAGCGCTCGATGACGGCGCGATCAGCTTCGCTGATCATCCGCGCCTGAGGGACGGTCATTGCCGTTTGTTGGTCTTAGTCCGTAGCCGAGTGGGACCGAGGGAGGGGCCTCAAGGGCAGACACTGTCTCGCTCCTTTGTCCAACAACGGCTTCGATGGCGTCGTCAACATGCTCCAGCCACACAAAGTCGAGGGCTTTTCGAGCGCTTTCCGGAATGTCTTCAAAGTCCTTTCGATTCCGCGCCGGCAGCATGACACGCTTGATCCCCGCGCGATGGGCCGCCAGCACCTTTTCTTTAATGCCGCCAACCGGCAACACCAGGCCGCGAAGCGAAATTTCCCCCGTCATTGCCGTATCGTGGTGCACGGTTTCATCTCGCAAGAGGGATATCAACGCAATGAACATGGCGACACCGGCAGATGGTCCATCCTTTGGAATGGCACCGGCTGGCACATGAACGTGGACATCATTCCTTTCGAAGAGACTCTCGTCGATGCCGTAGCGTGCGGCGCTCGACTTCACGAGGCTCAGCGCCGCTTGCGCGCTCTCTCGCATCACATCGCCAAGTTGGCCCGTCAGGATCAGCTGCCCCTTCCCGGGAAGGCGGGTCGCTTCGACAAACAGGATGTCGCCGCCAACCGGCGTCCAAGCCAGGCCTGTTGCGACGCCCGGGACCGAGGTGCGCATGGCAACTTCGGATTCCACTTGCTTCGGGCCCAAAATCTCGTGCAAATCCGAGGGAGGCACCGTGACGCTTTCGTCCCGTCCTTCAGCGATGCGCATCGCAGCGTGGCGCAGAACACTGCCGATCAGCCGTTCCAAATTGCGCACCCCCGCTTCTCGCGTGTAGTCGGTGATGATGGCGCGCAATGTGTCCTCAGTCACGGTCGCCTGATCGTCACGAAGGCCGTTGGCATCGAGCTGACGCGTCACCAAATAGCGCTTCGCGATTTCGAGTTTCTCCTCGCCGGTGTAGGACGGAAGTTCAATGATCTCCATGCGATCTCGAAGGGGGCCTGGAATCGAGTCCAAGACATTGGCGGTCGCCACGAACATCACCTGGCTGAGGTCAAACGGTAGCGCTAGATAGTTGTCGCGGAATGTATCGTTTTGCGCGGGGTCAAGGACTTCAAGCAGGGCAGAGGATGGATCACCGTGAAAGCCGCCACTGCCTAATTTATCCATCTCATCCAGCATGAACACCGGATTGTTGGTACCTGCCTTGCGGAGGCCTTGAATGATATTCCCGGGAAGGGCGCCCATATAGGTGCGTCGATGGCCGCGGATCTCTGCCTCGTCATGCAAACCACCCAAGCTCGCACGGACGAACTCGCGCCCCATGGCATGCGCGATGCTCTTGCCAAGCGATGTCTTGCCGACACCTGGCGGGCCGACGAAGCAAAGAATTGGGCTATTGCCATCCGGATTGAGTTTCTTGACGGCCAGATACTCAAGAATGCGTTTTTTGATTTTCTCCAGACCAAAATGCTCATCATCAAGGACGCTTCTTGCCTTGGCGATGTCGATCACATCCTCGGAACGCTTGGACCAGGGGAGGTCGATTAGCCAGTCGAGATAGGTGCGCACCATCGAGTATTCGCCAGCAGCTTCAGGCATGCGTTCCAAGCGCTTAAGCTCTTTATTAGCATGCTGTTCAGCCTCTTCTGGCATCCCGGCCTTCGCAATGGCATCTCGGAGCTCCTGGAGCTCGGCCTTGTCATCCTCATCATCGCCGAGTTCCTTCTGGATGGTCTTCATCTGCTGCCGAAGGAAATACTCGCGCTGCTGATCGGCCATCGTTTCCTTGGTCTGTTCGCCGATGTCCTTGGAAAGACGGAGAACCTCTAGTCGGTGGCCGAGGGCCCCAAGCACCATGTCGAGCCGTTCCCGCACATCGGTCTGTTCAAGGATCTCCTGTCGCTCAGCTGCCTTCAGATCCATGAAGCTTGTTACGAGATCTGCACCTTGCGATGGCGAACTCAGGCCTTGGATGGCATTTCCGAGTTCGGCTGGTGCCTCAGGAAGCAGAGCCAGCACTTCAAGCGAGCGCTCCTTCAACTGATGCAGTCGTGCCTCAGCTTCGGGGCCATCGCCGTTCCTGTCGGCTAAGCGCTCGATTCTGGCTGTGAGATGCGGATAACCGGATATGAATTCGACGATTCGAAATCGCTCCAATCCTTGGCAGACCAATTGATGGGTCCCGTCCGGAGCCGTGACATAGCGAAGAACGTTCGCAATGGTGCCGATCGAGTGCATTTGGTCGGGAGCAGGGGTCTCCAGGTCGGGATCATGTTGCAAGATTGCGCCGAATGGACGCTGAAGCTGGGCCGCAGCTTGGGCTGCTGCGATGGGTAGCGAATGTTTCAGCGAAAGGGGCATCACGACCCCTGGAAACAAGACGATATGGCGAAGGGGGAGGATAATCATCGCATCCTCAGGCAAAGGCGGTTGATCCTTCCCTTCCAAGTCTGCCGCAAGGGCATCGGGCGGTGACGCGACGCTGTCCGCACCAAGTGCACCGTGGTTCTCGGTCAGATCCGTTGAGGTCATGGGATTTTCCTCAAGGACAGCACCAAACAGCCATGTTTCAGTTGGCGCTGGCCAATCTCATAACGGCCCGTTGGCAGCTGCAGTCGACGCTCAAAGCGGCCATAGGGAATTTCCAGACGGCGAAGCATGGCGCGTGTTGGCTGACCAGGCATAGGCCGTTTACCCGCAACCACCAGAACGCCATCGTTGATGAAGACCTTCAGATCTTCAGGTTCGACGCCTGGCAAGGCGACGATGATCAAGATAGCGTCTTCGGTTTCAAGAACATCTACAGGCGGTTCCCAGCAGGGCCCGCCCGCTGCCGGTTTAGCCGGCGTAAAGAATTGCCGTTGCAGCTTTTCCGCGCGCTCGAGCATTTCGACCGCATCGTGCCACATGAAAGGGCTGGGATTTCGAGATCGCATCCGTTTTATCTTTCCCAGGCGCCGCTTGGCGCAACATTTGGTTGTCGCTTATGTCGGACATCTCACTAACGATTTCAATGAGGTTGATGCCTCTTCCACCGTTCGTAGCACGCATCCCATCTCTATAGGCCGATAGAGCTTAAGTTTTTCTTGAGCCAATTCATTGGGGCCACGAGGGAACCATCAACGCAGCGGGTTTCGAAATGCGCGTTGCTTGCTGGACATTTCAATGCCGGCTCGCCATGTCTTCGTCATGGATGCAACGATGTCTGAGCGTGACGATGGCGATGTCGGCGATCTCGTCGTCATTGGGGGTGGCCACAGCGGCCTTCTCTTGTCCCTCGCTTTGGCGCGTTATGGCATTCGCCTCACCATCGTTGATGCCGATCCCATCCACCGCGTCTCGACGGCACCTTTTGACGGTCGAGCGCTTGCTCTCATGCAGGGATCGAAACATGTCTTCGATGCGCTGGATCTTTGGCCCGATTTTGCGCCAATAGCGACGCCGATACGCGGCGTTCGCGTCCGTGATAAGAGTACCGGCGGGTCGATTGCTTATGACGCTGATGGTGTCGGTGGTATTTTTGGCTATGGCATCGAAACCAGGAGTTTGCGCCGAAAACTCCTGGAACTGACGTTGGCGGAGCCGGCGATCCGTTATCTCTCAGGTCGTCGCCTTCAGTCACTCCGACGTAGCTCGGATGGCCTTACGCTCCATCTCGATAATGGCCAACATTTGCAAACGCCACTTGCTATTGGGGCCGATGGCAGGCGCTCGGCCTTGCGTCGCCTCGGCGCTATCGGCACGGAGCGCATCGACTATCGTCAAACAGCACTGACCTTCGCGTTTCGCCATAGCTTGCCGCACGAAAATCGCGTGCATGAATTTATGAGTGAGGCAGGTCCGTTGGCACTTTTGCCTATCGGGCCCAATGTCTGCTCGGTGACTTGGATCGAGCACCCTTCCAGAGCAGAAGAGCTTGTCAGGACAACGTCCCAAGACCTGTTGGAAGCGCTCCGCGAGTGCCAGGACGATGTCTTGTCACCCCATGAGATTCTCGGTCGCCCGGTAGCGTTCCCACTGAGTGCCGAAACAGCCCGCAGCTTCGTGGCGCCAGGTATTGCCTTGGTCGGCGATGCCGCGCATGGCCTCCATCCCATTCATGCTCAAGGCTGGAACCTCGGTGTTCGGGACGTTGCCGCTTTGACCGAAGTCTTGGTACGCGCCAAGGCAGCCGGTCAAGCGCTCGGGTGTGGCGAGACGCTTCGGCGCTATGCCCGATGGCGTGAAGCGGATGCGCGGACCATCCTTGGCCTAACCGATGGTCTTAATCGCCTCTTCTCGACAGATTTCGCGCCTGCAAAGGTCGTTCGCCGGGTTGGCCTTAGTGTCGTGAACAATCTGCCGCCGGTGAAGAGCTGGCTCATGCGCCGAGGTATGGGGGTTTCTGGAGATTTACCAACGTTGGCGCGTGGTGAGCGGCTTTAGGCAGATGTCTAGATCTTCAAAAGTCGCTGCCAAATTGTGCCACCGAAGAGCTTCTTGCCAAAAACCACGTAAGGACCCGTTCGCGCGAAGACGCAAAGAGCTGGCCAACCATTCAACTGGTTGCCATTTGGTGTGATGCTGCCGGCAAACGTCGCGGCAATGAACGCGGCGGGTATAAAGACTGTGAAAAGATCGAGCGTAGCAGCAACAAGTTGGATCAGCGGGCGTGGCCGGTGCGGAGATGCCGCGGATCGAAGCAGCGTCAAGCCGCAAGAACGCGAATATGGCGTTTCTTTCCCGACGAGAGTTTCAGAGCCCCATCGCGGAGATCCTTAGCATTGACCACCAGCTCTTCATCGCTGATGCGATCGTCATTCAAGCGAGCGCCACCACCACGGATCAGGCGGCGGGCTTCGCCTTTGCTCATCACCAGGCCTGACCGTTGGAGGAGTTCAAGGATATTGATTCCCGCGGCAAGTTCATTGTCATTGATTTCGACGGTAGGCAGACCATCGAGACCATTGGTCCCTGCCTCGAATACCGAACCCGCGGCTTTGGCTGCCTCTTCGGCAGCAGCTTGACCGCGGCAAAGCTGCGTTGCTTCGAAGGCGAGGAGTTTTTTCGCCTCGTTGATTTCGGACCCTTCGAGGGCTTCAAGCCTGGCGATCTCGTCCAGCGGCAGATCGGTGAACAGCCTCAAGAATCGACCGACGTCGGCATCCTCGGCATTCCGCCAGAACTGCCAATAATCGAAGTCGGAAAGACGCTCCTTATTCAGCCAGACGGCGCCCGCGGCCGTCTTCCCCATCTTAGCGCCCGAAGCTGTGGTCATGAGCGGTGTTGTCAGACCGAAGAGCGTGCGCCCCTCAACCCGACGTCCAAGTTCGACGCCGTTGACGATATTGCCCCACTGGTCTGACCCGCCCATCTGCAGGCGGCAGTCATATCGCCTTGCCAATTCGACGAAGTCATAGGCCTGCATGATCATGTAGTTAAATTCAAGGAAGGTTAGCGGCTGCTCGCGTTCGAGCCTTAGCTTGACCGAATCAAACGTTAACATGCGGTTGATCGTGAAATGCTGGCCATAGTCGCGGAGGAGCTGGACATAATTCAAATGGTCGAGCCAGTCCGCATTGTTGACCATCAAACCTTTCTTGCCGTCATCATCGATTTCGAAGAACCCGGATAGGGACCGTCGAATCCCGTCGATATTCTTAGCCAGCAGTTCGTCGGTTAAAAGCGGTCTGCTCTCGTCGCGAAAGGATGGATCTCCGACCTTTGATGTGCCACCACCGAGAAGGGCTATCGGTCGATGACCTGTTTTCTGCAACCATCGCAGCATCATGATCTGCACCATGCTGCCAACATGTAGGCTATCGGCGGTCGCATCGAACCCGATATAGCCGGTCAGATGTTCCGTCGCCGCGAGGTGATCGAGGGCATCGATATCGGTCGCCTGATGCAGGAAACCGCGCTCGACCAGGACCTGAATGAAGTCGGAACGATGGGCGCGCATGGGGTAAACTCTTTCGCGATCTTATGGGTCGAAGCCGATGACTCAGCCAGCCTTCGCAACGACATCGTCGTCGCTATCCTCGTCATCGCCTGGGGCTTGTTCTGTCGCCGTGGCCGTCTCATCATCGGCCGCTTTAGCTCTCGCGCTTCGGCGTCCGGATGTCGTCTTCGCTTCCTCCTGGAGAGCGGCGAGACGCATATCTAGATACTCTTCGACGATTTCGTTCAAGCGGTCGAGGCAGCCGGTAAAGAAGTGGTCGGCGCCTGGCATTATCTCGAGACCAATCTCAAGACCGCGTTGCTGCTTCAACTTGTCCACCAGCTTCTCGACGGATTCGACAGTGATGAGCGTGTCACGGTCACCATTCACGATCAGGCCTGACGAAGGACAGGGAGCGAGGAAGCTAAAGTCATAGAGGTTCGCAGGCAGTGCAGCACTGATAAAGCCCTGGATCTCTGGTCGTCGCATGAGGAGTTGCATGCCAATCCAGGCGCCAAACGAGATGCCCGCAACCCAGACCCCCCTCGCGTTGGGATTATACAGCTGCATCCAATCGAGCGCTGCTGCAGCGTCGCGTAGTTCACCTTGTCCGTGATCAAAGCTTTCTTGTGAGCGTCCGACACCACGAAAGTTGAAGCGCAGCACCGAGAAGCCCCGCCTCACGAACATGTGATACATATCGTAGACGATACGATTGTTCATGGTCCCGCCATGCAGCGGGTGTGGGTGCAATACCACGGCAAGTGGGGCATCCCGCTCGCTTGCGTGGTGGTAGCGGCCTTCAAGCCGCCCGTCGGCGCCGTTGAAGATGACTTCCGGCATTTACTGACTCCCTCCGCGCGTCGCCGCGCCGATCTTCGCCTGGCCAGCGATAATAAGCGCCCTATATGGGGTCGTCGAACCCCCGAGACCACCTTTATCGATGGACGTATCCCCCTACCGACCGTTTACAACTGTGACATCGGTCACTTGACGGATGTCGACATTGCCGCAACATGGAAGGCAGGCTGCGGCGTGTTTAGCGTGAACGCAGCATTTATTGCAATCACGATCTGTGGCACCGGGTCATGATCCAAACTCTAAAAGACGATATCAACGCCATTGTGGAACGCGATCCCGCGGCACGCACCGCCGTCGAGGTCTTGCTCTGCTACCCCGGCGTCCACGCCGTTCTTTTTCATCGAGTTGCCCATAAGCTGTGGTGCCGCGGCTGGACGACAATCGCACGTTGGCTTTCTCAGGTGGCGCGCTGGCTCACGGGCATCGAGATTCATCCCGGTGCCAAGGTCGGTAAGCGCCTCCTCATTGATCACGGCATGGGAGTTGTCATCGGGGAAACCGCCGAAATCGGCGACAACGTGACGCTTTATCAAGGGGTGACACTTGGTGGTGTGTCGTTGAACCCGGAAAAGCGGCATCCCACAATCGAGGACGATGTGGTTATCGGGTCTGGTGCTGCTGTGCTCGGCCCGTTCACGATTGGCAAAGGTGCCAGGGTCGGCGCCAATGCTGTCGTCTTAAAGGCCGTCGAACCCGGGACAACGGTCGTTGGCATTCCGGCCAAGCCAACCGGTCCACAAGAGGTTATCACAGAGGAAGAGGTTAGTTGCTTCCCTGCTTACGGCACCCTCCCAGGTGCTGCCGTCGACCCTGTCGCACGCAGTCTTGATCGATTGCAGGGTGAGATCGAACGGTTGTCGACGAAGATTACGGCTCTTGAAGCTCGAGGCGTCTATCAGGAGCCCTCAAAGACCGAACGGGAGCCTGCTATTGCCAGCAAGCGTTAAGGATTGACGGACCGCGTGAACTGATCCCGTGCCCCATTCCGTCTATCTCGATTACAACGCGACCGCGCCTGTCAAACCTCAGGTCATTGAGGTCATGGCCGAGGTGATGGCTGATGTCGGCAATCCCTCCTCCGTGCACGCCCAGGGTCGGCGGGCGCGAAAACGTCTCTCGCGTGCCCGCGAGCAGGTCGCCGCGTTGGTCGGTGCCATGCCCGACGCAGTGATCTTTACCTCAGGCGGAACGGAGGCCAACAACCAGGCACTGCTCACCGCTCCTGGCCAGCTTTTGACATCCGCGATCGAGCATCCTTCGGTCCAGGTGCTCACCGACGATCAAGACGCCCTACCCGTCAACGATGACGGCGTGATTGATCTCGACCGCTTACGCGACCGTGTGCGAAGCCAGTCTCCAGACCTCTTAGCGCTGATGTTGGCGAATAACGAGACGGGTGTGATCCAGCCGGTGCAACAGGTCGCTGCGATCATCGATGACACACCTGGCGTCAATCTTCATGTCGATGCGATTCAGGCTGCTGGCAAAATCCCGATCGATATGGTCGACCTCGCTGCAGATAGCCTCAGTTTGTCCGCTCACAAGATTGGCGGACCTCAAGGCGTTGGTGCGCTGGTTCTCCGCGAAGGGCTCGAGCCCAGAGCATTGCTTCGCGGAGGTGCTCAGGAGCGACGCTTTCGTGCAGGTACCGAAAATTTACCCGGCATTGTCGGCTTTGGCGAAGCGGCTGATTTGGCGCTCGCAGACGCTGACTATCATGAGCGTGTCCGGAAGTTACGGGATCGGTTAGAACGGGAGATGCTTGGTCTTTCATCGGATGTCGGTGTGGTCGGAGCCAAGGCCCCGCGTCTTCCCAACACCAGCTGTTTAATTCTTCGCGGCGTCAGTCATGAGACCCAACTCATCCATTTTGATCTGGCAGGCATAGCGGTCAGTGCGGGTTCCGCTTGCTCGTCAGGTAAGGTGGGGCCGAGTCCGGTATTGACAGCAATGGGGCATTCTCTCGAGGACGCGACGTCGGCCATTCGTGTCAGTTTGGGATGGAACAGCACCGACGGTGATGTCGATCACTTTCTGAATGCTGCGCATAATCTGCTGTCTCGTCGGAAGCAACGGCGTCACGATAACGTCGCGTCGGTGCGGTGAGGAAGCCTTCACTCGTCCTTCCGCGTAACATCTGACGTATCGGTAAGACTTTATCTGGTGATCTGAATCGGATAGCCGCGCCGTTCAAGCGTGGCTTGGCGAATTTGGCCCCAATCAAGGCGGCCCCGATTGGTGCCAGCGATCGCGAGAATCTGCTCAACGATGTCACCGCTCATTTGAGGCTCGAATTCGCCACTTGCCTCCAATTGATCACTTTGTGTTTGCGTAGGATGGGCTTCGATAAACAGTTCACCGCCGATCCAGCCAAGTTTTACAGGCTGATCCACGACGGTTACTTTGGTGCCGACCTTGATCAATTCATATAAGGTCTCAACATCTTCTGGATACATGCGAACGCAGCCACTACTCACCCTGCGTCCAACGCCCCAGGGCTTGTTGGTGCCGTGGATAAGATACTCCGGCCAGCCGAGATACATTGCCCGTGACCCCAACGGATTGTCCGGTCCGGCAGGCACGACTTCCGGCAGCTCGGGGTCTTCGCGACGCATCCGCGCCGTCGGTCGCCAGCTCGGTTCTTTCTTCTTGCGGACAATTTTCGTGACGCCGATCGGAGTATTCAACCCGTCGCGACCGATTCCGATGGGGAATGACCGTGTTGTCGAGCTGCTTTCATCGACGTAGTACAGTCGCATATCGGCAAGATTGACGATGATCCCATCGGGCTGGGCGTCACCCAGATTCGGCATCAAATGAACCGTTGGTAGGACCACATCCGTACCTTCGCCTGGCAACCAAGGGTCTGTGCCTGGATTGGCCGCGACCATCTCGACATAGCCAAGCTTGAATTGTCGCGCGAGGTCGAGCAACGTGTCTTCATAGGTCGTTGTGTAGCTTGCGGTCTCGCGAAGAGCTCCATCGCCGCCCAGTAGCGAATCGAGATTACATCCGCTTGAGAACCAAACGCCCACGAGGCACATTGCTAGCTTCGGGGCCTTTTGTGGCGACGGCCTCTGCTCTTGTTGCATTGCCAGTCTGTCTCGACGTTTTCTCGATAGAACCATCTTGCCTCGGGGAATCTGGGCTATAAACTGCAGCCCTCGTTAACAGCTGAGCATGACCTGATGATATCTCTCTTGTCTAGGCTGCGTGTTCCGAACTTCCTGATCTTCGCTTCGCTTTTTGCCGCAACTGTTGTCTCGATAAATCCCCCTGCTGTCGCCCAGCTGCCAGGACTTGCTCATGGCCCCGTCGATCTCGTTGTCGTCTACAAGGGGGATCGTCTTCTCCACCTCAAAAGCAAAGGGCGTATCGTCCGAAGCTTCGACATAGCGCTCGGGGCAGAACCGGTTGGACATAAGTTGGTTGAAGGCGACAATCGAACGCCTGAAGGGGTGTATACGCTTGATTGGCGCAACGCCAACAGCCAGTTCCATCGGTCCATGCATATCTCTTACCCGCATGAAGACGATGAAGAGGCGGCGCAGCGTCGCGGGGTGTCACCGGGAGGTTTGGTCATGATCCATGGCCTGCCAAATGGCCGAAAAGCGAGCGACATGAACCATCCGGTCAACGATTGGACGAACGGATGCGTTGCTGTCACGAATGCCGAAATGGATGAGATTTGGTCGCTGGTTGAAGACGGCACGACGATCATCATTTTTCCGTGATCGCATCCTATTATGATCAATGGCGTTCAAGGTTCTGAGGTTGGCCAGCAGGCTTGAGAGCTGATCCGCTGCCGACCATGTCAGATCATCGCCCATAGACATCCTCAAGTCGCACAATGTCATCTTCATCGAGATGGTCGCCTTGTTGGACCTCAATAAAGATGACATCGACGTTGCCGGGGTTCTCAATTCGATGTTTCGTTTCGACAGGAATGAAGATGTGGGACCCAGGGGACACTTCCGTCACATCGTCGCCGCAGGTCACAAGGCCGTTTCCTTCAACAACGGTCCAATGCTCTTGGCGGTGATGATGAAGTTGCAGTGATAGTTTCCCACCTGGTTTGACCGTGATGCGTTTGCAAACATAGGTCGTGCCGATCGCCAGGACTTCCCATCGGCCCCAGGGGCGGTCGTCAGAATCACCAACAGAGTAGGTCACCGCCATGTCATGGTATCCCTGTGTTGTTCAAACATTGGATAATTCCAGTTGTTCCGTGACCTTCTAAGCGGCATGCCGTTGCACCGGCAAGTCGTAACGCAATTTCATTAACCGATTATTGAGGGATGTGCGGTGAAAGTTGATGACGCTCGATTTGAGCTCTACCCACGTCAGTTTGGATCGCCTGTTCAGTCTGATCGTCAGCCAGAAGAGGCTGCCGACACGGTCAGCCTCAGGCATGAACGATGTCATCCCGTTATTAAGCCTGACGCGCACGACATGCAGGCCGATTGATCTCAATCCGGCAAAGCCGATGAGCAGCCGAATACGATCACCCCTGAAGGCAGCACGGCGCATCCTGCAACGCCATGGAGATGAGGACAGGCTTGTTCGCCCTAGGTCGACACCAACTGATTCTGCCTAGCTGAGGGTGGATGGCGTTCTTCAGTCTCTGGCGACGCAGAGTGCGATCCCCATCCCACCACCGATACAGAGTGTTGCTAAGCCTTTCTTAGCGTCACGCTTCATCATCTCATGGAGGAGAGTCACAAAGACCCGTGTTCCTGACGCACCAACGGGATGACCGAGCGCGATAGCGCCACCGTTAACATTCACATTATCGGTGTTCCAGCCAAGATCCTTATTCACGGCGCAGGCTTGTGCGGCAAATGCCTCATTCGCCTCAATCAAGTCGAGATCATCGACGGTCCAGCCAGCCAATTCGAGCGCTCGCCTTGATGCAGGAATAGGTCCACTGCCCATGATCGCAGGATCAACGCCAGCTTGAGCCCAAGAAACCACCCGCGCAAGCGGGACGATGCCACGCTTGCTAGCCTCATCGCTGGTCATCAGCACGACGGCAGCAGCACCGTCATTGATGCCCGATGCGTTGCCTGCTGTAACCGTACCGTCTTTCGCAAAAGCCGGCCGCAGCTTGGCCATGCCTTCCAGCGTGGCCCCGAATCGCGGAAATTCGTCGGTATCGACGAGCTTCTCTTCACGTCTGGATTTGACGGTAACAGGTACGATTTCGTCCTTAAAACGGCCTGCCTTTATGGCTTCTTCTGCCTTGTTCTGGGAGCTCACGGCGAAGGCATCCTGCTCATCGCGAGTGATTTGCCACTTTTCGGCGACGTTCTCAGCAGTGTTGCCCATGTGATAGCCGTTGAACGCGTCCATCAAGCCATCTTTGAGCATGGTGTCGACGAGTTCGCTACCACCCATTTTCACGCCAGACCGCAGATAGGTGCAATGGGGCGCTTGGCTCATGCTTTCCTGACCACCGGCAACGACGATCTTGCTGTCGCCGTTTTTGATCGCCTGATAGCCAAGGGCGACCGTTCGAAGCCCGGAGCCACAGAGTTGGTTCACGCCCCAAGCGGGAACCTCCATTGGAACGCCGGCATTCATCGACGCCTGGCGTGCCGGATTTTGACCCTGCCCGGCGCTCAAAATCTGCCCCATAATGACTTCTGAGACCTCAGTCGGCTGAACGCCGCTTCTGTCTAACGCGGCCTCGATGGCAATCTTGCCGAGATCATGTGCCGGCAACGTAGAAAGGCCGCCATTAAAGCTTCCGATCGGTGTTCTTGCAGCGCTTGCGATGACGATGTCGGACACGGATTGCTCCCTCATCTTATAGGCGATCGCGATCCTGATGCCTGCGGCACGAGAGGCTCATCTCTTCACAGCTGAAAAGAAGCACCACTTGACCTCATCAGCATCAGTTTTGTCGTACGTTCTTCTGATGAAGATAGAGGCAATAGAGGCCTTCACCAAGGCTTTTTTTGCAATGCAGCAATCTGTCAGAGCCCATGTCGTCGGCGTGGTCAGAGCGATGTATCGACGATGATTCAGTCAGTCTTCGAGGGCTGAGTTTGTCGGCTCAGCGCGCAATGATGGTTGATCATGTCAATCAGTTGCTCTGATTCAACCGGCTTCGCAAGATAGTCATTCATCCCCGAGGACATGTATCGTTCACGATCACCAGCCAACACATCGCCAGTAAGCGCGATGATTGGCAGCATGGCCCTTCCGTCAGGGAGGTCGCGAATGCTCTTGGCTACGTCAAGGCCGCTCACATCCGACAATTGGCCGTCCATAAGGATGATATCGACGGTCTTCTCGTCCAAGATCTTCATGACATCTGCCCCGCTTGGTGCGATCGTCACGCGATGGCCCGCATCTCCGAGAAAATCCTCAATCAGCAGGGCCATGTCGGGGTCGTCTTCGGCAACAAGTACGTCGAGATCGCCTACGTCGATTGTGTCTTCATCACTGGCAAAGCTTTCGCCGGGGGAAGCATCTATCGTTGCGGCAGTCGATGGCACCAAGTGCAGATGGACATGGATGTCCAGGCGAGTACCGCATGAGTCGAGGCGGCAGACCACAACACTGCCTCCCATGATTTCAGCGAGATGCCGGCATGCTAGGAACTTCAGACCGAGGGCGCCCAACGTACTGACGGTTGCATCTTCATTGGTTGATAATAACGATTCGAGACACGTGAGTTGGCCTTCCTCGACCATGATGTCTCTGGCGCTCAATGTGACATTCAACTTGTGAGCTGCCGTCTCTGCGACTGCGCTATACTTGATCGTTTCATCGGTACTTAGGGCTGCCGATCCCGTGAAGAAGAGTGCGAGGAGCTTTTTGAATGTGACGCTATCGACGAGGACATCGACATTGTTCGGTAGATCGCACGTTAACTGAAGATCGGACTGCGTGTTGATGAGCTTGTTTTGACAGGCTTGAAATTCACGAACGACAAATGTCTCAAGATCAATGTCCTGTGACGCCAACGATGGCTCTTCCGCGTCAATTTTTGCAATGTCGAAAACAGGCTCGATCATCGAAAGCAATGTTGCTCCGGACCGCTTGATCATCTGCGCGCGTTGGCGATGTTTGTCGCCGAGGTCTTTGGACGCGATCAGTAAGTCTGCCATGCCGATGACGCCGTTCATTGGCGTTCGAATGTCGTGCCCGAGTGCGGCAAGCGCCGAGGCACTTGCTCGCCGATCTCTCTCGGCCATGCGACCTACCAGTAAATCGGTTGCGGCAGCTGAAAAACTCTGCAGTTGCTCAATATCGGCCTCGGAAAAATCTGATTTCGCTTCAACGTCGGCGATGCACAATGCCCCAATCGGCTGACCGTTGGGTGCCTCGAGTGGAGAAGAGGCGCAGAAGCGGAGATGGGAAAAGGTTCCGAGGTCAGGATACATACAGGCTTCGTCTTGATGGCTGAGGTCGCCAGCAACGAGGAAAGCGTGATCGCTTATCGAAACCGAGCAAACTTTGAGGATTTCTGACGAGATATTGCCGTCCGCATCGTTGCCAATGTTGAGAAGGAGGCGATGTTCAGAGCGTATGAAGATGGCGGCTAGGGGCACGTGGAAGAATGCCGCCGTCAGTCCGATCAATCGATCGATCGATGACAGTGACGCTGTTTTGCCTGGCACCGAGCAAGGCGAGATCTTTCTGAGCTGGTACACGACCTTGGCCGTCCTGATGGTGATACACCTAGTCCCTGTGTTAGCATGTCAAGGTAAACGAGGGACTAAAGGGAGGCTTGGGGAACGTCAGGCGATGATCGGCGATCTCTGCCATTTGAGCTTTTCAATAGACGGGCAAAACGCGCCAAGGTTGTGCTGCCATTGGCCGAAATCACTGATCTCCATCAGTGACTTGAAGGCGGTCCTGACTATCGAGCACGACATGTCTCTGCAGGAGAGTCCCACATGTCGATAATCCGCCGGACCAAAAGGATCGACACTCCTCAAGGACAAGGAGGCCATGGTCAGTTCAGTCTTCGAGATGATGGCTGCCCAGGGTGTTGCTTTTGGCGCATAATGCAAGGCGAATCTGCATCGGATATTTATGGTTTTATGGTTTCTTGGCGGTAAAAATATCAACTCATAGTGTATATGCCTCTGGATTTTTCAGCACGGATTGGCCTATTCTCCTTAGCCTATTGGGTTGATGTCCGGCCGGAGAAGTTATGACCACGCGAATGGAATTTGCCAATAGTGCTATTCCCAGTCTGCAGCAAGGTGTCGAGCTCAGGTTCGATCCTGCGGAGAGTTCTTGGACGGTGTCGGTGCCGGCGCGTGTAGTCAGGCCTGACGACATCGCGATTGAGGTGCTGAAGCGTTGTAATGGCCGTACGCCCATCGCAGCGATCATCGATGAACTCGCCCAAGCTTTCTCAGCTGATCCAGATCAGCTCGCTGACGACATCGATACGATGCTGCAGGACCTGATCGACCAAGGTATGGTTCAAGTCTGACGGACGTGCGCTGAGATCAGCTTCTCGATGGACGCTGCTCAGAGCCAAGCTCCTGAAGAGGAACCTCAAGCCAGGTCGTGTCGAGGCTTGGTCTAGTCGTTGTCCCGAATAATCGTCGTCGCCTGACGATTACGGAAATTGACGGCATTGGGCGCACCGTTCAAGACGATGGTAAAGGTTTCGTCAGGCTCTTTCTTGTCATCGTCGACCAACGGCGTGTTGATCTCTGCAGAGACGATGCCGGGATCAAATGTAACGATTCCGCGCTGAGCGATATAGTCGTTTTTGCTTTCGGCTGATCCGTCAACTGTCGAAAAGATAATCACAATCGGGCGTTTGGTGGGCTTTGAAAGCGTCACCACAAAGCTTGCTTGATTGTCATCTTCCAACACAGCCTCGCTGCTCGACGTGACATCGACCCAAGGCAGAGCTTCGGGATTCGTTGGTGGAGCGGATCGTTCGAAGATTTCGACATCAGCGGAGTCGACACTGGTAATCTGCGGGGCCGCGGCGGGCTCATCGACAACATCCACAGCCTGTGGCGCTGGCTCTTGCTCACTCTCTTGGGGCGCTGGTGACTCGTCTTCCCGCGTCAACGCCAAGCTCCTAAGCGTATCCTCGTCCAACTGGGATAAGCCGACGCCTAAGGCGCCCAAGACGATCAAGACTAAGCCTATTACGCGTGTCATCATCAGTCGGTTGGTCCAGTGAAAGATTCACCCAAAGCGTTTATTTTACGTCAGTCTTATTCGCCATTAAGTAATAAAATTGGCTTGACAAAGAATACGTTGCGGCAAAGAAGCTGTCTAGAAATCTACTGAAAGTAATATTCACAATTGTGGTGTTGTCTCTTTAGCAGACTGAGAATAGGTTTACCGATCGCTGTGCTAGAATACTAGCATCTCAACGTGCTTCATTTCTGTTTATCCATGCCTCATCGATCTCGAAAAGGGAAGTCCTGTGCTGACTCCGGAATGGCTAACTGAATATCGCTCGGTAATTGCGACCTTGAGCAGTCTGATGATCATCGCCGGCTTTCTTGTGGTCGCCGCTCGTGGCGGTAAGTCGGGCGACAAACGGCGATCGCTTGGAGGACAGGCACCGTCGACTGAGATCGTCTCGAACGGGACTCCGGATTTCGACAGGGCGGGCCCAAGTGAGCCAGCAGGGGATGTGGTCGCGCTACTGCAACACACGGACCAAGGCCCGTCGTCTCCATCATCGGCTGCAGGGCCCAGTGTCGTCGTCATGCCGTTTGAGGCACCGAGCGAAGGGGCGTCGAGCCAGCGAGAGGCCGATGAACTCCATGACGACATCGTTACGATGCTCTCGAAGAGTTCTGACATTGCCGTCATTGGTCGAAAGGCGCGCGCGTGGACGGGCACAGCCAGTCAGTCAATTCGTAGTCTTGGGCGTGAGCTCGATGCTCGCTACGCCGTCATCGGTGACTTTTCGGCCTATAGTGGCCGATCAAGTTTCGCAATCCATCTTCTGGAGACATCGACGGGCAGTTCGATTTGGTCGAAGCATTTCGATCTGGAGGGGCTTGCCAAAGCCGATTCCGGTTTTCTGATCAATCAAGTCGCCGGTAGTGTCGCTGCCGAGATCTTACGTGCCGATGCGGAACGGACGCTCCGCCAGGGGTCAGAGCGTTTGAATGCCGAAAGTTTGATCAATCGGGCGACTCAAAGCATGACGGCGTTTAACCGTCGAACCTTTCACGAGATCGAGTCGCTGGCGCGTATGGCGATTGAGCTGAAACCGAATTACCCAACCGCCTTTGGGGTTCTCGCAGGCGCCTATGCGCAAAAGGCTCATCAGTCCTGGACACAATCGTCCGACGATGATTTGGAGGAAGCGTTTCTCGAGGGGGTTCGCACGATCGAGTTGTCGCCCAGCAATCCCCGCAGTCTCTATTGGTGGGGGTATGTTCATCTCTACGGCGGCCGAACGGAAGACGCCATTGGCATTCTTGAGCAAGCAATCGCCAGCGACACCTCCTTCGTGCCAGCCCATATTGCGCTCGGTGCCGCACAGGTTCTGGACGGCCGTCCAGCCGAAGGCAGTGATCGCCTTCGTCATGCGCTTCATCTCGGCCCCGATCATGCTCAGGCTTTCAATGCTCATTTGTGGCTGGGCGTGGGCTATTTGGAGATGGACGATGCGGCTTCAGCGCAAACCACGTTCCTTGCCTCGATCAATCATAACGTCATCAAGAATCCGGTAGAAAGCGGTTCTGCCTTTTGGGCGTGGATTGGCGAAGCTGCCAGCTATGCATCGCTTGGAAAGCGTCTGGAGGCAAAGGCGATTTTGATGCGCCTTCGAGAGCGTTTCGTGGGTCACGACTTCGGCATCATGTTCGATCGCGCCGAAGCCTCTTTTGCCCCCAACTTGCAGCAGCTGAACATCGCCAAAATTATTGCGGCATTAGATGAGCCTGGCCTAGAGCCCGATTTGGCGATTGCCAAGACGCTGCCGCTTCGAGGTTTGTTTGGGCGGCGAATACCGTTGGAATCGGAAGGCGACTAAGTCTTGAGGCAGTCGCTGGCGTTCTGATGATGCGCCCTCCCTGCACGATCTTTCACAACGAGACCGGAGACGGACGGGCTCCGAACAGGTGTTTTTTATGGAACCTACTGACCTGAATGAACTGATGACTCTTTTGGAATCCGATGGTGCCGCAGCGGTCGCCATCGGCCATGAGCTTGGCCGAATTCGAGATGATCTCAACGCGGTTTGGCTCACGGTTGCAACCGCTCTGGTGTTCAGCATGCAAGGGGGCTTTCTATTACTTGAGGCTGGCATGGTACGTGCCAAAAACTCGATTAACGTCGCCCAAAAGAACCTTTGTGATTTTGTCATCGCCTCGTGCGGCTTTTATCTCGTCGGCTTCGCCGTCATGTTTGGACCCGGCGATTCACCGCTGATCGGTGATCCGTTTTTCTCGGTCGCGGACGGTGATTTTCCGTTGCTCAACTTCTTTTGTTTTCAGTTGGTTTTTTGCGGTACGGCGGCCACGATCGTTTCTGGTGCGGTGGCAGAACGCACACCTTTCTACACGTACCTCATCATCACCGTTCTGGTGTCGACGGTGATCTACCCGGTGTTTGGTCACTGGGCTTGGGGCAATCTGTTCTTTTCCGAGAGTTCTGCCTTTCTTGCTGACCGCGGCTTTATTGACTTTGCCGGTGCTTCGGTTGTCCATGCGACAGGTGGCTGGGTTGCCCTCGCGGCGATCATTGTGATCGGTCCACGCCGTGGCAAATTTGGTCGCGGCGGCCTGCCGCGCAGCATGCCAGGGCACAATGCCGTGTTGATGACGCTTGGTGCAATCATCCTTTGGGTTGGCTGGATTGGCTTCAATGGCGGTTCGACGCTGGTGGGTTCCCTCGAATTCGCCCGGATCATCTCGAATACGATCGTTGCTGGCGGGTTTGCTGGCATGGCCGGTCTCGCGGTTGGTTGGTATGTTGACGGCCGGGCCCAGCCTGACCGGACCATCAACGGCGTGCTTGCCGGTCTGGTGGCGATTACCGCTGGCTGTGATGCCGTCAGCACCCAGGCTGCCATCTTTATTGGTCTCACAGCGGGCATGCTCGTGACGATATCGACGACGGTGATCGAGCGCGTTTTTAAGCTCGACGACGTCGTCGGCGCCGTATCGGTTCACGGTACCTGCGGTGTCTGGGGGGTGATCATGGCTGGTGCTCTCGCGATGGACGAGAAGCTTCAGGCAGGCAGTCGCGTGGATCAAATTCTGATTCAGGTCGAGGGGGCCGTGGTGCATTTCGTTTGGGCGTTTGGTGTAAGCCTTGCTGTGCTCTCGCTGATCCGTATGGCCATTCCGCTGCGCGTGCCGTTTGACGTCGAAGAGGCTGGTCTGGATCTCGTTGAACATGGCGCCAAGCTGGAGCGCGCTCGCTAAGCACTTTCGATACGTATTCCGCTGGGCAAAGGATGAGACGAACAGGCGACTACAAGCTCGCCTGTCACCTTTCGATGGGGACATGCTCTAGCTTACACTCGCGCACAAAGGCCGCAGCATGTGCCGATGTCGCGTTGCTCGTGGTCTTCCCGGTACCTTGCGGTTGTGCGTAACGCCTATGCGTTTGAAATTGATGGGCTGGGCGTCACCATGATCGGGTCGCCACGAGCACCGATGGAGCGTTTCTGAACAGGCTCTGATCGGCATGGTAGCCCCTCGTTTGCGACTCGCGAGGTCGCATGATCTGGGGCTGTGGGCTGGGTGGACTATGGGAAGAGATCGCTTAAAACACCCCAAGTCAATCCGCTTGCTGTTCGGTAACAAGAAGATGGGCGTGCTTGCATGCTGAAAGACAAGGTCGTTCAACCTTGATGGTCCAATTTGTTCTCGGGAACCGACGTTGATGCCTCAGCGTTTTGCTCCTTATCTCTTCGGTCTGTTGCTGTCCGGCATGATGTCCTTCATCGTCTCGGGCATTGCCACGTTCAGGGCAACGGGCATGGTCGACGGCTTCTTCGGCTTGTGGATTGGTGCATGGCTGCCGTCCTGGGCGGCGGCCTTTCCAACGGTGCTTCTAGCAGCCCCGCTGGTTCGCCGGATTGTCGCTGCTGTGACGCGTTCGGCCTAGATTATCCGAGGTTTGGGATCGATGCTGCTGCGTTGACGTCAACGCCAGTAGGGTGCGCTTACTGTAGCATATTTGCACGCAGCAGGCCCTGTGAGCGGATCTCCTAGGGGCTTTGAACGCTCCGGCCCCAACGACATCTCCGTGGGTCCACCGATGGCTCCAGACTTAATCGAAAATTAGGAAAGAAGGTCTAGAAAACGAGGGCCAGCAAGCCTTCTTGGCCCGAGCGCATCTGGGCACAGATGCCGTGAGCCGCTGATCACGCCGGCAGAACAGACGATCGAACACATCTTCATTCATCTAGGGTCAATCGAAACATGATGACGATTTTGAAGAATCTTTCTGTTGCCGGAAAAACCTATTTGATCAGTTCGGTATTTATAGGCGGCATGGTGTGTATCGGCATAACAAGCGCTATTCTGATGAATGGCGTTGAACATGAGATGATCGAGATCGCGGAGGAAGATGTACCATTGATCCGCGCTTTGACGAAGGTGACGGTCAACAGCCTGGAACAGGCAATTCTTATGGAAAAGATCTTGCCGAGCCACAAGGACGTGAGCGAGGCAAAAGAGTATCACCACGATTTCTCCAAGCGAGCTGAAAACAGCCGGCTTGCGTTCGCTGAAGCGACCGCTTTGACGGACAGGGCAGGTGAACTTGCTGCGTCACCGGAAGCGCTTGCGAAGCTCCAAGAAGTTGGTCGAGAGGTTGCCGCCCTCCAGCGTGAATATGAAGGCTATCTTCAAAAGGCCGAGGCGATTTTTGCCAAAGCCGAATCAGGGCAGGAAATCTCGACTGCGGAGCGTGATGAGATCGAGAAGATCCAAAAACACATTGATCACGCGGTGGAAGAGGAGCTTTTCAAGATTGAAGAGTTTGCGGCTGCAGCAGCTGTGCGTGCGGAAGCCCACGGCAGGGACGTGATCTTCTACATCGTCGTTACATCGATCATCGCTTCAATCCTCGGCATCTTTGCCAGCTGGCTTCTCATCCGGGCCGTGGCGCAGCCTTTGCGTTCGATGGCCGGCAGCATCAGCGAGATGGCCAAAGGCAACGAAGTTGACGTGCCTTGTCTTGGCAATGGCGATGAAATTGGCGTGCTTGCGCGATCGCTTGATCAGGTTCTGCAAAAAGGCTTGGAGGCTGCGCGTCTTCGGCAAGCTCTCGACCGCTGTACCACCATGGTGATGGTGTCGAACAGGCGGGGTGAGATCGTCTACGTCAATCCATCGCTGCGCGATCACCTCAAACGTTACGAGAGTGCGATCAGCACTGATGTTCCTGGGTTTTCCTCGTCCCAGATGATGGGCAACAATGTCGACATTTTCCGCAGCAGCCCCACCCATAGCCTTGGAATTGATGGCATCCAACAGGCGGCAAAATCCCTCGATCTTAAGGTCGGTGGACGCCGGCTTCATGCCGACATCAATCCGGTTTTGAACGAAAGTGGCAAGTTCCTCGGCACCGTTGTCGAATGGGATGACAACACCGATGATCTCTCCATGCGGGACTCGATTGATCGGATGGTCGGCGCCGTCAGTCAGGGCGATTTCGAGGAACGTATCGATCTCGCAGGGGTTGGCGAAGATCATCGACGGGTTGCCGAGGGCATGAATGCTTTTGCGAAGTTGGTTGACGACTCGACCAGCGATTTGGCGCGTATCCTAGGGGCTTTGGCCAATGGTGATCTGACACAACGTATTGAGGCTGACTACCAAGGGCGTTTCGATGAATTGAAAGAAAGCGCGAACCAGACGGCGGATCAGCTTTCATCGATTGTCGCCCAGATCCAGACATCGGCTGGCGAGTTGACCAACGCATCATCGGAGATCACGAGCGGCACCGAAGATCTCTCAAATCGTACCGAACAGGCAGCAGCGAACCTGCAAGAAACGGCAGCATCCACGGAAGAAATGTCCGCCACGGTTCGGCAAAATGCTGAGAACGCCAAGAACGCCAGCGAACTCGCTGGGGTGGCCGACCACAGCGCCAAGACAGGCGGTCAGGTGGTCGAACAGGCGGTCAGCGCGATGGCCGGCATCGACTCGTCGGCACAGAAAATCACCGATATCATCGGGGTCATCGACGAGATCGCTTTCCAAACCAACCTTCTCGCACTTAATGCGAGCGTCGAGGCAGCGCGAGCAGGTGAGGCTGGTAAAGGGTTCGCTGTCGTGGCCCAGGAAGTGCGCCAGCTTGCCCAACGCTCAGCGCAGGCAGCGTCGGACATCAAGACTGTTATCAATGACAGTAACGGCCAGGTCAAAGATGGCGTGCAGCTGGTCAATCAGGCCGGTGAGGCTCTCACGGAAATCGTCGGTTCGATCGGCAAGGTTGCCGAGATTGTTCAAGAAATTGCAGGTGCCTCTGAGGAGCAGTCGGTCGGCGTTCAGGAAATCAACAAGTCGATCGCCAGCATGGATGAGATGACCCAGCAGAATTCGGCACTTGTTGAGGAAAACAGCGCGTCAACGCGTGTTCTTGGCGAGCAGGCCAACAAGCTGAGCGAGCTGATGGACTTCTTCAAGCTCAAGGGTGGGGCGTCCTATGCTCAACGTCACCCGAAGCCGACAAGTCGACCTGCACCGTCGCCAGCGCGCACTCCGACCAGGGCGCCAGCACCGGCGGCGACAGCGGCTGCCGATGATGGTTGGGACGAATTTTAAAGTCCGACCTCAGGGGTAATACAGCGAGACGCGTTGCGACAGCGGGAACGAGATGCTTCTCGTGATCGATGGTGGCCCGCCACTTCAGGACGATGGGAATCGACCGGAGCGGCGGGTCTATCCGTTCGGTATCGGCAAAGGCTCCCATGCGTCAGACCAGCAACAAGGCTGTCGAGGCCGTTTGCTTGATGAGCGCCCTCATTTCCTGCCATCGGTCCGACGTGAGCCGCGGTTCATCCCTTGATGTCAGGGCCTTACAAGGTGGTGGCAACGCCGGCGTTCTTCGGCGGTAGAACAAGGACTTGATGGCGCCGAGTTTCGACCAGACGTTGTGTTTTTCCCGTACTCCCGATATTGCTACCTATAGTCAATAGTAATGATCCCCGACCAACGTGTTCGTATAGAGGATGGACCCGGTGTCGGAGAGCGGGAGAAAACGATGGCTGCGAGAGCCAAACGCAGGATCGATTTTAGCAAGCTTGGGTGGCGCAAGAAGTCGCCGGGCGCGCCGGAAAAACGCTATGCCAAGAACGGTCGTGTCTTGCGGTTAGTGCGATATACCGATGCTTTCAACGAGGCAGATTGGTGCGAGAAGGGCCGTATTGGCATGGTTCTGAGTGGCCGGATGGTGATCGATTTCGGTAAGGAGCGGGTCGAATACAAGGCCGGTGATGCGCTGTTTATCGATCCCGGTGACCAGGATAAGCATAAGGCTGTCATCGCGCCGGGCGAGGAAGCAACCGTGCTACTCTTTGAAGACCACTAGCGACAAGGCGCTGTCGTTGCCTCGCTGTAAGCCTCCCTGCCTTTGCCGTGAATTTTGAGATGGTCCGACAGAAGCGAGGTTATCCTTAGCCATCCATCGGAGCGCGACAAGGGCATCCAAAAGCGGCGTCAAACCAAGGCAAACAATCGGACGAGATTGTCACTATTTCCCCTTCAGGGGAAAAATTGTGTTCATTTATCGCCCAGTGGTTGATTTTTGTTCAGGCTAATGGATATCATACCTAAGTCGCGTTCCAAAGTGGCGTGTTAACGCGTTGGCTTCGTGACCTTGGGCAATCTTTCTGTGTGTTGGAGTGCCGGCGTGCAGCGAGCAATAATCTACTTCTTCTGTGGTCTCATGATGATGGTTTTCGCGTCGTCTGAGGCCGTGATGGCAAGGCCGACAGACTTGCTCTTGCCGATCGATTGCGACCCTGGACGTACGTGCTGGGTTGTTCGCTATGTTGACCATGGACTTGCCAAAGATGTGCAGGACTACGCATGTGGTCCAATGACCGGCGATGGGCATAAGGGGACGGATTTCGCCGTACGCGATCTCGCTGCCGTCACCGCGGGCGTCAAGGTCTTTGCCGCGGCAGCAGGGCGGGTCGCTGCAGTACGCGATGGCATGGAGGACAAGCTCATCAAAGCCCGGGACGTTGCAAAGGTGGGCGGCCGCGAATGCGGCAATGGCGTGCGCCTCGATCATGGCGATGGTTGGACGTCACTCTATTGTCATCTTCGACGCGACAGCACAGCGGTGCTCGAGGGTGATGAGGTTGAAGCCGGTCAGTTGCTAGGCTTGGTTGGGCTCTCTGGGCAAACCAGCTTTCCGCATTTGCACTTCGACATTCGCCATAATGATCAGGCCATCGATCCCTTTGTCGGTGTCGAGCGCAGCGCTGCCTGCGGTCCGGGCGAGGCTCCGCTTTGGCATCGTGATGTCAGGAAAATCCTGGCCTATCGTCCACCGCTTCTGACCAGCAGCGGTATCGCAGCACGTGTGCCTAATAAGGAGGATGCGCGCAAGGGATGGCATCGAGAGTCATCGGTGCCGGTTCATAGCCCGTCGCTCACCCTTTGGGTTGATGGCTATTGGTTTGAGCCCGGCGACCGGGTGGCCTTCAAACTGGAGGGACCAGATCGACGGATCGTCATTGATCGGGCATTTGAGATCGGGCAGCGGCGGCAACGCTGGTTTAGTTTTGCAAGCGCGCCGAGGCCCTTTGGAGGCTGGCAACCAGGGACCTATCGTGGCGAAGTGCGGGTCGAACGTGCCGGTCGAATCGCTGATGAAGTGATTGGCAGTGAGGTGCACATCAACTAGGGCTTTTGGATCCTGACGCTCCAGATTTGCTGACAGCCACGTTGCTCGAGAGCCATCACCGACCGGAGGATCGGGGGATGAAGGAGACAGGGTGTCATGGCTGTCTTGATGATTTCACGCGAACGGGCCATGATCTTGAAAAGAGACCCTTTAGGGGGTTGGCAATCCAAGGGAAGGCGCGTCATGGCTTCGGTCGATGTCGAGAAAGTCGATAAGTTCTACGGCTCCACACAGGTTCTCTTCGGAGTCGAGGTTGGTATTGAAGACGGCGAGTTCGTTGTTTTGGTCGGGCCCTCGGGCTGTGGCAAGTCTACGCTTCTCCGTATGATTGCTGGCCTCGAAGAAATTTCAGCTGGCCAAATCCAGATCGGTGGCCGCGTCGTGAATAACGTACCGCCAAAGGATCGGGACATCGCTATGGTGTTCCAAAATTATGCGCTTTATCCGCATATGACCGTGCAAAACAACATGGCGTTCTCGTTGAAGCTTGCTAAGGCGCCCAAAGATGAGATCAAAAAACGTGTTGATCGGGCGGCTCAAATCCTCGGACTTGAGCCTTATCTCGAACGCTATCCGCGCCAGCTTTCGGGCGGCCAGCGTCAGCGTGTCGCCATGGGACGTGCGATCGTCCGCGATCCGCAGGTGTTTTTGTTCGACGAGCCGCTTTCCAATTTGGATGCCAAGCTGCGCGTGCAGATGAGAACCGAAATTAAGGAGCTACATCAGCGCCTTAAGACGACGTCGGTCTATGTTACCCATGATCAGATCGAGGCCATGACCATGGCCGATCGTATCGTTGTCATGCACGATGGTGTGGTCGAGCAGAATGGTGCGCCGTTGGAGCTCTATGATCGGCCTGCCAATCTCTTCGTTGCGGGCTTCATTGGTTCGCCTGCGATGAACTTCATTGATGCGACCATCAAGCGAAATGGCGGCGGACCCCTTGCAGTCACCGCGGATGGCACGGAACTCCCGCTCGCTGCCGATGCCGGCGGGCAAGATGGCCAGGCGGTGGTTTATGGGATTAGGCCTGAGCACCTCGATCTTGCTGATGATCGCGTCGGAGCGTCGGCAGAAGTTTCGGTGGTCGAGCCTACGGGCGCTGAAACCTTGGTCTTCAGCCGACTTGCAGGTCAAGAAATCTCGACGGTGTTTCGCGAACGTCATCAGTTCACTCCTGGGCAAAAAATTCACCTGGCGCCCAATCTCGACACCGTGCATCTCTTCGACAAATCGACGGGCCAGCGCCTCTAGCTCCCGATCGTCATTGGGGGATCACCGATCGATTGAAGCCGTAGGGGCTGACGGCGGGCTGAACGACCGGCGTTGGCGATTTGTCTTCTAGGCTGCGGCGGACTAACGGGCGCCATCGTGGTGCAAGGGCCGCTGATCCACTCACATTGTCTATCCGGTGATTGCTCCTCCCGAGACAAACAACGGGGATGTGGCCCCAAGCCATCGTCGAGCGCGTGATCATTGACTGTGGCTTCCACCGCACATGACCGATGCTGCCCATGATCAAATTCTACTTTTGGCTATGGAAAGTGAAATATTTCCTATATAATTTTTCTTAAGCATGATGAGATTAGGGCTCTGTCAGATGCTTAAGGCTATGATTTCAAAACAAAAGAACAAAAAGCCCCGATCTCTGTCTTATTTCAATCATTGGCAATTTATTGACATTTCAGTGCTACCTTTGCTGCAATGCAGTATTAATGGGTCTAAACTTGGTTCCAAAGGCTGGTGGTGCGCCTATGCAATATCACGCTTATGAGATGGCCCACGCATTGATCGCGCCCATGCGCGCCAGTGCGCATGTCCTTCAAGCGTTCAACAAAAGCGTCTTCAATCCCTTCTCCCACACGCCGGTTGGGAAATCGATCGCGGCAGCTTGCGAGGTCTTTGAGGGGGTTACGCGTCGATATGGCAAGCCCGAATTCGGAATTGATGAGACGAAGATCGACGGTATCGCGGTCCCGATCACCGAAGAAGTCGTGTGCTACCGGCCTTTTGGCGATCTCCTGCGCTTCAAGCGGGAGGTCGACGATGCAAAGTCGCTTGACCAACCGAAGGTGATGATCATCGCCCCGATGTCGGGCCACTACGCGACGTTGCTCCGCGGCACTGTCAAGGCCATGGTTGCCGACCACGACGTCTACATTACAGACTGGCGCGATGCGCGGAATGTGCCCCTTGTCTATGGTGGTTTTGATTTCAACGACTTCGTTGACTATGTGATCGATTTCCTGCGTGTCCTCGGGCCTGACACCCACGTCATCGCCGTCTGTCAACCCTCGGTGCCGGCGCTGGTTGCGGCGGCTGTGATGGCAAAGAGCGACGATCCATGTCTACCGCTCTCCCTAACCCTCATGGGCGGACCGATCGACACGAGGCGAAACCCGACCGAAGTCAACAAGCTGGCTCAGTCGCGGGATATCGACTGGTTCGAACGCAATGTCATTTCTCATGTCCCGCTCCCGCATGCGGGAGCGATGCGCAAGGTGTATCCTGGCTTCATTCAGTTGTCCGGCTTTATGACCATGAATCTCGATCGCCATGTTCAGGCGCATTGGGGGCTCTACCAGCATTTGATTGAGGGCGACTGCGATTCGGTCGATCAGCATCGAAAGTTTTATGAGGAATATCTCGCGGTCATGGACCTGCCGGCGGAATTTTATCTGCAGACTGTCGAGACCGTGTTCCAGCAGCATGCGTTGCCGGACGGCAAGCTCGAACATCGAGGTGAGAAGGTCGATTGCTCCTTGATCAAGCATATGACGCTGATGACGGTCGAGGGTGAGAAGGATGATATTTGCGGGTTGGGTCAGACTGAAGCCGCGCATGCCCTTTGTACTGGCATCCCCAAGGCCAAACACATCCACTATGTGCAGCCAGGTGTTGGCCACTATGGCGTTTTCAACGGTACGCGTTGGCGTACCGAGATCAAGCCACGCATCGCCGAGATGATCCGACAAGCCGAGTATGAGAAGGTGAGTCGGCCAAGAATGTCTGGCGAGACGCCAGCCCCCTACAATGGTGTTGGGAGTATCTTCCAAGCGTTCAGATGGGCCTGACATCGGCCAAAGAGCCGGCTGTCTGAGACGGACTGTTCAAGCGACGTTGGACGGAATCAGCCCTGTCAGCAGCATCGAAGATCGCGTGATAGCACTCTCGACGTCGATAGGGATTGCCATGGCCCGACGCAGGATCGACGTGCAACTTTAGAACGCTTGGGGTGCCTCGCGTAACCGTTGCGAGCCAATCATCTCAGCGGTTTTTCTTGGATCGATGCCCGGAACTCGTCCTCATTTCGTGCGACCCAACTAGACCGCCAAAACAGCGAATCGCACGCAACGGATTTCGTACCTAAACCGGCAGCGAGATCGCGTTTGCGCGTCGACGTTCCATTGCAGCTCGTGCTGATGGCGACAGCATGGGAGAGATCGACGTCATACAAGCCTTTCGCCAAAGCAGCTTAGTCGGTGGGTAAGATGGCTTGCATCTCCAAGCCACCATATTCGTGAATGCTGTCTTTGGCGCGCAAGGTGACTTCAGTGATACCCTCAGGGATGACAACGCCACTTAGTGAGCGTGTAAAGGGTTGTTCGTTCTCATGTGGATGCAAGAGCACGCGGGTACCGAGAACCGTGCCGTCGGGCGCAACGACGTCCCAAGCATCTGCATAGTGATCCCACCCTTCGTCGCCGTGCGCGACCGTGACGTCGAAGCGATAGGTGCCGGCACTTTCCTTTTGGACCTCGACCCCAACCACATCGGCCTCCCCAGCAATCGATGTGCTTGACATGAAGCTCAGTACTGCCGCTAGGGCCAAACGTCTGAACATATCCCTCTCCCGCAGATCTCCGTTAAGATTATGCAAGGATGTAGCGGGTTCCTGCCGTTAGGAGTAGGGGTCGGCAGCGTCGCGAAGGCCATCTCCTAGGAAATTGAACGCGAGCACGACAAGAATGACCGGAAGCACAGGCAGCATAAGCCAGGGGTAGAGCGCGACGACATTGATATTTTGGGCCTCAGCGAGAAGGACGCCCCATGACGTGATCGGCGGACGAAGACCGAGGCCTAGAAAGGAAAGTGCCGTCTCGCCCAAGATCATTGCTGGGATCGAGAGCGTGGCTGACGCGATCAGATGGCTCATGAAAGACGGCACCAGATGGCGAAACACAATCCGCTTCGGTTTTGCGCCCATCAAAAGGGCGGCGGTTGCAAAATCCTCTTCGCGAAGGGCGAGGACCTTCGAGCGTACGGCGCGGGCGAGTCCGGTCCAGTCAAAGAGAGCGAGGATGATGGTAATGCCAAAATAGATCCAGATCGGATTCCAGGTGACTGGCAATGCTGCGGAAAGGGCCATCCAAAGGGGAAGCTCGGGAAACGATCGAATCATTTCGATCATGCGCTGGATAACGCTGTCCACCCAGCCACCGTAGTAACCTGAAATGCCTCCCAGGATGATGCCGAGCAGGAAGCTCAAGGTAATACCGACAAGGCCTACAGTGAGCGAAATCCGGGTACCGTAGACGATACGGGAGAACACATCGCGACCAAGCCGATCTGTGCCGAAGAGGAAAAAGGTGCCGCCCTCAGCTGGGCAAACGAGGTGAAAGCTCGCCGGTATTAGTCCCCAGAACCGGTATTCATCGCCTGAGCAGAAGTAGCGAAGCCGCTGTACGCTGTTCTCGTCGGTCACGTACTCGCGCTTGAGATTCTCCATGTTCAGCTCGAATTTCGACCCATAGACAAATGGACCGACAAACTGACCCTCATGGAACAGGTGAACGGCTTGTGGCGGGTGATGAATATATTGGGTGTTCCGCGTATGCAGATTGTAAGGCGCTATCCATTCAGAAATCAGGATTGAGGCGTAAAGCGCCAGCAAAAAAGCGCCTGCTGCCATGGCAAGCTTGTGCCGGCGAAACTTCCACCACATAAGCTGCCATTGGGATGCGGTGTAGAACCGTTCCTGTTCGGGCGTTAGATGCTCAGAATCTGCTTCTGGGTCGAAGGGTTCTCGATCGACATAGCGCTGGGTCATCGGCCTTGCCCTGCGCCAAAGCGGATGCGGGGATCAAGTGCGGCGAGGGCCAAATCCGAGACCAACATCCCGATCACGGTGAGAGTCGCGAGCAACATCAAAAAGGAACCCGCAAGGTACATGTCCTGTGTTTGCAGTGCTTCTAGGAGCATGGGGCCGGTGGTGGGTAGGGAGAGGATCGTCGATACGATGACTTCACCTGAGATGATCGAAGGCAGAAGCGAGCCGATATCGGCGATGAACGGGTTCAGTGCCATGCGAAGGGGGTATTTGCAAAGCGCCCGAAAGGGTGAAAGGCCTTTAGCCTTCGCCGTGACGACATAGGGTTTTTGCAGTTCATCGAGGAGGTTCGCTCTCATACGGCGGATCATTCCGGCCGTTCCTGCCGTTCCGATGACGACGACAGGCACGATCAGATGGGACAGGATCGAGCCAAACTTCGCAAGACTCATCGGTTCGTCGAGATATTTGGGATCCATCAGCCCGCCGACTGAGACACCAAAATAGACGTTGAAGAGGTAAAGCAGAACGAGTGCCAGGAGAAAGTTGGGCGTTGCCAAGCCGAGATAGCCAATGAAGCTCAGCACATGGTCGCCTGTGCTGTACTGGTGGGTCGCGGAATAGATACCGATTGGAAAGGACACGGCCCAAATGAAGAGAATCGCAGCGAAGGAGACGACGAAGGACAGAAAGATCCGATCGCCAATCAGCTGATTGACCGGGAGATCGTAGGCGAACGAGAAGCCCATATCGCCCTGGAGCAGACCGCCCATCCAAATCAGATACTGCTCCCACATCGGCTTATCCAGCCCATAGGTCTGGCGCAAATATTCTATTTTTTCCGATTGGATGCTTTCGCCCTGGGCTTGTAACTCGGCGATGTAGCTTTCGAGGTAATCGCCCGGTGGCAACTGAATGATGATGAAGGTGATCACGCTGATCGCCAGAAGCGTCGGTATCATGATGATCAGGCGATGAACAACGTAGCGCAGCAAAGCTAAATCCTTTTGGCGCGGCTCTTTTTCCCAACTCTACACGAAAAAAGTTAAAGCGCGATATTCGCAACTTGCAAGTCTCTGTCGCCTCTTGCTTTGATGGCTAGCAGCACATTGTGGTGATTTGATGGGCTGCGAGCGAGGTGAGGGAGGTCGCGATGGACCTGCGTGAGTTGCTGCAATCGAGGATCGAACCGACGGTCAAGGGCTGGCCATCGGGCGTCGGTGCTCGTCGCCTTGAGGACATAGGGCATGAGCGCTGGTCCCTTCGTGAAGAAGACCTGACGTTGCCGGCGATGATCCTAAAAGACGAGGCGATTCGGCATAATAGCCGCTGGATGCGAGCATTTCTCGAGCGGTTTGACGTCGCCCTTTGTCCCCATGGCAAGACCACCATGGCGCCGCAGCTTTTTGCAAGACAGATTGCTGACGGTGCTTTCGGCATCACGGTTGCGACCGTGCAGCAGATGCAGGTTTGCTGCCGATTTGGGGTCAAGCGTGTGCTCATGGCGAACCAGTTGGTTGGCCGGCAGGCCATTCGTGAAGTGCTGTCTGCGCTGGAGGCTGATCCAGAATTTGATTTCTATTGTTTGGTCGACTCGGCGGACGGTGTGCGCCTCCTTGAACGCGAGGTTCGAGCGTTCGGTGGAACACGCGCCCTCCAACTCCTGCTGGAAGGCGGTGTTGCGGGGCGGCGAACCGGGTGCCGATCGATCGCGAAGGCACTTGAGGTTGCTCGTGTGGTGGCTGCGACGCCGGGGCTTGCCCTTCGCGGCGTGGAAGGGTTCGAAGGTGTTTTGGGCCGAGACAAGGATGGTGAGGTCGCAGCGAAGGTTCAAGATTTCCTCGTCTTTCTCGTCGATATCGCCAAAGCTGCTGCCTCAGAAAGCCTCTTCGCACCGGGGCCAATCATCTTGTCAGCGGGCGGTTCGTCCCACTTTGATCAGGTGACAAAACTGTTCAAAGCAGCAGATCTTGGACGCGAGACCAAAGTTGTGATCCGAAGCGGTTGCTATTTCAGCCATGATTCCGGCATGTATCGGGATGCGTTCGAGCATATCGATCGACGGTCGCCGGAAGTTGCCGAGCTTGGCGAGGGGCTCCGGCCAGCCATCGAGGTTTGGGCCTATGTACAGTCGCGGCCCGAGCCGAAGCGGCTGCTGGCAACCATGGGGAAGCGTGACGTTTCTTTCGATAGCGGTTTGCCGGTACCGGAGCGCTGGTTTCGGCCAGGCCAGCATCAGGCGCCTGAAGTCTTGGCGGGTGGCTATGAGACTATCGCGCTCAATGACCAACATGCCTTTCTCGATGTTCCCGAAAACAGCCCGCTCAAAGTCGGTGACATCCTGACCTTTGGCATTTCTCATCCTTGTACCACCTTCGACAAATGGCCGCTGATTTATGTGGTCGATGAGGAGGATCAAGTGATCGAAGCGGTGAAGACGTTTTTCTGATCCCTGGCATAGGGGTTGCGCTGAAAGCGACAAGCTCTGCAGTTGATGATGCTGATCTGGGAATTGACCGCATTTTTGCTCCGCCGATAGATAAACGCTGCTGCGTTTTGAACGGAGCCATGTCTGAGACCGACTATCGAAAGGCTACAGGCGTGGCGTGATAATAAGCGGTTAGACGATGAAGAAATTTGTGGTTTTGTTGGTGAGCCTTGCGATCGCCAGCTGTTCGGGTATTTCAGGGGTCACTTACTCCAAAGTGAATCTGAAGCCGTTGGACCCGGGCAAAACGGTGGCTTTGGCCGTCAAGCTGCCGGTTGGCGAAGGTGATCCGTTTTGGTTGGAGGGGCAGCGGAAGCTTCGTTCCAAACTCGGGGTCATCTTGGTGGGTGAAGGCATTTTCCGCGAGGTTGTCGGTGACAGCGAACCCGCTGACTATCGGCTCGATGTTCAGATTGCCGATATCGCCATTGGTAGACTGGAGATCGATAGGCCTGATTTAACCAATAGTGCCGATACCGCGCAGCGAATTGGCCACGCGATCGGATCCTTCATCGACGGTTACAGGGAGATACAAGCTCCAGAGCAACTGCGTGCCCTGGTGAGTTATGTCACCCTGCACGATGTCGAAACCGGTCATGACGTGTTGGCTTTCAAGATGTCAGCCGAGGCTGGGCAAACGGAAGCAACGACGACATCCGCGGTCTCCCGGATCGTGGCCGGTGTCCGCTGCTTTGGCGAAGCCTGTGTCTAAGGCAGACGCTCGAGCGCTCCTGAGCTAAGTTCGCGTGGTCATCGGGCGGGGAACTCATCGGCCCTGCCGGGGCCTTAAGGACATGTCGTCCAGAGTGGATCAACAGCCGTCTGATGCTGATGGGGCTTAGCGACGGGACATCGTCGGGACGCTGATTGGTGTTGTGCGTTGCGTTTGGCTGGTCTTCAGCCATCAAATGCTAAGACTGGTCCTGGCGCTGTACGCCAGAACCAGTCTCAGATGACATCCCAAAGGATGCCGACACCCGAGCGCAGCTTAGTTTCCTCACCGACTGCAGACATGAGCATAGTCGGAAAACTTCAGAATCAGGTTAACGATCCATGGCGCTTAGGAGCCGCTGACGACCGTGCAGTATTTGGTGTAGAGGCCGGCGAGAATCTGAGTGAAGCGCTCTTCCACGATGTGCACCTCATTGATGCCGGCTCTGGTTTTGGCACGGTTGACGCTGGAATTGCCAGAGGCATAGAGGCCAAGAATACCCGTAGAACAGGCTTCACCCCGGCGGACGGCAAGCGCTTGCTTGTCGACGACGGCGACGGGTCTTGTAACATTTGTATAGAAAATGCCGTTATTGCCGGCTGCCGGCCAGTAGCCGCAGCCTGAGACGATCAGAGTAGCGGCAATCAACGTCCCCAGCTTGAGCGTCCGCCCGGTGACTTTGGCAAGCACGCGTGGTCGACCGTTCATGACAGTGTTCCCCCAAAGTGATGGCAGTTTCACAGGTAGCATGAGGGCATCAGGCCCTCAGCGTCGTTACCATAGGGGGGAGAAGACAGCACCTGATTGTCGAACCATCATGGGCGGCTTTGTCCGGTCAGCGGCGCTATTCAGCTGGCGCTGTTGCAATTTCGCCATCAGCCTTGTCCGGTGTTTTGGACGCCTGCTGCCGGCTCATAAAGAGACTAAGCATCGGCGGGATGAGTAGGAGCGTGAGGATCGCGGACAGGGAAAGCCCGCCGATCACGACCGAGCCTAGACCACGATAGAGCTCTGATCCCGCGCCTGGGAAGATCACGAGAGGCAGCATGCCAAACACAGATGTCAGCGTGCTCATAAAGATGGGTCTCAAACGATTTCTGGTCGCCTCTTCGATAGCCTGATCGGCTGCCATTCCGTCTTCACGGACGTGGTGTAACGTTTGATGTACCAGGAGAATGGCGTTGTTGACGACGATGCCTATGAGGATGACAAAGCCGAGGAGGGTCAGCATGTCCAACGCTTGGTACTGATAAAGATTGAGGACCGCCAGCCCACCGACACCGCCTGCGGCCGCTACCGGCACTGAAATCAGTATGATCAGCGGATAGACGAAGCTCTCGAACAGGACAGCCATCACCAAATAGACGATGACGATCGCCAGTGCGAGATTGATGACCATAGCATCCCAGGTTTGAGTGAGTTGATCGGCCGTTCCAGCGAGGTTGACCTTAACACCCGGGGGGAGGCCATCGGCTTGGAGCTGGTCAACCACCTCCGTCTGAAGAATCTCAAGAGCCGACTCCAGAGGCAGGTTGTTTGCCGGGCGAATTTCGAGGGTGACTGTACGTTCGCGCTCGAGATGGAGGATCTCGTTGGGGCCTTCCGTGACCTGGATTTCGGCGAGACTGCTCGCCGGGAGGATTTGACCGGAGCTGGTGACAACGGGCAAGGCCGCGATCGATTGGGTGCGCTCACCATCGGGTTTCGGACCGAGCAGCGTGAGATCAATGCGTTTACCGTCGACCGTAATCTCGGCAACACGCAGCCCGTCGTTGAATGCATCAACGGTGGTGGCAAGCGTTCTCGCTGAAACACCAGCATCGGCAAGACGAACGCGGTCTGGGATCAAGCGCACTTCCGGAGCGCCCAGTTCAAGACCTGGTCGCGGCCTCAATTGATGGCCCTGGTCCCTTGGCAGCGCACTGCTGACGAGGCCGGCTGACTTCAGCGCGATCCCCAAGACCTGGCCGAGGTCCGGACCGGAAATATCGAGATCGATCGTACGCCCACCCCCGATGCCACGACCGAACATTGACGGTTGGGTAATGAAGCCGAACGTACCGGGCTCGGCAAAGACTGGCTTCGACAGGGGATCAATCAATTCACCGGCACGTTCGGGCTGCTCGGACTGAGCACCTAGAAAGATGAAACCGCGGGCTGACACAAAGAAGAAATTCTTAATCTTTGGCGGACTACCGGGCTCCGATTCCACGCCCGTTTCGGAAGACCAGAGGGGTCTGGAGGCTTCCTCGACCCGCTTCGCGATCTCGGTTTTGGTGTCCAGATTGTAGCCAGGCGGCGGGATGATGACCCCAAACACCAGATTGCGGTTGCCGTCAGGAAGGTATTCAAGTTTTGGCAAGAGGGTATAGGCGCTGGCAATGGCGCCGCTTGTAACGATCGCGGCAACGCCGAAAGCAAGGAGTCGATTATGCACGACCGACCGGGTGAACGCCATAACACCGGCCGAAAACCCTCCAGCCAACCTGTCGATGACCGGCAGTTTGATGGCTTCGCCCGCTGGACGGACCCTGCTGAGAAGGCGCTTTGACAGGGCGGGGATTACGGTCATCGCGACCAAAAGGGACAGCATCACCGCGACTGAGATGGCAACGGCAATATCGCGAAAGAGCTGCCCGACTTCCAGCTCCATTGTAAGGATTGGAATGAACACCATCACCGTCGTGAGCGCTGAGACCAAAATGGCGCCCCAGACCTGCTTGGCCCCTTGATAGGCTGCCTGCGCTGGCGCGATCCCAGCCTGGCGAAGACGATAAATGTTTTCGAGAACAACAATCGCCGCATCCACCACCATACCCACGGCGAAGGCAATGCCGGCGAGAGAGATCACATTGAGTGACCGCCCCATGAAAGCCATGGCGACGAAGGACGCCACGACGGAGACTGGAATGGCAATTGAGACGATTAGGGTTGCATAGCCGGACCGCAGGAAGATGAGGAGCATAAACGCCGCGAGCGCACCGCCAACGATGATATTTTGATTCACCAGATTGATGGCGCTGTCGATGTAGACAGTCTCATCATAGACTTGGCGGATCGTCAGGCCTTCACGCGGCAGTGCACTAGCCTGAAGTTCAGCGATTGCTTCTTTGATCGACGCCATCGTATCGATGACATTGGCCCCAGTTTCCCGCTGAGCGTTAATTGCCATTGCGGATTCGCCGAGAATACGAATATTGGCGCCCGGTTCCTTATGGGAGAAAGCAACAGTCGCGATATCGCCGACAATGACCCGGCCGAGTCGGCCGCTATCGGCGTCCTGCAGGCTGCGGATAACGACTTGTTCGATCTGTGCAGGTTCGACAAACTCGCCCTCAGTGCGAACGATGTAACGTCGCTTTCCCTCGTCAACGTCGCCAGCCGTAGCCGAGATGTTGGCAGCTCGAAGGGCGTCGACGATCTCGGGAATCGTCAATCGGTAACGTGCCATGCGATTGGGATCGACCGTCACCTGGAGTTCGCGTTCGCTGCCGCCAAAGACGTTCACTTTGGAAACACCACGGACCCGCTCAAGGCGATCCTGCACGGTATCTTCGATATAATCGCGGAAGGTGTGGATCGGTCGCTCGTTGCCGTCCTCGCGCGTGACGATGAACCAGGCAATCGGATTGTCTTCTGTGCCGGCTGTATCAAGCGTCGGCTCGTCTGCTTCCTCGGGATAACTCGAGACCCGATCCAAGCGATTCGCAACAAGGAGAAGAGCGCGGTCCATGTCTTGACCGACCTGGAATTCCAGGGTGACGTCGCCTTCACCGTCACGCGAGCGCGACGTCATCTTCTCTACGCCTTGCAGGCCACGCAGCACTTCTTCCTGCTCGTTGACGATCTCGCGCTCAATCTCGGCAGGGGACGCCCCGGGCCAGCTGGTCGTAATGGTGATGACTGGCTTTCGAACGTCAGGGGTAAGCTGGATAGGGATGGTGGTGAGTGCCACCAAGCCGAACAAGACCGCCATCAACACGGCTGCGATGACGGCGATCGGTCGCTCGATCGCGAGCCTGATCAAATTCATTCAGCCATTGTCCTTTTTGTCAGCTGGTTCAGCTCCATTATTCCCAGCCGGCGCTTCCGGCGCTCCGGGATAGGTCACCGGTTGGCCCGGCCGAAGCCGCTCATTGCCTCGGATAACGACGAGATCGCCATCACCAAGACCATCCAGAACTTCGAAGCGACCATTGACGGCCGCTCCCAAACGTACGGGCTGTGGGGTTGCTGCAGCGTCTTTGATCAAAAAGACCATCGCACCATTCGGACGCTGAATGACGCCGTCTTTGCTGACTGTCGTGACGTCACGCTCGGCACCGATCGGGATGGCCAGGCTCACGCTTTGTGCGACGGCAAGACGCCCCTCAAGGTCTTCCAGGGTTGGCGTGAACCGGACGGCGCGCGTTCGGGTGAGCGGATTTTCTTCGGGGATAATAGCGCGCACTGTAGCCAGGCGGCGTTCCGAAGCAATGGTGACCTCGACGTCCGTACCGAGCAACAACCCCTCTAGCTGCTCGACAGGAACATCGGCCTCGATTTCGAGCGCGCCATCGTCGACAAGGGCGACAACGGGATCGCCCAGACGAACATAGGCACCTGGGCTGACAAGCTTCCTCGTAATGACACCGTCATAGGGGGCTTTGATCACCATGTCCTGAAGATTGCGCCGGCTCGACCGCTGTCTTGCCTGATATTGGCCCAATCTTGCCGTTGCAGCTCCAAGACGGCTCTTGGCCACGGCTATCTGCCGCTCCTTGTCCTCGCGCTGAGCTTTTGAGAATGCCGCTGATTCTCTCAGCCGGTCGAGGCGTAGGAGTTCGTTTTCGAGCAGATCGATTTCCGCTTTGGCCGTCGCCTGATCAGCGACTGCCGATGCATATTCAGCATCGGCGAGATCAACGTCATATTGAACGGGCTCAGCGTCTAGCTCGACGAGCGCACTGCCCTTGCTTACCCGATCGCCAACATTCACCTGAACACGTGCGACGAGCCCGCCGACTCGGGCAGCCACTTGGCCTTGCTGCTTGGTCACGATGCGGCCCAAAACTGGCCGTGTCTGCTTCAGTGGCTCGATCCGCACGGCATCGACTTGCACAAGCGCCGGCCGCTCTTGGGCAGCCAGAGATGTTTGCCCAGCCAGCAGTAGGACAAATGACAAAGCCAAGCAGTGAATTCGCGCAATCATGAGATCGAGGACCTAGGGCGTTTGGTGTTTCACAGAGAGTCGTTTGGCCTTCCAGGCAGGGCACCGGAATGCGAATGCTACACGACTTATTTAACGGATTGTTGATCATTTTTCGTTTGAATCAAGAGGCCAATGACGTTTTTCCCGTCAAATCAGTGAGTTGAAAGTTATGCGCCATGCGAAGGGCGACCAAGAAATCCTGCTGGAACTGACCCCGGTCGGCAATTTTCTGCGCGTCGCTGCTTTCGATCCGACGTCGCTCATTGAGGTCACCTTTCAGGCCCCGTTGGGAACGGATCGAGCGGCCTTAGCCGCGCTCGCGCAGCAAAAGATCACCTTCGTACGCAGGCGGCAATCCACTCGGGGCTAGTCGTCGTGTCTCTTATGCATCTGTCGTTGGTTTGAGCCTTAGATTGTAACCGACGTCGACGGAGCACCATCCCGTCAACCAAACGGTGTATCCCATTGGGTTGAGAATGAGGGATCGTTGACGTCATAACGATGTCAACGCTGCTTTCCCCATCAATCTAGCCGCAAGTCCTGTCGACAGGGGCTCGAGCCATTGTCAGGCATCGATCTTGACTCGCAGGAGCGGACTTCGTCGCATCTTGGGATCCGCCGTTTTGCGCTGTTGCACCATCAATATTGGATTGACGTGAAATCGTTCACAGACAATGGCGTAAAGCTTCGGTCAGGCTTGTCGAGGATAGGTTAGGGACGTGGTGCTCCATTGGAGGCGCCACCAGGCAAGATAACCGATTGGAAATAGACGATGAGCTATATGACGCGGATGAAGGGCTCCTTGGCCGCAATCCTGACGATTGGAGGCGTCGCTGGGTCGGCGATGGCTGACCATCCCGGTTTTACGCTTCAATCGATTAAGGGCAGCTGGGGATTTTCTGGCGATGGCATTCTTGCGGCAGCGAATCCCGACGATCGCCTTCCCATTGCCGGGATCGGCGTCGTCACCTTCGATGGGGAGGGAGGCTGCGAGATCGTGGGCATCAACAATCTTAATGGCATGGCTTTAGAAGCTACATCGGAGTTCTGCAACTACACAGTTAATCCCGATGGCACGGGGAAAAGTGAAGCGACATTCCCAGCTTCCGGGCCCCTACCGGCAATCGAAATTCCGGTTTCGTTCGTCATCGTTGACGAAGGACGGGAGCTACGCCTCATGCAGGATGCCGTCGTGGTCTCGAGTTTCGTTGCGAAACCTATCGGAGATGGGCGCCGTCGTCATCGTTTCAGGAGATAAGGTGCCGTCTCAAGCTTGCTTGGGGGGAGGCTTTCCTTGGGGATGTTCATCCTCTCGACAAAGGGCTGGCAAGGTTTGTCCGCCGGCAACGCCAATTTTATGAGAGGCTATGGGTGACCAACCTAGATAGGCTTAGCTGTCGACATTTTCGGCCGTAATGCCGGCTGGATCTTGCCTCGATCGGCTGCGACCGCGATGGTGTCGCATGGTTTTGGATGTCGAGAGAAGGAAGCGAGATCACGTGGTAGTAGGAGACGGTCGATTTCGGATAGGCACAGGAGCTGGCTTCTCGGCTGATCGGCTTGATCCAGCCGTCGATTTGGTTCGCGATGGCAACCTCGATGCGATTGTCTTCGAGTGCATTGGTGAGCGGACCTTAGCGTTTGCCCATCGAGATCGAATGGCCGCGACCAGCGAAGGGTATAATCCACTCTTGGAACGCCGACTCCGGGCGATACTACCTCATTGTATGGCCAAGGGGACAACACTCATCACCAATATGGGTGTTGCCGATCCGCATGCTGCGGCGAACCGGGCGGCTGAAATCGCGCGTGAACTTGGACTTTCGGGGTGTAAGATCGCGGCCATCAGCGGTGACGATGTGGCGGCTTTGATGACACCAGAGACGGAGCTCGATCAGCCAAATTTGACGGTCGGCGGTGTCGGCAAAGACATGGTTGGGGCGAATGCCTATCTCGGCGCAGAAGCTATCTTGCCAGCCCTCGAGGCCGATGCTGATGTCATCATCACTGGGCGGGTTGCTGATCCCAGTCTGTTTCTCGCCCCGCTTTGCCACGCCTTCGGTTGGCGTCCCGATGACTGGTCCATGCTCGGAGCTGGCACGTTGGTCGGGCATCTTTTGGAATGCGCCGCACAGGTGACTGGTGGCTATTTTGCCGATCCCGGCCAAAAAGATATCACCAATCTTGCCTATGTCGGCTTTCCGATTGCCGAGGTGGACGCCGATGGGCGTGCGATCATCACGAAGCTTGACCACGCAGGCGGCGAAGTCAGCGAGCGGACAATCAAAGAGCAGCTTCTTTACGAAGTGCATGATCCAAGTGCGTATGTGACGCCCGATGTTATCGCCGATTTCTCCAGGGTTTCGCTGTCACGAGAGGGCGAAAATCGGATTCGTGTCGGAGGAGCTGGAGGCGCTCCGCGTCCTCGGAGCCTCAAGGTGACGGTTGCTTTCTATGGAGGCTTTCTTGCCGAAGCTGCTATTTCCTATGCCGGACCAGGGGCTGGAAGAAGAGCAAGGCTGGCGCTGGAGATTTTGGAAGAACGGATGATTCATTTGCATGGGGTCGACGTGCCGCTGAGGCTCGACATGATTGGCGTGCACTCGCTCCATGCAACAGCAGGTGATGGCGCCGATCCTATGCCAATCGATGAGGCGCGCGACGTAAGGCTGCGCGCCGCCTTACGCTCTGATGATCGTGACTTGGCGGAATTGCTGCTTTGGGAGGTTGAAGCGATGCTTTGCTGCGGGCCTGCAGGCGGTGGAGGGTATCGCGGCCACATCACGCCTAGTGTCTTGACGCATAGTGCATTCATCGAACGAGACCGCACGCAACCGTCGTTGCGCGTGATAGAGACATGACGCGGCTGGTTCCTCTACACGAGGTCGCCCATGCAAGGGCCGGTGATAAAGGCAACTGCTCGAACGTCAGCATTGTTGTCTATGACGCGGGTAACTATCCCGCGGTAAAAGCCCAGATCACCGCTGCGAAGCTTAAGAGGAGCTTTCCCAGGCTTCTGAAAGGTGAGGTCCAGCGCTACGAACTGGACCATCTCCTCTGCCTGAATTTCGTTATGGATCTAGCTCTAGAAGGAGGGGTCAATGAATCCCTCAATCTTGATGCCCATGGCAAATCCTGGAGCTTTCTAATTCTCAGCCTGGCCGTCGACCTAGACGATCCATGACCATCAATCCCGCCCCCCTCGAAAGGCGTTGGCTATCGAGGGGGGCTGGGACCGGATGGCAGTACCAGATGGTCTAACGGCTCGCGCGAACCTTTGCCCTGACCGGGCGCTTAGAAGCGCTGCGAGCGGTTCTTGTCGTCGCAGCCTTTTTGGCCACGGCCCTGACCGGGCGCCTAGCGACGGTACGCTTGGTCTTAGCAGCGACCGTCTTCTTGGCCGCAGTCCTGACCGGACGCTTCGCGGCCGTACGGGTCGACTTCACCGCGACGGCCTTCTTGGCCGCAGCCCTGACCGGACGCTTTGCAACGGTACGCTTGGTCTTAGCGGCAACCGTCTTCTTGGCCGCAGCCCTGACTGGACGCTTTGCAGCGGTGCGGGTGGTCTTCGTAGCAACCGTCTTCTTCGCCGCAGCCCTGACTGGGCGCTTTGCAACGGTACGCTTGGTCTTAGCGGCGACCGTCTTCTTGGCCGCAGCCCTAACCGGACGCTTCGCGGCTGTACGGGTGGACTTCACCGCGACGGCCTTCTTGGCTGCAGCCCTGACTGGACGCTTTGCAGCGGTACGCTTGGTCTTGGCAGCAACCGTCTTCTTAGCGGCAGCCTTGACCGGACGCTTTGCAGCGGTACGGGTGGTCTTGGCAGCAACCGTCTTCTTAGCGGCAGCCTTAACCGGGCGCTTTGCGGCTGTGCGGGTGGTTTTGGCAGCAACCGTCTTCTTAGCGGCAGCCTTGACCGGGCGCTTTGCGGCTGTGCGGGTGGTTTTGGCAGCGGCCGTCTTCTTAGCGGCAGCCTTGACCGGACGCTTTGCGGCTGTGCGGGTGGTCTTAGAAGCGACCGACTTCTTGGCCGCAGCCTTCGCTGGACGCTTGGTAGATGCCTTTGCTTTCGTTGCTGCAGGCTTCTTCTTGGCCGACGTCTTTGCCGCTGGCTTCGAGGCGCTGGCGCGCTTCTTCGGGGATGTGATTGGTTTCTTCTTAGCTGGGGTGCCGACCCAAGGTGGCGTGGCGCCGTTTACCTTGGCCTGGCTTTGAGTTGCAACTGCCATCAACAGTCTCCGTAACGGTTATCATCAACGCTTTCTTTCCCGAAAAAGTTGAATTTTCCGTTAACGAAACTTCGACAGAGTGAAAAACGGCTATATCGCCGTGTTGTTTTCTGTGGCGTGGCTGTTCGGCATGGCAAATTTGCAACACGAAACTGGCACGCCCGAGCTCACAGGGTCGGGCGTCTTGGATGAGCAAGAAGCCAGACGATCACTTCTTCAGCAGCTTTATCAGGCGGGAAGACCGGGTAGAAAACATGATCGATGATGCCTTCGGTGACGATGAGCGTGAGGCGTTTGATCAGGATGGACCCGTCGACTTCAAAGGTCGGGAGGTTGAGGCTTTGGGCGAACCGCTTGTCGGCATCGCTGAGAAGTGGAAAGGGGAGGTTCAGACGTTCAGCGATCTCTTTTTGGGTTTCGCTCGATTGCGTGCTGACACCGACGACATCGGCATGAAGGGCACGAATATCGTGGAACTGATCACGAAAGGCCATCGACTGTGGCGTACAGCCACGGGCGCCAGGGATGTCGTCCCAACCATCTGGAAGCGGAACACCTGGCTGGCCTGCACGCGGAAAACAATACACAACGGTGCGGTCTGGGCGCGTGGCGAGGTCGAGCATGCCGCCTGACGTTGATGGCAAGGCAATAGCGTGGAGCGGCTTGCCAATAAGGTGATTGCAAGCGCCATCATCTTCCGGCCTTGGGAGGTCTTCGGGAAGGCGTGTGGGATCGTAATGCGCGGTCATGATCTTAGGGAAGTGCCAGTTCGATGGCGCTTGTTATCTCGGGGGCGCCGGGCTCAGCTTGGGATGGCCATGAACCAACCAGCCGACCTTGGGGATTGATCAAGTACTTGTGGAAATTCCACCGTGGCAGGCTCTTTTCGCCAAGCTCCTCGGCAACAAACTGGAAAAAGGGGTGGGCATTGGTCCCTTTGACCGATTGCTTCTCGGTCATCGGAAAATCGATGCTGAAATTGACTTCGCAAAAGTTCTTGATGTCGGCCTCACTACCTGATTCTTGGCGGCCGAAATCGTTGGACGGGACACCGAGCACGACAAGACCGCGCTCACGATAGCGGTCATAGACGGACTGTAGGCCGTCATACTGATAGGTGAAGCCGCATAAGGACGCCGTGTTCACGACGAGAACGGCTTTCCCGGCGAAGTCGGAGAGTGGCAGTGGCTCGCCATCAATCGACGTAAAGGCGATGTCATGGGCCGAGGGCCTTGCGTGAACAATGTTCGGTCCTTGGAACCAAAGGCCTATAGCCAAGGAAACAGCCAGGGCGATGGTACGTATCATCGGCAGTGCTCCTGCGCTTTAGACTTTCAACATATCGCCCATCACCTTGGTAGGACAGGGGGAATTTGCAAGGTCACGACGGAGTTCACATTTTCGTTCAATACCGGTTATAGAAGCCAAGGCCTCGTCCTTGCTAGGAGAGAGGTTTGGTCCATTTAGATTGAGGGCATGATGCTCTACGCAACCTTGGCGGTCTTGTTGCTGTTGACCGCGTCCGCGTTTACTTCCGGCACCGAAACGGCCATGACGGGCGCTTCCACGGCGCGCATCCATCAGCTGGCCGGAGAAGGTAACCGAAGGGCCAAGCTGGCAAAGAAACTGCTGGATCAAAAAGAAAATCTGATTGGCTCGCTGCTGCTTGGCAACAATCTCTTTAACGTTCTGGCCACAGCGATAGCGGCTGATGTGCTGATTAAGCTGTTCGGCGATGCTGGCATTGCTTACGCAACGCTTATCATGACAGCGCTTGTCGTCATCTTCGCTGAGGTTTTGCCCAAGACCTACGCCATTCGACATCCAGAACGGATGGCGCTTGGTATCGCGCCTGCTGCTAACCTCCTGGTCTTGGTCCTGTCGCCGGTAACCCAAGGGGTCCAGTGGTTGATTAACGGTGCATTTCGCTTGGTCGGAGTTCGCGCCCAGCCCGATCTCTACTCTTCGTCTTTCGAGGCTCTACGTGGTGCGATCGAGCTTCATACCGAACAGGGTACAATGACGAAGCAGGATCGAGACATGTTGGGAGGCATTCTCGACCTTGCCGATGTCGAAGTACGAGCCGTGATGACGCACCGAGGCTCGATGGAAACCATCGATGCCGCACAACCGATTATGCAGGTCTTGGAGCAGGTTGTGGCGAGTCCCTATTCGCGTTTTCCTGTCTGGCGTGGCGAGCCAGAGAGTATCATTGGCGTTCTCCATGCGAAGGATCTCCTTACCGCTGTACAGCAGCATGGCAAGGATCTCGAAAAGCTCAAAGTCGCTGACCTTTGCCAACGCCCATGGTTCGTGCCCGATACGACACCTTTGAAGCGCCAGCTCATCGCGTTTCGTCAACGCCGCCAGCATTTAGCCATGGTGGTGGACGAATATGGCGATCTCGAAGGCTTGGTGACGCTGGAGGATGTCATTGAAGAGATTGTTGGTGAGATTGCTGATGAGACTGATGTGGAGCAGGAGGGCATTCAGCACCAATCCGACGGCTCCTACCTTGTCAGTGGCTGGATCACAATCCGTGACCTAAACCGTGCTTTGGGCTGGAAGTTACCGGACGAGGAAGCTGCGACAATTGCTGGCCTCGTCATCCACGAAGCTCAGCGCATCCCAGAGGTTGGTCAAAGTTTCGCTTTTCACGGTTTCCGGTTCTTGGTGCTGCGCCGTCAGCGGAATCAGATTGTCCTGCTGAAAATTGTGCCGCCGATGAGCAGTGATACCGAAGAAGGCAGGGGTTTGAACGACGATCAGGTACAAGGAGTGACGTCCTAAGATCCCTTGCCCACGGGACCATGAGCAATCGATATTCGGTGCTGCAGATAAAAAACGGTTCCGTCGACCGACAGCTCGGCGTCCTCTATGGCGCCAAGAGGCGACCGCCATGCGCCTAGCTACGACGTCATTTACCCGGCAATGTCGCTACCATACCTCGAGACATCGCAACGCCGGTGGCGGACGTTGCCATGCCTACGCCTTGACGTGTGCCATCAGGCACGCGATCTGTACGCCTCAGATGGTCGACCACGAGGCGGCCTTGGGTTCAGAAGGATATTGGCACTGTTAGACTTCGAAAAACCGATCAGTGAGCTGGAGGGCAAGGTCAAGGAGCTTCAGCACCTGGCAAAGGGAAGTGACATCGATCTCACAGATGAGATCAAGACACTCGAGGAACGTGCGGACAAACTGCTTCGGCAGACCTACGCGAAGCTGTCGCCGTGGCAAAAGACCCAGGTTGCTCGGCACCCTGAGCGGCCGCACTTTCGCCACTATGCCGAAACACTGTTTGAGGACTTCTTGCCACTTGCCGGCGATCGTACCTATGGCGATGACAAGGCGATCCTCGGAGGACCCGCTCGTTTTCGTGGTCGTTCCGTCATGGTCATCGGTCATGAAAAGGGAGATGATACCGAGGACCGCGTACGCCATAACTTCGGTATGGCCAACCCCGAAGGTTATCGGAAGGCCGTGCGTCTCATGCAAATGGCGGACCGATTTAAGCTACCGGTGATCACGCTCATTGACACACCCGGCGCCTATCCCGGTGTCGGCGCAGAAGAGCGTGGCCAGGCAGAAGCGATTGCTCGCGCGATCGAGGCCTGCTTGCAGCTGACGGTCCCACTCGTCGGCGTCGTGATCGGTGAGGGCGGCTCTGGTGGCGCGATTGCGCTTGCCACGGCGGATCATGTTCTGATGCTGGAACATGCGGTCTATTCGGTGATCTCCCCGGAAGGCTGCGCGGCAATTCTTTGGCGAAATGGCGAAGAGGCACCGGCGGCTGCTGAGGCGATGCGGCTGACGGCCCAGGATCTTCAGGGATTTGGCGTGGTGGACCGGATCATCGAAGAGCCAGTGGGTGGCGCGCATCGCACGCCTAGCGAGGCGATAACATCTGTCGGGGACGCCATCGAGACGGCTCTTACGCCACTTCTAGCGATGAAGGGGACGGAGATCCGTTATCACCGCCGGCAGAAATTTCTTGAGATGGGCAAAGCCGAAGCCGTGTAACCGAAGACGGGACCAAGGCGTCCGTTCGCCGACGTGGGCTTGCGCTTGTTTGTGATTTGCAAGACCTTAGAGCTGGATTTGGCCTGAGGAGGATCGTGGCGATGACCGAGAGTTCCCTCGTGCAGCAGCTTCAAGCTACGATGCCGATCGCGCTCAGTACCTATGCACCCTTCGACCAGCCAAGTGGTTTGGTGATCGTCGATGAGGTGAACGGTTTTTGTGCGGTTGGTGGCGGTAACTTAGCGCCGCCAAGTCCCGACGCCCAAGTTGCGACTATGGTTGAGGAGACCGACCGACTGGCGAAGCGATTTGCTGAAGCGAAGGCCCCCATCCTCGCTTTTCTCGACACCCACGAGCCTGGAAAGCCGGAACCGCCCTATCCGCCCCATTGTGAGCGTGGCACGGGCGAAGAGGATTTGGTGCCGCAGCTGGCCTGGCTCGAGGATTCGGGCGGGGCGACCCTGATCCGGAAAGACTGCATCAATGGCTTCGTTGGTGGCATAGAAGCGAGCTATGTTGGCGGTGGGCATGCCCAGTTCCACAACAAAGTCACCGATTGGGTCAACAACCATCGCTTGAGTGCTCTGGTAACCGTTGGCATCTGCACGGACATTTGCGTGATGGATTTTGTGCTAACCATGCTTTCGGCACGTAATCACGGACTGATGCCGACGCTTCAGGATATCGTCGTTTATGAGCCCGCAACCGCAACCTATGATCTGCCGCTTGGCGTTGCCATCGAACTCGGCCTGCCGGAGACCGCCGCGCATCCCAAACTGGAGGCGCATCACATGGGCCTCTATTTCATGGCTTCTCGTGGCGCAATCTTAGCCTCGGAGCTAGCTTGATAGCTGATGCTGCACCCGAGATTTTCGATCGCGTCCTCCTTCGAAAACGTCGCGATCGGATGGCGGCACGATTCACCGACTTCGACTTTCTCATCAATGAGATGGCGGACCGTGTGGTCGAACGCCTGGCCGATATCAAACGGTCTTTTGGTACCACTCTGATCCTGGGGTGTCATACAGGTCAGGTTGCAGCGAAATTGCCGAGGGAACGATTGGGAGATGTGATCCAATCGGATCTATCGCCGGCGATGGTCGGGCAGGTCGGCAATGCGCGCGTGGCACTCGACGAAGAGAGACTCCCCTTTGGATTTGATTGCTTCGATTTGGTGATAGCGATCGGCAATCTGCACTGGGTCAATGATCTACCTGGTACCCTCATCCAGATCCGTTACGCCTTGAAGCCTGATGGGTTGCTGCTTGCAGCCATGCCGGGCGGGAGGACTTTGCACGAGCTTCGGTCTTGTCTCAGCGAAGCTGAGGCGATGGAAATGGCAACGGTACCCAGCCGTATCGCGCCCTATATCGATGTGCCCGATGCCGGGGACTTACTGAGACGGACGGGCTACGCATTACCCGTTGCTGATGTCGACACACTAACCGTGACCTATGTGCACCCTCTTAGGCTACTCGCTGATCTACGCGGAATGGCTGAGAGCAATGTTCTCCTCGAGAGTGCAAGAATGCCGTTGAGGCGCGGTGCTTTGTTGCGTGCCTGCGAACTTTATCATGACCGACATGCCGACTCGCAGGGGCGTGTCGTCGCGACGTTTCAATTGCTGATGATTGCAGCCTGGAGCCCTGGGCCAGGCCAGCCCAAACCTCTTCGACGGGGGAGCGGGCAGGCCAGTCTGACCGATGTTCTCGGGTCTTAGGACTAGGATGCCTTCTTGGCCTTCTTCGTAACAGAACCACGCAACGGTGGGGTTGCCAGGTGAATGGCGGAAGGACGGGGTTAAATCGCGAGGCCGATCGCTTGGTGGGTGCCGGTTAACGAGAAAATTTGTTTGGTCCCAAAACCCTTGACCTCGTGGTCACCACGATCTTCGAAACGGAAATCATCCTTGATGAGTTCGTACATGTCTTCACAAAGGCTGATTTCCATGGTGTCAGAAAACGCTTCCATGCGTGCGGCCAGGTTCACGCCCGGACCGAAGATATCGTAGACATATTTTTGTACACCGACGATTGAACCGATCACCGTGCCTGAATTGATGCCGATTCGGCAATTCCATTTTTGCGCGTGGGAGGAGTTTCGGCGTTCGAGATAGCGCACCATCAAAAGGGCAACTTTGGCAATGTTCTGGGCATGGTCTGGCGTTGATTCAGGAATGCCAGAGACGGCCATATAGGCATCGCCGATCGTTTTGATTCGCTCGCAGCCAAACTGCTCGGCAATGCGATCAAACGCTGTGAAGATATCATTGAGTTCGGTGATGATACCGGCTGGATCCTTCGAAATCGCCATGTCTGTGAAGCCGACAAAGTCCAGCATGAGAACAGAAGCCTGCTCATACTTTTGCGGTGTGGTGACGCCGAAGGTTTTCAGCTCTTCATAGACAGACTTGGGCATGACATTGAGCAACAGCTTCTCGACGCGCTCCTTTTCTCTTGCGAGCGTTCGATTCTGCTTTTCAATCATTTTTGAATAGGACTCGATCATATATTCGAGCTCTTTAATTTTTGAAATATTCTGCGCTTCGAGTATCAGAACATCTATGTTGTTGTTTTTATGTCGGGAAATAGTGATCGCAAGCGTAATCTGCCGCCGTCGGATTTTGATTTCAATTTCAGTCACATAAGGCTTGTCGTCATCGAGCTTGGCTTGCATGCGGCCCGGTTCTAACGTCGAAAAAACTTCGGTAAGGGTTCGACCAACACCACTTTCTCCGGGAAACCATTCGACGAAGCGACGATTCCCAAAAAGGATGCAGAGATTCTGCTGGTCGATAATGGCCAAGGCAACACCGACGGATTCAAGCAGAACTTCGTTAAATCGTTCCATGTTCATCGGCAATCTCCCAAGCCGTCTTAAGCAGAAATGATGAAGACAGCGCGGCTCGTGATCTGGCTCATGACATCCTTGATGTCTTCAGGAGCAAATTCGAAGTCTTCAAGCGTCTCTTTCATGAGTGCAGCGACTTCATCAAATGCCGCCTTATCGATCTGATGCTTGGCATGCACGGTCCTTAAGACCTCATCATTGTAGTGCGCTGGACCCCCCATGACCTGCGCGACAAATTTGGTCTGGTGGTCGATCAACGCCTTCATGTCGATGTCCTCGAAAAAGGGACCGGCGATGTCCGAGTCGAGAACTTTCTCGTAGAACGCCATCACCACCTTGCTCACCGCGGCAAAGCCCCCATAACGTTCAAACATCGTCGACATGATCCATTCCCCCGAGACTCAGATCGTCACATTTCGCTTCGAAGAAAGCGCTGAAATCCAAGATTTCAGGCTATAGCACGAATTCCATGATCTTCTCATCTCTATGGGGAAAAAATGTAGGCTTTCTTTGGCTGCGGGTGGTCAATTTGCCTCAAAGCCTTGCGTTTCGCACATCAATGACGTCGCATTTCTTGGCAAAAGCGCAATATTGCTTCGAAGTCATTTGGGCTTCAGGTTGTATTTCTTGCCTTTGGTGATGAGCGGATCGTCAAAGCATAGTAACGAAAGAGCGATTGTGCGCATCCTTGTGCGTCAGAGATAGTCTCGGAGGAATGCCACCAGCGGCAGATCAGCTTCTGGCATCGGAAAATCTGTCATATCCTTAGGTCGAACCCATCTCAGCTCCTGGCCCTCTCTTGGCTTCGGGATGCCGTTCCAAACGCGACAGACGTAGAGTGGCATGAGCAAATGAAACCGATCATATCCATGAGAAGCGAAGGTCAGAGGAGCCAGGCAGTTTTCCGTCACGTCAAGCGCGATTTCTTCTTTGAGCTCTCGAATCAGGCAGGCCTCAGGCGTTTCACCTGGTTCAATCTTGCCGCCTGGAAACTCCCACAGGCCAGCCATGGCTTTGCCTGCGGGGCGCTTGGCAATCAGCACGCGATGATCCGCATCGACGAGGGCACAGGCCACCACAAGCACGATTCCATGCGACGATGTCATCGGATTACCAATAACTCCTGGGACGGACATTGTGCGGTTAGCCGGTTCCATCGCTATGACGTCGTCGGCGTGTTACGTGGCGAGGCCGTCTTGCGTTCACGATCGATAGTCAGCGTTGATATTGATGTACTCATGGGTAAGGTCAGAGGTCCAAACGGTGGCGCTGCCAGGTCCAGGGCCAACCGAGATAACGATGTCAATTTCACGACCTTTGAGATGTTCATTGATCGGCGTTTCATCGAGATTGGGCACACGTGCGCCATTTTGCGCGACGATCCAATTGCCAATGCCGATGCCTAATCGCGACACGTCGATCTGCTGATCGGCCTTGCCGATGGCAGCAGCGATGCGGCCCCAATTGGCGTCTTCGCCGGCGATCGCCGTCTTGACCAAGGGAGAGTTCGCGACGGAAAGCGCAATAATGCGTGCGGACTCATCACTGACGGCGCCTTCGACGCTGATTTGGATGAACTTGGAGATTCCTTCGCCGTCGCGGACGATCTGTTGAGCGAGGTCGCGAGCTACGTCGAGAAGTGCATGTCGAAAGGCTGAGAGCAGACCGGAGTCTGCGTCCATGGGGGCCGGATGAACCGCTTGGCCCGTTGCGAAGACCAACAACATGTCTGATGTCGAGGTATCACTATCGACGGTGATCTTGCGAAAGGCTTCTTCATTGGCGGCCTCGACGAGGCTTTGTAAAATAGGGGCCGGGAGAGCCGCATCCGTAACGATGAAGGCGAGCATGGTCGCCATGTCGGGCTGAATCATGCCCGACCCCTTAGCGATCCCAGCTATCTTGACTTCGCTGCCGCCGATGGTCGTCGTGGTGAAGCTTCCTTTGGCAAACGTGTCGGTCGTCAAGATGGCTTCGGCTGCGGCCTGCCAACCATCGGGGGCGAGATAGGCGTAAAGATCGGGCAGTGTCTTTGCAATTCGTTCCGCAGGCAAAGGCTCGCCGATGACACCTGTTGAGGCAACGAAGATCTGGTCTTGAGGAACTTCTAGAAGGCGTGCTGCTGCTGTGACTTCCATCCGAACAGCAGCATCGCCATGCTGACCATTCAAGACGTTGGCATTGCCGGAATTGACGACGAGACCGCGCGCTTGCCCTCCTTTGATGATGCGGCGACACCAGGTGACGGGATGGCCCGGAACGCGCGAACGTGTGAACACGCCACCGACGGTCGTCCCCTCTGCAAAGGCGAGCAGAGCGAGGTCATCACGGCCAGTGTAGCGGACCGCGGACGCACCGGCCGCTAGGTTACAGCCAGCGACCGGTTGCATGGTTGGAAAGACCTCGGGAGCCAACGGCGAGCGTTTCAAGCTCATGATGTCTGTGCTTTCCTTGCGATCCGTGAACGAACGTCAGCCGTCGTTACCACCTTCGCCTTCTTGCTCATCCGTGATCGGCGAGCCGTCCAGGTTGAAGCGCTCGATCGTCGCCCCTTCACGCAGTCCTTCGACCAGTGCCGTGACGATTTCGCGGGCGACTTCTTGGCGGATTTGCGGCTCTGTCTCCTCAAATGAGGGTTCCGTCGTCCGCTTGTCTTCAACCTTGATCACATGGAAGCCGAACTGGGTCTGGACAGGCTCAGGCGATGTGCTGCCAACGTCCATTGAAAACGCTGCGTCGCCGAATTCCGGTACCATGGCTCCTTTTTTGAAGTAACCAAGATCGCCACCATTCGGTGCGCTCGGACCGGTTGACTTTTCCTTCGCGAGCTCCTCGAAGTCGGCGCCCCCTTCAAGCTCGACAATCACGGCCTTAGCATCTTCTTCGGAGGCCAGCAGGATATGGCGTGCGTGGACCTCCTCAAAGGAAAATCCTTCATCCTGTTTCATTTCCTCATATCGAGCCTGAAGCCGATCATCGGTGCTGCCCTCTTCAACTTTCTTACGCAGCATGAAGTCACGCAACACGGCCGCACGTGCTTGGGCAAGGGCTGCTTGCAAGTCAGGATCGTCCCCAAGATCCGACTTCTCGGCCTCGACCTCCAGGAGCTTAAAGTCGATCGTGCGGTCTAAGAGCATCGGGTAGAGCTGTTCAATCGGAGCCTGACGCATCTGGTCAGGCAACGAACGCAGGACCGCATCGACATCGCTTCTGAGGATTTCCGTGCCGTCAACGGTTGCTACAACCGGATTGTCAGCGTCTTGGGCCAGCGCCGCCGTGCTGACGGCCAGCAGCCCGAAGGCGGCGGCTAGTGATTTGGCCAACATGAGGTGAACTCCTGAATTCGGTGAAATGAGGGGGCATAGAAACCATAAAGCTGCAGATGTCACAAGCGGCACGCGGGTCGAACCTCATGCAGGATGGACCCGTCGCGTTTGGTGCCGAAACATGATGGCTCGCTAGGCCCTTATCGGTGAGACGACGCTTGCAGAGCTATGGTCGCATTGGAAAAAGGCAAGGGGCGCATCGGCGGAAAGCCGAGTTCGCAAGGGCCGCGCGTTGACACCTTCCCCTAAACTGCCTATCTGACAATCTGAAAAATTATGAGTTCTTTTCCCCCTTTTTGGAGGGCCATGCGTCCATGATCGGCGCCCTCGCTAAGCGGCTGTTTGGCTCGGCCAACGATCGCTTCGTCAAGTCGTTGCGCAACCGGGTCGAGACTATCAATGCTCTCGAACCCGACCTTGAAGCCTTGTCTGACGACGAGCTCAAAGCCCGCACGGACTGGCTTCGCGGCCGGCTTAAGGATGGCGAGAGCCTAGACGATGTCCTGAATGATGCCTTTGCCACCGTGCGTGAGGCAGCAAAGCGCACGCTGGGTCAGCGTCACTATGACGTCCAAATGATCGGCGGCATGGTCCTGCATCAAGGCAAGATCGCCGAGATGAAGACCGGTGAAGGCAAAACCCTTGTGGCAACCCTTGCGGTCTATCTCAACGCGCTCGAAGGCAAAGGCGTTCACGTCGTCACAGTCAACGACTATCTGGCAAGCCGCGACAGTGCTTGGATGGGGCAGATCTATAACTATCTCGGCCTTTCCGTCGGCTGTATCGTGCCCAATCTGCCGGAGCCCGAGCGCAAAGCTGCCTACAGTTGTGACATTACCTACGGCACCAATAACGAATTTGGTTTCGATTACCTCCGCGATAACATGAAGTTCGAACCGGAGCGGATGGTTCAGCGTGAGTTCAATTTCGCGATCGTGGATGAAGTGGACAGCATCCTTGTCGATGAGGCGAGGACTCCACTGATCATTTCTGGCCCCGCAGAAACCAGCTCCGAGCTCTATGAGACCGTTGATGGCTATATTCCGAAGCTGGACGAAGAAGACTACGAGAAAGATGAAAAGCAGCGCGCTGTTTCGCTGTCTGAATCCGGCGCAGAGAAGATGCAAGAATGGCTCGCTGATACCGAGCTTTTGAAGAACCCGGAACTCTACGACATCGCGAACGTGACCCTGGTTCATCATATCAATCAGGCGCTTCGAGCCCACAAGCTCTTTACACGCGATGTCGACTATCTCGTCCGAAACGACAAGGTTGTGATCGTTGACGAGTTCACCGGTCGCATGATGGAAGGTCGGCGTTATTCCGACGGACTACATCAAGCGCTCGAGGCGAAAGAGCGGGTCACCATTCAGCCCGAGAACCAAACGCTCGCGTCGATCACCTTCCAGAATTATTTCCGCCTATACCCAAAGCTTGCCGGTATGACCGGTACAGCGGCAACCGAGGCGGCGGAATTCTCCGAGATCTACGGCCTCGATGTGATCGAGATGCCGACCCATCAAAACATGGTCCGTGATGATCAAGATGACGAGGTCTATCGGACCACGGGTGAGAAAGATAAGGCCATCGTCAATTCGATTGCCGAAGCTCACGAGGGCGGTCAGCCGGTGCTGGTTGGCACTGTCAGCATTGAGAAGTCCGAGGCGCTTTCTGCGTTGCTGAAAAAGCGCAAAGTGCCTCATCAGGTTTTGAATGCCCGTTACCACGAGCAGGAAGCGTTCATCGTGGCTCAGGCGGGGCGGCTTGGTGCTGTGACCATTGCCACCAATATGGCGGGTCGCGGTACCGACATTCAGCTCGGCGGCAACGCGGAGATGCGCATTCAGCAGGAACTGGTCGAAATCGAAGACGGATCAAAACGCCTTGAAGCTGCCGCTCGGATCGAGAGTGAAGTCGAGGCTGAGAAGGCGAAAGTTTTGGAAGCCGGCGGTCTGTATGTGCTTGGTACCGAGCGTCATGAAAGCCGTCGGGTCGACAATCAGCTTCGTGGCCGCTCAGGCCGTCAGGGCGATCCCGGCCGCTCGAAGTTCTTTTTGTCGCTTGAAGACGATCTCATGCGCATCTTCGGATCCGAGCGCATGGATGGCATGCTCAGAAAGCTGGGTCTCGAAGAGGATGAAGCCATCATCCATCCTTGGATTAATAAGGCCCTGGAAAAAGCGCAGCAGAAGGTCGAGGCCCGTAACTTCGAGATTCGAAAAAATCTGTTGAAGTTCGACGATGTCATGAATGACCAGCGTAAGGTCATTTATGAGCAACGCCGTGATTTGATCGCATCCGAAGATGTGGCTGAGACCGTCCGCGACATGCGTCACGAGGTCATTGAGGATCTGGTTACTGAATGCGTGCCCGAGAAAGCCTATGCGGAAGAATGGGACATTGAGAAGCTGGAGAAGGAGACGAAGCGTCTTCTCGCGCTTGATGAACCCGTCGCCGACTGGGCCAAGGAAGAGGGGGTTGCCGATGCTGAGATCAGGGAGCGTTTAATCGAGGCATCAGATCGCAAGATCGCGCAAAAGACTGTCAGTTACGGGGCGCCGATGATCCGGTCTGCAGAGAAGTCACTCCTTCTCCAGATCTTGGATCATCTCTGGAAGGATCACCTTCTTCAGCTCGACCATTTGCGCCAAGGCATTCATCTTCGTGGCTATGGCCAGCGTGATCCGCTGAATGAATATAAGCGAGAGGCATTTTCGCTGTTTGAAGGCCTGCTGAACAACCTTCGTCAGACCGTAACCCAGGTGTTGAGCCATCTTGAAATTCGAGCGGCACAATCCGAGCAGGAGACTGCTGACGCTGAGGAGGAGCCCGTGTTGGCTGCGACCGGCACAGATGGAATGCCTGCGCCAGCACCAAGACGTTCCAGCGGCGGCGCTGCACCTGCCGTTGCGGCTGTTGCTGGGAGCAGCAGTCAGGCAGGCAGCGGTCAGGCGAAGAGTGCCAAGGTGCCACGCAATGCGCCCTGTCCCTGCGGCTCGGGTAAGAAGTACAAGCATTGCCACGGCAAGCTTTAGAGCCTGTCCTGGCAAATCTCAGGGGAGAGTGAGTTTGCGGCAGATAGGATGGCGTCGCGGAGGCGCCTAGAGGAATTCCCGAAGACTGTTCGCCATTTGAACGCGACGTTAGCCGACAGCGGCATAGGGCGACGTCCTAGAATTTCACGCGTACTTGCGGTTTCAGTTCTTCTTTTTCTCTCTTTGACGTTGCCGGCGACATGGTCGGCTGAAGCGGCGACCCGTGTTGGCTTGATCACGCTCGAGGGGCCGATCGGGCCGGCGAGTGCCGCGCATGTCAGGCGCAGCTTTTCTGAGTTGAACACAAACGGTATTGACCTTGTCGTGCTGCAATTGGACACGCCGGGCGGGCTGGTGAAGTCCATGAGAAGTATCATCAAGGATGTCTTGGCTTCGCCTGTACCCGTGGTCGGCTTCGTTGCGCCGAGTGGTGCCCACGCCGCAAGTGCGGGCACCTACATCCTTTATGCGACGCATATCGCGGCGATGGCGCCAGCAACCAATTTAGGCGCCGCAACGCCGATCAAGGTCGGTGACGATCCGCCATCGAAACAGACCAGTGACGGCGAGGGCTCGGACGACGTCCCCGATATTGATGACAAGATTCTGAGCGATGCGATCGCCTATATCAGAAGCCTCGCAGAGCTTCGTGGCCGAAATGGTGACTGGGCCGAGCGAGCGGTACGGAATGCAGCGAGCCTGCCAGCCGGTGAGGCCCTAAAGCTCGGTGTGATCAATCTGGTCGCCAATGATCTCTCTCAGCTGCTCGCCAATCTCGATGGAAGGACAGTGACGCTGAATGATGAGACGGTCACCCTCAATCTCGCCGACCGCGAGATCGTCGAGCTAAGCCCGAGCTTTCATGCGCGTTTTCTCGCGATCATTACCGACCCGACCATCGCCTACGGTCTGCTCATTGTCGGTATGATCGGACTTCTTGTGGAAGTGGCGATGCCCGGACTGTTTGTGCCGGGTGTGATTGGTCTCGTGTCGCTCTTATTGTCGCTTTACGCCTTCCAACTTTTGCCGGTCAGCCTCGTAGGGCTTGGTATCGTTGTCCTCGGGATCATTTTGATGGTCGTCGAGCTGACCCTTCCAGGTTTCGGAATCATCGGGTTTAGCGGCATCACCGCCTTTGTGCTTGGCTCGGTTTTCTTGCTGGATACTGGTGTGCCAGGCTATGGTATATCCAGATATGCCATTGGTTTGATCGCTGTAATCAGTTCCAGCTTGCTGATGATGTTTCTTGTGTGGCTGCGACGCTTGCACAGCCAGCCCTATTTGGGCGGTGCTGAGGAGCTGGTTGGCGACCGGGCGACCGTCAAGATTTGGCAAGGGGACGAAGGCAGAGTGTTGTTGCGGGGCACGACATGGGCCGCGCGTTCTGCCGATGAGCTCGCGGTCGGTCAGAAAGTTCGTGTGATCGCCGTCGAGGGGCTGACTGTCGATGTCGAGCCCGAAAACGAGGAAACGACATCATGAGCGAGTTGGGCGCCGGATTTATTGTCCTCTTGGTCCTATTGGCGATCATCTTCTTAGTGGTCGCCGCGGTCTCGGTGGTGATTGTGAGTGAGTTTGAGCGCGTTGTGGTTCTTACCCTCGGTCGCTTCACCGGAATTCGAAATCCAGGCTTGCGCTTTGTTGTCCCCTTTCTCCAAGAAATGAGGCGGGTCGATATGCGCGAGAAAACTACGGACATCCCGCAACAAGAGGCATTGACCAAAGATGGTGTTCGGGTGCGAGTCAACGGTGTGGTCTACTTCAGCGTCAAAGACCCGAAAGCCGCCATTCTTTACACAGAGAACTATGAATCCGCGACCATTGAAATGGCGCAGTCGACGCTTCGCTCGACGGTCGGTACTCATGATTTGGCCGATCTCGCCGATGCTGAACGCATTAGCGTGGAAATCCAGCGGGCCTTGGAGGTCAAGACAGACCCCTGGGGGATCAAAGTCTCGAATGTCGAAATCAAAGAAGTCGAGCTTCCCAAAGAGATTAGCCGGGCGATGTCGCGCGCTGCCGAAGCTGAACGCTTGCGCGAAGCCCGAGTGATCGAAGCCAGGGGTGAAGAGGAGTCGGCACGAGCTCTCCTGGCTGCGGCTGACATGCTTGCCCAAAGTTCGGAAGCGATGCAGCTTCGTTATCTCGCCACGCTTAACAATATCGCGAGTGATCGGAGTTCTACCATCGTCTTTCCTTTTCCGACGGACCTCGCTCAAATGCTGGGGACCAAACTAGCCGGCAATGGGTCAGGCAATGGTTCTGGGAACGGCTCGGGTAACGGTTCCGGCGATAACATCGTTTAGCCACTGATCTGCCATGGGAGAGCAGCCGATGCAGCGGTTCGATCGGCGGGGGTTCATTGGCGCTGGCGCAGGCTTGATGACGGCGAGCGCGCTTCCCGCTTGTACGCAGATCGCGACGACACCGGCGCAGACCGAAGGACCATTCTATCCCCTTGGTCTGCCGCTCGATCGGGATAATGATCTCGTTCAGGTCGAGGGACGGCGTGATTCTGCGGCCGGTCAGGTTCTCAATCTCGGTGGCCAGGTGCTTGGAACGGACGGCAAACCGGCCGCGGGCCTGCGGATTGAGATTTGGCAGTGCGATGCGAACGGCGTCTACCATCACCCCGGCGACCGGAGGGGGCCTGCCGACCCCAATTTCCAGGGATTTGGTCATACGATCGCCGACGGCCAAGGGGGGTATCGCTTCCGGACAATCGTTCCGGTGGTCTATCCCGGCCGAACGCCGCATATCCATTTCAAGATCTTGGGCGCCGACGTGGACCCTTTAACCACCCAAATGTACGTCGCTGGCAATCCAGAGAACGAACAAGATGGCCTTTACCGCCAACTGGGTCAGGCGAGCGCATTGGTTACCGTGGCACTTGAACCGGATGGTGTCAGCGGTGCTATGCGAGGGGTGTTCAATATCACGCTTGGCTAACGCGGCAGCTCCTGATCGGTCACACCAAGGCGCATGAGGAGGCTGTTGGTGTCCTGCCCTGGTTTGCGCGCTCGAAGGTCTCTAAAAGAGATGAAAGAGCAATCGTTCAGGTGAGGCGATCTATGGCACTAAGCGATTACAAGTCGGCGCTTGTTACGGGTGCGTCGAGCGGCATCGGAGCGGCAACGGTTCGTGCTCTGACCGGCCGCGGCCTAACAGTGCACGCGCTTGCACGCCGCGAGCAGCGCTTGCAGGAACTGGCCGATGAGACAGGTTGCCTGCCGATCGTGCTCGATCTTCGTGATCGCGATGCTGTTTACGACCATCTTGCTGCGTTCGACGTCGACATTCTCGTCGGCAATGCAGGGACTGGGCGCGGTATGGAGGGGTTTCTCAGTGCATCACCTGAGGACATCGAGACGACGCTCAACCTCAATGTTCTATCCCTACTCCATGTGTTGCGCGCGGTGTTGCCGGGTATGGTCAAAAGAAGACGCGGTCATGTCATTCATCTCGGTTCTGTCGCCGGGCTCTATCCCCTTTACTCGGTGATTTACGGCGGTAGCAAAGGAGCAGTGCACTCGATCAATCAGAATCTGCGCATCGAGCTTATGGGATCGGGCGTGCGCAGTACCGAAATCTGTCCGGGCCGGGTTCAAACCGAGTTTTTCGACGCGTCCTTCGATGATGCAAAGAAGGCCGAGGCCATGAAGGAACCAGGCATTGAGCAACTGACAGCGGAAGATATTGCCGATGCCATTGTCTTCGCCCTCGATGCACCTCGGCGGATGAACGTGAACCTGATCGAGATCCAGCCGACGGAGCAGACATTTGGTGGCTTCACCATGGCGCCGATCACTGGTGGAGGATGATCCACAAGGAGTTGGTTATGATGGAGACAGAGGGCCGCGTGGTAATGGTGTCGGGCGCGAACCGGGGGATCGGTCGGGCGATTGCCGAAGCCTGCAAGGTTCGGGGCTACAAATTGAGCCTTGGGGCACGGCAACCTGAAACACTTCAAGACCTCGTATCAAGTGACGTCCTGATCCAAGAATATGATGCCGAGCGATCGGAGACTGCTGAGGCTTGGATGAAGGCCACGCAGGCCAGGTTTGGGCGCCTCGATGCGTTGGTTAACAACGCCGGGGTTTATATCTCCGCACGCATTGAGGATGGCGAGGATGCTGACTTTGACCGGCTTTGGCGGGTCAATGTTAAGGGACCCCTGAAGTTGATTCAGCTTGCTCTGCCGCATCTCAAGGCTGCTGGCAATGGTCGTATCATCAATCTTGTGTCGCTTGCCGGGAAACGTGTCCCGAGCGATGATAGTGCGGGTTATGCGATGAGTAAGCATGCCGCGCTTGCGTTGCACCATGCCGCCCGACGCGTCGGTTGGGATCATGGTGTCCGCGCTACCGCCGTCTGCCCAGGCCTTGTCGCAACCGATATGGTCGCTTGGGCAAAAGTACCGAGAGATGAAATGATCCAGCCCGCTGATCTTGCCGAGCTTATTGCAACGATCATGGCCTTACCTGACCATGCCGTTGTGGCGGAATTGGCGGTTAACTGCCGCTTCGAACCGACGCTTTGAGCGAACTGCCTCTCGACGCTGCGACGTGGGCCGCGATTGGGCCCGTCTAGCGGTGTTACGCGACGTTTGGGCTGAGCCTCGACGATCGTAACCCATTGCCGTCTTGAACCTGCGTCCCGGAGCCTTGCGTGGCTCGTCGCCGCGTCGCCACGAGATGGCGCGGTGATCGGTGCGACGACGCCATTTCATTGTCATCACGAGCCGAGGACTTTGCGACTATGGAGAACTTTGTCGTCATATCAGGTTGCTCTGGCGGGGGGAAATCCACGCTGCTTGAAGCCCTCAAGCGCCTCGGTCATGGCGTGGTTGAGGAACCTGGGCGACGTATCGTCAAATCGGAACAGGAAAATGGCGGGTCGGCCTTGCCTTGGGTCGATCCGGTTGCCTTCGCCAGACGTGCGGTGCGGGTTGCGTTGCAGGACCGTGCTGCAGCACGTCATGAAGCAGGCTGGATTTTTTTTGACAGGAGCTTGATCGATGCCGCAAGCGCCTTGCAGACGATGACAGAAAAACCTTACCTGACACGACTTGGCGAACGGCATCGCTATCATAAGACCGTGTTTTTAGCGCCACCATGGCCGGAGATATATAGGAAGGATCTCGAGCGTCGACATGGCTTCGAAGAGGCTCACGCCGAGTATGAGCGCCTCTGCAGGGCCTTTCCAGATCTTGGCTATGAGGTCTATGTCTTGCCGAAGGTGAACCCTCAGGATCGCGCCGATTTCATTCTGGAGATCTGTAGCCGCAGCCTATCTGCGTAAACTCGGGTAACGGCGCGGCCATGGCATGGCGGGTGATTTCGAGATATACACCCGGGCCAATGGTTTCATGGTCTTCGCCCGAAATCGCGCCAAGGCGCCGCATCGATAAACAAGAATGACGACACAGATTCACTATCGCGCCGATATCGACGGCTTACGCGCCATCGCCGTGTTGGTCGTCATCCTCTTCCACCTCGACCCGACATGGCTGCCGGGTGGCTATGTTGGCGTTGACATTTTTTTTGTCATTTCGGGTTACCTGATTTCGCGCATCATTCAGCGCGAGCTCGATGACGGCAAGTTTTCCTTTACCGGATTTTATGCGAGGCGCGTGCGCCGAATCATCCCGGCTCTCACTTTCGTTATTCTATCGACCGTTTTGGTATTTCAGTTCGTTTTTTCGCCAAGCGATCTAGAAAAGCTCGTCGAAAGCGCGATCTACGCACAGTTCTTTCTCTCGAACCTATATTTCGCCTTCGTCGCGGATGCGTCCTATTTTTCCGATGACGCGCACTCTCAGGCTTTGTTGCACCTTTGGTCGCTAGCCGTGGAGGAGCAGTTTTACCTTTTCTGGCCGGTTATCTTGCTTTGGGGCTTTCGTGCTTTGCGGTTGCGGCAATTTATCGTCGCCCTATCGGCCCTGTGTATCGTGTCTTTCCTTTTGGGAAATGTGCTCTATCGCTACGACCCGATGACGGCCTATTACATGCTGCCTGCTAGGATTGGTGAGTTTGGCCTCGGCACCTTGGTAGCGTTGTTGCAGGCGAGAGGCGGGCTGGCGTCGGCGCTAGCCAGGCCCGGGATGGCGACGATGGCAATGGTGGTCGGCTTGATCATGATCGCCCTTTCCTGCGTCACCCTGCGACCCTATTCGGTGTTTCCAGGCGTGAACGCCTTGCTTCCAACGTTCGGAGCAGCCCTGATCCTTCTTGGAGGAATTGTCCAGCCTTGGCCGGCCCGCGTCCTTGGCCGCCCTCTGCCGGTGTTCATCGGCAGAATTTCCTATTCAGCTTATCTCTGGCATTGGCCAATTGTGGTTGGCATTCGCTATGTCGAAGGCGACTTGGATCTGGTTCAAAAGGGGATTGCTTTTGTCGCCACGATCCTGCTCGCATCCGTCACCTATTACGTCATCGAAGTCCCGTTTCGTTACAAGAAACTGGCGCTCGGGCGTGCACTCTTTCGCTATGCATTGGCGCCTGGTGTCTTTCTCCTCATTGCCGATGTGGGGCTTCGATCAACGGACGGCCACGGCCTCTTCGCGCTGTCGCCAAGTTTCAAAGAACGATATGAGCGTCAGGTACGTGGATTGAACCCTAACGCCACGGCAGATTACGTTTGCCAGCGCAGCGCGCTTTCCCAGCGGGATGTTCAAAACCCGAATTGTGTCACCGGCGCTGCCTCCCATGAAAAGCCAGCCATTTTGCTATTTGGTGATTCCAAAGCGGCCCAGCTGGCCGGGCTCCTCGGCAAGGTCGGAGAGCACACAGGGGACTCCATTCGTAACGTCGCCCACACGGCTTGCCCACCGATCATTGATGATCCAGCGCGATTTAGCCGGGGCAAATATGCCACCAGCTGCGATCGCTCGGCGAAGGTCGTTTGGCCCACGGTCCTCGACTATCCAAAAGTTGTGCTTTCGGCGAATTGGGCGAGCTATCTCGAGCGTGACGATATGATTTTTGAACAAGCTCTTATCGAGACGATTGAGGCGTTGCAGGCGCAGGGGATCGAGCCCGCCTTGATTGGAGAAGTGCCGTATTTTCCTGGCTATGATCGCGAATGCTATATCATTCAATTGAAGGTCAGCTTCGTGAACTGTGATGAGCGTGCACGCGCGCCGCGGGCGCTGATCGCCGAGGTGAATGCGCGTATAGGCAGGATTGCCAAGACGACAGGGGTCGCCTTTTTTGACTTTGCAGATCTCCTTTGCGATCGCTGGACCTGCTCCGCCAAGATTGATGGTGCCCCTCTCTATTACGATGCCGGTCATCTCAGTATTGACGGATCGATCAGGGTTGGTGAAATGGCCGTCAAGGATGAGGCGCTGCTCGCAAAGCTGGCGGCCTTTTTGCGCTAACCGCCATCAGGAAGGGTTTCATGACGACCGGCTTTGTTTGGGATGAGCGCTTTGCCTGGCACCAGCAGGGAACCATGCCACTTGGATCTGACGCCGAGCCTTATCCGGGGCCCGATACACCTGAGACGAAGCGGCGGATCTATAGCCTGATTCAAACCAGTGGACTTGGCTCAGATCTCGTGACGCTTCAGCCGAGACGAGCAAGCGACACCGAGTTGCAGCGGCTGCACGACCCCGTCTATGTCGAGCGGGTTCGGGCCATGAGTGACGCTGGCGGTGGTTCGGTGGGCGAGACCGTGTCCATCGGTGAAGGTGGGTTCGACATTGCAGCGCTAGCGGTCGGTGGTTGCCTCGTGGCGATCGATGCGGTTCTTGAAGGGCGCGTGAACAATGCCTATGCCCTTGTGCGCCCAGCGGGACATCATGCTGAAATCAGTCGTGGGCGCGGTTTTTGTGTCTTTGGTAACGTCGCGCTTGCTGCCCTGCATGCCCGTGCCACGCACCATGTTCAGCGTATTGCGATCCTTGACTGGGATGTGCATCACGGTAATGGCACCGAGGATGCTTTCTATACCGATCCGAATGTTCTGACGGTGTCGATCCACCAAGACGGCAATTATCCCGAGCAACGGGGTCGGCTCGAGGATCGCGGCGACGGTGCCGGCTATGGTGCCAATATCAACATTCCCTTAGCGCCGGGTAGCGGACATGAGGCCTACCTCGCAGCGATCGAGCGCGTGGTTCAGCCGGCCCTGCGCAGGTTCCGTCCCGAGCTGATTATGATCGCGTCCGGTGTCGATGCATCGGCGCGTGATCCACTGGGACGAATGCTCTGTTCGGCCGAAACCTTCAGATCGATGACCGATCGGGTGATGGCGTCCGCAGACGAGCTTTGCGGCGGCAGGCTGGTCGCCTGCCATGAGGGAGGGTATGCGCCGACCCATGCACCTTTTTGTACACTTTCGATCGTTGAGACCATGGCGCGGACGCGGACCGGTGTGATTGATGCGATGGCGACAAGACTAGCGAACTCGCCAGGACATGCGCTTCAGCCCTGGCAAACGGAAGCGATCGATGCGGCGGCGAACCTGGCGGGCGACGTGCCAACCGGCACGGCATCAAGCTGAGCATTCAACGAGGCGCAGCTGCACCTATCCGGCCGTTGCCTCCGGCGAGGTATAGTGCTTTGACAGATCGGTTCGCCTGGGGGCGAGGGCTTCGGCTCTGTCAGTCGAAAAACTACAGGTCTTGATGAAACCGTTGGTGTGACAAGCTTGCTCTTGCCAAGGTCAGTCATCCCGCGCTGAATAGGGCTCCATGAAGCCGCTTTCAGACATTGCAACCCGCCTTCGGCTCGCCTCAGGGTTGGTCCTTATGGCCTTCGTCGCCGGCCATCTGGTCAACCACGCACTGACGCTGCATTCGCTTGAGGCTGTATCAGCCGGTCGCGTCGTTTTTTCTGCGGTTTGGCGAAGCCTGCCTGGGACCATTCTCCTGTATGGCGCGCTGCTTATCCACATCGCTTTGAGCCTGTTCAAGCTGTATCAGCGCCGTCGGCTGCGCATGCCCCTTTGGGAAATGGGACAGATTGCTCTTGGCCTTGCGATACCGTTCTGGCTGGTACTGCATGTTCTCGGTACACGCGCTGTGCATGAGCTGTTCGGCGTAAACGACAGTTACCTCCTGCAATTCGGCTGGGTTTGGGGTGGGAACGCCTCTGGCATGACGATCATGCTATTGCTCGTTTGGGCGCATGGCTGCGTCGGGCTGCATTTTTGGCTGCGCATTCGGCCCTGGTATGCCGCGGTCCGGCCTTATCTCATGGCGATGGCGTTGGTCATGCCTGTCATGGCGCTCGCCGGTTTTCATCTCGGTGGACGTGAAATACAAGCCATTGCCGAGCATGATCCCAACTGGTTGGCGCGGATCGCAGCCGAGCAGAATTGGCCGGATGACAATGTTCAAAGCTGGATTCAGGCCTGGGAAGGGCGAGTCTTGGGCGGCCTCATTCTCCTCCTTGCGGTCGTCGTGATGGCGCGGATGCTGCGCGACTTTCGCGAGCGTGCCGCTGGCCAGGTGGAAATCAGCTATATCGACGGCTCATCCGTATCGATCGAGCCAGGTATGACCGTCTTGGACGGCAGTCGTCTGGCAGGCATCGCTCATGCCGCCGTCTGTGGAGGTCGCGGCCGCTGTTCCACGTGCCGCGTTCGCATAGGCGCAGGGGCTGACCATTTGCCGCCGCCTGCGGACGATGAGTTGAAGGTGTTGAACAGGATCGGTGCATCCGACCGCATACGATTAGCATGTCAGCTCCGGCCAATGCAGGCTCTCGAAGTGGCGCCTCTATTGCCGGCGACGGCGGGACCAGCGTCAAGCCGGGTCCAGGTTGATCCAGCGGCAGGCGTTGAGCGAGAAGTGGCTGTGCTGTTCGCCGACCTGCGAGCTTTCACTCGCATGGCGGAGGGGCGTCTGCCCTTCGACGTCGTGTTCATCCTAAATCAGTATTTCAAAGCGATGGGAGCGGCGATCGAGGACACGGGCGGGCGCGTCGACAAGTTCATTGGCGACGGTATCATGGCGCTTTTTGGGATCGACGCGGCACCAAGTGTTGCTTGCCGTCAAGCGCTGCTCGCCGCGAAAGCCATGGCGCACCGGCTAGAGGATCTCAACCAAGACATGAAGGCCGACCTCCCGGAGCCGCTTCGGATTGGCATGGGCCTGCATGTCGGTCCCGTCATCCTGGGTGAGATGGGGTACCACCGCGCAACATCCCTTACCGCGATCGGTGACCCGGTCAACGTCGCCTCACGGCTCGAGACATTGACCAAGGATTTCAACGCGCAGCTCGTCGTTTCGGCTCATCTTGCCCGACGGGCCGGTTTGGATCTAGGCGCCTTCGAGAGCCAAGATATTGACATCCGCGGTCGTCAGCGGCCGCTTCGTGTCCACATTGTCGCTGACGCTGCCTCCCTGCCGGGAAGCAATGACGAGTGGCGTCAATCGACCCTGCCGAGGTTCTCGGTGAGCAGCCTCTTTCCACGGATAAAGCGGTGAAAGGGATTGTCAGAGAAGACCGTCGTCCGGAATCAGACTCCGTCGCTACATGTCCTGACTGCGATCGGCGTGCTACAGCCAGCCATAGGTTCGCCGACATGGTGGTTGTGACGTAGAGATCAATTCCATGACAGCACCGTCGGACCAGTCTTGAGACATCAGCTGGATGATAACCTCGATATCGGGTGCTCCGTTAAGGAGCACCCGATGCCGTTGGTTCCTGTCGAGAACATCATGACCCAAACTCGATACGGATCAGCAACGAGTTAGGACACTTTTTTGTAGGCCTCCAGTTCATGTCGAGAGCCTGCGATGCAAGCCCAAACGCAGAGGATGATGGAGACAACGAGCCAAATCGTCTCCCATGAGGTGCCTGCGCCCATATAGTAGGCGCCGGCGACGTCATTCCAACTATCGAAGATCGAACCCATGATGATACTCCCGTGTTGAAAGGCCTACTCGGCCGGCGCCGATGATGTCGGGGCGGTGATGCCCTCGGGGTAAGCCGTGTTGGGCACTTTGGTGAGGTCAAGACCCAGAACCTCGGCAGCTTCACCAACTCGGAGAAGCCCCACCACCTTCAGGATGAGCGAGACGACATAGCCAGGCACAAAGCCCAAGAGGAACATTATGACCACGCCGACGAGCTGACCCGTGAAGGAGATGGTCGCCACACCGGGATCGCCCTGAAGGGCAGGATAGCCAGAAGCAAAGATGCCGACGGCAAGGACGCCCCAAATGCCAAGCGTTCCATGGACGGTGACGGCGCCGACGGCATCGTCAATGCCAAGTCGCTCGAGCATGCGGGCGGCTGGAGCCATGATGGCACCGCCTGCGAAGCCAACTGCGAAGGCGAGTGGTGGCCACCAGAGATCAAGTCCGGCTGCGACCGAGATGATGCCGCCCAAGGCGCCGGACATCATCCAGAACGGATCTCGGGTAATGGTCCATGCGCCGATGATGCCCCCTGCAAAGCCCATCAAGATATTGAAGCTCAGTGCGGACAATGTCATCGGTGTGCCATAGATCGAGGCCCACTTGTCCGGGAACCAAGACCATGCCTCGCCAGGCACGATCACACAGGCCATGAGAAAGCCCCAAAAGCCGACAATGATCAGCATGAGTCCCGTGAGCGTGAAGGGGAGGTTATGTCCGGAAATAGCGTTGGCGCTGCCGTCCGGATTAAACTTGCCAATGCGTGGCCCAAGGTTGATCAAGACGCCAAGCGCGAAGAAGCCTGCGATCATATGAACGACACCGGCCGCCCCGAAATCGTGATAGCCGAAGCCTGTGACCAACCATCCTGAGGCGTTCCAGCCCCAGGAGGCGCCGACGACCCAAGCGAACGAGCCAAGGACGATGGCCAGAATGATAAATCCCACGACTTGGATGCGCTCGATCACGGCGCCGGAGAAGATTGATGCGGTGGTCGCGGCGAAGAGCGTAAATGCTCCCCAAAAGACGCCTGTGGCATTGTCGGCCAGATTGGGACCCATCACCTCGCCGACGGGGTTAGCGAAGTCGATGCCTGTCTGCCAACTCTCGGCCGTCGGGAGGAGACCCGGCGTCCAGGCCCAATAGACGAACCAACCGAAATAGAAGAAGGTCGGCACCATAAACGCAAAAGCCAGGATGTTTTTGATCCCAGAGGCTAGTACGTTTTTCTGCCGGGAAGCGCCCATCTCATAGGCTAGAAAGCCGGCATGAATGACCACCATCAGTGGTATGGTCAGATAATAGTAAGTCTCGGCAAACATAGTGTTTAGGACGGCGTTGCTCGCCTCCAATTCCGCCAGTTTGGCTGTGAGCTCAGCAAGCTGCTCCTCCATAGACGTACCCCCTGATATCGTTCGGCCATTCTTGTGCCTGGTCGAGCCAGAATCTTAAGGCCAGTTCTTTTACATAGCCGTTAGAGCGTAATGTAACGAGCAGATATATCAAGGCCATCCAATCCCGGTGTCACAGGTCTCGGTCGAACGGATACTGTTTCAACGTCTCGTCTGATCCTTGGATTAGGTAGAGCGAGCGCATGAGCGTCGCCGTTCTAAGGGAGGGGCAGCCGGTAAGATCGGGCTTGACGTCACGAGCGGCTGGAAGCCTGTTTTTGGCAGCACCAAAGGTTGGCTGAAGAGGGCCCGCGCCTTTGCTTCATCTTTGTTGCCGTTCAATGATCGATCACCCGCAACAAGATGCCAATCACCGGATCAACACCGGCTTTCCGTGTCGTGTTGGAAGCATCAGTCCATTAATGTTGTTGGTCAGTTTCCCGGTGGGGATGCCTTCACGGGCGCGCTCTCACGAGTTTGGCAACGGATTGGGCATGTCGTGGAAGAAATCGCACCAGGCAGCGTTAATGATTTTGCCAACTGCGGCCTGTCGATTGCCGATACGCATCAAACCGACGGGATGAAAGCTTAGTCATCAATCAAATCATTGAGGGCATGGACCATGAAGATATTCAGTCGATTGCTCACGACCATCGTTCTTGCATTGGCCGTCACTGCAAGCATAGCGAAGGCGGATGGCTTTCGTGTCCAAGGGAGCCAACTGATCGACGCCAATGGCATTCCCTTTCTCATGCGAGGCATCAATCATCCGCATGCTTGGTATGCCAACCTGACCGAACAATCCATGGCGGATATCGCCGCGACAAAGGCCAATGTGGTGCGTGTGGTTCTCAGTGCCGGTGAGCCATGGGTCAAGACATCAGCTGATGAGGTCGAGTTCATCATTGAACTCGCGAAACGCAACAGTCTCATTGTGATGTTTGAAGTGCACAACACAACCGGTTATGGCAGGCAGGAAGGCGCCATGCATCTAGCAGAGACGATACCCTACTGGCTCAGCCTTCGGGATGTCCTCGCCGGTGAGGAAGCCTATGTGCTGATCAACTTAGGCAACGAGCCGACGAGCAGCAGTATCGGAACGGGGGCCTATGTCGAGATGAATATTGGCGTGATCAAAGCTCTTCGCGCTGCGGGCTTGAAGCATACCTTTGTTGTCGACGGCCACAATTGGGCGCAGGACGAGACGGGTGCGATGCGTGAGAATGCCCCCACGATCTTCGCAGCAGATCCGCTGAAGAATACGATCTTTAGTGTTCACATGTATCAGCAATATAGCCAGGCCGAGGCTATCGTGAGTTACTTTGAGGCGTTCAATGATGCGGGGCTCGTTCTGATTGTTGGCGAATTTGGACCAGATCATCAGGGAAAGGCGGTTGATGAAGACACCATTCTCCGTGCGGCGCGAGAATTGGACATCGGCTATATCGCTTGGTCTTGGTCAGGCAATAGTCCACCGGCCAGAGAACTCGACCTCGTCTTGGACTTTGACCCTGAACGCCTTTCACCCTGGGGGCAGCGCCTAATCGAGGGTGTTGATGGTATTCGGTCAACGTCGATCCCAGCGTCTGTCTTCGATTGATTAGGACGATGGATCAGTTTCGAAATCGCTAGACTGTCTGTCCTAAGCGCCATTGGGGGTGGCAACAGACGCCTGTCGCCATGATCGGTGGCTATCCCCGTCGTATCTCGACCGCTGCCTTTGCTTGTCTTCATCGTGGCGTGTGGCATCGGTGCGCTTGCGCTCGTCGCATGCGATGGCGTCGATGTCGTCAAGAGCGCAGATTTTCCGCCGCCTTGGGCGGCCTTACCAAACGCGAAGAGATGATGCCCTGGGCCCAGGTGCGAATCCTGCTTGCAGCTGCTTGAACAAGCGTTCCAAACTCCGTATTTTCTCCCATCTGTTGCTGCAATGTTAGAAAAACTGAAAGCGGTTGCATTGATACCTGTCGTGCTCAGGCAGTAATGATCGCTTTTTCAGCTGAAGTGACTACCTCTAGAAGATCAGCGCTGAAGTATTTCTCTTATTGATTATGGTCGTTTGTTGTAGCCTTTACTTCAGCGTGGAGTTCGCCATGGCGATCGGATTTTCGGGGATCAGACCCGCTTTTAGGCAAGCGCCCTTCATGGCGGTGCTTGCCTATGGTTTTGCTTTCTTGCTTCCGTCCTATGTCCAAGCCAGTGACCGTATCGCCATGGCCGAGATCGGTCCTGTGCGTCTTGGAGTCCCTCTATATGACGTGCCCTCGAGGATGATGGCCGTAGGGCTGAGCTCCTTGGTCAGGCTTGAGAAGGCGGATTTTAGCCTCGACATTGTTTGGCTTGGGGCCAATGACAAACCATCAAAAGGGCCGCCAGCTGACGGCGTCGACCTATTTTTGCTGAGTAGTGGCACAAGCAATCTCCCAAGCGCGAACGACGTTTCGAACCTGCTCGGGGTTATGAAATACGGTGTCATCAGCGACCAATCGAACAGCAGTCCGCAATCGGGGCTGTTGCTGGCCAATGAAACACTGTCAGCTTCTATCGTCGAGACGATGATCGATCTTGCCATGCAGGATCGTGTCATTCTGAAATCGTCACGCATCGATACGGCGAGCCTGACTCCCAACCAAGCGCTGCGAGACCTGCCGATACCAAAACACCCTGGTGTCGAGCGCTATCTGGAGCGTCACCGAGTCCCAAAACCTTCGGCCATCGCTGGGTTGCCGGACAACGATCTTCTGCCGAAGAAAAAGTCTGCCGCATTGACGGACAGTTCCGTGAGCGTGGGTCATGCGGCTGCCTTAGAAGAGCGAGGTCAGCGTCGTCGGTCTTTTATGCTTTATTTTGACACGGCAGAGGCTCAACTCGACAGGTCAGATTTCCGATCGGTCGCTGAGGCATGCGAGTTTGCCGCAACACTTCCTAACGCACGATTCGTGATCGCTGGTCATACCGATACTGTGGGCACAGACAGCGATAATCAGGTGTTGTCGAAAAAGCGCGCGCAGGCTGTCGCGAGCGCCATCCGCAATGATCCACGCTTCCGAGAGTCCTTAGATGTCGTTGAGTTCGGTGAGTCCCAGCTGGCCATCGCGACCGGCGATGGTGTGAATGAGCCGAAGAATAGACGGGTCGAGATTTCGGTTGTTATAGACTAGGCCGAATCTTCTCGTTGAAGCTCTCGCCTCCCTATTCCGTCATGTCTTTCCCAGCCAATGGGATGCAGCCTGCGGGTGATCGGTGCAACCGAACTAGACCGTATTGAGGTCACGGGAAGACGCGTTTCACAGAACGGGGATCATCGAGCATGGCCAGCATCCTCTGAGCAACAGGCCGCTGCGGGCTCCTAATGCTGCTGGCAAGAGTGGCAGTGCTTGTTGATCAACGACTTCGGCTGCCGCTCAGGAAGCTCGGCCAGAAGGCACGAATGAACACGGGAAGAAGTGCGAGCAAGGCAAGGCCCGCCAGGCTGAGCGTGATGTCCGGCGTCAAGAAGCTTGAAAGTTCGATGGGGCCATCGTCTGCGAGGACGTCGCCGAAACCGGCTCCGACCCGAGAGAATAAGATGGTCGCAGGCAGAATGCCGAAAAAAGTGCTGAAGACATAAATATGAAGTGGCACACCGCAGGCGGCCGGTAATGTCGTCACGACGATATAGGGGAGAATCGGGACGAGTTGCATGATGAAGACATAGCTTAGAGCACTTTCTTTAAAGCCATGGGCGAAACGCCTTATCATGGGACCTGCTCGCGAACGCATCGTGCCGCCCACGGCAGATCGTGCCAAAAGAAAGATACAGGTGCTCGCAGCCATCACGGCGATCATCGTATAAGCTGCCCCGAGTACCCAGCCAAAGAGATAGCCGCCGGTCATGGTGAAAACGGCGAGGCCCGGCATCGATGTTGCCACGAGCAGCGCATAGATCGTCATAAAAAGAAGAGCGGCGAGAACCGGCTTGCTTGTGACCAACGCGATAAGGTCATTTTGGTGCCGACGCAGGAGTTCGATGCCGAAGCGATCATCCAAGCCGACATAAACGGCACCCGCGATGCCAATCGTGGCGAGGCCAATCATCGCGAGCATACTGAGACGGGAAAGGGATAGATTGAGCATTGATGGGTCAACTGGCGACGAATGCGGGGCAGATCGATATCAAACAGCTCTACGTCGGTTAACTCGCATCAGCACGAAACAACCGGGCATGCCTCTCTTTAAGCTAACGTGTGGATTTGTCCAGTGATTCCGTCCGTTTGCCAGAAAAGTGCTTGTACGCGATCGGCAGCAAGGCAAGCAGACCAAGGGCTACGATCGGCCCCAAAATGCTCGGCTTAAAGATAATTCCGAGATCGGGAGTGCCACCTTCGTCAAAGACGCTGCCCAGGCCATTCCCGACACTGGCAAAAACTAGGCTGCCTGGGATGATTCCAAAGAACGTGCCGATCACGAATGTCGAAAGACCGACACCGAGAAAAGCGGGAACGAGGTTGACCAGCCAAAATGGGAACACTGGTATTAATCGAAGAAACAGGAGATAGCTTAGAGCATTTTCGCGGAAACCCTCTTCCATTCGCTTCAGCCAGGGACCGGCTTTAGCTCTGAGCGCATCGCCAAATGACGTCTTCGCAATCAAGAAAATAGCGGCTGCGCCAAGCGTTGCGCCGATAATGACACAGAACCCGCCGAGCCAAGTTCCGAAAAGAAAGCCACCAGCGATGGTCAGAATGACACCGCCTGGAATTGAAAGGGCCGTGGCGACCGCATACACGATGACAAACAGAACGGGGGCAAAAGCACCGAAGTCTGCGACAAAGACGAGCAGGGTTTCCCGATGCTCTTTAAGGGCGTCAAAGGTCAGATAATTATGCAGGCCTGATGCGAAGACGCCCGCAGCAATGATAGCCAGGGCGACGAGTGGCAAAAGGCGCTTAATCGGCGAGCTTCGTCCGTCGGTTGTCTTCATGCCGTTTTGCTCGCTGCCCGCCTGATTCATGAGAGTGTACTTTAGCCGAGTTTGGAGAGGAGACGTACGATCCAGCGGGTACGCTCGCTGAACAGCGTCGAAGTGAAATAGCTACCGGCCGCGCGTTTGCTGACTTCACTAAGGGTTGGATAAGGAGCGATCATGCTCGCCATCGCCTTGATCTTAATGCCCTGACTGATGGCCATCACCCAAGGATAGATCAATTCGCCGGCATGAGCGCCGACAATCGTGGCCCCCAGTACTTTGCCACGCTTCCCGACCACGACTTTGATTTTACCTTCGGTTTGAAGCTCGGCCTGCGCTCGGTCGTTTTCAGCAAAAGACCAACGAACCACGGTCGATAAAACGCCCTGTTTCTCCGCTTCCTCTTCGGTAAGCCCAACATGAGAAAGCTCGGGATCCGTATAAGTAACCCATGGAAGAGCCTGGTAGTTCACCTTTGCTGGTAGACGAAACAGGGCATTTTGAATGACGATGCCGGCGTGGTATCCCGCGACATGGGTGAATTGATAGCCACCGGCAACATCACCGAGCGCAAAGATCTTTCGGTTAGTCGAGCGGAGACGTGCGTCTACCTTGATGCCACGCCGATCATAGTCCACCCCTGCAGCTTCAAGGTTGAGTCCCTCGACATTGACCGCTCTGCCTGTTGCGACAAGGATGTCGGAGCCTTCGATGCGTTCGGTGCCGTCCGCGGTCTCGACAGTTACCGCTATGCCGTTGCCCGACGATTCAACTTTTTGAACCTTAACATGCTCTTTAAGATGAACGCCGTCAGTCTCGAGCTGCGCTCGGACCAAAGCAGCCATCTCAGGATCATCCTTTGGCAAAATTGGGCCCATGTCGACGATGGTAACCTGGGCACCGAGCCTGCGATGGGCTTGGGCAAGCTCCGATCCGATGGGGCCGCCACCGATGACGATCAAGTGCGAAGGTGCGACCTGATTGTCGAAGATCGTTTCATTGGTGTAATAGGAGACTTCTGAGAGGCCGGGAATGGGCGGTATGAAGGCGGTGCTTCCCGTCGCGACGGCAATGCGCCTAGCTTTGACGAGGGTTGCGCCTGCCTCAACCTCGTCGCCGGAGCGAAAGCGTGCCCGCTCTTGGAGTACGGTAACCCCAAGACCTTCAAACCGCTCAACGCTGTCATGGGGCGCGATCGCGCCGATCACACCATGGATGTGGTCGTGCACACGCTTAAAGTCGATGCTCGGTTCGTGCCCGTTCACACCAAAGCGGCCGGCATGACGGACAACATGAGCGGTATGGCCTGCGGCAATCATTGCTTTGGATGGAACGCAACCATAATTTAAACAATCGCCGCCCATCTTGCCGGATTCGATCAGAACAGTCTTTGCACCCATTTGCGACGCACCAGCGGCAAGGGCGAGACCGCCTGATCCGCCGCCAATTACGCAAAGATCCGCCTCCAATCGTTCCGTCATCTCCACTCCGTTCTATCGTCCGCCATGAATCCCGCTGGCATCTCACACGATCACCTGGTCTCAATCAACCAGTCGGTTTGCTGCGACAATTTCTACCTCACCCATAAACGGTCGTCCGCCCGATAGCGAATAACGTGATCTAACAATCGCGCTATAGCGGTCTTGACAGCTCCCGTCGCCGGTATGTCGGACATGCGCTAAGGTGCAAGCGTCACTAACGCCCATGGCGAACATACTTGTCGTTTCCATCATCACCGAAGGCCCTGTCGCACGTCCTGCTAGTCAAGGGCAACACAATATCGACATCCCAGCCCTTGTTGGCCCTGTTCTTTGTGGTGAAGCCACCATTATGCCTCATCGCCGATGTCAGCGCATTGGATCAGGCTATCGGTGACGTATCGACCGACCGCGCTGGTTGTTGAAAACAATGCGTGTCCAGTCCTTGTGGTTATCCCATGGACATCATCGCTGAGTGGTTGACCTCAGGAAGATCAGAAATGCAGGGAAAAGGTGAAAAAAGTATGAGAATTTAAATATCTTGTTGGGGTGGCAACCCACCATGCCGCCTGTCGACTCGTCTCGTGGCTTCGCTTGGTGTTGCTAAGCGTCTTGGGATCAGGTCTCGTCTGACGAGATCGCTTTGCTGACATAGGCGAACCGCTCAAGAAAAGCCCGCTCAGCATCGGTCGGCGGGCTGGTTTCGAGTGGCCAGTCATCGATTCCGAGGTTGGACAGGACACCTTTGGGGTCGAAGAGACGCCTGGCCTCTCCTTTCGGAAAGCCAGCGACTTTTGTCGCCTCGAGATAGGCTGCGGCCCGATCGGCACGTTTCACCAGGTGACCGGCAGCTTTTGGTAATTTGGACAGGCCAAAACGGACCTTGATCGCCGACATGAGACGCTGTTCGATCGCGATGTAGTCGCCACCGAGAGCCGCTTTGAAAGGCGTGATGAGATCGCCAATAACGTATTCAGGAGCATCGTGCAAAAGGGCAAGAAGACGCCAACTGGAGGGAACATCCTCGCGAAATGTGGTCAAGAGCTGCTCGACAAGGAGCGAATGCTGCGCCACGGAAAGCGCCCAGTCACCTGACGTTTGCCCATTCCAGCGCGCGACCCGCGCAAGACCAATAGCGATATCCTCGATCTCGATATCGAGCGGTGATGGGTCCAACAGATTCAAACGTCGCCCTGACAGCATGCGCTGCCATGCACGTTCGGAAGTCGGATGGGTCAATTGTTGCTGATCGACATATTGCATAACGACATCATGACATGGCTGAAGATCGGTAGCAAAAGGTCAAATCAACGGAACATATCGGTACGAGACGACTGGCACGGCACGTGCCGGTTTGTCTTCCCGACCGGCGGTGCCCTTTGTGTGCTGCCTTTACCACTCGTCGATGAAGCATGTCGATACCATCCACCAATGACCATTTTCTCCTCCGGCTCATGGGTTTTGACAGCGCTGATCATGAAGGGATGGCGTTGGATTTGTTGAGACCGTCTTATCGGGTTCATCGAGCGGCGATTTATCGGTCTATGTTTCGCCAAGTGCTGTTCGATATTGCCATCGATTTGTCGCTGAAGTGTCATTGTCAGCCCATATGCCGGAAGACAACGAGCCAATCCAGCGCGGAGGAAAAGATGATGCGACGGGTCACTGGTGGCGTAGCGCTATGGATCCTGGGGGTCACAGCAGCAAGCGACATTCTGGCTGATCCAGTCTTCAATCGCATCGCCTCCTTTCCGGTGCCGTTGAATTTGCCTGCTGATATGGATCAGGCCACGGAAACGTCAGCCGAGATTATTGCAGCAACCGAAGACGGTATGACGCTTGTCTATACCGATAGCCCGTTAGAAGCCGTCGGCATGATCGACATATCTGATCCGCGGGCGCCGGCCGCTGCCGGTATCGTCAGGCTCAATGGGGAGCCGACCTCGGTAGCGGTCACCGACGGTAAAGCGTTTGTCGGCGTCAACACGTCTGAGAGCTACACCGAGCCATCGGGGCATCTGACCGTTGTGGACATCGCGACCAAGTCCGCTGCGCAGACATGTGACCTCGGTGGCCAACCAGACTCGGTCGCGATGAATCATGACGGCTCGATGCTCGCAGTTGCCATCGAAAACGAGCGAAATGAAGATCTGAATGATGGTGTTATCCCTCAGCTTCCTGCCGGTTATGTCACGATCATTCCAATCAATGCTGGTGCTCCGGACTGTGCAGCAATGATTGTCGCAGATGTGACCGGGTTGGCCGATGTCGCTGGCAATGATCCCGAGCCCGAATTTGTCGACTTCAATCGTGCTGGCGAAATTGTGGTGACGCTTCAGGAAAACAACCACATCGCAATCATCGACAGCGCGACTGGCGTCGTGACGGCGCACTTTTCAGCGGGCTCCGTTGACCTAACCAATGTCGATCTCGACGAAGAGCGAGCGCTTACCTTTGACGGAAGCCAGCGTGATCGCGCACGGGAGCCGGATGCGGTCAAATGGATTGACGACAATCGCTTCGTCACCGCTGACGAGGGCGATTATCAGGGCGGCTCACGAACCTTCACCATCTTCAACAGAGATGGCTCGATCAGTTTTGATCCTGGCCCGTCGTTCGAACATCTTATCGCTCGGGCCGGTCATTACCCCGAGCGGCGCTCCGATAATAAGGGCGTTGAGCCAGAAGGCGTTGAGACCGCGACCTATGGCGAACAGGGCTATATTTTTGTGTCCAGCGAACGGGGCTCGATCATTGGAGTCTACAAGGATACAGGGGCGTCCCCCGACTTCGTTCAGCTTCTCCCCTCCGGTATTGGTCCCGAAGGCTTGGTCGCTATTCCGAAACGAAATCTGTTTGTGGTCGCCAATGAGGTCGATTTGATCGACGATGGCGGTGTGCGTGCCCACGTCATGCTGTTCGAGCTTGCCGAAGGTGACGCTGCCTATCCAACGTTGATATCTGGTATTGATGACGTGGGTCGCCCGGTCGGTTGGGGGGCTCTCTCCGGTCTCGCCGCTGATCCCGAGGTGGCTGGCAAGCTCTATGCTGTCAACGATAGCTTCTACGGTTTGCAGCCAACCATCTTCACCATTGATGCAACGCAGACGCCGGCGGCGATTGTCGATGCGACAGTTGTGACCCGTGCAGGCTATCCGGCGCAGAAGCTCGATATGGAAGGCGTTGTCGCCGACGGAGAGGGAGGCTTTTGGATCGCTTCCGAGGGACGTACTGATCGCACAATTCCCCATGCGCTCTACCATGTGAACGCTGATGGCGAAATCGACGAGGAGATCGGTTTTCCGGATGAGCTGTTAAGCGTCGAGAAGCGCTTTGGCTCCGAGGGGATCACCAAGATCGGTGAAGGTGAAGACATGACCCTCTGGATTGCGATCCAGCGGGAATGGCGTGATGACGAGGATGGATTCGTGAAGCTCGTGTCCTATAACCCCGTAAGTGCGCGCTGGGGGGCTGTTCGCTATCCGCTGCAGCCTAAGGGGGCTGGTTGGGTCGGCCTCTCCGAAATCACGGCCCATGGCGACTATGTCTACATTGTTGAGCGGGACAATCAGATTGGCCAAGCCGCGGCCCTCAAGAAGCTCTATCGCGTCCCCCTCGGCGAAATGCAGCCATCAGAACTCGGTGGCGATTTGCCCGTGGTCACGAAGGAAGAGGTTCGAGACTTTATCCCTGATCTCAAAGCATTTGGTGGTTACGTCGTCGACAAAGTCGAAGGCTTCGCCATCGATGTCGCAAGCGAAGCGTTCGCCGTTACCGACAATGATGGCGTTGACGATAGCTCCGGTGAGACCTTTTTCCTGAAACTTGGCCCATTGTAGTTGGTGCGGCCAAAGGCTGAGGCGCTATGATCAAGACGTGTCGATGATGTCTTCGTCGATCAAGGAATGACCGTCTGCCAAGCCCCAGTGATCACGTCGCTGGGGCAGGTCCCCAAGGGGCGGACAGAAGGAGCTTGTTGTCCTGAGATTGGATGAGGGGGCGGATTTTGGCACCGAAGGCTTTGAACGATTCATCAGCATAAACAGCGCTCCAAAAGGCGCGACGATCAGCGTCATCATCGAACCGCCAGAGATGTACGATCTGATTCATCCCACCAACATCACCCGTGAAATAGCCAATCAGTCTGCCGCCATTATGTGGTTCTAGCGCTGGCCAGCCCATGGTTTTGTAGACCTCAACTGCTTCGGCTAATTTGCCAACATACAGCGTGTAGGTGCGAAGTTCGAAAATAGCCAACGATCCCTCCCATATCGGCGTCACATACCCATAAACTGACCGAAGAGATCACGATCATGCAAGAGAGTGCTCGAAGGTCTTCCCGGACCAAGCCTGTCAGTTCAGCCAATGTGGGCGGGCACGAAGGGCATCCACCAACACCGCAATGACCTCGTCCGAGGCATTTTCGTTCGTCGGGTTGATGTCGAGATAGGCCTTCAGTGCTTCAGCACAGGCAATATCGCGCTTTCCCTCGGCATGCCGAGCGCACCGAAAGGCAAGAAGAGCGACCTGATTAGCGTGCTGTTCCACATTGATGCCAGCCATCATCGGCGGTCTAGCAGCCTTCATCATTGTTAGGTTTCCTCGCTGCTCTCAATGCGCTCACGCCCTGACGTTCGGGCCAGCTTGATTCCGAGGCGAACAAAATTCGTGCCAACCATGCGAACGCCCAACCTCTTTGGTGTGTTGGGCGCATGGGCGGGAAGGCCGATCAGAGAATCACGGAAACATGTCGCAAATTGAGAATGGCTTTGCGACAGTCAGACGGCGAGGTCCTGCGGGATCAGACCCCGCGAAAGGCATTGGTGATGGGATAGCGTCGGTCTCGTCCAAAGGCTCTTCTGGTGATTTTGACGCCAGGTGGCGCTTGGCGGCGTTTGTATTCGGCGATATCGAGCAAGCGGGAGACGCGCTTGACGGTCGTCTCATCGTGGCCTTGTTCGACCAAGTCGGTCACGGATTCATCGGCCTCGACCAACGCCTGGAGAATGGCGTCGAGCTGATCATAGGGAGGGAGGCTGTCCTCGTCCTTCTGGTCGGGGCGAAGTTCGGCAGATGGTGGTTTGGTAATGATACGCTCTGGGATCACGCGACCGGACGGTGCAAGCGCATCCGCGGGATGATTCTGGTTGCGCCAATGGGAGAGTGCAAAGACCGTCGTCTTGTAAACATCTTTCAAAACAGAATAGCCGCCGCACATGTCGCCGTAGAGTGTCGCATAGCCGACTGACATCTCCGACTTATTTCCCGTCGTGAGCAACATTGAGCCGAGCTTGTTCGAAATCGCCATCAACAGAACACCGCGAATGCGCGCCTGGATGTTTTCTTCGGTGGTGTCCGGCGGGCGTCCCTCAAAGATCGGTCCAAGCATGGTTGAAAACCCATTGACAGCAGGCTCGATCGGCACGGTGTCCAGCCGAATCCCTAGCGCATGGGCACAGGCAGCTGCGTCTTCAAGACTCTCCTCCGAGGTGTAGCGGGACGGCATCATGACGGCATGAACGCGTTCAGGGCCGATTGCGTCGGCCGCAACGGCTGCAGATAGCGCCGAATCGATACCGCCGGAAAGCCCGAGTACCACACCGGGGAAGCGGTTCTTTTCGACATAGTCCCGAAGGCCGAGGCACATTGCTCGATAGATCGACTCAAGCTCTGTTGGTGGCGGCGTCATCGCGCCCTGATCACAGATCCAGCGATCGTCATCGTCGCGGTGCCATCGTGTGATCAAAAGATCGGTCTCAAACATAGGAGACTGGGCCTTAAGCCGGCAGTCTCTACCCAAAACAAAGGAGCCGCCGTCGAAAACGAGTTCGTCTTGGCCGCCGACCTGATTGCCATAAACTAACGGCAGCCCTGTTTCGGTAACGCGGGCGACAGCGAGATTCAGGCGCATGTCTTGCTTATCATGTTCGAACGGCGAACCGTTGGGAATGATCAGGATTTCTGCACCGCTTTCCTCGAGGCCTTCGGCCACATCTTCCGTCCACATGTCCTCACAGATCATAACCCCTAGACGAATCATCGAACCATCGGACAGACGAAGGGGGATCGGGCCAGGGATGGGGCCAGCTGCAAAGACACGCTTTTCGTCGAACACTCCGTAGTTTGGAAGGTCATGCTTGAAGCGGAGGGTTTCTATCTTACCGTCGTTTAAAAGAGCGACCGCATTATAGAGACGTCCCTGTTCCACCCAAGGTGTTCCCACCAGCATGGCAGGTCCGCCATCGCCCGTCTCTGCAGCAAGCGTCTCGATGGCGGACTGGCAATGTTGTTGAAGGGCTGGCTTTAAGACGAGGTCTTCCGGCGGATAACCGCAGATCAGCAACTCCGAAAAGAGCAAGAGATCAGCGCCTGCTTGAGCCGCTCGTGCGCGCGTCTCACGCACGAGAGCAACATTGCCGTCGATATCACCGACGGTCGGATTGGTTTGGGCAATGGCGATGATGACTTGAACCACGGCAGGTGTCGCTCCTTGCGAGATCTGGCTAGAGCCTTTCGTGTTGGAAGATATAACGCGATTGAGCCGATCGACCTAGAGGCGGCGTTCTGAGCCAACGTCTGTTGCCAGCGATGAGGCCTTTCGACGGCCATGGGTTGGCTCGACGGTTAGGTGTTGGTCTTGCGCGCCGATTGATGCCAACCTCTTGGGGATTGGTGGTCCATGGTCCAGAAAAGCTGTCAGTCGGTACGCTTCGGATCAGTCTGACAACCTTAACGGCGGCGAACGCGCTAGGATTTCATTAAGGATCGACGTTAACCACCAGCCTGGATGGCAAAGAACAGGTCGATTTTGTTATTTACGGTTTTCGACGTCGCTTATGGATGTCGATCAATCGAAACAAGATTGACTAAAAAACCCAATGTATTTAAGCGTTCTGCCTTGGATATTGGCGCGCTGCCATGCTGCGCGCAGCAATCAGTCATCAGTCTGTCAGAGAGCGCAGCCGCGCCTCCGATGGTTTTTTGACTTTTTTCCTCTGCAGAGACCGGCTTGGCGCCGGTCTCGGCCACAGTCGCCTTTTTTGGAGATGTCAGGAGTCAACGATGGGAAGAACATACCCGCCAGCAATCGCCGCTCTTCTTAAATTTCGTCGGACGACGGCGATGGCGTTGGCTCTCGCTATTGTTGGGATGACCAGCAATGGCTTGCACGCGCAGAGCACCGGTCAAGCGCCAGCGACCGAAGCGACAAGTGAAGATAACACGCTCGATGCCCTAACTTCGGCAATTTCGAGCTACAAGAAGAACCTCCAGGCGATTAAGGATGCCTTGAGAGAAGCGCCCGAGCCTTCGAGATTGACCGGCGAGCTTACGACGGCAAAAGACATTATCGATGATCTGACCGTCCAGCTGAACCAGGTGCGTGCCGAGCGTGATTCTGTGAGGTCTGAATTGACCGAGTATCGCGAGAATGCGGACGCGACCATCGCGTCACTGCGGTTGGATTCCGAGCGCGATCGAGGTCTGATGGCTCAGATCCAAGCCGAACTCGGCCAGACAAAAACGGAACTTGCTGACACGATCGAAACGCGGACTGCTCTCGAAGATCTCTTGGCAGAGCAGCAGGCAACGGCTGATGAACTCGAGGGCCAGCTTCGCTCTGACCTTGAGACCCGCCAAAGCCAGATCTCCGAGCTGCAATCGGTCCGTGCCTCATTGCAGACGGACTTGGGCGATTTGCGCCAGTCATCCACTGCCGAAATTGACGCACTCACCGAACAGGTGACCGCGACGACGGAGGAAAATGAGACGCTCCGCGGCGATCTTACCGGCGCTCAACAGCAAATCACGGCCCTCCAGTCCGAGGGGCAAGCTTTGCAAAGCGAGCTTGAAGGTGTCACCGAGGCGGCGACGGCTCAAGCCGCGGACCTTACCGCACAGATCGAGGCGGCCACCAGCCGTGCTGAGTCCCTTGGCGGTCGGTTGACCGTTTCGGAACAGCAAGTGGTCGAGCTGCAAGAAGCACAGCAGCTCTTAGAGACGGAGCTTACCAAGCTCACTGAGACCTCTGAACGCCAGACGGCAGACCTGAAAGCACAGTTGTCACTCGCGCGGCAAGAAATTGCAGATCGTGAGTCCAGTTACGACGAGTTGTCGAAGCAGATGGCGGAGGCGACAGCGGCAGCGGCCAATGAGACGGCAAGTGTTGTTGCTCAGCTCGAGGAAACACAAGAGCAGCTGAACGATACGGAGAGTCAGCGTGCGACACTGCAAGCCGAATTTGTGAGCTTCCGGCAGAGTGCTACGAGCGAGAAGCAGTCCCTCGAAAGCGAACTCGATCAGACACTTGCCACCGTCGTCGATCTTGAAGCCACCCGTGATGGCCTGAATGGTCAGATCTCCGAAGCGACAGTCACGGCAGAACGTTGCGTTGCCGATGTCAGCGAGCTTGGTGAGCAGCTCATTGCTGCCCTTGATCATCTGGAGCAGCTTGAGGCTGCCCTAGCCCAGGCTCAAGCTGGCCGCTCGGCACTTGCTGCAGAGCTGGCAGCCGTGCGGCGTGAGAACGGTGATGCGTCGTCAAATGGTAACGGCATCGTGGAGACCTCGACCCAATAAGCAACGCGGTTTGATCGACTGGACGATCAAAAAAAAGAAGCCACAGATGCTTAGCGTCTGTGGCTTCATTGGTTCCTGGGGCAACGTCAAGCGATGCCTCCGACGAGCTAACCAAAACCCTTGAAAATCGGGAAATAGCTCCGAATGCTTTGGCCATCAGGGCTTCTATAAAGATCAATTTCGTAGCGTATGCCGTTGATCACTGTTTGGACTCGTCCGCGCTCGAAAAAACGCACCACCCCAAGCGCCATGAGTCCCTCGACGCTGCAGCCAACCCAAAATCCGCCGGTTGGTTTAAACAGAGGTCGCTCCTCGCCCCAATCGTGATCTTCGGCACGCCAGCGATAGCTGAGCGTCACCACTTCGGGTGTCGCTCGACCCTCTTTGATCAAAGGCTTGGGGTAGCGCGTGCCTTGAAAGTCGATGTTGTCACCGGTACCGAGCAGGCCGAAATCGTCGAGATAATAGCGATACCAGAAGTGATGGCCCCCAGCGGTACCCTCCTTTTGCTCGCCGACCACCACATGCTCAAAGCCAGAAAGATCGACATTGCGCCCCATGTCATATTGGCGAAACCAAATGTCGAACAGGAGGTTTTGGAATTCATCCCGTGAATAGGCCGTCCCTTGCCGTTGGCCGATCAGATCTTTCGCTGCCTCCATTGGCGCGCTGTCCGTTACGGCGTCGAGAAGGGCCAGCATCTCCTGAGCTTCGGCTTGCGTTGTGTCCTCTCGTTTGGTCTGGTCAAGCCTGTAGTTGTCAAAAAGCGGCTTGGTCAGATCATAGGTCAAGCGTTTCCTTTCTGGAATTGAGACCTCGGCGATCACGCGATGGTTTGGGTTGTCTCCACCATTTTCGTCAACGCGGACAAAACCGTTCGCCGTGTCCCCACGCTCACGAGGCCCGATTGCCGGCACGCCCCTGTGGGATTGATCTGCATCCCAGACTCGCTGATAGCTGTCAGCGTCGCTTGCCTCGGCATTTTTGAGCAAAAGGGTGGGGAAGGTGAAAACGCTTGCGGCGGTGGCAGCGGCTTGAAGGGCTTGGCGTCTTTTCATCGTCTTACTTGATACGTGTTTAGGGCAGTTAGTCGGCGTCACTGGCGGCCTTGGCATCGTCTGTTGGCGCATCATCCGTCGGCGCATCGATCAGATGACGGTTCATGAACGGCATTTGCAGCATGATGAAGCCGATCGTTAGGGCCATGATGCCGAAAACCTTAAAATTGACCCAGAAATCGGTTGATTGCGTGCGCCAGACGATCTCGTTCAACGCAGCCATGACGACGAAGAAGAGGCCGTAACGAAGAGTGAGGCCGTGCCAGCCTTGATCGGACATAGCGGGCATCATCTTGCCGAAGAGCGGCTTTAAGAGAGGTTTGCCAAAAACCAGCCCCCCTAGAAGCACGGCGGCGAAAATGAGCTGCACGATGGTCGGTTTCATCTTGATAAACGTCTCATCCTGCAGCCAGAGCGTCAGACCGCCGAAGACCGTCACGACGCCTGCCGTGACCAACGGCATGGCTGGCACACGGCGCTCATAAAACCAGGTGAGCGCGAGCGCCACGAGGCTTGCCACAACGATGATCGCGGTCGCTGCCATCAGCCCGGAGAACCAATAGGCGCCGAAAAACAGCACGAGGGGGCCGTAGTCGGCCGTGGGGCGCACCCAAGCAGGTGCTTTGGTCTGGTCGCTCATGGCTCTTCCGCAGGCGGTTGTTCAAAACTGGCAACACTCTATGCGACAAATTTGGAGACGCGCCAAGAGTTCGCCGGAGACGGTCATGAATCCATGGCAGCCAGACAAGCCAATACGGCGATCCCTGCAGTCTCGGCTCTTAAGATATTGGGCCCAAGGCCCACCTTCACAACTTGTTGATACGTGTCCAGTTGTTCGAGCTCTCCAGAATCGAAACCGCCCTCGGGACCAATCAGGATAGCTGCTGGTCGTTGCGGCCCGAGTGCCTTGACAAATGGCCTTCCATGACCCGTCTCGTCGGCGACATAGAGATGATGGTCGTGGGGCCAGTGCTGTAAAACCGACTCAAGTGATTGCAACTCCCTTATTTCTGGCAGCGTTAAGCGTTCACATTGTTCTGCCGCCTCGATCGCAATCGCCTGAAGACGTGTCGTATTGACCTTATCGACGACCGCGCGTCGCGTTCGTACCGGTATCAGGGTTCCGACGCCGAGTTCGGTCGCCTTTTCGACGAGCATCTCCATTCGCGCCTTTTTGATTGGTGCAAAGAGCAACATGGGACCCGGGGCACTGTCCTGGACGCGCAATGGCTGTGCGAGGTGTAGTTGGCAGCGTTTCCGGCCGGCCTCGGCGATGTTCGCAAGCCATTCACCATCATGACCGTTGAACAAGCGCACTTGGTCGCCCACCTTTTTGCGCATGACGTCTAGGACATAATGGGCTTGTGCTCGGTCCAGCTCGATCGACATTTCAGCAGAAAGCCGTTCTGTCAAATAGAGGCGCGGCAGCCTACGTTGCATGATAGTTGTTCGGGACATAGGCGGACGCTAGAAGGGCTGATATGACAACGCAAGCTTCCGATATCGATAGCATCGTTGCCGATCGTGAATTCGGTTGGATGGATCGGTACTTGCCGGATTGGCTCCGGCCGTATGGCGTCCTTGCACGCTGGGATCGGCCGATCGGGGCTTGGCTATTGCTTTGGCCTTGCTTGTGGGGTCTCAGCCTTGCGGATGGTTGGCCCAGTCTTTGGCTTGCCGCTCTTTTCCTCGTCGGGGCGTTTGCCATGCGCGGGGCCGGTTGCACGATCAACGATATGACCGATCGTGATCTCGATGCCAAGGTCGAGCGCACGAAGAAGAGGCCGTTGGCCAGCGGGCGCTTGACGATGCATCAAGCCATCATTTTTCTCGGTGCTCAGTTGATCGTTGGCCTTGTCGTGCTCCTCCAGCTGAATGTCAACGCGATCATCGTTGGCTTGGCTTCAGTTCCATTAGTTTTGATCTATCCCTGGATGAAGCGGGTCACATGGTGGCCGCAGTTGTTTCTCGGCATGACGTTCAAATGGGGGGCTCTGGTGGGGTGGACAGCGGCGACGGGCTCGCTTGGCTGGCCCGCGGTTGTTTTGTATCTTGCTGGTATCTGTTGGACGCTCGGTTACGACACGATCTACGCTCATCAGGACAAGGCAGACGACGCGATGATCGGCGTCAAATCGACGGCCCGGCGGCTTGGCAAGGCAACGCCCATTTGGCTTTGGGGCTTTTACGGATTGTCGCTGCTGCTCATCGCTGTCGCAGGCACGATGGTCGAGATGGGTTGGTTCTTTTATGTCGGCCTCGTCCCTGTAGCCGGTCACTTTGTTTGGCAAATCGTGACATTGGACATCGATGATCCCGACAATTGCCTGCTGCGGTTTAGGAGCAACCGAGACGTCGGATTGCTCGTTGTCATTGCTCTTCTCGTCGGCAAGGTCGTGTAGCCATGGCGAGTTCCAACTGGTTCGATACAAAAAATCTACCGGCGCTATCTGGTGTTTCCGGCCTCGGTAGTTTGCAGCGGAATGTTGAGGATCTGGTCAATTTGACCCTGGACCGGACGGTGCGACTGGCAGTCACCGGGCTGCGCCAAAGCGGCAAGACGGTTTTTATCACCTCGTTGACCCATCATCTGCTGAGTGGCCAGGAACTTCCCTTCTTCACGCCAGTCAAGCAAAAGCGGCTAATGGGAGCCCGTCTTTTGCCGCCCTATGTTGGTGATCCGCCAGCCTTTCCTTTCGATACGGCACGCGCGGCGCTGATGGGAGAGAAGCCAGCTTGGCCCGAGCCAACGCGCGGTCTCTCTTCGCTGCGATTAGAACTGCGTGTTGCGGAAACAGGGTTTCTTGCCAGGCAGTTTTCTGAGTACCGGAGTCAGCAGGTCGACATCATTGATTATCCCGGCGAATGGCTGCTTGACCTCCCGATGATGGCGCAAAGTTTCGAGGAGTGGGCGGCGGAAGCGATCGCACTCGCGCGATCGTCGGCGCGTGCCGAGATGGCGGCGGGCTGGTTATCCGCAATAGAAGAGACTCCCCCCACCGGGTCGGCCGAGCGGGATAGAGCGGCGACTTTAGCCGAGCTCTTTCGTCGCTATCTGAAGTCGGCGCAAGCGGCGGGCTTCAGCTTCTTGCAGCCAGGCCGTCTGACGATGCCAGGTGATATGGCTGGGTCGGAACAATTGAACTTTTGTCCTTTGCCGCCTGCCAATGGCAGACTCTATGCGCTGATGCGCGATCGCTTCGAACATTATCGTGATCAAATTGTGCGGCCATTCTATGTGACGCATTTCAGTCGTTTCGATCGACAGGTCGTGCTCGTCGATCTCATCAGCGCCCTCAATCGTGGCCCTGCCGTATTCGAAGACACACAACATGCCCTCAAAATAGCGATGGAAAGCTTTCGTTATGGGCCGAGCACGCTCATGGCGCGCCTGTTTCGACCGAAGATCGACACGCTCCTTTTTGCGGCGACTAAGGCCGATCATGTCGCCCATAATCAGCATCATAATTTGCGTTTGTTGCTCGAACAGATGGTGCATGATGCGGCTGGACATGCCCGGTTTGAGGGGGTCCAGCCAGTCTTCATGGCGGTCGCATCGCTACGGTCAACGGATATGGTCAAAACTGATCATCACGGTCAGGCTCTGTCGTGCGTACGTGGCCTGCTCAAAGGTGAAGACCGGGAGACCGTTTTGTTCCCTGGAGAGATTCCACCGGACCTTCCGGTCGAAGAGGATTGGGCCGATGACCGCTTTCACTTTCGCGACTTCGCGCCACGAAGACTTCGGCAAAACGGTGCCGAACAAACGCAACATATCCGACTCGATCAGGCGCTGGATGTCCTTCTGGGCGATCGTTTGACATGAAGCAAAAAGAGCGTTTGCGTCCCTTTGAGATCGATCCTCAGACCCTGAAACCTGGCGATTTCGAGGTTCTTCAGCCGGAACCAGACGGCACACTGCCCGCACCGTTGGCGCCTGTTGATGCTGTTGACACGCATCGTCGACGCCCTTGGCTTAAGATGTTTTTGGGAGGCACCGCCGCCTTTGCATTGGGTGTAGTCGGCGTCGATGCCTTTGATTATGCCGTCAGTCTATTCGAGCGTTCGGTCTGGTTGGGCGGCGCCTTTTCAATGCTGCTTGTGCTTGCTCTAACCGGCGCGCTCGGCGTCGTCGGCCGCGAAGTTATGAGTCTTCGAAGGCTGGCCAAAGTCGATGACTTACGCGTCGAAGGCGAACGCCTTATGACCTCGGAATCCCATGGTCAGGCAGAAGACTTTCTAAGAAAGGTCGAAAAACTCTACCGTGAACGCGAGGATCTTGATCAGCCCATCTGGCGTTTTCATGATCAGGCGAGCGATGCATTGAATGACCGCGAGCGCATCGAGCTCTTTGCTGCCAATGTTTTCAAACCGATCGATGAACAGGCATATGCGATCGTCAAACGGTCGAGCCGCGACATCGGCGTGCTCACTGCACTGACGCCCGTCGGGGCGCTGGATAGCCTGATCGTTCTGGTTCGCACTGTGACCATGATGCGATCGATTGCACGACTTTACGGAGTACGGCCTGGCCTTGCCGGAACCATCCGGCTCGCCAAGCGTGGTATACGGAACATTATCATTGCAGGTGTCGGTGAGCTCGTGAGCCATGCCGCAGTCGAGACGGCCGGCGCCTCGTTGCTGAGCATCCTCTCTGCAAGAGCCGGGCAAGGGGCCGTAAACGGTTTGCTCGCGGCCCGCATCGGCCTCTCGATCATGCAGATATGCCGGCCGATTCCCTTTGAACAAAACGAGCTGCCTTCATTGAAAAAACTGCGCAAAGAAATCTTCAAAGAATTAGCGGACGGCCACGAACCGGTTGAGAAAAGTCGCTAAAACACGAGCTTTTCTGGGTTTTTGTGGTTTCGAAAAAACCTGACGGTCGATTTCATGCTTTCAGGAATAAATGTGACGAAACGATGTTAACTATCATGACTGGCCTGGGGCAGAGCACTGCTTGATCCACTTCCAACCCGTGGGAGTCAGGATGCTCAGCAAGCACCGGTCCTTCGGGAGCGGTTTGAAGCTCGGACAGTCCGACGTGACTAAGGCTAGGATGATCGATCAGGCGCTCGTCGTATCATCTCCTTGGAGCGGCGTTACATAGGTTTGGATGCGGGCACCGAAGGGTGTCGGTTAACGATGTTGGCAGCGAAGAGGACGCGCTTCCTACATCGTTCAGAGTTCATCTGAGCAACATCCGAACCGTTATCGGCCGACGCATCGCCCCTTAAAGATGCGTCGGCCCTTTTTTTTTGAACTGTGTGGCAATAGGCCAGTGGCGACCTTGGTCTCAACGAATGGCGTTGCAGGGTGTCGAAACCGACCATCTTTTCGTGCGCTCACGCCATCGAGCCAAGGGAGTGTTTCGCAGGGCACATCCCTAAGCTCAACAAGATGCCATGCGCAAGGGTCGGCCTGATCGTCGTGCAACGCCTTCGATGAACGCTCAGGACGCAAGAGAGCAGTGGTCGCTAGAGGCAGGCATGATGCTGCGTCATGCGGCTTGTCCGGCCATCTCCCCTGGCAGTGCCGTTTCGAGCACACGCTTTGCATGAGCGACAAGGTTCGGGTGGGCAAAGAGGGCTTCGTTTAGAGGCCCGCTCAGCGGATCACCAGCGATGGTCTGGATTTGCGGTGCGATTGCAGCATCGGCTGACGTCAGGCGTTCGCCAAACCAGAAGGGGCGATCACCGAGCCGTGTGGCAAGCGCCTCGAGGTCCCTCTTGGCAAAAGCAAGGTTTTCGTCGGCGCTGTGGCGTCCCTGACCCTGTCCATGCATGTCGCGGATCACTTGCTCACGAATTGGCTCAGCGATCGCGTCTCTTTGGTCCGGCGGGAGGCTCTGGAAGACCAAGGGCTTGATCACCGCCCAGTTCTCGTCGATTTGCCAATGATCGTACATGGCGCACCAGTAGAGATGGTCCTCAACAAGGCGCGTATAGGCGATCGCGTCGGCTTTATCGCCTGGTGAGAGACCTGGATCAAAGTCGACGCTATACTTTTTCTCGAGATGCTTACGGATCAGTTCGGAATCGGCGATGATGTCGCCATCGTCGCTGATGTAGGGCAGCTTACCCTTTGGCGCTGCAGAGAGGTCGTGCGCAATTTCGATCTGACAGGGCCGATGGGCCATGGCAAGGTGGATCATGGTCTTGACGACAAAGGGACTTCCGCTTGGCATGCCAAAACCGGCGTGGAAGGCATAAAGTGTGATCATGGCGTGTCTTCCGGGTGATTGAGAGAATGTGAATACCGACATATTCTACTGACATACTCCTGACAGCTTGGTGTCAGGAGAGGCCTCTACAGCAAAGGACAAAACTGTGAGACGGGCCGATCGACTGCTCGAGCTTCTGCAAGCCCTTCGCCGTTTGACGCCGCCAGTGACCGCCGCACTGCTAGCGCGAACCCTCGAAGTCTCCGTGCGCACCATTTACCGCGACATCGAAGCTTTGCGACGTCTTGGCGTCGGCATCGACGGTGAAGCCGGCTTTGGCTACCTCTTGACGGAAGATCATGCACTGCCGCCGCTTATGTTCACTGGTCCCGAGGTCGAGGCGCTTGCCCTCGGCCTTCGAAAGGTCATGGCGATCGGTGACCAAGAACTCGCAGAGGCTGCAGAAAATGCGCTGACCAAGCTCGGTCCGGTACTCCCGAAGCCGGTACGGACGGAGCTCGAAAGTGGCATTCTGCTCGCGCATTCCTATACCCGCGAACGCAGATTAGCCGAACTTGCGAGTGGCGGCGCGTCGCCTAAACCGGTGGATCCTGTGCTGATTAGAAAGGCGGCGCGTGAAGAGCGAAAGTTGAACATCGGCTACCGTGATGAGCAAGGTCGTCACACCGAGCGGATCATCTGGCCCCTTGCCATTGCCTATCTGGATACTGCTGACCTGGTCATTGCATGGTGTGAGCTCAGGGGAGACTTTCGCACCTTTCGTCTGGATCGCTTCCTCAATGCCTCGATGATCGAGAGTAGCTTTAGGCCAAACCGGGTATCCAAGCTGCGGCTCTTCTTTGACCGAATGGCGGAGCAACGATGCCAGCGCTCCGTCGCCGAAGCAGCGGAGTGATTGTTTCGGCGATCCTTCCTGCACGATGGGGAGGAGACGCCAGGGTTTAGAAAGAGGTGCTGCTGCCTTCTCGCCCGCGGTACGTCGTCGACTCCAAGATCAAAGCTTTGTCCAAGGATTTCTGCTCGATCGAATGACGGGACTTTGTTGGTCTCTGCTTTTGCGCGGCGAGATCTAGAGATGTCGGCAGGGGCGATCCGGAGCTCTAGGCGTTGCCGTCAGAAGGAGCAACGATCGGCCGGAAGGCAGCCATCGTTGATGTCAAATGCCCCCGTCAATCAAAATCTAGACCCATTTCACGATAGCGCTCAGGGTCGTTGGTCCACTTGTCTCTGACCTTTACAAACAAGAAGAGATGTACACGCATCTCCAGAATCTGCTCGAGCTCTTCTCGGGCCGCCTGGCCAACGGCTTTGATCTGGCGGCCTCCTTTCCCGAGGACGATACCTTTCTGGCTGTCGCGTTCGACGTAAATGACTTGATCAATCCGAACTTCCTTGCCGTCTTCGCTCTCTATCCAGTTTTCGGTCTCGACGGTGAGGCTGTAAGGCAGTTCCTGATGTAAATCCAAAAAAAGCTTCTCGCGTGTGAGTTCGGCTGCAAGTGCGCGGTTGGATAGATCGGAAAGCTGGTCCTCGGGAAAATGCCAGGGGCCCTTGGGGAGACTTTCGAGAAGATAGTTGAGCAGATCATCGCAGCCATCTCCAGTATGCGCTGAGATGACGAAGGTTCTCTCAAAGAGTCCCAAGTCATCGAGCTCTTTGATCAGAGGCAGAAGCTGTGGTGGCTTTACCAAATCAAGTTTGTTCAAGGCCAGCGTGGCTCGAGACCTTCGTTCTCTGAGCCCCTGAATAATGGCTTTCGTGTCGGAATCGAGGCCACGCTTGGCATCAACCAGCAGCAGCAAGCTATCCGCATCAAATGCAGCTGACCAGGCGGCCTTGACGATCGCTTGTTCCAACCGCTTGTTTTGCCGTGGCGTGAAGATGCCAGGCGTGTCGACAAAGATTAGTTGCGCGTCGTCCTTGACGGTGATGCCAAGCACCCGCCGTCGCGTCGTTTGGACTTTGGGCGAGACGATCGAGACCTTTGTACCAACGAGACGATTGAGCAGCGTCGACTTTCCCGCATTCGGCGCGCCCAGAATCGCAACAAAGCCGCAGTATGTTGCCTGATCGGCCTGCACCTCGTCGGTTGTTTCGTCAGTCGACAAGCTCACTTCCCGTGTTGAATCCTTGACAATGCCAGCGATTTCTGGGGCATACGTGCACATCTGGCAAGGGTAACTTCCCTTAAGCGCATGTTTTCTGTTAGCGTTTAAGACAAATGTGATTGAGGAATAAATTGATGCCAGAACAGCCGGCCTTTCACCTTGCCCAGGTTAATATCGCAAGGGCTCGCTTTCCGATCGATGATCCGGGCATGGCCGACTTTATGAGTCAACTTGACCAGATCAATGCGCTGGCTGATGAGGCGCCTGGCTTTGTGTGGCGCCTTCAAGACGATAGCGGTAACGCCACCAATTTTCAGCCTTATGACGATCCGCGGATCCTGATAAACCTCTCGGTTTGGAAATCAGTGGATGCGCTCTTCGAGTTCGTATACAAGACCGGACATAGCGAGGTGATGCGTCGTCGATATGATTGGTTTGAAAAACCGAACGCTCCCCATATGTGCCTTTGGTGGACTCCTGCTGACGAGCATCCAACAACACTCGATGGGACGACAAGGTTGCTGCATCTCAGCCAATATGGCCCGACCGCGAGTGCCTTCACCTTCAAGGAACGCTTTTCCGCACCGGCACCTCGAATGTAAGGTCCGACGCGGGCCCCGATCATCAACTCAAGTAAGTGACCGACATGAGTGAACGCGTCCTTATCCTCGATTTTGGCGCGCAATACACACAGCTGATTGCTCGACGTGTACGTGAGGCTGGCGTCTATTGCGAAATCCTACCCTGTACTGTTTCGGACCAACGCATACGAGACTTTGCGGCTAAAGCCATCATTCTGTCCGGTGGGCCTGCCTCGACGACGGAAGCCGATGCGCCAAAAGCGCCAGAGATTGTTTTCGACCTTGCGATTCCCGTGCTCGGTATCTGCTACGGCGAACAAGCGATCTGTGCGCAATTGGGCGGCAAGGTGGAGATTGGCCATCATCGCGAGTTTGGGCGTGCCACGGTTGAGATCACGGACTCGTGCGCGCTTTTCGATGGCGTGTTCGATGTCGGCACGGAAGAGCAGGTCTGGATGAGCCATGGTGACCGAGTAGTTGCTCTACCGCCCGGCTTTAAAGCTGTCGCGACCTCGGCAGGCGCGCCTTTTGCCGCGATTGCTGACGAAAGCAGAAAAATCTACGGCGTTCAGTTCCATCCTGAAGTTGTTCACACGCCAAAGGGTGCTGCCCTCCTGACCAACTTCGTCAGAAGCATTGCCGGTTGTGTCGGCGATTGGTCGATGGCGGCTTTTCGCGGCCAAGCGGTCGAACGGGTGCGCCAGCAAGTCGGTGACGGTCGCGTTATTTGCGGACTTTCCGGTGGTGTCGATTCCGCGGTGACAGCCCTTTTACTGCACGAAGCGATCGGCGATCAGCTCACATGTGTCTTCGTCGACACAGGGCTTTTGCGTGCCGGAGAGGCCGAGCAAATCGTCACGCTCTTTCGAGGCCAATTCAATATTCCGCTGGTGCATGCCGACGAAGGCGAGCTGTTCCTTGGCCGGCTCGACGGCATCACAGATCCCGAGAGAAAGCGAAAAATCATCGGTGCGACCTTCATTGATGTCTTCGAAACGGAGTCAAAAAAGATCGGTGGTGCGGACTTTCTGGCGCAGGGCACGCTCTACCCCGATGTGATCGAAAGCGTCTCATTCAAAGGCCCGAGTGTCACGATCAAGTCTCATCATAATGTTGGTGGTCTTCCCGAACGGATGCGTATGACGCTCGTCGAACCGCTCCGCGAGCTTTTCAAGGATGAAGTGCGTGCGCTCGGAGAAGAGCTGGGCCTGTCGCACGACTTTGTGGGCCGGCATCCATTTCCAGGGCCTGGACTCGCCGTTCGCATTCTTGGCGCGATCACCAAGGAGCGTGTCGCGACACTCCAAGAAGCCGACAGGATTTTTCTTGATGAGATCCGGAGGGCCGGACTTTATGATGACATCTGGCAGGCCTTTGCTGTTCTTCTGCCTGTTAAGACAGTCGGGGTCATGGGCGATGCTCGCACATACGAGGATGTTTGTGCCCTTCGCGCCGTGACCTCCGTCGATGGCATGACGGCCGATTTTTTCCACTTTGACATGGCATTTCTGGGCCGTGTTGCCAATCGCATCGTCAACGAGGTCAAAGGCATTAACCGCGTCAGCTATGACGTTACCAGTAAACCGCCTGGCACAATCGAGTGGGAGTAGCCGCGTCTTGTCGCGGCATGCCCCGGGAATGTGATTCCGAAAGTCCTGAGCCCAACTCATCGTCTTCTTGCGCCGATTTGTGCATCAGCGTTTGGATCAGGAACGTTATCGAAACCTTGGCTTTTGACCCGCGGGCGTGCCGGGGCATGCGGTCTGCTTGCGTGATAGATCATTAACGTTGGGTCATCCGGCGCTCGAGTTATGGGCATTGTTTGTAAAACGCATCACCTAAGCCGGCTATTCTTCAAATGGCACTAATCAGGCTTGACATTTCCACCAAACTGAGCGGTTTGCCGGAGATGCGTTTTCGGGTTTTCCGTGCGCGGGATGATGGTTCTTGACAAAGATGCGGAGACCGACGTGAGCCAGTTAGAAGCGACCAGCGGCGTTGACGATGCCGAGATCAGCGGCCCAGGCTGGCTTCGCGGACTTTATCATTGGACGCTTCGGCAGGCGGCGTCGCCTTATGCGCTTTGGATTTTAGCGCTGGTGGCATTTGTTGAAAGCTCGGTGTTTCCGATTCCGCCTGACATCTTGCTGATCCCCATGGTGATCGCCATGCGCCAAAGGGCGTGGCTTATTGCAGGAATTTGTACCGTCGCCTCAGTAACCGGCGGTATGGCCGGCTATGGCATCGGCTACTTTCTTTATGAGAGTGTTGGTCAAGGGGTCCTCGAGTTCTACGGCAAGCTCGAAAAGTTCGAATCCTTCCAGGAGCTTTATAACGAGTGGGGCGCTTGGATTGTGATGATGGGCGGCCTGACGCCATTCCCTTACAAAGTCATCACCATCGCGAGCGGTGTCACCGGGCTGAATATTGTTACCTTTACGATCTTCTCGATCATCGCCCGCGGTATGCGTTTTTTCCTGGTTGCTTGGTTGCTATGGAAGTTCGGCGCGCCGATCAAAACCTTCATCGAGAGAAAACTGGGTCTCCTCACAATCGTCTTTTTTGTCCTTCTGCTTGGCGGCTTCGCTCTCTTGAAGCTCCTTTGATTTTGTGAGGTGTCTGTTAGATTAGCGTCCCATCGCTCAAGATCGGATTGCTGATGCCGGCCAGTTTCTACCATCCCAAAAACGCCTCCTTGCTTTTGGCATTGGCAGCCCTTGCTACTTTGGCAACAGTCTATGTAATGCAGTACGGCTTTGGTCTGGCGCCTTGCCAGATGTGCCTTTGGCAGCGTTGGCCCTTCCTATTGCTCGCATTGCTCGGCATTGTCGGTGCGTTCGCGTGGCCGCGAACCATGCTGTCCTTGGCACTTTTGGCGATGCTGGTCAGTATTGGCCTCGCCGGCTACCATGTTGGCGTGGAGCAGGGAATGATTCCATTGCCCGCGGGATGCGCGACGGTGGGCGAAGCTGCTTCTGTTGAGGAACTGAAGGCCATGCTCAAGGCAGCGCCTCCGACCTGCGATCAAGTCAGTTTCAGCTTCGCAGGACTCTCGCTCGCTGGTTGGAATGTGCTTGGCTCGACCATCCTTGCTCTCTTCACCTCCATCGTTCTTTTGGTCGGTCGGCAACGAGCCGCACGACCGGTTCATCAGTCTTAGCCGGCAGGAGATCCGAGCAGGTAAAATCTCAAGCGATCCGCTGCCCTCTGGTCGCTGGGCTGAGATTCTGTTAGGGAACGACTTCTTTTCTTAGCAAACCTGTGACTTTCGATGAGCGAACGCCTCTATCTCTATGACACAACCTTGCGCGACGGCGCGCAAATGGAAGGTGTCGATTTTACGGCGGCTGATAAGGTCGCCATCACCGCAATGCTGGATCGGTTGGGCATCGACTATATTGAGGGTGGCTGGCCCGGCGCTAATCCCACCGATGATGCCTTTTTCCAGAGTCCGCCAGCACTCGAGCGCGCCAAACTTTGCGCCTTCGGGATGACTCGGAGAGCGGGGAGGAGTGCTGCGAACGATCCGGTGCTCGCGCCTCTTTTCCAGGCGAAGGCGGATGTCATCACACTGGTCGGCAAGACCTCTTCTGGCCAGGTAGAAAAGGCGCTTGGTGCATCCCTCGACGAAAATCTCAAGATGATCGCGGACAGTCTCGTCGAGGCGGGCAAGCGTGCCTCCGAGGTGATGCTCGACGCTGAACACTTTTTCGACGGATTCGCTGCCGATCCCGATTATGCGCTTTCCTGCCTTGAAGCGGCGATGGAAGCGGGGGCCGATTGGGTTGTGCTCTGCGATACCAATGGTGGTCGACTTCCGCACGAGATTGCTCAGGCGGTGGAGAAGGCGCAGCAGGTCGTGCCGGCCAACAAGCTTGGTATCCATACGCACAACGACACTGAAAATGCCATCGCTAATACACTGGCTGCTGTTCAAGCCGGCGCTCGCCAAGTGCAAGGCACGTTGAACGGTTTGGGTGAACGATGTGGCAATGCCAATCTGGTGACGCTATTACCGACTCTGGTCCTCAAGATGGGCATGGAGACCGGCGTGAGTGAAGATGCGCTCGTCCAGCTCACCGAGATCTCGCGTTCATTGGATGAGCGACTGAACCGTCATCCCAATCACCACGCTGCCTATGTCGGCGCCAACGCCTTTACGCACAAAGCGGGCCTTCATGCGTCAGCCGTGGCCAAAGACCCTAGCTTTTATGAGCATATCGTCCCTGAGAAAGTCGGCAATCGTCGGACGATCCTTGTCTCAAATCAGGCTGGGCGCTCGAACCTTATGGTGCGGTTGGCCGATGTCGGCCTCGATAGCGCTGTGACTGACGACCAGGTCCGCGACCTCCTCGGCGTGATCAAGGAGCGGGAGGCAAACGGCTATGCTTATGAAGGGGCCGATGCCAGCTTCGAGCTTCTGGCACGCCGAAGCTTTGGCGAAGTTGGCGAATATTTTCGTTTGATCAGCTTCCGTATCATCGATGAGCGCCGCTTCAATGCGAAGAATGAGCTCGTGACCATGTCCGAGGCGACGATCAAGGTGGAAGTACAAGGCCAAACACGCATGATCGTCGCCGAGGGAAATGGCCCCGTCAATGCGCTCGATTCCGCCCTTCGCCAAGCGTTGTCTCCAGCTTTTCCTGGGTTGGAAGCGATGCACCTCGCCGATTACAAGGTGCGGATTTTGACGCCGGATGCTGGCACTGCCGCAGTCACACGCGTCATCATCGAAAGTGTCGATGATCAAGGACAGCGCTGGTCGACTGTCGGCGTCTCAACCAATGTCATTGATGCGTCTTACAACGCGCTCCATGACGCCATCACATATAAGCTCTTTGCTGATGGCGAGGCGGCGACCAGTCGGCAACAGAGCGGCGTCACGGCGCTTATACGGTAGGCGCGATGTCTGAAGGTGAGGGATATAGGTCGGCTTCGATCGAGGGGCTTCCATCGGCGCCGGTGGTGATTCTCGTGGGCACGCAGCTTGGCGAGAACATTGGCACCACGGCACGTGCCATGTTGAACTTCGGGCTTCATGATCTCCGCCTTGTGCGACCAAAATGCGGTTGGCCGAGCATTAAGGCGTTGAAGGCTTGCTCTGGTGCCACCGAGGTGCTGAATGCGGCAAGGCTTTATGACAGTGTCGAGGAGGCAAGCGCTGATCTCCGTCTTGTTCTCGCGACGACCGCCAGGGCTCGTGATCTTCCAAAGCCAGTTGTCACCGCGCGTGAAGCCGGACCAAAACTTCGCGAAGGCATGGCGAGTGGCCATGCCGTCGGCGTTCTTTTCGGTCCTGAACGCACGGGCCTGAGTAATGACGATCTCATCTATGCGGACGCCGTTCTTACCGTACCACTGAACCCCGGCTATAGTTCGCTCAACCTCGCTCAGGCTGTATTGCTGATTGCTTATGAGTGGTTTCAAGCAGGCGAGCCTGACCGACCGATGCCCAGTCGTCTTACGGATCGCCGGCCAGCGACCAAAGGTGAACTCGCCGGTCTGCTCGATCATGTCATCGGGGAACTTGATCAGACAGAATTTTTCAAGACGCCCGAGCGCCGGCAAAGCATGTTGAAGAGCATCAAGATCGTGATCGAGCGGGCGCGCCTGCGCGAACCCGACATCCATTTGCTGCGTGGGATGATCAAGGCGCTGGCTCGTCGGCGCCAGCGTTCGAGCTAGCCTGCCGCGTCTTTTCTTATCATCGCTAACCCTTCGTTAACCCTGGAGCGTCATGATGTCGGCGTGCCCGCGGATGCATGGGCAGGTGGACGAGGAAGGCTTGATGCAGCTGAGTGACGGGACGGTGCCGGCGATGAGGGGCGGTGAGGAAGACCAATCATGACCCATCGGCGCAGCTGGGCAGATCTGCGCAACCGGATAAAGCGCCAGCGAGTAGACCCAGAACCGGACGTCAATGAGCCTGAAGACGGACAACAGCTGGACGACATCACGCCTCTGATATCCGATCATGAGGGTAGGCCTGCGCCGACGGTTCCTCAAACCATGCCGATGCCGATATCGCCGCAGAAACCAGAGGAAGCCTTAGAGACGGTGGCAGCCGCGACGCCATCACCAACCCAACCGACTGAGCCTGAGAATGCCTCTCCGCCGGTGCCTGCCGATGTGGAAACCGAGGAACGGGCTGATCAGCTCGATCGTGACTCGGAACATCGGTTACTCGGACATGTGATCTCGGTTGCCGGATCAATTGTTTGGGGGCTGTTCGAACCTGGTTCGAACCATCCGGTCGAAATTGGCACGATCGTTCGATTGCAAAGCAATGCAGGTCGAAGCTTTGGCATTGTGACCAGTCTCAAGCGGGATGGCCGTCGCGCACAAGATGATCATCGTTTGGTCGAAGTGCGGATGCTTGGGGAAATTCTCGATCGTTCGCGACTCTTTCAATGTGGTGTTTCGCAACATCCTGCGCTTGACAGCCCCATCTATCTGGCGGAGCGGTCCGAGCTATCATTGATCTACCGACAACCGAATGCCTCGACCGTCAGGCTTGGTACCCTGCGCCAGGCAGACGGACTGCCGGCCTATGCCGTGACCGATCAGCTCCTCGGCAAGCATTTCGCGGTTCTTGGCACGACAGGAGCCGGCAAGAGTTGTGCCGTGACCGTGATTTTGAAGGCTATTCTTGATGCCAATCCATTTGGTCATATCATCATGCTCGATCCCCACAACGAGTATGGCAGGGCCTTCGGCTCAGCGGCGGAGCTGCTCAACCCGCAAACGCTGAAGTTGCCGTATTGGCTCTTGAACTTTGAGGAGATCTCGGAAGTTCTCGTGAACAAGGATTCGGCTGAAAGCGCCTACGTCGAAGCAGCGATCCTACGAGACGCAGTGCTCCGCGCCCGAAAGCACGCTTATGGTCTGGACCGGGACAGTGATCACATCACCGTTGATACGCCGACTCCCTACCGCATGTCCGATCTCGTCGGAATCATCAAAGAAGAGATGGGGGCCTTCAACCGCTCTGAACAGGTTGCTTCCTATCAGCATTTGATTGCGCGGATCGAGCGAGTGGCCGCCGACCGACGCTTTAGCTTCATGTTTTCGAGCTTCATGGTTCAGGACAATATGAGTCAAGTCTTGGCCTCGATTTTACGCATCCCGGTCAATGACAAGCCGGTCACGATCATTGATCTTTCGGGCATGCCGTCAGAAATCGTCGATGTTGTTGTTTCGGTGCTTTGCCGCTTGATCTTCGAGTTCGCCCTTTGGACTGACCGCAGCAAAGCGCCGCCGATCCTGTTGGTTTGTGAAGAGGCCCATCGCTATGTCCCGAGAGATGACGAAGACGCCTTCGCTCCGACGAAGCGATCGATTTCCAGGATCGCCAAGGAGGGGCGCAAATATGGCCTTTCACTCGGGCTCGTAACTCAACGTCCCGCCGAGCTTTCCGTGAGCAGCCTCTCCCAATGCAATACAATTTTTGCCTTGCGAATGGGTAATGAGCACGATCTGAAATTCGTGCAACACGCCATTCCCGATGGCTCGAGATGGCTAACTGAGACCATGCCGTCTCTCAATACCAGAGAAGCGGTTGTCATCGGTGCTGGGGTCTCCGTGCCGATGCACATTCGATTTGATGAGCTGTCACCCGAGGATCGTCCGGCCAGCACCACGCCGCCTTTCTCGAGTGTCTGGCAACAGGAGCAGGACGTTGCGGGGCTGATTGATCTAACGATCCATCGCTGGCGACATCAGATGCGTGATGATCCCGATGGGCAATGAGGAGCGATGTAAGAGAGCGTGACGGGCAATGAGCCCAGTTTTCTTTGCCTTTTTGTGTCGAATTGCTTTGACAAAACGGTCCTGCTGTCTATAAACGACCAATGTTGAGCGGCATGTGCAGCGTGCCGCGGGTCTTGTCGTTGTCTCAAATTGATCAGGTCAGCATGTCCAAGCGCCTTGCAGCGAAGAATAAGATTTGTCGTCGGCTCGGAGTGAATCTCTGGGGTCGCGCGAAGAATCCGATCATCAAAAAAGACTATCCGCCCGGCGAGCATGGCTCGAAGCGTCGTAAGGTTTCGGATTATGGCGCTCAGCTAGCGGCTAAGCAGAAGCTTAAGGGCTATTACGGCAATATTACTGAAAAGCAGTTTCGCCGTGTCTATCAGGAAGCCTCAAGGCGCCGTGGTGATACCGCCGAGAACATGATCGGCCTGCTTGAGCAGCGCCTCGATATGGTCATTTTCCGACTCAACTTCGTTCCGACGGTTTTTGCCGCCCGTCAGTTCGTCAACCATGGACATGTTTTGGTCAATGGTCGTCGAGTGACGATTGCGAGCTACGTCGTCCGAGAGGGCGATGTCATCGAAGTTCGAGAGAAATCCAAGACCATGGAATTGGTTCTTGGTACGGTGCAGCAGCCGGAGCGAGATGTCCCGGACTATTTGACCGCTGACTTCAAGGCGCTGAAGGGAACCTTCGTCCGCGTTCCCAAACTTGCTGACGTCCCCTATCCAGTGCAGATGGAGCCGAACCTCGTCATCGAGTATTACTCGCGCTAAATCGCCGCGATAGAGACGTGAAGATAAGAGACGCGGTTGCTGCCGCGTCTTTTTTCGTTGGTTCGTAAGCGGTGGTTTGATGTGACTCGTCTCCGAGCAATGAATTGCCTGTTGCTGCCAGAATCGCGGGAGAACGTCCCTAAAGCGGTTATCGCCTTAGGATTCCCGCATCGAGCCAGCCGCTGATGGGCTTCCAATGTCGTCTGCATGACAAGCAAGCCGAATGGCCCAACCAACGTTAATCGGTTCCTGCTAGCTGAGCGAACAGAGAATTGCCATGCAGAAGGCTTCGGCATGAACGCGAACGCGGACGCCGTCAGAGATCAACGTCATCATTCATCTTGCCGCTACGTGGCCGATAAGCCGACGATGCGTTTTGCGATCAAGCTCGTACTCGGCTGGTCCTCGTCACACCGCGCTTGGCGTCGAACGGGTCAAGGGCACGATGAGGTGCCGTCCTATACGAGCTGCGAGACGTGCCCGCCAGAACACGCAATGTGACTCAGGGGGTCAGGCTGCTGCCTGCGTTTCGATCCCTTTGTCCTTCAAGAGTTGGGCTAACTCACCGGACTGATACATCTCTCGCACAATATCGCAGCCACCGATGAATTCGCCTTTGACGTAGAGCTGCGGAATTGTCGGCCAGTGGCTGTATTCCTTGATGCCTTGGCGCAGATCATCGTCAGACAGGACATCGAACGCTTTGAACTTCACACCCAGCAGCGAAAGTGCCTGGACGACCTGTGCGGAGAAGCCGCATTGAGGAAACACAGGCGTGCCCTTCATGAAGAGAACAACGGGATTAGCATTCACGTCTTCTTCGATCTTCGCAAAAACCGGGTTCGCGTCGTTCATGACGGACTATCTCCCTCTTCGACCGTAGACCTGACGGTCCTGTTTCCTTGGTGTGCCCGACTGTTATTTGGGCGCTTCTGTCGTGAGTGCAAGGGCGTGTAACTCACCACCCATGCGACCACCTAGCGCCTGATAGACCAATTGATGTTGCTGAACTCTCGACTTTCCCTCAAACGCTGGGGCGATGACTTTGGCATGATAGTGATTGCCGTCACCAGCGAGATCATCGATCACCACATCAGCGCCTGGCAGCGCTTCGACGATCAATGTCTTGATCTCTTCAGCTGTCATCGCCATCGCGTCGTCACCATCCCTTCAACACCTTAGTCTTGCGCTGTCATAAAGCTTGGAAGCCAGCTCTCATATTTTTCTGCCAGCTTGTTCAAGCATATGACATCGCAACCCTTGAGCGTCAATGATTGGCCGCCCGTTCGGCCAATAGCACGCGCGACAACACCCGCGCTCGCGGCCTGGTCGAGAACAGTGGTCAGACGTTCTGCTTCCACGGCAAGCAAGTAGCGGCTTTGATCCTCGCCGAAAAGCCAGCCAATGCTGGACCCTGCGCCCTCAGGCAGGTCAAGTGTCGCACCGATCCTCGACGCGATCGCCATTTCCGCAAGCGCTACCAACATGCCGCCATCAGCAATGTCATGACAGGCAACGACCTCACCTTGTTGGATGAGCTGCCGTACCAAATCACCATTTCGCCGCTCGATGGCGAGCTCTACTGGAGGCGGAGCCCCCTCATCACGACCACAGATTTCGCGAAGATAGAGCGAGCCTCCAAGCCAACCATGGCTCTCGCCAATCATGACTAGCGACAGATCCTCGCGATCATAAGCCATGGAGACGCTCGTTTCGAGATCGTCGAGCAGACCGACGCCGCCAATCGTCGGTGTTGGCAGGATCGCTTGTCCATCGGTCTCATTGTAAAGCGAGACGTTGCCGGAAACGATGGGGAAGTCGAGCGCTGCGCAAGCCTCGCCAATCCCTTGTAGGCAGCCGACGAACTGGCCCATGATGCCAGGATTTTCGGGATTACCGAAGTTCAGGCAATCCGTCACGCCAAGAGGCCGGGCGCCTACCGCTGTAAGGTTACGCCAGGCTTCCGCAACGGCCTGCCGTCCTCCTTGAACTGGATCGGCTTGGCAATAGCGTGGGGTGCAATCAATGGTGAGTGCAAGACCTCGCTCACTGCCATGAAGCCGGATAACCGCGGCGTCGCCGCCTGGACGCTGGACCGTATCCGCCATCACCATGTGGTCGTACTGTTCGTAGATCCAGCGTTTGGAGCAAAGATCCGGCGAGCTGATGAGGGCTAGCAAAGCTTGATCAAGCTCCATTGAAGATGAGACGCTTTCCGCAACGATGGGAAGTGCGTTCGCCGTCACCTCATAAGGACGCTGGTAGACCGGGGACGCGCCGCTCACGGGCTCAATAGGTACGTCAGCAACAACGTCCCCATACCAGCGAAGGACCATCGAGCCGGTATCAGTCACTTTGCCGATGGTGGCGAAGTCCAAGTCCCACTTTTCCATAATCTGGCGGGCTGTAGCCTCTGCATCTTCGCGCAGCACCAACAACATGCGCTCCTGGCTCTCAGACAGCATGATTTCATAAGGCGTCATGCCGGTCTCGCGCATCGGTACGCAATCCAGATCCATCTCGATACCGACACCGCCACGGGAAGCCATCTCGAACGAAGACGAGGTTAGGCCAGCCGCCCCCATATCTTGAATGGCGACGATGGCGTCCGTTTGCATTAACTCGAGACAGGCTTCGAGTAAGAGCTTCTCAGTGAATGGATCTCCGACTTGAACCGTGGGCCGTTTGGCCTCGGTCTCGTCGTTGAATTCAGCGGACGCCATGGTTGCGCCGTGGATCCCATCCCGCCCCGTTTTGGCACCGACATAGACCACCGGATTACCCACGCCTGCGGCGCGCGCGTAAAAAATCTTGTCCTGTTCGACAAGGCCAACACACATAGCATTGACCAAATTGTTGCCGTTGTAAGCGGGATGAAAGGTCGTCTCGCCGCCAACAGTGGGAACTCCGATGCAGTTGCCATAGCCGCCGATGCCGGCAACCACACCATCGACCAGATGCCGGGTTTTGGGATGGTCTGGGCTGCCGAAGCGTAGGGCATTCAGAAGAGCGATGGGTCGCGCGCCCATGGTGAAGACGTCGCGCAATATCCCACCGACCCCGGTTGCCGCTCCTTGATAAGGCTCGATAAAGCTCGGGTGGTTATGGCTCTCGACTTTGAACACCGCAGCCATACCGTCGCCAACATCGACGATGCCAGCATTCTCACCGGGACCACAGATCACCCAGGGCGCATCGGTTGGCAGCTTCGAGAGCCAATGTTTTGAGGACTTATAGGAACAATGCTCGCTCCACATGACCGAGAATATGCCAAGCTCGACGATCGTTGGCGGTCGATTCAAGATCTGCAAGATGAGCTTGTACTCATCTTGAGTAAGGCCATGCTCGGCGATCTGTTCCGGTGTTATGGGGTCGTTACGGAGGGTCACGAGAGCGCCTCCATCAGGGCTCGAAACATCGGCACGCCATCGGTACCACCGGTTCTCGGATCGACAGATCGTTCGGGATGCGGCATCAGACCCAACACATTTCGTCCGGATCCGAGGACGCCAGCGATGTCATCGGTCGAGCCATTAGGATTGTCCCGATAGCGAAACGCAACGCGATCTTCGTCCTTGAGCCGCTTCAGCTCGTCCTCGTCACAGACATAGTTACCGTCGTGATGAGCGACTGGGATACGAATAGCGCGCGCAGGGTCGTAGATGGTTGTGAAGATCGAATTGACGCTGACCACGTCGAGTTCGACTTCTTTGCAGATGAATTTGAGGCCGGCATTGGCGATGAGCGCCCCTGGCACCAAACCGGCTTCAGCGAGAAGCTGGAAGCCGTTGCAAATGCCGAGGACGGCGACGCCCGCTTCGGCGGCATGTACAACTTCGCGCATGATTGGCGCCTTCGCAGCAATCGCACCAGAGCGAAGATAATCACCGTATGAAAAACCGCCCGGAAGGACGATCAGATCGAGACGGGGAAGCTCCGGGTCGGCATGCCACAGCCGTTTGACAGAAGCGCCGGCCGCTTCGAGGGCGACCGCGACGTCGCGATCGCAGTTTGAGCCGGGAAAGGTGATGACACCTGCCTGCACGTTAAAAGTCCTTGTCGGATCGGGTTGAGCTTGGCTCAGGCTTCGATGGAAACGGAGTAGGTTTCGATCACAGGATTGGCCAAAAGCTTCTCGCACATCGCTTCGACTTCGACCTTAGCCGCGGTCTCGTCGGAGGCAGCGACATCGAGCTCGATCAGTTTGCCCTGACGTACCTCACCGACACCTTCAAATCCAAGTTGGCCGAGCGCACGACCGATTGCGGCACCTTGCGGATCAAGGACGCCCTGCTTCAGTCTGATATGAACCTTTGCTTTCATGATTCCTCAATCTTCCGCTCGCTTGTCAAAACCAAGGGGTGGTCGGTTGCCGACATCATTGGACCGCCTCTGGACCTTTGAGGTCGCGGGGACCTGCATCGGGTAAAATACCCAGTCGACGGGCGACCTCTTGATATCCTTCTTCAACTCGGCCGAGGTCCCGCCGAAAGCGGTCCTTGTCCAATTTTTCATTGGTGAGCACGTCCCAAAGACGACAGCTGTCCGGACTGATTTCATCGGCAAGGATGATCTGCATCTCGTCCTCGTCCCAATGGCGACCAAATTCAACTTTGAAGTCGATAAGACGAAGCCCGGCACCCATAAAAAGACCAGAGAGATAATCGTTGATTCGCAGGGCTAGATTGAGCATCTCGTCGATTTCCTGATACGAGGCCCAAGCGAAAGCAGCGATATGCTCCTCCGTGACCAGAGGATCTTCAAGCTCGTCGGATTTGTAATAATATTCGACGATAGATCGGGGGAGCGCTTCGCCTTCCTCGATGCCGAAGCGCTTTGCAAGCGAGCCTGCGACCACATTCCGAATCACCACTTCGATCGGAATAATCTCCACTTCCCGGACCAATTGTTCGCGCATATTGAGGCGACGAACGAAGTGAGTTGGAATGCCGATCGAAGCCAGCCGCTCCATCAGAAATTCAGAAATGCGGTTGTTCAGGACGCCTTTTCCGGTGATCACGCCCTGTTTCTGATTGTTGAAGGCCGTCGCATCGTCTTTGAAATACTGAATAAGTGTGCCGGGCTCCGGGCCTTCGAACAGCACTTTGGCCTTGCCTTCATAAACCTTGCGACGACGGGTTGAATCGCGTGACATCTAGGCTTTCCCAAGCGCGTGGCATCAGGCCGACGCCAAGGCGATCGGCTGCGCGCCGTCTATAGCGCAGCGGCGGAGCGAACACAACAAAACGCGTCAAAAGCGATTAGTCATGACTGGGTTTCGCGCAGGCGGTCGCGAGTAATGGGTGATTCTTGTCACTTTCGATCTTATGGTTGCACGTCCGATCATTCCCAATCGCTGAACAGACGGCCCGGTAATCGCACCACCATGACCACCTACGAAGTTGATCTTTATCCACCCATCAAAGCCTTTCTCGAAGGTCAGGGATATGCCGTGAAAGGCGAGATCGGCCGCTGCGATGTCGTGGCGTTGAGAGATGGTGAACCACCTGTTGTGATCGAAATGAAGACGCGGTTCTCGCTGGAGCTGATTTTTCAGGCTGTCGAACGGTTTTCTCTGACCGATAAGGTCTATGTCGCGATCGAGCATCGCCCCAAATCGCTGTGGACCCGGCGATCCAAAGATATCCAACGCCTTTGCCGTCGCTTGGGCATCGGGTTGCTGACAGTGCATCTTCCCAGCGGTCTCGTCGAACCGAGACTAGACCCTGGGTCCTATGAACGTCGTGTTGTCAAAGCCAAGCGTGAAAGGTTGCTTCGGGAGTTTGCCCATAGGGTGGGAGACCCGACTGCTGGTGGCATCTCGAAAAGGCCGGTCATGACAGCCTACCGCCAGGACGCCCTTCGTTGCGCTCAGGTGTTGGGTAAACAAGGACCACAGAAGGTGCGTGACCTGCGCGTCATCGCCGGCGTCGATCGCGCAGGAACCATTATGCTGCGGGATGTCTATGGCTGGTTTGAGCGGGTTGAGCGAGGAGTCTACCAACTGACCCCCAAAGGGGAAGATGCGCTCCAGCAATTCGCGACAGTGCCACCTCCTTGATGAACGATACGTTCATTTGGCGTTCAGTCCGTTCTCTACATGGTTTTGATCGAGACCATGAGGGAAGATGGAATGATCAGAACCTTGCTATCGCGACCGATGCTGCGATCCTTGTTGATTGTTGGCGGATTGGCCGTGGTGCTTTCTGGATGCCACTATCATCACGGCTATTTCAGAGGCGGTTTCGGCTACCATGGGCCGCATTATGGCGGTGGCTATTCACGTGGCTACGGCTACAAACGCCATGGCTATCATCATAGGCGGCATGGCTATCATCGCCACGGGCCGCGCCGTGGTGGCTGGCGTGGTCACTATTGAGTGGCTTTACCGCCTCACTATCCGACAACTCATTGGTGAAAAAGTGCGCTAACCTAGTATGTTATACTATTATCTTGACAGTATATCGTAAGTTTGGCTAGACGAGAGGTTCGTGGATTTCAAGGCGTTTCAACGTTTGTGCAGCCGTTAATCGGAGGGACGGGTATGGCGAGCGCCAGCAGATGGTTGATTGGTCTCCTACTGATCGCCACACTGGGTCTTACCGCCTGCGCTGGGCCGTCCTCAACCGAGGCTACTGCATCGCGCTCGGAGCGGCTACTTGAACAATCCCGCCTTGTTCTGCGCGATTTTCTTGAAGACGACCAGTATCAGCGGATGCGAGTCTATGTGCAGAACGCCTATGCTGTCGTCATCGTCCCCGATCTCTTAAAAGGCGGCTTCTTTGCCGGTGCCGAGCGTGGGACGGCAATTATGCTCATACGACATCCCCAGACCGGCAATTGGGGACAGCCGGCCTTTTATGACGTCTATGGCGGTAGCCTCGGACTACAATTCGGTGTCAAGACGTCTGATGTCGTGTTCACCATCATGAACGAAGGTGCTGTGAAGAAGATCGTAGGTTCGGGCGTCAAGCTTGGGGCCGACGTTTCGATTGCGGCCGGTCGTAGCGGAGCAACAGTCGGTGCGGCGACGACGGCACATTTTGGCGAAGACCTCTACGTCTTTGCGAAAAACCAGGGACTCTTCGGCGGCTTTGCCCTCGATGGAAGTTACTTCGCTCCTAAGAATGACTGGAATGCCGCTTATTATGGCCGCCCGGTAAAGCCCTGGGATGTGTTGAGCGACTTTAATGTCATTTTCGGCACCGAGGTTGCCTCACTGCATCAGACGTTGACCAGCTTTTGAGGCTAGGGTTCCTGGATGGCTGCCACAGCCAAATCTTGCACGCCTTGGTCATCGGGGACACTGATAACGTTAAGCGATGAGGTCGTCATTGCGTCAGAAACAGCACTGGCGAGTGTTGGCATCATCCAAGTCATAATGCCGGCGCAGACCGCCATAACGATGGCACCTGTGAAGAGCGCTAGCCTAGCGCTGCGAAAGAAGCCGCGCTTGGCTGGTCCCTGCCGCTTGGCGCTGAATGCCGTCGACAAAGCTGCAAGCAGTTCTTGAGGGATGGGCCTGTTCAAGAGCGGCGCATAGATCCGTCGGATAAGGTCACCTTGAATGCCGTAATGCAGCAGTCGATCGGCGGCATCAAGGTCATGCTCTACCAAGCTATCCATGTCGGCCATGTGTCGTTGGTCTAGTTCGCCATCAAGATATCCGTGAATCTCGATTTCGCGAGGATGCGCTTCGGCCAACAGATGTTCTTTGCCCTCTTCGACGGCCAGCGCCTGACGTAGACCCATCCGCGCTTCAGAAAGCCGGAGCATTACCTGGCCCACGGGGCGCTGAATCATCACTGCAATTTGCTCGTAACTCAGGCCTTCCAACGCCGCAAGCAGCAGAAGCGTTCGATCTTGTTCGTCGACAAGATTAATTGCCTGGGCAAACTGGTGGATTTCGAACTGATCAGCGCCGACGAGCTTTTCACAAAGTGTTGTTTGGAACGCCTTGGCAGATGACGCAGAACGGGCTGTCTCGGCCGCTCCGCTCAAGTCGCTTTGCCGCCTTCGACAGAGCATCATGAGCATGGCGAGATTCTTGTCGTCAGCCTGCTCGAGCATGCTCGGGTCAGTCAGCATTGCTTGGATTGTGGCACCGACAAGGCGATCCGCCTCTTCTTCATCACCGATCTGGGCAGCAGCGAACCGGCGGAGACGCGGCACTTGGGCGATGATGGCGATCGCAGTTTGCTCTGTTGAAAGCGTGACAGGTAAGTCTGGCACAACCCGCGTCGCTGCCTGCGACGGCGCCGCCATGATGGAGCGGTCTTGTGGCAGGGTCGGTGCAAGGGGAGGGACGAGCACATCGTCACCGTCTGCGTCACGCGCTGGCTCGGTTTCAACTGCAAGGTCACTAAGGGTCGATGACAACGGTACGATCTGCGACAGCTCATCTTGCGAGCGGTCGCCGTCCATCGATTCATCTCCCGATTCTGCGTCCGCGGCATTGTCTTTGGGAGTAATGCTGAGTGCATCGGCGAGCTGAGCATGCCAATCGTCAGGACCTGAGACGTTGTTCCGGTCGTCTTCGACCGACTCAAGCTCGTCAATGACAGCGAGGCCCTGTGGCGCGGGCAGCATATCAGGATCGCCCGGCGCATTAGCGGTGATGGCGTATTTGTCATCTTCAATATCGGCGATGACCGCAGGCAAATCCTCTACGGGGGGCGTCGGTCTTAAAGCCGGGGCTTCTGCGCGCGGCTGTTTTGAGCTGGACTGCAACTCCGGGATCGGCTGTAAGGCCAGCAGGTTCGTCTTGGTCTTCGTTGTCGCTTCTTTGGCCTTTTGGCTCGGAACATGTTGCTCGAGGCTGGCCTTGCGCAGCGTGAGCTTTGGGAGTTCATCAATGTGCTCATCGCCGGAAGACACAGGCACCACAGATGGGGTTGCTTGAACGGTTAGCGCAGTATCCTTCGTGTCGACCTCAGCCTCTATCGTCTGGTCTTCCAGCGTTATCTCCGAAGGCCGCGGTGCTTTCGGCGATGGCTCTTCGCGAGAGGGTGTTGCCTGTTTCGACGGCCTTTCATCGACCGTTCGCGGCATCAAGACAGGCGCACCGGTGTCAGGTAACACTTGGACGGAGGCTGCATGTTGCGTCTTGATTTCAGCGGTCGGTTCCGGCGGAAGGACAACAGTGCTTACCGGTGGGAATTCGCTAAGATCGATGGCCGGGAGTCGTTCGACAGGTTTAAACCTTGTCGGCGGTAGCATCGCTTCGAGATCGCCGAGATCGTCAAAGTCGTCGATGTCATCGTCATCATCAAACGCATCGAGCGGTAGCGTTATTTCGGGCGGCTGAGTATGCAGCGTCAGCAAGGTCTGATGAGTTTCAGGCGGGTCAGCAGGCCGCGCCACCAGCGCCGGCGTGTCAGGAAGGTCCTGTTCAGGCTGCTCGCGAGACGCCACGATCGGTCGGAGCGGTTCTTCAGACTGGATCGGCTTCGTCAGTTCGAGTTCTTCAGTTAACTCGAGCTCATCCGCATGATCGCCGGGAGCTTCGTCCTCGCCCTCTTCAGCAATCTTCGCTCTTGCCAAAGCTGCTGCACCTGATAGGCGGCGGCGCGGCGAACTCGCATTATCGTCGGGCTTGCCCGATCCGCGAAGCCATCGCAAAGCCGACGACGTGACAGAACCCTCTTGCTCGTCAGCTGACGCGCCGAGGTTCGCATCATCGCCCTCTGAATCGCGATGCTCGATCATTCCTTCGCTTTTCTGAACACGAAACAATGGCGCCACCTTTATTAGGGGATTGCCCGCACGACATGACCGCCGATCAGACCTCAGCCAACGTACCAGGTTCTTCGAAGGCGACTTTATACTAGACTTTTGGTGAAATTAACATCAACTATTAATACAATTTTTCTTAATTTTTTATCAACTTAAAATAGTTTTCCCCGTCTTTCCTCGGAAATTGCCGATTTTTTCACTGTTCAATAACAGCGTTTAGCAGTGAAACGACATCTTCGCCGTCCCATTCAGCGTCACCAAGTACGCGGCCGACTTCTTGACCGTTGCGGTCGATAATGAGTGTTGTTGGGAGGCCTGGCGCGCGTAAGCTGCGACCAGCTTTAGCGGTCTTATCATGATAAATCGCTAGGTTCTCAATGCCGACTTCTTGATAAAAGCTCTCGATTTTTCCGCGCTGTCCCCGATCGACAGCGAGTGCGACGACCTCGAAGTCGTCGCTGCCCAAAGCCGCTTCTAGGCGATCGAGAGACGGCATCTCTTTGCGACAGGGGGCGCACCACGTAGCCCAAAGATTGAGAACGACGACGCGCCCTTGAAAATCCGCGAGACTGCGCTCATTACCCTCAGCATCGAGAAAACTGATCTCTGGCACCGGACCGCCATCGGTCGCCACGAAATTGAAGGCTTGAGCAGGTAACACCGTGCCCACAACCAGGATGGCAACGCCTAAAAGGAACGGTCGTAACTTACCGAGCGTTGTCGAGGCGGCATTGAGTTGAGTTGGCATCATCAGATCCGAGTACAAGAGCGTTAGGAAAGAGCATTGAGTAACCGACAAGACGATCCGTCAAAGCCCTCTTCAGCCGGAAGAAGCTCGAAGGGCATCGACATGTGGGGTGGTCATTTCGCCGATGGTCCAGCTCCGTTGATGGAACAGATTAATGCCTCGATCGGCTTCGACAAGCGTCTCTACGCTCACGATCTCGCGGGGTCGAGGGCGCATGCGCGAATGCTGGCCGCCGTTGGGCTGCTTGAAGCGAGGGAGCGCGATGCCATCCTCGCAGGTCTTGACGCGATCGAAGCGAAGATCGAAGTCGGTGAATTCGACTTTAGCCCGAGCCTCGAAGACATCCACATGAACATCGAGGCGCGCCTGACGGAGGCAATCGGCGAACCCGGGCGGAAGCTGCATACGGCACGCTCAAGAAATGATCAGATCGCCACCGATTTTCGATTGTGGCTGCGCGACGTGATCGATGGCGTCGACGGGCTACTTCAAGATCTGCAGCGGATCCTCCTCAGCCGCGCCGAGGCACATCACGATTGGGTGATGCCCGGCTTCACGCATCTGCAGGCGGCTCAGCCCGTCGTTTTCGGGCATCATCTTATGGCCTATGTCGAGATGTTTGGCCGGGATCGTGGGCGCTTTGCTGACGCGCGTAAGCGGCTTAACGAAAGTCCACTCGGTGCGGCGGCGCTTGCTGGCACGAGTTTCCCAATCGACCGGACGGCAACCGCCGAAGCCCTTGGGTTCGATCGACCGATGGCGAACTCGATCGATGCTGTGTCGGATCGAGACTTCGCATTAGAGTTTTTGGCCGGAGCATCGATTACCGCCATTCACTTGTCACGGCTTGCTGAGGAATTGGTGCTTTGGTCGACCCCGCAATTCGGTTTCGTCAAGATGAGCGAGGCGTTCTCGAGCGGTAGCTCGATTATGCCCCAAAAGCGTAATCCCGACGCTGCGGAACTCCTGCGCGGCAAAACTGGGCGAATTGTTGGCAGCTTGAATGGGCTCTTGATGACCTTAAAGGGCCTGCCGCTCGCCTATTCGAAGGATATGCAAGAAGACAAAGAGCCGGTTTTCGATGCCGCGGACAATCTCCGCCTTTGCCTTGCCGCTGGTACGGCGATGATCGAAACGATGACCGTGAATCGAGAGGCAATGCGCTTGGCGGCGGGCATTGGCTACACGACGGCGACCGATCTCGCCGATTGGATGGTACGGGCCCTTGGTATGCCATTCCGAGAAGCCCACGCAGCGACGGGGCGGGCAGTCAAGCTTGCCGAGGAGCTTCGCCTTGATTTGCCGGAATTAAGCTTAGACCAGCTCAAATCTGTTGATGAGCGAATTACGGCGGACGTGTTCGATGTTCTCACGGTTGACCGTTCGGTCGCATCGCGAACCAGCTTTGGCGGGACGGCGCCGTCATGCGTACTCGATGCTGTAGCACACGCAAAAACGCGTTATTTATAGCCGCTTTTGCTCGCCTTATGGTGGTTAAAGGCCTCGACATCTCGGGCCTTTGGTTGTTGAATGCAGGCGGTCCTGAATGGATCGTCCGGGCAAGGGGTATCATGTCGCCACTTGGCCGGTTTGATAAACGCGAGCGAAAGCGCTGCTCAATATGTCGGTTTTATCGTCTACTCCGCTGGTCTGTCATGACGGGGAGAACCCATCACGTTCCCCGATCAATCGGGACCGCCGCCGTTTGATCCGATGGTTCGGTGCGTCATTGTCGCTGTCCATGGCCCTTACAGCCTGCGGCAAGAAAGGGGAGTTGGAGCTGCCATCGCGTCAGCCGGCAATTGATGATCAGGCATCGGATGATGGCACGCAATGACCGACATTTTTCATTACAAGGATGGCGTGCTTTTTGCCGAGGAGGTATCGCTCGCCGCCATTGCTGAGACTGTCGGCACGCCGGCCTATGTCTACGCTGCAAAGGGCATGTGCGATCAGCTGGCGGCCCTCCAAGATGCCTTCGCTGGCCAGCGCATGATGATATGTTATGCGATTAAAGCCAATAGCAATATCGCCGTCGTCAAGACCCTCGCCAATCAGGGCGCCGGTGCCGAAATCGTCTCGGGTGGTGAGTTGCAAAAAGCGCTTGCCGCGGGTGTTCCCGGGACGATGATCATGTTTGCTGGTGTCGCCAAGAGCCGTGACGAGATGGCCATGGCGCTTGACGCAGGCATCGCACAATTCAATGTCGAGTCGGTGCCAGAATTGATCGCCCTGAGCGAAGTCGCAGCGGCAAAGAAGACCAAAGCACCGGTTGCGATCCGCATCAATCCGGATGTGGCTGCGGACACTCACGAGAAAATCAGTACTGGCAGACGTCAGGACAAGTTTGGCATTGCCTACGACCAGGCGGGCGAAGTCTACGCGATGGCGTCAAGCCTCGCTGGAATCGAGCCAATCGGTGTACATCTGCATATCGGCTCACAGATCATGAGCCTCGCACCGTTCGAGACAGCCTATCAGCGCGGTGCAGATCTTGTCCGTGAGCTGCGTGCTCAAGGCATTCCCATCAAACGTCTAGATCTTGGTGGCGGCATGGGCGTGCGGTATCGCGGCGATGTCCGGCTCGACATAGCGGCCTATGCGGACCTCGTACAAACGATCACAGGTGATCTCGACGTCGAGCTCTTGCTGGAGCCCGGGCGTTACCTGGTGGCCGAAGCCGGCACAATGTTGGCGAAGGTTCGCTACATGAAACAGGGAGATGAGCGACCATTCGCGATCCTTGATGCCGGTATGAATGATCTGATCCGACCGGCGCTCTATGACGCTTATCACGAGATCCTGCCAGTGAAGGAAGCTGCGCCCAACGCCGAGTTGCAGGCGACCGACGTTGTTGGTCCGATCTGTGAAAGCTCCGACATCTTCGCTCGGGGGCGTGCGCTACCACCTCTGGAACCTGAGGATTTGGTGGCATTTCTCGGCGCTGGCGCGTATGGTGCAGTGATGGCGTCTGATTACAATGCCAGGCCGCTCGCGGCAGAAGTCTTGGTTGATGGCGATCGTTTCTCGGTCGTCCGGCCGAGGATCGAACCGGCGTTGCGTTTCGCGGATGAGCGCATACCGGAATGGCTCGAAACGCCGCCTGTAGAATGCGGCCGAGCCTGCTAGGTTAGAGGGAGTAAGGCATGAGCGCCATGAAACCAGACTGGGCCGGCAGGCCGGAGCGAAGCGCAGATCCGAGGCGCCGCTTCTCGTTCAAATGGCGTCTGGTCGCGGCGAGGCTTGCACATTCCTTCGAGAAGCTGTGGCCGGAGATCTGGCCACCACTCGCTGTCTTCGGCCTTTTCCTCGCCATCAGCCTCCTTGGTTTTTGGCGTTTTCTGCCGGCTTGGCTCCATGGTCTCGGACTATTCCTCTTCGCTGGCGCTTTCATCTACCTACTTGTTGGCGCGCGCTCTGGCCTAGTTTGGCCCTCGCGTCATGCCGGACTTGAACGACTGGAGACCACCAACGCCCTTGCGCATCAGCCGCTTCGATCTCTCGATGACGATCTCGCCAACGGTCGTGACGATCCGCTGACCCGATCGCTCTGGCGGCGACATCGCGAACGCTTGGTCACGCTGATTGGCAATCTTAAAGTGACGCTGCCTAAGTCTGACCTACCGAGACGGGATCGCTGGGCCTTCCGCATCGCACTTGCCCTGATTTTGATCGTAGCGGTGGTAGAGGCTGGCAGCATGGCGCCGAATCGTCTTGCTCAGGCCTTTGATTTGAGCCGCCCCGATGGCACCGCGCGCGAAAGTATCCAATTGACGGTTTGGGTGACTCCGCCCGACTATACCGGACTGCCGGCCGAACCCCTCGATGTCAGCGAGACGCCGCTCGGTGAAGCGCTGATTGATGTGACCTCATTCGTGAGTTACCCCCGAGGCAGCGAAGTCTTGGCCCAGTTGCATCATGTTGATGGACCTGTGGAGCGCTACGCTCTGAGCCTTTCGGATCGTGCCGAGCCTTTTGCCGCTGTGGGGGGCGCCAGCGCGGAGGCCAGAGTCCAACTGGAACAGTCCGGCGAACTTCGAATCGGTACGCCCAACGATACGCTCGGTGTTTGGCAGGTCGATGTTGTTGACGACATGCCGCCGACGGTTGGCTTTACAGACGATCCTGCGGTGACCCAACGTCAGGTGATGCGCTTTGCTTTTGAAGCTGCTGACGACTATGGGGTCAGCAGTATCGCGTTACATCTTAACCGACCGGGCCGTTTGGACGAGTCAGAACGAATCGAGTTGGTCCAGCCGGCTGAAGGCGCGACGGATCTTGACGATTCTGCCTATCTTGATCTGACACCGCATCCCTGGTCCGGTCTGCCCGTAGAGGTTAAACTCGAAGCTGTGGACGGCTTTGACCAAGCTGGTTTCAGCGAGACACGCGAGATCGTTCTACCCACTCGGAATTTCGCTCATCCGGTGGCCCGCGCAATTATTGAGCAGCGGCGCCAACTCGCTGATCAGCCGGCAGAACAGAGAGAACGGGTTGCTGCGGCCATGAATGGGCTTAGCCATGTGCCCGAGCGCTTCCAGAATGATGCCACTGTTTTCATGGCGCTACGTTCCATGGCGACGAGGTTGATGTTCGACGAGGATGAGGCTGCGATCGACGAAGTCTTAGAGCTCATGTGGGAAACAGCCCTCCACCTCGAAGACGGTAATCTCTCCCTCGCTGGTCGCGAACTCAGAGAGCTGCAGGAAGCGCTCCGCGAGGCTCTTGCGAATGACGCCAGCGATGAGGAGCTGCAGCGTCTTATGAATGAGCTTCGTCAGGCGTTGGATAACTATCTCGATGCGCTCGCCCAGCAGATGCAAGAGCAGATGGCCGATCAGCCCATGCAGCCGATGGATCAGGATGCCATGACCATCGAGCGTCAGGACCTGCAGGAGATGTTAGATCGCATGCAGGACATGATCGAGACTGGCGCGCGCGAGGCGGCGCAGCAAATGTTGGCGCAGATGCAAGAGCTCCTGGAGAATCTTCAGGTCGGCCAGCAGAACAGCCAAATGCAGCAGGGCCAGCAAATGCTCAATGAACTGCAGGAGCTGATTCAGCGGCAGCAGGACTTGCTCGACGAAACTTTTGGCCTCTCACGTGAGCAGGACCAACAAGGGGCAATGGATCGTCCCGGTCAAGAGGGGCAACAAGGTCAACAGGCGCAGCAAGGCCAGCAGGGACAACAGGGACAGCAAGGCCAGCAAGGGCAGATGGGACAGCAGCCCGGTATGCGACCAGGCCAGAGCGGTAGCTCGCAGATGCAGTCAGGCTTAGCCGCGGACCAAGAAGCGGTGCGCCGCGCACTGGGTGAGTTGATGCGCACACTTGGTGAGAATCGCGTGCCCATTCCACGTGCGATGGGGGAGGCCGAGCTCTCGATGAGGGCGGCACGCGACGCTCTTCAAGGGGGACAGCCAGGTCGCGCTGTCGATCCGCAGACCAATGCACTGGATCAGCTGCGTCAAGGCGGCCAGGCGATGATGCAAGAAATGCAGCAGATGATGGGGCAGAACCCCGGCGAGGGACAACAAGGTATCGGCCAACAACAGTTTGGCCAGAGTCCGACCGACCGCGACCCACTTGGTCGTTCCATGTTTAATCGCGGTGACGCTGATATGTTTGGCCCGGAAGTGCCGGATGATCTCGATCTCGGCAAAGCCCGCTCGATCATGGAAGAGCTGCACCGTCGTGCTGGGCAACGCCATCGCCCTGCCGAGGAGCTCGATTATCTCGAACGCCTGCTCCGCCGCTTCTGACGACTGAAGCCATCGCCCCAAAATTTGACGGAGGTTCCCTGGGGTGGCTTTTTCAATCGATGAACATCCATCGCCCAATGTGGATGATCGGCCCAATGGATGCACGGTTGACTGCTTGATCCTGCACTATACCGGCATGAAGAGCGCCAGTGCAGCCTTAGATCGCCTTTGTGACCTCGACGCTAAGGTCAGTGCGCATTACCTGATCGATGAGGACGGACATGTCCTTCGCCTGGTTGATGAACACCGACGTGCCTGGCATGCAGGTATCAGTTACTGGCGCGGTCGTGAACGGCTGAACGATTGCTCGATCGGTATTGAAATTGTCAATCCCGGCCATGAATGGGGCTATCGTCCTTTCACCGAGGCGCAGTATCGAGCCTTGGAACATCTCTGCTCCGACATCATGGTGCGTTGGTCAATAGCCCCTTGCCGTCTGTTGGCTCATAGTGACATTGCACCGGACCGTAAGGAAGATCCTGGCGAGCTCTTCGATTGGCAGCGCCTGGCAAATGCCGGCATTGGCCTTTGGCCAAAGGATGGCGAGGGGGCGTGGCGCCCGATGGACGAAGTCATCCGCCAGCTTCATGAGGTCGGCTACAGCTTGCCGGATCCAGCCGATTGGCGGGCGCCAAGGCGCCGCCTTTTAGCGTTCCAACGGCGCTATCGACCAGAACGGGTCGACGGCGAACTTGATCAAGAGACGCTCGCTCGACTGGATGGGCTCCTGGCTCAAACAGATCCGCTCGAATGATTGGGATGCCAGAGATGATGATTCCGACGATCGAAACCGAGCGGCTACGGCTTCGAGGATGGCAAGAGCGAGATTTCTCAGCCTATGCAGCCTATCGCGCAGATGCCAAGTCTCAAAAGTATCTCGGCGACGTCATGACCCGTGACCAGGCTTGGGACCGCTTTTGTGTCGACATTGGTGTCTGGGGACTTCGGGGGTACGGGATTTTTGCGATCGCTGATTTAGCCAGTGATGAGGCCATTGGTTATACCGGTATTTGGCACCCGTTGATGATCGACGAGCCGGAGCTGTCTTGGTCTCTCTTCCCCGGACATACCGGACAGGGCTATGCGAGCGAAGCCGCGCTTGGGGCGCGTAGCTGGCTTTATAGGTCCCTCAATTTGCCGCCATTAATGAGCCTGATCTCTCCTGGTAATCACGCTTCAAAAGCGGTCGCTGGACGATTGGGTGCTATTTTTGAACGAGAGTTTATGCTGGAAGGTGAGCCCAGGCATCTATATCGCCATCCAAAATAACTTCATGTCATTCTGCTGATGATGTTGCTTTGCCTCAATTTCAAACTTGAATCTCAATCGACGAGCAGCAACATTGAAACCGATCAGGTGACCGGATGGCCGCTCTTGGTGATGAGCCGAGAGAGGAAAGTCCGGGCTCCATGGAAACACGGTGCCGGGTAACGCCCGGCGGGGGTGACCCCAGGGAAAGTGCCACAGAGAGCAGTCAGCCTCCTAGCGCAGCAAGCCTTCGGGCTTGCGCGTGGAGGTCATGGTGAAAGGGTGCGGTAAGAGCGCACCGCGGGTCCGGCAACGGGCCTGGCAAGGCAAACCCCACCGGGAGCAAGACCAAGTAGGGACGACAGCCCCCAACGGGGCAGGCCCGTTTCCAGGCTGGTCGTTCGGGTCGGTCGCGCGAGGTGTTCGGTAACGAGCATCCCAGAGGAATGGTCATCCAGCAGTTTGTTTTTCCACAGGCTGTGGACAGAACCCGGCTTACAGGTCGCCTGATCAGCTTTTGCTTTATTAAGATTTGCTTGAAGGTAGAAGAACAAAAAGAGAACAAAGTTAAAAATGCCAACTTTCCCAATGAATTGAGTATCCGATTTCGCAGGCCTCGATCGCTGAATCTCTAAGGTTTTCTGTAATCATTTGATTTTTATCGAGTATTTTCAGTATGTTGCAGCGGTTTCTTCGAATAAGGCCTTGACTGAAAATTTGCGTAACTTTAGGGTGAATTTCAGGCTGATCCCAATTGATCTCTGTATAGATCAAGTCAGAAAGCTGCGTACGGCTGTTGGTGCGGGCGCGATGGCGGATTCTACGATGATTTATTTGCAAGACAACAATAGACGTTTGGATTCGAAAAGACTGTGTGTTGGCATTTGTTCTTTAAATGTTCTCTTCGCTGAGGCTTAGAACGTGAATCTGGCAACACATCCTCATATGCCCCCCGATACCCATGTACCGGTCATGCTCGACGAAGTTCTAGATGGGCTTGCTGTGCGTCACGATGGCGATTATCTCGACGGTACCTTTGGTGGGGGCGGCTATAGCCGGGCGGTCTTGGATGCCAAGCCTCATCGTCTGATCGGCATTGATCGAGATCCGTTGGCAGTTCGCCGTGGCCGGGAACTTGCCGAGAAGAATTCGGCTTTCACGATGTTGGAAGGCCGGTTCGGCGATATGGTTCAGCATCTCTCTGACATCGCCATCGATCACCTGGATGGGATCGTTCTCGATATTGGTGTGTCCTCGCATCAGCTCAACGATGCCGCACGTGGCTTTTCTTTTGCGGCAGATGGTCCGCTCGATATGCGCATGGAGTCCAAGGGTGAGAGCGCCGCGGACGTCGTAAACGGCGCCGATGAGGAGGAACTTGCGTCGATCATCTATCGCTACGGCGAGGAGCGGGCCAGCCGGCGGATTGCAAAAGCAATCGTCGCGCGGCGAGGCGAGACGCCGATCACAAGAACAGGTGACCTCGCATCGATTGTCGCACGTGTGCTGGGCAAGCGTGGCAAGATCGATCCGGCAACGCGCACCTTTCAAGCCCTTCGGATCTATGTGAATGATGAGCTTGGCGAACTGGAGCGGGCGCTGAAGGCTGCCGAGCAGTTGCTTCGTCCAGGCGGTCGATTGGTCGTCGTTGCCTTCCATTCTTTGGAAGATCGGATCGTTAAACAGTTTCTGACGACGAGAAGCGGACGGCGATCCAACCCCTCCCGTCATCTCCCGGACCTGCCTAGCGAACCACCTGCGACGGCGACATTTCGGCTCCTTTCGCGCCGGCCGGTCATGCCAAGCGACGTCGAAGTCCGAACCAATCCTCGTGCCCGATCCGCACGGCTTCGTGCCGCTGAACGGCTGCCCTCTCCAGAAGGACATGTGTCATGCTAAAGCTTGGCTTTGTTAGCCTGACGATCGCGATCATGGCGGGCTGCGGCGTCTATGGTCTCAAGAACCGGGTCCAGGTGCTGGAAAAGGATCTGGTTGCGGTCGAGCGTAAGATCGAGAAAGAGCGAATCGAAATCCGGCGTCTCAAGGCCGAATGGGCGACGCTTAGTCATCCCGATCGCTTGGTGCGTTTGGCTGAAAAGCATCTTCAGCTCAAGCCGGCAACTCCACGGCAGATCATGACCATCGCGGATCTTCCGATGCGTGAAGGTCTCGAGCAGATGCCTGAGCCGGCTCTCGTCAGTGCCGTCGCATCCCCTCGTGCCTCTTATCGCGCCGGGATTTCCTATGGTCCAAGAACATCCTACCAGCGATGAACGCCAAACAGCGCCATAGGGCCCCAAGACGGCCCGCGAAGACGACGGGAGCTGGAGTCGAGGTCCGTCGCGCTCGGGCGCGCCTTCGTTTTCTCGCGGTTCTCGCGCTTCTCGGATTCGTCGGGCTCGGAGCAAGATTGACCGACTTGGCGGTGATGTCGCCAAGCGAGCCCGTGAAGGCACGGACGACGACGAAACCCGAAGACAATCAAACCAGGCGCGCAGATATTGTCGACCGAAATGGGCACCTGATCGCCACTGACTACCCTAAGGTTTCGGTCTATGCGGATCCGAAGGAGGTGATCGGTCCGACGGAGACGGCGAACACGCTTGCGACCGTTCTTACGGACATCAATACGGCGCAGCTTGGTGAACGCCTTGCTCGGCAGAATTCTCGCTTTGTTTGGGTGAAGCGTCATATAAGCGATGATCAGCAGCGACGGATCATGCGTCTCGGTTTGCCCGGCGTGCAGTTTCGTACGGAATATCATCGCATCTATCCGCAGCGTTCCCTGACGTCACATGTTGTCGGTTATGTCGGGGTCGAGAATCAGGGACTGGCTGGCATTGAGCGTAGTTTCGAAGATCGCCTAACCCTCGGCTACTATGACGGCCCTCTCAAGCTTACCCTTGATCTTGGCGTTCAGGCGGTGGCTCGCGATGAGTTGAAAACCGCTGTCGAACGTTTTCAAGCCAAGGGGGGGAGTGTTCTGGTTATGGAGGCCGGTACCGGAGCCCTTTTGGCATCGGTGAGCCTGCCGGATTATGATCCGAACCACTACAAAAGCGCCAACGATATCGCTCGCTTCAATCGCAATATGCAGGGGAGCTATGAGCTCGGATCGCTTTTCAAAGTGCTGACAGCAGGCATGGCGTTGGATTCCGATGCCGTTAAGATCACTGATTACTTCGATGCTGTAGAACCGTTCAAGATGAACCGCTACCGTATCAAGGACTTCCACGCCAAAAAGCGCCGTTTAAGCGTACCCGAGGTGATCGCGTTCTCGTCGAATATTGGTGCCGCGAAGATGGCGATGGCGGTCGGCACAGAGATGCAAGAGGCTTATTTCAGACGCTTTGGCTTATTGGATCGCCACCCGATCCAGCTAACGGAAGTTTCCAACCCGCAGCGTCCCAAAATCTGGCGGGAAATCAACACGGTCACGGCTTCCTACGGCCACGGCATCGCGGTCTCGCCATTACAAGCAGTCGACGCCGTTGCCGCAGCGATCTGTGGCGGTCCAAGACGACCTGCCTACGTCGTGCCGGAGCACGGTTTGAAGACATCGCTTCGTCCGGCTGCTGTCGATGACGAAACAGCTGCTAAACTTCGCTGGCTGATGTGGCTCGTGGTCGCTGAAGGCAGTGGCGGGAATGGCAAGGTGCCGGGCTATCTCATTGGCGGTAAGACCGGAAGTGCCGATAAGGCCGGGCCGAAGGGCTACGGAGATCGACGTCTACTCTCTTCTTTTTTGGGCGTTTTTCCGATCGAGGACCCGCGCTATCTCGTGTTGGTGACGCTCGACGAGCCCAAGGGAGATGAGGCAACTCACAATCAGGCTCATGGTGGATGGACCGCGGCCCCGACCGTGGCCAAGATCATTAGTCGCGCTGGGCCGATCCTCGGTCTTCCGCCTGTGGATGCTGAGGCCGAACGCTGGTTCCTCGATCGTTTGATGGTGGGTAAGGCGTATAATGGCCGTTTGAAAAAATCCGAGCCTAGCTTCGCGGCGACCGGCGAGTCGGGCTGGCTGCGGCCGGCTGTGGCATCGTCATTGGGAGGCGAAGGATGCGGCTGCGGCAGCTGCTTGACCCCGGGGTAACGGTTGTTCATCCGGTAAATTCGTCGGTTGGCGCCGGCGATCGTGATCCAGACATCTCCTCTTTGGCCGTTGATTCACGCGATGTGACAAATGGGGCATTGTTTGCCGCGCTGATGGGCTCCAACGTGGATGGCAGGGCCTTTATTGGCCAAGCTATCGAAAGGGGCGCCGTTGCCATCCTTGGCGATCCGTCGCTCGCTGGCATGGCACTCGACGTACCACTTATTCTCGATCCGGAACCGAGACGGCAGCTTGCCCTTATGGCTGCTCGATTCTCACGCCGGCAACCGAACCATGTCGTGGCGGTAACAGGGACGAGTGGCAAGACATCTGTCGCGAGCCTGGTGCGCCAAATCTGGACAACGCTCGGTCATGGGGCGGGGACGCTAGGCACCCTCGGACTGCATACCGACAATCGGACGATCGGCGGAGGATTAACCACGCCTGATCCTGTTCGCTTGCACGCGCTCTTGTGTGAGCTTGCTGACGAGGGGGTCGATTATCTCGCGATCGAAGCCTCGAGCCATGGCCTCGATCAACACCGGCTCGACGGAATCCGTATTAGTGCGGCGGCCTTTACCAACCTCTCCCATGACCATCTCGACTATCACCATACATTCGAAGCCTATCTGGCCGCGAAAGCGCGGCTCTTTGGCGAACTGTTATCCGATGATGGCGTTGCGGTCCTACATGCCGATGTTCCAGAGTTTCTCCATCTAAAGGCAATCGTGGAGTCGCGGGGTCTTGATCTGATCGACTACGGTCGAGACGCATCTGCGCTTCGGCTGGTCGAGCAGATCGATGGCCTTAATGGGCAGCGCTTAAGGGTGGCTTATGGTGAGCGAGTCCATGACGTTACAACGCAGCTAATCGGGAATTTCCAGGCAGCCAATCTGTTAGCGGCCATCGGTCTGGTTTTGGCTGATTCGACCGAGGATGTTCCGGCGGTCTTTCGGGCAGCAGCGATGGTTCAAGGCGCGCCGGGCCGGTTACAGCTGATCGGTCACAATCAAAAAGGGGCACCGGTATTTGTCGATTATGCCCACAAGCCCGATGCTCTGGAGAAGGTCCTGGCGACTCTTCGGCCTCATACAGATGGCCGCTTGTTTGTCGTGTTCGGTTGCGGCGGTGACCGTGATGTCGAGAAACGCCCCTTGATGGGAAAGATAGCGGTTGAACGCGCAGATAAGGTATTTATCACCGACGATAATCCGCGTAGTGAAGACCCCGCAACAATCCGGCGCCAAATCCTCAAGGCGGCGCCGGGCGCCGTCGATGTCGCGGATCGTGCCGAAGCCATTCATCTGGCCGTCAGCATGCTTGATGTAGGAGACGTTCTGGTGGTGGCGGGGAAGGGGCATGAGACGGGCCAGATCATCGGAGGTGACGTCTTGCCCTTCGATGATGCGGCAGTTGTTTCGGAGGCTTTGGCCATCAAGGCCGGGGATCAGTCGACGGCGCATCGCTTCGGCGCCACGGAATATGGGAAGATACGGTGAGCGGAGCTCTTTGGAGCGCAGACGAGATTGCAGCGGCAACGGGAGGCCGAGCGTCCGGCGGTTACGGCGGGGGCGATTGGTCCGTGGTCGGAATCTCCATCGATAGCAGGACAGTGATGCCGGGCGAGCTGTTCATTGCCCTTCGCGGTCCGAATCACGATGGTCACCGCTTTATCCAAGCTGCTCTGGAACGAGGTGCCGCCTGTTTGGTCGATCATGTGCCGGCCAAGGTCCCGGAAACGGCGCCGTTGATCAAGGTCGAGGACACGATGCACGCGCTTACAGCGCTTGGCCAAGCGGCAAGGCGTCGTACGAGTGCCCGGATCACGGCAGTTACGGGTTCTGTCGGTAAGACCGGTACAAAAGAAGCCTTACGGACGGCCTTAGCGCCCCAAGCTCCAACACATGCCAGCGTTCAAAGTTTCAACAATCATTGGGGAGTTCCTCTGAGCCTCGCGCGCGCGCCTCGAGGTTCGGCCTATGAAATCTACGAGCTTGGTATGAATGCACCAGGCGAGATCGCGGCATTGACCCGCCTCGTACGTCCCGAAGTGGCTATTATTACAACGATCGCGCCAGCGCATCTCGGCCGATTTCCTTCGGTTGATGCAATCGCCGAAGCCAAAGCCGAGATCTTTCAAGGCTTGATGCCAGGCGGTCTGGCCGTACTCAATCGAGATAACCCTTACTTCGCAGCATTGAAGGACAGGGCCCTTGCGGTGGATTGCGGTCGCGTTATCAGCTTCGGTGAAGCGATGGACGCAGATGCGAGACTGCTCGCCTGTCGGCTGCAGGCCGATGGTAGCGATGTTAGAATGGAGTTCGATGGCGTTGAGTACCGCTATCGAATTGGCGCGCCGGGCCAGCATTGGGTGATGAATAGTCTTGCCGTCATGGCCGTCGTTACCGCCCTAGGAGCTGACCCCGACAAGGCTGGACAAGCCCTTGCGAGCTTTGCTGCTCCGAAGGGGCGCGGCCAGCGTCATCAAATCAAGCGAAATGGCGGCTGGATCGACTTGATCGATGAAAGCTACAACGCCAATCCCGTATCAATGCGGGCGGCGATCAGCCTCCTCGACAAGATCAAAGGCCGGCGGATCGTTGCGCTCGGCGATATGCTTGAACTCGGCCAGCAGAGCGCTCGGTTACATGCCGAACTCGCGGAGCCACTTGCCAAGAGCCATGTGGATCGTGTCTTTACCGTTGGTTCCTCGATGCGGCACTTGCATGCTGCTTTGCCGATGGGACAGCGTGGTATTCATGTCGAGCAGGCAGAGATGCTCGTCCCCATCCTCGCAGGCGAGCTAAAGGCGGGCGATACGATCTTGATCAAAGGCTCGCTCGGCAGCGCTATGGGGCAGGTCGTGGATGCCCTCCTGGCGAATGGTGATGGGGTCGACACATCCGTTGGTGGGGAGCGGGCCTAGCGATGCTGTTCAATTTGCTTTCACCGCTCGCAGACGACTTCGGCCTTTTCAATCTCTTCCGCTATCTCACCTTTCGAACGGGTGCTGCCGTCCTGACAGCGTTGGTGATCAGTTTTGTTGTTGGGCCATCCTTGATCGCTTGGCTTCGGATGAAGCAGGGGGAGGGGCAGCCGATCCGTGAGGACGGACCGCAAACGCATCTCGCAAAAAAGGGGACGCCCACCATGGGGGGCGCTCTCATTCTGCTAGCGATCTCGCTATCGACTCTGCTTTGGGCGGATCTGACCAATGGCTATGTCTGGGCTGTTCTGTTGGTGACCCTTGGCTTCGGTGCGATCGGTGTGGTGGACGACTACAAGAAGCTGACCAAACGTTCGAGTGACGGGATGTCCGGGCGGATGAAATTGATCTGCCAAGGGTCAATTGCCCTTATCGCTGCGTATTGGATCGCGCATATCACGGGTGCTCCACAAGGCACGGGCCTGGCGTTCCCATTCTTTAAGAATTTTCTTTTGCCGCTTGGTTGGGCCTTCTTTCTGTTCGCTGCCCTAGTGATGATGGGAACATCGAACGCGGTGAATCTAACGGACGGTTTGGATGGGTTGGCGATCGTTCCAACCATGATTGCCGCCGGTTGTTTTTTGATGATCGCCTATCTCGTCGGCAATGCTCGCTATGCGCCCTATCTCGGCATTATCTATGTCCCGGGTACCGGTGAACTCGCAATCTTCTGTGGTGCCTTAGTCGGTGCCGCGCTGGGATTTCTGTGGTTTAACGCCCCGCCTGCCATGGTTTTCATGGGGGATACCGGCTCGCTGGCCACCGGTGGCGCGCTTGGCGCGGTCGCTGTTGTTACGAAGCACGAACTTGTCCTTGTGATCATTGGTGGATTGTTCGTGTTGGAAGCGGTGTCGGTCATTGTCCAAGTCGCATCCTTCAAGCTCACGGGTAAACGCGTTTTCCGTATGGCGCCCTTACATCACCACTTCGAGCAAAAGGGCTGGGAAGAACCGACCATCGTCATTCGCTTCTGGATCATTGCGGTGATCTTGGGTTTGATCGGCCTTTCGACACTTAAGTTGCGTTGAGACGAGATGCTGACGATTTCGCATTATGATCAAAAGGTCGTTGCGGTTCTTGGCCTGAGCCGCACTGGCTTGTCTGTCTGCCGAGCCTTAGTCGGCGGTGGCGCGCGCGTCTGGGCTTGGGACGATAATGCCGATCGGCGAAAGGAAGCCTCTGGTCTTGGTGTTTCCATTGTCGATCTGAACCTCTGTAATTGGGATCGGGTGGAAAGCTTAGTGCTGAGCCCGGGCATTCCCCTTCGCCATCCGAGACCGCATCGTCTCGTGAAGCGCGCCCGTAAGGCCGGTGTGCGCATTATTGGCGACATGGATCTGCTCGCGGAAAATCAACCAGAGCGGCGGATCATTGGCATCACCGGCACCAATGGTAAGTCCACCACTTCAGCGCTCATTGCGCACATCCTCGGACACGCAGGAATTGGCACACAACTTGGTGGTAATATTGGCTTGCCAGTACTAGATCTATTGCCTAAACCGGTAAAAGACATCTATGTATTGGAATTATCGTCGTTTCAACTGGACTTAACTGAGCGCCTGAAATGTGCTGTGGCCGTGATCTTGAACCTTAGTCCAGACCACCTCGATCGGCATGGCGGCATGGCGGGTTATCTCCGTGCCAAGAGACGTATCTTGCGCAACCAAGAGGCGGGCGATTGGGCGATCGTTGGGGTTGACGATCCCTATGGGCAGAAGATCAAGAAAGATCTCGACAAAGTCCATGACCGCAAAGTCGTGCCGATTTCCTCAGCTGGCGAAGCTGCAGGCGGTGTCTACATCCAAGACGGGCGTCTCATCGATGATCTCGATGGACAGGCAGAGGATGTCGGTCGAATCGATGGTTTTCAACATTTGAAAGGGGCTCACAACGCCCAGAATACTGCGGCCGCCTATGCTGCCGCACGAGCGATGGGTGCTGCGCCCAAGGCCATTCTGAGCGGTATGGAGAGCTTTCCGGGCCTCGCGCATCGCCTCGAGCTGGTGGATAGCATCGATGGCATCGCCTTTGTCAACGACAGCAAAGCAACCAACCCCGATGCAGCGGCGAAGGCGCTCGCGGCATTCGATAATATTTATTGGATCGCCGGCGGTCAGCCAAAGCAAGATGACCTCGATGCGGTGCTCCCCTGTCTCAGGCATGTGCGCCGTACCTATCTGATTGGCGATGCAGCCGCCGCATTTAGCGCTTTGCTCGACGGCAAGGTCGAGACGGTAATGAGCGAGACGCTGGATCAAGCATTCTATGCTGCGGCCGATGATGCGCGACATGAGGGCGCTAAAGGTGCGACCGTGCTATTGGCGCCTGCTTGTGCGTCGTTCGATCAATTTCCCAATTTTGAAGCCCGCGGTGATGCCTTTCGACGTCTGGTCGAGAGCCAGGCTCAAGCTTTGAGCCAACAAGCCCCTGCTACTGGCAGTGGGAGGCGCTGATGTTTGAGCGGACAGAGCGTGGACTGCTTGCCCGTTGGTGGTGGACGGTCGATCGTCCGCTATTAGGGGTGTTCGGGCTGTTGGCTATGTCCGGCTTAATTATGGTGTTTGCATCGAGCCCACCCGTCGCTGTCCGATTGGGCCTCCCATCTTGGCATTTCGTTACGCGGCATTTAATCTATTTGGCGCCGGCTGCACTGCTCTTGGTCGGCTGCTCGCTCCTTTCGCCGCGCGGTGTCTATCGGGCTGCGATCGCGCTTCTGGCCGTCTCGATTTTAATGTTGGTGGCCACGCTCATCATCGGTCTCGAGAACAATGGATCGACCCGATGGATCTCGTTCGGCAGTTTTGCGATCCAGCCCGGCGAGTTCGCCAAGCCGGCCCTCATCGTTGTTGGCGCCGCTTTGCTGGCCCGAGCTCCTGGCCTCGACAATGCTTGGCCTGTGCTTGGCTTAGGGTTGATCGTAATGGTGCTTCTGTTAGCCCAGCCCGATGTTGGCATGGCGTTGATGGTGGGCACCGTCATGGGTGTTCAGCTGTTCGTCGCTGGCCTGCCCTGGCTTCTTGTGCTGGGCGCACTCCTACTAAGTGTCTTGATTCTCTGGCAGGCATATAGCTGGTTCCCTCATGTTGCAGCGCGGATCGATCGTTTCCTCGATCCAGCGAGCGGCGACCACTATCAGGTCGGTCTCGCTTTGAAGGCGGTCAAGAGTGCCGCTTGGTTCGGTTCAGGACCGGGGGAGGGGCGGTTAAAAAATCAGATCCCCGATGCCCACAGTGACTTTGTCTTCGCCGTCGCCGCCGAAGAGTTCGGGCTGATCGCTTGCCTGCTGCTCATCGGCCTGTTCAGCTTCGTCATGTTGCGGGGCCTCAAAAAAACGGAGTTGGTTTCCGATCGTTTCGCGCTGATTGCTGGGGCTGGGTTGCTGGCACATTTCGGTCTCCAAGCCATGGTGAATTTGGGGGTCAATCTCTCGGTACTTCCGGCGACCGGAATGACCTTGCCGTTTATCAGTTATGGTGGCTCGGCTCTCTGTTCGATGGGCATAGGCATGGGCATGTTCCTCGCGCTGACGCGTCGCCGTCTCGGCCACGGCATGCCACCTCCGGGAGCATCGCCATGAACCGCCCGGTGGTTATAACCGCAGGCGGCACGGGCGGTCATATGTTCCCGGCTCTGGCGCTTGCCAGCGAACTTGAGCGTCGCGGTCGGACCGTGGCGCTCGCCTGCGATGAAAGGGGCGCTCGCTATTTGCCCGAAGGTGTCGAGGCGTTCAAAGTGCGCGCCTCAAGCCCTTCCGGATCGATAACCAAGCGAATGTCGGGCCTGATGAATCTGGGCCTTGGATTTGTGCAGAGTTGGTGGTGGTTGAAACGGCAAAACCCGATCGCGGTCGCCGCCTTTGGCAGTTATGCCTCAGTGCCCGTCGGTGTCGCCGCGGGTCATTTGAGGTTGCCAATTCTTGTCCATGAGCAAAACGCCGTTCTCGGCCGGGCGAATCGGATGATCGCAAAGCGAGCGAGTGGGCTTGCGCTGACGTTTGCCGAAACCGAGCATGCCGATATGTTGCCTGAGGATCGCCATATGATGACGGGGAATCCCGTGCGCCCCGAGATTCGTCAGCATATGGGTGAGGCCTACCGCTTGCCCGCCGAAGGTGAGCCGCTGGAAATATTGGTGATTGGCGGTAGCCAGGGTGCGCGGGCCTTAAGCGATGTTGTCCCAGCCGCGTTGGATCGACTGTCCGGACGCGAGCGTTCGCTGATCCGTCTTACGCAGCAATGCCGACCTGAAGATTTGGAACGCGTTGAATTGGCTTACAAGGCGCTTGGTTTCGAGGCAGAGTTGAAGAGCTTTTTCGATGACTTGCCTGCGCGGCTCGCCAAAGCACATTTGGTGATCTCGCGTTCAGGAGCTTCTAGCATTTCCGAAATGCTGGTGCTCGGTAAACCGTCTATTCTCATACCGCTCCCCTATTCCCTCGAAGGCGATCAACTGGCCAATGCCAAGGTCGTTGAGGCTGCAGGTGGGGCATGGCTGCTTGAAGAAGCAATGCTTACTGGTGAGCTGTTGGCCGATAAGATCCGGCGCGTCCTTGAGAAGCCTGAGATCCTCTCCGAAGCTGCCGGTAAGGCGCGTGCGCTCGCTCGTCCTGATGCTGGCGAGGCACTTGCCGACGCGCTTGAGCGGATCATCCCCGGCTTCAATACGGGCGGGGCAGCAAAGAGTAAAGGCGACGGGCCTGGCCCGTTGGAGGAGGCGGCATGAGGATGCTTCCGATCGATGTGGGCGTTATTCACTTTGTCGGCATCGGCGGCATCGGCATGAGCGGTATTGCCGAAGTGCTGCATGCGCTGGGCCACAGGGTTCAAGGCTCGGACATGGCGGAGAGTGCCAATGTCGAGCGCCTCCGTGCCAAGGGTATTGAGGTGATGATCGGCCACAACGCCCATCATCTCGAACAGGCACGGGTCGTGGTCATTTCGTCGGCTGTCAAGATGGACAACCCGGAAGTCGTGGCTGCTCGTGATGCACGCATCCCGGTGGTGAAGCGTGCCGAGATGCTGGCGGAGCTCATGCGTCTCAAATGGGCCATTGCGATCGCTGGCACACACGGTAAGACCACGACCACGTCGCTGATCGCCGCCGTGCTCGAAGCGGCGCGTTTCGACCCGACGGTGATCAATGGTGGGATCATCAATGCCTACGGCACCAACACGCGCTTTGGGGCTTCGGAATGGATGGTTGTCGAGGCCGATGAATCCGACGGCACGTTTACACGTCTACCGGCAAGTTGTGGCGTGATCACCAACATCGATCCCGAACATCTCGATTTTTATGGAGATTTCGAAGGGGTCAAATCGGCGTTCGAGACGTTCCTGAACCATCTGCCGTTCTATGGCTTCGCCGCGATGTGCATCGATCACGCCGAGACCAGGGCTCTGTTCGAGCGAACAACTGACCGCCGCCTGATTGGCTACGGGTTTGACGAGAGTGCCGACATTCGTGCCCTCGATCCGACCTTTGATCCGGACGGTGCTGTTTTCGATGTGGAGCTTCGCGATCCCGTCACATCAGAGGTGACGCGCACGCTTCGCAGACTTCGCCTGGCCATGCCGGGCCGGCACAATGTGTTGAATGCCCTGGCTGCTATTGCGGTCGCCAATGAACTCAAGATTCATGACGATGTCATCCGAAAAGCGCTGTTGGATTTTGGCGGCGTGAAGCGCCGATTCACCAAAACGGGCCAGGTTGGTGGCATCACAGTTATCGATGATTACGGTCACCACCCCGTCGAGATTAGGGCTGCCCTTGAAACGGCGAAAGCGGCGAGTGCTGGCCGCGTTATCGCCGTGATCCAGCCCCATCGCTATAGCCGGCTGGCCGCGTTGTTCGACGACTTTTGCCACTGCGCAGGGGACGCCGACATTGCCCTCGTCGCGCCCATTTATGCAGCAGGCGAAGCCCCTATCGAGGGTGTTGATCAAGCGGCGTTGGTCACTGGCTTGCAGAGCGCCGGCGTCGTTGACGTACGACCCGTGCAAGGGCCAGATCATCTTGCCGAGTCCATCGCTGATCTCGCACAGCCCGGCGATATGGTGATTTGTCTGGGCGCGGGTACGATCTCAGCTTGGGCACAAGCCTTGCCGGAAAAGCTCGCTGAGCGTCTTCAGCCGGGAAATGCGGCATGAAGGGCCACTGGGTCGAGGCCTTACCTTCAGTACGTGGCAAAATCGCGTTCGACGTGTCGATGGCACCGAAGACTTGGTTTCGCGTTGGCGGTCCGGCCCGGGTGTGGTTTCAGCCGGCCGATCTGGATGACCTTGCCGATTTCATGGCAATGAAGCCGCAGGGCGTGCCCATTCTGCCGATTGGTGTCGGCTCCAATCTCCTTGTGAGGGATGGTGGTGTCGATGCCGTCGTTCTCCGTCTGACGGGACCTCTCGCGAAAGTCGAATTTGGTGGGGACCGCCTGACCGTCGGTGCTGGTGTTACCGACCGTGGCCTGGCCATCCAGGCATTGGAAGCCGGTGTCTCCGGCTTTGAATTTTATGTCGGTATTCCTGGAACACTTGGTGGCGGTCTCCGCATGAATGCCGGAGCCTATGGAGGTGAGACCGCCGATCTGGTCGAACACGTCATCGCGATCGATCCAGACGGGGCCCTGCATGAACTTTCCGCTGCCGAGATGGGCTTTAGTTATCGGCAGTCGACGCTGCCGGAAGGCTGGATTGCCGTTGCTGCTGTCATGAAGGGAGTCGCTGGCAACCGCGAGCGCATCCGAGCCCAGATGGCGCGGATTAAGGCGGAGCGAGACGTTGCCCAGCCCATCCGGGTTGCTACGGGCGGTTCGACCTTTAAGAACCCACCCGGCAAGAAGGCCTGGGAACTGATTGATGCGGCGGGCTGTCGCGGAATGATGCATAAGAAGGCCCAGGTTTCCGAGAAGCATTGCAATTTCTTGATCAATGCCGGTGGTGCCCAAGCCTCTCATATCGAAGACCTCGGTGAGATCGTGCGCGACAAGGTTCGAGCCCTGAGCGACGTCGAGCTGGAATGGGAGATTCACCGTGTCGGAAAGCGACGTGGTGAGGGCACCGACACAGCGCTGGAGGTTGCGGCATGAAAAAGCATGTCGCTGTTCTCATGGGAGGGCTCTCGGCCGAGCGCGAAGTGTCATTGATGGGCGGTCGTGCTGCGGTCAAGGCTCTAGAAGCCCGAGGCTATCGGGTAACCACAATCGATGCCGACCGAGATCTTTGTCGTAAGCTCGGCGAAGCGCAGCCCGATGTTGTCTACAACGCGCTTCATGGGCCGTATGGCGAAGACGGTACGGTCCAGGGAATGCTGGAGATTTTAGGTATTCCCTACAGCCATTCAGGTGTGCTCGCATCAGCGCTTGCAATCGACAAGGCGATGGCCAAAAGGGTGCTGGTTGCTGCTGGAATCCGCTGTCCAGAAAGCATCATGACCACCATTGACTGCTTACGCGACGGTGTGTCGATGGACCCGCCCTATGTCGTGAAGCCGAACCGCGAAGGTTCCAGCGTCGGTGTGACCATTGTGAAGTGTAACGACGATCGTCTACCGCTGTGGAATGACTGGCCCTATGGGCCAGATGTCATGGTCGAACGCTATGTCGAAGGCCGAGAGCTAACCGTCTCTGTACTCGGAGGGGCCGGCAGTGGTGACCGCGCGCTCGGGGTAACCGAGATCAAGCCGCGTCAGCCATTCTTCGATTACCACGCAAAATACACAGAAGGCCAAGCCGAGCATCTGCTACCAGCCCCGCTGTCGACCGAGACCTATCAAAGAGCGCTTGACGATGCCGTGACTGCCCATCAAGCCCTTGGCTGCCGGGGTGTTTCGCGCGCAGATTTCATGTTGGCGGACGACGATCCAGAGGCGCTATATCTCCTGGAAGTCAACACGCAGCCCGGCATGACACCCATCTCGTTGGTGCCCGAGCAAGCTGCGCATGCCGGCATCAACTTTGGCGACTTAGTGCAGCAATTGGTGGAGGACGCCCGATGCGACGCCGCATGAGCCTGACCGCCATTCGAAGCAAGACCTGCAACCGAGCACCCCTTCGCCCGCGCTGGTACTGGCCGGTGTTGCATCTGTCCGGTATCGCCGGCGGCTTGATGTTGGGTCTTGGCACTGGGGTTTGGCTTGGATGGTCGGGGACAGTGTATGCCGTCACGGCCGACCTGACAGACCGAGCGTTAAGTCTGACGAGCAACGCCGGCCTTGCGGTGCGCGCGGTGTACGCCGACGGACGCGCTTATACCGATCGGGAGAAGCTCAAAACGGAGCTCGGCATTGCGATCGGCGATCCCATTCTAGGCTTCGACACTGAGGACGCCAAAGCGAGGCTGGAATCGTTGCCTTGGATTGAACATGCGACGGTCGGCCGTTTCTTGCCGGATACGATTAAGATCAAGCTTGTTGAACGAAAGCCTCTCGCGATTTGGCAACATGACGGCCGTTATTCGCTGATCGACCGCGATGGCGGTGAAATTGTCGGTGAGATTACGGCGACTGAGATGCGGCGGCGCTTTGAAGGTCTTCGGATCCTGGCCGGCGAAGGCGCGCCGGAACAGGCTGTTGATCTCTTCAAGATGCTCTCTGCGGAGCCCGAACTTTCCGAGCGTGTAACGGCGGCAAGTTGGGTTGGTGATCGGCGCTGGACGTTGACGCTCGACAACGGCGTTAGTGTGCTGCTGCCGGAACGCGCGCCACTGGATGCTTGGCGCTTTCTCGCGAGGCTCGCTAAGGAGCAAGCGCTCTTGGACCGTGCCATTGTTACCATTGATCTGCGTCAGGCCCCTATGCGCCTTCATCTCAAGCTCGACGAAGCAGAGACAGGGAACAGGCGGGTATGACCGAAGCCAGCGTCATCCCCCTGCGCCCCAGTGCCCAACGGCCCCTGGCCCGACAGGATATTCTCGGCGTCATCGATATCGGCAGTACGAAGATGTGCTGTCTTATCGGGCGCAACCGTCAGGGGGCGGATGTTGAGTTGCTCGGCGCGAGCTACCAGCTTGCCGAGGGGATGCGGGCCGGTGAGATCGTTGATGTTGAAGCGGTGGAGGCTTCAGTCCTCGCTGTTGTTCACGAGGCTGAGCAGCAAGCCGGCGAGACCTTGCGCGAGGTCGTTATTGGTGTGACGGCGGGACGACCGTCCTCCGCGAGGACGGTCGTCGAGCAGGATATTGGCGGTCGCGCTGTCACGTCGAACGACGTCTTAAAGGCGCTCTCTGAAGCGGAAGACCGACTTCGTAGTGAGGGCGTCGAGTGTTTGCACGCGCTTCCCGTCGAGGTGACGTTAGATGGCGGCCAGCCGCTGAAAGACCCACGGGGGATGATGGGGCGAAAGCTCGCCGTGGAAGTGCATGTTGTGCAGACGGGTGTGGTCCCGCTGCACAATCTGGTCGCGGCGGTGGAGCGTTGTCACCTCGAAGTTCATGGTGTGGTGGCGAATGCCTATGCAGCTGGGCTGGCTGCGCTTTCAGAGGAAGAAATGGCGCTGGGTGCGCTGGTGCTGGATCTCGGCGGCGGCATTACCGGGGCTGCGCGATTTGCCGCAGGCAAGCTTCAAGAGGTGCTTAGCGTGCCTCTTGGTGCCAATCACGTCACGCAGGACCTGGCTTTTGGACTTTCTATTGGCAGAGATCAGGCAGAGCGGTTAAAAACACTTTATGGTAGTGCTTTGGAGCATGCCGGTGATAGTCATGAGCGCATCGAAGTGCCGGGCATCGGTGATCCGACAGCACCACCGTCGCAAACCGTTACCAGAGCGAGGCTGACCGAGATTATCCGCCCGCGTGTTGAGGAGATTTTTCATGTTGTGCGCGATCGCTTCGGCGATCGTATGCCACCGCTAGCTGGACGCCGCTTGGTGTTGACCGGCGGAGGTAGCCAATTAGAGGGAACGATCGAGCTCGCCGAAGAGGTGTTTGACATGCCGACGCGCTTGGGAAGGGCGCGTCCGCTTGCCGGTAGCGCCGCCTTCGACGATTTGACTGCCGCGACGACCGCTTCCGGCCTTCTGTCATGGGCCGGACGCGACGACGGGGGCCTGACTTACCGAACACCCAGGCCCACGCCAGCGTTCACGGCAAGACTGGCCAAGTTTGGCCAATGGCTAAAGGAGAACTTTTGAGTATCAGAGACTTTTGAGCCAGAGCCAGTAAAAACAATCGGCCCGTGCTCGGAGGAAGTGGCCCTTGGGAAGGGGCTTTACTGGAGGAGGAGTTAGGAAGGAATGACGATCAACCTGAGCATGCCGGTTACGCATGAACTCAGGCCACGGATCACCGTGGTCGGAGTCGGCGGCGCTGGAACCAACGCAGTGAACAATATGATTACCTCCCATTTGGAAGGGGTCGAGTTCGTTGCGTGCAATACCGATGCACAGAGCCTGCATCAATGTCTAACCGAGCGGCGAATTCAGCTCGGCAACACGATCACCCAAGGCCTTGGTGCTGGAGCCCGGCCTGAGATTGGTCGAGCATCTGCCGAAGAAGCGATTGAGGAATTGCTCGATCAGCTCAATGGCAGCCACATGGTCTTCATCACAGCGGGGATGGGAGGTGGCACTGGGACAGGTGCTGCTCCGGTGATCGCACGTGCTGTACGCGAGCAGGGCATCCTAACCGTTGGTGTTGTGACCAAGCCGTTCCACTTCGAGGGCACGCATCGGATGCGCGTCGCCGAAGGGGGATTGGCAGAGTTGCAGCAATATGTGGATACGCTGCTGGTGATTCCGAACCAGAATTTGTTCCGGCTCGCCAATGAACGCACCACATTTGCGGACGCCTTCAAACTCGCGGACAATGTCTTGCATATGGGCGTGCGCGGCGTAACCGATCTGATGGTCATGCCTGGCCTGATTAATCTCGACTTCGCCGACATTCGCACGGTGATGAGCGAGATGGGTAAGGCCATGATGGGCACGGGTGAGGCTGATGGCGAGCGTCGGGCGGTCGAAGCCGCCGAAGCGGCCATCTCCAATCCGCTGCTCGACGAGGTGTCGATGAAGGGCGCACGCGGCGTCCTTATCAACATCACCGGCGGCACCGATATGACGCTGTTTGAGGTTGACGAGGCCGCGAATCGCGTCCGAGAGGAGGTTGATCCTGAGGCGAATATCATCGTTGGATCAACACTCGACGAGTCGATGGACGGCCAGATGCGCGTCTCGGTCGTAGCGACTGGCATCGATGTTGGCGATCAGCCGCCTTATGGCCAGCCACAGACCGCTAGCGAGCCACAGCCAAATGCGGCGCCGACGTTCCGGCTCCGGCCCCAAGGACAACAACCCACTGGCGGTCCGGATATGTCCCGCTCGCCGGTTACGTCGAGTCCAGCCGAAGGGAAACCGATGACGGCAGGGTCGCCAGATGGCGGATTTTCGCCGGATCAGCCAACGGCTATGTCGCTCCAGCCCGGCGCTCATGGTCTGCGCCCCAAGGCAGATCAAGGAGGCGGGGATGCGTTGGCTTCAGTCCGGCGGCCGAAACCAAGCTACAACCGGCCTCAACCTTCAATGGCACATGGGGGCAATGATTGGGGGCAGACACGCGTACCCGACAAGGACCTTTCGCGAGCTCCTAGCCTGTTTGAACGGGTAACCCAGAGCTTTGCCCGCCAGCGCCAAGAGCATGTCGAGCCGAAGCCAGAACCGGCCATGGCCGGCGCCGATGCGCCAGAGCGACCCGCATCGAAAGAAGAGGAACTTTACGATATTCCAACGTTCCTTCGGCGATAGGCCTGACCCGGTTGGTCAACGTCTAAGCTTTAGACAATCATCGTGTTCGGCTAACGGTTTAGTTGTAACAAACTGACACGAAGTGTGATTTGAGGCCTCCATAGCGGATTGCTAAATGTCCGCTTGGAGGCCGTATTTTTTCTGAGTATGTCGTTGTCGAGAGACGGGCAGAGGTAAGTGATCGGCTTCTGAGCCGGCAGGAGTTATTTGATGGTAACGAACCAGCGTGGCGAACTCGGCGATCAGCAGCACGCGATGCAGCAGACCCTACGTTCGTCCATTGGCTGCGTTGGTGTTGGCTTGCATTCTGGTGCACGGACGTCGATGACGTTGCGTCCTGCCGACGCCGATAGTGGCATTCGTTTCATCCGAAAGGATCACCAGCTCTCGACGCCGATCGCCGCTCGGTTTGACCAGGTATGTGACACCAATATGTGTACAACCGTCGGACAGCGTGACGGCGTGGTCGTTAGCACGATCGAGCATCTCATGGCAGCGCTCGCTGCGATGGAAATCGATAATGTTCTTATCGAGGTCGATGGGCCAGAAGTCCCCATTATGGATGGTAGCGCGCAGCCATTTATCTTTTTGATCGAGTGCGCTGGCGTTGTCCGTCAATCCAGCCCAAGACGCTGGATTGAAGTCCTAAAGCCGGTGACCGCCGTTGCCCATGGAAAGAGCGCACGACTCGAGCCGATAACGGCCAACGCTGTCGATAATGCTGGCATGGCCTCGCATCTGTTCGAGGTTGACTGCCGAATTGCCTTCGAGCATCCGCTGATCAAGAACCAGTCATTCACGCACTGTCTAACGCCTGAGCGGTTCAAGTCGGACATAGCAAGTGCTCGTACCTTCGGTTTTGCCGAACGCGTGGAGGAACTTTGGGCACGAGGTCTCGCGCTCGGCGGTTCACTCAAAAACGCTGTTGTCGTGAGTCAGGATAAAGTGCTGAACGAGGAAGGCTTGCGCTTCAAGGATGAGTTCGTTCGGCACAAGGTCCTCGATTCAATCGGTGATCTCTATCTAGCAGGAGCGCCGATTATCGGACGTTTTGTCGGCGACTGTGCTGGCCATGCCATGCATAACAAAGTGCTTCGCGCCCTGTTCGCCGATCCCACAGCCTGGCGCTATGCCGGTCCTGCTGCCGATGAGCAGGCCATGCCGCTTCGCAAAGCTGCAGGTGCTTAAGGCGAACCTGCCATCGTCCCAAAACTGATTCGATTCCGCAGGCCGTAGGCGCTGGCCGGTCTCCTTGCCAACACGAGGCCGTGAATTCTCGACACGTAGGCCTGCAGATTGGCTTGACAGCCAGCAACACAGTTTCGATGTTTGGCGCGGGTCCAAAGGAATGGATGATTGTCGGATATGCGATTAGGTCTCAGCTTTCTTGGCATGCTGGGCGCTGCCCTGCTGCTAAGCGCCTGTTCGGGTAACGGAATCGACGACGAAGAGTATGTCGAACGTCCGGTCAATGATCTTTACAACACGGCGTTGGATGAACTTAAGAACGGGAACAACACCCGTGCCGCCGCCGCTTTTCAGGAGGTCGAACGTCAGCACCCCTATTCCCAATGGGCGACACGCGGCCAGATCATGGCGGCTTACGCCTTCTACCAGGCGAACGAATATGATCAGGCCATTGATGCGGCGAGGCGCTTCATAGACCTGCATCCCGGCCATAAGGATGTGCCCTATGCCCATTATCTCGTCGGCATTTCCTATTATGACCGGATCTCGGATGTAGGCCGGGACCAGAAAATGACGGAGCTTGCCTACAAGGCCTTCGATGAGCTTATCCGTCGATTCCCTGACAGTACCTATGGCCGTGATGCCAGGTTAAAGGCTGAGCTGGCAGAGGACCATCTCGCAGGCAAGGAGATGGATGTCGGACGTTATTATCAGCGTAAGGGAAAATTTGTCGCCGCGGCGAATCGCTTTAAGTCGGTGGTCGACGAGTATCAAACGACGACCCATGTTGAAGAGGCCTTGCACCGACTGACTGAGGTCTACCTAGCCCTTGGCGTACGTCAGGAGGCCGTCAAGTCGGCCGCAGTGCTCGGTCACAATTACCCTGGGAGTGTCTGGTATCAGGACAGCTATACGCTGCTGTCCGATGATGCGAATTTGCCGAACCCGGCACCGGCAGCGAAGGATAGGGCCCCAAGAGGCGGTGATGGTGGCGACGATACGCTGGTCGAGCCACCGGAGGATGCCCAAGCCGGGCCTGCGGCCTAAGCGGTCGAGCCGGCGATGCTGACCAGCCTATCGATCCGCGATATTGTATTGATCGAACGTCTCGATCTGGAATTGGAATCCGGGCTGTGCGTGCTCACCGGCGAAACGGGAGCGGGGAAGTCAATCCTTCTGGACAGTCTCGGACTAGCGCTTGGCCATCGCGCTGACCGAAGTCTCGTGCGTGCGGGTGCCAAGCAGGGCTCTGTGATCGCCGCGTTTCAGCTCGATCGTGACGCGGAAGCGATTGAGCGATTGTTGGACGATCACGGCATCGAGGCCGATGACCTATTGCTGCTGCGGCGCACGATCAATCAGGACGGCCGCTCACGCGCCTTTATTAATGATCAACCGGTCGGGACAGCTCTTCTCAAACGGCTTGGCGAGCATCTTGTCGAAGTTCATGGCCAACACGATCAGCAGGGCCTGTTGGACCCATCGACCCAAAGGAGCCTCGTCGACGCTTATGGCAAGCTTTACAGTGATCTCGATCTGGTAAAACAGGGTCATGCGGCCTGGCGTGAAGCGGTCGACGCCTATCAGGCCCTTGAGGACGAAGTCGCGAAGGCAGCCGACGATGTCGACTATTGGCGGCACATCATCGGCGAGTTGGATCAGCTTGCTCCCCAACTTGGTGAGGAAGAACGCCTCGCCGAGACCCGGGCTGGCTTGATGAACCGTGAGAAAATCGTTCAAGCGATCGAAGACGCGATGACGGCGTTGAATGGCGATGGCGGTCTCGCCGGACGGCTGGGTAAAGCAGAGCGCGCGATCGAGCGGGTTGTTGATATGGCTGGCGATGTTTTGGAGCTGGCGGCATCGGCCCTGGACCGCCTTCGTGTCGAATTTGACGAAGCGAGCGGTGCCCTCGAGCAAGCAGGCCAGGCTTTGACGAGTGGCGATGATGATCTAGAGCATGTCGAGGAACGTCTGTTCGCCCTTCGCGCGGCCGCGCGAAAGCATAAGGTTCAAGTGGACGAACTTCCCGATTTTCGCGAACGGACCGAGGAACGTCTTGCCCGGATCGATGCCGGGGATGCGCATCTGGCCGAGGCTAGCGCCGCCGTTGATGCCACGCGGAAGAAACTGGAGGAGCGTGCTGCAAAGCTCACCAAAGGCCGGCGTCGGGCGGCCGATGCGTTGACGAAAGCCGTGATGAAAGAACTTCCTCCTCTCAAGTTAGACAAAGCTCGCTTTGCTATCCAGCTTACCGAGAGACCGGATGGAGATGTCGGTGAAAACGGGGCCGAACGCATCGCTTTCGAGGTCGCAACCAATCCCGGACAAAAACCGGGGCCACTCGGTAAGATCGCTTCAGGCGGTGAGCTGGCACGATTGATGCTCGCCCTTAAGGTATCGCTTGCCATGACCGAGGCGTTGCCGTCGCTGGTGTTCGATGAGGTCGATGCAGGCGTTGGCGGTGCGACAGCGGATGCGGTTGGTGATCGTTTGCAGGAGCTTGGTTCCTTTGCACAAGTTCTGGTCGTCACCCACGCGCCACAAGTCGCAGCCCGTGCTGGCCGTCATCTCCGTGTGCAAAAGGCGGCGACGCGTGGTAGTGCGAACGTCACGGTGACGGTCCTGAGTGCTGATGAGCGGCGGGAGGAAATCGCGCGTATGCTGGCCGGTGCCGAAATCACTGACGCTGCGCGCGCCGCTGCGGACAGCTTGCTTGCGCGGTCGGCATGACTAGCGAAGGCTGCGCGGTTGACCAGTTGGACCCCGAGGACGCGGCAAGTGAACTCGCTCAACTCGCGAAGGAAATTGCACGCCACGACCGTCTCTACCATGGTGAGGACGCACCCGAGATTTCGGATGCTGACTATGATGCTCTTCGCCGGCGCAATCAGGCAATCGAAGCCGTCTTCCCTGATCTGATCCGGCCGGACAGCCCAACGCATCGGGTTGGCGCAGCGCCACTCGACAAGTTCGAAAAGGTTGTACATCGCGCACCGATGCTGTCGCTCGACAATGCGATGAACGATGGTGATGTCGACGAGTTTCTAAAGCGCATTCGTCGCTTCTTAAGCCTTGATGATCGCGAGGTGATCGAGCTCGTTGCTGAGCCAAAGATCGATGGACTATCTGCATCGCTTCGGTACGAGAATGGTATCTTTGTTCAGGGGGCAACGCGCGGGGACGGCACCGTAGGTGAGGACATCACGCAGAATCTCCGAACGATCAAAGATATTCCGCTGACTCTGACCACCGACAGTCCACCGCCAGTGTTGGAAGTGCGGGGCGAAGTCTACATGGAACGCCATGAATTCGCGGCGTTGAACGAACGACGCGAATTGGCTGGCGAACCCGTTTTCGCGAACCCTAGAAACTCTGCTGCAGGTTCTCTTCGTCAGCTTGACCCGAAAGTTACCGCGAGCCGGGCGCTTCGCTTTTTCGCCTATAGTTGGGGCGAGGCCGAGCCACTGATTGAGGGGAGCTACCACAGATTCATCGATCACCTCAGCGCTTATGGTTTCCATACCAACCCGCTCACCAAGCGCTGCCAGACCGCAGCTGAGCTATCTGCGTATCACGTTCAGGTCGCCAACGAACGCCATGCATTGCCCTATGACATTGATGGGATCGTCTTGAAGGTCGACCGGATTGATCTACAACGTCGGCTCGGATTTGTTGGCAGGGCGCCTCGTTGGGCGATTGCTCACAAGTTTGCGGCCGAGCAAGCGACGACGCGTATCGATGCGATCAGTATCCAAGTCGGGCGCACGGGGGCCCTGACACCTGTCGCTAATCTTGAGCCTGTGACGGTTGGTGGTGTCGTGGTCTCAAACGCGACGCTTCATAATCAGGACTATATCGAGACCAAGGATATCCGTGTGGGGGACACTGTGACCGTGCAGCGGGCGGGCGATGTCATTCCACAGGTGGTGGAGGTCGATCTTGTTAAGCGACCAAAAGACAGTGAACCCTTCACGTTTCCTGATCGTTGCCCGTTCTGCAATAGCCTTGCCATTCGACCCGAAGGTGAGGCGGTCAGGCGATGCACTGGCGGTCTGATCTGTCCTGCGCAGATTACCGAGCGACTGAGGCATTTTGTCGGCAGGGATGCCTTCGATATTGAGGGTGTTGGCAAGAAGCAGGTGCCGCAGTTGCTTGATGCCGACTTGATTAGAGGGCCCGCGGATATTTTCCGACTGGTCGAGGATGAGGCAAAGCTTGCAAGGCTCAATGAGCTTGAGGGCTGGGGCGAGAAGAAGATTGAGAACTTGAAGCTCGCAGTCGCGGAGCGTCGAAAGATCGGCTTCGATCGCTTCATTAACGCACTTGGCATCCGCTTCATCGGCGAGACCAATGCCCGTCTACTGGCCCGACATTACGGTACCATGGATGCATGGCGCGCTGCGATGTGTGCCGCGTCAGCCGGCGATGACGACGCAAAGGCGGAACTTGCGAATATCGATGGCGTTGGACCTAAGGTAGCCGAGGCACTAATCGAATTCTTCAAGGAGGCGCATAATCTTGCGGTGCTCGATGACCTGGCGTCCTTCGTCGAGGTTGAACCACAGGCAGAACCAGAAGCATCCGATACCCCCTTTTCTGGGAAGACGATGGTGTTTACGGGCTCGCTGGAGGAGATGAGCCGTGCAGAGGCGAAGGCGACCGCCGAGGCGCTAGGGGCGAAGGTTGCCGGTTCGGTATCGAAAAAGACCGACTATGTAGTGGTCGGCGCTGATGCCGGTTCCAAGGCAAAAAAGGCGGCTGAGTTGGGGGTTCCTGTATTGAGTGAAGCGGAATGGCTGAAGCTGGCGCGTCCGTAATGAAGACGGTTCTTCTGCAGGCGGTGGGCTATGCCTTCTTGGTCCTCGGCGTGATTGGCCTCGTCCTGCCCATTCTCCAGGGCTTTCTCTTCCTCGCCATCGGTATGATCATTCTCTCTAAGACGGCTCCTTGGGCCGAGCGCGCGCTGGAGCGTCTCCGAAACCGCTTTCCTCAAGCCGGCGCTGTCATCGACAAGGCAGACGCAAAGGTTCTCGAGTGGGGGCAGAAGACTGCTGCGTTCTTTCGCAAGAAGTCGTAACGATGATGCACGTTGTGTTGGGACTGATCGTGTCATTGCCGTACGGCGTTCATTAAATCCTCATTGGCCTAAAGGCTCATTTTGATTGAATATTCCTATCAACCTTGACGATTGTCCTCGGCGCCAAATGTATAATGCAAGGGCCAAGCTGTGACCGAACGAGGGCACGGATTGGTCGATCCGCGGCTCCTTGCCGATCGCGCTCATCCGCATGCTTTTGGAGCCGAATTTCCAACCTCCTCCTTTGGAGCATGACACGTGCAACATCTCGAACGGCAACGCCTGCAGCGCGACCACCGGCATTTGGATGAGGAAATCCAGCGACTATCGTCCCGGCCGCACGCCGATCCGTTGGCGATTCAAGCACTGAAGAAGCAGAAGCTGGCGATCAAGGATCGCTTGCATCGGATAGCCTCTATCGACGATCGTGGACAACAGGCGGCATGACCCATGGACTGGCGGCGACACGCTCCGCCGCCAGTCCACCCTGCTTTGTTGGCACTTTCGTTCAGCCCTTGCTTTGACATCCCCCTCGGCACGTGATCATCTATCAGATGTGTTGGCAGAGGGAGAACATTCGGCATGATCAAGAAAGCACCACTTACGCTGGGCCTGCTGCTGACATTGGCGAGTGCCGCCAAAGCGGAGGTTTTTACCTGGTCGACTGCGAGTGATCCGAACACGATGGATCCGCATGCTGTCGCCACCGCACCCGTCTTAGGATTTCTAAATAATATCTATGAGGGCCTAGTTCGACGAGGGCCGGAGATGGACCTTGAGCCATCCCTGGCAGTGAGTTGGGAGCCGATGGGTGCCGATGGCTGGCGCTTCAAGCTTCGAGATGGTGTGTCGTTTCATGACGGCTCGACGTTTGATGCGGATGATGTGCTCTTTTCCTATGAACGAGCTGCCGACGAGAATTCAGATGTCCAGGCTTTTTTCGCAACCATTGATCGGGTTGAGACGCCCGACCCCTTGACAGTCGAGTTCTTCACAAAAAAGCCTGACCCACTCTTTCCTTCTGGTATCGCCAATTGGCTGATTATGGATCGCACCTGGACCGAGGCCAAAGGGTCTGCGACGCCGGATAAAGAAGGTGGTACCGCAACGACATTCGAGGCCAACGGCACCGGACCGTTCCGACTGGTGGCGCGTGAGCCAGATGTGGAAACAGTGCTCGAGTCATTCACGGCATGGTGGGGCGATGCAGAGCATAATCTGACGCAAGCGATCTATAGGCCGCTGAAGGCGGATGCGACCCGTGTAGCAGCCTTGATCTCCGGCGAAGTCGACATGATTGAACCGGTCCCCTTGCAAAACGTGCCGCAGCTTGAGCAGGCCGACGGTATCAAGCTGATGAGCGGTATCGAGAGCCGGGTCATTTTCTTTGGCTTCGACCATAGCTCCGATACCTTGGCGCTCGGTGACGCTGGTGGTGCGAATCCACTTAAAGATGTTCGTGTCAGGAAGGCCATCTATCAAGCGATCGATGCTGAGGCGATCGTCAAACAAGTCATGCGTGGTAATGCTCAAAGTTCCGGTTTGTTGATTGCGCCAGGCGTCAATGGCTACAAGTCTGAAGACGATGTGCGTCTCGCCACGGATCTTGAGACGGCGAAGGCTACCCTTGCCGAGGCCGGCTATCCGGAAGGCTTTGCATTAACCCTGCGTTGCCCGAATGATCGTTATGTCAATGACGAAGCGATCTGTACCGCGACGGTCTCGATGCTCGCTAAGCTTGGACTTGACGTTACGCTGGATGCCGTGCCCGTCAGTCAATATTGGACGGAACTTCGCGAAGGGAAGTTCGATATGTACTTGCTCGGCTGGTCGCCTGGCACGTTCGACGCTGAACATCCTATACGCTTCTTGATGCATACTCCGGATCCTGAAAAGAAGCTTGGCAGTTGGAATTTCGGTGGCTACTCCAATACCACCGTTGACGCGCTTTTGCCTGCGATCCAGCAGGAGCTCGATGCAACGGCACGTCAGACGATGATCGATCAAGTCCACACGATTCTCAAAGACGATGTCGTCTACACCCCCTTGCATGTTCAGCCGTTGGTTTGGGCGACGCGCGACGACATCGCGTTGCGGCAGCGACCGGACAATTTCTTGATCTTGAGATGGGTCAAGCGAAATTGACATAACCCTACGCCCTGAGCGGGCGTTACGGGTTTGGCGTAGGCATGACGCGCGACATCAGGGAAGCACCAAGCTCAACAAGAATACCCGCGATCTCCGTCAAGCGCATGACAGCGAGCGAGATCAGTCGAGCAATGCGGTCGCATGAAGCATCCAGGCCTTTGACGAACCATCCAGATGTGGCTCAAGATCATGCCGCACCGATGCATGATACGCATTGATCCAATTCCGTTCATCGCTGCTGAGAAGAGACGTATCGATTAAGCGGCGATCCAAGGGTACGCGTGTGAGCTTCTCAAATCCGAGAAGTTTACGCTCACCACCTATTGGCGTGTCGATCTCCCGAACGATCAGCAAATTCTCGATGCGAATTCCGTAGGCATCGATCTTGTAGTAGCCAGGTTCATTACTGAGGATCATGCCGGGTTTCAATGGAACGGTGCCCGTTTTGGCAATGCGGGCGGGGCCCTCGTGGACGCACAAGAAACTCCCGATGCCATGACCCGTGCCATGATCGAAATCTAGTCCAGCTCGCCAAAGGGGGGCTCTTGCAAAGGCGTCAATCTGGGCACCGCTTGTGCCTTCGGGAAACTGGGCGCTATCCAGGGCTATATGGCCCTTCAGTACCAAGGTGTAATGACGTTTCATGTCATCGGTGGGAGGGCCAATAGCGACAGTCCTGGTAATGTCCGTTGTGGCATCAGGATATTGGCCACCGCTGTCGACGAGATAGAGGGAGCCCCGCTCGAGCGATCGGTTTGACTCTTCGGTCACGCGATAGTGGGCAAGAGCCGCGTTTGGCCCAGCAGCGGAGATCGTGTCGAAACTGGGGCCGCGATAGAGCGGGTCCTTTTTGCGCTCAGCTTCAAGGACCCTAGCAGCGTCCAGTTCTTGGACCGTCTCGCCCCTTTCGATCGCCCCATCCAACCAGGCGAGAAAGCGCGTAACGGCGGCGCCATCCCTGATCTGAGCGTTGCGGGCACCCTGTAGCTCGGTTTCGTTCTTGACAGCTTTGGCCAGAATACACGGCTCGGCCTCTTCGATGAGCTGAGCACCGGCATCCCGCAGGCGCCCTGTTAGCGCCACGTTCGTCCAGGCTGGATCGGCGAGAACACGTTTCCCCGAGGCACCGAGGTGATCAAGGCTTGGGCCGAGGTCATCCTGGGATCTTACGGCGACGTTGTTGTCGAAAGATTGATCCTGCTTGAGTTTTCGTTTGTCCAGGAAAAGCTCGACCGCACCGTCCTTATGGAGGAGCGCGAAGGCGAGCGTGAGGGGATTATAGGGAACGTCACCCCCTCGAATGTTCAGGAGCCAGGCGATGCTATCTGGTGCGCCGATCAGGGAGACGTCAGCGCTGGCGGCTTCGACGCGTTTGCCCATACGTGTCCGCTTGTCCTCGCTGCTCTCACCCGTGTAGCCCAAAGCCAGCGAATCTAGTGGTGCGATGGGCATCGGCGGCTGCGAGACCCAGACGTCGTCCACCGGATTTTTTTCAAGCGGAACGAGCCTTGCACCCGCCTTGGTACAGGCTTTTTGCAAGCGTTCGACTTCGGTTTTGACATGCAAATTGGCGTCAAAGCCGAAGCGTTGGTCTTTCTTGAGGTTTTTGCCTAACCATTTGTCAGGCGGTGTGTCGATCAAATGAGCGCGTTCGAAGAGGTTTGGATCAAGCTGTTGCTTGGCTTGGACGGTGTAGCGACCATCTACGAAGACCACCGCGCGGTCACTCAACACCACCAGCGTTCCCGCAGATCCGGTGAAGCCCGTCAGCCAGGAAAGCCGCTGACGCGCCTCCGGTATGTACTCGTTTCGATGCTCGTCCGTTAGCGGTACGATGAGTCCATCAAGCCCGCACGTTGAGAGTTTCGACCTGAGACTGTCTAGCCTCGCACCGATGCCGAGCGCACTATCAGCGGTCCTCTTCTCAAGTTCCCTGAGGCGTTCTTTTAGTCGCTCACGAAGATCGTTAGCGTCGGCTGGGGCAATGAGGTCTAGCCAAGCATCAGGGTCGAATCCCTTTGGAGCGGCAAGGACGCCCCTCAAAAAGTCATCGACTTCATCAAGCGATTTCTGAATACCACAAGACGCAAGCGCTGACGTCAGCAGACTACCATCCGTCGCTGGCATAACTTCCCCCAATCACACGGGTCTCGTCGACTGGAACGAGCGAAGTGACGCTCGAGGCCGCGGTCTACGTCACTTTGCAGGCGCCATGATCATGATCATCTGGCGTCCCTCCATGCGCGGAAACTGCTCGATTTTGGCCGTTTCACCGACTTCCTCCCGAACCCGCTCAAGCACACGCATTGCAATATTCTGATGCGCTAGTTCGCGGCCACGAAAACGCATGGTGACTTTGACCTTATCACCCTCTTCCAAGAAGGCGTGGACCTTGCGCATTTTCGTGTTGTAGTCGTTGTCGTCGATGTTGGGGCGCATCTTGATTTCTTTGACCTCGATCACCCGTTGTTTCTTGCGGGCGGCGTTGGCCTTTTTCTGCGCTTCGTATTTGAACTTGCCATAATCGAGAATTTTGCAAACAGGAGGCTTAGCGTTGGGCGAAACTTCGACCAAGTCCAGACCAGCCTGTATTGCTCTTTCCAGCGCTGCGGGAAGGGCCACTACCCCTGCCATCTCACCGTTGGCGTCAACCAGACGGACTTCCTGCGCCTCGATATTGTCGTTGATTCGATATTCGTCTTTTGCCGGAGCTGCCATTTAGGTTGAGTTACCCTCCAAACCCGTCATTCCATTAGTCCCATGCGCAGTCCCCTTCCTGTGTGAGCAGAAAAACCAATAGCCTCTGTAAGAGCTTTCGTTATGAAAGGCCCACAAAGGCTAAGCGGACCCCACATCTGGAGCCTGCGACTCTTTGACAAATAACGCTACTGCCTCGTCAAGGGCAAGCGTTTCTTGCCCCTGGCGCCCCAATCGGCGCAAAGAAACCGTGCGTTGTTCGGCTTCGCGTCCACCAACAGCGACGATCAACGGAACTTTACCGACGGAATGCTCGCGGACTTTGTAGCCGATTTTGTCACTTCGAAGATCAAGTTCGTATCGGATACGTGCCTTTTCAAGGGCTTCACCAACTTCGCGGGCGTAGCCGTCCGCTTCATTGGTGATGGTAGCGACCACAACTTGAACCGGAGCAAGCCAAAGCGGCATCTTGCCGGCATGCTCCTCGATCAGAATACCGATAAAGCGCTCCATCGAACCGAGGATTGCGCGATGCAGCATAACCGGGCGATGCTTAGCGCCGTCCTCGCCGACATAGTTGGCGTTCAGACGTTCAGGTAGCACGAAGTCAACTTGAAGCGTGCCACATTGCCATTCGCGTCCGATGGCATCCGTCAGCACGAATTCGAGCTTTGGACCGTAGAAGGCACCTTCGCCTGGGTTCAGCGTGGTCTCGAGGCCTGCGGCTTCGGTTGCATCTTTGAGCGCAGTCTCGGCACGGTCCCAAACCTCGTCCGCACCCGCGCGTACCGGCGGCCGATCGGAGAATTTTACATGGACATCGGTAAATCCAAAGTCAGCATAAATGCTCTGCAGTAGATCGCAAAATTGGATGCTCTCGGATGTGATCTGTTCGGGCGTGCAGAAGATATGGGCGTCATCTTGAACAAAATTCCGCACCCGCATGATGCCGTGCAGGGCACCGGATGGTTCATTCCGATAGCACGAGCCGAATTCAGCGATGCGCAGTGGGAGGTCGCGATAGGATTTGAGCGACTGATTGAAAATCTGCACATGAGCCGGACAGTTCATCGGTTTGACCGCAAGTGTCTTGTTCTCCACCTCAAGGGTGAACATGTTCTCGCGGAACTTTTCCCAATGGCCGGATTGTTCCCAAAAGACGCGGTCATACATGGCCGGCGTCTTGACCTCCTGGTAGCCGCTACGATCGAGCCGACGCCGCATGTAATTCTCGACCTCGCGGTAGAGAACCCAGCCCTTGGGATGCCAAAAGACGGACCCTGCCGCCTCTTCTTGCAAGTGAAACAGACCGAGTTGCTTGCCAAGCTTTCGATGGTCGCGCTTTTCAGCTTCTTCTAACCGATGAAGATAAGCATCGAGTTGTTTTTTCTCCGCCCACGCCGTTCCATAGATACGCTGGAGCTGTGCGTTATTGGCGTCACCTCGCCAATAGGCACCGGCAACCTTCATGAGCTTGAATGCCTTACCGAGATCCTTGGTCGAGCGCATATGCGGTCCGCGGCAGAGGTCGACGAAGCCGCCCTGGCGATAAAGCGTAATCGTCTCGTCCTCGGGGAGATCCTTGATAATCTCGACCTTGTAGGTCTCACCCATCTTTTCAAAGAGCGCGATCGCCTCGTTCCGATCCCAAACCTCGCGGACGATCGGCTCCGACCGATCGACGATTTCGGCCATGCGTGACTCGATCTTTTCGAGATCATCGGGTGTAAACGGCTCGTTTCTTGCAAAGTCGTAGTAAAAGCCGTCCTCAATGGCCGGGCCGATGGTGACTTGGGTTCCTGGATAGAGTTCCTGAACAGCCTCAGCCATGGCATGCGCTGCATCGTGGCGGATGAGGGCAAGCGCGTCCTCATCTTGTCGACGGATCAAGCGTACGACCGATCCATCAGGGATCACCCGATCGAGATCCCAGACCTCACCATCGACTTCCATGGCGACCACAACCTTGGCGAGGCCCGTGCTGATCGCCGTTGCCAACTCTGTTCCCGTAACCGCTTGGTCAAAGGTTCGCACGCTGCCGTCGGGCAGGGTGATGGACACGGGGCTTGACGGCGGCACGGCAGCCGCCTCTGGCAGGGCGGAATTCATAGGTCCTCGCAGACTTTTGTCGTCATGTCATAGGTGGCGTTGGATTTCGCGCGGACAATGGTGTCAGGCACGAAGTGTGTCAAGAATAGGACGTCATCATGAGGTGCTGGTTGATGAGCGTGCCGGGATCACAATCACGACCGCATTGTGCTTCGGTCGTCAGATTCTCCAGCTCCAGGATCTGCAAAAGATCCATTGGACCGGATCAAGAAGTCCTGGGAAGAAGGCCTGAACACCGCGACGCGTTCTGTTTAGCCAATCGTTGTGTCGAAGAGCACGCTTGGCAGCGGTTTTCGGCCTTCGATGAGCTCTCGATAGACAGACAGTGTGCTCTTGCCCATGCGTGTGAGACTGTAGTTGCGCTCGACGAAGCGGCGACATCGGGCAGCGAGGCGCTCTTTCGCGTCTTCCGGCATCGTGAGAGCAAGATCAAGAGCGGTCACGAGGTGATCAATGTCACCTGGTTGGACCAGCCATCCCGTCGCTGCTGGCATGATGGTTTCTGAAAGGCCCCAGCGGTCGGTGGCGATGACAGGTTTGCCCATCGCTTGAGCTTCGATCGAGATACGACCGAAGGCTTCAGGACCTGTGGAGGGAACAACGACGAGATCGGCAAGGGCGTAGGCCGCTGGCATGTCACTGCATGCGCCAACCAACCAAACGCGTTTTTCAAGCTTCATCTCAATGATCTTTTTCTCGACCCGATCAGCATAGCTGCTGCCGGCCGCGCGATTGCCGACCATGATGCAGACGGTATCCTCCGCCTTGCCGTCTTCCCAAAGCTTCTTGAGGGCGCGTAGCAGCCAGGTATGTCCCTTTCGTTCGGAGATTCGCCCAGGCAGCATGATGATTCGTTTTCCCGGGTCTAATTCCCAGTCATCCCTAAGCTTGGCGACACGGGTTTCATCGATGCTTTCCGGATCAAACTCACTGAGGTCAACGCCGCGCGGGATCACGCGAAGTCGGTCTGTCTCGACGCCATACCGCTCGATGACGTGCTCGGCGACATAATCAGAGATCGCGATGACCCGATCGCCTCGGGTCATGATCGCATTATAGCCGCGTTTCAGGAAATTATCGGCACCGCTGTAGAGGCTATGAAAGGTGGTGAGGAACGGCACACCGGCCCGCTTCGCGGCGTAATAGGCACTCCAGGCTGGGGCCCGAGAGCGAGCATGGACGAGCTGGATGTCATGATTGCGGATGATCTGAGCAAGCCGCTTGATGTTCCCGTGCATCGTGAGTGGATTTTTGCTGTGCACGGGCAGGCAAAGGCTGGCCGCCCCCATCTCAAGCAAGTCGGCTTCCTGTGAGCCGCCATTGGAGGCGACGATTGGTGTCCATCCATTGCTGATCAGAAAGCGAGCGATATCGAGCGTGCCTCGCTCGACGCCCCCTGGGCCGAGAGCCGGCAGAACCTGAAGAACTTTTGGTCCTCGCAGGCGAGCGATGGCAGCCTGTACTTCTTGAACGCTGGTCAAATCGTCCATGTCATCGAGGCGCTCGTCCCCAGGCGCTGCAACGGGTTGGTCCAGGAGAAGTTCGTTGGTCATGGGACTTGGCCTGTCGCACAGGCTGATCGGGTGCTAGCATGGATTTCTCCCCGCGCAAACCCGATTGGCCCTGGTTGATGTCGATGGTTGAAAGTCTCGATCTTGCCGGCGGGCGCCGCCTCGCCTTCGTTCACCACCCCGGCCGGTTGCCCGGTATCATGTTCTGCGGCGGCTTTAAGTCGGACATGACGGGCAGTAAAGCGCTCAGCCTGGAACGGTTTTTTGTGAAGGAAGGACGCGCCTTTACCCGCTTTGACTACACGGGCCACGGTGCATCGTCCGGTATCTTTGAGGACGGCACGATTGGCGCCTGGGCAAGTGATGCGATCGCCATGATTGATGAAGCCACGTCGGGGCCCCTGGTCCTCATCGGATCTAGCATGGGCGCGTGGATCATGGTGCTCGCTGCGATGGCAAGGCCGAAACGGGTCGGTGGGCTGGTTGGAATCGCCTCGGCGCCGGACTTCACAGAAGACTTGATGTGGGGCATGGCGACGGCGACGCAACGTGATGTCTTGATGCGTGAAGGGCGCTGGGAGCAGCCGTCCGCCTACAGCGACGAGCCTTATATCTACACTCGAGAATTGATTGAGGACGGGCGAGAGCATTTGGTGCTGCGAACGCCCATTCCGTTTCAAGGACCGGCTCATCTCATTCACGGCCAAGATGACCCAGACGTCCCCTGGCAGGCGACGCTTCGCCTGGCGAGCGCACTTCAATCCGAAGACGTCACGGTCGAGCTGATCAAATCCGGTGATCATCGGCTCTCCAAACCGCACGAGCTTCGTCGGATCATCAATGGCACCCAACGGGTGCTTGACGCCATCGATGGCGGGGCAGAAGGCTGAGATCTCATGCTTTCAAGCCTTCATGGATGGCGCGTAGGCCTTCGCGGTAATTGGGGTGTTTGAGGTCGACTCCGAGTTCGTTGCGAATGCGTGCGTTGGCGACCTTCCGGTTGTCGGCGTAAAAGCTCCTTGCCGCCTCCGATAAATCCGCCTCGTCAAATGGAACCTCTGGCGGTGGGGCAACGCCGAGAAGCTTCGCGGCAAATGTGATGACATCCTGTGGCGGGGCGGGTTCGTCGTCGACAACATTGTAGATCGCGCCCGGATTGGGTCTTGCGATCGACGACTTCAGCACTTGAACGATGTCATCGACGTGGATCCGGCCGAACATTTGTCCTGCTTTGACCACGCGTCTCGCGCGTCCGGACTTTACGGTTTCCAAGGCATTGCGCCGCGGGCCTGGTCCGTAAATCCCGGCAAGCCTGAAGATGTGGACAGGCAAACCTGAAGCCAGCCAGTGAGCTTCTGCTGTGACTCGACGCTTGGTGCGCGGCAGCGAAGGCGCAGGCGGATCGCTTTCGTCCACCCAGCCGCCCTGTCGGTCGCCGTAAACACCCGTCGTCCCGAGATAGCCAGCCCAGGTTAAGGTGCGGCACGCCAGCAGGTCCTTCAGATGGCAGCCGAGGACGGGGTCGCCTTCGTCGTCCGGTGCAATCGACGTGACCACATGCGTAACATCCGCCAACATGTCGCCGGGTTTATCGAGGGGGGTATCCCGGCTGAAGTGATGAACTTCGATGCGTTCGTTTTCGAGCTCTTTGCGCTTTTCCGCACTTCGCGTGGTGCCGGCAACACGCCAACCCTGCTCCATCAGATCACGAGCCAGGGCCAAGGCGGAATAGCCGAGGCCGAAACAAAAGAGACGGGTCATGGGATGATCTGCCGATATTCGTTTTGGACGTCAGCGTCGAGTTCATGTGCTCTCGACTGCTTGGTTCGATCAACCAACTCCTCGCCCTGCACCAACTGGCCTAAGGCCCAAACTGCCATGGCCCGGACCAGGGCTGATGAATCGCTTAGGAGATCTTGTGCAATATCGGCGAACTCGGTTCGAAGGCCCTCATCGTTCGCTTGGATATTCCCAGCCGCGATCAAAACATTCCTGACAAAGCGATCACGACCGATACGCTTGATGGGGGAGCCACGAAATCTCTTTCGAAAGGCAGTCTCATCGAGGGTTGCAAGATCACGAAGAGGAGGGGCCTCGAGATCGTCGCGTGCCTTCAGTTTTGCTTCGTTCGCGATTCGAGAGAATTTGTTCCAGGGGCAAACCGCCAGGCAATCGTCGCAGCCATAAATCCTGTTTCCCATGGGCTTTCGAAATTCGGCCGCAATATGGCCTTTGTATTCAATCGTGAGATAAGAAATGCAGCGTCGAGCATCAAGCTGGTAGGGTGCCGGAAAGGCATCGGTCGGGCAGACGTCAAGACAGGCGCGACAGCTTCCGCAGCGATCATCGCCCGGTCGATCTGGCTGGATCTCAAGCGTCGTAAAAATCTCACCCAGGAACAGCCAAGAACCAGCAGTGCGGGAGACAAGGTTCGTATGCTTCCCCTGCCAGCCGATCCCGGCTTGCTCGGCAAGTGGCTTTTCCAGGACAGGGGCCGTATCGACAAACACCTTGATCTCGCCGCCGCTCTTGCTCGCTATCCATTGACCAAGCTGTTTGAGTTTGCCCTTGATCACATCGTGGTAGTCTCGATGCCTTGCATAGACGGAAATGCCGCCGGCGGTTGGATTGGCCAAGACCGCGAGTGGATCGTCCGCTGGGCCGTAGTTCATGCCAAGAACGATCACACTCTTGACGTCGTCCCAAAGAGCGCGGGGAGTCCTTCGTCGATCGAACGTCGTCTGAAGCCAGTCCATGTCTCCATGCCGGCCTAGATCGATAAAGGATCGGTAATCTGCCTGAACCCGCTCGGAAAGTTCAGCGGTTGTAAACCCGACCACATCGAAGCCATACCTATCGGCTTGCTCGCGGATCAACGAACGCCAATCCAGAGGCGCTGTCCTCCCCGACTGAACGCCGGTGTTATCATTGATCGAGGCAGGCAAAGCCATAGGACGATGTCCTAAAAATCCAGATCGTCATAGTAGGTGACGGGACGGATGGAAGGAAGTCGGTCAGCGAGAAGAGGCCGGAAGCTTGGGCGAGACTTAATCTTTGCATACCAGAGCTTGGCGGCAGGATGCTTGTCCCAGGGGACGTCACCGAGATAATCGAGCACCGAGAACTGTGCGGCGGCTGTCAGATCGGCGAGCGTCAGTTGTTCGCCTGCCAACCAATGGTTCTGATCGAACAAATGCCCGATATAGTCGAGGTGATCATGAATATTGGCAAGGCCACGACGTACTGCAGCACTGTCGGGCGTTGCCTTATCGCGAAGGCGTTTGATCAATTTCTCGCGCCAGATGAGATCAGTGACCTCATGCACGAATTTCTTGTCAAACCAAGCGATCAGTCGACGGGTCTCCGCACGTTGGCTCGACTCCTTGCCAAGCAGCGAGTGGCCGCGCTGGGTCTCTTCCAGATACTCGACAATCGCATTGCTGTCGCAGATGACCCGTGACCGATCTTCTAAAATCGGCACCTCGCCTGCTGGATTGCCCGTTTTCAGATCATCTCGGTAGAGCCAGGGCTCGATCGCTTCAGCGGCGACTTCAAGCTCCTTCTCCGCTAAGGCGAGACGCACTTTGCGCGAATAGGGGCAAAGGGGGAAATGGAGTAGTTTCAACATAGAGATTATCTAGCAAAATCGACGTGTTGGCTGCAAGTGCTGGTCACCAACTTAAAATTTTATCTTAATGCGTTTATTTGTCTGATTTTATTCATCCAATAGTGCGTTTTGTTGATGCCGTTGGTGTGCCGTTGATTCGATCGAATAGAAGTCGTTCGAATGTACCGGTCGATCTACAGGAAGTCTGAAAAGGCAAATTTTTGAATGGATTAATCTGACGTTCGCTAAAGCTGGTCTGCAGGTTGACCCTGCTTTCGTCGACGATGTCGGCTACAAGGTCGAGTTGACGGTCGACCGGCCGACCTCGACCCCGTCTATTTTTGTCATCGTGTCGGTCGATCACCCGTCTCGGTTTGCAGACAGCCCAGCCTTGATCTTGAAAGCCAGCGCGTGTCGCCTGAAGGCGGCCGGACGTTGGGTTCGCCTCAGTAATGCTGAATCCCTCGGCCTCCAGGACAGCTACAAGTCTGTCCCAGATATCACTCCGGCGTAAATCGTAGGACTGGCTTTTGGGAACGTCATAGACGGTCGGTTGCGCTTGACATCCGGCAAGAGCGAGGGCGGCGATGAGGGCATAAATGCGCATGGGAAGACTCCCCCCAAAAGAACCGTCAGGAATTGGTGTCACGCCCATCACTTGGACCGACTGAAGACAAAAGCGAGGGACCGAGGACTGCGCTCACCAATTGTTGAAGCGCAGGGAGGGCGCCGCTCTTCGCCCGCTGGCTATCCCGAACATGAGCGACGTTAGCGTGGTGCCAAGGCCAATGAATCATGCGCGTGGACAAAGCCTGACCCTCAGATGAACGGTCAGTTCATCATCGGTTCGACGGTGGCGACTAGTCTCCTTGTCCGGCAGTCAAGTCGGCGTGGTCCGGGGCCGCCTCGAGTGATTGCAGGTTCTGTTGTTGCGATCCTTTTTCTGGAGCGGAGAAATGCGGGATGTCAGAATTTCATGTCTTCTATTGTCGGCATCGTACCGGCGATTGGATCGACTCCTATAAGCCAGCGCCGATTGAAGCGAGCCGGCTTCCTGATCTTGCCAATCATGTCCTAGAAGCAAACGGTGACTTTCTTGGCCTGGTCGATGATGACGACAGTGTTTTACAGTTCATCTATCTCGCTCGAACCGAGGATGATCAGCAGCCCATCCGGATGGAGATCCCGGATGCGTGCCGTAAAACGAATCACATTCGGCATATCTCCAACTCTGAACTTTTTGAACTCTTGTGCAATCTGCCTGACCGATTGGGCCCTGAGGTCGTAACCAAGCAGCGATCCTCCATCAAAGGATCTTGATCTCACTCCCCGCCTTAACCACATCCAGGCTCCGGCCCAACGCGGGCGATCATGCGAATTCTTTGAGCGCGAGGCGAGATGACGGAGAGCTGGCACGGCACCACGATTTTGTCGGTGCGCAAAGGCAATCAGGTGGTAATCGCCGGAGACGGCCAGGTCAGCATACAGAATATGGTATTGAAGCCGAGTGCTCGAAAAGTACGCCGGGTCGGCAAGGGCGATATTGTCGCCGGTTTTGCCGGCAGTACGGCTGATGCCTTTACGCTTCTCGAGCGGCTTGAAACCAAGCTCGAGCGCCACCCTGGCCAGTTGATGCGTGCGGCAGTAGAGCTTGCAAAGGACTGGCGCACCGATCGCTATCTTCGCCGTCTCGAAGCGATGATGGCCGTCGCGAATGCGGAGATTTCCCTGCTCTTGACCGGTAATGGCGATGTCTTGGAGCCTGACGATGGACTGATAGGTATTGGCTCCGGTGGTGCTTATGCTTTATCGGCTGCGCGGGCGCTGATCGACATAGACGGCCTCTCGGCTGAAGAGATTGCTCGAAAATCGATGGCGATTGCCGCCGATATCTGCGTCTTCACCAATTCCCATCTGACCCTTGAGGTCATCGACCTCGCGAAAGACTGAACCCATCATGACCGCACTCACCCCGCGCGAAATCGTCTCAGAGCTCGACCGTTTCATTGTTGGGCAAAAAGACGCTAAACGCGCTGTGGCGATCGCCCTGCGCAATCGCTGGCGTCGTCAACAGTTAGACGATGCGCTCCGCGAGGAGGTTCAGCCAAAGAACATCCTGACCATCGGTCCCACTGGCTGCGGCAAAACGGAGATTGCCCGCCGCCTCGCCAAGTTGGCCCAGGCTCCCTTCATCAAAGTCGAGGCGACCAAGTTTACTGAAGTAGGCTATGTCGGCCGTGATGTGGAATCGATCATCCGTGACCTTGTTGAAGTTGCGCTGACGATGACCAAGGAGCGTCTTGCCAAGGAAGTCGGGGCACAGGCTGAGCTCAATGCTGAAGATCGTGTGCTGGACGCCTTGGTAGGGGGCGGAGCTGGCCAAGATACGCGCGAAAAGTTCCGGCGTCTTTTGCGTGAGGGATCGCTTGCTGATCGCGAGGTCGAGATCGAGATCCTTGATCGTGGCTCGAGCGCGATGCCGACCTTCGACATACCCGGTATGCCAGGCGCGCAGATGGGTATGCTCAATCTTTCCGATATGTTTGGGAAAGCGTTTGGCCAACAGACCAAAAAGCGCAAGATGAAGATCTCCGACAGCTACGAGATCTTGATCGAAGAAGAGGCGGATAAGCTCCTCGATCAGGAGCAGGTCAAGCGCGAAGCGATCCAGTCGGTCGAGCAGGACGGCATTGTTTTTATCGACGAGATCGACAAGATCAGCGCGCGCGAAGATCGACAAGGAGCCGACGTTTCGCGAGAAGGCGTGCAGCGCGATCTGTTGCCACTCATCGAAGGCACGAGCGTGACGACCAAGCACGGTGCCATTCGGACCGAACATATTTTGTTTATTGCCTCAGGTGCATTTCATCAAAGTAAGCCTGCGGACCTTCTGCCTGAGCTCCAAGGCCGATTGCCGATCAGGGTTGAGCTCAATCCGCTGACCCAGGAGGACCTGGCACGCATCCTCGTCGAACCGGAAGCCAGCCTGATCAAGCAATACACGGCACTTCTCGCGACGGAGGGCGTAACGGTCGATTTCACAGAGGACGGGATTGACGAGATTGCGCGCCTTGCGAGTGACATCAACGAAAAGGTTGAGAATATCGGCGCACGCCGCCTGCATACCGTGATGGAACGTCTCGTCGAAGACATCAGCTTCGAAGCTACCGATCGCGAAGGTGACACGGTAACAATCGACCCAGCTTATGTCCGAGACAAAGTCGGCCAGTTGGTCGAAGGGGCTGATCTTTCGAAGTTTATCCTTTGATGATGACTTGACGTTCGGCGCCCCGTCGATTGTCGGGCGGGCCGAACGAAGGGGGTGGCGGATTTTGGCCTGAAGCCTGCGTTGAATGGTGCCATTCAAGGGGTATCATCACACCAAAGTACGACCCGCGCTATTTCTGGCACACGGCATTTTCCTCTCTTTGTTAGGCCTAGCGTTAACGTTAACGCCAAGGTCCGAATCATAAATGAGAGGAACCCATGAAGACGCCTCTGTCTGCAGCCAGTCTCATTGCCGCGCTGATCGCGACACCCGTGCCCGTCGTCGTTGCGCAGGAAGTGAGCTCTATCCCTGCAATTGAAGCTGCCCGAAAAGTCAATGTTTCCGGGCGCCAGCGCATGTTATCGCAGCGCATGGCTAAGGCCGCCTGCCTGATGGCAAGGGATATTAGCTTCGCATCGAATTATGATCAGCTTACGCAAGCCTACACCCTCTTCACGCGTTCGGATGTCGCGCTGCGAGCCGGCGACGAGCAGATGGGCCTCTCAGAGGAGGGCCTGCCGGACGTCTTGGAAGCCTTAGCAGCCATCGATCAACCTTGGTCGGCCTATAGCAGCATTCTTGAAAATGCTGTGCAGTCGGGTTCGGTCGAGTCGGCCGATCTTCAGACGTTGGACGGTGATAGCCGGGACGTCCTCAAATATATGAACATTGCCGTTTTCAAGATCGCGCGCGCCTATGCGAACGTCAGCGCTGAAGTGCCGCTCGGATTGACCATTACGATCGATGTCGCTGGACGTCAGCGCATGTTGACACAAAAGGCAGTCAAGGAGGCCTGTTTGATGGCAACGGCAGAAGACCCGCTGGTTTATGCCGACCGTCTAGGCGAAACGATCGAGCTTTTTGATCTATCACTCAAGGCGTTGCGCGACGGTTACGAAGACGTCGGCGTGATTGCTGCCCCGACACGCGAGATCGACCGCAAGCTTCTCGAAGTGGCAGGGCTTTGGCAGCCCGTGAAGAGCATTCTTGATCGTGCCGCGGAAGGACAAGTCCTCTCAGATCGTGATCTTTCCAAAGTGGCTCGGATGAGTGAACCTCTGTTGCAGACCATGAACGAAGCCGTTGGTCTCTATGAAGGGGCAGAGCGGTTTCTTTAGTGAGATCGCCAAGCGACTCAGCCTTCGAAACTCTCGAGTCTGCAGCAAGCACAGACGTTGGCGTCGTCTGTGGGCCGCTTCAAGCAGCGTTGGGCCAGAGAGGCGATCCTGACCGGGTGCGCCGGCAAAGGATCGTCTGGGCCTTAACGTTGATGGGTTTTGCTGTTTTAGTTGGAAAGGGCAGAGCGATGCCTTCAAGACAATCAGCTCATGCCAAGCACCAAGAGAAGCCGGTGCGCGATGCTGTTGCAATCGGGCTTCTTGCCATCATTGGACTTTGGTCAACATCGTTGAAAGCGGAACTAAATGCCGCGCCAGTGGAGCTCTATGCATTGGACGGCAGTGTTGTCGTCAAGGGAGCATTGCTTGAGGTCAGCCACGGCTCCTATGTCGTGCAAACGGCGCTTGGCACGCTGCGGATCGGTCTGGATGAGGCACAGTGTGTAGGCACCGCTTGTCCGTTGCTTGATCGCTTCGATGCAGATTTTTCTATTGCCAGCTCGACTCCTGACTTGAATGAAGCGATGTCGGGGATCCTCGCCCGCTACGCCGATGCGCTCGATGCTGACTATCGAATCAGCGAGATTGACGCGCTGTCGAGTGAAGTTTCGATTATCGAAAGCGGCACCAGTGAAAGGCTTGCCAGTGTTCGTATCGGCCTGCGCGGATCAGACGAGGGAACGGCATCGCAAGACGATGTGCAGAGCGACGGTTCGGGACAAAACCGGGCACGGGGCGAGGGCCTATCCGTGTTTGCAGAGCCGAACGAGATAGCCCGTGCCGGGTATGATGACCTTTTGACGCTGGGACTGGAAGGCGTCGCCATTATCACGCATCCGGATAGCCCATTAGCAATGCTTAGTCGCACCGAGCTTGCCGAGGTTTTTGCCTGTAAGGAGACGGCGTCTTTGGAGGTGAAAAGCTTGGCGGGCCCTCTCCGCGTCTACAGCCGAACGGCTTCATCGGACACTTACCAGGCTTTCAAGGCCACGGTCCTCGACCCCCTCAATCTGGGTCTTTGTGATCAGGTGATCCAACTGCCTTCAGATCGTGACATCGCTGCGGCGGTTGCACGTGATGTCAATGCCATCGGCGCAATCAATCTGCGCCATCAGCATAAGGCTAAGCCTCTCGCCATTGCCGAATGTGGTCTCGTGCATCAGCCCTATCTCTTCGGTGCTAAAACCGAAGAGTATCCTCTAACCCGGCGCATTCTTCTGGATGCGCCATTGCTTGCCGACTCCTCAGCAGCAGCGCAGACTTTTATCGATTTTACTCTGGGTGATATCGGACAGCGACACCTGGAGACGGTCGGGCTCATCGGTCTGAACCCTATGTCGACGAGCGCCTATGCATCGAAATACCGGGTCTCGCGTATTGAAGCGGCTGCAGGGGCCGTACAGAACACCGAGATCTTCGGGCGGCTCCTGGTCGCTCTCGAAGATGCGGTCCGCCTCTCTGTGACATTTCGTTTCAGCACAGGAGGCGTATCAGTCGACGGTCAGACCGGCCTTGACAATCGAGCGCAGCGCGACCTGATACGACTTGCCGACTATCTGAGAACGTCGGCTCCAGATGGTACCGAAGTCTTGCTCTTTGGTTTCGCTGATGCCACCGGTGACTACGATGGCAATCTGAGCCTGTCACTCCAACGTGCCCGATCTGTCGCTGACAAGCTTGAGTCGCTCGGCGTCAAGCCAGCATTCGTCGCTGGTTTTGGCGAAGAGGGGCCCGTTGCCTGCAATAGCGATGCGAAGGGGCGTGCCAAGAATCGACGGGTTGAGGTCTGGCTTCGCTTGCCAGACGCTTCGAACGATCAGCGGATGATTAACATCACAATGTAGCGATCTGTGCCACCAAAGCCAGCCGTCGTCCCCTTATCAAAGGCCACTAGCGGCATGGCTGGTTCACCTCGCCTTATCGTCCTAGCCTCCTTCGAGCCGAGGCCGAGGTGGATCAATCTGCTCGACTAGGCCATCGCCTTTTCGAGGTTGGTGGCGACCGCCTCGAGAAAACCCTCCGTGGTCAGCCAGGTTTGATCCGGACCGATGAGCAAGGCTAGGTCCTTGGTCATCTGTCCGCCTTCCACGGTGTCGACACAGATTGTCTCTAATGTCTTGGCAAATTTCTCTACCTCGGGTGTGCCGTCGATTTTGGCGCGGTAGGTAAGTCCGCGGGTCCAAGCAAAAATTGAGGCGATCGAATTGGTCGAGGTCTCCTGACCTTGTTGATGCTGACGATAATGGCGTGTGACGGTGCCATGGGCGGCCTCTGCTTCGACCGTCTTTCCATCTGGCGTCATCAGTACCGAGGTCATCAGGCCAAGCGACCCAAAGCCTTGAGCCACTGTATCGCTCTGAACGTCACCATCATAGTTTTTGCAGGCCCAGACGAAACCGCCATTCCACTTCAGGGCAGCGGCGACCATGTCGTCGATCAGTCGGTGTTCATAGGTGATATTCTTTTCAGCGAACTTGGCCTTGAACTCCTCTTCGTACACTTCTTGGAACAAGTCTTTGAAACGACCGTCATAGGCTTTGAGGATCGTATTTTTGGTCGAGAGATAAACGGCGTAGCCTCGCATCAGACCATAGTTCAGCGAGGCGCGAGCAAAGTCGCGAATCGACTCGTCGAGATTATACATGCCAAGTGCTATGCCGCTCGAAGGGAACTTGTAGACCTCAAGTTCCTGCGGTGCCGAACCGTCTTCGGGCGTGAAGGTCATGGTAAGCGTTCCGGCGCCAGGCACCTTGAAGTCTGTGGCTCGGTATTGATCGCCAAATGCATGACGTCCAATCACGATGGGCTCGGTCCAACCTGGTACCAGCCGTGGCACGTTTTGACAGATGATCGGCTCGCGGAACACCGTACCGCCCAGGATGTTCCGGATGGTGCCATTCGGTGAGCGCCACATTTTCTTAAGGCCGAATTCCTCGACTCTTGCCTCGTCTGGCGTGATGGTCGCGCACTTCACACCGACACTGTGTTGCTTAATCGCATTGGCGGCATCGATGGTGATCTGGTCATCGGTCTCGTCCCTTTTTTGGACGGACAGATCGAAATACAAGGTCTCGAGATCGAGATAGGGAAATATCAGGCGGTCCTTGATCATCTGCCAGATGATCCTGGTCATTTCGTCGCCATCGATTTCAACGATCGGTTTTGCGACCTTGATCTTCGCCATCAGTTCATCCTCGATCCGTGAAACTGCAGCGATATCTAGCTAACTGCGTCCCAAAAGGCCAGCGTCTCTGTTGCCGCAGGACAACCTGTCATCGTGGTCAGTTCAGGTCGTGCAGCAGCTTGGCCATGCAGAGACAAGATCGCTCAGTTCGACGTTGCGCTTTAACCACGACATCACGTTGATTATTGACGAGGCCGGGTGCCTGTCAGCGACCCGATCGTAAGGTTTGGTGTCGAGGTCTCTCGTTGGGTCTCAACCTTGGCTATCAGTGCGGGATCACCTGTTGGTTTCTTCGACAACAGCAGCGACGTTGGTCCGTGCTCTCGATCCTGCCGCAAGCGGCCGGTCACCCCCCAGTCAGCCTCGGCTCAGCATTCAGCGCCTCGATGAACTCGCGCACGCGTGCATTCAAGCTGTCAGCGTAGTGATCGAGGCTTTGCATGATGTCTTCCTTTCGGCTCGAAATGTCGCGATCGACACCTTCCCAATCTGCGATTCGACTGCGCCCCTCATGCAAAACTCTGTCAAGCTGCTGGCTCGACCGCGTCGTTTGGGATTTCAAGGCTTCAAGCTGCGCTTGCAGGACGTTCAATGTTTTGCTGCCGTCATCGATTGCTGAGCGGTGATCATCCATACGCTGCACAAGCGTTGGTGTTTTGCCTTCCAGGTCGGCCATGACCTTGGTGGTGTTGTCTAGCTGCAATCGGCTTTGATCCAGACCCGCTGAGACCGTGCTCAAACCGTCGGTGAGAATTGGCAGTTGGCGATCGAATGCAGCGAGTGCTCTTGCGACGTCTTTCAGTCCTTGATCAAGCTCAAGTGCTTGTTGACGCGAGGTCTCAAGCATAACGCTCAAATCATCGGTCTGATCGGAAAGACGTCGCTCGATGTCGTCAATCGCCGAGTCGCGAATGCTCAACAGTTGGCCTTGAGCTTCCATGATCGTTGTCGCCAGGTCCTCGTCACGTGCAAGAAGATCGCGTCTTGCCTGGTCGATCTCGAGCTTGAGCTCGTCGGCCACCGCCAAACGTGGGCCAAGTTCCGTTTGGATGGCCGCAACCGTATCAGCAAGTTCCGTGGCGTAGGGGCGAAGTTCGTTCTCGACCTGATGTGTTAGTCGGTTGCTGTAAAACAGGCTTGATCCAACCCAACCAGCGGCAACCAACAGGGTGGCAAGCGAGGCGACCGCAGCGACATGGCGCAGGTCAAAGCCTTTGAGCAATTCGATCCATGAGGTTTCAGGTTTGGGTGGTGCGATCGAGCGTCGAGGGGTTATCGTCCGGTTCGACAGGCGTTGGTCGACTGCAGCCACCAGTCGCTGCAACTCACCTTCGAGCTTCTTCATGCGTGCCAGTGCCTGCTCGACCGACTGGTCGCCACCGCGTCCTATCGCCATTTCTATGCTCCGAACCTTGGGCGATGCCTGCCCGCCGAACGCGACATCGTGCTGGAACGAGCCAGAATGACGGTGCGGCAAACGCCATTTATCAATTATTAGATGTATATATATGAAGTGAAAGAACGTTTTGCGCAACTCACCGAACAACTAAAAATGTAGAAAATTCACCAATATATAACGCTTTTTTGGCGTTATTAGGCGGCAAGACGGAACTGATGTGAAGACGTTATGGTCGCCGTCGATGGGCTATAAGTTGCGCGCACGCTCGCGCAAGATAGTTTTCTGCACCTTTCCGGTCGACGTTTTGGGCAGCTCGGTCAGGACGATCCACTTCGGTGCCTTGAAATGGGCGAGGAGATCGCGGCAATGGTCAATGAGTGCCTGCTCGCTGACCTGTTCGCCGGATTTAAGTGTCACGAAGGCACAGGGCGTTTCGCCCCACTTCTCGTCGGGTTTGGCGACGACTGCGGCTTCGAGGACAGCGGGGTGACGATAGAGGGCGCCTTCAATCTCGATCGACGAGATATTCTCGCCACCGGAGATGATGATGTCCTTGGCACGGTCTTTGATTTCGATGTAGCCATCGTCGTGCATCACACCGAGATCGCCGGTATGAAACCACCCACCGGCAAAAGCGGCCTCGGTGGCCTTTGGGTCTTTCAAATATCCCTTCATGACGTCGTGGCCGCGCATCATGATTTCGCCGATGGTCTCACCATCCCGCGGGACAGGGGTCATGCTCTCGGGATCCATGACCTCCAAGCCTTCCAGAACGGGATAGGGGACCCCCTGCCGTGCAAGTTTTTGCGCCTGTTCTTCCGGTGCAAGATGCTGCCAGGAATCCTGCCAGGCACAAACGGTTGCTGGGCCGTAGACTTCGGTGAGGCCGTATACGTGGGTAACACGAATGCCGAGGTCGCCCATGGCCTGCAGCACAGCTGCAGGTGGCGCTGAAGCAGCCGTCATCATCTCGATTTTCTGAGAAAACGGCTGTCGCTCCGCATCAGATGCATTGATGATCATGCCCATGACAACGGGAGCACCACAGAGATGGGTGACGCCGTGATCAGCGAAGGCGCGATACATTCCGGCAGCGTCGACCTTGCGAAGACACACATGCGTGCCGGCCTGCAGACACACAGCCCAGGGAAAGCACCAGCCATTGCAATGGAACATCGGCAACGTCCAGAGATAGACTGGATGCATCTTCATGTTCCAGACCAGAATATCGCCGATGGCATTTAGGTAAGCTCCGCGGTGATGAACCACCACGCCTTTAGGGCGGCCCGTTGTGCCTGACGTATAGTTAAGGCCGATAGCCTGCCATTCATCCTTGGGAAAGATCGGCTCGAAGGTGGGGTTTCCCTCTTCGAGCAACTGCTCATAGCTGATGTCACCGAGACGATCGCCGAGCGCGCCTTCTTCCATATCCACGACGTCGATCACAATCGGATCCGCGTTCGCCATCGCCAATGCTTCTTCGATTACCGGGCTGAATTCGGTATCGGTTAAGAGAACCTTGGCTTCGCCATGATCGAGAATGTAGGCGATGGTTTCAGCTTCTAAACGGACGTTCAGTGCATTGAGAACTGCGCCGGCCATGGGAACACCATGATGTGCTTCCAGCATCGGCGGTGTGTTGGGCAGCATCGCCGCTACCGTATCGCCTGGCTTCACGCCATGCTTGACCAGCGCTGATGCGAGGCGGCGTGAGCGTTCGCGCAGGGTGCGGTAGTCAGCACGGTAGGAACCGTGGACCACGGCAAGCCTGTCGGGATACACGTCCGCAGCCCGCTCAAGGAAACGGAGTGGCGAGAGCGGCGCATAGTTAGCGGCATTTCGATCAAGGCCCTGTTGATAAGGGCTGTTCTCAGGATGCGCCACAAATTTCATGGGCAACCTCCAAGTCGGCAAACGGTAGCGATGTCGGATCAGTCAAACTGCAGAAAAAACATATACCACATTGTTCTACTGGACATAATGCAGTTGCGACTCGGTGCAGTATCGTGATATGCGACGCGGTCTTTGATTGCTCTCCAAGTCGGCGCTGCCCGATATGGAGAGCGACAGCGCTGACGTTTGAACTCAAGATGACCGCCGAGTATTTAGCCTGGACGGCATAAAGGCAAGGCCCAAGAAGACCGCGCCTGGCCTTTCTCTCCGTCGCCAGGATCGATGGGGCGAGCCTTAAGGACCCCGCAGGGGGCACCGGGTTGGAACATGGTCGATATCGATGCCCTCGAACAGCTTTTAATCGATGCCGCGCGAGATCGCCGGACGCTTGCCTATAGCGAGGTTTTGAGCCATTTCGGAAAGCGCGTGACGCCGATCCGAGTCTATGCGCTATGTCGCGATCTGGGTGTTGTGTCTGAGCGTAATCGTGCGCGACATGAGCCGGAGCTTGCCGTTTTGGTCGTGCGTAAGACCGACCGGTTGCCGGGCGAAGGCTTTTTCCACGGCGCTTGGAAGGATGGCAGCTATGACGGGCCGGCGACCGGTCCCGCGGCGCGGGCCTATATCGATGGTCTCACTGAGTTAGTCTTTGCTTTTTTTGCCCGGCATGATCGACCCTCCGCGAACGGTGGACGAGAGACAGGCCAAAACGAGTAGGGAATGAAGGAGGGAACGGCATGAGGTTCGCCGACCAAACAGTGATTGTCACCGGTGGTGCTGGCGGCATTGGGCGCGCCTGCGCGGAGCTTTTTGCCAGGGAAGGCGCGTCCGTCGTGATCGCCGATATCGATGCCCAAGGTGGTGAGACGGTGGCAAGCAGCATTGCCGAAGCCGGAGGGACGGCGGTCTGTATCCCCTGCGATGTCGGTGATGGAGGCTCAGCGACAGCATTGATTGACCAGACGATCCAGCGATTTGGGCGCCTCGATGTTTTGGTCAACAATGCCGGCATTATCAAAGCTGCTGACTTCCTCGAGATCAGCGAGGCTGATTTTGACAGCGTCATGCGGGTCAATCTAAAGGGCGCCTTTCTTGTCGGCCAGGCTGCGGCGCGAGCGATGGTCAAAGCCGGCAAAGGCGCGATCGTCAATATGTCCTCGGCAAACGCCGTCTTGGCCATTCCGAATCAGATTCCCTATGTCGTAAGCAAAGGGGCGATGAACCAACTCACCAACGTCATGGCTCTTGCGCTCGCCGACAAAGGCGTGCGGGTCAATGCGGTCGGTCCTGGTTCGATCATGACCGATATGTTGAAGACGATCATGACGGATGAGGCGGCGCGTCATAAAATTCTGTCGCGCACGCCGCTGGGGCGCTGTGGAGAGCCAGACGAAATGGCGCGGGTGGTGGCATTCCTCGCTAGCGATGACGCGAGTTACATCACGGGCCAATGTGTCTATGCTGATGGCGGCCGACTTGGCTTGAATTATACCGTGCCCGTGACCACTAATTAAGCAGAAAGCTTAGCGATCTGGCAAAACGCTAAGGAAACTCTTTCCAAGCTTCGTATAAGCCCTTAGAAAACCGTGTGCGTGCCATGACCTGTTATCATCGAAGGTCAGTGATTTCGAGCCGCGCTTAGGAGTAGACGATGGACAGACCCCTCATGCCGAAAGCCACGGCTGTTTGGCTTGTGGACAACACGACCCTAACATTTGAGCAGATCGCCAAGTTTTGCGGGCTGCACGCGCTTGAGGTGAAGGGAATCGCTGATGGCGAGGTTGGGGCTGGCATTCGTGGTCTGGATCCGGTGTCTGGCGGTCAACTGGAACGCGGCGAGATTGAGCGCTGTGAAAAAGACTCCTCTGCGGAACTGAAGTTGCTCCGGCCTGCTGCGGCGGATATCAAACAGCCCAAGCGGAAGGCACCCCGCTATACGCCCCTTTCCAAGCGGCAGGACCGTCCCGATGCGATCGCCTGGCTGTTGCGAAATCACCCTGAACTCGCCGACCAACAGATCTGCAAACTGCTTGGCACGACAAAGAATACCGTGAACGCCGTTCGTGACCGCACCCACTGGAAGAGCCAGGAAATCCGACCGAGGGATCCGGTCATTCTCGGCCTCTGCAGCCAGATTGACCTGGATGCTGCTGTGATCGCGGCACGTGCGGTGCGTGCCGAAGCGGGTGAACCGATCCCAGCACCCGTCGAGCTCGGCGTTGAGGACTGAGCGCAGCATCGATCCATGACCTTTGATCGAGAGCAACTGCTCGCCCGTCTTGATGAGCTCGAGATAGATCACGAGACGATCGACCATCCAGCCGTTTTCACTGTCGATGAGGCCCAAGCACATACGGCGCATCTGCCTGGCGGGCATTGCAAGAGCTTGTTCTTGAAAGACAAGAAAGGTGGTTTGTGGCTGCTGGTCTGTCTCGATCGTCGACGGATCGACATGAACCGGCTTTCGAAGGTGCTTGGCTCCCCTAGATTGTCGTTCGGAAAGCCCGAATTGCTCCTTGAAGTCCTAGGCATCACGCCCGGATCGGTGACCCCATTTGCGTTGATTAACGATGACAGTCATCGCGTCCAGCCGCTCTTGGACAAGGCGATGCTCGACTATGACCTCCTGAATTACCATCCGCTCACTAACGAGGCGACAACGACGATCAAGGCCTCGGATCTGCCGCGCTATATTCAGGCGATTGGCCACGATGTGCGGATTATTGACTTGGATGCCGAGGGAATCGATCGGGGCTAAGCGCAGATTTCAGCGGTTTTGCTCAATCGACCTTGACGCAGCGGTGTTGGCAGGCGAGCCTTTTCGAGGCTCGAATGCGCGTTGCGCCAATGACGTCGCTGATCAAGACAAGGTGTCGGCATGACTACCGAAATCCTGCCATCCGTCTGTCCCCATGATTGTCCGAGTGTCTGTGCGCTTGACGTCGAGCGTCTTGACGATGGGCGTCTTGGGCGTGTGCGAGGCTCCAAACGCAATCCCTACACAGCAGGCGTGGTTTGCGCCAAGGTCGCGCGATACGCTGAACGGTTTCATCATCCCGATCGACTTGGCCGTCCCTTGTTGCGGGTTGGTAAGAAAGGCGAGGGACGATTCCAGCCGATTTCGTGGAACGAGGCCTTAGATCGTGTCGCGGAGGCTTTTTCTACGGCGGCCGCGCGTCACGGGAGTGAGACCGTTTGGCCATACTTCTTCGCGGGCACGATGGGCTTGGTGCAGCGGGACGGCATCCATCGTCTTCGTCATGCCCTTCGCTATTCCGGACAGCACTCCACCATTTGTACTCCCCTTTCCGAGATTGGCTGGAGGGCCGGTTACGGGATGTGCTGGGGCGTCCCGGCAGAGGAAATGAGTGTATCTGACCTTGTTGTGATCTGGGGCGGGAATCCGGTGGCGACTCAGGTTAACGTGATGACCCACGTGGCTCGCGCACGCAAGCAGAACGGCGCTAAGCTTGTGGTGATCGATCCTTATCGCAACGGCACCGCCGAACAGGCGGATGTTCATTTGGCTCTCCGCCCTGGAACGGACGGCGCGCTTGCCTGTGCCGTTATGCATGTTCTGTTCCGCGACGGGCTCGCGGATCGGCATTATCTCGAGAACTACGCCGACCATGTCGATGAGCTTGAGGCACATCTTAAGACCCGTTCGCCAGAATGGGCTGCTGGTATCACCGGTTTGGATGTCGAGGACATCGAAGGGTTTGCCTCACTCTACGGTCGGACCAAACGATCCTACATTCGCTTTGGCTATGGCTTTACCCGTTCGCGCAACGGCGTCGCGAATATGCATGCTGCAAGTTCGCTGCCGATTGTCAGCGGCGCTTTTCAGCATCAAGGAGGCGGTGCGCTTTATAGTCAGCGTGATCTGTACCATTGGGACAAAACGATGATTGAAGGGCTCGATCTTCGAGATCCTTCAATACGCGTTCTCGATCAGTCCAGGATCGGACCGGTGTTGACAGGTGACCCTCGTGATCTTGGTGATGGTCCGCCGGTGACGGCGCTCTTGATCCAAAACACCAATCCGATGGATGTGGCACCGGAACTGTCCAAAGTGCATGCTGGGTTTGGCAGGGATGACCTTTTCGTCTGTGTCCATGAGCAATTCATGACGGAAACAGCGAAAATGGCCGACGTCGTGTTGCCGGCCACCATGTTTCTGGAGCATGACGATATCTATCAAGCCGGTGGTCACGGTGCGATTCAGATCGGTCGAAAGCTGTTTGAACCCTACAGGGAGGCAAGGCCCAATCACTTCGTAATTTGTGAACTGGCCAAGCGCTTAGGCGCCCCCGATCATTCTGGTTTTCGCATGACGGAATGGCAGCTTATTGATGATTTGCTGATCAGGTCCGGCTGGCCCAATGCTGAAACGGTTTACCAGTCAGGCGGCTATGATGCGATCCCTGACAGCGACAGTATTCGTTATCGACAGGGTTTTCCAACGAAAACAGGACGCTATCAATTCAAGCCGGATTGGGCAGCTTATGGCCCCGACCATGCGATCATGCCGCGATTGCCTGATCACATGCCCATCATTGATCAGGCGAACGAACAGCGTCCCTATCGCTTGGTTACAGCACCCGCGCGTCATTACCTCAACACGAGCTTCACCGAGACGCCGACGTCCCTTGCCAAGGAGGCTCGCCCGACAGTTCTTGTGCATGCTGAGGATGCACGAAAGTTGAACGTCATGACTGGTGACTTGGTGCGGATCGGCAACGAGCTCGGCACTGTTTTGCTTCACGCCGAACTGGTCGACGGTCAGCAGCCGGGTGTCTTAATTGTGGAGAGTGTCTGGCCGAATCATGCGTTTATTGAAGGTATTGGCATTAACGCACTGACGTCGGCTGATCCAGGACCACCGAATGGCGGCGCTGTTTTTCATGACACGGCCGTCTGGCTTCAGGTAGAAAACAAAGCGGACTCATCCTCGGCAGATGCCGCCAATGACGCAAAGGTGCCGGCTTGATCGACCTTTACAGTGATACAAGAACCCAACCAAGTCACGGTATGCGCCGTTTCATGGCTGAGGCGGAAGTTGGTGACGAACAGGCCGACCTTGATCCCACGGTGACGGCACTTTGTGAGCGTGTCGCTGATCTTTTGGGCAAAGAGAAGGCTGTCTATTTGCCGTCTGGCACCATGTGTAATGAAATTGCCTATCGCGTGCATTGCCGGCCGGGCGACGAAATCATCCTTGATCGGACCGCTCATGGCATCATCGCAGAGGCTGGCGGTCCTGCTGCTCTGGCCTTGGCGATGCTCTATCCGCTCGATGGCGTTCGTGGTCAGTTCGGTCCAGCACAGGTTCAGAGCGCCATCCGTTCCGGCTCTCGCTACGAACCACGCTCTCGGCTCATTTCGATCGAGCAAACGAGCAATTGGGGTGGGGGGTCTATCTGGCCGCTCGACACCATTCGGGCGATTGGCGACGTCGCACATGCCAACCGTTTATCGATGCATATGGATGGGGCAAGGCTGATGAACGCCGTGATCGGCAGCGGCATTGCTGCAAGCGACTACGCTGAACCCTTCGATTCGCTTTGGTTGGATTTTTCCAAAGGTTTGGGTGCACCTGTTGGCGCGGTTCTTGCGGGCAGCGCTGACTTCATTCATGAAGCCTGGCGGCTCAAGCAACAGATGGGTGGGGCGATGCGTCAAGCCGGCATCATTGCGGCCGCCTGCCTTTATGCTCTTGATCATCATGTCGATCGTCTCGGTCAGGATCACGAGAACGCCAAGCATCTAGCTTCAGGACTCGCTGCTTTAGATGGCATAAGCCTCGATCCAAGCCTGATCGAGACCAATATCGTGTTCTTTGATTTGGAGCCACACACACCGTCGGCGCCCTCCGTCGCCGCGCAACTTCTGGACAAGGGAGTTCGAATCGGTGCCATGGGGGAGCGTCGGATGCGTGCGGTGACCCACCTCGACATTGATCGTGATGCGATCGATTTTGCCATCAAGGCTATGGCAGATGTTCTTAGGACCTAAAGCACTCCTGGCCCCGTGAGCCGCTGCTCAGGCCTGTCCAATGTCTTACGTCATGGATGCCGTCTCGGTAACCAGATCCGTGCCTAAGCGGTCGCGACGTTTTCAGTAATCACCCAGACTGGCAAACTGACGTCAGCGTCAGGAACTTGTGGCATTCTTGACGGCGGGGTCGGACCGGTAGCTCGATCGTTGCCGCGGAAAAAACTCACGCACAACGGCAGGGCCACCCCAATTGATCGGTAACCGCAGGGTTGCACGCTGACGTGTCGGCTCTGGCTGCGGTGATGGACATCAGCAGACCCTTGCCGACACGCTGGCGAAGCCCGACGGCCCTTAAGCCAATCTCACCTACCGCCTATGATGCGCCCGACGGCTGCGGATCGATCACGACACGCCGCGACGCATCATTCTCCATCAAGGCAGGCTCAAGCGTAAAATCGAAGTCGCCTCCGTTTTTCTCAAGCCAAGCCTCAACGCGCTTGGAGCGCCGTTCGGCGAGCCAGGTATTGTAGCGCTGGGCCTCGTCTGCGGATGAGGCGCCAGCAACGCTGGTATTTCCGTCAACACTTGTTTGGATTCGAAGGACATAACTTTTGCCCTTATCAAGAGTCTTCAGAAAGGCACGGAGTTGATCACCGGCACCTGCTGGAAAAAAGCTGCTGTTGGTGTCGAAGACGATGGCGAGTCCGTTGCCTTTGCCGAGTTTGATTGGCCCACCATCCTTTGATGCCGTCTGACCTGCGTTCAAGGCTGCCGTTCGAACACGTTCCACTGCATTGGCCGCCGGCGTGACTGGGCTGGCTTGTGGTTTCGAAACGGCCGTTTCTAGGTCGGTTGCAGCAGGCTTGGCTGCAGGGATTACGCGATTTTCAACTGACGTTGCCGTCTTTTGAAGACTGGATACAACAGGAGCATCGTCTGCCGACGTCTTAAGGGGAGTCGGTGCTTCGGCAACTTGGTCGGTGGCTTGGGTGCCGACAGGAGCATCCTCGCAATCATCGCCTGACGTTAAACGAAACACCCAAAGCGTGACCCGGGATTCCTGGACCATAAAGCGCCAATCCCAGACGCTCGCGATGGACGATGCGGGTAGGCCGTTCTCGACCAGAGAGGCCTGGATGGTATCCGCTCGTGCGCGGGCAAGCCGATGGATATCGGCCGTTTCACGCCCGTTGATTTCGCTCTTGTCGACATGGCCGATCACTTGAGCGGTCAAAAAACAATCGGTGGCGATGCTTTGTGTAAAGGCATCAAGGTTTGTCTTGATCTGAGAGGCAGGTGCTGCCGCGTCACCTGGGAACGGGATCGTATGGACAGACACCTCAGCGATGCGACCATCCTTAAGGACGAGAGGTGTCGCAATGAGCATTTTGTCGAGAGGTGCTGCGGTGGCCGATGCCCCGCCAATGGCGATTCCTGCGCAGATAAGGGCTGAGCAGGCAACGTGCCGAGCCAACGTTGGTCGCAATGCGTAGGTGCGATTGTTCCTCGAGCAGACAAGGTCGGGCGAGGCCATCATTGATCCGTCTCCAATCGGGCCAGGTGACATTCGGCAATCAATTCAACGTGCACAACGCCATAGGATCGCTCGCCACAATGCATACAAAGGACGCCGTTCAGCCTGTGCACAAGGTTCAATTACATCTTATTGGTTAATTTAACCTTAATATAATAACCTATTAGTTGAATATTGGTCTACAAAAAAGGCCGCTCAGCGGCCCTTCTCTTATCGAATCTGGGAAAGCAGGATTACTTGATCTTCGCTTCCTTAAACTCGACATGTTTTCTGATCTTCGGATCATACTTCTTCAGCGTCAGCTTTTCTGTCGTGTTACGGGGATTCTTCTTCGTCGTGTAGAAGGTACCCGTGCCTGCAGAACTGACGAGTTTGATTAGGACGGTATTGGACTTCGCCATCGCCAAAGCCTTTCAACGAGACATGCGGAACTAGCGGAAACATAGGCTTTGAGCCAGATCTGTCAAGATCGAGAGCGAGTGCGCCGCCGTTAGAAGCGTCGGCGCCGGCCTCGTGGCCCCGAGGTCTTTCTCCGACGTCGGCTCTTTAGGATTGCTGTTGAACGCGGCCCCGGGGTGTGATCGACCAGGCGGCAACTGAGGCGTCCCATGGCGGTGTCGACTTCAACAAGTTCGACTTCGACGGCATCGCCGAGTGCCCAAACCGTGCTGGCTTGCCAGTCGACGAGCGCATGTTCCGCATCATCATGATCGAGCCTATTGATGCTTAGGGTCGAGATGGGGACGAGGGCATCAGCGAGGGTTTCTGTCAGTTGAACAAACAATCCAAAACGGTGAACGCTGGTGATACGCGCTTTGAACACGCCCCCAACACGCTCTGCCATGAGCATGGCGACGAAGCGATCCTTGGCGGCGCGTTCTGCCTCCATCGATCTACGCTCAGATGACGAGATATGGCTGCCAAGTTCCTGAAAAGCTTCGGCATCAACATCTTCTGAAAATCCGCCGTCGCCGAGCTTGAGCGCGGAAATCAGGCTTCGATGCACCAGAAGATCGGCGTATCGCCGTATAGGTGATGTGAAGTGTGCGTAGCGCCCAAGATTCAGTCCATAATGCCCAATATTTTGGGGGGTATAGATGGCTTGGCTCTGAGCCCGCAGGAGTAAGGAACTGATCAGTGGACTCAGGGGATGATCTCGAGTCTTCTCTAACAGCCGGGCCAAATCCTTCGGTGTCGCATTCAAGATACCTTGTCGAACCACGCCTAGACTCTTCAGGAGTTGGCCAAGGCCCTCAATTTTGACCTGATCTGGCTTGTCATGCACTCGATACATGCAAGGGGCGGCTTTGGCTTCGAGGGTTTCCGCGGCTGCGACATTCGCCATGATCATAAATTCTTCGATTAAGCGATGCGCGTCGAGCCGAACCGTCTTGCCGACATCGACCGGGTTTCGTTTGTCATCGAGAAGGATGCGGAGTTCGGGAAGGTCGAGATCGAGCGTGCCTCGCTTGTTGCGAGCTCGGGTGAGTGCGTCATAGGCGCCAAAGAGCGGCTGGATGACGCTCGAAAGCAATGGCGTCGTCTGCTCATCGGGTTTTCCGTCTTTTGCTGCCTGTACCTGCTCATATGTCAATCTTGCAGTCGAACGCATCAGGCCACGTTCGACCCGGTGTCGTTTCTTCTGACCAGAGCGATCAAGCCAGATATGCAGCGCCAAGCAAGCTCTCTCCTCGCCGGGGCGAAGCGAGCAGAGCCCGTTGGATAACGCTTCCGGCAGCATCGGTAGGACGCGATCCGGAAAATAGGTGGAGTTACCTCGACGTCGCGCCTCAAGATCGAGCGGTGAGCCCGGCTGGACATAGTGGGCAACATCCGCAATTGCCACGGTGACCCGCCATCCGCCGGGATTGCTCGGATCGTCATCGGCGGCCGCGAACACCGCATCATCGAAATCGCGGGCATCGCTTCCATCGATGGTGACAAGCGGCAGATCGCGAAGATCGACACGCTTGCCGAGCGAAACGGGTTTTGCCATGTCAGCGATCTCGATCACTTCCTGGGGAAAAGCGATCTGTAAGTCATGTTGGTGAGCAGCAAGCAGCGATATCGCCCCGGCGTCGTCGACATGACCGAGCCGTTGCGTGACCTTGGCATCCGCGCGGTCAAGGGGGCGAGCCCCATCGCCTTGAATGACGACGAGATCACCGGGGCCAGCACCACCGGTTGCCTCGCGGCTAAGTCGCAGTTCACGACCAGCACCCTTTTCAAGAGGACGAACAACAAGACCATCCCGGCTTTGCTCAAGCACGCCAATAATCTTTGATGGCGCATTGGCCAGGATCTTGATCACCTTGCCTTCGTAGTTCTGACCGCCGATATGGTTTAGCCTGGCGAGTACCCGATCGCCGATCTTGGGGGCACGACCGCGACTATCTTGTAGAAGATGGATTTGCGCTAAAGGCGCTTCATCGGAGTCGGTTGCAGGCTGGCCGAGAAGGTCGCCGTCATGATCCAGCGCGGTAACGTGAACCACAGTGACACCGGGAAGTCTTCCCTTTGCGCGAACCCGCTTTTTGTGACCGCGCGCCAAGAGGCCTTCACCTTCCAGCTCGCGCATCATAGCGCGAAGGTCAGCGCGTTCTTGTCCTTTCAAGTTAAAGGCTCGGGCAAGATCACGCCGCGTCACCTCTTCTGGTGACTCGACGAGGTAACGGATGAGCTGTTCTTTGCTTGGAAGGCCTGATCCCAGCCGCTTCGAAGCGCGCTTGTCAGATGGGCGGCCAGATGATCGAGCTTTGCCTGAGGGTGTTTGCTTTCGGCTTTTGGTGTTCAGGACGCTTTGTCCTTTGCCTTGCCGCCCTTGGCTTTGCTCGTTTTTTTCTTCGCGCCACCTTTCTTGCCCCCACCCTTGGCCGCCTTGGCAGCGATCAGCGCCACCGCAGCATCCATGGTCAAGCTTTCAGGATCTTCACCTTTGGGCAAACTCGCATTGATCTTGCCGTGTTTGACATAGGGGCCAAACCGACCCTCATGAAGCGTGACTGGTTTTTTGTCTTCGGGGTGCTCACCCAGTTCTTTCAGCACCTTCTGCGCGGGTCTGCCGCCCTTGGTCGCTGCTTCTGCAATCAACACCATAGCGCGGTTCATACCGATGGTGAGCACATCATCATCGGGGCCGAGGCGAACAAACCGGTCATGCTTGATGAATGGCCCGTAGCGATTGATCCCTGCCTCGATCGGCTTTCCTGTCTCCGGATGCTTGCCGATCTCACGCGGTAGGGACAAAAGTGCGAGCGCTTGCTCCAGCGTAAGGTCGGTGGTGGTCATGTTCGGGGCTAGCGACGAACGTTTCAAGTCGTCGCCCGAGCCACGCTGCACGTAAGCACCATAAGGACCATGCTTTAAGAGCACTTCTTCGCTTGTCGCTGGATCAACGCCGAGAATGCGGTCTTTTTGCTCTTCGGGTTCCGGCTCGTTCGGGTCAGCATCAAGCTTACGGGTATAGCGGCAATCCGGATAGTTCGAGCACCCGACAAAAGCGCCATAGCGACCAAGTTTTAGGCTGAGGCTTCCCTCCTTGCACAGCTGACAAACGCGTGGATCTGACCCGTCTGGACGAGGTGGAAACAGGCGTGGTGCCAGCAGGTCATTCAGCGCATCGATAACTTCAGCTACCCGACGCTCTTGAACCTCACCGACAACATGATGAAACGGATCCCAAAAATCGCGAAGCACATCTTTCCAGGCGAGGGAGCCGGACGCGACCTCATCAAGGCGATTCTCCAAAAGAGCGGTAAAATCCGGCTGAACATACTGGTCAAAAAAGGCGGTCAGAAACGCCGTCACCAAGCGCCCACGATCTTCTGGAATGAAGCGGCGACTTTCCAGGCGTACATAGTTTCGATTCTGCAGCACCGAAATGATACTGGCATAAGTCGATGGCCGCCCAATGCCGAGCTCTTCCAGTCTCTTGACCAGGCTGGCTTCGGAATAGCGGGGCGGCGGTTGGGTAAAATGCTGCTCTGGCTTAATCTCACCCCGTTTCAGTGGGTCGTTTGGCGCCATGGGTGGCAACAGGCCGCCTGACTCATCATCATCCTGGGACGGATCGTCTTTGCCTTCTTGATAAATCTTGAGAAAGCCAGGGAAGGTGATGATGGAACCGACAGCTCGAAAGCCAATCTGATCATCAGAAGAGCTCAGTTCCGCAACTACACGATCAAGCTTTGCGCTGCTCATCTGGCTTGAGAGGGTTCGTTTCCAGATCAGGTCGTATAGCCGGCGCTGATCGTCGTCCAGGAATCTCCCGATCTGGTCCGGCGTTCTTGCCACGTCTGTAGGGCGGATTGCCTCATGGGCTTCCTGAGCGTTTTTGGTCTTGGTTTTGTAGGTTCTTGGCGCATCCGGCAAAAAGGGATCGCCGTAGCTTGATTGGATCTGCGCACGACATGCATTCAGCGCGTCTGTCGACAGCTGAACACTGTCGGTACGCATGTAGGTAATCAGGCCTACCGTCTCGCCATCGAGCGTTATGCCTTCGAAGAGCTTTTGCGCTGTCCTCATCGTCCGATCGGCACCAAAGCCAAGCTTCCGCGAGGCTTCTTGCTGCAAGGTCGACGTCGAGAAAGGAGGAGAAGGGTGACGCTGAGCCTGCTTCTTCTCAATGCTTTGGACTTTGAAATCCTGCGCCTCAATCAGGGCAATCGCGCGTTTGGCGTCCTCTTCCTTAGTGAGACCGAACTTATCGAGTTTTGCACCATCAAGCCGAGCTAAACGTGCTTCGAAGGTGTCGCCCTTGGGTGTCGTGAACGCTGAAGTGAGGCTCCAATATTCCTGGGGAACGAACGCCTCAATCTCGGCTTCTCGCTCACAGATCAATCGCAGGGCTACTGATTGAACTCGTCCAGCCGAACGCGAGCCTTGCAGCTTTCGCCAGAGAACCGGTGACAGGGTAAAGCCGACGAGATAATCCAGCGCGCGCCGGGCCTGATAAGCGTCGATCAGCCCTTCGTCGAGGTCACGCGGTTTTTGCATCGCCTCCAGTACGGCGTTCTTCGTAATCTCGTGAAAGACCACGCGCTTAACGTCAACGTCGTTGATCGCGTTTTGCTCTTTTAGAGCTGACAACAAATGCCAAGAGATCGCTTCGCCCTCGCGATCCGGGTCGGTTGCCAGATAGAGATGCCGAGCATCTTTGATGGCTTTTGCGATATCAGCGATCCGCTGCTTTTTGTCGGCAAGCGGCTCATAGATCATCCTAAAATCTTCGTCCGGTAAGACCGAGCCGTCCTTTTCCGGCAGGTCCCGGACATGGCCATAGCTAGACAACACTTTGTAGTCATTGCCTAAATACTTGTTGATGGTCTTGGCTTTAGTCGGGGATTCGACGACGACGACGTCCATGACGATAAGACGATCCTGCCCTAGTTGACCTTGACGACGACTACTTCGTTGACTGGACATCCTGGCAACAGCCAGCCGAACGAGAGACCACTTTCATATGTTTTCGGATCACGAAGATGCAAGCGAAACTCTGTCGTCGGGGTGATGTTCCTTTCGATCCTGCAACTCCGGTTGAAACAAACCCTGCTGCATTTCGGAGCTCTGTGCATGGCATCGACGGAACGGTTCGTCAACCAGCAGTGGCTCGGTTCGACGCCGTTCGTCGATCTCGAGGTCAAACAGTTAGACCCGAGGGCGCGAGATGTTGCGTCCCAATGCCGGACATCTTGCGGCATAAGGTTAAGGGACGATTTAGGATCGCCATGGAGCCTCGTCACCAGTGGACGACACCGATTGAGAGGATCCAAGTCTTCTTTCGTGGCGTTGGCTGGTTCGATGATGGTGACGTTCTGCCGATAGCCATAATTTGCGCTGGTATCTCCTCTCGCGACGAAGGGGAAGGCTGATGTTGATCATCTCGCAAATGACTGCCTCGGCAGACAAGCGTCGCTCTCAATTTCGCTCAGGAGACGATGCGGCGTTGATCCGTTGAGCGGAATGAACAGGCACAAGCTTTGTATCATTGCAAAAGACATGAGACGCCCGATCCTGGCCTATGATGCGTCACTTTTGTTCACGGCACTTTTGGAAAATGAGAGCTTCGATTCGTCGCCGGCAAGGAGACGACGGATATTGGCATAGTGTTTGACGATAATGATGAGGCCGATCAGCAAAAACAGTTCGGCCGCCTGGATTTGTCCGAGAAGATAGGCAAAGGGTGCAGACGTTGCGGCGGCTAGTATCGACCCCAATGACACATAGCGGGTGACCATCACGATCATCAGAAAGACGGCCAGTGCCAGGAGGCCTGCAAGCGGTGTCATTGTCAAAATGACACCTGCTGCGGTGGCCACGCCTTTGCCACCGTTGAACTTGAGCCAGATGGGAAAGCAATGGCCAAGCACCGTGCCGAGGCCAGCGACGATGGCCATATCAGGTCCGAAGAAGACACCGGCGATCCATACTGGAATCGCCCCTTTCAGAGCGTCGAGGACGAGGGTTGCAAGAGCCAGGCTCTTGCGACCGGTGCGCAGCACGTTGGTTGCGCCAATATTGCCTGAGCCGATGCTGCGCAGATCGCCTGCATTAAAAATCCGCGTGAGGATTAAGCCGAAGGGGATCGAGCCGATGGCATAGCTGATCAGGAACCCGACGACAAACGGCCACCAAAAGGCAGGGCCTCCAAGGGGATCAATCATGAGACTATCGCCATAATGCTTCGTATTCCAAGCCTTCCATAGCATGGACTCGGCGCGAGCAGAATGGCCGTGGTTGCCAGTCTCCTCTCTTCGTCAAAACAATCAGGATGCGTTGGTAGCGCCGTTGAATATTGTACGCCCATCGACGATGGTACGGAGCACACGTCCTTGGGTGAGCCTGCCTTCGAATGGTGTGTTTTTTGAAAGGCTACTGAGATGATCAGGGTCGATCCGCCAGGGTGTTTCCGGGTCGAAAAGGATGATGTCGGCGGGAGCCCCCTTTTGTAGGCGTCCAGCTTCCAGTCCCAAGATATCAGCTGGTGCCCGCGTGAGCTTGTCGAGCAGGTCGAGCAGGCCAAGTGTGCCGTCATGAACCAGGCCGAGGGCAATGGGAAGGAGTGTTTCCAAGCCAACGACGCCGAATTCGGCCTGAGCGAAAGGCAGTCTCTTGGAGTCCTGATCTTGCGGACAGTGATCACTGGCGATGGCATCGATTGTCCCGTCAGCCAGCCCTTCAAGAAGGGCGAGACGGTCGGCTTCGCTGCGAAGTGGCGGTTTGATCTTGGCGAAGGTTCGATATCCTTCAACTGAGAGTTCGTTCAGGGTGAGATGCGCGGGCGTGGCATCGGCCGTTATAGGAAGCCCTTCTGCCCTTGCCTGTCGGATCACTTGGACGGCATCCCCTGTCGAGATCGGGCCAAGGTGAAGCGCACAACCGGTGGCCTTAGCGAGGCGAATATCCCGTTCGACCATGATCACTTCGGCTTCGTGGGGAATGCCTGCAAGACCCAGTCGGGTCGACAATTCGCCTTCATTCATCAAGCCATTGCGCGTGAGGGACGGTTCCTCAGGATACTGCATGATCCGCCCGCCGAGCGCGCTCACATAAGCCATGGCGCGGCGCATGACCAAGCAATCGGCAATGGGGCGACTGCCGTCGGTAAAGCCAACTGCTCCGGCCTGCCTTAGCAGCGCCATCTCCGCCAGGTGTTCGCCGGCACAACGTTGCGTGATGGCGCCGTAAGGATAGACCTTGACCCGTTTTTGTTTTCTCGCGCGTCTTGCAATGAACTCGACCATGGCTGGATCATCGATGGCGGGTTCGGTGTTCGGAAGACAGGCAAGGCTGGTGATGCCGCCGATGGCGGCGGCTAGGGTTCCACTTTCAAACGTCTCTTTGTGTTCGGCACCCGGCTCGCCAAAGGTCACGCGCATATCAACGAGGCCAGGTGCGAGGCAAAGCCCTTCGGCATCAATAACCTCAGCATTAATACTGGCGCCGTCGATCGAAAGATGTTCGCCAAAGCCCGCGATTTTGCCGCCGGCGATCAAGAGGTCACCAATTTGATCCAGGCGTTCTGCAGGGTCGAGCAGGCGTGCCCGTTTGATCAGAACCAGTTGGCTCATGCCGCCGCTTTCAAGTTGCGGGTTAGGGTATCAAGGCAGGCCATGCGAACAGCGACCCCAAGCTCAACCTGGTCAAGGATGGCGCTTCGATCGATATCATCGGCAACAGTTCCGTCGATCTCAACGCCGCGGTTCATCGGGCCGGGATGCATAATTAGCGCGTCAGGTTTGGCGCGCGTGAGCTTGTCGTAGGTGAGGCCGAAGAGATGAAAATACTCGCGTACTGAGGGGACGAAGCTCCCCTGCATGCGTTCGGTCTGGAGCCGCAACATCATCACGATGTCCGCGTCGGCAAGACCGGTTTCCATATTGGCACAGACCTCGACGCCATATGCGTCGATCGATGCTGGAAGCAATGTCTTTGGCGCCACCACGCGGATTCTCGCGCCCATGGCGCTCAACAGTAAGATATTTGAGCGGGCGACCCGGCTATGAAGAATGTCGCCGCAAATGGCGACGAGAAGGCCCTCAATACGTCCACGCCGTCTTCGGATGGTGAGTGCATCGAGGAGAGCTTGTGTTGGATGCTCGTGGCTACCGTCACCTGCATTGATGACCGCGCAGTTCACATGCCTTGCGAGCAGGGCAACGGCGCCGCTGTCGTGATGCCTTGCGACCAGGACGTCGGGGTGCATGGCGTTGAGTGTCATCGCGGTATCGATCAGCGTCTCGCCCTTTTTGATGGACGAACTGCTGATGGACATATTGACCACATCAGCGCCTAGGCGTTTGCCGGCGAGTTCAAAAGACGTTCGTGTGCGCGTCGAGCTCTCGAAGAAGAGATTGATTTGGGTGAGGCCACGCATCTGATCAAGCTTCTTGTTGGCCTGACGCCCATGGTCGACGAATTCGTCGGCTCGATCCAGTAACAATTGGATTTCGAGCGGCGAAAGCCCTTCAATACCGAGCAAATGCCGCTTGGAGTAGATGGTGGGAAGCTCACGGACAGCCATGAACCCGAGTTATGCGCTGTAATCGTTTCGGTTGCAAGCGATGAACAAGGATTATCGTTCAAATCTGTGATTTACTGATTTTGCTCATCAAGGCTGACAAATTCGGCTATCAAAAAATCAAGGGGCGCTAATCACTGCATGAAATGACGGTATACAGACCCGCTTGATGGCCCAAAAACATAACGCTGGCATGGCGTTGGGAAGTTTGGAGGCGTTCTGGAGACTATGGCCGAAAGCTATGATTATATCGTGATTGGGGCCGGCTCTGCGGGCTGCGCGCTGGCGAATCGTTTAACCGAGGACCCTTCGAATCGGGTTCTCCTACTCGAAGCAGGTGGTCGGGATTGGAACCCTTGGATCCATGTCCCCGTCGGCTACTACAAGACAATCTTCAACAAGAAGCTGAATTGGGGCTATGAGACCGAGCCGGAGCCTGCGCTCGATGGTCGCCGCATCGCTTGGCCGCGCGGCCGTGTCCTCGGCGGATCGAGTGCGATCAACGGTCTTGTCTACATTCGAGGTCAGCGTGAAGACTTTCAGCTTTGGCGGCAGATGGGCAATCAAGGCTGGGGCTGGGATGATGTCTTACCATTCTTTAAGAAAGCTGAGGATCAGGAGCGCGGCGCTGATGCCCTTCATGGCGAGGGCGGCCCGCTGGGTGTCTCCGATCTCAATCAAACCCATGAGATTATTGAGGCTTATGTCAATGCCTGCGATGAGATCGGTATTCCACGTACTGCCGATTTCAATGGCGAGGATCAGGAAGGGGTCGGCTACTTCCAGCTGACAACCAAAAATGGCTTTCGCTGTTCGAGTGCCGTCGCCTACCTTCATCCGATCGATCACCGACCCAATCTTAACGTCGTTACAGACGCTCTTGTGTCGAGGATTGTCGTCGAGGGTAAGCGCGCGACAGGTGTCATGTACTGGCAAGATCGGCAGCTGAAGCGTGCTGATGTAGAGGCCGATGTGATCCTTTCTGCAGGCGCGATCGGCTCACCGCAGATCCTGCAGCTCTCGGGCATTGGACCAGGCGATCACTTGAGTGAGCTCGATATCAAGGTGGTGCATGATCTGAAGGGAGTGGGCGCGAATCTGCAGGACCACTTTCAAGCGCGCTCTCTCTACCGCTGCACTAAACCTATTACGCTGAACGATCGCGTGAAGAGTCCCTGGCAAAAGATGCTGATGGGTCTGGAGTGGGTGACGAAACGCAGCGGCCCGCTCACCATCGGGGCCGGCCAGGGGGGAATCTTTGCAAAAACCCGGCCGGAATTAGAGACGCCAGATGTCCAATTCCACCTCATTCTCTTCAGTGCGGACAAGCCTGGTGAGCCACTCCATGACTTTTCTGGGTTCACCGCATCGGTCTGTCAGCTCCGGCCCGAGAGTCGTGGAACGGTGATGATTGCGTCTCGTGATCCCAAGGATCATCCAAAGATCCATGCCAACTACCTCGCGACCGAGACTGACCGTCAATGCATGGTCGATGGGCTCAAGCTGGCGCGGCGCCTTGCTGAGACCAATGCGATGAGGCCGCTTATAGCTGAGGAGATTGAGCCCGGACCGGATGTTGATAGCGACGAGGCGTTTTTAGCCTACGCGCGTCGGCGCGGCGGCACGATATTTCATCCCACGAGCACGTGCATGATGGGACCTGAGTCCAATCCCCAAATGGTCGTTGACCACAGGCTCCGCCTTCATGGGCTACAAGGTCTACGCGTTGCCGATGCGTCAATTATGCCGACGGTGGTTTCTGGTAATACCAATGCCGCCTGTATCATGATCGGTGAGAAGCTGGCTGATATGATCCAGGAGGAGCGCCGGGCGTCTGCCTCAGCGCGTTTGCAGAAGGTTCTTTCCCCATGACCCTAAGTCTTATGATCCACAGCCTTGCAGCCGTTGTCTGGGTTGGTGGGATGTTTTTCGCCTATGTCATCCTCCGGCCGACACTACAGGAATGGGAGGCTCTTGAGCGCTTAAGGCTTTGGAAGGAGGTCTTTCGTCGCTTTTTCCCCTGGGTGTGGATGAGCGTTCTCGCCTTGCTTGCGAGTGGCTATTTTATGATTTTCTTTGGACTTGGTGGTTTTTCCGGCGTTGGGCTGCACGTCCACATCATGCATCTCACCGGGTGGATCATGATCGCACTATTCGGGGTGCTCTTTCATGTGCCATGGATTGCATTTCTGCGCGCTGTTGATCGAGAGGATGTTGCTACGGCAGGTGCGAAACTTGCGACCATCCGCATGATCGTACTGACCAATCTTGTCTTAGGCCTCGTGACGGTCGCTGTCGCCTCAAGTGGTCGCTATTGGTAATCGCTCGGGGGTACTGGCAACTGCATTAGCTGACGGCTCTGAGAGCAGGTTTCTTTAGCCGAATGCGTTCGATAAAGTCATAAGCATTCTCATCTGGTGACCACACGGGCGTATGTGGACCGACTTCCTTAAGTAGATCAAGACCTATTGAGCACTGCCCGGTCGGCAAAAGTCGAAACGTCCCAGCAGGCTTTGCTAATCGGCGGATACGAAGCGCGTTGATGTCTACAATGCTACGATGGATCTCTTCATCAGATAATTTGCCAAATTCATCATCGACGACGAAGTTGATCCCGCATCGTTCCGCCTCACGTTTCAGGATAAGCAAGTCCGAGATGGTTCGACCCCGGTCACCAACCGGCCCGCCAATATCATCCTGACCGACATGGCTTAGGGCCGTCACGACCCAGTGGGAAATGCCAAGTTTTTCCGCCAAAGTAGGCATGCCGAGCAATCGCTCATGCTTGCCTGGCATCAAGATCGAGGCCAAAGTCAATCTCGACTGCAGTACAGGATCAGCTGCGGCGAGTCTCAAACCTCGCATGGCTTGCTCAAAAGCTCCAGTTTTGCCACGAGTCTTGTCATGGATCGAAGCATTTGATGAGTCGATACTTACAGCGATCTTGGCAGGCATAAGGTTCGCAAGTTCACGAACCCAGCGCTCAAGATTAGTCCCATTCGTAACCAAGCTTGTTGGAATGTTGAGTCGGCGTCCTGCATTCAATATTGTACGCGTATAATCAAACGACTCAGGTAGTAATGGTTCATAGCCCTGGATACATATCGCACCGACATCAAGGCCTTCACTAGAGCTTTCAATGAAGTAATCGTAATCCAAAGGTTTTAGTTTAGAGATTGTAGCGGGTTCTTTTCTCTTCGATATATAGCAGAACGGGCAATTTAAATTACAGCCGTTGGGCGCCGGTACAATAAATGTTAATACTGTCTTTTCGAATGTGTAGGGGAGATACTCAGGAATGGCTGCGAACTGACCCATTGCAACTCTAACTCCAATGTCCGATGCGGTATCTCGGATTCTATTTGCCCACAAATTCACAGCCTACCCTGACAGAAAATCAACCCTTGAGTGATTTTCTGTATATTTCAGACTGAATAACCGCTTAATTTCGTTAGGTGTTAACCACATCCGATCGAGAAAAGCAAGAAAAAATAACGGCGAATTTCGGTTCGAATTCAGATAGTTAGTCGAAATGTAGTGTCAAAATCCACTAACGCGAGTGGAGTTCAAGATCAAAATCGTGCTGGTTGTTTAGTCGCCTGGTGACCGATGAATTTGCATGAACTCTGGTAGTCGAATAACTCTAAAACCTTGATTTCTAAGGTATGCTAGAGCGATGGACCAATCGTTCTCATATTTCCGATCTTTGTCACTGCCCTTGCCCTTGAGCAAGCGATGTCGTGCTGCCCAATAGACAAGACTCATAGCCTCGTCATAAAGCTGACCTGGCGAATCGAGTTCAATCGACCTTCCGACCGAGTTAAGTGATGCTCCATTTGTGAGCTGGGGAGTTAGGCCATATGCAAAATAGCGAATGTTCGAACTATCTGTTGTTTCGCCATGTTTGGGTTTAATGTTATAGTGGATTGTCAGTGTTGCGTCTGAAATATCAGTCAGGTCTCCTCCATAGAGTTGCTGAAGTTCCCTTGATTGAGCCCAGCGATTTGGCATCATACTGGGTAGAATATTTTCAGCAGTAATTCCGATATCACGCAGTCGTAATTTTTCGACATCCCTATCTTCTTCAATATACAGATGTTGAAATTCTTCCTTCCGGAGGTTTTGAATTACGACAACGCTGCGTTGACAAAGCCACTTCCAGCGCTTTTCTCTATGTCCTTCTTCAGGGATGGTGAGGGAGCGCAGGAAAGCATCATGTATGCCAGATCTTTCATTGGGGCGGTCAGTATCTCCTGCTCTGGTTGTTTCCTCCAGATCGCCTTCAGAGTCGAATGAAGCAAAGGCACGAAATTGAGTTTTCATCATTTCGAAATTCAGGAAATCTTTCCACGATCGCTCCTCTTCAGCTTGTCTCGCGCCGATATCGACAATCCATATAAAAAGAATCTCCTTATCGCCTAGGTTGTCATATAGCTCGTTCATATACTCCCAAAATAATCGTATAGTATCAGACGGGGTTGGCCCAATCGTGGAATTGTGTCTGCTCAGATAAATTAGCGCATCGAGATGTCTGTATTGCTCCAAGAGATTTGACCAATTGGTTCTTCCTGGTACAGGACGATTTTCGGTCGACTGCGCCGGCAACAGGATCCCTATTTCTGCATGCCCACTTCTGGATGGGTACATTGCATCGACGAGTCTTTCGCAAAGCGCTTTGCAGTCTCTGCAAGGAAATGGTGCGTATCCATCTGGCGTCAGCACCCAATCGCCTTCCCTGATGCCAGAAAACTTCCAGCGTCCGAGGAAAAGGGCGATCAGGGACCTGGCGTCATCCTTGCTGATCCTGACCTTGCCGGTGAGCTTGGGATGTAGGCTTTTGACCTCATGTTCGCCAATAAGCCACACTTCACGCATGCGGCGGATTGAATTGCGATTCTTGCCGCCATCCTGGCCGCCGTTTTCAACCCAGGCCTTGTAAAATTCCCAGAGAAAAGCTCCCGGTGTTTCGGTAATGCATCCGGCGACAGAGCCGTCGGCTTCAATTGCCGTGAGCGCAGCGGTGATTTTTTCAACTCTTGAGGGTTTGGATGATGCTGGCGCTTCATCCTCGATCGTACCACTCCCTCGCAGTTCGATCGCCATGGACGGTATCCTGCACAAGATGTAACGCAAATATCTTTGATTTAACACGTAACAGTGTCAAACGCAAACCAAATTGAATTGTCAACGAAATCAGCACTGAAAATTGTTACGGAATAATACACAGTAAACATTTCAGATTGACGGTCCTTGTAAATCCGCGTTAAAGTTTGACGAAGATCGTTTATAAATACGGAAATTGACGCGGATCGGAACAAGGGGAGAGGGTCCGGTCATGGAAGGGTTTATTAGAACGTTTCACGAGCGCCAGCGTCGCATACCTTTGCAATGGGGCTCACGCTTTAAACTTGAAGCCAGCCTATGGACGAGTTTCCTTGTCTTCGGCTGGGAAACACCGATCCGATCGCTCTTGGTCATCGAGGCGCCGCCGGTTGCGGGATGGGTGACTCTCGGCCTTGCTTTTGCGGCCATGGTCACCGCCATGCAGGTCAAACGCAAACTCCGTCAAAAGCTGGCAGCGGACCGGGTCCCGAGGATCATTGCCGCACCGAATCCACTTAGTTTGATTGAGCTCATTCGTGCGCATGGGGTCCGCGAATTCGGCTCAATGTATCTCTACATGCCCATGCCAAGGCGGGCACGCCATGACGCTGCTTGGGCATGGATCGAAACGCTTCGAAAAGAAGGTCTCATCAAGGGCGATCCTTGGCGGATCAAGGTGAGCCACGTCAAAGAAGCGATCAGGACCAGCCATGCTGAGCTTTTCACCGAGGACACGGAGCATGTCGACGTCTATCGGCTGGATTGGCAGACGCTTCGTGACATCATCGGAGACGAGTTGCCCTGACGCTCGTGGGCGGCACTCCGAGCGTCAGGGCAGGGGGCCGGGAGGATTGTTTCGCTCCCGGTCCTCGCTATTTATGAAAGAGATTGACGGACGAGTGGAAACGCCCGCTGATGCTTTTTTTTGTTCCGACAAGACCTCGTCGTCGGCGCACGCTCGCGCCGCTTAATGCCGAAGAACAGCGCCGACACAAGCTGCGGAATATGGCGCAGTCAGCCTTGCTGCTCGGTGGCATGGCGCTGCTCGTAGCCGTTTGTGGCTGGATTTTATTCGGCCCGATCGGCCTTCTTGGGGTCGCGGTTGTCGCCGTGGCAATCTTGCTTTTCGGGTCCAGACTGTCCGCGCAGATGGTGCTGCGCATGTACAAGGCCCAGCCATTATCACCGAGGCACATGCCTGAAGTCTTCAGGGTCATCGAGCACTTAGCTGACCGTGCAGGGCTGGAACGTGTTCCTCAATTGTACTACGTCCCAAGCGCCATGATGAACGCCTTTGCCGTTGGCCGGCGCGAAGACGCGGCCATTGGAGTCACCGATGGTCTACTACGGGCCCTCAATCTACGCGAACTCACAGGCGTGCTTGCTCATGAGATGAGCCACATCAGAAACAACGATGTTCGGCTGATGGGCATCGCCGATCTTGCGGCGCGCCTCACCCGGATGATGTCCCTGATTGGGGCAGGTCTGTTGCTGCTCAGCCTCCCGATGTGGCTTCAAGGTGGCAGTCCCGTCTCCTTTGTTCTGATCCTGCTTTTAATCTTTGCACCCCAGCTGACCACCTTACTGCAGTTAGCGCTCTCCCGTGCGCGGGAATTTGATGCCGACTTGGATGCGGCCGGGTTGACCGGTGATCCTGCTGGATTGAGTTCAGCGCTTGCGAAGTTAGAGCGTCAACAGCGAGGCCATTGGGAGCAGATTTTGATGCCGGGACGAAAGTTGCCCGAAGCATCCCTGCTGCGCAGTCACCCACCAACCAAGGACAGGATCGCGAGGCTCAATGCTCTTTACGAACGAGGCCAAGAGCAGCCGACTACTCTTAGTGCTCTTGGCTTTGTCGATCCAGTGCCAGAACTCATCGCGCCGATGGCACGCGTCACCGCGCGCCCACGAGGGCGGCTTATCGGCTATTGGTATTGAGGGGTGTCTGGGTCGCCTCTCAATCGAACCGGACATTTGCACTGCCCAGGCCGTCAATCATGATTTCAATGCATTGACCCTGGTCCACCCAATGGGTTTGAACCAGGCTTCCTAGGAGCACGAGATCGCCTGCATGAAGCGCTTGGCCGCGATCGTTCATGGTCTTGGCAAGCCAAGCCAGGGCGTCGAAAGGGTGGCCAAGGATTGCCGCGCTTATGCCCTCGCCGATGGTTTGGCCATCAACGTTCATGCAGCCTTTCAAGTTGGCGAGATCAAGGCCATGCCAGTCCGGGACATCAGGGCCTAGGACAGCGCCTGCACTGAAGAAATCATCGGCAATTAGTGTTGGGGTATCGAGAGTCGAGTAGTCGAGATAGCGGTCGTCTACAATTTCGATCGCCGCCATGCAGCTCTCGACCGCCTTGCCCACCCGATATCGATCGTGGGGCTCGTGAGACGCCGGGAGATCGTCAGACAGCCGGACTGCAATTTCACACTCCACGCCAACGCGTAGAAAGTCGCGGTGCCGAAGACAGGCAGGGGTCCTGTGCACGCCGTTTTCATAGAGACCGCCTGCGCAGGGGCTATCGATGCCGAGATAGCGTTGCATGACGCTGGTGGTGCAGCCGATCTTTCGGCCGATCAACCTGGTTTCTTGTTCGTGCTGCAGGCGTTCATGCAGGCGATCTTGAACCAGATAGGCCTCGCCTTCGTCTCGGGGGCGGCAGGTCTCCGGCAGTCGATCCGATCGTTCGAGACGTTGACGCGCCTGCGCCAGTCGTGCCGCTGCGGCTTCAAACCGGTCCTCTGCCATCCTGCTGCCTGTCTCCGATGATCAGTAGGCGCCAAAGCCTTTGATCACGGCCTTTGGCGTCTTCATCAGAATAACGAGGTCGCACCAAAGGGACCAGTTGCGCGCGTACCAAGAATCGAGATGAACGCGCTGACGATAGGTGGTGTCACTACGTCCACTGACCTGCCAAAGGCCGGTAAGGCCTGGCTTGCTTTCGATGTAATAGACGAGATTATCGCCATAACGTTCAAGTTCGTCAGCGATTACGGGGCGCGGGCCTACGAGGCTCATTTCGCCACGAACCACATTGATCAGCTGCGGAAGTTCATCAAGCGAGGTGCGCCGAAGCCACGCACCAATTCTGGTAATTCGCGGATCATTTCGCAGCTTATGGTGTCTGTCCCATTCGCCGCGCCGTTCGGGATGGGCTTCGAGATAATCGTCAAGCACCTTATCTGCATTCGGTACCATTGTTCTGAACTTCAGACATTTGAAACGACGTCCGCCCTTGCCGATTCGTGTGTGGCCGAAGAACACTGGTCCACCACGCCGACGAAGGTGCCAGCCGATGAGTCCAAAAAGAGGTGCCATCAAGAAAAGAAGCAGGCAGCCGACGGTCAAATCAAAGCAGCGCTTGATACGTCGAGGCCAAGGGCGAGAGAGATTGTTGTAGAGACGCAAGGCGAGCACATCGTGGGTAAAGAAATGCGTTACCCTCGTCCCGGCGATTGGTAGGCCGCGCATGGGTGATACGATATCGACGTCGCTGTAGCAGAGACTCAGCCGTTGAACATAGGCCGCATCCTCGACCATCTCCTCCATCGACATGGCGACCACCACATGGGGGCGGCCAAGATGTCTTGGCAGAAGGTCGGGAAAGGGGGCAGCGGGTAGGACCGGTACTTTCCGTTCACCGATCATGATCGAGTCTGGCGTATCCGTTCTCGTGTTGGCGGGTTGGATAAAAGCGACCACTTCAAATCCCAAGAGTGGTTCGCTCTCGAGGGCAAGGGCCGTGTCCAACGCGTTAGGACCTGCGCCGACGATCGCGGTTGGCCTGATCCAAGCTCCTTTCGCCATCATGAGGTGTTTCACGGCATAGCGGACGCTCGGAACCATGACAGCAATAAAGGTCCAGCTCGTTACCCACCAAAGTCGAGAGAAGTCCGTCTTCGTCAGGAAGACCAAGGCAGCGTCAAGGATCGCCAACATGACGACCACACCCCAAATGTCGCCGAGTTCCTGCCAAAACGGTCGCCGTCGGTCATAGTGACCAAATCGGCTGAACAGAAAAAGGCAGGCAAGACCGAGCGACAGCGCAATAAGGATACGCGTCGAGCCGTATTCAATATGCCAGCCGTAAAGGGCTTGGTGAAATTTCAGATCGTTGAGGATCCAGTTGGTCGTTCGACCCACAGCAAAGCAAGCATAGATGATCAGCAGGTCGAGCCCGGCCAGAAGCCAGCTTTCTTTAAGCCTGCGACGAGGCTTGGTTTTGATTTCCGCATCGGCTGCAGCGACAAAATCTGTCAAAGCTAATCAATCATCTGGTCGAAGGTGCTAAGCCTCTTTTCAAGCAACGCACTTTGCGCAAATGAACTCCTGGTTGCAAGATAATAATCCAAACGATGCGTGGTCTTTTCAGGTTTGCGTGCTCTAGTCGCTTGCGAACCGCACGCTCACCAAACGCTTAGAAGAGAACACTTTTGCCGTCGGGATTATTTCAAAGGTCGACGCGCGTGTTTAAGAAGAGGGCGCGGTTTTACCGGCGACTTCATCTTGATACCAACGGTAGGCGTGAGCCAGACCATCTTCTAAGGCGATGGTCGGCGCCCAACCCATCGCCTTCAGCCTGCTGATATCGAGCAGCTTTCGTGGCGTGCCATCGGGTTGTTCAGGATTGTAAACGAGTTGCCCTTCAAACCCGACGATCTTTTGTATCGTTGCCGCAAGCTCGGCGATCGAAAGGTCTTCGCCAGAACCGATGTTGATATGCAAGGCGGCGCTATAGGTTTTCAGGAGGTGGATGCAGGCATCGGCGAGATCATCGACATGGAGGAACTCCCGCTTGGGTCTGCCGCTCCCCCAGATCTCGACGCTGTCAGCCCGATCCAATTTCGCGCGGTGCATCTTTGCGATGAGCGCCGGCGCCACATGACTTGAGAGAAGGTCGAAGTTGTCGCCGGGTCCATAGAGATTGGTCGGCATAGCGCTTATGAAATCGACACCATATTGCTGACGGTAGGCCTGGCAGAGTTTGATGCCAGCGATCTTAGCGATCGCGTACCATTGATTGGTTGGCTCGAGCTGGCTTTCGAGCAGGCATTCCTCGGGCATGGGTTGCGGGGCCAGTTTCGGATAGATGCAGCTCGACCCCAAAAAGAGCAACTTTTGAACGCCCGCTTTATACGCACCGTGAATCGCATTCGTCTCGATGGTCAAATTGTTATAGAGAAAGTGAGCGGGCTCGCTGTTATTGGCATGGATACCGCCGACCTTAGCGGCCGCGATCACAGCGACATCGGGTCGATTCTCCATCAGCCATGCTTCTGTCTCGCTTTGACGGGTCAGGTCGAGCGTATGCCTGCTCGCTGTGAGGATTTCACAGGGCTCGCGCTCGAGCCGACGTAGCAGTGCGCTTCCAACCATGCCACGATGCCCTGCCACCCAGATCCGCTTATTGTCGAGGGGGTAGATGATCTGGCGATCCATCCCGTTTCCTCCTAGTGGTCAGACTGCGCGAGCCAAAAGCCAAAAACCATCGATCACGGAAGTTTACTCATGGTTGTGGCAGCCTTCCTTTTTGACAGCAATCAGATCGGCTTCAACCATCTCTCGGACCAACTCTGGAAAGCTGGTCCTATGGCGCCAATCGAGTTTGTGCATGGCCTTAGTGGGGTCGCCCAGGAGTAAGTCGACCTCCGTCGGACGGAAGTACTTTGGATCGACTTCGACCAAGGGCCTGCCGGTTCGCTGGTCGGTTCCGACTTCATCGACCCCATCGCCGTGCCAGACAACCTCGCGACCGACACAGCGGAAAGCGAGCTCAATGAACTCCCGGACAGAGTGAGTTTCACCTGTGGCGAGGACGTAGTCATCGGGCTCGTCCTGCTGCATAATCCGCCACATTCCTTCGACGTAGTCCTTGGCGTGCCCCCAATCTCGCTTGGCGTCGAGATTGCCGATATACAGCCGTTCCTGGAGACCAAGCTGGATTGCGGCGACGGCGCGCGTGATCTTTCTGGTCACGAAGGTCTCACCCCGAAGCGGGCTCTCGTGGTTGAACAAGATGCCATTCGACGCGTGATAGCCATACGCTTCGCGATAATTGACGGTGATCCAGTAGCCGTAGAGCTTCGCGACAGCATAAGGACTTCTTGGATAGAATGGCGTCGTTTCCCGCTGTGGTGTTTCCTGGACCTTGCCGTAAAGCTCTGATGTCGATGCTTGATAGAAGCGGACGCGATCACCCATTTTGAGAATACGGATTGCTTCAAGAAGGCGAAGGGCGCCAATCGCATCGGCATTCGCCGTATATTCGGCGGTCTCAAAACTCACGAGCACATGGCTCTGGGCCGCGAGATTATAGATCTCTGTCGGTCGCGTTTCTTGAACCAGGCGGATGAGGTTGGTGGCGTCGGTCAGGTCGCCATGATGCAGGAAAAATCGGGTGTCCTGCTCATGGGGGTCAACATACAGCTGGTCGACGCGACCAGTGTTGAAGGAAGACGAGCGGCGCTTAACACCATGGACGATGTATCCTTTTTCTAGCAGCAGCCTTGCCAGATAAGCGCCGTCCTGGCCTGTGACGCCGGTAATCAACGCGACCTGATCGGTCATTGAGGCTCCTTGATCGAAGGGGGCTTGCGTTCGTGATGATGAAGTCGGGCGATTGTCGAGGACGACTATAGGAAAACAGAAATCGCCATTAGATAGAAAAATTCACCATCAATTACGCCTTATGATGTATACAACTTATCGTTGCATCAGCAACCCCGTCCATCAGCGTCTTTCGAAAAATATCGTCATAGATCTTCCACGTTTTGCCGAACGGCTTCATGATTTGGGTGGGAAGAAGACGACGCCGGATCCGCGATGCTGACTCCAACCAATAGTTACCAAGATCTCTGCCAGGGTTTCCGCTGGAACGTTCCGGAACGCTTTAACATCGCAACCGCGGTGTGCGACCGCTTTGCCGATCGGACCGGACGTGTCGCCCTGATCGAGTGCCATGACGGTGCAAGCCTCACAACCTATAGCTTCGATGATTTGCAACGACGCTCGAACCGCCTTGCCAATCTGCTCGAAGCCAACGGCTTGCGTGCTGGCGATCGTCTGGCCATTTTGCTGGGACAGCGAGTCGAAACGTTGCTTGCCCATCTCGCTGCCTGGAAGATCGGGGCGATCACTGTTCCACTTTTTTCGTTATTCGGTCCAGATGCGCTCTGCTTTCGGCTGAAGGACTCTGGCGCGCGAATCCTGATCACCGATCCCGAGGGGGCAGACAAAGTCGCCGGGGTCCGCGATACGCTATCTGAACTCAAGCACGTATTGACCACGGCACCAGCGGATGGCGCCATCGCATTGTCCCCCGAATTGGAACGGGCATCGGATCGCTACGACGTCATGTCGACGATGGCGGATTCACCGGCCATCATCATCTACACATCGGGAACGACAGGGCCGCCCAAGGGAGCTCTGCATGCTCATCGTGTCCTGCTCGGCCACCTCCCAGGTGTGCAATGGCCACATGACTTCTTCCCTAAACCTGGCGATCGATTCTGGACGCCTGCCGATTGGGCTTGGATCGGTGGGCTTTTTGATGTGCTCTTGCCGAGCCTCTATTTCGGGGTACCAGTTGTTGCGAGTCGAGAGCGAAAATTCGATCCCGAATCCGCGATTGATTTGATGGTTCGGCATGAGGTCAAGAATGCTTTTATGCCGCCAACAGCGCTTCGTCTTCTCAGACAAGCCGAGGTTGCGGCGGGTGGTCTCGCCCTCAGAAGCTTGGCAAGCGGTGGCGAAAAACTCGGGGACGATATGATCAGTTGGGGGTGCTCGACCTTTGGTTTGGTGATCAACGAATTCTATGGTCAAACCGAAGCCAACCTCTTAGTCGGCAGCAACGCGGTCGTTATGCCTGTAAAGCCTGGTAGCATGGGACGGCCGATCCCCGGTCATGAGGTCGCCATCATTGATGACGAAGGTCAGGTCTGCGAGCCTGGTGTGTCTGGAACCATCGCAGTTCGTCGTGCCGATCCGCCAGACCCGGTCATGTTTCTCGGCTACTGGAACAAGCCCTCCGCGACGGCCGAAAAATTCAGAGGCGATTGGATGGTAACCGGTGATCTCGGCGAGTCCGATGAGGATGGCTATATTACGTATCAGGGCCGTACCGACGACATCATCAATTCAGCCGGTTACCGCATAGGCCCGGCGGAAATCGAAGAATGCCTAACCAGCCATCCTGCTGTTGCTCAAGCTGCGGCCATCGGTGTGCCAGACCCTGTAAGGGGTGAGGTGATCAAGGCCTGCCTCGTTCTTTATCCTGGTTTTGAACCGAACGATGATCTGGCGGAAGAGATCAAAAGCTATGTCAAGACCAGGTTAGCCGCCCATGAGTATCCTCGATTGGTTGAGTTTCTTCAAAAGCTGCCTTTGACAGCAACGGGAAAAGTGATGCGCCGAGCCCTTCGATCGCCAACGGCGTGACGACACATTTTTTCTAAAGTCGGTGCTCTTTTGTTCGGTGTTGAAACGGAGAGGGGGCACCGGCCATGATGCAGATCGGCAGGCTAGAATCAGCGAGCTCGACTTCTCGACCTAGCCGAAAGCTCTCCATCCCGCGTAGATTCGTGTTGTGGTCGTGATCCAGCAGAGCGTGCCAAAAATCCAAGCCAAGGTGGGAAACCATGTGGGCAAGAGGCAGGCAAGAACGAGTAGGATGATCGTCTCGAATCCCTCGGTGAGTCCGCCGAGATAGTAAAGCGACTTCTGTCCTCTGATGTCGGTGCTCAGGTCGCGCTTTTCGGCCATGATTGCATAGGCGAGAAAGCTGCAGCCGGTGCCGATGAAGCTGAAGATTAAGAATGCGGCGGCAAGGGCATTGTCGGTTGGGTTCGCCAGCGCGAAGGCAAACGGCACACTACTGTAGAAGATGAAATCCAGAGCGATGTCGAGAAAGCCGCCACGGTCGGTTTTTACGGTCAGGCGAGCGATCGCCCCATCTACGCCATCGGCCAGCCGATTGAAGAGGATCAGCAGAAGGCCGATGCCATAGGCCTCGAAGGCAATCGCCGGGAGCGCCAGCATACCGATAAGAAAGCCCGTAACGGTGACGCCATCGGCAGTCCAGCCGGCTTGACGGGCAGCTGCTGCCAATCGCTCAAGAGGGGGATCGATTAGTGGTCGGAGCCGCGCATCGAACATGATGATTCCTCAAATCGCGCTGCCGACCGATCAGCTTTCCTTTCCGGTGGCGCCGCTGGCCAGTTGAATCGGCCGTGCCTCGTCACTGTTCGCTGGCGGGTCTTGTGTTGACGTCTCATCGGACGTCGCCGCCTCAGATTGGGCGGCTAGTCGTCGTGCCGTAATGATACCGATAGGAAGGCTAACCAGATAGATCGCTGCGACCGTCAGCAATGTCCACCAGGGCACATTCACAAGCGATGCGATGATGACGCCGATGCCGACAAGTGTCGGGAGCCAATATTGCGGGCTGACTCTCGTGGTCATCATCTTGATCGAGAACGTTTTGACCGAGCTAACCATCATCAATGCGACGGCGATCATGGTGAGCGCGTTGAGTGCCCAATGGCTCGGCCAGTCTTGGTTAAGGGCGAATGTCAGCATCATTGGCACCAGCACCACACCAGCCGCAGCGGGTGCGGGCATGCCTGTAAAGAAGCGGGTCATCCAAGGTGGGCGGTCTGGGTCTTCAAGTTCGCTATTGAAGCGTGCCAGGCGCAGAGCTGCACAGATCACGTAGAAAAGCGCAATGGCCCAGCCAAGGCCTTTGATTTCGTTCAGCGACCAGAGGTAAATCAGGAAGGCTGGGGCGACGCCGAAGCTTAAGAAGTCCGCCAAGCTATCGAGCTCGGCGCCGAGTTTGGATGTTATCTTAAGAAGTCGTGCCGATCGCCCATCCAAGCCATCAAAGATACCGGCGAGAATGATCATGACGACGGCGGTCTGGTAACTGCCGTCAAGGCCGTAGCGAATGGCGGACAGTCCAAAGCAGATGCTGGCCACCGTAAAGGCATTGGGTACGAGATGGATCAGTGGACGAGATTGGAGGCGCTTTCGCCGCTTCCAACGCTCACGCCGCTTCATGCGGTCCATTAGCTTCGCCTCCAGCCGGAGGGAACTTCGTCCGTTCTGTTGTCGGCGAGTACAGTCTCGCCTGCAATCGCTCGCTGCCCCTTGACCACAAGTGGAACGATGCCGTCTGGAAGATAGACGTCACAGCGACTACCGAATCGGATCAAGCCGACGCGCTCGCCTGCATGGAGTTGATCGCCCTCTTCAACGAAACCGACAATCCGCCGTGCCACGAGACCGGCGATCTGAACAAGCCCATAAACGTCGCCGTCAGCCGTCTCAATCCGAAAGCTCTGCCGTTCATTCTCGTCCGATGCCTTGTCCAAGGCTGCATTCAAGAATTTGCCGGGATGATAGGCAAGCCTGGTGATCACCCCTGGCACAGGGGTACGGTTCACATGCACGTCGAAGACGTTCAAGAACACGCTGATGCAGGTCAGTGGCCGGTCTCCCAGATCCATTTCCGGTGGCGGCTGACGCTTGGTAATCGCTTGGATTTCTCCATCTGCTGGACTGACAACGATACCGATGCCTTCCGGCGTAATCCGAGCTGGATCGCGAAAGAAAAAAGCGATCCAGGCCGTAACGAGAAGGCCGAGGGCAAGGAGCCAAGGAGTCAGGAGGCCGAGCAGGAGGCTTATAATCAGACCTGCACCAACAAAAGGCCATCCTTTCGGATGGATCGGGATGAGAACACCTCTGAGATGCTCGGGCATGGATGAAGTCAAAGGCTTTCTCGCCTCGTCGTCGGATGGCAGGGCTGATGCTGTTGCATCGGGCTTTGAATCTGGCCCCCAAACATCGGCAGGTGGCCATCATTGTCAAGGATGGACGATCAACACGATCGATCCCCGACTTGCATCGAGCCTTCGCAAATGGAGTCGCAATTTGTAACGAGAAGCGCGACTGGGCGCCAAAATCACGCTTCTGTTGACGTGTCAAATTAAGTTAACGCTTTGAAATATCATTACTTTGTAGTACGGCAATCGGCATTGCAGCGCGTTTTGCGTTTTTCCCACTAAAAACTAAGGAAACCGTTCTTATGATCGTCAACAAAGCCCTCGCAGAAGCGATTGGTACGTTCACGCTGGTATTCATTGGCTGCGGCGCTGCCGTTATCGCCGGCGAGCATATCGGCTTTACCGGCATCTCCTTTGCCTTTGGTTTGGGATTGATTGCGATGGCCTACGGTATCGGCCCAATCTCTGGCTGCCACATTAATCCTGCGGTCAGTCTTGGCATGCTGGTCGCTGGCCGTATGGATGTGGGCGAGTTCATCACCTATGTCGTGAGTCAACTTGTTGGCGCTGTGATTGCCGCGGCTGCCCTCTACGCAATCGTTAGTGGCCAGGCCGGCGAGGCTGGTGTGACCAATCTCGGACAAAATGGATGGGGCGAAGGATATATTGATGGGTACAGTCTTCAGGCTGCCATTGTGTTCGAGTTGATTGCGACCTTCCTGTTCGTCTTGATGATTCTTGGTTCGACCGCGGTTGGAGCGCCTGCGGCCGTGGCTGGACTTGCGATTGGACTTGCCCTTGTCGCCATCCATCTGATCGGCATCCCGATCACCGGTACATCGGTCAACCCTGCTCGTAGCTTTGGTCCGGCTCTGTTGGTTGGCGGTCAGGCTATGGCCCAACTTTGGATGTTCATTATCATTCCGCTTGCCGGTGGCCTCCTAGCTGGCCTTGTCCATCGTATCTTCGTCGCCGGACGAGATGAGCTCGTCTGATTAACATCGTTAGAAAACGACGCCCGCGCGCGCGATGGCCGGGCGTCGTTCGGCACCGATTTCTTCGCTAAGAACCAAGGCTGGTCTTGGCCTCTATTAAAGGCACTTTTTACGAGTTCTTCATCTCTCCTGTGCATAGTCGGTGATGAGTTCCTGGGTGGATCCAGAGCAGGACTGGCTATGACGATACGTTTTTGCCGATGACATCCCGACCCGCTGAGGCAAGCTTGCCTCTCCTCGAAATCAATGCCTTGACCTGTCGCTACGGCGATCTTTTAGCACTCGATAGCGTCTCAATGACGCTAGATGCTGGCGAGATTTTGGGGGTAACCGGTGCACCTGGCGCCGGCATGTCGACGCTGATCAAGGCCATTATGATGCTGGTCGCGCCTCAAGATGGTGTCGTCTTGATCAAGGGAAACCCACACAACCTTGCCAGTAGTCGAGCGCACATCGCTCATTTGCCAGAAGATATTCGCCCCCCTGGTCATCTGGCCGGCTTCGACTTCATTTCGATGACGTCAACGATACAAGCCACCGGAGACGATGATGGCGACCTTGCTGGGTTAGCGGCCGATCTTGCCTTCGATACCAAGCTTCTCGGTCATCCCATACGTCGATATGCGCAAGAGGATGTGCAAAAGCTCGGCTTGATCGCCGTTTTTCTATCGAGACGTCCCATTTTGCTGTTGGACCGGCCGATGTGTGATTTAGAGCCAACGGCGCGCGCCGGTCTCCGCCATCGGCTGAAGCAGCACACGGCAAGCGGCGGCGCAGTTTTGATCGGATCGCACGCGATCGAGGATCATCAAGACGTCGTTGATCGTCTGGTTATATTAAAGGATGGTCAACTGCAGAAAGCTGATGCGATCGGGATCCTCGGATCGACCAACGCGGCTGCCTAGCTAGGCGATTTGGCACGCGCCAGCCTTCAACCCGGACGTCGCCGTTATCGATGATCAGGCTGATCGACCAACCAGGCAGCACGCCGAAGATCTGGCCAGCCGTAGGCAATCTCGCGTACTGCCGGATAAAGTTTGCCGCGATATGACAATGGCTTGGCATGGCCAAGTTCAGATCCGCCGAGCCGTTCGTAGAAGCGGCGCCCCATTTGATTGCCTTCGAGAACCCAGACGGCGGCGTTGATCCAGCGCTGTTGCATCAAGGTCTTGCCGGCTTGAGTGAGCAGAGCCGTTCCGATCCCGCAACCCTGCGCTTCCGGTAGCACATAGAGCGAATAGAATTCGCTTTGATAGCCCGGAAGCTGCCCTCGCAGAGGTCCTACCGAAATGAACCCTACAATTTCGTCATCCAATTCGGCGACGAGCACTTCGCCGCCGTCTCGTTGCCCGCACAAAACCCGCTGCCAGAACCCTGTCCCTTGAGTCTGGCCAAAGCCGATCAGTACCTCATGGGGTAACAGACCGAGATAGGCTCCTTGCCAAGACTGCCACTGGACTTGAGCGATGTCTTCAGCATCACCTGTAAGCGCGCAACGGATCCTAAGTCCTGTCATGACGTTCTCACTCTCACATCAAAGCTGGATGGGCTCGCCGGGCGTCGGCGTCAGAACGCTGCCCCGTTTTACCAGCGGCTTGAAGCTTTCGGGATCACCACTCAGAAGATCGAAGGTGCCCCAGTGGATCGGGATGATCGTTTCCAGATCAAGGAATTCATTGCAGGCGAGGGCTGCTGTTTCTGGCCCCATGGTGAAACGGTCACCAATAGGGATCAGGCCGATTTTCGGCTGATGCAGGCGCTGTATCAGCGCCATATCTGAAAAGACATCGGTGTCGCCGGCATGATAGACCGTCTTTTCCGACGACTTAATCACCACACCAGCAGGGTCGCCCATCGTAACCGGTGTGCCGTCCTCGATGATCGCAGAACTGTGCAATGCATTGACCATGGTGATCCTGAGGCCGCCATGTTCGATGGTGCCGCCAATATTCATTGGATCCGTTCGCTCGACACCTCGGGCGCCGAGATAGGCACAGATCTCGAACATGGCGATGACGGTCGCATTAAAAGCCTTGGCAAGCCGTTCGGTATCGCCGAGATGGTCCGCATGACCATGGGTCACGATGATGGCATCAACGTGCTCAAGGCCCGTTTCAAAGTCCGTAGGATATTTGGCATTGCCCGTGAAAAAGGGGTCGATCAAAACGCTTTTGCCACCAATCGCCAGATGACAGGCAGCATGCCCAAGCCAGGTGAGCTTCATCGTTGATCCTTCAACCTACCAAGTAGCAAGCATTAGAAACAAGGGCGCGATCCTAGCGACTTCGATGTGAGACCGCTATGCCCGGAAACATAAGAATCGACACATTCGTAGAAGTTGTGGCATTTGAGTCAAGCACCTGTGGCCATTTTGAAGTGGAGGACAATAACCCTCTGATGCAAAAGCGCTATTTTTACCTCGAGATTGCTGTAATTTTACGACAATGACGATCGGCTCTGATATCACAGGCAATCAACAAACGCGACGAAACGGTCAAGGGCCGGCGACCGTCCATACGATAGGCGATGTGGTCGGCAAGGCAATTCAGCGGCTTGGCGCCGCTGGTGTCGAGCAGCCGAGAATGGATGCATGGCTTCTTCTCGCTCATCTACGATCGGTTGATCGAGCGACGCTTTTGGCCCATGCGCGTGATCCTTTCGATGAGAACGAGCGCTTGTCCTTTCAGGCGCTCGTCGACCGGCGTGCGGCGCGAGAGCCACTCGCGCATATCATCGGCCGAAGAGAATTCTGGAGCCTGGACCTTCAAATCACAGCAGACGTGCTTTGCCCGCGGCCAGACTCGGAGTGTCTGGTCGATGCCGCACTGCATGAAATCCGGCAATCGACAAAGGGCCATCAACGCGAATGGAATGGCCACATTCTCGATCTCGGCGTGGGATCGGGCTGCCTCCTTCTCGCTTTGCTGAGCGAGCTTCCGGCTGCTTGGGGTGTTGGTGTTGATATCAGCCAACAGGCTTTGTCGGTTGCCCGGTCCAACGGTGAGATGCTGGGTCTTGGAAAGCAAGTGAGTTGGTTATGCTGTGATTGGGGCTCGTCGCTCGAGGGACGATTTGATCTGATTGTGAGTAATCCACCTTACATAACCGATCGGGAGGCGAGTGATCTTGCACCCGAGATTCGCAACTTTGAGCCAGCGACGGCCCTGTTCGCAGGCGAAGACGGACTGGATGCCTATCGAGCCTTACGAAGTGATCTCGATCGCTTGTTGGCCTCTAGGGGAAGGATTTGTCTCGAGATAGGACATGGCCAGGCGGCGGCCGTCGAGGCGCTCTTTTTTCAGGCCGGATTCCGGTCAATCCGACGACAGCAAGATCTTGCAGGTGTAGATCGCTGTCTCGTCCTGACCCGAGACTGAGCGGGAGATCATCTGCATCTTTGACAAGGCGTTCAATGAAGAACGCCACGTCACCTGGCCGTGTTCGCATGTTTCATTCGAAGAACCTCACCGTGAAGCGGACGTGGCCCTGCGAAATCGCTCAATTTCTGCGAGTTGCTCGCCAGTTGCTGCTAGTAAGGATCGGATGTCGCCATTTTGCACGCTGGTTTGGGTGGCGACATCAAAGGCGGTCGCAAATGGCCCTTCTTGCATCTTAAGTGAAAATCGCTTGCGAAGGGCGCCAAGTCGTTCCTGTTTACCTCCCTTTTGTCGTGCCAAGGCAAGCCATAGGACCAGCTCTTGTTCGTCTTCAACGAGGGGAGATGACGGTTCGGTATCCTCAAAATAGGCCTCGACAGCAGCGGCAAGCCTTGGCCAACTCTGTTCTTTCCAATAGATCTCTGCTCTAAGGCGACGCGCCTGCTGGGATCTCAGGTCGCGGATGGTGCGAAGGGCTTCGTCGGGGCGACTTAGCTGTATCAGGGCCCTAGCGCGCAAAAGTAGTCTTTGCTCTTGTTGTGGCCGGGGGATCTCGATGTTTTGCGGCCTTGTGCCGTTGAGCAAGGCGATCGCGGGAGAGGCACGGTTCTGCCGCAGCATAAGCGAGGCGACTTTGGTCTCGAGTTCAACCCGTTCGAAGTCATCTGCCGCTGAGGTCATCAGTGGCTGGAGGATACTCATTGCTTCGTCCAAAAGGTTCAAGCCCTCCAGATGGCCCGCCAAATGACGATGAAGTTCCCTCGCTTCGGGATCATCTGGGACCAAGTCAGGGAAATCGAGATAAATCGCGTACACATCCAGCTGGTCCAAGGCTGGCTCTTTGTCGTTGACGATAGCCTGCGAGAACGTCTCTCGTTGGGCTAAGCTCAAGTTTTCGTTGTCGGCCGTTTGCGGATAGAGGGTCGTGAGTTTTCGCCAGATTGTCAGTGCTTTGCGGAGAGCATTCGCATCCCGATAACGCCGGGCCAATTTGTCCAGCATGGTCTGTTCTTCCGGGTGCCCGCGCCAAAGCGGCATCCGGAGATCAAGTGCGTCCAACGCCGCAATAGTCTCTGTCCCAGATTGTCCAGCCAAAGCCGCCAGTTCGAAATCGGCAATTGTCCGGACCTTTCGATTGGGACTGCTGGTCAATGCCAATAAGATGGCGCGCGCTTTGTCCAAATCGCCACTTCTTTCAGCATTCAGCGCCCTTATTGCATCAAATCTGGCCTGGTCGTAAGCATCGAGATCAAGGGATTTGAGGCGTCTCATGCCGCGTCTGATCATCTTTTCGTCGTTCGTCTCGATGGCTGTTTCGAGGGCCATAAGGCCAAGGTCAAGCTTCAGCCTTGGTGGGTAGACATCGAGAAGTTCGCTTGTGTTTCGCCACCGACCGGCTGCTGCCTGCCATCGGCTTTCGGTCGACTCCAACGCTGCGCGCCAAATGTCGATCTCCGAGTCATCATTCAGCCCCGGATCAAGCAGCATATTCGATGCCTTAGCGCGATGACCAATCAGGAAGGCAGAAACGCCGCTGAGGGCCAGCTTTTGGCGCATAACATTTTCATTAGCGTTGTCGGAAATCGCGTTGAGGACGATTCGCGCTTCGGTACCGAGGCGCTCCGAGACCAAGAGGCGTGCCAAATTGAGGCGCGCCTGGTCACGGCGTTCTGGGGCGGCCTTGGCAATCGCCTGGCGCCGGATTCGGCGATATTCATTGACGAGTTCGCGTTCGACCCCTGCCTTAGCAAGGTTGAAATATGACGAAGGTTGTTGCGTCGATGATGTCGAGTCGTTGGAACGCTTCGCCAAACGCGGTCGGGCCTGCTTCGCCTCCTGTTGACGATCGTTCGCTTCTCGATCGCCGTTGGTTTGGTCCTTTTTAGCGACGGCTTTGACGATTCTCGGCTCCGATTGATCCTGCATGATCTTCGAGAGTGACAAACCAAGTGGTGTGCCGAAAACCAAGGTTTCACCGTCGATTTTCGTCGTCAGACGGTCATTGAGTGGTCTCCAAGCGACGCCCTGAGCTGTTGGCAAGAGTTCAAAATCGACAAATCGCCGCTGAACAGGCTGGCCAACGCCAGGATCGACCATGGGGAGGATGTCCAGACGATCGCCGACATCTGGATCGGTGAAGGACACAATTTGTTGGCCCGACAGTGGCAGGATCCGAAGCGATGATGATCCGTCGCCATGTTCGATCTCAAGCGGACGAGGTTGTCCGTTTGATGTCACAGGATCGATCTGCCAGTCACCTTCTGGTGTCTTGCGGACCCGGATATTGACAGGCTCTAGAATGGGAAAGCGCATGGCAAATCCGTTATCGGCCGGGACAATCGATCCAGGGCCAAACGGGGCAGGCGATTTGGGAAACGATTCGAGAAGGCTGGCATCGGTGACATCAAACACAGCCCAGAGATGCCCTGAGCGGACAAAGACGGCTGCGGCGGCCGGCTCACTCCAGTCGATATGCAGGGTTTCAGGCTTTTCGTCGTCACTGTCGGCGCCGCGATCCGTGATCGCCATACGATTATTGGTGGCAGCAGACCCGTCCTGTACCGTTGGTCGTCGTTTTGGAAGGGGTGGTGCATCCCAAGCTCTTTCGGCAATAGCCGGGGCGATGGGCGGTCGTTTTGACGGCCGGAAAATATGTTGGCTTGGTCCCGCAGCAGGTTCCACAGGTGACGATAGGTTCCGCATGAACTCGATCGTGGTCTGGGTCGCTCCATTTCGCCTGATCGACGATTTGACTTGGGTGTCCAATGTGAACGCTAGAGTCGTGCTTCCACCCTCTGAGGCGAGGGTCAAGTTATGAAGCCATGGTTTGAGGCTGCGCTTAAGGACGGTGAGATCTTCAGGATCCAACCGTCTCGGGGGAACGATGTTCAATTGCAAAGAATTGATGTCTTCAATGGCTTGGACATGGGTAGGCCCTGGCCAGTCAATGGCAAGACGGATGCCCTGGTCGATTGTTGATACGACAACGGTCGACGGCGGTTGCGATGACATCGGTGGACGGGAAAAGTTGACCGTGACCCGTCGCTTTCCTTGAACACGAACGTTCGAGACGACACCTGGCTTCAAGGTGAGCTCGAGCACGTTCTTATTGAAGGTGGCTCTTTCCGGGTTGATGAAGTTTGAAATTTGCTGAAGTTGTGACCGGATGTCCTCAGCTGGTGGATGGGCAAATTTGAGTGCCAGGCGGTCGCCAATCGTCTGGTAATGAAACTTTGCCGTCTTGGGCCATTCGATGGTGAGTTGTCCCTCATGCGGACGCTGCCAGGCTTGAAAGACCGGTGCGATCAAATCGTCTGCCCGGGAAAGATTTTGATCGACAAGCAACGTTGTCAGGACGAGACAGGCAAGGGCGACAACGACCTTCGACAAGACGCCGGGCTCACCCGTTCTTGTTTTTGCCTTAGCTCCCAAGGCCGACCTCCGGGCGCTTTTTCCTTTTTGCAAGCTCTGTGGTGACTCGTTGCGCAATGGCTGGATTCATCTTGCCGAGCACGACTGCTGATTTGGCTTCTTTCATGCGCTCGACCACGTTGAGCAAGACGGGCATGTCAAGGCGATTGAATATCTCGGCGGCCGCCTTGGGTTTCATCGTTTCGTAGATTTTGACCAGGCGTAGCAGCTTGAGCTCTTCTTCCTCATCCAGGCCAGCCATTAGGGTTTCGAGTTCAGCTTTGAGGGCAGCAAGGCGTTGGATCTGTTGATCCAACTTGTCTTCCGTCCTGCCATTGACTTCGGCCCGCATGTCCAACAGCCTTTCACGTTCGTCAAGCTCTGCACTTCGCTCGGCCAGGCGTTGCAGAGCTTCGATCTGTCCCGATGTGAGGCTCTTTGGGTCGATGGTTTTTGTCGGCGTGTTGTCGGCGTCGATTTGTCCCGATTCGGGCTCATCGTCAGCAGGGCCCGCAGCGGGCTCTGGCGTGACGGTCGGCCAGGGAACGAACTTGCTGTCGTCCAATGTGGTGGGCGGGGGAGGTGGATCAGTTGGTGCCTGTAATACTGACATGCCCATCAAAGCAGGATCAGACGGCTCGGTCATATCCAGAGCAATCATCGTGATCTTCAAGACGGTTAAGCAAGCGGCAAGGATCAAGGCTCCGCCGAAGGTTAGAAAACGACGCCTTGATGTGCTGACATGGTGCGCCGCGGCGAATTCGGTCATCTCAGGCTATTGAGCCTTTGCTCCAGATCCGGTGCGCGCCTGCGGAGCTCGCTCTTGCCGGAGCCGACATGATCCGGTTTCGTCGCGTCGGTCGCCGTTGGCGCCTTGTCATTCTTGCGTTCGGCGGACCGAGCATCGCTGATGCTTAGATTGAGCTTTTCCGCCATCTGGTCGGCTCGTTTGGTCATGAAGTCGAGTTCGTCCAGGAGCCGCTGCGTCGTCTTGGTTTCTTCGGTGAGCTTGCCACCGACATCTTCGGCCATTTTGCGCATGCCGCCGAGCGTGCTTTCAGCGCGTGTTGTCGCCTTGTCCAGGGATTGGATCAACGGTTGAAATTCAGTTCCATCAACCCGAAAGATCTTCAGCGCACCATGCAAACGAAGGCCAGCGCCAAGTGAGATCAGCAGCAGGACAATGATCAGAATATCCAAAGTCAGCGCGAGCATGGCGTTCGGTCCGTCATTGATAGGAGGCTTGAGCTACGACAAAGGCTGCTAAGGCGTTTCTCGCTTATTGAACCAGCATCTCCTTCACCAGAACGTCCCGGACCTTGGCGGGTTGGATCGTGTCGTTAATCCGCACGAGGAGATCCTCCTTGATACGATAAACGCCATCTGGACCGGCAAGCTCTTCAGGTGACACGGATCGGAAGTAAAGATGTAGGTTGTCTAGAATACGTGGTGTCATCTGGCGAACCACTTCCGCCATTTCTTCGCTATTGACTTCAAGGGCCGTGACGACCTTGAGAAAGCGAAGCCGTCGGCCGGTGACATTCAAGTTTAGCAGAAGGTCCGGCAGGTCAACGAAGACAATGTCCTCGGGCATGACCGGCGGTTCCATTTCTTCTGGCTCTGGTTCGACCTCTTCCGCCTGCGCCTCGCCGCTCGTTTCCTCAGAATCAGAAAAGACGCCCATGAAGTAGGCGCCGGCGCCACCACCCAACAGAAGGAACACGGGCACGACAATCATGATGATCAGCTTCATGCGATCCTGCCTTTTCCCAAGTCAACTTCAGACCGTTGTGTCGCTGGCATGTCTCCCGGTCAGGGCAGGGGCTTGAGAGCTCCTGATCGACGATCTGCCGCCGCAAGCTTAGAAGCCATGCCAATGTCGATATCGGTCACTCTAGGCGCGCAAGGTTAACAGACAGTTTACGCCGGCACATTTAGCCTACCTTTCGGCAATTTTTGCCCGGTAAAAGTTGCCGATCGTTTCCTCAGGGGCCTCGAAAGCCTTGGAAACTCAGTACCGACGGCGGTGGCACAAAAGGTGCAACAGTTTGGCCGACGGAGTGGAATTCATGGAAACGACAACCCCCATTGCTTTATCCCGGCAGATCGTCCTTAGGCGGCAGATGGACATCATCGCCAACAATATCGCCAACATGACGGCGACTGGATTCCGCGCAGAATCTCTCCTCGCGGAGGAGGTTCCTGTCGATGTCGGCCCGCGTCAGACGGTGCGCTATGTGCAAGATGTGGCGTTGGTTCGGGATCTTACGCCTGGCGCCATGATACCGACGAACAATCCACTGGATGTTGCCATCGAAGGCGAGGGCTATTTTGTGATCGCGACCGAAGAGGGGGAGCGCTACACGCGCAACGGGCAATTTCGCCTCAACGAGCTTGGCGAACTGGTAACGGCTGACGGCGATGGTGTCCTCAATGACGGTGGTGGCGCCATTGTGTTGCCGCCCGGCAGCCCGTCTGTCACGATCGCGCCGGACGGCACGGTGTCCGTACCGGATGGATTGCTTGGGCGTCTTGGCGTCGTGATTTTCGATGATTTTCAGAACATGGAAAAGGCCGGGCACGGTCTCTACCGGACCGATCAGGCACCGTTGCCTCGAGCCGAAGTCAATGTCGTTCAAGGCATGATCGAGGGTTCTAATGTTCGGCCAGTGTTGGAGATGACCGAGATGATGACCACGCTTCGCGCCTATCAAGGCACGCAGAAGATCATCGATGCACATCACGAGCTCGAGCGACGTATGGTCGAGCGTATGCTTGAAGTCGGGGCATGACCATGACGCCTGGAGAGCAGGGGGATAAGCGATGAAATCACTCAGTATTGCCGCGACCGGCATGATGGCGCAGCAGCTTCATGTCGAGGTGATCTCTAATAATATCGCTAACATGACGACCTCTGGTTACAAGCGCCGTCGGCCAGAATTCCACGACCTGCTGTACCAGAATCAGCGCCGTATTGGCGCCCAGTCTTCTGACGTTGGCACCGTGGTGCCCGCTGGAGTCCAAGTCGGTCTGGGTGTCAAGCCGGCATCGATCTATCGGGTTCATTCCCAGGGCAATATGGAACAAACAGAAAATCAGCTCGACGTCGCCATTCAAGGGGAAGGCTACTTCGTCGTTGAACTGCCCACCGGCGAATTTGCTTACACGCGAGACGGGAGTTTTCAGCTCAGTCCTGATGGTCTCCTGGTCAATGCTGATGGCTTCGCGGTCAGCCCCGGTATTACCGTGCCGCTCGACGCTATCCAAGTTTCCATTGGTGCCAACGGCACTGTTGAGGCGGTGATTCAGGGGCAGGTCGCCCCCGTCGATCTCGGTCAGTTGGAACTTGCAAGCTTTGTCAATGACGCTGGCCTTGAGGCCATCGGCAACAACTTTCTGAAGGAGACCACGGCGTCCGGTCCTGCGACGGTCGGCGTGGCTGGTGAAGCCGGATATGGCGAGTTGCTGCAAGGCTTTCTTGAAAGCTCGAACGTCAATCCGGTCTCCGAGATCACCGCTCTGATCACGGCGCAGCGCGCCTATGATCTGAACTCCAAGGTGATCACGGCCAGCGATGAAATGATGTCAACAGTCAGCCAGCTGAGGTGATGACATGATCCGCACTCTTGCTTCTGCCTTCTTTGCCGCTCTTTTCTTTGTCACGCCGGCAGGCGCCACCGAGCTACCAGGCGATGTGCCTTTGACGTCGGCCTTCGCCGAGAAGCTGATTACCGACGAGCTCGCATCGGCCATCGGGCAAGATGGCTACAAAATCAAAATCAACAAGCCACGCCTGCCGCTTGGCAATCAGGAGGCGAGAGCCACCAAGATCGTGGTCGATGGTCTTCACCATGATCCCGTAAGTGGCCGTTTCAGCGCGGTCTTGGTTGGAACGATCGGTGATGAGCCGCGGTTTGAGCTGCGGATGCAGGGGCAGGTTCAGCCATTGGTTGCTGTGCCGGTGCTTGCCCGCGCCTTGGCGAACGGTGATCTCATCTCGGCCGCCGATCTCGATTGGAAAATGGTCGCGCCCGAAGTGCTCTCGAATGTCACGCTCACAGACGAACGTCAATTGATCGGAACCGAGGCGCGACGTCGTTTGACGCCTGGCCGGGCACTGACAAATCGTGATGTTGGCCCCCCGAGGCTTGTTCAGCGTGGGCGACCGGTTCGAATCGTTTACGCCGATCAGGGTCTTACGCTTACCGCCATCGGAACGGCGCGAGACGATGGCTCGTACGGCGAACCTGTCCGTGTCATCAATCCCGACAGCCGAATCGAAATTCAAGGGGTCACTACAGGCCATCAGGAAGTGACCGTCGGCGGCTTAACCATTCCCGGCGCCGGGTTCTGAGGGCTGTGGCCAACAACCCAGGGACATGTTCGGCCAAGGAGGCTTTCGGTCTATTGCCCCAGGTGTGTTGGCCTCGTTCGTCTCTTCTTTCATTGATGCTTCAAGCGGTTGATTCCCGATGAGCACTCTTGCACGTCTATGGCTTTTCCTTTGCGTTGCATCGATTCTTGGCGGCTGCAATGCGCTTGACCGGCTCTCCAACATTGGCGCGGAGCCAGGTCTCTCTCCCGTTGGCAGATCGATGGAGCAGGCGAGTCGCCAACCCGTGACCATGCCGATGCCGGCGGTGGCGGCTGAAGTCTATCAAGCGAACTCGCTTTGGCGTCAGGGGGCCCGCGCTTTCTTCAGAGATCAGCGCGCGCGCAATATCGGCGATGTGCTCACTGTTAATGTGGTCATCGCCGATGAAGCCAGTCTGGAAAATGAGAGCTCGCGATCCCGTTCCAATACCGAGGATTTGGGCATTGACAGCATTCTCGGCTTAGGCGGCAAGCTCCAATCGATCCTGCCTGGCGATCAGAACCTCCAAAATCTAGTCGATATCGACAGCCGCGTGTCGAATCTCGGCACGGGGGCGGTTTCGCGCACTGAGGACATCAAGCTTAATGTTGCAGCGGTGGTCGTCCAGCGCCTGCCCAATGGCAATCTGGTCATTCATGGTCGCCAGGAGGTGCGCGTCAACTATGAGGTTCGCGAACTCTATGTCGCTGGGGTGGTGAGGCCGGAAGACATCACGCCGGGGAACACCATTTCTCATGATCAGATCGCTGAACTTAGGGTCGCCTACGGTGGCCGCGGACAGCTCAGCGACGTGCAACAGCCTCGTTACGGCTCTCAAGTGCTCGACGTTATCCTACCCTTCTGACTCGTGCGAGCATGGGGCATGCGATGGATCGCATGACAGCGAAGGCCTAGCCAGTTCGTTCGGCAACGGCTTGCTGATCAAAGAAGGACGCAGTGCTTGGTTTCTGCGGTAAGTCGATGTCAAAGGCAATCGATCGAACTCGGCCTGTCCGTTCACCTTTGATCATTCGGCCTTCAAAGCGCGTGGGTACAGGATTGGGCGCTAACGGCACCGCGTCCTCAGCTGAATAGACAGCAATGAAGAGCGTTCGCGGTCGGCTTGAGTGATTGGCCGTCGAGCCATGGAGCAACCTTGTGTGCATAAGGCACGCTGAACCCGCTTTGCCCTTACAAATCACCGCCTTTTTCTTTGCCGCACTTGCCACGTCATCAGCCACTGTTCCGGTGAACGAGCTGTCATGCCAGAGACCGTGTACAGGCCCCCGATGTGTTCCCGGTGTGACTTCAAGAGGTCCATTCTCTTCCGTCACCTCGTCCACCATGAGGAGCGCCGTCACCAGATCGTCATTGCTGTGTGGCGTGAACGGGAAGTCCTGATGCCACTTGACCACGGTGGCGGCGCCCGGAAGTTTCGAGTTAATCTTGGTGTGGTGGAGCTTAATGTTGGGTCCAATGAGATCGGCAACTCCGTCGGCCATGCGGCTTTCAGCCATCGCCTGATAGTAGGCATCCGACACCTCAATTGGTGCATTAACGCGGCGAAGGGCGGGGTTGTCAGCGCTGTGTCCGATTTCCAGATCGAACCGCGCGCGACCATCGATCATTTCACCGTAGGACGTTTCGTGAGCGCGGCTCTCCTCAATCCAGGCGTTGAAATCAGCCTTTAAACGAGCGAGCGTCGACGGATCGACCGCATCCTCCAGCAGGACGTAGCCATTCTTCCAGAAGAAGTCTTGCTGGGGTTTACTCAATGCTGGCATGTGTTTCTCCCGCCTTTGTCTTCATTGTCACTTCCGAGCAAGACATCGTCTTGCCAGCGGCACCGATTTGCTCGTGACGATCGGTGTTTTTCGTACAAAGCTGATGCTGTGACAGGCGAAAAAATCGCTCCATCTTCCATGAAGGGCACAATATCGCTATCTAAGGGGCAAAGATACTCTAGCTTTGTACTGGATCCGCCATGCCCAGCGTCAGCGATATTCGCCAGGCGTTTCTTGATTACTTCAGCAAGCACGGCCACGAAGTTGTGTCGTCGAGCCCGCTCGTGCCGCAAAACGATCCGACCCTGCTCTTCACGAATGCAGGCATGGTGCAGTTTAAGAACTTATTCACCGGGGTCGAAAAGCGCGACTACACCCGCGCTGTTACATCGCAAAAGGTGGTCCGCGCCGGCGGCAAACATAATGATCTCGACAATGTCGGTTATACAGCGCGTCACCATACGTTTTTTGAGATGCTGGGTAATTTTTCGTTCGGCGACTACTTCAAGGAACGAGCGATCGAGCTGGCTTGGACCTTTGTTACCAAGGATTTTGGCCTCGATGTCGACCGCCTTCTAGTGACGGTACATGCCAGTGACGAGGAGGCGGCTGAGCTCTGGAGGAAAATCGCCGGCCTTTCGGATGAAAAAATCATCCGTATTCCGACGTCAGACAATTTTTGGTCCATGGGCGATACGGGGCCGTGCGGTCCCTGCTCCGAGATCTTCTATGATCAGGGACCTGAAGTCGAAGGCGGACCCCCGGGTTCGGCTGAGGAGGACGGCGACAGGTTTCTCGAGTTTTGGAACCTGGTGTTTATGCAGTTTGAGCAGCATGCCTCAGGTGAGCGCGAAGATTTGCCCAAGCCGTCGATCGACACGGGCATGGGCCTGGAACGGATCGCCGCGATCCTACAGGGGGTCAAAAGCAACTACGACACGGATTTGTTCAAGCGTTTGATCGGGGCGAGCGAAGAATTGACCGGTATGGCGGCTGTTGGTGACCGGGCGCCGTCTCATAAAGTGATCGCTGACCATCTCCGTGCCTGCTCTTTTCTCCTCGCTGACGGCGTTATGCCGTCTAATGAAGGCCGGGGTTACGTGCTCCGACGCATCATGCGGCGGGGCATGCGCCATGCCCACTTGTTGGGTGCCAAGGAGCCGCTGATGTGGCGATTGGTTCCAGTTCTTGTCTCGGAAATGGGCCAAGCGTTCCAGGAGCTTGGGCGGGCCGAAGCGTTGATTACCGAGATTCTCAAGCTTGAAGAAACTCGTTTTCGCGAGACCCTTGAGCGAGGCCTCAAGCTCTTGGACGATGCGACGGCCAACCTGGCTGAGGGGGAGCAGCTCGAGGGAGAGACGGCATTCAAGCTTTACGATACCTACGGCTTTCCATTGGATCTCACCCAAGACGCCCTTCGCGAACGCGGCATGACCGTCGATACTGCTGGCTTCGATGCGGCGATGGAGCGACAAAAGGCCGAAGCCCGCGCGAGTTGGAAGGGGTCCGGTCAGCAGGCGGAAGAGCGGGTTTGGTTCGAGCTTAGGGAAACCCTCGGCGCAACGGAATTCCTTGGCTATGAGGTCGAAGAGGCCGATGGCCAAATCAAGGCTATCGTGGTCGACGGCGAGCCCGTCCAGCGTGCCGAGGCCGGTTCGGAGGTGATGGTTATTGTCAACCAGACGCCTTTTTATGGTGAAAGTGGTGGCCAGATTGGCGATCTCGGCACCATTACGGCGGGGAATGCCGTGATCACCATCGCCGACACCCAGAAAAAGGCCGGCGATCTTTGGGTGCATATTGGCAAACTGGATGGCGGTTCGGTTGCCACGGGTGACACGGTGCACCTAAAAGTCGATTCGCAGCGTCGTGGCCAGATCCGAAGGGCGCACTCGGCAACGCATCTCTTGCACGCAGCGCTCCGTCGTCACCTCGGCAGCCACGTTACGCAGAAGGGCTCGCTGGTAGCACCCGATCGCCTCCGCTTTGACATCAGCCATCCCAAGGCGTTGGACCCGAAGGAGCTGGCGGCGGTTGAGAATGAGGTCAATCATTTTCTGCGGCAGAACAGCGAGACGTCAATTCGGGTCATGGCCCAAGATGACGCGATTGCATCTGGTGCTATGGCACTCTTCGGCGAAAAGTATGGTGATGAGGTGCGGGTCGTTAGTATGGGCAGCGAGCCCGATGGCAGGACGACGTCCGTCGAGCTCTGCGGTGGCACGCATGTTCGGCGAACCGGTGACATCGCGGTTTTTAAGATCGTCAATGAAGCGGCGGTTGCGGCAGGTGTTCGTCGGATTGAGGCGTTGACGGGCGAGGCTGCGCTCAACCACATGAATGATGAGGAAAAGCTTCTCCTCAGTGTCGCCGATGTCATGAAGGTGAAGCCCAAAGACCTGCCTAGCCGTCTTCTCACCTTGGTCGAAGAGCGCCGGGAGCTGGAACGCGAAGTGCAAAAACTCCGCCAGCAGCTTGCAACTGGTGGTGGGGGGCAGGAGCAAGAGATCAAGACCTTCGGCGATATTCGCTTTGCTGCAAAATCGCTTCAGGACATTCCGGCCAAGGAACTCAGAGGTGTGGCCGATGCTGTTTTAAAACAGCTTGGCTCTGGCGTCGCTGCAGTCATTAGCGCCACCGGCGGTAAAGCCGCAATTGTCGTGTCCGTTTCCGACGACTTAAAGGGGCGCGTGAATGCTGTCGATCTCGTGAGAAAGGGGGTCGCCGAACTGGGAGGCAAAGGGGGCGGCGGGCGTCCGGACTTTGCCCAAGGTGGTGGACCCAATGGTGCAGCCGCGTCGGTTGCGATTGGCGCGATTGAGCGTGATCTCGCCGGCGTGATGGACGCTGCCGAGTGATTCAATTCAGGCAATAAATCACATCTAGACATTCCATTTATGAATGAGCGCGATCGGTGTTTTCATCGTGACGGCCAGGATTTTTGCCAGGTTGGTGGCCGTCGCCTCTTAACTAAAAGAATTTCAGCCTCCACCTCACTCCGGATGTCGTTAGTGAGAAGCGACAAATGAAGCTGGGAGAGAACGAATGAATTTGGGGGCAAGTCAACGTTGGGTGCTCTTTGCTGCCGTCGCGACACTGGAATGACTTCACCGTTGATGGCGCAGGAACTTTGCCAGGGCTTTGGGCCGCAAACACCGCGGGATATCGCAGAGGCTGCAGGTCAAAATGCACGTGTCTTTACGCTGGCTCCGTCGTCGACTGAGATGAATCTCTGCAACATCCACACGCACACCAATGCTGAGCATAAGGGGCCCGGCTTCTCCGTGTTCGTGAACGACTCGGATTATGGGGGGTATGCTTGCAACGATACCGGCAGCCTCACCGAGGCGGAGCTCAAAGATCCCACAGATGGCAAAGGCGCGTTCGGTAAAGTCAAACCGGGTGATACCATCGAGGTACACTGGGTTCACACCTCTTGCGATGTTCAACCTGGCGAGGGGCTCGGTTCGTGCCTAAGTGATGCTTGTGCTAATCCACAACTTCGTGTCGAAGCACAGACGTTTTTGGTGGTTAATGACGCGGATGCTCTCGACTTCAACGACTTCGGGTATGAGGGCAATGTTGTCGATGGCCTCCATCAGCCCAAAGCGCTTCCGACCGGCACTGGTGACCCTGTTGTTTTCGCCGGATCGACAACGGGGCCGAGCTACACCCAGGCTAAATGTTCGCCACTGCAGGTAACCTGGAGTGTGCGACCGCAGTGCGCCAAGGTCGACATCAGCTCGCTTCATGCCTGGGCCGAGAACGGCAACGTCTTTAACGAGACTTGGTCCCACGGCGTTCGTCAGCTGGTGACGGCACCGGAGTTACTCGCCCCGATCAACTAATCCGGGCGATCAACGATACGCGCGGCCCTCGGCCCCCTAACATGTACCGAGGGTCGATTATTCTCACTGCACCGTTTGCTAAGGTTGTTGCGCCATCGTGGCATGTGCTGGGCGAAGTCGCTGCAATGTCTTGGGCACATGGGTCGTCAGTGCCTTTTCGATCGCATCCTGTTTGCGGTGATAGAGGAGACCGGCGCCTAGGATAACAAGGCCGACGAAGGAAAGCGCGAACGGATAGAGCAGCGAATTCTCGAATACATGGTTTGCTAGATGCCCGAGATAACCAGCGATGCCGATTGCGCCAAAGACAGCATAGGCTCGTCGCTGTAAGAAGACAGCTATGCCGAGCAAACCAAGATTGATCAGGCAGTATGCCGCCTTGGCTAGCTCGCTGTCGCTGTACGTCCAAGACAGTCCCCCCCAAAAGGCCATCAAGCCAAAAAGATGGATCCAAAAAGCGAAGCTATCGCGCGCTTTGACATCGACCCACCAGGCGAGAGCGATCATGCCCAACCCAAACCAAAGCGAGATTGTCCGTCGCTCATCCCAAGACCGCCAGTCGTCGCCAAAAATCCACGGAACCAAATCCATCGACATGAACCAAAGTGCCACGGCAACAGGCATCGTAATGAAGGGAAAGCGGAAGACGGCGAGGGCTAACAGTCCTGCGGCAATGGTCGCGATCTCCATTAGGAGCCAGCTTCCTTTGATCCAATGGTAGAAGTCGCGATAGTCGCCGGGGTCGCCATGTGTCCACCAGCCTAAGGCGTCTTGAAGCCCGAAAACAAAGAGTGGTGCCATGGTGACTGCGATGGTGATGCAGAGGCCACCTGGTGTTCGGAGTTGGCGCCGCCAAAGCGTGTGACCGAGGCTTGTGAAGACGACTGCATAGACGAGCGCTGTGACCATCAGCGCTGGGCCGCCCCATTGTGCAAAGGCAAGAGTTGAGAATAGACCCATCGCGCCAATGACAATGAGCGCGCCAAAATACCAAAGAAGGTGGGCCATATCGAAACGTGGCTTCGGGCTTGCTTCGCTGCGGTTTGTCAGAAACTGCCAGAGTGCATCGCCTTGTTGAGTGCTGATCACACCCTGCTCAGCGGCCAGGTCGAGATCGGCGGGACGGAGGGTCAACTGCTGTTGGTCCGGCGTCATGGGTCACCTCGTCATTACCCTTGCAAAGGAAAAGGGCGCTGACCCTTGGTCAGCACCCCCAAATCGAACTCTTGCTTAGAGTGGCGTAATTCTTACCGGCGTCATCCGGAAAGGGTCGTCGCTGAGTTGATGCGTTACCATAAACCTTGCTATCGATGTAAATGTTGATGTCCGAATCGTCCCGATCTGATCGTCCATGGCAACGCCGTCCATGACCAGGGGGCCGACCAGGCGCTTGATCGGATTCACCTCGATCGCTTGTGGTTCAAAATGCGCACGGATATTGGCTTTGATCCGATCGACATCGTCGGTATCGTAAAGCGCGGCCATCAGCACGTTCAGCGTATGCTCCGTGCAATTCTGATAGACATTGTTGTCCGGATTCGCGACGACGGAATAGCGTGGATTGTGCACTTTCCCGTAGGTTGGACTGTTCAGGACGGCGAGTAGCTTTTCTTGGAGGCGCGGGTCGGGAATGATGACGCCTGCGTCGAGCGAATAGGCCCCGGCGAAGAAATCGGCGGGATAGTCTTGGATGAGGTCGCTGACATCGAGGTCATTGGCTCGCTGGTAGAGATTGTGAACGGCATAACCTCGCACCGTTCGTCCATCGTCCATGGTGATGTCGGAGTAGACCCAAATGCCGACATGGGTATAGCTGATGCCGCGGGGGAGCTGGGCAGGGTCGCGGCCAACCCGTGAGACGATGGCGACATGGGCCCCCCGTTTTGCGAGTTCTGCCTGGACTTGATCGGCGAACTCGGAAACCTCCTCGATTGGCAGTACTGGTGCATCACTTTGCCAGCTGCCAGCCTCAGCATCGGCCATGAGGCTCGTAGCCAAGAACGTTGCAGCGGCAAGGGACTTCAGAGTCGTTGACATAGCCTTCTTTCCTTGAAGCGTTTCCCAACCGGTTTTTTGTTAGTCGAGGCTCGGCGCAGGGTCAGCATTTCGATCGATTTGGAAGTCGCCGGCGTCGAATGGAAGGGGGCGGTTAGCGCGTTCGACCAGCGCGCCTCCCGCTTGGACCGCGGCAGAACCCGCCGCTTGGACGGCGGCACCTGAGCCAATGGCTGCAGAACCAACGCTCATAACGGGGACGGCGACCGCAGTCGCAGCGCCCGACGCGACAGCAGCGGCGCCGTGGCTGGCAGCCGCAGCCGAGTGATCAATCGAGCGTGCGCTGTGATCGACACTCCCTGCTGCGTAGGCTGGTGCCACGCCGAGAAGGGCAATCTTCACGAAACCAGCAAGTACGACGTTCTTGAGGTTGAAGGGCATTGGTCATCTCCATCTATTTATGAACATTGTTCATTTATAGGGCTAAGCGTTTTTGTGTGTCAACAAAAAAATGAACAACGTTCAAAATTACCATTTGAGGACACCTCTCGGGCTGCATTGTTCGACGGACGTCAACTCAGCGTCGGGTCGAGGGAGATGCAAAAGCAGGGTTCGCGCGCGCCTGGAAACGGCGCTCTGGATTGCCGAGCACGAAGGAGAGGCAACTCGTCTCGCTGAACAATTGGGTTTCTAGGGGACGAGACGATGTCGAGACCATAGGCTTAGGCGGTAAGACGACGTCACACTATTTGTCTTGATCGGGATGAGCGCAGCGGTGCTTGCCTCGATGAATTTGGCAGCTCACGAGCAATCCTATATCTTTCAGCGCGTTCTGCTTGGTCCCGAACGGGGACGGATAGTGCCGAGCTATCGCTGCGACTTGGTTACCAACACGCGGTCCTGGCAGTGCCTTTGGTTCAGGCCAACAATACCTCTAAAACTTTATGTGCTTTGGAAAGGTGAACTCGCGGTCAAAGGGAGGGAGTACTGTCGGCGGCGTGTCGAGATTTGAGGCAAGCGCATAGGTGCGTCGACGAAGCTCACGCATCATACCGATTCGCTCCTTGAAACTTTCGAGCTCGGCAAAAGGGATCGGATCACCGATAGCGACATCGACATCGGTGCCGATCCGTCTCGATGTTTCCCAGAAAAAGAGTGAAAGACGGAGGGTAGAGCTCAGGTGGCTCGCGAGCTGAAAAAGGCGTGAATTTTGGCCTGCGAAATAGATCGGCACTACTGTTGCGCGGGACATCGTGATGAATTTGGCGGTGATGGGATGCCAGATGCTATCGATTGCAGGGCCGCGAAGCGGCTTTTCACTTACGGCGACGCCTCCGGCTGGAAAAATCCCGACAGCGCCGCCAACTTTCAGATGTCGCTGGGCCTCAGACCGAGAATGTGCGCTGATCCGGTTGGCCTCGCGCGTTCCCGAAAAGTCAATGGGTAAGAGATGTTTCAGGGCGTCTGGAGCTTGGCAGAGGACGTGGTTTGCAAGCACTTTGACGTCTGGCCGAGCCTGGCGTGCCAGCCAGGTAAGAACGATGCCATCGAGCACACCATAGGGATGGTTGGCGATAAAGAGGATGGGCTCGTTCGCGGGCACGCTAACCAGCTTCTTGGTGTCGTGGCGGATGTTCAGCTTCAAAAGATCGACTGCTGCCTGAAAAAACTCTTTCTCACTACTGACGTCGTCGAGATAGCGGTAGTAGAGTCGTTTGAGTTGTGCCTGTCCACCAAGGCGCTCGACGGCGCGTATGAAGGAGCGCTGCGCAACCGAGTGCTCTGGCGTCGAATAGGTGAAGTCGATGTCGGAGTAGGCGATAGCGCGCTGTTGCATTCGAAGCCTTTCACTGCCAACAGATGTGACAAACTAGCTTATGTTTTGTGACACTTTCGCGATGGCGTATAGGGATGAGGCGCATGCCGCTGCGTTCGCTCTCACATAAGAAAACCCGGCGAACCGTCAATAGATGGTTGGCCGCATTGCCATTTGTTGTGACATCCTGTGCAGGGGCTGGCGCCCCCGTGCTCGACGGAAGACCAGTTCACCACACGGCGAATGGCTTTCGAAACCCACCTGGCAGTCCGGAGAGTGGCGGCGACTTCAGCGATTGGGCAGGGTTCTTCTGGCGCAACGCCAATCGAAGCGACGGTGCCATGCCAGCAGATCACATTCTACCGAAACAGAGCGTTCTCCAGGGTCTGGCTGTCGAGGGGCAGCGCATTACTTGGTTGGGCCATGCGAGTTTTCTAATTCGTCTCGCCGGAAAAACGATCGTGACCGATCCCTTCTTGAGCGACTATGCCTCCCCCATTCCACCCCTTGGCCCGAAGCGTTTTGCACCGCCAGCCCTTCGCGCAAAGGAATTGCCACCGGTCGATTTGCTTCTCTTGACACACAATCATTACGATCATTTGGATCTGCCGAGCCTCGATGCGTTGCCATTAGCCTCAGGCGCGCATGCCGTCGTACCACTTGGGCTTCGAGAGTATGTTGCTGGACGCGGTTTTGCTGAGGTGATCGAGATGGACTGGCATGACCAAATTGCGGTCGCTGGGCTGACCGTTAGGGCCATTCCAGCGATCCACATGTCAAAGCGTGGCCTTTTCGACCGTAACAGAACGCTTTGGACCGGCTATGGACTGCGCAGTGAACGAAACGGCATCTATGTCGCTGGCGACACGGCTTATGGTCCTATCTTCAAGCAACTTCATTCCGAGCTCGGAGGATTTGACCTTGGACTTGTGCCGATCGGCGCCTATGAACCAAGACTCCTCATGCGTGGCGTGCATACGACTCCGGAAGAAGCGGTCGCGATCGGCAATGACCTCGGCATTAAGCGCTTGGTTGCGAAGCATTGGGGAACAATCCAGTTAACCGATGAGCCCTTGTTCGAGCCTCCCGAACGATTTCGACGTGCTGCGCGGGACACGGGATATGCAGACGATGATGTTTGGGTCATGAAGATCGGCGAAACAAGATCGATCTGAGGATGCATTAACGATCAGCTCCGTGGTGCGCCTTGGAGCATGGCACATCTCAATCGTCAGATTGTCCTAAGAAAATTTGCAAAATGTGATCGTCGCTACAGATGTGTTGGCGGAACTCTGCTGTCTAGAGATCAGAAACGTTAAGACAGCAGTTCACGCAAGGACACTCTCATGAGACGGCACCCGTTTTTCCTCTTTGGTTGGCTCTTGGCCGCGACCGTTTTGTTGTCCCTTGTAGGTCTAACGGCGAAACCGCTACCCGCTGCTGATGTCGGCATCAGCGATGTCGAGCTGGTGGTCGTCAAGGCTAATGGTTGACGGGCAACGTTGATCGCTTTTTTATACCTTGGTCCGACGATCAGGTGATGCCAAGCCGAGCAACGACCCGTTTCCGCGCCTCGCCGCTCTCTCGGTCGGACACATAAAGAAGCCCAGTGATTCGCCGTATCAGGCTTGCTTCGTAGTCGTGAAGCGTACCGTCAGCGTAGGCGACTTCCCAGAGCATCTCGATCAACGCGACACGCTCCTCTGGGGCAAAGCCATCCTTAATCTTTCGCGTAAAGCCTTGCCATTCGATACTATCATCGGACGCCTTCTCGCCGGCAGCGAGAAGCTCGCTGGCTTCTGTTGCGTTCAACGCGAAGTGATCTCGTAGCAAAGCTTCAATCCGCGCACGCTCTTCGGCGTCGAATTCGTCGTCGAGTCGCGCAGCCTCGACCATAAGCGCTGCAGCGGCAAGCTGCCGTTCCTCAAAACTGTGAGACCGTTCGCCGTCTGCACCAGATGGTTGGTCGGTCAGGAGGCGTTTTAAGCGCGCGAACATCGATCTTTCTCCGGCGTTGGAACTGTCACGACCGCCAAAAGGCCGGCGTGAACAAGATCAAGACAGTCAGGAGTTCGAGCCGGCCAAGCAGCATGGCTGCTGAAAGCAGCCACTTCGCGCCATCAGGCAGGCTCGCAAAACTTCCCGCAGGTCCAATGATCGGTCCAAGTCCAGGGCCGACATTGGCGAGAGCTGTCAGGGCACCAGACATGGCCGTAAGGTAGTCGAGGCCCATCGCGGATAAGGCAAGAGCGATGATTGAAAAAGCGAGGCCGAACATGAAGAGAAAGGCCATCACAGCAATGGACGCTGCCTCCTGTAGGGGACGACCATTATAGCTCGGGATGAAAACGCCATGGGGCCGCACCAATCTGGCAAACTGATTTTTGGCGATGACGTGGAGAACGGTAAAACGAAACACCTTAATGCCGCCCGTGGTCGATCCAGTGCAACCACCAACGCACATCAAAAAGAACAGCAACGCTACGGGTAGGGTCCCCCAAGCGCCGAAATTTGCGGAGGCATAGCCCGTTCCTGTGATAACCGCCACGGTATTGAACAAGGAATGGCGAAAGGCCTCCAACCAGGGCGCATCGAACTCGGCGATGAGCCAGACGAGGATCGCGAAAGTCGCCAGGATGACGATACTGAGAAACCAGCGCACCTGGCTGTCCCGAAGCAGCGGGCCGAACTTCCCATTCGAGACCTGGATGTACAGAACGAAGGGCAGGCTGCCGAAGATCATAAACAGAATGGCGATCCACTCGATCGATGCGTTCTGAAATCCGCCGATCGAGGCATCGCGCGTGGAAAAGCCTCCCGTTGCAATGGTGGTCATGCTGTGTGCTGCCGCTTCGAAGGGCGGCATTCCGGCGAACCAATAGAGGGCTGCGCAGGCAAAGGTCATGGTCAAATAGATCATACCGATGGCCCCCGCGATTTGTGCGGCGCGTGGCAGGATCTTTTCGGAGAGGTCCGAACTTTCAGTGCGTACGAGCTGCATACCACCAACTGACAATATTGGCAGGATGGCAACCCCCATAACAATGATGCCAATGCCGCCAAGCCATTGCAGAATGGCGCGCCAAAGCAAGATCCCGGGCGGGGCGTAGTCGAGACCAACAATGACCGTTGATCCTGTCGTGGTGATGCCCGACATCGTCTCGAAGTAGGCGTCGGCGAAATCGAGGTCGAGTTCACTGAACATCAGGGGGAGGGATCCAAAGAAACTGATGACCACCCACACCGATGTGGTGAGAAGAAAGGCTTGACGTCCGGTAATCTCAGTAAATCCGGGCGCCCGGTTCATCAGCAGGAGATTGACACCGGCGAACAACGTCACACCGCCTGCGGCGAGGAACACCTGCCAGTCCGGGTTACCAACGGCCAGATCGGCGACCATCGGAGGTGCCATGAAGAGCGCTAGAATGATCAATAAGATGCCGATCACCAAGAGGATCGGACGTAGGTCGAGTGAAGAGCCTTTACGCGAGGCCGATCGTGTCGGTTCAATAATTCGGGAGGAAACTGCCACCTGCGTCAGCCAATAAGGGCGTTAATGGCGCACGCCGGCATGGCAGGACGATGGTGGTCGTGCCGTACCCAGCTCGCGGTTCTGACCAAGAAGCCCCATGCGAGGGGCCGAGGCGGTTTGAGCGTCATTCGGCATAGCAGGTCAGTTCATGCGCATTTGCGCGCCAGGAGCATCGAGTGAGAAGGCTGGGATCGCTGCGTCGAAGGTTTCACCGGACTCAGTCACCATCTGATAGCGGCCGATCATCACGCCGCTTGGTGTTGCGAGGGGCGTACCGCTTGTATATTCAAAATGGTCACCAGGCTCGATCAGAGGTTGCTCCCCAACAACGCCAGGTCCCTCGACCTCAACGGTCCGGCCAAGCGCGTCGGTAATTTGCCAATAGCGGTTCATAAGCTGAACTGCCTCATGTCCCTGATTATCGATCTTAACGCGATAACCAAAGACAAAGCGATTGCTCGACGGTGAGGACTGCTCATCGACATAGAAGGGCTCTACCGATATCTCAATGGACCGTGTCTTTTGCTGATACATCGGCATGCGCCAAGGCAAGAGAATCGAGAGGTATAGCGATCAAATTGGACATTGACGGCAATATGGTCGGCGAAGGGCCTGCTGTCCAGTCCACCCTGGTCGTGCAGGCTTTTATCCGAGGGGGGGCTGCTCCCGAATGAACGTTTGTTCAACGATTCGCGTGCCCCATTGATCGCCCTCATACTCGCTTTTCAGTTTAAAGCCTGTTCGTTCGTAGACCGAACGCGCGTTTTCCAGTCCCTTCAGAGTCCAGAGTTGGGTCGCCTGAAATCCTTGGTCGTCCACGAAGTCTAGCGCTTCATCAAGGAGTTGTCGGCCAAGACCGATCCCGCGGGCAGCAGGGGCGACAATGAACCAGCGTAGGTGGGCTCTCCCACCGCCTAGATCCTCACCATCGATCGCAATGCTACCGAGCATGTGATCATCCGAGCTCACATGCCAAAGGGCGTTGCCTGTGCGGTCAAGACGGGATGTGAATTGCGCAAGTTCCGTTGCGACCTTCGTTTCAAAGGCGCTGCCGAATCCGGCCCAGTCGCTATAGGTCTTAGCATGAAGCGTCACGATCTGACCGATGATGCCGGGAGAATACCCTTGGCCAAAGGTGAGTTGGTTTCTTCGTATGGGTTGGCTTTGGCTTTCTACAGCCGAGCTCATCATCGTTGCTCCCGTCCGTTTCGCCGACGTCTCAACAAGACATAGAGTGCACCATCACCGCCGTGTTTTGGCTGCGCCGGGCAAAAGGTGAGCACATAGGGCCTGTGGGTAGCCTCGCCAAGCCACCGCGGCACCATCTGCCGAAGAACGCCGCGTCCGGTGCTGCCACCCTTACCCGTCACCACCAGAACGCAGCGCAAACCGGCAGCGTAAGCCATTGTCAGAAATCGATTGAGAGCCCCGTGGGCTTCAGCCTGCGTCCGTCCATGCAGGTCCAAGGTGCGTTCGATCTCGACCTGGCCGCGCTTCAGTCGTGCCCAGCTTCGGCGATCGATATCGATGGGACGGCTTGGATCGAGTGGTCCTCCCCCGTTGGAAACAGGTGCGTTGGCCTTAGCCAGCTTCGGGGTCGTCTTGGGCGCGGGGCGCGCACTTGTGTCATCGACATTGGTTTTCGAGGAAGGAGGTAGGGTTTCGTTCTTTGCCTTTGGTTCGATCAATGGGCGGACGTCGGAGGTAGCTTTGCGCCAAAGAGCAAGCTCGCCCTTGGTTAGGGGGCGTCTCGCTTTCATGTTGTCAGATCGGGAACGTCGATGTCGGGAATCGGCTCCTCGTCGCTCTCTTGGTTGACCATTAGGATCAACAACCGTTTCGGTCCGTGAGCACCGAGCTGGAGTGTCTGCTCGATGTCGCCCGAACGAGAGGGGCCGGTGATCAGATTGATCGAGCGTGGCAAGGGCTGATCGCCCTTTCGAAACGCATGCATCACATCTTCATAGGCGCGAGCGATGCGATCGGTCGGCAGCACCACGATCGCAGTTTCGGGAAGGAATGCCAGCATGGTCGGATGATCGCGGTCAGACGTCAACATGAGGGTTCCGGTCTCAGCAATACCGGCAAAGGCAGTCGTCAGCCCAACGGGATCATCAGGATCAGGAGAGCTCGTCTTCACCTCGATAAGGCTCTCGCTCCAGTCGGTGGACACCAGGCGATCATCACCGGCGATGACGAGCCTCATCGGAAGATTGTGGCGTCTTAGATAGTTTGCGATCACCCCAGGCATATCAGCATAGGTGTCGATACGATCGACGTCTGTCTGGACGCGCATCGCCTGCTCAATAAAGAGTTCGACGCGCCCTTTGCTATCCAGATCAGCGCGGGCGGGGATCAACGTTGGCACGGATGCGCTGAGACGTTCCTGCACCTGCGCTTTGGCACTGTTGTCCCGGAAGGGCTCAAGTGCACTTTTCATCGCTGCAAACACTTGGCCTCGCGCATCCTTGGCATTGATAGGTTTTGATGCGCTCATTGTCGCTCCCGTTGCTTTTGCCAGGCCGCCTGAAACGTCGTGCCGGTCGGAGCGGGCATATCCCGTGATTTCGTCCAGCCGCCGGCAAGTGGTAACCAGCGGAACCGACCTTGAGCTCGCCCGAGGAATCCCAAGGTCGCCATCACGGCCCGTGCTGTCAGATGGTAAAGTCTCGGCCGTTTGGCGAAGAAAGCCCAAATGGCGAGACCATAACGCGCGGTCGGTGGCGTCAGCCGCTTTCGGAACTGATCCTCCCGCCAGTGGCGCATCATCTTGGGCATAGGAATGCGCATGGGACAGACTTCTTCGCAGCGGCCACAGAAAGTCGATGCATTGGGCAAATGATGCGCTTGGTCAATGCCAATGAAGTTCGGCGTTAAGACAGCACCCATTGGGCCTGGATAGACCCAGCCATAAGCATGACCGCCTGTTGCCAGATATACCGGGCAATGGTTCATGCAGGCGCCGCAGCGGATGCAACGCAGCATATCCTGAAAATGGGTGCCGAGCATGGCTGATCTGCCATTATCCAGAAGCACGATGTGAAATGCCTCGGGGCCATCTTGGTCATGCGCTCGTTTGGGGCCAGTGAGCAGTGTCGTATAGGTCGAAAACTCTTGTCCCGTGGCCGAACGCGCGAGGATTCGCAGCATCAAGAATGCATCGTCGAGTGTCGGGATGACTTTCTCAATGCCGGTGAGCGCGATGTGGACTTTCGGCAGGCCCTGGGTCAGCTCGGCATTGCCTTCATTGGTTACGAGCACAATCGAGCCTGATTCAGCGATCAAGAAATTGGCACCGGTGATCCCGACATCGGCTTGAAAATATTTTTCGCGGAGATAGGAGCGCGCCTCGCCGAGCAAGGCTTCGGGTTCGTCGACGCGCTCACGCTGATGATGCTCGGCAAACAGGTCCGAGACTTTGTCCTTGGTGACATGGAATGCTGGGGCGATGATATGGCTCGGTTTCTCGCCGGCAAGCTGGATGATGTGCTCCCCGAGATCAGTCTCTATGGGCTGGATATTCGCCGTTTCCAGTGCCTCGTTGAGCCCGATTTCTTCGCTCACCATGCTCTTCGATTTGGTGACAGCCTTCGCTCCTGCCTCTCGGCAGATGTTCAAAATGATGGCACGAGCTTCAGCATCGTCACGTGCCCAATGAACCACAGCGCCCTGTCGCGTAGCTTCCTGTTCGAAGCGCTCGAGATAAAGGTCTAGATGAGCAAGCGTGTGATCTTTCAACGCTTTAGCGGCATCACGAAGGCTGTCGAATTCGGGCAGGTTCGTGGCTGCCATTTGCCGCTTGTTCTGAAAGCCACCTTTGGCCATCGCAAGGGCGCGCTGAAGCCCCTCATCATCGAGGGCTGCCTTGGCATTGTCCCGAAAGGCGAGCGAGCTTGGCTGTTGCATGGTCAGTCTCGGTGTTCGGAATAGCCATCGAGCGACGCGTCACCGATTGGCGGTGTGTCAAGGTCACCTGCGAGCACCTCGGCGACATGACGAACCATGACCTTGCTGCCCTGTCGTTTCAATCGGCCGGCCATGTTAAAAAGACAACCGAGATCCCCAGCGAGCAGCAGATCGGCGCCGGTGTCCTCGATGTGACACGCTTTGTCACTCACCATCTTGGTTGAGATGTCTGGGTATTTGACGCAAAAGGTGCCGCCAAAGCCGCAGCAAACCTCAGAATCTTCCATCTCAATCAGTCGAAGACCTTCGATGCCCGCAAGGAGTTTTCTGGGTTGCTCTTTGATGTCGAGCTCGCGCAGCCCCGAGCAGCTATCGTGATAGGTCGCCTTAGCCTGAAGTTGACCCTCGACCTGCGTTAAACCAAGAATGTCGGTTAGAAACGATACCAGTTCGAAGATACGCGACGCCAAATGATCGGCTTCAGCAAAAAGGGGATCATCCGGGCTAAAGAGCGTCGTATAATGCTTACGCAACATGCCTGCACAAGAACCGGATGGTACGATCACATAGTCGAAACCTGCAAATGTCTCGATGGTCTGCCGCGCCAGTTCAAGGGTTTCTGTTCTGGCGCCTTGGTTGTAAGCAGGCTGGCCGCAGCAGGTTTGAGCCGCCGGCACCACCACCTCGCAACCGGCTTCTTCCAGAAGCTTGACGGCAGCAAACCCTACGGAAGGTCGGAATAGGTCAACCAGGCAGGTGACGAAGAGGGCGACTCGCGTTCTCGCCATGAAACATACGCCTCGCTTCGAAGGGAGTTGATCTCATCGAAAAGCTTAGCGTTCGGTGTGATGGTGAGCAATCGGTTGCTACCTCAGAAGCATGGCTCAGCTGGTGCGGAGAGCTGCCCTAGGCACCAAGACAAAGTAACGACCTTTGCTTTTCATATGCCCGGCGATGGCCTCCGCGCGTTCGCCTGCGCCCCAAAAAACATCACCGCGGACGGCACCTTTGATCGCACCGCCCGTATCCTGGGCGATCATCAGTCGACGGAGTGGCTGCTCGCCGCTAGGCCAAGGAGCGGAGGTATCCAGCCAAACCGGTGAACCTAGAGGAATGTGGCGCGGATCGACGGCAAGAGACCGTCCTGCGGTGAGGGGAACACTTTGTGCGCCAAGAGGCCCGTCGTTGGGGTCGAGTTCGGTGTTTTCTTGGAAGAAAATGTACGATTTGTTACGCGCCATAATCTCACGCGCGCGATCTGGGTTATCCTTGAGCCATTCTCGTATGCTCTGTAACGAGACGTTTTCCGGCGTCAATGCGCCGATTTCGATCAAATCTCGCCCGATCGCCCGATAAGGAAGACCATTTTGGTCTGCATAGCCGACCCGAATGACCGTACCGTCATCGAGACGAACCTGGCCTGATCCTTGTATTTGGAGAAAAAATTTCTCGATCTCGTCATCGACCCAGACGAACTCGAGATCGCGTTCAGCTAGGGCTCCGCTGACGATGTCATCGCGAGAATGATATGGAATGAACTCTTGACCCTCAATCCGTCCGCGAATGGATCGGCCTTCAAGATCTGGATCGAACTTGCCGAGGTCTACTTTGACAAGATCGCCCGGTGGTAGGTGTAGGGGGACTTCATAAGCGCCATTTCTAGATTTCGACCCTTCGAGTAAAGGCTCATAATATCCTGTAAAAAGACCTTCGTTGTCCCCATCCGATGTGATGGCAAAAGGTTGGAACCAAGCCTCGAAGAAACGCCGGGCGTCTTCTGGCTGTGATGATTCACTTAGGTCGCCCGCAGCATTGCAAGCGAGCCGCCAATCATCCGCCGTCCCGTAGACGTCGTGCTTGCCGATTGTCGATTGGCTCGGACGCCGTAGAAGCTTCTCGCATGAACGCTTGAATGCAACGGCTGCAGCTAAGGGATTATCGCTTTGCCATCCCTCGAGCTTTTCATAAGGGATGGGTTCGAATTCGACTTGTGGCTGGACATCATCGCCCTTGCCGCAACCGAAAAGCAAAGCCACAGGCAACCATAACGCCAGTAGTCGTTTCATCGATCAAATCACGGTGACGAGGATCAGTTGGGAGCCCGAGTCTCGATCAGTGTCCAATTTGGATCACCGCTCTCGGTATCACGCTCGAACGTCCAAAGGTCAACAACATTCTCGGCCGTTTGCGGATCGCCTTCGACGATCTTACCGTCGCGATCACGCACAACATTGACCTGTTCGCTTTGGAATCGAAGCGTTAAGCGGGCCAAACTATCGACCAGATCCGCTTCGATTACCTCAGGTTTGCTGACGGCGAGAAGCTGTGTGTCGAGACTTTGTTCGATCGCAACACGTTCATCGATAGCTCGCGCAAAGCCCCGAAAGACTTGATCGGCGAGCAGCGGACGAAGCACAGTCTTGTCGCCAGCCGCATAGGCATCCACGATCATTTCGAAGGCCAATCTTGCACCAGACAAGAATTCCTTCAGATCAAATTGTGGATCCGCTTCGCGGACACGCAAAAGCCCGTGCTTGACATCACCTTCGCTGAGAGCTGCGATTGCTTGGTCAATTTCCGGCTGCGCCGGACCGCGTTCCCCAATAGGCACCACATTGTCCGTAGAGCCTTCATTGCCTACGTTGCCGTAACCTTCAGTTCGACGACGTTCATGACCAGTTCGCCGGCCAAGAACACTTCGAAGCCGAAGCGCAATGAACGCAGCAACCATGGCGAAAAACAAGATGTCGATGTATGCAAATCCTTCAGACATTCCGGCTCCGTTGAAGCCTTTAGTTGCGTCAGCGAGTGAGTTGACGGATGTTACCCGCTAACGACGTAAGTTCAAGGTAAGCTTTTATCCTTAACAAACATATAATGACCCGAACAGAAAAACAAACCACAGCGTACCTCCCAATCGGAAGGATTTTGCTCATCGCATTCATCGCAATGCCGTTGATCGAGATCGCTGTGCTCATCAATGTGGGCGGTTTGATAGGCTTATGGCCTACCCTCGCCTTGATTGTCTTGACGGCTTTCATCGGGACGTGGATGTTGCGGCAGCAAGGATTTGCTGTCATGGCGCGCGCACAACAGCGTTTCGCCGAGGGGAAAATGCCACTTGATGAAATTTTTGACGGGTTTTGTCTGGTGATCTCGGGCGCGCTCCTTCTGACACCTGGATTTGTAACCGATGCTATTGGGGGCAGCCTCCTGATACCGGCGGTTCGCCGGTGGCTTAAGCACAGGATGAAGGGGCGATTTCACGTTGCCACCGCGCCTCCCGGTGACGAACCGACGCAAGGTCCCGTGTTTGATGGGGACTATGAAACGGTTCAGCCTGAGGCGGGGGCGGCTGACGCTAGGACCGATGATGCGGGGGAGCGTTCGACAAAGGCCGACTCGCGTTCGATGCCCCCCCCTCGGGGCGGCTGGGGAGAAAAACCGTGATCTTCGCCCGTCATGCTCAGTCCGAGTGGAACGAGCTCTTTTCGAAAACACGGATCGATCCTGGTATTCCTGACGCCAAACTTACCGCCGTCGGCATCAAGCAGGCAGAAAACCTGGCTGAGAAACTTGTCGGCTACGACATTAACATGGTTGTCGCGAGTCCTTATACGCGCACGCTGCAGACCGCAGAGATTGCTGCGTCTGTCCTTGGCGTGCCTATTGTCGTGAATGAGCTCGTGCGTGAACGTTGTGTTTTCTCTTGCGATATCGGCAGCAATCCGAATGTGCTGCGTGAGGCATTCGCACATATCGACTTCGATGGGCTCATAGACGGTTGGTGGGGCGAGCCACCGGAGAGCGAGGCAGCGATTGCTCATCGCTGTGCCCTTTTCCGACAACAGCATGGAGATCTCCTGGCCCGTGACGACGTTGCCGTCATTTCCCATTGGGGATTTATTCGGGCCTTTACGGGACAAGAGGTCGATAATGCGACCATCGTACATGCCTCCCCCTGACACCCCGGGCCGTTCGACCAGATCGTCGATCACGGTGCCACCTAACCAAGAGTAGGATCAAAGCGATATGGCTGAAAATTCCGATACATCTCCTGCCGGTAGCAATCAAACTGAGCAAGCGGAGCCGCCGCGCCTGATGATTCAGACGCAATACATTAAGGATTTATCGTTTGAAAATCCGAGAGCGCCAGCCACGCTGGATCAAAGCCAGAACCAGCAGCGTCCGGCCATCGCCGTTCGGGTCGACGTCCGCGCTCAACCACTGCAGGATACGCGTTACGAAGTCGCTGTGCAGCTGAATGTCGACGCAAAAGCCGGCGACGATGCGGTGTTTGTGCTTGAGTTGACCTACGCTGGCGTTTTCCAGCTGATGAACATCCCGAAGGACAGCTTGCAGCCGCTGCTTCTCGTCGAATGCCCGCGTCTTCTTTTCCCATTTGCGCGTCGGATTGTTGCGGATGCGACCCGGGACGGAGGGTTCCCACCGCTTATGATCGATCCGATCGACTTCGTTGCCCTCTACCGTCAACGGCAACAACAGGCGCAGGCTGCAGCACAGGCAGCGACGGCGTCAGGTGATCATGGTCAACAGACCAGCGCAGCCAACTAGCCTGTGATCACTGCGGTAGGGCACCGATCCTCTCATTACCGGACCGCGTGTTGGCGCGGTCCACCGTCGCTTATGGATCCCTTGCCGATGCCCAATGCCGGTAGGACTTCATCGGCATGATCCACCGATAGGATCATTGAAGCGACATCCGGCTCTGCAAAACCCGCATTGATGACTTGGGTCATCAATGCGTTCAAGGGATCCCAAAAGCCGTCGATATTGATCAAGACGATCGGTTTTTGATGATAGCCGAGCTGGCGCAACGTCAACACTTCGAAAACTTCGTCCAGTGTCCCGAGACCGCCGGGCAAGATGGCGAACGCATCACTGCGTTCGATCATCTGATCTTTCCGGTCGAACATGTCTTTCGTGACGATCAAATCGCTAATCTCTTGGTGTCCAACTTCACGCTGTAAGAGCCGCGATGGGATGATGCCGACGACCTTACCACCAGCAGACATCGCAGCGTCGGCAACAATACCCATGAGGCCGACATGTCCCCCCCCGTAGACCACCTCGATGGCATTCTCGCCGCATAGTCGGCCCAAGCGAGCCGCTTGGTTGCTGTACTTGGCCGTTTCGCCAAATCGCGAACCACAAAAAATACACAGCGAGCTAATCACGACGAGCCCTCCATAAGTTTTTGGAACGAACCCCTAGCTGCTTTCGTCAAATATACCAAAGCAATTTAGGGTAGCGCTAAGCTGAGAGAGAGAAGCCTGAGAATACAAATCGACATACCCATGAACGTGCACCATGTCGCGTCGATAGGTCGATCACTCGGAATTCTTGGCTTTTTTTCACTTTTGACATTATTCTTAATTCTCAGAAATCACAAGAAGTTGATGCGCAATCATGGGTTACTATGCAGTTGGTGGTCTCGTTTTGTTGGCGGGTGTTTTCGGACTTGCCTTCGTGACGCTCGATCCGTTCGAGACGAGCCAAGACCAAAATGAGGCGACGACCGTGTCTGAGGCTCCGGTCAATGTGCCAGAACCGACTGAACCGCAGAGAAGTCCCCCCATTCAGGGCTCAGCAGCACGACTCATGGATGACTTCGGTTCAGGGCCTAGTGGTATCACCGTCACCGTGCCTCTGAAAAATCGCCATCAACAAGCCTATGCGGGCGGTGCTGGTAACGGTGGTGGCGCGGCTCCTGAACCATCATCGGTCGTTCGTATTATCGAGCGTGACACCGGTGCAACCGACCCTCAACCAAGTGACAGCCTATCACAAGATGGCCGGGAGGATCCGACGGCAGACTTAGCTGCGACCGCGACTTTGCCTACATTTGACGTCGTCCGTGTCGATCCCACGGGCACGACGGTCTTGGCGGGGCGCGCAATGCCATCCACCGAGGTGGATATTAGGGTCGGCGATAAGGTGATTGATCGCGTCATGACCACGGCAAGCGGCGAATGGGTATCGACTCCTCTCGAGCCGTTATTGCCGGGGGATCAGGAGCTGAGCCTGACATCTTCAACGCCATCGGGTGCCCTTATTGAGTCACGCCAGGTCGTCATCGTATCGGTGCCTGAAGCGGTTGAAGATGTATCGGAGCAGGGCGAAAAAATTGAACCCGATCAAACAGTGGCTGTGCTTCTGGACAAGGATCAAAGTGGTGCAGGGCGTATTCTCCAAGCACCGGACAAATTGGAAAGCGCCGGCAATGAGCGCCTTGCTCTCAAGATTGTCGACTACGATGATCGTGGCGCAATCAGGTTGACAGGCGAGGCGCCGCCCGGTGTGCCCGTTCGGATCTATGTCAACAATGTGCCGTCAGCGCTCGTGATTGGTGACAGCAAGGGCGACTGGATTACGACGCTTGATCAGGATTTGCCAGCAGGCGACTACACGCTGCGGCTTGATCAGCTCGATGCCACCGGTCAATCCGTCGCCAGGCTAGAGACGCCCTTGACGAGGGTTGCCCAGCCGCCAGTACAAGGTGCCGCCAAGGTCGACTACGTGGTCGTGCAGCCGGGGAATTCCCTTTGGCGCATCGCACGGCGTCTGTCGGGCGACGGCTTCAATTATGTCTACATCTTCGAGGCTAATGAGGCGCAGATTCGCGACCCTGATGTGATTTATCCAGGGCAGGTTTTCGAGGTTCCCTCCACTGTAGGAGTGGAAGTTGCTGGCCAGGGATGATCACCCCAGGACGGTACCGCGTGCTCAAGCACGGTGGCGAGCATCCCCCAGTGGGGGAACGTCACTCCGGTTCCTATCGGAGCCTGGTGAGCTGTGAAATGTGACTTGAGACAAGCCGTCGGTTGGAGGAACGAGCCTCGGTTCAGGGTGGTGACAGTGTTAGCTAGCCAGCCTCTTTCCGCGCTGACTGCCGGGTCAGCTTGTCGAAGTCACTGATGAGTTCCCGGGTCATTTGCCCAACTTGGAAGTTATGGTCCGCAATTTCTTTGACTGGTGTGACCTCAACAGCCGTCCCGGTCAAAAAGACTTCGTTGGCATCCTTCAATTCTTCCGGCTTGATATGACGCTCCACCACCTCAATTCCTCGAGCTTCGGCGAGCCCAATCACGGTTTGCCGTGTGATTCCGTTTAAGAAACAATCTGGCGTTGGCGTATGAAGCTTGCCATCAATGGCCAAAAAGAGATTGGCACCCGAACCTTCTGCCAAATAGCCTCGATAGTCGAGCATCAGAGCATCGTTATAGCCCGCCGCCTCGGCTTCGTGCTTACAGAGCGTGCAGATCATGTAAAGGCCGGCGGCCTTGCTTTGGGTAGGGGCAGTATCCGGTGCAGGACGGCGATATTTGGCCCAGGTCATCCGAATACCTTCCATCCGAGCCTCAGGCGTGAAGTAGGCAGGCCATTCCCATGCTGCGATAGCAACATGGATTTTACAGGCCTGGGCAGACACACCCATCATCTCTGATCCGCGCCAGGCGATAGGCCGAAGATAGCCATCACCACTCGACAGGCCGTTAGCAGCGATGACTTGCTTGCAGGCTTGGTCGATGGCAGGAACATCGAACGGTAATTCGAAGCCCATGATTTCTGCAGACGTCTTCAGCCGTTCATTGTGCTCGGTTAGCTTGAAGGCTTCGCCGCCATAGACACGGGTCCCCTCGAAGACCGCACTCGCATAGTGAAGTGCATGGGTCAGGATATGACATGTAACATTCCGCCACGGCACCATTTCGCCATCATACCAAATGTAGCCGTCGCGATCGTCATAGGGGACGAGTGACATAAGACGCTGCCTTTCTAGAACCTTCATGCTAAACACAACCGCGTAGCACTGCCTATGCGGACGTGTCAACGTGACGAAACCTAAGGCCACCCGCCCGTTTCCGCCCATTCCGCCCAATCCGCTTTTCCTGAAGGACGAAGAGCTGATCGAGGGGTTGGAGTTGTTGGAGTTTGCTCTTCAGAGCCTCAAGAGCGAGCAAGACTCGATCTTGGACGAGGTCGGTTTAGGACGAAGCCACCAACAATTGCTGCACTATATCGGCAGAAGTCCCGGCATTAACATGGTCGACTTGTTAAAGATTGTGCCTCTGACAAAACAGAGTTTGTCGCGACTATTAGGCGAGCTCACCACGCGACAATTGATCAACCAGACACAGGATGAGGCCGATCGGCGGCGTCAACGTCTCGAGCTCACGCACGAAGGTAAGGCATTGGATCAGCTGCTGAATGATGGCCTGCGGCGACGTTTGGCCGTCGCCTATCGAGCCGTTGGCGCTGAAGCTGTTGCCGGTTTTCATCAGGTTCTAGAAGGTCTGATCGACGAGCCGGCACGCCGCTACCTACAAAGCGTACGAACTGGTAGTAGGCAACATTGGCGCACCGAATGACGAGGCGTGTAGTGGACAATACTGATCAGCGAGACGATCTGCATATACTGGTTGTCGATGATGACGCCCGCCTGCGTGAGTTGCTTCGTCGCTTTCTCGTAGAAAATGGTTATCACGTCAGTGTTGCAGGCGACGCGCTTGAAGCTCGGGCGGCCCTTCGAAACTTTGCCTTTGACCTCATGGTGCTTGACGTCATGATGCCCGGCCAGGATGGCGTAAGTTTCACCGGCGAACTCAGGGAATCAAGTGACTTACCGGTTTTGTTGCTGACGGCACGCGGAGAGACTGAGGATCGGATTTCTGGCCTGGCTGCTGGTGCCGACGACTATTTGGTGAAACCGTTTGACCCGCGCGAGTTGTTGCTGCGGGTTGCGACGATTTTGCGGCGAACGTCGTCTTTGGACGTGGTCGCTGAGCCGGTTCATCCAACGGTGCGTTTTGGCCGGTTCACTTTCGACATCGAACGTCAGCAATTAAGCCATAGCGGTGAGCCGGTTCATCTGACGACAGCCGAGCTATCGCTACTCTCGATTCTGGCACGGCAGCCGGGCTCTCCGGTTGATCGCCGTGACTTGTCACAACAAAGCAGGATTAGCGGCTCGGATCGGGCGGTCGATACCCAGATTGCACGCCTGAGAAGGAAGCTGGAAGATGATCCACGTCGTCCGCAATATCTTCTGACCATGCGAGGTGCGGGATATGTTCTCCGACTTGGCGGATAGATGGTATGCCGGACACAAAGAGGGTCTAGCGCCGCGCGATTCGCTGCTACGACAGATGATGCCGAAGAGTCTGTTTGGTCGGTCGTTGCTCATCGTCTTGTTGCCCCTTTTGATCTTGCAAGCGGTACTGGCTTACATTTTCTACGAGCGTCATTGGGATACCGTCACGCGCTGGTTGGCTGTCGGTATTGCAGGTGAAATCAGCTTGCTCGCCGATATGGTCGAAAGTGCTGATAGCTTCGACGATCGAGATCTGGCGCTAGATCGGGCACGCCGACATTTTGGGTTCGTTGTTCAACTCGACCCTAATGCCCGACTTGAGGAGATCGCCATCGCGGAGCGCGCGATTGTGTCACGTCTGGACCAGACGCTTACCAAGACCTTCAAACGACAACTTCGACATCCTTTTGCTATCGATACCACATTGAGGCCGGAACGCCCGCGACAGATCGCTGTATTTGTTCAGCTTAGCGAGGGGCTCCTCAAGGTCATTGCACCACGAAAGCGCGTTGACAGTACGACGACGCGTATCTTTATCGGCTGGATGGTTGGCCTTTCGTTGCTCCTGCTTATTCTGGCAATCTATTTTTTGACCCGTCAGCTCAGACCGATAAGACGTCTAGCCTGGGCGGCAGACAACTTTGGCAAGGGGCGCGATGTCGGGGACTTCAAGCTTGCCGGTGCGACGGAAATTCGCCAGGCGGGCGCTGCCTTCAACACGATGCGCAAACGCATTTTGCGTCAGCTCACCCAGCGTACGGAAATGTTAGCGGCGGTTTCGCATGATCTCAGAACACCGCTGACGCGCATGAAGCTCGAACTGGAAATGCTGAAAGGTTCGAAACCCCATCCCGATGACATCAATGCTCTCCGGCGTGACGTCGAGGATATGGCCAAAGTTGTCGACGGCTATCTCGCCTTTGCCCGAGGGGAAGGACAGGAAAGCATAGCGCCCACCGATCTCGGCAATATCCTACGAGAAGTCGGAAGCCGCACGGCCAAGGATCAGGCTGTGATCGAGGTCGAACTAGAACGGCCGATTACTATGCCCCTTCGTCCGGTAGCGATTAGGCGCTGTCTTGCCAATCTGATCGAAAATGCCGCTCGATATGCCACTGCCATTAGTGTTCGGGCGACGATCGAGGAGGATCAGGTGTGGATTGCGATTGATGATGACGGCCCTGGTATTCCCGCCAACCAACGTGAGGCTGTTTTTAAGCCATTTTTCCGCTTGGACGCTTCACGCAATCCTGGAACCGGTGGCGTCGGTCTCGGCCTGTCCATTGCGCGTGACATCGTGCTTAGCCACGGTGGTGACATTCAGCTACATGATTCACCAAAGGGCGGCCTTCGGGTGCTTATTCGGCTGCCTTGTTAACAAGGAAGAGGCATTTGCCGTCATCACTAATGAGGCCTGATGCTGCGCAGGTCATCCTCGCATCCGCCAGCCGGGCGAGGGCAGCCATCTTTTCCAGAGTGGGCATCGAGGTTGGCTTAAGCCCGGCTGCTGTCGATGAAGCGGAAGTGAAGGTCTCCTTTAAGGCCGCTGGTGGATCGGCAGGCGATGCGGCGACAGCGCTCGCCGAACTTAAAGCCTCGCGAATAGCGGCAAATTCGGCGCATGATGCCATCGTTCTCGGGGCAGATCAGATGTTGACATGTGGCGAGGATTGGTTCGACAAGCCCGTCGACCGTAATGCCGCCCGCAGTCAGTTGAAGGCTTTGAGTGGTCAGCGACATGAATTGCACACATCGGTAGTAGCCTATCGACATGGCGTTCGTGTCTGGCATCATCTCAGTGAATGCCGCCTTTGGATGCGGCCGTTGTCTTCGGCCTTTCTTGATCAATATCTCGATATTGTCGGTGATGATGTTTATGAGACAGTTGGCGGATACCACATCGAGCGTCTCGGTCCGCATCTTTTCACACGTATCGAGGGTGATCACTTCGCAATTCTCGGTCTGCCTCTTCTTCCCACCCTCACCTTTCTTCGCGATCAGGGCGTCATCGTGACATGAGCAACGTGACCCGCCTAAGTGGCGCCGCTAAACTTGCCGGAGTGATGGGATGGCCTATTGAGCACTCGCGCTCACCACGGCTGCATGGATACTGGCTGGATCATTATGAGATCGACGGCGCTTATGTCCCTTTTGCTGTGAGGCCTGAGCGGCTTGAAGCTGCTATTGGCGGCTTGCGCGCCCTCGGGTTTCGCGGGTGCAATGTCACGATTCCTCATAAGGAAGATGTACTCTTGTTCGTCGACGAACTGAGCGAGACGGCGAGACGCATAGGGGCCGCTAACACAATCATCTTCGATGACGATGGTCGGACATTGGGTGACAACACCGATGGATTTGGCTTTATCGCGAGCCTTCAAGGTGGCGCCTCACGGTGGCGTGCGAGTGATGGTCCCGCCGTCTTGCTTGGGACTGGAGGTGCAGCTCGCGCCATCTCCGTGGCGCTTCTCGATGCTGGCGTCCCCTCGATCCGATTGATCAATCGGACGCCGGAGCGCGCTGAGGCTTTGGCAGCTACACTCCGTCCCATGATGCCGGGAAGGGCCATCGACGTCGTCGCCTGGAACGAGCGTGAAGCCGCGTTGGAAGGCGCCAGCCTTCTCGTCAATACCACGAGCCTGGGGATGACAGGGCAGCCTCCATTGGATCTCCGTTTGGACGCGCTACCAGCCGGAGCCGTCGTCGTTGACATCGTCTATTCGCCTTTGACAACGGCATTGCTGGCTGCGGCGCATGCACGTGGTAATCCCATCGTCGATGGACTGGGCATGTTGCTTCATCAGGCACGCCCGGGATTCGCTGCTTGGTTTGGTCAGGATCCTGAGGTGACGGACGATCTGCGTCATGCGGTCCTGGCTGCATGAGACACAGAGCATGCCTTTTATTCTCGGCCTGACAGGGTCCATCGCCATGGGGAAGTCGACAGCAGGTCGTATCTTTCAGGCCTTAGGCATCCCCGTGTTTGACGCTGATGCCGCTGTTCATAGGCTGCTCGGTCCAGGAGGGACGGCGGTCGGTGCCATTTTGGCGGCTTTTCCAGGCTGCGGCAGTGAAGCTCGCGGTATCAACCGGAAAGCTCTTGGTGAAACTGTCTTCGGCAATGACGATGCTCTCAAACGCCTTGAACATATTGTCCATCCAGCGGTGCGCACGCTGCAACGAAATTTTCTCTTCCAACAGGCGGCAGCTCGTCGAACCATCGTCGTCATGGACATCCCCCTTCTCTACGAGACCGGCGGAGAAAAGTTGATGGATGCTGTCGCGGTTGTCAGCGCGCCAACCTTCCTGCAGGCCCAGCGCGTCCTTCGTCGACCCGGGATGTCACCTCAGCGATTGAAGGAGATACGTGCGCGTCAAATGCCGGACCGAGAAAAAAGGAAGCGTGCGGATTTTGTCATTCCGACAGGTCTTGGTAGGCGTTGCTCCATCAACGCGATTACGGGGCTTGTACGCGAAATCAAACGTCGCGATGCCACGGCATGGCCCGATCGTTGGGCGGGGGAGTCTCGTCGTCGTCGAACGACTTGGAAAGCGCTTCATGCCGCAAGGTGATCGTGATCGAATCAAGACGATTTGCCGGACCTTTCCTGGCGCGGAGAGCTCTGACCCTTGGGGGGGTGGACATGATGCGTGGAAGGTCGGTGGCAAGATGTTTGCCTGCATCGGTTCGACGACACCCGGCGTTTCCGTCAAGACCGACAGTATCGAAACGGCAGAGATGCTGATCAACGCAGGTGTTGGTGCAAAAGCGCCTTACTTCCATCGTTCTTGGATCTTGTTGCCATTCGATACCGACGATGACGTGCTGCGACATCGCCTTTTGGAATCATACCGTCTTGTCCGAGCGAGGTTGCCGAAGAACCTGCGATCGACTCTGCCATCATTCGATGAGAGCTGACCTCATCACAACATGGTTGGGGCAGGCCAATCAATGCGATGAGCAGCCAGCAGACGACGCAGTTTGATCGAAATGTCCCATCAATGGAGACATGAGCACGCGACAAGATCACAAGTCAGCTTCGTCTCCGATTCCCGGCACGAGATCATAACTGGCTTCAACTTGATGATCGGCGCCATACCCGTCTAGCCAGCTGGAGAATAGCTTAAATCCACTGACCGGGAACGGCGGACTCAGGAAAAGGCTGTGCCGCAGCAGGTAGGTTGCCAATCCGGCCTGCGTCGGTGGTCGGCGGAGGCGCGCGAGGGTCACGTGGGGTTTGTACTTTGTGGAATCACGTTCGATCCCAGCCTGGCCTAATGCACGATCGATTCGCCGTTTAAGAGCGCCGAGCTCTGGTTGATGCTCGACGCCTGTCCAAATGACGCGTGGCTCGCCCCTGGGCGGAAAGTGTCCAATGCCTTTGAGCCTCAGGTTGAACGGGACACCCAGTACCAGCGAGAGAGCATCGGCGACGTCATTGGCTCGGCCATTATCAAGTTCGCCAATAAACCGAAGTGTCAAATGGAGTTGATCCTCGCTTGTCCACCGCACGTCACCAAGGCCCCGCATGAGCGGTGCGAGGGCATTCTTGATCTCTTCAGGCATGTCAAGCGCGACGAACAGGCGAGGCATTTTGAGCTTCCTCGATAGGCACTGCGGGCGAGTAAGAGACTAAATCTTATTCCTATAGCCAAGAGCTCCACCCTTGCCAAACGACCGATGGTCTCATACCTACGACGTTTGGGATGACATTGAGCACTGGGTCCGCCATGCGCAGCCGGGATAGCGGCAACTCGGACGAGTTTATACGTGAAGTCGACGAAGCGGTACGCCAGGACCGTTGGTTGGCTGTTTGGAAGCAATACAACGCCTATATCATTGGCGCCGCCCTTGCAGTGCTGGTTGGGACGGCGGCGGGCGTTGGTTGGCAGACTTATGAAGCCAATCAACGGGCGGCCAATGCAAGGGCTCTTGCTGAAGCAACAGAGTTTCTATCGTCGGAAAGGCCGGAAGAAGCATCGGCTGCGTTTAAGGCCATCGCTGATCGGGTTGGCGGTGGTGTTGCGGTTGTCGCAAAGTTCAGGGCCGCTGAGGCCGACAAACTTGCCGGTGATAGGGACGGCAAACTCGCCCTTCTTGAAGACCTTACCGGTAACGCTGATGCACGATCGATCTATCAACGCCTTGCCGCTCTTCTCGCCAAGCAAGAGACGCTTGAAGACAGTGATGCCGAGACACTGATCGATGAAATCGACCAGCTATCGACACCCGATAATCCTTGGCGGGCTAGCCTTGTCGAATTGAAGGCGATCGCGCAGATGAAGTCAGGTCGCACCGAGGAAGCTCGCGAGACCCTCGACGCCTTGCTTGTTGATGAGGAAATTCCAACCAATTTGGCAAGACGAGCCAGCGAACTCCTCAGTGCGCTAGGCGGTCCATTGACCGAAGACAGCCAAGAGGTTTCACAAAATAGCACGGAGTCGGACACGCCGACGCTTGAGGGCGATTCCGAGAGCGAGGTCAAGGAATGACCTGGCGTTCGGCCTTGCTCGGAATGGCCTGCATCAGCGTATTGACCGGTTGCAGTGGTTGGTATGGCGAAGGCGAGGAGGCACCGCTTCCGGGTGAGCGCATCTCGGTGTTGCTGCGTGAGGAAGGTCTTCGTATCGATCCGAGCATTGCAGATCTCGACGTGACTTTGCCACCCGTCACGCGGAATGAGGCATGGCCGCAGCACGGTGGTTCTCCTGCTTATCGACCGCAGCATCCGGCAGGCCCTGATACAGGGTCCATCGTCTGGAGCACAAACGTTGGTGAGAGTTCGACGTCAGGGCAGCTCTTGGCGCGACCGGTGATCGCTGATGGCACCGCATTTGCCATGGATGCCACGGGGTCTGTTAGTGCGTTCGATACTGAAACAGGAGCTCTTCGTTGGCGCAAGTCGAACGAAGATCTGGCGCTAGACGAGGGAACTTTTGGTGGCGGTCTCGCTTATGAAGCTGGCCGGTTGTTTCTGGCGCTAACCACGGGCACTGTTCTCAGCCTCGATAGCGGTAATGGGTCTGAACTTTGGCGACAACCCTTAAGCTTACCACTCCGCTCTGCACCAGCCGTTGCGGATGGTGTTGTGTTGGTCCTGACCGCAGATAATCAAGTCTATGCTCTCGACCAGGCCTCGGGCCAACCTGTATGGCGTCATGCAGGTTTTTTCGAGGCATCCGGAGTTCTCGGAGGGCCCAGCCCCGCTGTCGACAGTGGAATCGCTGTGGTGCCGTATTCCTCAGCGGAAGTCTTCGCGCTTCGCCTTGATAACGGCCGTCCGCTGTGGAGCGATACGCTTGAGCGTCCCCGCCGCACTCAAGGGTTGGCGGAGATCAATGACATCGACGGCGCACCGGTGATCGACAATGGTCGTGTCTATGTTGGTGGCCGTGGTGGCCAAATGGCTGCCATTGACATGCGCCGCGGTGTGCGGGCTTGGGATGCGGATCTTGCAGCAGTCGATACGCCCTGGGTTGTGGGGGATTTTCTCTATCTCTTGACCGAGCGTAGCGAGGTGGTGTGCTTGGTGCGCAGGGATGGGCGCATTCGCTGGGTCGCCCAGCTACCTCTGCATAAGGACCCCGAAGATACGAGCTCTGATTCCGTTACATGGCGGGGGCCGGTGCTTGCGGGGGAACGGTTGTATCTCGCAAATTCTGATCGTGAGCTTGTGACGCTCTCGCCCTTCGACGGTGCCGAGATTAGTCGCATTGCCTTACCTGCGTCCGCCGCGACCACGCCGGTCATCGCAAATGGCACGGTTTTTATCCTGACAGAGGATGCAGAGCTACTGGCGTACCGGTGAATGTCCAAGCTTGTCGAACGCTGATGGGCCTGCGCAAGAAGTAGAAGGTCGTCGAGACACATTGCCAGACATGTCAATCACTGTTGCCATAGTAGGCCGTCCTAATGTTGGCAAATCAACGCTGTTCAACCTCCTGACGGGAAAGAAAACGGCGCTGATTGATCCAACGCCGGGCGTAACGCGCGACCGCATCGAAGGTCGTGCCAGGATTGGTACCTTGTCGTTTGATGTGATCGATACGGCGGGGCTAGCAGACGGCTCAGCGACTTCGATGGAAGGTCGGCTGCTTGCGCAGACCGAAGCTGCCGTCGCAAGTGCTGATATCGCGATGATGCTGATCGATGCAAAGGCGGGACTGACGGCGCTTGATCACCAATTCGCAAAGTGGTTACGCCAGCAGGGCAAGGCCGTTGTTCTCGTTGCGAACAAGTGTGAGGGGCGTGCCGCCGAAAGTTTTGCCAGTGAAGCTTGGGCGTTGGGCTTGGGCGCACCGATCGCGATTTCGGCACAGAATGGCGAGGGTTTGGCTGATCTTGCTGAAGGAATAGCCGCCGGCCTGCAGTCGACGCCGATTGGTGAAGGTGGCGTCGAGATCGGTCTAGCGATAGCGAGTCGCGACCAACGCCCCCTGAAGCTGGCCGTCGTCGGCCGCCCCAATGTCGGCAAATCGTCCTTAATCAACAGGCTACTTGATGATGAACGCCTGTTGACTGGGCCTGAGCCCGGCCTCACGCGTGACGCTGTTCGGATCAGCTGGTCATGGCAAGATAGGCGGATCGACCTTGTTGATACAGCAGGCCTGAGGCGTCGTACCAAAATTGATGGAGACAGTATCGAAAAGCTCTCCAGTAAGGCTTCGCTTGCCGCAATCCGAAGTGCTGATGTCGTTCTCTTAGTGGTAGATGCTTCAGCTCCCTTGGAAAAACAGGATTTGGTGATCGCAAATCGTGCACTCGACGCAGGTCGAGCTTTGATGATTGCTGCCAACAAATGGGACCTGGTCGAAGATCCCAGAAAAGCCTATGCCGAGATTCGGGATCGAATCGAACATCGTCTGCCTCAGATTAAGGGTGTCATATGCCACGCCATCTCAGTGAAGACCGGCAAGTCAATCGGCCGTCTGCTGCCGGCAGTCGTTGCTTTGGAGGCGGACTGGTCAAAGCGTGTGGCGACCGCGGAACTCAATCGATGGCTAGCACGGGCCTTAGAGCAGCATGCACCGCCACGCGGTAAAGGCCGGCCCATCAAGATTCGCTACGCGACCCAAATTTCGACGCGGCCGCCGACATTCGCATTGTTCGTGAGCCAAGCCGATGCCTTGCCGGACTCGTATCTCCGGTTTTTGACAAACAGTCTGCGCGACGCCTTTGGATTCGCGGGCGTGGCGCTTCGTTTACTTGAGCGCGCGGGACGAAATCCTTACGATTCAAAGTGATTTTCACCCGATGTGTCGTTTGTCCGCCGCTTGGCCGATCCGTGATGGAGCGCTTGGTCGGGTGGCAAGATGCCGATTTCAGCTGCTCGGATGTCACTTCGCCGCAAACCGAGGTCGCTGAGCAACTGATCGTCAAGCATGCCGAAATGATGTTCGCGGTGATGTAGCATCGAGGCTGGGGCGCTTCGGTTTTTTAGACGCCGACCCTGTCCAATCGATCTCAGGCGTTGTGCTAAACCACTTAAACCTGCCTCGATACAATGCCGTAATAGCGACATCGGCGCTGTCTGGCTAAAGAACGTCATGGGTTCACCTAAAGAGCGGTCGATCGCCTCAACACCGGCATCAACCGCCATATACAATGCTGGTTTTGATGATCGTGAAGATTGGCTGCTGGCGGTGGATCAGCCACTGGGAGAGGGGGCGCTCGCCATTGACTTCAGTCATGTGGCCACCAACCACCAGCATTGATTTGAGTATCGATGAATTTATCGCACGGATCTGTGACAGCGGTCACAACGCGTGCCTTACCCCATTCACATCGACGTGAGGCGACGCCATTGTTGAGTGCAGTGCAATCGAGTGGTTGGACCCTGAGTTCTGCTGAACTCAACGTGTTTTGATTCGACGCTATCTGGCCGGCGCTGATGGTGATCTGACGGTGCTACGGTTTCTGCTTTGTTGTCGGGTTCGAGCTGACAGCAGAAAGAGACTTATTTTTGACAGAAGGAAGAACCGCCCCCTGGGCCATAGGTCGTACCGCTGTCGTCATCTCGTGCAATCGGGCCCTGGTACGCTCGGCTAGACTACGTGATCGGAGGTCTCGGATCAGCGTTCGCCCATCTCCGTCGATAAGAAAAACTTGCCCGGCATAATTTGCGATGTCGAGAAGAAACTCCTCGGACAATTGGAGCGAATGCGGTGTTTGCTTGGCTTGGTCCTGTGTGATCCGAGAGAGTGTCTTGAGCATCAAGTCATCATAGATTTCCGTCCGCCATGGCGCTTCAAACCATTGATGGAAGGCGGCTCGGGTTGCCCAAAGTTCCTTGTCTTTGTGGTCGTTTCCGGCCATTTCGGCGGCGAATTCCATGGCTATGTCGCGATAGGCTGTGGTGAGTTTTTCGCGCCATGGCGTCGGAATATTCCGATCGCGTAGCTGCCAAAGAACCCGTGTAGCGACGGCTTCCGCAGCCGCTTCGCGCATTCTTTGCAGTAAGAGCATATCCATGGGCGAAAATCGTCGATCATTCGAGAATTTCGGATGCTGCGGAATATGCGCGAGTTCATGAGCCAAAAAAACCACCCGACCTGCGGCATTGAGTTTGGCATTTAGTCCAATCAGTCGAAGGTGGTAACGGTAGTGGGCTTCAAGGTTCGTCGCCTTATCAAGGCAAACCACGACCCCTTGATCTGCGGCAATCCCAACGAGCCAAGCACCGAGCTCGCTGTTTTGGACGGTCTCAAGTGTTTGCTTGAGCTTATGATGTGCCCTTGAGTGGAATGCCGGATTGAAGGACGCTATTGGGTCGACGATTGGTAAGCAGTTGTGGTCGACATCTTGAATGAGGTCTCGAATACGGCTCCCGCGAACGCTGTCATGCGACGGCAATTTGGCGCGGTCGACTTGTGACAGTGAAGGGGGGCTACGTAGACTTGTTTCATCGGAAAGGGGGCTTGCTTGAGCAGATCCAACATGTGCAAAAGAAAGGGCCACGCTCAAGAGAGCAAAGATGTGAACTCTTATGAGGTAACGAAATGAGACGCTCTTTTTAGCAACAGAAGAAACCTGTTGCTTTGATGTGCGTTTCACCAACAGACCTCCCAAAGCAACCCTTACAATTCAACCTGTGCTTTGATTGTTCTAGTTCCAGTCTGGTAAAAATTTGGTAAACGACGCAAAATATTGACCCGGTAAAGCCCATGACCTGGTCGGGCATGGGTGGTACGTTCTTTATCGATGCAACGAAAGAAACGGAGGCAGATGTGCGGTGGGCGGGGCATCCCCAAGACAATGCGTATGAGGTCGGTCTTGAGCAGTGCGCTGCGAATTATGCTCCCCTAACACCGCTGAGCTTTCTCGAGAGAACGGCGGACGCATTCCCAGACCGACTGGCGTGGGTTTATGTCGCCGAAACTGCCAATTACAGCCAATTCCGAGAACGCTGCAGGCGTCTAGCCTCGGCTCTTGCAAAACGTGGCGTGAAACCAGGTGATACGGTCGCGGCTATGCTGCCGAACACGCCACCGATGTTGGAAGCGCATTACGGCGTACCGATGGCAGGTGCTGTTCTGAACAGCATCAATGTTCGGCTGGAAGCGCAAACCATCGCCTATATATTGGACCATGGCGAAGCCAAGGTGTTGTTGACTGATAGTGGGTTTGCGCCGACGGTCCAGCAGGCACTAAGCACGTTAGAAAACCCACCTTGCGTCATCGATGTTGTCGATCTCGCAGAACCCGGCGAGCGTCTTGGTGAGATTACCTATGACGGTCTGTTGGCGGAAGGTGACCCAAGCTTCGAGCCCCTCTATCCCGCTGATGAATGGCAGGCTATCGGCCTCAATTACACATCAGGAACGACCGGACACCCAAAAGGGGTGGTGGTGCATCATCGCGGTGCTCATCTCAACGCGGTAGGGCAGGCTCTTGCTTGTGAAATGCCACTTCATCCGGTCTATCTCTGGACCTTGCCGATGTTTCACTGCAACGGCTGGACCTTCACTTGGGGTGTGACTCTCCAGGCCGGCACGCATATTTGTTTGCGCCGCGTTGAGCCGGGACCCATTTATGAAGCCATCGCGGATCATGGAGTCACGCATATGTGTGGTGCTCCGATTGTCATGAATATGATTGCCAATGCTCCAGATGAGGCGCGCCGTAGCTTCGCGCAGCGTGTACGCGCGATGACTGGTGGCGCTGCGCCGCCAGCAGCCGTACTTCAGCGGATGGCTGAACTCGGTATCGATATGATGCACTTATATGGTCTGACTGAATGCTATGGCCCGGCATCGGTCTGCGCTTGGCAGGACGAATGGCGTGTCCTTTCGGCGGATGATATCGCAACGAAACAAGCGCGACAGGGCGTATCGTATCCGACATTAGAGGGGCTCGATGTCTTCGATCCCGAAAGCATGACGCCGATCCAACGCAACGGAATTGAGATAGGAGAGATCATGTTGCGCGGCAACACCGTGATGAAAGGCTATCTCAAGAACCCTGAAGCTACAGAAGAGGCTTTCAAATCGGGATGGTACCATACTGGCGATCTCGCCGTGATTCACGATGATGGTTACGCTGAAATCAAGGACCGTTCCAAGGACATCATCATTTCTGGCGGCGAAAATATATCATCGATTGAAGTTGAAGGTGCGCTCTATCGCCATGCCTCTGTGCTTGAGGCAGCGGTGGTTGCTCGCCCTGATAAAACTTGGGGGGAGAGCCCTTGTGCGTTTGTGACGCTCAAGGATGGTGAGCACGTGACGGCTGAGGACTTGATGGCTCACTGCCGAACGCTGCTTGCTGGCTTCAAGATTCCTCGTACGGTGCTCTTCGGCCCACTGCCGAAAACGTCTACAGGCAAGATCCAAAAGCATATCCTCCGCGACAAGGCCAAAGCACTTCCGTCATAGCCTGAACATCAGGTGAGTCTGTCAATGGTCACCGCTCCATCCCGTGCGATCGCCCTATTTGGTACGGGCGAAACTGTGCCTGCCAAAAAACGACTGAGGGCAGGGCCGGTCACGCTCGATCTCGATGGGACTATGTTTCGGCATGTCCGGGTGAACGGCGACGACGCTGTCCGCATGATCGCTTTTGTGATTGAAGTGGAGGGCTTGGAGACGCCCCAGCCGATGGTCGACAATCTCAAGGTTGGGCAAGGGCCAACGGGTTTTGACGTAAGCTTCGATGCGATTTTCAGGCAAGCGGATCTCGAGCTTTGCTACAGCGTGAAGGCAAAGGGTTTGTCCGATGGCACGCTCACTTTTGATGCGGTCGGCAAAGCGATAACGGACGTCACAGCTTGCAAGGTCGGTTTTGTTGTGCAGTGTCCAAGTCTGTGTCTTGCAGGGCGTCACGTCGAGATTGAACGTTTGGATGGATCAACGACAACTGAGGTATTTCCAAAATTCATCAGTTCGAATCCCCCGGTCCAAGACCTCCGGGCTTTTGCTTATGAGGTACGACGAGGTGTCGACATTCACTGCCATCGAGCAGACGGAACTTTCGACGTTGAGGACCTCCGTAATGATGGCCAATCCTGCTTCTCGGCCCGTCCAAGTGAGGGGGTGAGCCTCAAAGCCAGCGAGGTTTTTAAACGATCAATCACTTTGGGTTTTTCTGCCCCGACGGCCGCGACGGCACGCAGGGGGCCTGAACCTGTCCTGCTGACAGTCGGCGACGACGTCGGAACGATGCCGGCGATCGGACTTGCCCTAGCACCGGAGCAGGATCGAGCCAATTTGCAAGCCATCGATTTGCTTAAGGAATTAGCGCCGCAATTCCTGATTTGCCCATTCGATTCGCGCATCGCCGATGGTGCACCCAAAGGGCTCTTGGGAGCAAGGATTTCGACCTTTCCGTTAGATGATCCACGGCTTGATGGTCGGGGTGAAATTATGGGCATGTTCAAGGCTATAGGCGACGCCACGGGCGCGGATCTGGTACTTGAAGCCATGCTCGCCTGCCAGGATCGACGTGGCGCATGGAGCGCCGATGTCGACATTATGCGACGGGATTTGGCGACGATCCGCCAGGCGGCAGATGAGGCTGAGATTCGCTTCGATCGTGTCGCGGTATCACATGCATCTTCGTTACTGCACACGGCCCGCGAAGAGGATCGGCTGCCGGCGCCCCATTCAGTCGCGATTTATGAGGCGGCGCGTCGAGTTTTTGACGGCTTGCCAATTGGCGGTGGGACATTCTCTTATTTTGCCGATCTCAACAGCAAAAGGCCGTCCATCGACGCGATCGACTTCATCAGCCACACCACTTGCCCCACTGTCCACGCTTCAGACGATATCTCTGTGATGGAGAGTCTTGAGGCGCTGCCGGACATTGTCGCAACGGTGCGCAATTTTGCCGGCGATCTTCCCTATTACATCGGTCCCAGCACGATTGGGGCGCGGATCAATCCTTTTGGCGAAGCGGTCACGGCCAATCCGCATAATCGCCGCCTTCGGCTTGCGCGCTTGGACCCGCGCCAACGTGGATTGTTCGGTGCCGCATGGAATCTGGGCTATGTCGCGACGTTGGCACGGGCCGGTATCGAAGCGATCGCACTGTCTGGACCCGTAGGTGAATTTGGAGTGATCGCAGCGCCTATGGACTATGAACAGCCTTGGTTCGACCAGCAGGGATTGGGTGTTTATCCCGTGTATCATGTTCTTCGTGGGCTTGCGGGTGGTGCCGGCAAAGTGATGCTGCGCACAACACTGACTGATTGTAGCGTTATGCAGGCGATCGCTTGGCGGGACGGCGGCCGAACAACGCTTTGGGTCGCTAACCTTACGAGTGAGCCTCAAGAATTCCGGATCGCGGGGTTGCCTCCAAGCCGTGGCAAGATTGCAAGCCTGGATCTTGATAGCTTTGTTGCCGTGACGAGAAGTCCCCATGGCTTGGAGACGAGGGAAGAACCTCTCGATCTTTTTGACCTCGGTGCTTACGGCGTCATGCGGATCGATGTTGCGGTTTGACCCAAACGCTTATTGTTTCGTATCGTGATCGTAGTCATTCGAAGACTGGCGCGGCTCGACGATCAGCGGCGCTAGGCTTGCCTGTATCGTATTCTAGAACTAGCGACAACCACCCCAATACGGCCCAGATATAGTCGTTCGGTTGCAGGAAAGATCAAGTCTGGCCGACCTGGATCAAAACGCCTGCAACCTCGTGGAAATGGGCTTGGTCGACGAATTCACCAAGTGTACCAGTCTCGATCAGGGCTTTGGCAAGCTCGGGATGATCAACCACGGGAATGTAGAGCTGCCGTGCTGCCGCTACCAGTTGGACGGCACGATCGTTTCGTCCCTTGCAGACGAGACCTGGGACCGGCGTTTGGCCCTTAATGTAACGGATCCCGACGACGATCGACTGGCTGTCGGCAATCAGTACCGTGGCGTTCTTAATGCCGACGGGCATCTGCCCACCTTCAGAATATTCGCGGCGTTGTCGCATGCGCTCTTGGCGCAATGTGGGATCACCCTCCATATCCTTGCGTTCGCGTTTGAACTCCGTAGTGGTCATCCGCATCTCGCGTAGGAACAAGGCCTTTTGTACGCCGACATCAGCGAGCGCGAACAGAAGGAAGATCAAGGCGAATGCGATGAAGAGTGGCTTGACGATTTCACTGAAGGACAGGGCGATACACTCTGGTCCGCAAGCCGGACCCTTCACCAAAGTCTCTATGCCAAGCAAGACGAGGATGACCGCCGCCGCTGCGAGCAGTACAGTCTTTAAGATCGATTTGATCAACTCCACTAGATTCTTCAGGCTGAAGATTCGTTTGAAGCCGCTAACTGGATTGATTTTGTCGGCCTTGGGTACGATCGGTTCGACTGAGAAGATAAAGCCCTGCATGACCGCAGCATTGGTCAGAATGCTGACGATAATGACGATGATGATCAGCGGAAGAACAGTCATCACGGCGAGTTCGAAAGCACTTGTGGTGACGCGTTCGACGGCCTGGAGAAAGGGCATGTCATAGGTGTCAGTGGGTAGGACCAAAAGCGTCAGCAGATTGGACTGAATGCGATCCCATGCGAGCCAAACATAGGCAAGGATAGCAACGGTACCCATACCGATCACCATGTCCTTGCTCTGAGAGACTTGGCCCTTTTTCCGGGCATCACGCAGCTTCTTGTCGGAAGCTGGAAGAGACTTTTCCTCGGATTGGTCGTCGTTGCCGCTCATCGGATCATCCGCTTAAACTGATCGACGATGTCATAAATCGGGGAAAAAGCGTCACCGATATAGTCGAAGATGAAGACTGCATATAGCGGCATCATCGCAACAAAAATCGCGCTCTTGATTCCCATGGAGAGCACAAAGACATTGAGTTGTGGGGCAAAGCGAGTGATCGCCGCGAGCACAGCATCGCCTAAAAACATGGCGATCATGACAGGGCCAGCGATAACAAAGGCAAGCCGCATGATGTCGTCGACCAAATAGAAAGCCGCCGCGGCACTTTCGATCGATAGTCTTGGTGTCATGTCGAAAATCGGCCAGATCGCGTAGGTCTGGTAAAGCGCCCCGATGACGATTTCCATGCCGCCGACCAAGAAGAACAAGGTAATCATGGTCAGCACCAAAAACGTGCCGGTGACCGAGGTCTCAGACATCTGCGAGGGATCGGAAATGGTGGCGCCCATCAGACCACGCTGAAAGTCGATGACGTCACCGGCTGCTTCCACACCCCAAAATGGAATGCCAAGAGCAAAGCCAAGGAGAAACCCGATAAATCCTTCTTTGAGCAGCACGCCCGTCAGAAGAAGAATGCCGGGTTCACCGACTCGCTGTATCTCGTCGAGCATGAAGGGGACGAGGGGGAGGGCAATGACCAGGACGACGGCGCCTCGTAAAATGCCACTGACACCCGTGCGCACGAAGACCGGCAAAACCATAACCATGCCCATGGCGCGTGCCATGCCAAGCGCCATGGCGACGATGAAGCTATAGAAGATGGAGACAAGCTCAATGAAGGCTTCGTCACCAAAGATCATGAGGGAGCGCTCCCCGCGAAGTCGACGTGCTCAGTTGGTAAGCGTCGGAAAGTCACGGAACACCTGCTCAGTATGATCGAGAAGCGGGCCGACCAGAAGCGGGCCCATGAGGACAAGGCTCAGGATCACGGCAATGAGTTTCACAGCGAGCGGCAGCGTTTGGTCCTGAATCTGCGTCACAGCTTGTAAAAGACCAACCACTAGGCCAACCACCGAAGCGATAATGAGTGTGGGCATCGACAGCAGCAGAATGAGCGTCAAGGCTACATTCATGTGGTGAACGATCGTCGCCTCGGTCATGAGCCTGTCCTCCCTCTGTTCAGCGATAACTTAAGACCAGGCCCTCAAGGAGCCTTGACCAGCCATCAACCAGCACGAACAAGAACAGCTTAAAGGGCACGGAGATCACGAGCGGCGAGACCATCATCATACCCATAGCTAGGAGAATATTGGAGATAATCAGATCGATGACAATGAAGGGCAAATAAAGGAGAAAACCGATTTCGAAAGCACGAGTCAGCTCAGAGATCACAAAAGCAGGAACGAGGATCATAAGATCATCACTACTCGCGGCCTCGTGAGCTTCCTTAGGCCAAACTTCTGCTGTCGCTTCGTAAAAGAAATTGCGTGCTGGCTCGTCCGTGAATTTCAAGAGATGTTCTTGTACAGGCCCACGCGCACGCTCCGCTGCAATTTCCCAGTCTTGAAAATTTTGATAGTCGAGGCGGCGGTCGCTAACCTCGGCATATACGGCGCCAATAACCGGTGCTGTGAGGAAGATCGAGAGCACGATTGAGATGCCATAAAGCACAAGATTAGGGGGTGTTTGTTGAATCCCGAGTGCATTTCGGATCAAGAAGAGGACGACTGCAATCTTCATAAATGAGGTCATTGTGACCACAGCAAATGGCACCATGCCAAGGCCGGCAACAACAAGAATTGCCCCGACGGCGCCGGTGCCTTCACCTCCCAGCATGCCGGCTACGCTCCACTCTGACCAAAGAGGCGTACCACGCGAACGCCGATTTGGTCGTCGATGCGTACCACCTCGCCCTGGCCGATACGCCGTCCACTTGCGTGAATTTCGACCGCTTCACCGATGGGCCGCTCAAGTTCAAAGACGTGGCCTTGACCAATCTCCTGAAGCTTGCCGAGGGATATCTCGATTCGGCCAAGCTCAAACACCAGTTTGATCGGCAAATCATCATAAGCGGTATCCGCAGGCGGTGAGATGACACCCCGCGCTACATCGTCTTCGGGTAAATCATTGGTTGCATCTCCCGCCGGTGGTCCTGCGCTGGGTCCCTGTTTATCCGGCGCTGCCCTCGATGGGGCCTCGTCGTTGGCATCAGCTTTGTTCAGGTCGGCCATCATCCATTCTTCCTGATCATTTCTGTCGGCTCGCCGAAAGGCGCCACGTGCAGTCGGTCCCTTGCGCGTCAGCTCAACGGGGAAAAGCCACTGTTCGCCGGCGGTTGCGGCAAGGCGCTGAAAACGAGATGCATCGTCTTGTGCGAGTAGGACGTCACCTGGTTTCAGGACCTGCAAGGCACCTAGATTGAGCCAAATGGCGCCAGCCCTAAGGCTGAGCTCAATCTGGAGATCACCGTAGGAGCGGGGCGGCTTCGACGTCGCGGAGAGGGTCTGGGCCAATCTGATCACGTCGTCTTTGGCGGCACGTAATGCGGCAAATCCGCTTTTTTTGCCATCGATTGAAATTTCGAGGGCAATATCAAGGCCGGTTAAATTAAATGCTGCTCCCGGCTGCACAGCTGCGAGTTCGAGTCGATGGCCAAGCTCAGCTTCAGCTTGAGCCAGCGTGTCCTCGACACAGGATTCCAAGAGAAGAGGCAAAAGCTCCTGATCAATATCAGCCGCCAGCAGCTCAGGATCGATCCGCGCCATGATCCTTTGATACAGTCCCGCTGCCATTTGCAGGACAATGGGTCGGCCATCGATGGTAAACCAAAAAAGCATGCGTGCATCAGGCCGTGCTAGACGGTCGAGGCTGTTAAGCCCTATTGGTTTAAAGCCAATCACGGCATCGCCGAGCGTGATCGCGATAGGGGATCGCCGACAACTGAGCCGATTATTGAGTAGCAGCTCCGCTGGATTGACGATCGGAGTCGGATAGCTTCGGGCGCGCTCAGCTTCGGCGGTTTTTTTCATGACCTGCTCGAACGCGGCGCTATCGATGAGCCTGTCGACGGTTTCCATGATCAGCTGCCGCTCTCTCTCGCGGCGCGACGATCGCCGAGCTCGTCCTCGATCGCGAATTCTTCGGCGTGCTCCTTGCGTCGTCGCTCGGTCTCGGCCACATCGTCGACAAGATGTCCGAAGCGATCGCTATTCTGACGATGTTGACGGTAGACCGCGCTGGCTTCTTCAGCAGCTTGTGTTGCCTCGGCGACCCTGGCATCGGCCTCTCGTATCCGATGGTTCAACGCATCGGTGGTCTCAGCCATAAGATCGAGCTCGATATTCAGATTGTCGATATCGACCTTGGAAAGTCTTGCCCGTAGCGAGTCACTGTAGAGCTTATGTTGCCGTTCTTGACGGCTTTGTTGGTGCTTGGCCATTTCCTGGCGAGCGATATTGGCCACGGTTCTTGCCTGATCCAGTCTCAGCCTCGCTTGACGATAGGCGAGTGCTGCGCGGTTCTCACGCTCTCGTCGGCAGGCAAGAAGTTGCTGCAGTTCAGACAGCATCAGCTGGCAAGCTTCTTGAGGCATTGCAACATCTCGGGAAAGCTTGTGTGCTCTTGCTCATCCTGCTTCAGGAACGCTTTGATCGCCTCCATTTTCTTCACGGCTTCATCCGCAAGCGGATCGCTACCGGACTGATACTCGCCAACTCTGAGTAAGAGCTCGATCTCTTGATGCCGGGCCATCAGTGCCCGGATATGATTGGCAGCCAGGACATGCTGCTTTGAGGCGACGCTGTCCATCACGCGGCTTCGGCTCTCCAACACATCGATTGCGGGATAATGGCCAGCGCCTCCTAGCTTTGGCGACAGCACGATATGACCATCAAGAATGCCGCGGCTCTCTTCAGCAATCGGATCGGCTGTGCCATCACCCTCCACCAGGATCGAGTAAAATGCCGTGATTGAGCCCCGGCTGCCAGCACCGGCACGCTCCAACAGACGTGGCAATTCAGCAAAAACCGAGGGGGGAAAGCCGCGCCGCGTCGGCGGTTCGCCGGCGGCTAGACCGATCTCGCGCTGGGCCCTTGCGAATCGGGTCAGGCTGTCGATGAACAGCAAGACGCGTTGGTTCTGATCCCGAAAAAACTCTGCGATGGCGGTGGCGACGTAAGCGGCCTTCACGCGCTCCATCGCTGAGCGATCCGATGTTGCAACCACGAGGACGGACTTACGCCGCCCATCCTCACCGAGATGGCGCTCGATAAATTCACGAACCTCACGTCCGCGCTCACCGATCAACGCAACCACGGCGACATCAGCTTCAGCACCCTTCACGATACTTGCGAGTAACGACGATTTGCCGGTACCAGGCGCACCGTAAATGCCGATGCGCTGCCCCTCGCCACATGTGAGAAGGCTGTCGATAACACGCAGTCCAAGGGCCATAGGCTGGCTTATCAGCTTTCGCTCTAACGCATCTGGCGGATCGGCCCGGATTGGGTAGGTGGTCCAGCCATCCTCGAGTTGAGCAGGACCCGCACCATCGTCCGGCGATGTGTTTCGGCGGCGCCCCAGGCTGTCCAAGACTTCGCCAAGCAGCGCCGGTCCGACGGCAACCTCCAGCGGTCTGCGCGTCCGCACGACTTCGGTCTGGGTCGATAGCCCTGTCATGTCGCCGATCGGCGTCAAAACCACAGTCTCGCCGACGAGGCCGACTGCCTCGGCTAAGAGCTCACGTCCGGAATTCGGATCCCGCAGGCGGCAAAGCTCGCCCACAGCAACGTCAGGTGCAGCGGCATGGATCACGGTACCGGTCGCTCTGATCACCCGGCCCTTCAAAGGCCGCGGCTCCACGGCGTGCAGGAGATGTTCGAGATTGAGAGACGCGGTTCGGCTCATGAAAAGACCTAACCCGCGGCTTGACGACTGAGGCCGTCAGCGAGGCCTTGATGGACCGCGCGCAGTTGCGCTTCGATCCCGAGATCGACAAAGCCGACATCGCTTGCGAGCCGACACTGTCCCTTATCCAGTTGGGAGTCTGGCTCGACGGTGATGAGGTGACGTACGGCAGAGTCGAAAAGCCCGTCAACATCGGCACGCAAAGAATCGACCATGTCAGGGGCGACATAGAGCGTGAGATGTTGCTCTTGACGTTGCCTGGACAGGGCATGGCGGACAGCGTTTCTTGTAAGTTGGCCAACATCGAAGTCGCCGAGCACGCGGCGGACGACGGCAAGTGCTAGATCAATGAGTTGCCGGTCGGATTTGGCAAGATGTTGATCGGCTCTCGCTGTCGTCTCTGCGAGAAGTTTGGCTGCTGCGACAGCGCCTTCCTCTCGACCTTCCTCCATACCGCGCTGTTTTGCTTCTTCATACGCAAGTTGCGCTTCCTGTTTGAGTTTAGCGGCCTCTTCGGCGGCCGCTTTAAGGTAGGCTCTGCCGGTCTCCCAGGCTTCAATGTCCTTTGCGGGGATGACCCTGCCACGAGGACGATAACGCGGCGGCAATCGCCGATTGGTCGACTCGCTTTCAAGCGGGTTCTTCGCGTTCTTATCGGGTTCAAGCATGGTCGCCAACTGACTGGTTGGGGTGATCGTCCTTGCCAGCAGCAGGTAGCGACATGATCACGCGATCGACAATTGTCTGGCTGCACTCCAGATAACGAGTCGGGGGGACATCGTCGATTTCTGGCCCTGGCGGTAGCTTTAGGCGCAATCGTTCGGCGAGTGGAGCTGGCTGAAACCTGCACCACGCATTCACGGCTATGCGGCCATCGCGTTCGATCCACGCCATGAGCTTATCGATATCCGGGGTTTCGATGGAAAAGGCATCCCGATCAGAGGCTGGTTCTGGGGTTAGCTCGATCAGACGAAGAGCGACTCGATGATTGTCTCTGCCAAGACGCTCAACCAGTTCGCGAAGGGGCGCTTTCAAAATAATCTTTCGAATATTCCGTGCCTGCCAAATCGCACCGATTCTCCGAAGGGTGTCTTCGAGAGCTTGGCCCTCGAGTTGGGCAAAGCGGCCTTCCGGTGTGGCAAGGTCTTCCGGTGCTAATGGTGAGAGATTGAACTGCCGGGTGAGCCATTTTGACAAGCGCAAGCGAACCCTCGCCGATTCGACAAGCCGGTCTCGAAAGCTTGTGGGTAGTGACTCCGGTAGGAAGCGACTGAGGCGTTCGGGATGACAGTAGGCCGAGGGCAGACGCTCGAAGCGCAAGCGATCGCGCTGGGGGTGTGTGCTCTTTGTCACCGGGCTTCTGGCATGTGCGCCTGCCGTCGTCACGGTCATTCTGCTGGCAAATGCTTCGAGGCACGCGCCATAGGACGAGATGGCCGATGGCGCCATTGCCAATAGAGATAGCCATTGGTCACAAGTGCGATGAGAAGCAGGGCGATCAAGAGATAGATCGTGACCTGAGCACGAAGCGCGCTGGTGTTGTGGACCCAGATCCCCGCGATTGCTGTGTAATCATTCGAACTCGTTGCTATCTGCACCGGGGAGATCACGGGCACCATAGCGACCGAAACCTTGTCGTAAACGAGGCCCTCAATGCCATTCGCCACCAAGAGCTTGATTTGTGGTGCGAGCTTGTCGATCGGAGCATCTTCATGGTGACGAATAAAGATCGAGGCCGACGACGGTTTGGCGTTTTTGCGTCTGAGGTCGTTCTCTGGAAGGACGACATGGACGCGTGCAGACATGACACCATCGATCTCCGAAATTGTGCGCGACAATTCTTGGCTCAGTGCGCAGATCAGACGGGCGCGATCCTCAACCGGCGATGAGATCATGCCTTCGCCTGAGAAGACCGAACAGAGATCGTTGAACTTCTCGCGTGGAAGGCTATGCGCCTGCAATATATCGACGGCTTCGGCAAACCGGCCTTCCTCGACCAGAACCGTTAGGGTCTTGTCCTTGGCGACGTCACGGCTAGCGGCAATACCGTTCTTCATCAGAAGGGCGAGAATTTCATTGGCGTCGCGTTCGTCGAGTCCGCTATGCAGCTCCACCTTGCAGGCGACGAGCGCAAAACATAGACCAAGAATGAGTAGACGAACCACTGGGGCGAGTATGTGGAGGCGCATGCTCTCGATCCTAATAGTCGAAGAGAGCGAGAACGCTCTTTGTATTATTGGCCCTTGATCAACGTATTGACCGAGGACACGAACTGTGACGACGTTTTCGAAATCATCGTCGTCTCGATGGCATAGTCGAACATCAGCTTTAAGCCGGTATAGGGCTTTGACGCTGACGGCACGGCTGTGCCGGCAACATGCTGCGAGGCAGGCCCGCCCATAACTGACGACTCAGCTGTGGACGCTGCTGTCGGCGACGCTGCCTGGTCGCCGATCTGATGATGATAGTTCATCGAGCGTTGATGCAAACTCTCGATCCGTTGCAGGACCTTTTCACCGAGTGCCGATGGATTGGCGAGATAATTTGCTTTGCTCTCTGGCGCCAGCGTATCGATCGCAGGCGGTTTGTTCTGTTGCTTCGCAGCATAGTCGAACAGATCGACCCGAACAGCTTGTTCCGCGGTGGGGGATGAGGTGGCGGCATTGCCGGCATTCGAGGAGGGCGCTGGGGACGCTGCTGACTCGGTACCCACTAGTGATTGTCCAGTGCTCTCGGTCGCGCTGGTCACAGCGGCCATCGGATCGATCGTCATGGAAACGGCTCCTCCCGAGATCGGGCTTGTTGTCTTCTTACTTGAGGCAAAAACGCTACGTTCGGTCACAAATGAAAGTGAGACGGCATGTCCGACGTGATGACAGTCGCATCGACCACATTGTTCAACCAAACCTTCACCATACGACGCCTCTATACCTCTTCATCGTTCATTTTGTCCACGGATTTGGAGGGATTCCGTGGCAATGAGCCAACTGAGAGGCGGGCATCTCGTGCCGCTCGTCGATCGCTCGTTGCTGCCGCTCATCGCGGTTTGGAGGGAACCGCTGTGGTTGGAGGCCCACTGAACAGCCGCTGGACGATCTTGGGAGGGACGTCCGGACACGATGTGAAGTTTTGATCTCTCTTTTTCGAGGTACAAGTGGTGGATGAATGCAACACATACAGATCGTCGCTTGGCGATCCGACATGCCGTCTCGGGGTCAGTGCCCCGGTCCACCGCCTCCTGCGCCTGCGCAGCGGATGCCTGCAAGCATCAACGTCTGCGTGGGTTTCAGCAGGAGGGAACTGGAAAAACTCTGGCGGTCGGATAAGACCTGTCCGACCCGCTTGGAAAGCGATCGAACAGCACGGTCCAAAAACCGTGTCCCTGACAAGAGCGAACGGACAAATGCGAATAAGCGGCCACCGCGTAGCATCCCCATCTTGAGGATCGCTGGATGGCGCTTTTTTTCGCGGCCTATGGTTGCTCGATTCGCCATGTCGGTCCGGTCAGGACTCCATCAGGTCAACAATGGACGCTCTCAGGCGGAGACGGTGGCCTCTAGTATCAGGGCCACCGCACGCCCCCTAAAAGCTCAAAACCCTTTCAAAGGCTGGACAATCATCGAAATGCCGACGGTCGGCATTGTCAATGGGTATGAAAGTGAGGAAGGGGCCTTGAACCCCAATAATCGTGCGGGTGGTAATCGGGACCGCTGTCCTCAGCAGGCTTTCCGTCAACACCCCCTTCTTCGGCAAGCATGTCGATAACCTGATCCATCGCCTTGTTCTTGCCGCAGTCGCTGAGGCAACTCTCATCAATCTTCTCAAGCATCGCTTGCGCCTGCTCGACGATATCATCGTCGTACGACTCGCCATCGCAGCCGCAGCTATCATCGCCTTCTTTGAGCATTTCCAATGCGAGCTTGATCAGTTCCCGTTTGTCCTTCATGTCGTCGGTCTCTTTGGCCTGGTCGAGCAGTCTTGCCGCACCACGCTCCCGATCAAGGCTAGGTGACTTGTCCGCTCCATCCCAAACGTGATCCGCTGCCATACGACAATCATGAGCGTTGGCGCCGCCTTCCGACTCCGGCTTTGCATGACAGCCATGTCCAGGACTGTCGGGCATCGGACGATGGCAATCTTCACAACCATGCCCACTGCCTCTCCTGTCAAGAAGCTGACCGAGCATGTCCTTGATGTCGACAAGCAACTCTTGCGTCTGTTCGCTGGCCCGTGATGGCTGAGCGCCGCCAAAAAGGCTGCTGAGCATGCCAAAAAGACCGCCATTCGAGCCACTCGTAAGGCTACCTAGCAATCCGTTGAAGAAACCACCAACCGCGGAACTGCCCAAGATACTGCTGGCACCACCGCCTAACAACGCACCAACCAAAGGAATCATACCACCCTCCATGTTGATTCCAGACTCTAACGATGGGCCTGGTCACCCCTCCAGATGACCACGTCCATCACACAATCTGACCGACCTGAAGCGCCATTGGCTTCATCCTGTCAGCACAAGGTCTCGATGACCTGAACAGCCCTATTTCGCGGACTCTTTGTTGATCTCGTCGAGAATTGGCTGTGTAACCACAAAGTGGTCTGTCAGAATTTCAGTCGCGGCGATTTCCAAAACCGCTGCGTCAAAGGCAGCCTGTGTCGCTGCATTTGTACCGGCTTGATCTGTATCTGTATTGGGTGTCTGCGCCGTATTGCCAGGACCAACTACAGGACTTGTCGTATCCATCAAAAGATCTCCCTCATTCGACGCCAAGAACGAACGCCGTGTCTGTATCAATCAGATCAACGCCTCACGCCTTACCCAGGCCAGCATCAATCACAGGCTTTAAGCGAAGGGCAATGTTACGCGTTGGCCCTTCGCCGCTATTCAGTAAGCGCCGACACAAAAGTGACGCATCCAGATGATGGCCAGCGAGACAGAGTGCGATGAGCAAGACGGCCCTCAACTCATCGGGACAACTGTCTTGATTGACGCCGGCACGTCGCAATCCGGCAATCGCATCTTCCGACCTGCCTGCGGCAATCTCACCAAGCGCTCTGCCAATGGCAGCGAGCGGGTTGTCAGGTCTGAACATCGCTAACGCTTCGAATATCGGTGCTGCGGCATCACCACAGCCGCGGACGGCCGCCGAGAGACCAATCTCGGCCATGAGCTTAATGACGTCCTCATCAGGCTCGAACGCCGCTTCCGGCGGCAACTCGGACAGATTTTCGGCAATAGCCAAGGTCGTCACGTTTTCCACTCCACTCAACCTTATGTCCCGCCAGTGCGCGAACGGCCGTGAATGACGTTGACGGTTCGTGCCGCCGACGGTTTCAAAACACGTTCAATCACTGGAGACGCCAGGGCCATATAGCGCGGCGGTGCCAATAAACTGATGGTGCTCGATCCTCCATCGAAGCCGACGTCGTAACGCGAGTCGCCGAGGCCGGCATTCGCCAAGGCCGATCGCGCGCTCTCGAAAACGTCAGCACTACCTGGCCAAGAACGCGCGATTTGCTCATCGACTGATGAGATGTACAACCGCCCCCTGTCGACAATCCAATCGAGGCGATGCTCCGCAACGAGATAGTCAAGAAATCTGCCTGCAGAGCCGTCATGCTCATACTGGCGAACCCGCCCCTTGATCTTCGGACTGATATCGATTGGGAGGTCAAGGTTGTGGCCGAATTCGTGGAGGACATCCGGTAAGGCCTGATCCACAACGAGGTAGGGAAAATCTCGATCCTGCCAGCCGCCAACCAGTTGGTCCCCGTCATCTGCGCGAAGTTGCTGATATCCGGCATCGAGGACGATCACTGTCGAGCAAAGTGCGACGACTGAACAGATATGCGGTATCAATCGTGTCAACAGTTAAGCCTTTGGCTTATAAAATTTGGGCAGCGTAAAAAGTAAGCATGCCAACCACAGACCGGACGCTAGCCGAAGCTCCAAATGAGCGCAATAGAAATCGTCTAGTTGATTAATTGAATAAAAGTAGTTGCTAGCAATTATTTATTGTTAGCTTTGCAGTTCCAAAGTGCATCAAAGCAATTTTTAGAAACCTGAGGTTTATTTTTGAAGAAATTCGATGCGATCTGCTTGACGGGTTTCTGATCCTGTGTCTTCCATCGCCTCGTTTCCAAGCCCGTGATTGCAATGTTGTCATGCGATCAAGTTGTGAGCTGTTTGGTTAGGTGACGTAATGATGAAAGGCGAAACATCCGTCGTGGAGCTCGACAAGGTCCTGGCGCAGGATGTCGACGGCAGTCATGTCCAGGTGCTGCAGACCAAATTGGACACCATGATGGAGGAATGCCGGTTTCGGCTTGATCAAGGCGTTGCCCCCGAAGAGGCTAAACGCTTGAGCGCGATGATGGCAGCTTGCAGTGCGGCCTTGGGTTTACTGCCAGCACTTTGGCAAACTCAGCAGGAAAGGACCTAATTAATGGTCGATGGTGTCACTAATTCTTCTCCGCCGCCCGCCAACAACACTCAGGCTAATGCGCCCGATACGTCTGGTCTCGAGCAGATCTTCGCTGATGCTGCTGCGGCACGTGAGGCTTTCACCAGGATCTCAGTTGAGGGCAATACCAAGATTGCCGAGTTCAACGAGAAGCCGAAGATCTAATTGATCTTGGATGAGGCGGTCCGGCGTCGGGAGCGTCGGGCCGTTTTGTCTCCACGAGCACATTACGTCGCCATAAAACGTCTTTCATTCGGTAAGCGAGGCATGAGCGCATGAGCGCCGACATCGGCAGCACGTTTACCATCTTTATTGAAACCGGCCTGCACGCAGGAACCGTCCAACGCTTGACGCCAGGTATGTATACTCTTGGCAGCGAATTGGACGCCGACATCATTCTCTCTGACCAAGACGTCAAACCAGTCCATCTGATCATGGAGTTGGATCAAGGCGGCATTAGGCTTGAGCCGCTTCAAGGTGATATCATCATTGAGGGCGAGCAGGCTGCACTTGAGCCTGGCGGCGAACGGTTCGCCAATGCACCACTTACTTTCGCTATTGGTGACACGACGATCAACGTCTCTGCTCCCGCCGACGCGCAGAGGACGCGTCGCAGGACACGTCTTCTTGTCGGTGTCGCGGCCATGCTCGTCGCGGTTGTCATGGGCTTTCAAGTCATTGGCGCCTTCAACGCGCCAGATCTCGACGTTTCGACGGCCATGGCCGGAGCTAAAACAGAGACGCGGGACAATGCTGGTCCAGGCGACAATGGAGCCTCGACATCACGAACAATGAACGCGCTTGAGGAACAGCGGCAACTTGCACTTGCTTCTGACGCCGCCGCGCCAACCATAGGCGAGGCGACGCTCGACCAAGCCGTCACAGAATTACAGGATCGTCTCACCGCTGCAGATCTTTTGGACATCGTTGTTAGAACGGAAGGTGGCCGCATCGTCGTCCGCGGCGAAGCCGAGCCCGAGCGCATGGCGGATTGGCAGCAAGTCCGGATTTGGTTCGACGGCACATTCAGTCGGAACTTTCTTCTTGATGCCATTGTTGAGCCCGCCGTGGCAGTTGAGCCACCTAAGCTTGCCATTGAGGCGATCTGGTCTGGTGACAAACCCTATTTGATTGCTGGCGGCAAACGGTTCTTTATCGGGCATCAAATTGGCGATGGCTGGATGATTGAGCACATCGCCTCCAACGAGATCGTGTTCAAGCGTGGTGACAAGTCGTTTTCTCTTGCCCTTTGATCTGGCGCTTATCGCGAAAAAGCCGCGGTCTTTTTCCTGCGGAGGGAAAGGAAATACATGTCGACGATAAGACCGGAAGCCTTGCGTCTAGATCGGGCGTTGGAACGGATCGATCGGAGCAGCGAAGCGGCTGTCAGCCGCCCCCAGCTCGAGCGATTTAGTGCCGTCTGGCGTGATCCGTCGCCGGTGGAGGAAGGGCAAGCGAGCCGGGATGGCTTGGTTGACGAAATTTTCACCTTCATCATGCCCGAGCTTAGAAATCCCAGCATGTTCGAAGGAAGCCGATATCTCGACATGCTCGAAGATCTCACGGAGCAGCTGGGCGATCCTGAAGATGCGAAGGAAGAGATCGATCGTTGGGGGGGCATGGTCCTTCGCCATGAAGTCAAAAAGCATCGCTTGCTTTGGCAGTATCTGAACAGTCTCGTGGACCGCTGAGGACGGATGACGTGACACCGGACCAACTCGATCTCCTCAAGGCGCTCGCCTTTCTCTATCTGCGACATGGGCAGAACCGTCGGGCGCTAACGCTTATCTTGCTCGCATCAAAGCATGCGCCAGAAGATATCGGCGTGCTGCGTACGCTGGCCTACGCCTTTATTGCAAATAATGCGCCGGACGAAGCGTTGGATGTTATCGAACGTTTGGAAATGTTGGATTTTGCTGACGATGCTGATCGCACCCGCCGGCTCCTCAAGGCGCGGGCCTTGCTTCATGCCGGTCGGCGGGTCGAGGCACGGAAGGTGTTCAGGCAATTCGTCGAGCAGCGTCGCATGGAGGTCGACAGCTCGTCAGTGGCCGCAGACAATGGTTTGGTGACGTCCGAGCCGTCGCTTCAGGCAGCAGATTCCGCCTCACAGCGAGCCGCGAGGCTGCCCTAAATGCGACTGTTTCTCAAAGACTGGCTCGGCAAAGTTGGTGCACGCCAGGATTTGATGCTTGTCGTGCTCATGGTGATGACGATCATCATGATGATCCTGCCGTTGCCGACCGTGGTGATCGATGCACTTCTCGCCACCAACATGGCGCTTACGGTGCTTTTATTGATGGTCGGCATCTATCTACGCGATCCCGTCGACTTTTCAACGCTGCCCTCAGTGATCCTGATCTCGACTGTGTTTCGATTATCGCTGTCGATCAGTACGACTCGATTGATTCTGGTGCAGGCGGACGCTGGCAAGATCGTCGAGACCTTTGGTGAGTTCGTTATCTCAGGTAACCTCATTGTCGGTCTCGTCGTCTTTTTGATCATTACGATCGTACAATTCGTGGTGATTACAAAAGGCTCGGAACGTGTCGCTGAAGTCAGTGCCCGCTTCACTCTCGACGCACTGCCTGGCCGCCAAATGAGCATCGATGCTGATCTCAGAAACGGCGATATCGATCAGGCCGAAGCCAAGCGTCGACGTCAACTTCTACAGAAGGAGAGCCAATTATATGGCGCCATGGATGGCGCCATGAAATTCGTGAAGGGCGATGCCATTGCTGGGCTGGTGATCATCGCCGTCAATCTTCTTGGTGGTGTCATGGTCGGCACCTTGCAACATGGCATGTCCATGGGCGAGGCGTTGCAGGTCTACTCGCTGCTTACTGTTGGCGATGGCCTTGTGGCGCAGATCCCTGCACTTTTTATGTCGATTACCGCCGGCACCATCGTCACGCGTGTGACCACGGAAGAGACAACCAATCTCGGTTCCGACATTGCAAGCCAACTCGTGCATAAGCCGCAAACCGTTCGGCTCGCTGCGGTCGTGCTCTTCGGCTTTGGCCTGGTGCCAGGTTTCCCAACGGCGATCTTTTGGACGATCTCCGCGATCCTCGGTGGCGTGGGGATGTTGTTCTATCTTCGGGACAAGCAGGAACGCGAACAAGAAGAGGATGCGCGTCTAGCGAAGGAAGCCTTGGAAGTCGTTGATACACCGGAATCACTACCGAGCCAGGAAGTGGTCGGTCTCGCGCTCTCGCCAGATCTTTTTGAAGCGACAAAGAACGCTGATATTGATGCGCGGCTGCAGCGACTTCGAAAGGTGCTTTTCGATCAACTCGGACTTCCCTTCCCGCAGATTCGTGTTCGCCAGGATGACCGTCTCAGTGATGGACGCTATCAAGTGAGGTTGGACGATGTGCCTATGGACGAAGGGGCCCTTCGCATGGGCCAGCTTCTCCTTTGTGACGAACCCGACCATCTGGAGCTTGCCGATGTCCCCGGAGAAGCCGGTGGTCCCTTTCTCGAACGTAGCGAGACCATCTGGATCAATGACGAGCATAAACCGACCCTCGATGAGGCGGGGATCGGTCATATGGATGTGGTCGAGTGCTTGACGGCTTGCATCCGCTTTACACTGACTCGCTACGCATCCGAGTTCATCGGTGTTCAAGAAACCCACGCGATCCTTGCCAATGCCGATGGTGCCTACGGTGACCTAGTGCGCGAGGCGCAAAAGGTGGTGCCTGTGCAAAAGATGGCGGATATCTTTCGCCGACTTTTGGATGAAGGCGTTTCGATTCGGAACCTGCGGATCGTGTTGGATGCCCTGATTGAGTGGGGTAACAAAGAGCAAGACGTCGTGCTTCTCGCGGAGTATGTGCGCTCAGCTCTCAAGCGACAGATCTGCCACAGCTATGCCGATCCGCAAAAGGTTCTGCATGCATTCCTGCTCGAACGCGACGTCGAGCAGGTGCTGCGCCAGGCTATTCGGCAGACGTCGGTTGGCGGCTATTTGGCGCTATCCGACGACGATGGCGCAAAGTTGCTCTCTACCTTCCACCAGCATGCCGAGCGCTTGAAGGCGGACAAGGTCAAGCCGGTTGTGCTGACGTCGCTCGACATCCGCCGGTTTCTTCGTTCCTTGCTGATCAAGAATAATATCAAAGTGCCGGTCCTGTCTTTTCAGGATCTTGCACCGGAGTTTACTGTACAGCCCGTTGTGACAATCAGAATGGACGTCATGGAACGCAATAAGGTCAGTGCGCCCATGAAACGTCTGGAATCTAGCCGCCGCGATACCGCGGCGGGTGAAGATGCTGCCGATTAATGAAAGCGAGAAGAATGATGTCGGGGACGCAAAAGTCGATGCTGAACACGTTAGCGCCGTTAAGCGTTGTTCGAGGGATTGCAACGCCATCGATCAGCACCGGGGCTTGCCTTGCTGTTCTGGTTCTCGGCCTTTCTGCGTGTGCCAGTCAGGAAAGCGTCCAGGTCAGCCAGGACAGTGCATCGATCGTGCGATTGGCCGATAGCCTTCGTGAACGCGGCCAATTGGCGACAGCGATTGCCTTTTATCAAAAGGCTGCCGCGCAATCCGACAGTGCGGGCGATTTGATCGTCCTTGGTCAGGCATTGGCCGAAGCGGGTGCCTATGAACGAGCTTCAGATGCTTTTCGACGTGCGCTCGTGCGCGAACCGGGCCATCCCGACGCGCTTTTAGGATATGGCACGTCGCTCCTGGCTATGGGGGATATCGACAAGAGCATTCAATTTCTCGAGCAACTTGTGAATGAAGGTTCAGGCACGGATACCAAGCGTTATTCCGCGCTAGGGGCGGCACTCGATAGTGCAGGACGCCACGACCAAGCTGTTGCCGCTTATACGGCCGGTCTCGACATCAGACCTGATGACCTCGATCTGAAAACAAATCTAGCCCTGTCCTATGTCTTCAATGACCGCCATGTCGAAGCGATTAATCTGATGATCGAGGTTACCAATACGCTTGAAGCGCGTCCCGTACACCACCGCAACCATGTTTTGGTATTGGCGCTTGCCGGCCAGGAAAGCCAAGCGTTGGCAACTGGCATCCGTATGATTGGTGACAGGGAGACGCAAGATGTCATGGCTCAAGCGGCAACGTTGCGCCAACTGTCGACAGGCGCGGATCGCGCGAGAGCGCTTGGGGTCTCCTAGTCACGCGACGAGTTTGCTGTTACGTGGGCATCGTGATCTGGACCTTGACTGACGTTGCCGGCATGGCCTTAGCAAAGTCAAAGGCTTCGACACTATCGGCGAACGCGAAATGGTCGGTGATCAGGGAACTGACGTCGATAGCGCCACTAGCCAACATTGCGACGGCTCTTGGATAGACATGGGCATAGCGAAAAACGTGCTCTACTCGCGCCTCTTTGACCGATGCAGCGGCCACGTCGTAGGCAATGTGTGAAAGCGGCAGACCGATGAAAACGACACAGCCATTAGGACGCACGAGAGGGAACAGGCCTTCACAGGCTTTTTCCGCACCTGAGGCTTCGAAGACGACGTCGGCACCCCAACCATCAGTCTCCCTGGCGACGACGTCTTCCAGCTTTTCGCTCCTGACATTGACCGGGATGACGGCACCGAGCTTAGCAGCGATCTCAAGCTTCGGCTCTTGCACGTCCGAGACAATCACACGTGAACATCCGGCAGCCAGGGCCGCCAGGACCGTCACCATGCCAATGGGGCCAGCCCCGGTCACCACGGCGACGTCGCCCGGCTGAATGCGCGCTTTATTGGCGGCATGCACTCCCACAGCAAGCGGCTCGACCATAGCACCGGCGTCATCATTGACGGTATCAGGCAATTTGAAGGTGTACGCCGCTGGATGAACGCAGGTTGGACGAAGGATGCCGTGAATCGGTGGCGTTGCCCAAAACCGAACGGCTGGATCGAGATTATAGAGGCCTAGCCTTGCCGCTCGGCTATTGGGGTCGGGGATACCGGGCTCCATGCAAACCCTATCACCGAGCGCAAGGTCAGTGACAGCGGATCCAAGCTCGATAACCTCGCCTGAAGCCTCGTGCCCTAGGATCATCGGTGCCCGCACGACAAAAGGGCCGATGGCACCATGCGTGTAGTAATGCACATCGCTGCCACAAACACCGACTTTCCTGAGCTGGATCCGGACGTCATGAGGCCCCAAGGCTTCCTCATCCCGCTCGATCGGAAAGTCGCGAAGGCTGAGTTTGTCTTTTTGCTCTAAGACCAGGGCTTCCATCTCGATCTCCTGCAACACCAAATTGGCTTGATCATAGGCCCCGTCGATCAGGCGTCACAAGAGGTGTCATCCCGCTAGATTTCGATCACGGATTGGGCTTAAAGGAGAGGCCGTCTTCTTTCGCGTCCACCGCTTTGGATCGTCTGATGTATTTGACCGCTCCGAATCTTGCTGCCATTCCCGGTCTCCGTCATGGCTTCTTTACACGCAATCATGGGGTCGGCCAGGGCGTCAATGCATCGTTGAATTGCGGTTTCAGCAGCGGCGATGATGAGCGTCTGGTGCTGGCGAATCGCGCCATTGCTATGGAACGGCTGGGTCTGCCAGCGGGAGCGCTCACCACGGTCAAACAAGTACATGCGACGAATGTTCATCGCGTAACGGAACCGACGCCTGGCCCGTCGACGATCGAAGCGGATGCACTGGCGACTGATCGTCCCGGAATTGCCCTGGGTGTGCTGTCCGCAGACTGTGCGCCGGTACTCCTCGTTGATGCTGTAGCTGGCGTGATTGGGGCGGCTCATGCCGGTTGGCGGGGGGCTCTTGCGGGGGTCGTTGACCGTCTGGTGGAAGCGATGGTCGAGATGGGCGCCAGTACCGATCACCTTTGCGCCGCTGTTGGCCCCTGCATCGCGAAACCATCGTACGAAGTCGGACCCGACATGCGCGCTGACTTTGAGCAGGCGGATCCTGAGGGACTCGTCTACTTCGAGCCATTTGCCGGGAGCGATCGTTATTCCTTCGACTTGAAGAGGTATGTCCTCTCTCGGTTGGCTCGACTCGGTCTTGAAGACAGCCAAGCCTTGGAAGAGGATACGTTCGCTGATGGAGAGCGTTTCTTCAGCGCGCGTCGCTCGAGGAACCGTGGTGAGCAAAAGTTTGGCCTTCTGCTCTCGACAATCGCATTGAGCGACTCCGCTTAAGGGAACCTGTGAACGGGAACGGCATTGTGAGTAGCGACGAGTTCGATCTCTCCGACCGAAGCACGTACAGTCATTGGCATCAGGTCACCATCCGCAGCACCGATGAGGATCCGCTCGGCCATGTCAATAACTGTGTTTACGCTTCTTGGATTGAGGTTGCGCGGGTCATGTTGATTCGACGGTATCTGGCGGTCGCAGGCAACGATATCGACACGGCTTTGGTAAATCTCAGCATCGACTTCCTCAAGGAAACAACATTCCCTGGCAATGTTGAGGTGGGGGCACGACTTCTCGGCATCGGCAATAGCTCGATTCGTTCTGGCTATGGTGTTTTTCGAGACGGCCAATGTCTTGCAACCAGTCGCTGCGTCAATGTTTTTTTCGACTTGAATGCGAGACGATCCACGGTGCCAAATGACGAGATGCGGGCGATTATGGAGCAAGACCTAGCCTAAACCATCACATCTTTGGCCAGGAATGTTATCTCCCCTTGGACGACATCAACGACCATTTCGGAGGCCATTGGGCACGCAATGGCGACGGCTAAGTGCAGCCAGCCCTAGTTCAAGCTTGGCGTTAGAGACTCGACGCCATTCCAACGGATGTCGTCGTAACGTTCGACTAGTTCAGCTGATCGCATGCGATAATAAAAGCCGTTCGGGTCATCGTCCAAGACCTCGAATTGACCGGCCATGACGATGGCGCCTTCAGTGAAGTCGATCGCTTCGGATGTGTAAGTTTCCACCATCATTGCTGGCCCTGCCGGCAGGCAGAAGGGGCAACTTGGTGGCCATGCGGTCAAGAGAAAATAGTCGTGGCTGACACCTCCCTCAAGCGGATAGAGGAAGCCCATGACTTTGATCATCTCACCATCTAGTGCCCGAACTGCATCGGAAAACGTTTTGCTGGAGTTGGTTTGCAGAGGCCCCAATACCTCGATCTTGACATCCAGCACGCCGAGTATGTCCCACCCGACGACACCTTCCGGTACTTGATAGAACGTGTTGTGAACGGATGGGATGTCTTCAGGATTTATCGGCTCCGCTGACGGGACGGTATCGTCGGCGTAAGTGATTGATGCCCCTGTCGCCCAGACGATCAGAGCCATGGCTGTGATGACGACGATTCGTCTGCTGTCGTGCTGAGCCATCATCATGTCTCGATCATTGCTCGTCCGAAGGAGAACGCCAGCGTTGCTGATCCAACATGGTGATGCCATTGCATCTTCATCCCGTTGTTCCATTGTCTGGCACCCGTGCCTGCATTGATATCAATCATCAAACAGCCTAACGATCACTTTCGGCCCTGGCTTCGTCGCCGAGTCATAACGACCGTCCTAGAACGATCCACGCCTGTCAACGCCTAACGGTTCGATGTTTCATGACCTTGATGTAATGGCCCCGCCGTCTTGGGCCTGACCCAGCCTAGGCCCTCGCAGAGCAAGCAAGGTCGCTTGACCATGTCTTTTGGGGCTCCAGGCTGCGGACGATCTGATGTGCGAGTTGTGCATTTGTCGTGACCGGGACTTAGCAGGACAACACGTGGTGGATCGCATCAGCTCATACCTAAACGGCGCTATGAAGACGGCCGTGTCTGATCCAAGTGAACCCGCGCGGCGGTTCCGCTTCGCAACACCGTTCAGGTTGGTTTTGGTCTAAAGTCGTTTCATCATGCGCGGCCGGTGGCCAGGACGTTTGCAATGTCCGTCCGATAGGCCTGAATCGCTGGCACGGCGGCGGCGAGGAGCCCGATGGCGAGAGCCATGCCGAAGACGTAGAGTTCCTCGATGTGAGCGGTCAAGCCGCTCAGGCCGAGCGCCTCAGCGTCCGGTGAGAACGCGGCAAGGACGCTGGCCGCAGCGTGTCCAAGACCAACGCCGAGCAGGCCGCCGAGGGCTGCAAGGAGTAAGCCTTCGAGCAACATCTGACGCCAAAGCGTGACTGGCGACGCCCCCAAAATCCGCATCACCGCGAGATCGTGTCGTCTTTCTTGAAGAGCCGTGGTCAGGGCTACGAAGAGACTAAGTGCTGCCGACGCCATGAGAAGCAGTCCAAAACCTCGCAGTGTGTTGACGCCAACACCAATGAGCGAGAGCAAGCGGGCCATCTCCCAAGCAGGTGCCGCTGCTTGCAACCCAGATGTTTGATTGACGGCTAACGGCAGTTGGGTCGCTGCAAACGGTGTCTGGTACTGAACCAACAACGCCGTCACGGCCAAGGGGTGACGGTTGGCAAGGGTGACCGTCGCGCTGTCGTTCAGCTGAGTGGGGTTCGGGATCTCTTCGCCTTCGTTCCCAGAGAACCCATGACTCTGCCACACGCTATCTAGGCTTGTGAGGATGATGCGATCAATGATGCTGTCCGTTGGAGCAAGGATGCCGACGACTACGTACGGGAAATCGCCATGAGCGGGGCCGCCGGGAGCGAGGCCATGACTGCCGACGAAGCGATCGCCGATGGCAAGACCAGCTTTCTCGGCAAACGCTGCACCTAGGACGGCCTCGAATGGTGATTGCCAATAACGGCCCTCGCCAAGGATGGCGCCGTAGTGTTCGGGGTAGGTCGGATTGGTGCCGACGATGCGAGCGCCGCTGAATGTATCACCGAGAGCAAGCGGTATGATGACATCGACGAGTTCGTGGCGGCTCCAGCGTTCGAATTCGGCGTATGGAATGTTTCCCGTCGGAATGTCGGCATGATAAAGGCTGGAGAGGATCAACTGTAGAGGGCTGCCTTTCGCCCCGATTACCAAGTCGATACCTGCTGCATCTCGAGTTAAACGCTGCTCTACGCGGTCGCTGGCGAGAAGCAAAAGGATGATCATGCCGACGCCAAGCGCAAGGAGGAGGGTATTCAACGCCGTGATCAGTGGACGGTTGCGCAGATAGGCGAGGCTCAGCTCCAAAATCATGGAGCGCCCTCGCTCGCTGACATATCGCCGAGCCGTAGCCCAATCGGAAGACGTTCCTTTACCCTGGCATCATGGGTCGCCATCACAAGGGTGGCTCCGGCAGCGTCTGCTTGGGTGATGAGAAGATCAAGAATGGCCTCGGCATGGCGATCGTCGAGAGCGGACGTCGGCTCATCGGCAATGAGCAGGGCCGGTTTGTTGATCACAGCACGAAGGATTGCGACACGCTGACGCTCGCCCTCGCTGAGCGCGCTCGGTTTTTTCCCACGAATGGCGGTGAGACCGACCTGATCGAGCAGTGCATCGGCCCTGTCGACATCGAAAGCGATACCCGCGAGCGATTGGGCTAGTCGAAGATTGCCCAAGACATCAAGCGCTTCGATGAGATGGAAACGCTGCAAGACGATGCCGATCGAACCGCCGCGGAGCCGGTCCAGCTCACGGTTGGAAAGGCGGCCAAGATCCTGCCCGAGAACATCAATCCGGCCGCTCGACGGGCGTCTTAGCCCGGCGATCAGATGGAGAAGCGTGCTTTTGCCCGAGCCCGAAGGTCCCTCAATCACGCCATGCAGGCCACGGCGCACGGACCAGTGGTCGATAGACAATAGAGGGCGATCGCCGAAGGTCTGCACAAGCCTTTGAACTGACAGCACGATATCGACGGCTGCCGCAGCATTTTTTTGCTTGGTTGAAAGACCTTGCGTCACGATGTTAAAGTCACGCTCCTCATTACCCCTGGCTTTCTTAGCCCGATTGTGTGTGAAACTTGAAGCGCCGATGCATAACCCACGGCTCGATCAACTTGGCGACTACTTCTTTCGGAGGCTTGCGGCCCTTCTGGAGCCGGTAACGCCTGCTTCGGATCTCAATCCGATTGATCTGTCGATTGGCCAACCCCTGCATCCAACACCGGCCCTGCTCAAAGATACTTTGTCGGAAAATGCTCATCTCTGGCATCGGTATCCGCCTAGTCTCGGTACGCCAGACTTTCGACAGGCTGTCGCTGATTGGCTTTCATGGCGCTATCGGCTGCCTCAGCACATGCTGTCGCCTGACCGCCATATTCTCCCCGTCGCCGGCACGAAAGAAGCTCTCTTTATGATTGCTCAGGTGATTACGCCTGAGTCCAAACATGCTGCCAAGCCCGCGATCTTGATGCCAAATCCATTCTACAATGTCTATCTCGGTGGCGCGATTGTCGCTGGGGCCGAGCCGGTCTTGTTACCAGTAACCGCCCGGACCCATCATTTGCCTGATCTTGATGCTCTGGAGCAAGATGAAGCCCTTCTTGCACGCACCGTCGCCTTCTTCCTGTGTTCGCCTTCCAATCCTCAGGGCAGCGCTGCCGATCTCGACTACATCAAACGCGCCCTTAGATTGGCACGATCGCATGATTTTCTACTGATCATGGACGAGTGCTATAGCGAAGTTTACGGAGGAGAACCGCCTAAGGGCGGATTCGAGGCAGCCGCAGCGTTAGGCGGCGATCTCGACCATCTCCTGGTTTGCAACTCGCTTTCCAAACGTTCGAATGCGGCAGGATTGCGCTCGGGCTTCGTCGCGGGCGATCCTGACATCATCAAGACGTTTAATCGACTTCGGAGCTATGGGGGTGCGGTGCAACCCATGCCGGTACTGGCTGCGGGGGCGGCCCTTTGGCGCGATGAGGAGCATGTACGTGCTAGCCGCGCGCTTTATGAACAGAAGTTTGACCTCGCAGACAGCTTCCTTTCAGGTTGTTTTGATTATCATCGGCCTGATGGAGGCTTCTTCTTGTGGTTGAACGTTGGCGACAGCGAGGCCATAACCAGAAGACTTTGGTCTGAAGCAGCACTGAAAGTGGTGCCTGGGGCCTATATCGGTTATGCCGATGACAGTGGTTGGAATCCGGGAGCGCATGCCATCAGGGTCGCGCTCGTGCATGAGAAAACGGTGACGGAACAGGCGTTGGAGCGCCTCGTCCGCACCCTCTGTTGAGACGGGAGAACGCCCAACAATGGCCACGCGATCGATGTCTCGACGTGATGAGTTCGATCTGATGGACGTGATTTGGCGGCGCTTTAGCGAAGCCATGGGGATCGGCCTTTGCTTGTTTTCACTGGTATTGGCAGTGTCCCTCTGGGGCTTCGATCCGAGCGATCCATCGCTGAATAACGCGACCTCCGGTCCAAGCAGTAATCCGCTTGGCGGTTTTGGTGCAGCCTTAGCGGATCTGTCATTACAGACCGTTGGCACAGCCATTTGGTTCGTCGTCTTGGTCCTGCCGATCTGGGGCGTGCGCTTGATCATTGATGCGGTGCCCAGTTGGATTTGGGTCTCGGTTGGTGCACTGCCACCCGCTGTCCTCACTTTGGCGGCTCACTTTTCGACCTTTAATGTTCCCCCGATCGAAGTTTGGCCGTACCTGGTGGGACTTGGTGGTGTTGTCGGCGACTTCGCACTCCATCGACTCGAGCCAAGTTTTGGGGCGAGTTATGGTCTTTACACGCTCGTCGCCGGTTTGGTTCTCTCAGTCATCGCTATCGGGATCACGCCTGGTGAGTTGGTGACAGGTATTCGGAACATGCTCGGGTTGACCACCGCCTACGAACGGGTCAATCGTGCACCGCTCCGTGCGCCGGCTGCCGCGGCGAAAACACGGGCGCCGAGTCGACAATATGACGAGCCCGGATTGGTCAGCCGGATGTTGGGGGGTGTCGGTGCTGCTTTTGGCGGTCTATTTTCGCTCTTCAAGCGCCGGCGTGACGACGATATGGCCGCGCCCGGTGGCCTGCGATCGAGCATTACCAAGACGATCCGTAAGCCCAAACGAGTCAATCCTCTGCCGGACGATGATGAAGACGAGCCCATCGAGCCCGAACGTTCGGCCTTCAGCCCTAAAAAGCGCCCGGTCAAGGAAACGCCGAGCAACGATTTGCCCGATATCGTTGAGCCCGTCGCGAGCTTCGAACTGCCACCGTTGAAATTCTTGGCGCAACCGAGGCGCCGTGATCGCGTAAAGGTCGATGAAGCGGAGACCGCAGAAACGGCAAAAGCGCTCGAAAAGGTCTTGGATGACTTTGGTGTGCGCGGCGAAATCGTTGCGGTCAAACCGGGGCCGGTTATCACGCTGTACGAGCTTGAACCAGCGCCAGGGACACGTGCGGCTCGGGTGATCGCCCTTGCTGATGACATCGCGCGTTCGCTTTGCGCCATGTCGGTTCGTGTCGCCGTTGTGCCCGGCCGAAACGTTATCGGCATCGAGCTTCCCAACGATCATCGAGAGACAGTCTATCTTTCTGAACTGTTATCGAGCGACGCTTACGAAAAGACCAAGTCTGGGCTTGGCCTCGCACTCGGTAAGGACATTGGTGGTGATCCGGTTGTCGTCGACCTTGCCAAGATGCCGCATCTATTGATCGCCGGTACCACAGGGTCGGGCAAGTCGGTCTCAATCAACGCGATGATCCTATCCCTGCTCTACCGTATGCCTCCGTCCGCCTGCAAGGTGATCATGATCGATCCAAAGGTGATCGAGCTATCGGTCTATGAGGGAATTCCGCATCTTCTAGCCCCCGTCGTGACCGAACCCCACAAGGCAGTTGTTGCCCTCAAGTGGATCGTCCGTGAGATGGATGATCGTTATCGCTTGATGTCCCATCTCGGCGTTCGTGACATTTTTGCCTACAATCGACGCATTTCTGAGGCGATCAGCCGCGGCGAGCAGCTCTCAAGAAAGGTTCAAACCGGGTTTGAGCCTGGCACGGGCGTGCCGATCTTCGAACAACAGCCGATCAAGATGGAGACGCTGCCCCTCATCGTTGTGATCGTCGATGAGGTTGCCGATCTCATGCTGACCGCGGGCAAAGAGATTGAAGGCTGTATCCAACGTCTTTCGCAAAAGGCGCGTGCCGCTGGTGTGCATTTGATCGTCGCTACCCAGCGTCCCTCGGTTGACGTTCTTACGGGCGTTATCAAGGCGAACCTTCCGGCTCGAATTAGCTTCCGTGTCAGTTCCAAGATCGACAGTCGGACCATTCTCGGCGAGCCTGGCGCTGAGCAGCTCCTTGGCCAAGGTGACATGCTGCAGATGATGGCGGGTGATCGCACCACACGCATTCATGGACCGCTGGTGACCGATGAGGAGGTCGAGCGCGTGGTGACCTACCTGAAGAGTCAGGGGACGCCGGACTACATCGACGCGATTACGAATGAGGCGCCACTGGACAACAGTGCGGAGTCTGAAGGGGCAAGCGGCAGCAATATCGAGATCAATAATGAAGATGACGCGCAATACGCCCAAGCACTACAAATCGTTGCGAAGGAAGGGCGCGCGTCGACAAGCTTCCTGCAGCGAAAACTAAGGATTGGCTATAACAGTGCGGCCCGATTGATCGAGCGCATGGAACAAGAGGGCCATGTTAGCGCGCCCGACCATGTCGGTCGTCGGAAAGTTCTGATGGGTGGTGGGGGTGAAGATGGACCAAGTGGAGTTGACGCCCCATGGTGAAGTTCTCAGGCTTAATGAACCCCAAGTCCATGCAGGGACATAGGTTCCAGCCGCTGCGCTACATCGCTGCCGCACTGTTCGGATGGTCCGTCATGTCGACGCCGACCGTGACGCCGATTGCAGCGGTGCCGACGCCAGGTTCGGTTGCAGCGGTGCAGGTGAAGGAGATTGAAGCCTATCTGAGCGCGCTACCTTCTCTTCGTGCGGACTTCATTCAGCTTGAGCCTAGCGGCGGCTCGTCTTCGGGCAATCTCTATTATCAGCGCCCGGATAAGATGCGCCTCGATTATGACGACCCCAATCCGGTGTTGATTGTCGCAAATGGGTGGCAGGTGATCTATCATGACCGGAAGCTCGACCAGGTCAGTCACCTTCTAACGAGCCAAACGCCCCTTGCCTTCCTTTTGGAAAAGAAAGTGAAGCTTTCGGGCGATGTAACCGTGACGGACGTTCAGGAATTCAATGGTGAAATCTATCTTACCTTGATGCAGACCGACGAACCCGAGCTGGGTACGGTCGAGCTTGCCTTCGGCAAGCAGCCATTAGAGCTCCGCCGTTGGTCGGTAACCGATGCACAAGGGCTGACGACACAGATCCTTTTGGAACGCGCTGAAGTCGGGGCGAAGATTGATGATAAGCTTTTTTTGCTCTGCGATCCGACGTCGGTGATCAAGAAGGAAGGCTGCTGACGCGTCTCGTCAATCATCGTCACTGATCGTGGCGGCGACTTTGCGATCCTCGATCAAGACGGCCGCTGGGTCAGCCGTAATGAAGATCGACAGTGTTTCATCGTCTTCTTTCACGTCGTCATCAACGATGCTCGCACTGATGCTCGCTTCCTTTTGCCCAGGTTCAAAGACGACGACGCCCTGGTCATGCCTATAGTCATCAGGGGCTTTGGCGGTTCCATTCACCGTAGAATAAATGATCAGAATTGATCGGTCGGCCGGTTCAGAGAGGGAGAGGTGAAAACGTATGTCACTGGCGCCTTCTTCGCCATCATCCGCCGCCATCGTGAGGCGCGGCGGCGACGTTCCGTTGGATGAGTCGTCCGACGGGCGTGTGGCATTGGTTTCGGTCAGCCCCTGCGCTTGCCGAAGAAAGCCGTCATCGACGTAGACCAAAGGCCCGCCGGATTCGTTATTCGTATCGACCTTGGCTTTGGCGGTATGAGCGTGCGACGCATTAGGCCTATCGACGTGATCTCGTTCCCAACCAATCGTGCCGTCGCTCATCTGTACGAGACGGCCGTCGGCCATTTCGCCACTAGCGTCCCTGATCCTCGCTTTGGCAATCTCATGCAGTGACAAGGTCACTAAGCCGCCGCTGGGTTTTCGGATCCGAAGCGTATCAGCGGTGTGCATAGCAACGCGGCCGACAACGGTCTTGCCGGATGTCAGGACGAAACGAACGGATCGATCGCGAGCGCTTGCAAGCACGGTTTTCAGTGGTTGGAGGCCATCAAGATCATCGCTTTGCGCGGATGCAGGGTGGGCCGCGGCGACCAACGTCACGATCAGGACCGACCTTGCTAAGTTGCTTCGCTTGTCCTTACAAAAACGCGACCATGCTTCTGTCCAGCCCATCGACCATCCAATCCGTAGCCCAAACCAGTCAACGTCAGCGCAAACAACGCCAGTTTGCCGCTCGTTCCTTCAGCTTGGTATCGCTCATCTCTCAACTCTCTTGACCGTAGAATGTGGCAAGGTGACGACCAACTATCTCGTCGTACCGCCCATCTTGGCGAAGGGCTGCCAGTCCGGAATTGAACTGCTGCAATAGCGTCGTCGCATCGGGATGATCTCGGTGAATAATCATGTGCAGGCCGAGTGAGTCGGCAAGTTGTTCGGATGCGTTCACGATGTCGCCATAACCGAACTCATTGATCGCGCTCTTACCGGTGAACTCATTGATCGTGACATAGTCGATATCGCCATCGACAAGTTTGTGAAAACATTCACCGACACTTTGCGGACGCTCCAATTCAATGGTCTCGCCGGGGACGAGATCACGTTCGGTCAGATCGAAGGTGAAGTAGCCGGCCGGGCGGCAAAGTCGTGTGCCATGAAGATCCTGATCACTGACAAGATCTCGTGTATCGTCGGCGCGCTTAAATAGAATGATGAGCATGTCGAATAATGGTTCAGAGAAATCGAATTCACAGCGTTTCACGTCGTCGTTCGACAAGGTCTCGGGAGCATTGCAGTTGGGTTTGAACCAAGGAAAACCCATGGCGTACTTATGACGGCGAAGCAGAGGATCAATGTGCGCGGACCAATCATTGATCCAGTCAATTGAATAATCAGGTCTGCCGTCAGCCTGTCCAAAGGCAGCGTCGACGATTTCCGTTAACATGCCGCCATTTTCAAGGCTTTGATCAGTGAAGGGGGCGTAATCACCGCCGGTGAGCGCTTCGATCGTGTCGGGCCGACGCGTCTCTCGGTCATTGACGATTGGCTTCGCTTTGTTGGTGCCTCCAGTCTGCGGACAAGGAGGCAGTTTCAGCGTGATTCCAATGCTGATGAGCCCGGGATTCGGGCCGATTACCCCAGCATTGTCGCTGTAACCATAGATATAGGGCCAAAGATTTGCGTCACGATATGCTTGCTTGGCAATTCGTGATAGCGAATCGCCCGCCGTTACAGTGTAGGGAGCACTGCATGTCGGCATGGCAAATGTTTCTTTGGCACCGCTCGAAAGTAAGCAGATAAACAAGAGGAAGGCGAGACGTTTCATCACTATAACCAGAATAGTTTAAAAGAGCATTTTACCGCCATTAGATGTCTTGCAATGTTTGGTCAAGGATAACGTGCTATAGATCGTACCAGGAGATGCAGACTAGACGTGGTTTTTCTTCTTATACGTGCAACCGTCTCGGCGTGACATTTCTCTGATCATTGTTTTCACCGTCGCTTTCCACTGTTGTTTTGATCTCCTGCGAGATCAACGTTATGAGATAAACAGGGAGCTCGAGCCTGAAGGGGAAGTGGGGGCATGACAAACCAGACGGTCATGGCGGTTGACGTCGGTACTCGGAGCGCCCGGGCAGGTGTTTTCAGCGCTTCTGGGGCCCTTTTGGGACGTGCGGAACATCCAATTTTGGTTCACAACCCCCAATCCGACCATGCAGAACATGACGGTGAGGATATCTGGCAGGCTGTCGGGACAGCGACAAAGGAGGCACGAGAAAGAGCCGGGGTGGCTGCGGAGGACGTGGTTGGACTCAGCTTTGATGCGACCTGCTCGCTCGTAGCTCTAGATCATGAGGATCGCCCGCTTAGTGTTTCGATGACGGGTGAGAATCGCTGGAACACGATCGTGTGGATGGACCATCGTGCGATCGCCGAAGCGGAAGAATGCACGGCCACCGGCCACCGTGTCTTAGCCTCTGTTGGCGGTGTGATGTCGCCGGAGATGGAAATCCCGAAGCTGATGTGGCTGAAGCGCTACCTACCAGACCGGTGGCGGGGTTACGGTCGCCTTCTTGATTTGGCCGACTTTCTGACCTTTCGCGCTTCAGGAGCGAATAGTCGTTCTTGCTGCACTGTCACCTGTAAATGGACATATCTTGCCCATGAGGATGTCGGCTGGCAGGCGGATTTTCTGGACACAGTTGGGCTTAGCGATCTCGCCGAACGCGCAGCTTTGCCGTCACGCGCGGTTGCGGTGGGCAAACAACTCGGCAAGCTTACTGATGAAGCTGCGGCCCATCTCGGGCTGACCACTGCCTGCGACGTGGGAGCCGGATTGATTGACGCTCATGCTGGCGCGTTGGCGGCACTTGGACCAACCCTTAGCGAGGGGGGATCAGGTCTAGATCACCATCTCGGGTTGATCGCAGGGACATCCACTTGCCATATGGCCTTGTCGCAGCAGCCGCGAGAGGTCGCCGGTGTTTGGGGGCCATATTTTGGTGCGGTTGTTCCTGATCTTTGGCTGAATGAGGGCGGGCAATCAGCAACCGGAGCGTTGCTTGATCACATCTTGCATTGGCACGCCGAAGGTCGACCTCTGGCCAATCATGGTCATGAGGCGATCTTGAAGAAGATTGAGACCATGCGCGCTGCCGAGGGGGAAAGCTTCGCCAGGCGACTACATGTTCTCCCTGACTTTCACGGCAATCGTTCACCGTTGGCCGATCCGCACGCGGTCGGCGTGATCAGTGGACTGACACTAGATAGTTCCATTGAAAGCCTGGCACGCCTCTACTATCGCACAGCCGTGGGTATCGCCCTTGGGACACGCCATATCTTGGACGCGCTCAATGCAAACGGTTATGCGATCAATCACCTTCATGTCGCGGGTGGTCACACGAAGAATCCACTTCTCATGGAACTCTATGCCGATGCGACCGGTTGCAAGGTCGTGTCACCAGCTGAAGAGGATGTCGTGTTGCAAGGGACAGCCATTGTCGCCGCTGCTGCCGCGGGGCTTTATCCTGACCTGGGACGCGCCGCCGCGGCTATGGCGAGAGCGGGGAATGTCATCGAGCCACACGCCGCACGCCACCTCAGCTACGAACAGGACTACCGAATTTTTCTGACGATGCAAGACCAACGCAGCGCTTTGGACAGTATGATTTGAAAGGGCTTGTTGAGGTGCCTGGTGCAAAACTGTCGGTTGTTGTCGTCTTTGATGTAGGCAAGACGCATGTAAAGCTTTTGGCCATCGAGCCGAGCGACCGGCGGGTGGTCGAGGCCTTTCAGACAGAGAACCGACCCATCGAGGGGCCTCCTTATCTGCATGTTGATGTTGAGACGATTTTCTCCTGGTTGATCGAGTCACTCCACGACTTTTTCTTACGGTTTGAGATCCAGGCGATTGTGCCATGTGCCTACGGATCGACCGCGGCATTGATCGATCACCAAGGCTTAGTCTTGCCGATGATGGACTACGAAGCTGAGCCACCGGATGACATCAAAGAGGGCTACGCCTTGGCCGCGCCTCATTTCGATGAGGTTTACTGTCCCATCAATCCAGGCGGCTTGACGCTTGCTCGCCAGCTTTTTTGGCAAAGTCGCCATTTCGCTGAACGTTTCGAACGTGCTCGTTGGATCTTGCCTGCAGCACAATATTGGGGCTGGCGACTGTCCGGCATCGTTGCGAGCGAGATTACGTCGCTGGGAGCACAGACACAGCTCTGGAATCCACGGAGCGGCCGGCTCTCGGACTTGGCCAACAGGGAGGGGTGGTCAAAGAAACTGCCAGCGTTGAAACAGGCTTTCGATGTGCTCGGTCCCCTTCAATTGCCTCAGGCCCCGAACTGGTTCTCTGAGAGTCCCCCTGTGTTGGTCGGAATTCATGACAGCAATGCAAATTATGCTCGCTATCTCGCCGCTGGCTTCGAGCGCTTTACGCTGATTTCCAGCGGCACTTGGCTGATTACATTTGACTCAGACCTTCCGCTCGACCGTCTCGATTCGACACGGGACATGGTGTCGAATACGGACCTCCAAGGCCGTCCCGTTGCCTGCACGCGCTTTATGGGCGGGCGAGAGTATTGTGAACTTGCTGGCGAGGAAGGGCTGGCATCGATACCCATGATGGACGATCTTCGCTTTATCATCAGCCGTGGTACGATGGCTTTGCCATCATTCACCGATAGTGGTGGACCGTTCCCTGGGACGGGAAACCGGGGCCGGATTATTGGCCCAGCTCCTGAAAGCCCAAGTGAGCGTGCGGCACTCGCCAGTCTTTATGTCGCGTTAATGACGGCATTCGATCTGGATCTGTTAGCTTCAAGCGGTGATGTGATTATTGACGGAAGCTTCGCTGACAACCGTTTGTTCGCCGGCCTGCTGGCCGCACTCCGTCCTGGACAAACAGTTTTCGTGTCGAGGGCAAAAGACGGTACGGCGTTGGGGGCATCAATGCTCTGGGGCTGGCCACGTGTGGCGTCGCTCGACCTGGATAGGGTGGCCAGTTTGGAGATCCCTGACCTTCAAGCCTACGCTAAGGATTGGCGTCGGTGTGTCGAAAGTCTGACATAATCGAACTCAGCGTTCGGTCCCAGGTTCTCGGCCGCCCAGCAAGATATAGGCCATCAAAGGTCTTATCGAACTTCCGAGACCCATCGCTTCCCTGCCAAAAACAAGCTTCAGCCTAGTCGGAGATTTGTTGCCACCTGTATTGACGGTGACAGCAGCTCATATATCGAGATTAACCACCTTCAGCGCGTTATCCTGGATGAATTCGCGCCGAGGATCGACTACATCCCCCATCAAGGTGGAGAAGATCTCATCTGCTTCATCCACATGGTCGATCGAGACCTGATAGAGACTCCTCACTTCTGGATCCAGCGTTGTTTCCCAGAGCTGTTCGGGGTTCATTTCACCAAGGCCTTTGTAACGCTGGATCGAGATGCCGCGACGGCCCGCAGCGATGACGGCGTCGAAGAAGGCGATCGGGCCGCTGACCTCGGTTTCGGAGGTCTTGCGCGCATAAAGAGCCGGACCGTCAAAGCATCTACCAACTTGCTCCATCAGCGCATGTAACCGCCTGGCCTCAGGCGACTTCACGATTCGACTATCCAGTCGATGCCGGTCCCGGCGCTCACCTCGTTGACGGGTGAAGAGTGGCGTGCCGTTGTCGTCAATCGTCCCCTGCCAGCGATCCGTACCGGTATCGTTGAGCCTTGTCACAATCCGATCGATCGCGCTCTGCACATCGGCTCCCTCAACGAGGGCGCCTTCGGCAAAGCCGCCAGTAAGTGCTGCGGCTTCGATGAGCGCAGCCGGGACACGTCGCTCCAGCGAACGGACGAGCGATGAAGCTTGCCGAACCCTTTCGACAAGTTCGGCAAGGGAATCGTCTTCGTAGGTTTGACCACCAGCCGTCGTGAGGCGTGCATCTTCCAGGCCAGATCGAATCAGATAGTCTTCAAGAGCTGCGTCATCCTTCAAATAGCGTTCACTATTGCCGCGCTTGACCCGATAAAGAGGAGGCTGCGCAATATAGAGATGACCCGCTTCGACAATCTCCGGCATTTGCCGATAGAAAAAGGTAAGAAGAAGCGTACGGATGTGGGAGCCGTCGACATCCGCATCCGTCATAATAATGATTCGGTGATAGCGAAGCTTTGCGAGATCGAAATCATCCCGGATACCGGTGCCCATCGCTGTGATAAGCGTACCGATCTCGTTAGAGCCCAGGATCTTATCAAGTCGAGCCCGTTCGACGTTCAGGATCTTGCCGCGAAGAGGCAGAATGGCCTGGAATTGTCGGTTGCGGCCCTGCTTAGCTGAGCCACCTGCACTATCGCCCTCTACCAAGAAGAGTTCGGCTTTCGAGGGATCGCGTTCCTGGCAGTCCGCAAGTTTACCCGGCAAGTTGGCGACATCGAGCACGCCTTTCCGTCTGGTCAACTCGCGCGCTTTTCTTGCGGCCTCACGGGCAGCTGCGGCATCAACGACCTTGGCGACGATCGTTTTGGCCGCGGCAGGATTCTCCTCGAGCCAACGATTCAAGGCCTCACTGATGAGGCTGGAAACCACGGGCTGGACCTCGGAGCTCACGAGTTTGTCCTTGGTCTGTGACGAAAATTTCGGGTCAGGCATCTTGACCGAGAGCACGCAGGTCAGGCCTTCCCGAGCATCCTCACCGGAAAGCGCTACTTTCTCCTTCTTCGCGGCACCACTCTCTTGAGCGTAGCCTTGAATACAACGAGTGAGCGCCGTGCGCAGACCGGCGAGATGGGTTCCACCGTCTCGCTGTGGAATATTATTCGTGAAGCAAAGGGTATTTTCGTGATAGCCATCGTTCCATTCGAGTGCTGCTGCGACAAACAGGCCGTCGCGTTCGCCGGAAATCGCAATTGGTGGCGAGTGCAGCGCATTCTTGGCTCGGTCTAGGTAACTTACGAAGGCTTCGAGCCCACCCTCATAATTGAGAACCACATCTTCGGGCTCATCGGCACGGTCGTCGCGAAGGACGATCTTGACACCGGCGTTGAGAAACGCCAATTCGCGCAGCCGATGCTCAAGTGTCTGGTAGCTGAAATCAGTCTTGGAGAAGGTTTTGTCCGAGGGGAGAAACGTGATCTCGGTGCCACGTTTGCCATCAGGCGCATGACCAATATGGGTCAAGGGACCCGTCGGTTCACCGCCCTGTTCGAAGCGCATCATGTGCTCTTGGCCATTTCGCCAAATGCGCAGCTCCAGCCAGTCAGACAGGGCATTGACGACTGAGACGCCAACACCATGCAAACCACCTGAAACTTTGTAAGAGTTCTGGTTGAACTTACCACCCGCATGCAAGCGAGTCATAATCACTTCGGCAGCGGATACACCTTCGCCACCATGGATGTCAGTCGGGATGCCGCGACCATTATCGCGCACGGTGACAGAACCGTCGGCATTGAGAACCACATCCACCTGGTCACAATGGCCGGCAAGTGCTTCGTCAATGGCATTGTCGACCACTTCGAAGACCATGTGATGAAGCCCAGAGCCGTCATCGGTATCACCAATATACATACCTGGGCGGAGGCGCACGGCCTCCAGGCCTTCGAGCACCTGTATGGCGCTGCTGTCGTAGGTTTCCGGTTCTGAGGGAGTTGGCATGGCGTTGCTATTGGACATCGTAGGGCTGAAGCTCTGATGCGTTGACAGAAAGATATTGTGCGCGCTGACCAAAAGGATGGAAAACCGTTGCGTCGGTTCCCGTAAGCCAGGCCTGCGTGCCAAGCGAAACCAGTTCATCAAACAGATCGCGACGTTTTTCACCGTCGAGATGGGCTGCGACTTCGTCGAGAAGGAGGATTGGAAGCTTAAGATCAAGGCTAGCGCGTCGCCGGGCCTCAGCGAGGCAGATACTAATCAGAAGCGCTTTTTGCTGACCCGTTGATCCCTCGCTGGCGGGCACACCAGATTGGGAGTCATGGACGATCAGGTCGCTTCGATGAGGACCTGTCGCTGTGGTTCCGGATTCCGCATCTCGTGCTCGATCACCCTTCAAGGCTTCGAGCAGTTTGTGTTCAGCATCGAGGGCAGAGAGTTCGTCGAGCCACGTGTCAACCGTGCCGGCAAGCGTCAGGTTGGGACGCGGAAAGGGCCCGGTGTTAGTACTGAGTACTTTCGACAGCGCGTTCACGGTCTGCCGCCTCGCTGCGGTGATCGCGATCGCCGCCTCAGCAGCACGGGTCTCAAGTGCATCAAGCCATGCCGGGTCAGCACGGCCTGTCCGGAGAAGGCGGCCACGCTCTTTGAGTGCCTGATGATAGCCGGTAACGCGACCGACATGCGCAGGGTCGTTTGCGAGCACAAGGCGATCAAGAAAACGCCGGCGTTCGGAGGCGCCCTCTTGAAACAACCGATCCATCGCCGGTGTCAGCCAAAGAACAGCGACAAGTTCGCCCAGTGCAGCTTGATTTGAAGCGGTCTCGCCATTGATCCGTACAATGCGACGATCTCGCCCGCCATCCGTAGCTCGGCCTGTACCAATGCTGTTGACGAAACCGTCATGATCGACCCGTGCGGCTACCGACCAGGGGCCAGCACCTGTCCGCCGATCCAGTTCAGCACTGCGGGCACGGCGCAAGCCTCGTCCTGGGGCAAGCAACGAGACGGCTTCAAGCAGGTTTGTTTTGCCGGCGCCGTTCCGTCCAGTCAGGACGACCGGACGAGGGTCGGTCTCGACTGACAGCCGTTCATACGAGCGGAAATCCTGAAGCGTTAGTCGAAGGACGGCTGGCGAGCGGCAGATGCGCTCCTGCGTCTCAATCTTCTGATCCCGAGGGCGATCGAGCGTCAGGATCATCACACGCGCATGGGCATCAGGACATAGAGCGTGCTGCTGTCCTTAGGATCGCGCACCAGCGTGGGTGCCCCGGCGTCTGCCAAAGCGAGCTCGATTTCTTTGCCCTCAATTTGTCCTGTGATGTCCAGGATATAGCGAGCGTTGAAGCCGATTTCCATAGCGTCGCTCTTGTAGTCAACGTCCATTTCCTCGATTCCACGTCCGGCGTCAGGGCTGATCGCTGTAAGCGTCAACTTGCCGTCGGAAAGGGCGAGCTTGATCGCCCGAGATTTGTCGGTGGAAATGGTCGCGATACGATCGACGGCTTCGGCAAGCTCCGATGTCGGCATTACCATCAGCTTGTCATTGTCCGACGGGATGACGCGCTCATAGTCGGGAAATGTACCGTCGATCAGTCGAGAACGCAGCACAGCGGTGCCAACCTTGAAACGAATTCGTGCGTGAGAAAGTGCGACCCCGACCTCAATGTCAGCATCGAGTTCATCGATCAGCTTTCGCAGTTCACCAACGGTTTTCCTCGGAACAATCACACCGGGCATCCCGGCGGCTCCCTCAGGTATGCCGACCTCAACACGGGCAAGCCGATGGCCGTCGGTCGCGACACTGCGAAGGCAGCTGGTGGCGCCTTCGTCAATCGCGTGCAAGAAGATACCATTGAGATAATAGCGTGTTTCTTCGGTCGAGATCGCAAACCGGGTGCGATCGATGAGCCGCTTGAGATCGCCGACCGAAAGCGAGAAATTGAAGTCCAATCCCTCATCGGTCATGGCCGGGAAGTCGGCGGCTGGCAGGCAGGGAAGGTCAAAGGCCGTACGCCCCGAGCGCAGGCTGAGTTCGGCCCCCTGATCGCTCCGTTCCAGCTCAATCTGGCTGCCTTCCGGGAGTTTTCTTACGACATCATAGAGTGTGTGCGCCGGTGCCGTGATTGCGCCGGGCCGCAACACCTCGGCTTCTGTCGCCTCAACCACGGACAGATCCATATCGGTCGCCGTCAGGCTGATGCCATTGTCGTCGGCTTCCAGCTTAACGTTCGATAAAATGGGAATGGTCGTACGTCGCTCGACCACACTCTGCACATGGGCCAGAGATTTCAGGAGAGCCGTACGCTCAAAGGCCAACTTCATAATCGCGCCATTTGTTCCTAAGGTGGTGACACTAACCCTTAACAGCCGGCGCGGAGGGCACATTTGCATCATCAATGCAGGCAGATTCCCGCCGGGACCGGACCATATCACCAACTCAAAGAAAAAACAGCACAATTTGCAGATAAAGGTACATTTTTTGGCGTGTTGTCGCCTGCTGCAGTCGCGTTATCGGTAAGTGGATCCCGAGCGGACGGCTGGTGGGCTACCGGTTTCTTGATTCCGAAGCAAATCGGCCCTTGCCTTGTGCTACGAAGACGCATTCGGCGTGAATTTCGCCGAATGCTCTCCTAGCTGGCTGGCCCAGACAAAGCGCGTGCGCGGGCAGGGGCGCGTCGCGGGAGGGGAGGGCTTGGCGCCCCATCGGCTCTCGCTCGGCCCCATGCCATCGATAATCAACATCCTTGAATGTCGATGCGCGCCGTGGAGCTGCAAACCCTGTCAGTTAACCGTGGAGTTGCCGGCGAAGCTTCTCGATATCCTCGTTCATCACCGAATCTTGACTTCGCAACTCCTCGATCTTGCGGATCGCATGCATAACAGTCGTGTGGTCGCGCCCACCGAAGCGACGGCCGATTTCGGGGAGCGATCTCGGCGTGAGCTGTTTTGCGAGATACATTGCCACCTGGCGCGGCCGCGCAACGACGCGTGCTCGGCGTGCCGAGTGCATGTCCGACAGCTTGAGGCCGTAATGCTCTGCCACTTTTTTCTGAATTTCTTCGATGGTGATTCGACGTTCATGGGCACGGAGGAGGTCTTGCAGCACCTCTTGTGCCATTTCCAAGGTGATCGCGCGGCCGACCAAAGTCGCTTGAGCAACAATGCGGTTCAAGGCGCCTTCAAGCTCTCGGATATTCGATGTGATGCGTGTGGCAAGGAACTCGAGAACCCGATCTGGCACTTTAACTTGAGCGGCCAGCCCCTCAGCTTTTGATTGTAGAATTCCCAACCGCAGCTCGTAGGTGGAAGGATGAATGTCCACCACTAAACCCCAGCCGAGCCGAGAACGAATACGTTCCTCCAGACCTGAGAGTTCGGCCGGGCTACGATCTGACGAAATGACGATTTGGCTGCCGCGATCGATCAACGTATTGAACGTGTGAAAAAACTCTTCTTGCGTACTGTCTTTGCCACCGATGAACTGCACATCGTCGACCATCAGGACGTCGACGGAACGAAACAGCTCCTTAAAGCGCATCGTGTCCTTAAACCGCAGGGCACGAATGAACTGATACATGAACTTTTCAGCGGAAAGATAAACCACTTTTCGCGATGGATCCTGACGTTGGATTTCCCAGGCGATCGCATGCATTAAGTGCGTTTTGCCGAGTCCAACGCCCCCATAGATAAACAACGGATTAAAGGGTAGTTCGTTAAGTTCAGCCACGCGTTTGGCGGCCGCAAAAGCGAGCTCGTTCGGTTTGCCGACCACGAAATTTTCGAAGGTGCAGCGCGGGTCCAGCGGAGCCGATACATCAGCACTTGGCCCGATCTCCGCCACGGACGCCTTTTGCTCAGGCTCGCCGATTGAGACATGTGCCATGCGAGGGGTCGTCGCCGTACTCGGCATGACCATGGCGTCACTGGCCTTCGTGACCTTGCTCGGCGTCGGTGTCACGGTCAAAGCAATCCCGTCAACGACCGGATTGGCCCGACGCCAAAGCACCTTGATGCGATCCGCGTAATGCGAGGCGATCCAATCCCGCAGAAAGCGGGTGGGAACGCCCAATCGCACGCGGTCACCCTCAAGCCCTTCGAGAGACAACGAGGCCAGCCAGGTTTTGAACGCAGCGTCGCCATACTCGGCACGCAACTGGTTCTGGACTGCGGACCATTGCCGTTCCAGGTCGAAAGATGCGCTCTCGGCTCGGACGGTCATAATGTGTTCAGCTTTAGAGCCATGACGTTATCTGCCCGATGTTAGGAGACATCGACACGGTGGTGCGACGCTCAGCCTATCCGCTTAGAACAAAACTCGAGGTTGACTGGCGAACAAACGAAAAGCCAGAGGACATCACCCAAGCTCTGCGGAAACTGTCATTCAACTGTGACAATACGGTAATTCCACCCTGATGGGCTGGCAAGGTGACCGAAAGGAGAACAATTAAGATCGCGTTAAAGTTGACGAAAAAAATTGGCCAATCTGCGACGTTTTGCGCTAAAATCTCGGGATTACAAAGAGAAAAAAGCCCCGCGGTCGACAGCGAGGCTCTTTCATCTATCATCCCATGGTAGATTGCGTCAGTGCTAGGCAGTCGCCCCTTCACCCGCAGAGAGCTGGTTCACGCGACGGGCGAGACGTGAGATGCGCCGCGATGCGGTATTAAGCTTCAAAACACCCTTTCGAACGCCGCGTCTGATCTCAGGCTCGGCCTCACGAAGAGCATTCTTTGCGGCTTCCGCGTCGCCGCCGGCAACGGCCATTTCGACCTTCTTGATATAACTTCTGATCCGGCTGGTACGCGCGCGATTGACCATTGTGCGCTTAGCCGTCTGCCGGATGCGTTTTTTGGCTGAACGGTGATGAGCCATAGAGTTTCGAACCTCGGTGAAAAAAAATCTTGCAGCAGGTCATATACTGAGCGAACCGCCATGCGTCAACATCGCGGTTACCCTAATGTTTCGGGCGATCGCCATTCTTTTGGTGCGACACGATAGCCTTGGGGATTCAGCTCAATGTGTTAGCGCTGATTGAAGGTCGGCGTGCGTTTTTCCAAGAACGCCTGCATGCCCTCCTTGCGATCGTCGGTGGCAAACGTCGCATAGAATAAGCGGCGCTCCGCCCGAATGCCTTCCGAGAGGGTCGTCTCGTAGGCTGCATTCACAGCATCTTTGGCCATGGCGACAACCGGTTGGGATTTTTCTGCAATCGCATTGGCGAGCTTGATCGCTTCGTCCAGAAGGTCAGCAACGGGCACAACGCGCGCCACCAGATTGGCTCGTTCTGCTGCATGCGCATCCATCATGTGCCCTGTGAGCACCATTTCCATCGACTTTGACTTGCCGATCGCTCGGGTGAGACGTTGGGTGCCGCCTGCTCCTGGGATCGTACCAATGTTAATCTCGGGCTGGCCGAACTTAGCATTGTCGGCAGCGATGATGATGTCGCACATCATCGCAAGCTCGCATCCGCCGCCAAGCGCGTGGCCCGCCACAGCAGCGATGATTGGCTTTCTCGTTTCGGCGACGCGTTGCCAAGGCCGGATGAAGTCGCTCTGCTGGACTTCAGCGAAGTCCTTCGGCTCCATCTCAGCGATGTCAGCGCCGGCAGCGAATACCCGATCGGAGCCGGTAAGCACAACGGCGGCGATGTCCGGATCCTCGTCAAAGGCAGCCAAGGCATCATTGAGCTCGTCAATAATCTGCCCATTCAGGGCATTGACCTTGGGGCGGTTCAGCGTGATCACGCCAACTGGATCGCGGCTATCTACCAATAAATGTTCATACGCCATTCTCGTTCCCCCTGACCGAAGGCCGACCACGAAACCCACGTTGCTCATCGGCCAGCGCAATCAGCGCGGAATAAACACCAGGTCCGGCCCCGACGTCTAGACTTGACAGGTCGCCCGATCGTCGCGGGCTCAGGATCGAAGCCTGCGCGGTCCATCTCAAGTCGCCTCCAATCTGGAAGGAATTGCCAGATGATCCAGACAATGCTGGGAATCGGCCTGCCCGATCTGCCCAATAGCACATCATCGCTGACATGCAGGGCAATAGAACGTTGATCGGTTCGCTTGAACCATCGTTCTGATCGGTTGTTCGCAAGACGGGCACGGCTCGTCCGCACGCCCGTAAACCTCGAATTGATGTTGGAAGTAACCGAGTTCGCCGTCGGTTTGGACATAGTCGCGAAGGGAGGAGCCGCCAGCATCGATTGCCGCCCGTAAGACCGTTGTGATCGCTTGAGCTAGTCGCCGAAAGTCCGACGCCTTCAGACTGTCGGCTGGGCGTAACGGGGATAATTTAGCTTTGAACAGGCTTTCACACGCATAGATATTGCCGACGCCTACAATCAGTTTTTGATTCATGATGGCGACTTTTATGGGGCTTGCTCGACCTTGAAGGACTTTCTTTAACGCGGTCGCATCAAAGGTAGGATCGAGAGGCTCGAGACCGAGGTCAGCGAGGCGCGGATGGGAGGCGAGCTTGTCTTCCGCGACCAGATCAAGCATGCCGAATCGACGAGGGTCGACATAGCGGAGCACGGTCCCGTCATCAAACTGGAAGGTCAGGTGCTCATGACGCCCGGCACCCTGCCCATCAAAAAGAAGGCGTCCCGACATGCCCAGATGCAAGATAAGTCGATGGCCGTTGTCGAGGAGAGCCAAGATATATTTGGCACGCCGATCAAATCGAAGAATGCGGCAACCGAAGAGGCGTTCTGGCAAGGCGGTTGGCAGGGGAAAGCGGAGATCGGCTCGGTGCTGGGCGACACCGACGATGGTCCTGCCCACCAGGCGTGCCTCGAGCCCCCGCATCGCCGTCTCGACTTCGGGTAGTTCCGGCATGGCGTTCTCGCCCTCGCTTGACATCGATATCGAAGAACAGAAGCGCTTGTCCCATAAGGAGCGCTTTCGTACAACAATTCAGCCCTGCGGAAATGGCTTCCACACAGGGTGCTGCCAGCCCTAACAGCTCGAACCACCGACCAGGCCGATCCAGTAAGGATGTCATGACCGTCTCTCGAACCAAAGACCATCAAGACGCAGCCTCCAGGCGGCTTGCAACCTCATTTGGTTATCGTGATATCGATCCTCGCGAGAAGGCTGACTTGGTTGGCGAGCTCTTTGCTCGGGTCGCAGATCGCTACGATCTCATGAATGACCTGATGAGCGGTGGCGTCCATCGTTTGTGGAAATCCTCGATGGTTGACGTGCTGGCGCCGCGTCCAGGCTTGCGTCTGCTCGATGTTGCCGGAGGAACTGGAGACATTGCCTTTCGGGTCCTCGACCGGTTGAAGCGGCGATCAGGGCCGCCCTCTGCGATCACCGTTTTGGATATCAATCCCGCTATGCTCGGCGTCGGCCGTGACCGAGCGATCGATCAAAATCGTTTGACCGGTGTCGATTGGATCGCTGCCGATGCGGAATGCTTGCCGATCGAGAGCAGTTCCATGGATGCCTACACGGTTGCGTTCGGTATTCGAAATGTCACCCATATCGATCAGGCGCTCCGAGAAGCTTACCGGGTGTTGAAGCCAGGAGGCCGTTTCCTTTGCCTCGAATTTTCTTCGCTTCAGTGGCGAGAACTCCAAACGCTCTATGACGCCTATTCGTTTAAAGTGGTTCCATGGCTTGGTGAGCAAGTCGCTGATGATCGTGATGCCTATCAATATCTCGTTGAGAGTATTCGTCGTTTCCCAGACCAAGAAACGTTTGCAGCGATGATCCGTGCGGCAGGTTTCGAGGGCGTGCGTTGCCGCAATATGACGGGGGGCGTCGCCGCTCTTCACACTGGTTGGCGCATCTAACGATGTGGCGGTCATTCCGGCACTTTATCCGTCTGATCCAGATTGGCCGCTGCCTGGCACGGCACAATGCGCTCTTCTTGGTCGAGCGCTTGCCCTTGCCGCCGATGGTCCCCTGGCTTTGCAAACAGTTTTCCAACCAAAAAGCAGCAGGGCGTCCTGGGCAACGTCTTGCGCGCGCGCTCCAAGAACTCGGCCCAACCTTCATCAAATTCGGCCAGAGCCTCGCAACCCGCGCCGACCTGTTTGGTGAGCGCTTTGCCACCGATCTTGCCGAGCTGCAGGATCGCTTGCCGCCCTTTGATGGCGCGATTGCTGGCGAGCTCATCGAGAACGAACTCGGCGAACCCGTCAGCGTCTTCTTCCAGTCGTTCGACGACCACCCTGTGGCTGCAGCCTCGATTGCGCAGGTCCACTTCGCCGTTACCACCGAAGGCGAAGAAGTGGCAGTCAAGGTCCTGCGTCCCGGTATTGAGCGGCAGATGGAGGCGGACCTGGATCTTTTCGCCTGGATTGCCGCCTGGGTCGAGCGGCTCCAGCCAGGCTTTCGCCGCCTTCGGCCGACGGCGGCTGTCGAGACCTTCGCGGCGTCGACCCGGCTAGAACTCGATCTCCGCCTCGAAGCCGCAGCAGCCTCTGAGCTGGCGGAAAATTGCGCTAATGATCCCGGCTTTCGTGTCCCGAAGATCGACTGGCGACGAACAGCGCGTCGGGTCTTGACCCTTGAACGCGTTCACGGGCTGGCTTCCGACGATCGAGAGGGCATGATCGAAGCAGGCTTCGATCCGGATCTGATTCTTACGCGGGCTGCTGAAATTCTCTTTAAGCAGGTGTTTCGCGACGGTTTTTTCCACGCCGATATGCATCCCGGTAATATGTTCATCGATCGGAATGGCGAAATGGTGCCTGTTGACTTCGGCATCATGGGGCGCCTTGATCCGGCGACCCGTCGGTTCCTAGGGGAAATGCTGCTTGGCTTCTTGAGTGCTGACTATAAGCGTGTTGCCGATGTGCATTTCGACGCCGGCTACGTCCCGGCGGGGCAAGACAAGCAAGCGTTTATGCAAGCTTGTCGCTCAATCGCCGAGCCTATTCGAGATCGACCGCTTGCTGAAATATCGATCGGCCGTCTCTTAGGGCAGTTGTTCGAGGTCACCGAGACTTTTGCCATGGAAACGCAGCCACAGCTGCTTTTGCTCCAAAAGACCATGGTGGTCGCAGAGGGAGTGGGACGGCGCCTTAATCCTAACGTCAATATGTGGGAGTTGGCGCAGCCACTGATCGAAGTTTGGATGATCGATAATCTGGGTCCCCAAGCGCAGATCCGCACTGTTATTGATGACGGTATTGAGACCCTGCGTCGTTTGCCGCATCTGATTGAGCGGGCGGAGCGCGCGCTCGAATCCGCTCTAGACGATGGCGTCAAGCTTGATGCTGGCGCCTGGCATGGCGGCCAAAGCCATGTTGCGCCGGTGGGGTGGGCGGTCGTCTTGGTGACGGCGGGCGTTATTCTTGGGGTGGTGTTCAGTTAGGCCCCGCTGGCAGGTGCGGCCATGTCGCGTCCAACCGTATCGCTGCAGTGCCTGTCGACAGAAGGGGCAAATGGACGTGGGCCGGGCAGGCGATGATCATGGTTTGAAAAGGCGAGTTTTCTGCCAATGGACGGATGATCTCAACTTTTCTTCAGCCGAGTTGGTTGGGCTTGACTGGCGATTCTTATGCCTATGCCCATCTGTCACTCTATAAGCTTCGCTGCATAAGTACCGCTTCTGGAGGTGATGGGATTGACCAAGCGCGTTCTCTTGATCATCGCGGGCGGGATTGCCGCCTATAAAAGCCTCGACGTCATAAGGCGCTTACGTGAACGCGAGATCGGCGTGCGCTGTATCCTGACCAATGCCGGCAGCCAATTCGTTACGCCGTTGTCCGTCGCGAGCCTTTCGGGCGACAAAGTCTTCACTGAGCTCTTCTCGCTGACCGATGAAGCGGAAATGGGGCATATCAAGCTCTCACGCGACGCTGATCTTGTGGTCGTGGCTCCAGCGACTGCCGATCTGCTCGGCAAAATGGCCAATGGGCTCGCGGATGACCTCGCGACTACAGCACTTCTGGCGACCGATAAGCCCGTATTGATCGCACCGGCGATGAATCCCGAGATGTGGGCCCATCCTGCGACCAAGCGCAATGTCGAACAGCTAATGCGTGATGGTATTCACGTGGTGGGACCCAATGAAGGGGAAATGGCCTGTGGCGAGATCGGCCTTGGTCGGATGGCCGAGCCAGACGAGATCGTTCAGGCCATTTGCCGTCATCTCCAATCGTCGTTGGGGCCGCTCGCTGGGAAGCGTGCGATTGTCACCAGCGGACCGACGATAGAAGCCATCGATCCCGTGCGTTTTCTTTCTAATCATTCGTCGGGCAAGCAAGGACATGCTGTGGCTGAGGCCCTGCATAAGGCAGGTGTCGATGTGACGTTGGTCAGCGGACCCGTTCGGGAGCCGGCCCCCAATGTCGACAAAGTTGTGGAGATTTCTTCGGCTGTCGAGATGCTGCAAGCCTGTGAACAAGCCCTCCCTGTCGATATTGTAGTTTGCGTTGCGGCCGTCGCAGACTGGCGGCCCGCGGATCAGCAAGCGCAAAAACTAAAAAAACAAGCAGGCGAGGAACCGCCATCCATCAGGTTTGTCGAGAACCCAGACATCTTGAAAACACTGGCGGGGCTCGATTCGGCTCGACCTCAACTCGTCATCGGCTTTGCCGCTGAGACGGAGAATATCGAGCAAAATGCCGAAAGGAAGCTCCAGACCAAAGGTTGTGATTGGGTTGTCGCCAACAACGTATCGGCGGAACAAAACACCTTCGGTGGTGTTCATAACGAAGTAATGCTGTTTCGTCGGGGTAATCGCGTCGAGGCTTGGCCTAAGCTGACCAAACAGGCGGTGGCTGACCAGCTCGTTCGTCGTATTGCTGAGCATTTTGACCAACGTCGAGATACCGACACGGCACCCTGACCATCAAGAAATCGGCGAAGAAAGACGACAGCCCCCTGTCAATTCCGTAGATGCAACACATCTAAATTAGGATGACCTCAATTAGGAAAACAGAAATGTGGGATGGATTGCCATGCTAAGACCTTCAAAGAAACTGGTTTTGGCGCTCGAGGCGGTCACGGACATAGCGTTTCACGGAGGCCCCGAGCCGGTGCAGAGCCAAGATATCGCCCGTCGCCTGATTTTGCCGCGGCGCTATCTCGAACAAGTGATGCAGCAATTGGTTCGCGCGGGAATTTTGCGTGGCGTGCGCGGCCCGCGCGGTGGCTACCGTTTGGCCCGCGAGCGCAATCGTGTCAGCGTCGGCGACGTTGTTCGGGTCGTGAGGGGGATCGAAGAGCAACCGGCTCAAGAGGAATTTGGTTCGGCCTCCGAACTTGGACGCAAGGTCGTCGGTCCGTTCTGGGCCAACACCGAGCATGAGCTGATGACGAGGCTTGATCGTGTGACCATTGAAGACCTTTGTCACCGTGCGAAGGAACGTGGCGTGGTCAGTGAAGCGCAGCGTGAGCCGGAATTTGCCTGACTAGGCCAGCTGATGTGTTAGGCCAATCGGACTGATCTTGGCACGATGCTTGTTCAGGTTGGGAAGCGCCGTTCGAGACAGCTGTGTGCAGGCTAGAGCCTGGTACGTAGGGATTCGGCACGTGCTTCGATCTCCTCGGCGTCGCGGTGGCGGCGAAGTTCTCGGAGAACGATAGCGTAGTTCTCGAGAGTCACGATGAGGCCGGGGTCGTCTTTGCCCAAGTGACTCTCTTCGATGCCGATCGCCCGATGAAGAAGGCGCTCGGCTTCGACATAAGCGCCTCGATCAAAGTGTAAGAGCGCCAAGTTATTGAGACCGAGCACCAATTCTGGGTGGCGCGGCCCGAACTTGGCTTCCTCAATGGCGAGGGCTTGTCGGTAGAGGGGCTTGGCTTCGTCAAAGCGCCTTTGGGCCCTTAGGAGCTCTGCAAGGTTGTTAAGAGTCAGTGCCAGATCGGGGTGATCTTTTCCCAACATGACCTCTTGAATCGCGAGGCTGTCTCGATAGTACTTTTCTGCATCGGCAAGATGACCACGTTCAAATTGTGTCACGGCGAGATTGTTAAGGCTTTGTGCGGTAGCCGGATGTCGTGAGCCCAACCCTCGACGTCGAATATCGACAGCACGCTCATGGAGTTCGAACGCCTGGTCCAGCTTGCCTTGAGATCGATAGAGTTCAGCAAGATTGGACAGGGTTGTTGCGAGCGAGGGGTGTTGACTTTCCAGCTGTTTCTCCTCCGCTTCAATCGCCAGAAGATAGAGTTCTTCGGCATCGGTAAGCCGGCCTTGTACGTAATGTAAGGTCGCGAGGTTGTTGCGTGTTTCCGCAGCGGCAGGATGGTCCTCGCCATAGGATCGGATTCTGATGGTCAACGCTTCGCGGTAGAGCTGGTCAGCCTTACCGAATCGCTTGAGATGGGCGTAGAGAACACCGAGATTGTTCATGGACTGAGCGCTCTCGGGGTGATCCGGGCCGAAGACTCGTTTACGGATGTCAAGCGCGCGCAGATGCAACTGCTCCGATGCCTCATAGTCTCCGAGCAGTCGGTAGAGCTCACCAAGATTGTTGCAGGTTTCCGCGACGTCAGGGTGGTCGCGGCCTAAGGTCACCTCGCGGATCGATTTCGCTCGAAGATAGAGATCAACGGCCGATTGGTATTGGCCGTTGGCATGAAGCGCGTAGGCAAGATTGTTGATGCTTGTCGCATGGCGCGGATCGCCTTGATCAAACCCAGCACTCAGTTTTTCGGCGTCACGAAAATGTGCCTCGGCGTCTTTAAACCGTCCCTCATCGGCTGCCCGAAGTCCGGCATGGCTCAGACTTTGCCATGTCTCGGCATGAAGTGGCACGGATAGCGTCGGCAGACAACACGCTAAGGCAAGAAAGAAGGGTGCGAAGGGGCTGAGCGACGGGCGCATACGATGTCGGCTCCTCTAGGCCTCGATGACAACCTTCGCGCACACTAGAGAGGCATGGTTAATGCCGAGTTAACGTAAAGCTATATTGCTGATAATCAACTTGAGGTGGTATGTCTGCCCGAACCTCTCGACGGCACAAGGGATGTGCTGCTTCCGCACCAAATCGATGGCGACCAAGTTTTTCAGAACCGTTCTAAGCTTGCGCGTGGAGGAGCACTGATGCACGCAAGACACAGTTGCCCAAGGCATTTGCGTTCAGCACTCGGATTAGCTTCTGGGCGCACGGTTTCGCGGGCATTTGCCGCGAATCGATTTTGCTTTTGTGGATAATTTTTGATAAATGGGAGGAGTCGCTGCCGACTTAGTAACGAACTCTTAAAGAACCTCGTGCAAGATATTGCTGGCTCTCATCTTTTTGACAGAGCATGGCTGTAGTTGGTTGCACCTTTGAAAATGGGCGGATTCAGCGTGCTAAGTGCTGCTCGAAAGCAAGGATTTTCATGTGATTTTCTGATCCCTGCTGTCGTAATGCTTGAAGCGGTACTGGTGCTGCTTTCAGGGATTTTGGCGGCGCAAACAATTTCTGAGCACCTGTCGGATCCAGCAGCCCGGGATGTCATCTTTCTTGGCTCGCTGTTGGGCATGATTTTGGCGATTGCATGCCTGAAGAGTGCGAACACCTATACCCCTAAAGCCTTGTCGGCGAGCGGTCGCTGGCCTCTTCGGGTCGTTTGCATCGGCATGGCGGCTTGTCTCGCGATGGGCGTGGCGATGATGACGTCGAGCGTCGGTGTCAACTGGACTTGGTCCGGGGTCTGGGCGCTCTATACCGGTATTGCGCTTGCCTTTTCCCGCATGATCGTTGTGCCAGGTCTCAGGTCTTGGATGCCATCCGAGGGGTTTGATCGGCTCGTCGCCGTGGTCGGCTCGGGTAGCGAGGCTGGTGATGAATTGACCGGTCTTGATCGCGATTTTTCAACGCGATTCGATCGACTTTGCACCTGTCGGAGTTATACCAGGCCGGACGAGATTTTGAGCGCCGAGGGCGAGCGCTGGGTCGAACAACTTCACGATGACGGTGTCGAGGAAGTTGTGATTCTCCCCTCGCTCCATAACAATCGTGAGTGGATCCATGATGCGGTCAAGGCACTGGAGGCTCTCCCGATTAGGGTCAGCTTGGCAATCCCTCGACCAGCGCTTGATTCCAATCAACCAGGTTATGTCTATGCTGCTTTGATTGATCAGCCGTTGAGTGCATCGGAACAGGCGGTGAAGCGTGTGTTTGATGCGATTACGGCACTCTTGCTGTTGATTTTCTTAGCACCATTGATGCTCCTGACGGCCGCGCTTATCAGGCTTGAAAGCTCGGGACCGATCTTCTTTAAGCAGGCACGTTACGGATTCGGAAAGAAGATCATTCAGGTCTACAAATTTCGCTCGATGTATCACGAGATGAGCGATCAATTGGCGGATCGGCTGACAGAGCGCAACGATCCACGGGTGACGCGTGTTGGCGCTTTCATTAGGCGTTTTAGCATTGATGAGTTACCCCAGCTCTTCAATGTTCTGCGTGGTGAGATGTCGATGGTCGGCCCGCGTCCGAACCCGCTCAACGCCAAGGCCGGTGGCGAGCTTTATGACCGTGTAGTCGACAACTTCTACACCCGCTATCGTGTGCTGCCCGGCATAACGGGATGGGCGCAGATCAACGGTCTCCGTGGTAACACGGACACGAAGGAGAAGCTGGTCCGTCGTGTCGAATATGACCTGTACTACATTCAAAACTGGTCCATCTGGCTCGATCTAAAAATCGTCCTCCTTACGCCGCTTGCTAGTCTCGAGGGCGAAAATGCCTTCTAGACCCTCAACAAAGGCCAAGAAACCTCAGGTTTTGGGACGTATGAACGCCCGAGCCGATTTCCCATTGATCCCTGACAGTCGTTGATCGCCATGACCTCTTCGAGTTTGGCTCTTCTCCTCTTTGTCGCCGCTTTTGTTTGTTTGTTTGTCGCGGCATTTCCCTTTGGCCCCTATCAGATCACGCTGATGTTGGCCAAACGACTCGGATTCGTGAAACTCCTGAAACCCGTGAGTGGCGCCACAGATGAGCCTTTAAGCCTGGCAATTTGCCTTTGTGCTTATAACGAAGAGGCGGTCATCAAAAAGAAAATCGAGAACATGCTGGCGCTTAGAAAGGCGGCAGGAGAGCTCGATATTCTGATCTATGTCGACTGCGCAAGCGATCGCACGGCGGAGATCGTTGCGTCCTTCGAACCGGAGGTGACACTGGTCAACTCTGACGAACGACATGGGAAGCCTTGGGGAATGAACAGGCTGGTTAGCCTAACCGATGCCGACATCATTCTGTTCACCGACGCCAATGTCATGGTTGATGAAAAGGCAATTGCCAATCTTCGACGTTACTTTGCCGATCCAGACGTCGGATGTGTGACTAGCCACCTCTCCTATACTAATCCCGGCGACACGGCGACGTCGGAGGTGGGGTCGTTCTATTGGCGCTTGGACGAATGGACCAAGGGTCTTGAGACGGAAACCGGCTCTGCGATGGGCGCCGATGGATCGCTGTTCGCAATTCGGCGAAAGCTCCATCGTCCAACACCGGACCATCTCATTGATGACCTGTTCGTCTCCATGAGTATCTTGTGTAAGGGCTACCGATTGATCCGCGGTGCTGACGTCAATGCCTATGAGTCCCACACCACGATCGCTCGGGATGAGTTCAAACGCAAAGTTCGAATCGCTTGCCAATGCATGGGCGTTCACCGCGCGCTCTGGCCAGAGTTAAGAACGATGTCCGCTTGGAACATCTACAAATATGTTGGTCATCGATTGATCCGATGGGTTGGTGGCTATTTTCTCATCGCTTCGGCTCTCCTGTCTGCGATGGCGATCTGGGCTGGCTTTGGCTTTTGGTCGATGTTCGCTGCAATCGCGATCGTCACTGGCGTCATTCTCGGCGGCTCAGTGGCAAAAGTCCGTATGATTGAGCAGATCAACAATATCTTGTTGGCGTTCGCCGGGAACACGATTGGCGTCTGGCGCTGCTATTGGGGTGAACCTGTTGTGACTTGGGATCTCGCTGGCTCGGCCAGGGACGACATGCCGAGTGACCAACCGAGCCGCTGATAGGCAGACGACGTCATGAAGATCGCTATTCTCGATCCTTGGTGCTTTACGCCGCCCTATAATGGGGAGCTCTGCAATGGCTTGGCGTCTGTCGGTCATGATGTGACCCTTATCGGACAAGACGCAGGCGATGACGGTGGAGAACACGGAGAAAGCACCTTTGCGACACTTCCGTTGTTCAAGGCTCCTTCGGAAAGCCTACCGCGGCCGGTCCAGCTTGTGCTCAAAGGCCTTCGCCATATTCAGGGCCTCATGCGGTCGCTTGGTGCCCTTCGACGGATGCAGCCCGACGTCATCCATTTTCAGTGGCTTGCCCTACCGTTGATTGATGCACTTTTCTTACCCTTGTTTCGCCGAATCGCGCCGGTGGTCTTAACGGTTCATGACAGTAATCCTTACAATGGCGCCGGCCCCTTGATGCTGCGACTTGGCAATCGACTGGCGACACGTCGCTTTGATCGATGGATTGTCCACAACGACCTTTCGGTCCGTCGCCTGACCGACCAAGGACTGTCTTCGGAGCGGCTCCATCAGGTTCCTCACGGACTCCTTGGCCAGGCCGCTCCAACACCGAAAACGGCATCGACAGTGAATGATGGCCGCCTGCACTTTGTGCAGTTTGGTAAGCTTCGTGAATATAAGGGTGTCGATGTCCTACTGAACGCACTTGGTCGACTGAATACGGGTCAGCGCGAACGCTGTCGTGTTTCGATTGTCGGGCGTCCTTATCTGGACACGGCGCCCTTGCTTGACTTGATGGAGCGTCACCAGCTTCAGTCCATTGTCGATCTTCGCTTCGACTTTGTTCGGGATGACGAGATGGTCGCCCTGTTCGATAGCGCAGATATGCTGGTGTTTCCCTATCGCGGCATTGATACCAGCGGAGTCTTGATGGCAGCCATCGCCCGGGGGATTCCCGTTATAGCCTCGGATATCGGTTGTTTTGCCGAGATGCTTGTTGATGGTGAGCAAGGGCGGTTGGTCAAGCCTGATGATCCCGAGGCGTTGGCAACTGCCCTGGCAGATCTGATTTCTGATCCAACCAAGGTTGAGGCCATGCGGGATCGCATGATCCATCTGCTTGAGCGCATTCCCACTTGGCAACGCATTGCCGAAATGACGACCGAAGTCTACGAACTGGCACAGCTGTCGCCGACGGAAACGACCGTCAGCGCAGCGACATGATGAAACGATCAACCGCTTGCATGGCAGACGGGTCTGTGCAGGTCGGATGAAATGGAACGATAAAAAGTCCGTCTTACAATAAATGAGTTTCCTGCGACTAAACCAAGTCAAAAGGAGATAGGATGTTAGAGCGTCAGAAGAAGGCCGTCATCGTGACGGCTGCCGATGGTGGTTATTTCGATCTGCTGAACGGCATGATTCAATCCGTGCGTCGCTTCGACGAATGGCGGGATGTCGCCATCGTCGTTTTTGACGTGGGCTTTTTGCCCGAACAGCGTGCGGCTCTGGAGAGAGATGGTGTTCGGCTGATCGAGCCCAAGTGGCATTTTGGATTGTCGGATGATGTCGCCAAGAGTTACGAGCGCGCGGCGTTGGTCCGGTTCTTCATTCATGACTACCTGCCCGAGTACGATTACTCCCTATGGCTCGACCCGGATCTTTGGCTCCAGGACAGCGATGTGCTTGAACGCATGTTGGACGGTGCCGACAAGACGGGCGCTGCGATCGCTCACGAAAGTGATCGGCTGTACCGTTTTCAAGGCTGGCTATGGGCTTGGAATCTCAAGCACAAGATCGTGGGCTCTGGGCTTAAAAACGGTCTCATCTTGATGGCCAAGCCTTCTTACAATCTCGGGCTCTATTGTTTAAAGGCGGATGCGCCTCATTGGGAGCCCTGGCGACAACGCTTTGAGCGCGCCTTAGGGCGGACGAAGCGCGTGACGCCTTACGAGCAGTTCGCTTTTAACGAGGTGATTCACGTCGACAAGATTCCGACGGTCGAGCTCGCGTCGAGCGATAACTGGATCTGTGATCGATGCCCGCCTGTGTGGGACGATCAAGCAGGTCAGTTCTGTCGACCGGAAGCGCCTTATCCGCCTTTATCCATTTTGCATCTCGCCGGCCCGGCCAAAAATCGGACCTATGAGATTGCCCTAAAGGGTGGAGGCGTGAGGACCATGAGCCTTCGCTTTCCCGTCAGCAACAATGGCCAAGGCGGGGTGAACGGTCGTCAGCCGCCTGCGGTAAATCGTGCGGCCGCCTAGCGCGGCCAGGCATGGCTTAGCGCTGCAACGTCACATCATCGCCGGACAAACTCCCGGCGGTGATGTCGTCGGTTCGGGCTAACATGGCCGACCTTGTCCATGAGCGTCGAGACATCGCCAAAGGGGCAGTGTGGCGAACGGCTGAGGTCATCGGCGCCGAGTTGTTTGCGTTTACAGCCTTTATCATTTCGGCGCGGTTGTTGTTGCCATCGGAAGTTGGCGTTGTCGCGCAGGCCACTTTGTTCATCATGACCGCGCAACTCATCCTCCATCAGGGACTCGGTGAGGCGCTCATTCAATCAGACGAGACGGATTCAGACCATTTTTCGTCAGCGTTTTGGCTCAACCTTGCGATCGGCACGGCTGCTGCTGTCCTGCTTATAGCGATTTCCGGTTTTGCCGGGTGGCTCCTGGGTGAACCGGAACTGCCGCCTGTCCTACGCGCGCTCGCTCCGACCCTTGTTTTGTTCGCGGCCAGTGGGATCTATCAGGCTAAGCTAAGGCGTGGCCTTCAATTCCGCGGGTTCGCTTTTGCCTCAGTCACGGCCGCGCTGAGTGGTGGCCTCGTTGCCGTCGCCCTTGCTTGGCAAGGATACGGGGTATGGAGCCTCGTAGCGCAACAGTGGACTTACGCCACCATGAGCCTCACGGTGTTCGCTGCATCAAGTGCTTGGCTCCCCTCCTTATCCTTTCACTGGACCCATGCGCGGAAACTAGGGAGATTTGGCGGGCTCGCCACCATCTCTGCCTTTTTACAGTTCGCGATGCGCCGCCTCGACCTGCTCATCATCGGAATCTTCCTCACGTCGGCCCAAGCCGGCTTTTTCTCCGTTGCCAACCGCCTGATGCTCTCCGCTGGCATGTTAACCTACTACTCCATTCAACAAATCGGTCTGCCCGTTCTGTCTCGCCTTGCTCATGACCGTGCGGCGCATCTCGAGGCGATTAGCAGGACATTGCGCCTGGTCAGTATCCTTTGCTTGCCGACGCTTGTCGGCATGGCACTTGTTGCCGACATTCTGATTCCGCTCGCTCTCGGCGATAAATGGCATGGCAGTGTGCTGCCGTTTCAGATCCTCAGCGCCTTCGGCATCTTCTTTGCACTTTCCTTAATTTCCGGCCAAATTTTAATATCCGCAGGTCACCCTGGGCAATTCGTGCGGCTCTCCTTGATAAATGTCGCCATCTTCCTGGGGGCTGTGACCCTGGCAGCACCCTATGGACTCGTACCGGCCGCCTTGGCCGGCGGTGTTGCCAATATGCTGGCGGTGCCGATCTACGGCATAGCACTTCGCCGAACGCTTGGTCTGGATCTCAGACGATGCGCGCAGGATCAGTGGCCGATCTGGATCGCCACAAGCATGATGGTGATCGTGGTGTTGATATGGTCTCACATCGCGTCAGGGTTCATTGGCGATGTGCCTGTTCTCGTCGGGCGCGTTCTTGCCGGAGGGGGAACCTTTCTGATCGTGATGCTGTTGCTTTCTTATGACGACGTTAAGGAAATCTATGGTAGTTTTGCCGAGATGTTGCACGGTTAGGGCAAATATCGGGTAATACTAAACGGTGATGATGGTGCAGCGTAAACAAACAGTAGCCGAAGCCGGCCTCTCCCCTTTGCAGCGGGGTGATCGGCGCTATGTTATTGGCGGCTGCTGTCGCTTTTCGGCGATGTGGCTATGCGGCAGGCTTGAGCAAGCGGCCGCCCGATTTTCTGACATTGGTGCGTAGATGACCGATCTGACACATTCGAATTTCGGCGCTGGGCCGAGGCCGCCGTCGCGTCCGTTCGTGGGACAGCTGCCGAGCAGAAAGCCATCGGTCTCTTCAGGGCTGACGTCACAGGAGTTGATGGATAGCCTGTTCAGACGCAAGGGCTTCATCCTATTGGCGATGATCGTTGGCGGCTTAATCGCCTATCATGTGGCGAAGGCAATACCTCCTTGGTATACGGCCACTGGCCTTCTGGTCGTCGATACGCTGCAGTCCAACATTCCCGAATTAGAGGCGGTGCAGTCGAATCGTACCGTTGAGCCTTGGGGCGGCAGGAGTGAGGCGCGTGTTCTGACGTCGCCGCAGATGATTGATCTTCTTGTCAAGGAAATGGATCTGGTTCGGGATCCAGATTTCAATGAAACATTGCGGCCGACAGGGCTACAGACCTTTGCCGAGGCTTCTTGGGTACCAGATCCGGTCGCAAATTGGGTTGCTGGTCTGGGCGGGCCGTTACAGGCACGATACGATCGCGAGATTGAGCGCGAAATCGCTCTCGCAGTGAGCGAGGCGCTGAATGCCTTTAGCGAAGAACGGAGTTACGCCATCGAGCTCGCATTCAGTGGTCGGAGTGCGGACAAGAGTGCCCGTCTCGTCAATACACTGATGGAACTCTACATTGCGCGCCAGATCGACGAAAAGCGATCTGCCACACAACAGTCAAGTGAAGGGCTTAAGCTTAAGCTCGCTGAGCTGCAAGAAGAGCTCGCCGTTGCCCAGGCGAGAGTGCGTGAGGAGGAGGGGAATGCAAGCCTCCTCAATACACCGGAAGGCACGATCATTTCGCGAGATCTTGCTGACTTAGTCCGGCAACGCCGTACGCTTCGAGCAGAGCGAGATCAGCTCGCTGCCGACCTTGCTCAGCTTGTAGGTGCTATTGCTGGTGGTGCCCTGACGGCGCTCGATGCTCGCTTAGTGACGCCCAGGCTCGAGGGACTTTGGCAAGATGAAGCCGGAGCGCGTCGGCGTCTCTCGGAAGCGTCGCTGGATCTCGGCGCGCGGCATCCAAGGCGCATTGCGCTGCAACGCGAACTTCAGAGCACCCAGGAACAAATCCGCTCGGAAGCTGGCGGTATCGCTAAGAGTTTAGAGCAGCGAATTGCTAGCCTCGATAATCAGGACCGTCAGCTAAGGCGACAGATTGAAGCCGGGCAAGGCAATGCTGCTGAGGTGGCGAAGGAGCGCACACGTTTGGCGCAGCTTCAGGACGAGGTCACGGTTAAGCAGGAACTTTATACCCAGTACCGTGGTTTCTACGAGCAGACGCTCTCGACTCTCACGAACATCGATTTACATGGCGCCGACGTGCGTATCGCGTCGGTTGCCGTGCCGCCGATCAAGCCATCGAGTCCTGGCGCAGGTCTTTTGACGGTCGTTGGCATGTTTGCGGGCTTTATGGTGGCTGCGGGTTCCATTGTTGGCCGGCGCTATCTGAGTTCTGGCGTCGAAACGCTCGAGCAGCTTTCGCAGGTAACGGGGCTCCCCGGTATTGGTGCCATACCCTCGGTCGCGAGTTGGATGAAGCCGAAGCAGAACCTGGCGAGTTATGTCGCCGAGTTTCCGAATAGTGGCATTACCGAGACTCTACGGGGGATTTTGCTTCGTCTAAATCTAAGCGCTGTTGAGGACCCGAAGAAGGTGATCCTCGTTACCTCTTCGGAGCCTGCAGAGGGCAAGACCAGTTTTTGCATCGCGCTTGGGCGTACCGCAGCCCAAGATGGTCTCCGATGCCTTGTCATCGACTGCGACTTCCGCAGGCCCTCCTTCACGACACAGACACAACTTCAGCCCGATGCTAGCCTGAATGACTTTCTCAGCGGCGCGCTCGACTGGGGACAAGATGCGGTCGTCAAGGATCCCGTAACGGGAATGGACATGCTGATGGCAAAGGCGACGCACTCGGAAATGCGTGAGTTCGTCTCGTCCACTCGCCTTCGTGTCCTCATTGCGGAGGCGCGCGAGCACTATGACCTCGTCATTGTCGACTCGCCTCCAGTCTTGCGCGTGCCGGATGCCATCAATCTTGCCGACACCAGCGATGCCATCGTGTTCCTGACGGCTTGGCGCGTCACACGAGTCAAAATGGTTCAGGAAGCGCTAAACCGGTTGTCGGTCGCGGGGCGACCGATCGCCGGCGTCGTCCTTTCTCGCGTGCGCGGTACGATTCCCGAGGAGTATGTCTATGGCGGCTACTCAAGCCATTGATGTGGTCATCGCCTCGCGTTGACCGGCTCGGTTCGGCCATCGCGCAAGGAATGGGATCGCAAGGGCTCGCGACCACGTGTGCGCGATTCGATTCCGGTTGACCAAAGCCACCAAGGCCTCCTTGGTGAGGAAGGGATCATCCGCAGGTGGCGATGTCGGAATTCAGCAAGTCTCGCGCGACACCGACATTACCATATCTGATCTCATCAGGGTTTGCCTGGGATGATAGGCGATGGCGATCAGTATCTTTGACCTTTTCAAGGTCGGCATAGGACCGTCCAGTTCTCACACTGTCGGTCCGATGCGCGCAGCTGGACTATTTGCGCGAACACTCGAAGATCGACAATACCTCGACCGTGTCACTGCAATTCGGGCGGAACTCTTCGGCTCGCTAGGTGCGACTGGCCTGGGGCATGGTAGCCCAAAGGCCGTGATGCTCGGTCTCGAAGGTGAATGGCCGGAGACCGTTGACACGGATCAGATCGCTGATCGGATTTCCGAAATTCGAAGATCGCGGTGCCTCCGCCTTTTGGGCAAGCATCCGATCGCCTTTGCTGAAGGCGAACATTTGGTGCTTCATCGGCGGAAATCGTTGCCTGGTCATCCCAATGGCATGCGTTTTTCCGCCTTCAACACGCTCGGTGAGCTGGTACATCAAGCTGTTTACTATTCGATCGGTGGTGGCTTCGTCCTCAATGAGGATGCCGTTGGCAAGGATCGACTTAGGGAGGATGACACGGCGCTTCCTTTCGCCTTCACCACCGGAGAAACCTTGCTGCATTTGACCCAGGATCATGGTCTGTCCATCAGTCGTCTCATGATGGCGAATGAGGGCATTTGGCGTAGCGAGACGGAAGTTCGGCGTAAGATCCTCGGGATCTGGCAGGTGATGCAGGATTGCGTCGCTAGGGGGTGTGTCCAAGAGGGGCTTCTGCCCGGTGGGCTCAAGATCAAGCGTCGTGCCCCTCTCTATTATCGAAAACTAAAGGCTAGCAAAGCTGGCGATGACCCATTCGAGATCATGGATTGGGTCAATCTCTATGCGTTGGCGGTGAACGAAGAAAACGCTGCGGGCGGCCGGGTCGTGACGGCTCCCACCAACGGTGCTGCCGGCATCATCCCCGCTGTGCTTCATTACTACATGCGACATGCGGGCGGCGATGATGATGGCGTGGTCCGTTTCCTTTTGACGGCAGCGGCGATCGGTATTCTTTGCAAGGAGAATGCATCGATCTCCGGCGCTGAAGTCGGGTGCCAGGGTGAGGTCGGCTCGGCCTGTTCAATGGCGGCGGCTGGGCTTTGTGAGGTTCTAGGCGGAACACCGGCACAGGTCGAGAATGCGGCCGAAATCGCGATGGAACATAATCTCGGGCTTACCTGTGATCCTGTCGGTGGTCTGGTTCAGGTTCCCTGCATCGAGCGTAATGCCATTGCATCGGTCAAGGCGATCAATGCTGCGCGGATGGCGCTCAAGGGAGACGGCACCCATTTCGTGTCGCTCGACCGTGTCATTCGAACAATGCGCGACACCGGTGCCGACATGAAGCTCAAGTATAAGGAAACCGCGAGGGGCGGTTTAGCCGTCAATGTCGTCGAAGTGCCGGTCAATATCGTCGACTGCTAAGCTGGGCGATCAGTCAGGCCTCGCGTGCCCTACTCGATCGTGACCAACGGCTGGCGAGCCATGCTGGATGCGTTAGAATTCCTCGTCATCCACTGTGAGCTTCGGTGGCAGCGGCGCGCGTTTCATCGCACTACCTCGACCTGAAAGGCTTGGATTGGTCATGAAATAAGCGTGGGCGCTGAAAGCTTCAGCATCGGCAGCGAGGCGTTGGTAATGGCCGTTGGACATGAGCTCCCAACTATTGGTCTGATCTTTCAGATTGGCGATCATGATTTGACCGAGCACTTGGCGATGCACCGTTGGGTTCTCGATTGGCACCAAGGTCTCGATGCGTCGGTCCAGATTGCGTGTCATCCAGTCCGCTGATGAGATGAAGACTTTGGCCTCGCGGGATGGAAGGCCATGGCCGGCACCAAAGCAGAGGATTCGGCTATGTTCCAAGAAGCGTCCAACGATGCTCTTGACCCAGATGCGTTCCGATAGGCCGGGAACCTGAGGTCGCAGACAGCAGATCCCTCGCACAATCAGTTCGATGTCGACTCCCGCCTGGGACGCCCGATAGAGCGCATCGATGATGTCTGGATCGAGCAATGAGTTCATTTTCGCCCAAATGGATGCTGGCCGGCCCGCTTCGGCGTGAGAGATCTCATCGTCGATAAGCTCTAGAAGCCTATCACGGAGCGTAACGGGAGCGAGCGCCAAGGCCTCGAGCCGGTCAGGCGGGGCGAATCCGGTCATGTAGTTAAAGGCACGCGCGGCGTCCTGGCAAAGAGCCTGCTTACAGGTAAAGAACGAGAGGTCGGTGTAGACCTTTGCCGTGATTGGGTGGTAATTGCCGGTGCCGAAGTGAACATAGGAACGAAGTGTCTGATTCTCCCGTCGGACGACCAGGGAGATTTTGGCGTGGGTTTTGAGATCAGCAAAACCGTAGGCCACCTGTGCGCCGGCACGTTCCAAGTCCCTCGCCCAGCGAAGATTGGCTTCCTCATCGAAGCGTGCCTTGATCTCGACCAGGGCGGTCACCGACTTGCCGGCCTCGGCTGCCTCACAAAGAGCCTGGACGATGGGCGAGTTATTGCTGGTACGATAGAGCGTCTGCTTGATCGCGACGACATCGTCGTCATGGGCGGCCTGACGTAGGAACTGCACCACCACATCAAAGCTCTCGTAGGGATGATGAACGATGATGTCCTTATTGCGGATCGCGGCAAAGCAATCCCCGCCGAAATCCCGGATTCGCTCTGGAAACCGGGCGCTAAAGGGTGAGAACAGGAGTTCAGGGCGCTCATCGTCGATCAGCGTTTGCACGTCGGCAAGACCGATCATGCCACGCATATGGACAACATTCTCCGGCGCTGCCTGGAGTTGACGAACAAGGAAGTTTTCGAGATCGCTGGGCATGCGCCCGGCAATCGCGAGCCGCACGGCAGAACCCCGCTTACGACGCTTGATGGCGCTCTCGAATTGGCGCACCAAATCTTCCGCTTCTTCTTCGATTTCGAGATCGCTGTCACGAATCACCCGGAAGACACCATGGCCCACGACGGTAAATCCGGGAAACAGGCGATCGAGGAAGAGGGGAAGCACCGCCTCGATGGCGATAAAGCGTCGCGCTTGGCCCGGCAGGCGAATGAATCGATCAAGTGGCATAGCAATCGGCACGATGCCGTGAATGCGCTTGTCATCGCGCTCACGCCAGAGGTCAAGCACAATGCTGTGGCCAAGATTGGGTATAAATGGGAAGGGGTTAGGCGGTTCTACCGCGATGGGCGTGAGCACCGGGAATAGATGCTCGTTGAAATGCCGATCCAGCCAGCGCTGCTCCTTCTTGTTCAGCTCGGAGGCGTCGATCACGGCAATGCCGGCCTCACGAAGTTCCTTGCGAAGCGCTTGCCAGCAGCGTTGTTGGTCGTCGGTGAGACGGCTGACTTGGCCGTCGATCAATCGAAGTTGTTCGGCGGGACTCAGGCCGTCCGGGCTGATCGTACTGACAGCTGCCCAAACTTGCCCTAAAAGACCCGCGATCCGCACCATCGTGAATTCGTCAAGGATGGCAGCAGAAATCCCAAGGAAGCGGAGTCGTTCGAGAAGCGGGTATTGCCGATTATTCGCTTCTTCAAACACGCGCTCATTGAACGCGAGCCAAGAAAGCTCGCGGTTGAAGAAGCGTGCAGGAGACCGGGGCGAGATCGCGGCCGGCTTCGACTTGCGGTTTTTGCCGACCTGAGTTGGACGTTGATCGACGTCCTCGACCGCCTCTGGGATATCGGTCTTCGCACGGAGTTCGGTCGGCGGCATTTGGCGTTGTTCTCCTTACTTAGGGTCGCCGATCAGCGCACCATGGGCTACGCTTACGGTCAAGGAGATTAGCAAGGGAATAGTTTCGTAAATCTTAGATCCGATGGGAGAGAGCGTCGCATGCGCAGGCTTTTGTTGCTGCGTCACGCCAAGTCAAGCTGGAACCGTCCGGATCTGGATGATTCGGAGCGGCCGCTGAATGCACGAGGGCAAAGGGCGGCCCCCCTAATGGGGCGCTACATCAGTGGGCATGGACTGTTGCCTGACATGGTTTTGTGTTCGACTGCTGTTCGCGCACGCCAAACCTTGGAGCTGGTGACGGCCGAATGGGAGACGGCAGATGGCGAAGAGATCAAAGTCGTCATGCGCTCTTCCCTCTATCTTGCCTCTGTGGCGGAATTGCTGGCGATGGTCAGGCGGACGGATGATGATGTCGAGAGCCTTATGTTGATCGGTCACAATCCGGGCTTGGCGACCTTTGCCGGCCTGGCTTCAGGCCGCGGCGACTCGGCGAGTCTAAGAGCGATGGCAATGAAGTTCCCAACGGCAGCGCTTGCGGTGATCGATTTCGACGTCGACCGTTGGAACACTGTTGCGCATGGTGATGGCTTGCTGCGGTCTTTCACCCGGCCGAAAGACCTTCGATGAACTGTGTCTGAGAGCGACGAATCGATCTTCGGGATGACAACACCGCACGACATCGACGTCCTTTTGCGCATGGTTAACGTACGCTTAGGGTTGGTCGCGTATGCCATCGTGCCTTGGCATCCTTTGATCGACGGTCATGAAGGCGTTCTCGACTCGATATGTTGAAACTGCTTCTTTTTGTGGTTCTGAGCTATGGGGCCGTTGTCGCCTTGATGTATGGCGCGCAGACCTCGATGATCTTTCCCGGTACGAGGTTACCCAGCCGTCCGCTCGATCATCCCTATACCCCGCTGAGGTTGGTCATCGAGCGAGAGGACGGTATTCAGCTTAGAGGACTTCATTTTCCACCCGATGATGGTTCAGAATCTGATGGATTGTTGATTGGCTTTGGCGGCAACGCCCAAGATGCCGAGATCCTAGGACAGGAGTTAGCTCAGTCCTTTCCTCAACTAGACGTGGCGGTTTTCCATTACCGCGGCTATGGCGATAGCGGCGGCAGGCCCAGTGAGACTGCACTCCTTGCCGACGCCGATGCGATCTATGACAAGCTGGTCGCGGATCTTTCACCAGCATCGGTCTATGCGATTGGCCTGTCCCTCGGATCTGGCGTCGCTGGTCATCTCTCTAAGACCAGGCCGCTGGATGGCGTTTTCCTGATCACGCCCTACGATTCGATCGAAGCGGTGGCTACGCAAGCCTATCCGTGGTTGCCGGTGAAGCTTCTCTTGAAGCATCGTTTTCGCACGGTCGATGCGATGGCGGATAATCAGACGCCAGTGGCTATCATTGCGGCAGGAAATGATAAGGTGATCCGGCCAGAACGAACCGAAGTCCTAAGAGCCGCCGTTGAGCGTTTGGTGTTCGATCACACTGTTCTCGATGCGGATCATGCGGATCTTTATGCTCGGCCTGCCTATAATCAAGCGCTCAGGCAGGCACTCGATGCGTTGAAGTCGGCTTCTGGCGCACCCCCATCATCCTAGGATGGCTTGGCTCGCGCGCCGAGATGTGCATGGCGGCCCTAGAGATCATAGACGGGCTGGATGGCGTCGCTGAGCGTCGACAGGAGTTCAGGCTCAGACCAACCGACCACGGCATAGCCATGGCTGTCGTCCCGCCAGTCAACCAGATTGAGCTCGCCATTGGTCGACAATGTCGGTGCCTTTGCTCCTGCGGGCATCGGAATGACGCAGAGCGCAAGCGGCTGATCATTGCCGTCGAGATAAACGAGTTGTGCAACAGGCCTTTCGTTGATTGCCAAGAGTCGAGCTCCGGCAAATGTGACGCCGAATGGGGTGAGATCGGGCACAAGAATTTGACGGCCAAGCATGCCGGTGAGCCAGGTTTGAATGTGATCCAGCTCGTCCGCGCCAACCTCCACGAGATGTCGCCTCGAAGTCGATGCGTAGATCCGATGATATTGTGAGATCTGGTTGAGCCAGCTTCGGCTCGCAGCAAGATCTGCCTCCAGTCCGACCATCTGCTGCAGCTGAATCTGGCGCTCTTCTTCGGACGCTTCGAGCCCGGCGATCACGGTGGCTAGTCGGCTCGATGTCAGTTCTGCCTCGTCTTCAAGTGTCGCAAGCCGTTGGCCCGCTTGTGCCGCCGTTTGCTCGATAGCCGCCTTTTCCGCAAGTAGCTGACCCCGTTCAGCTTCCATTTGCGCGAGATCGCGGCGAAGCGCCGAACGCTCGTTGCGAACATCTGCCAAGCTGGATCGTGCCAGTTCGGAACGGCGCTCATTGGCTTCCAATTCGTCGGTGAGCGCCAGAACCTGGTTATGGCGCTGGTCGAGTTCGGCGTTGAGATCGTCGACTTCAGCGCGCAGTGACGACTGCATATCGGCGCTTCTCGTCTCCGCTCGGGCCAGGGCTTGTCTCGCTGTTTCGAGATCGAGGGCAATCCTATCGCGAGCGGTTTCGATTCCCCCCAATGTTCGTCTTTGCTCCGCTAGCTCAGCGCTCAACTGCTCATTCTCGCCTTGAAGGGCTCCATATCGGCCTTCCAGGGCCGCTCTCTCCACCTCAAGCTCTTGGATCTTTTCCTCATTCGCGAGAATCCTGCCGGCACTTTCGCGCCGCTCGCTCGAGGCTTCGTCAGCGAGGCCCGCAAGCCGTTTCAGCTCGGCCCGGGCATCAGCCAGCGCTCGGCCACGCGTATCAGCCTCTTGCGTCGCGGTTGCAAGAACTGACTGCAGACGAAGGCGCTCGGCATGAGACGTATCGTAGATGTAGTAGAGGGCCCCGCTACTGATCATTAAGGCAATCGAGGCGGCTGCGGCGAGGGGTCCGTAGCCGACGCGTCTTGGCGGCGGCTGATAGGCTGCGATGATATCCGGGTCATCCTCGATGTCGCGTTCAACGCTCGACTTGGGTGTCAAGACCGTGACATCGTCCGCGCGGTGGCCTTTGATTAACCCGACCAGGCTCTCAGGGACGTCGACTGCGGCGACATCGTCCAGGAGCGTATCGAGACCACTATTGGTCGCACGAAGGTCCTCAACGAGCGTGCGGACTGAATCATTCTCCTCGATCAACCGTCGCACCATCGCTTCGTCGTCTGCCGTCAGTGGCGCATCACGTCCGGCCTCGCGATCGACGAAAGCGACGATCTTCTCAGCCACCTCATCGGAAATGTCACTATGGGCGAACATCGTCACGATCCAGGCTTCCGTGTGAGCGCTTTCGATATGTCCTCGATCAGGGATTGACTGTGTCTGAGCCAGGGAAGACATCGGCCAATCGGTGCGCAGAACGCCTCGGTCGTGTCTCGGTGAGTCTTGCCGTAGCGGTGGATCCTAGTCACCAGAACGAAACCCTTGTCGCTAAGCTTGACCCATCAGCGTCATCGGTGATGGCGCCTGGACCCTTTGATCCTCGGTAGCAAAACCACCGGCTTGTGATCCCCTCCGGGGCCATCGATATGGCCTAAAGAGGGCATCACGTCGACGAAGCTTTCCCTTCGAAATTCCCCTGCAAAGTGGGGTCCTTCGTTGGACGATGCTCAGCCGCAGAGGCCCAAGCGGCGATGCCGGCTAGAACAACGACCGCCCTCCATTCCGGCCAAGCTAACCGTTCGGGCGTCAGAGATGAACACCAAATCCACATTAATATAGCATGTTTACCACAAAGCCGTCGAAGTCGAATTCTCCTAACATACTCAACACCCAGCTCCGCACTTTTATTGCGATGAAAATCAAACGACTTGGTATATCTTGAGGAAGGTGGGTCTCATCTTCTTGAAAGGGTTTCCAAAACTGATTCAGAAGGTCGTGAGTGGAAAGATGACCTCTTCGCTTTTCTGGGACGATCTAATTGATATATCTAGGGAATCTGCGACATATCAAATCGAATTTGTCGGGCGCTTAGGTGCCGTTTGGCAGAAAAAGAAAAAAAATTTGCAATAAAAGCCGTCGTCGAAGTGTCCTGTTAGGTCATGTGTCGGTCAATCGATGGGCCGGTTCACCATCGAGAAACGCCGGAGAATAGAACATGACAGGATGTCCGTATGGGGTTGCTGCAAAGGGCCCTTTGGTGCGTGTAGAGGGCCGTGTTGGTCTGCGTTCTCCAACCACACCAATCTTGCCCTTCGTTTTAACGACAGTGGTCGGTGGTCGATCGCCGATCGCCTGGATGGTTGTCGGATGTCTGGGTCTCGTTGCAATCTTGTCGACCGCGCCCTATTGGCATCTCGCTGAGGCGCCTTATCGGGATCAGGTGATCGCCTGCACTGATTTTGGTGGCCGCCATTAACAGATGTAGCGCGCTGCTGTGACGGCGTTGCATTGCCCTTTTAGGTCAAATTTTCTAAAATCTCATGGAGTTTAACAGGAGATTTTTAGGCCAGGGATTATGATACCGATGGCCGTCCTCGACGATGATATGTGGCGGCTATCGCCGACGAATGGTCGCGTTGCTTTGAGGGCCGTTCGAGCTGTCAGGTGCCCGAGAGGAACGCGATGACGAGGCGGCGGTCCGGCGTCCGGTCAACGCTCCCGCCTCCGCGCCGCCCTGTAGCCAGCCCGTTGCCCAAGCAAAGTTCGATCGGCGTCTGGTACGCCGTATTGATCGGGGCGGTTCTCTTAATCGCCACCGGTCTCTATGCAGCTTCGCTCCATCGTGAAATCGACGAATGGCAAGATGCCGCCCGACAATTATCGATCGGGCAAGAGCTGTTGCGCCAAGACCGCGATGAAATCCTGGAGAAAGCTAGGGAGCGTGAGTCCATGCTCGCCACGTTGGAAGCTGGACGTGAACAGGACAAAATCCGCCTTGATGGTATCGAAGACCAGCGCCAGAAGCTTCAAGCTAATGTCCTTCGACTCACCCAAGCTCTGGCGCAAAGCGAACAACAGGTCGCAGGTGCCGAGGCTGACGCCGACAAGGTCCAGGACATCGAGCGTTGGGAGCGTGAACGTGAACGACTGGACCGTGCTCTTGCCGCGCGAGAGGCTGAGACTGAGCGATTGAGAAGGACCATCACTGAACTGACCGAAACGCTTGACAAGAGCGAGACTGAGCTTGAGACGCTGCGTGCCGAAAAAGATGGTTTTGAAGACGCGCGCGTCGCGCTCGAACGGGAGACAGTACGCGTCAGAGAGCGGCTGGCTGAGCGGCGTGAAGATGAGCGGACTCGTCAGATCATCCGCGCTCACTTGGCGAGCCTCGGTGAAACCAAACCCTATATCGCCGAGCTAGATTCAGGCGATTGGAGTGTGATCGAAAACTGGCTTTCACAGCAACTGGCGCGACCGATGGCGATCCCTGATCTATCACCACACGGTCTTTCCTTCGAGGGGGCGAGGTTGGTCGGTGATGCTGATGGTCCGCCGATGGCCATGTTGCTCTACGCCGACCTACAGCAGCGGCCGGTCAGCCTCACCATCGCCTTGGATCGGCTGGGCGAGAAGCCCCTGGTGATCGGTGAGCAAGAAGGCTTGAATGTCGTCGATTGGCGAGAAGAACGGCATGCCTTCGTCTTGGCTGGTGGCGTTGAGACGTCGGTCCTTGAGGCTGTGGGTGTTGAACTTTTGAATGATCCCCCGCGTATGAGCGGGGATGCAACGGTACCGTTGAGCCGCTATATTCGCCCCAATCGACGCCCCGCAAACGGACCCTGAATGCTTGATCTCTATATTGATGCCGACGCCTGCCCCGTGAAGTCAGAAGTCTACCGGGTTGCCGAGCGCTACGGTCTCCAGGTCTTCGTCGTCGCCAACAACTGGATGCGCGTGCCCAGCGATCCCATGATCGAGCTGGTCATGGTTGCTGATGGCCTTGATGTTGCCGACGATTGGATTGCGGAGCGGGCCGGCGAGGGTGATATCGCCATCACAGCTGATATCCCGCTTGCCGCGCGCTGCATTAAGAATGGCGCGCGCGTTTTAGGGCCAAGCGGTAAACCTTTTACTGAAGAGAGCATCGGCGACGTTCTTGCGACCCGTAACCTCATGACAGAACTCCGAGAAACGGGCGAAATTCAGGGTGGTGGTCGTCCCTTTAGTAAACAAGACCGCTCCCGCTTCCTCCAAGAACTGGACAAGGCTATTCAGGCGATCAAGCGCACGGGCCGATAAGGTGCAGGTGTGATGCCCGCGGGTTGGGTCCGCGTTTATCGACGATCCACCAAGTCATAGCCGATCGGGGGCGAGGGCTATCGAAATACAACGCCGGTATCAGGAGGTATCACGTCTGGATCGGCCAGCCTGTCGACCGGTTGTGAGGCATCATGCCTCACCAAGACCGCCGATCCGGACCGCGATGACGAGCAGGAGGTTCGTGGCATTCGCCAAGGCTTGGCAACGCTAAGCCATAGGAGGACGCTTCGCACCCCAGTCTGTGGCCTGCTCATAGGCGTGTGCAATCTGCAGGATGCCAACTTCGTCGAAGGCTTTCCCAACAATTTGCAGTCCGATGGGAAGGTCGGCGCCGGAAAAGCCGCAGGGAACAGAGATGGCCGGAAGGCCGAGGAAGTTGAATGGGATGGTGTTTCGTACACGGTAGACGGGGTGGTTGGGAGGATTGCCTTCGATCGGCGTCGATGTGATGGGCGCCGTCGGCATGATCAGCGCATCGATTGGAGACATAATCTTTGCGACTTCGGTCATCAGATAGCGGCGCAGGCGCTGGGCTTGCAGATAATCCGTCGCCTTGTAGAGGTGGCCGAGTTCGAGATCCGCGCGGCATTGTGGACTGAATGCGTCTGGGCGGGTGCGGAGATGGTCGGTGTGATAGGTTGCGCCCTCGGTCACAATGGTGAGCGTGCCAGCTTTGAAGGCATCCTCCACATGGGGAAGCTCAATCTCGTCGATGATGGCGCCAAGGCCTTCGAGGACTGACATCGCGACCTCGACTGCAGCAAACACCTCTGGATCGCCATCTTCCATAAAAAAGGTGCGGACGACGGCGATACGCTTGCCAGCGATGCTTTGATCAAGGGCTCTGGAGAAGTTGGGCACAGCGCGGTCTACGGAACAGGGATCGCGTGGGTCATGGCCGGCAAGGACGTCCAGGGTCAACGCAGCGTCCCGAACGCTCCTATTTAAGGGGCCGGCATGGTCCATCGACCAGGCGAGGGGAAGGCAGCCATATTTGGAGACGCGGCCAAAGGTTGGCTTGATGCCGACGACACCCGAGCAAGCTGCCGGCTGGCGGATGGACGCACCGGTATCGCTGCCGAGCGCCATCCATGACAGCCCTGCCGCGACCGCGGCGGCCGAACCACCGCTGGAGCCCCCGGGATGGTAGCCGTGACGCCAGGGATTGTGTACCGGTCCGAAATGGGGATTGGCTGAGGTGGTGCCGTAGGCGAGTTCGTGCAGGTTTGTCTTGCCGAGAAGGACTGCACCTGCCGCTTTCAGTTGTTCGACGGCAGCGGCGTCATAGTCCGGTATCCAGTCTGCAAACAGGAGGGACCCAAAGGTCGTCCGCGTACCCTTCGTGGCGTAGAGATCCTTTGCGGCGATTGGCACGCCATGGAAAGGTCCAAGATAATTTCCGGCGGCAATGGCCTGTTCCGCGGTCTTGGCGTCCTCTTTGGCTTGTTCCGCCATCACCGTGATGAAGCTGTTGAGGGTGCCGTCATAGCGCTCGATCCGTGAAAGGGCTAGTTCGGTTACCTCCACAGGCGAGACCCTTTTCGCCCTAAGGTCAGTTGCCAGGTCTGAAATGGTCGTAAAGGCGAGATCGTGATCCGTCATCGGTTCGCATCATCCCCAGGTGCCGTTTCGACCGTCTGCAAGATTTGTGCTGGCGCACCATCGCCGAGCCGAGCGGCCCAGCTATGGAGCAGGCGAACATTCTGGAACATGGTTGGAAGCCGGCCACGGCCGACATGCGCCTGCTCGTCGCTGAGTTCGACGCCGAGTGTCTCTCTCGCATCCCGTTTTAACTCTTCGATCGATGGTTCCGGCATGGTTTAAGCTCCCTTTTTGCTACCGATATTCGCTTAGTCTGTCTTGGCGGCAACATCGTGGTCTTCATCCGGGTCGAGCAGGCGATGCAGATGGACCACAAAATAGCGCATATGGGCGTTGTCGACCGTACGCTGAGCCGCTCCTCGCCAGGCTTCAGCGGCTGCCTTATAGTTTGGGTAAATGCCTACAATGTCGAGATTTTCGGTATCCTTGAATGTGACGCCGTCGAGCTCGGTAAGCTCGCCGCCAAACACGAGATGGAGAAGTTGCTCCGTCATGGGGGACCTATCCTTTCTTTGAAACAGCCGATGTCGATCCTTAACCTCAGCAGTCGGACACGGCAATGTTGTTGGTTTTCCACGCAATCCAGTTGCAATTCCATCCGTGTCGCCTACGCTGAACAGCAATGTGTTTGCAAGAGGAGACAAGAATGAAAAAGGCACTGCTAGGCGCGATGGCTGGCGCTTTGTTCGCAACCACCCATGTGGCAATGGCTCAAGATTTCCAGCCGGCGATCATCTTCGATCTCGGCGGTAAGTTCGATAAATCGTTTAACGAAGCGGCCTATAATGGCGCGGAACGTTTCAAGGAAGAAAGCGGCGTCGAGTATCTGGAATTCGAAGTCACCAATGAGAGCCAGCGCGACCAGGCATTGCGACGCATGGCTAGGCGAGGTGCAACCATTGTTGTGGCCGTAGGGTTCTCCTATGCAACGCCCCTTGAGACGATCGCTGCCGAATTCCCAGACACGCAATTCACGATCATCGACAGCGTGGTCGATCAGCCCAATGTGCAGTCCGTTACGTTCAAGGAACACGAAGGCTCATTTCTCGTGGGCATGGCTGCAGCGCTGAAGTCTGAGACCGGTAAGGTTGGTTTCATCGGCGGGATGGATATCCCGTTAATCCGAAACTTTGCGCATGGTTATGAGCAGGGCGTCAAATATGTGAACGACGGGGCCGAGGTCTTCGTCAACATGACTGGCACCACCCCCGCGGCTTGGAATGATCCCGCGAAAGGCGCCGAGCTTGCGCAGAGCCAGTTCGACCGTGGCGCTGACGTTGTCTATGCTGCGGCCGGTGGTACAGGTCTCGGTGTGCTGCAGACCGCTGCGGATGGCGGCAAGTTTTCGATCGGCGTTGACAGCAACCAGAACTATCTGCACCCCGGGAGCGTGCTGACGTCCATGCTGAAGCGGGTCGATGTCGCCGTCTATAATGCCTTCAAAGGAGCGCAGGACGGAACTTGGGCTGCAGGCGCGCAAAGTCTAGGTCTCGCCGAGGAAGGTGTTGGCTATGCGCTTGACGAACACAATGATTCGTTGATCAGCGGTGATATGAAGACGCAGCTCGAAGACGCCAGGGCCAAGATTGTTGCTGGTGAACTGGAGGTCACCGACTACTACTCGACCCAGTAGCGCGCACGGCGGACGTCGCGTGTCCACCGACATATCTATGACAGGGGGAGGACGGGGTGAGCCTGAAGGCTCCGCCTCCCTTGGTCGAACTGAGCCTGGCAAGGCGGTTGCTATTGAATTGAAGGGGGTGAACAAGAGCTTTGGCCCGGTGCAGGCAAACCGGGATATCGATCTTGTCATTCCCGAAGGATCAATTCACGGCATCATTGGCGAAAATGGCGCTGGTAAATCAACCCTAATGAACATCCTCTACGGCTTCTATCAAGCCGATAGTGGGACCATTAACGTTGACGGCACCCAAGTCGATATACGAACGCCCGAGGATGCCATTAGAGCCGGCGTCGGAATGGTGCATCAGCATTTTATGTTGGTAGAGCCGTTCACCGTTCTCGAAAATCTCTTACTGGGAGCTGAAGGCGGATTCACGCTCGAGGCCGGTATCGAAAAGGCGCGCGAGGAAATCATCGCTCTGGAGCGGGATTACGGTCTGGAGGTCGATCTGGATGCAAAAATTGCCGACCTTCCGGTCGGCGTGCAGCAGAGAGTTGAGATTCTCAAAGCGCTCTTCAGAGGCGCCCGTATCCTCATTCTTGATGAGCCAACCGGCGTCTTGACTCCGCAGGAGGCCGACGACCTCTTTCGCATTCTCGACAATCTCAAGGCTCAGGGTCGGACCGTCCTTCTGATTACGCATAAGCTTCGGGAGATCATGGCTGCGACCGACAATGTGTCGGTGATGCGCCAGGGCCAGATGGTGGCTCACCGCAAGACGGCTGAGACCTCGACAGAGGAGCTAGCCGAGCTAATGGTTGGGCGCAAGGTTCTCCTTCGCGTTGACAAAAGCATCGCGCATCCGGGCGAGGACGTCTTGGCCGTGCGTGACCTGTCGGTTCGTGATCAGGCCGGTGTCCAACGCGTAAAGGCCGTGTCCTTTAATGTCAGAAAGGGCGAGATCGTCGGTATAGCCGGCGTTGCCGGCAATGGTCAGTCCTTTTTGCTTGAAGCTTTGACAGGCATTCGCGGGTTCGAGGCAGGCAGCATCAGTATTGCCGGAAGGCCCCTTCCAGGTGCGCCACAAGGGCGACCGGAATCGCTAGGCCATGTGCCCGAGGATCGATTGCGAATGGGATTGATCCGTGGTTTTCCCGCGCATGAAAACGCGATTCTCGGCCACCACGACGAGGACGCTTATTGCAAGCGCGGCTTTCTCCAGCGCCTCGGAATCATCGGGACCACCAAGGACTGGATGAAATCCTATGATGTCCGGCCCGACAATCCGAGCTTAAAGGCGGCAGCCTTCTCCGGCGGCAATCAGCAAAAGCTGGTTCTTGCGCGTGAGATGGAGCACGATCCGGTCCTCTTGGTGGTCGGCCAGCCGACCCGTGGGGTCGACATCGGCGCTATCGAGTTCATCCATAAGCGTCTCATTGCCATGCGCGACGAAGGCAAGGCTGTGCTCCTGGTCTCGGTCGAGTTGGATGAAATTCTCTCGTTAGCGGATCGTATTCTCGTGATGTTTGACGGCCACTTCACCGGTGAACTTGAAGCTTCAGAGGCGGATGAACGTAAGATCGGTCTTTTGATGGCCGGCGTAACCGACAAGGCGGCCTGATGGCGACGCGAGGCGAGCTTCCAGCCTGGGTCAATCTTGGCTTGATCCCGCTCCTGAACTTGACGGCTGCCTTCTTGGTCTCGGGCTTGATCGTGCTCGCCTTGGGCGAGAATCCGATCGAGGCGGTACGGCTTTTGATCTTCGGTGCGTTCGGTTATGGCGAGGCGATTGGCTATACACTCTTTTATGCGACCAATTTCATCTTCACTGGCCTGGCCGTCGCAATTGCCTTTCACTGCGGACTTTTCAATATCGGCGGTGAGGGTCAGGCTTATGTCGCTGGTCTTGGCGTGACCTTGGTTGGCCTCTATCTCGGCTTTTTGCCGTTCATCTTGGTCGTGCCGATCGCGATCCTCGCGGCCGCAGCGTTTGGTGGCTTTTGGGCTTTCATTCCGGGATATCTTCAGGCCAAACGCGGTAGCCACGTCGTGATCACCACGATCATGTTCAACTTCATTGCTGCGGCGCTCATGACCTATATGGTGGTCAATGTCCTGATCAAACCAGGGTCACAAATCCCCGAGAGTGATCGTTATGCCGCGAGTACTTTGCTGCCCAAGCTCCATGAGATTCTGGCCTTCATTGGTCTCGAAATCAGCCGATCGCCCCTCAATCTCGCGTTTATCATCGCCCTGATTTGCTGCGTCGCCTTTTGGCTGTTCGTCTGGAAAACCAAATGGGGCTATGCGATTCGGGTTGTCGGCGCGAATGAACATGCCGCCGTCTATGGGGGCATTTCGCCGGCCAAGCAGATCATGATTGCCATGACGATTTCGGGCGCGCTGGCTGCCGGGGTCGCCTTGAATGAGCTCTTGGGCTCGCAACATCGCCTCATTTTGAATTTCCCAAGCGGTTTCGGCTTTGTCGGCATCGCTGTCGCGCTCATGGGCCGAAATCATCCCGTTGGGATCATCCTCGCATCCCTCCTGTTCGGGGCTCTTTATCAGGGCGGATCGGAACTCTCATTCGATATGCCGACCATCAGTCGTGATATCGTTGTGGTGATTCAGGGATTGGTTATTCTGTTTGCGGGCGCGCTTGAGCATATGTTCCGGCCCTCGCTCGAAGCCTTGTTTGCCAGGCCCGAACGTGCTGAGGCGACGCTCTGATGGATGTATTTCTGCAAGCCATTCTGCTTTCGGATTCGACGATAAGGCTTGCTGTTCCCTTGATTTTGGCGTCGCTTGCTGGCCTGTTTGCCGAACGTTCCGGAGTCGTCGATATCGGCTTGGAAGGCAAGATGTTGGGTGCCGCTTTCGCTGCGGCATCGGCGGCCTTTGTCACGGGGTCTGCGCTCGCTGGTCTCTGTATGGGCATCGTCGTCTCGGTGTGTCTCTCGATGATCCATGGCTTTGCCTGCATCACCCATCGAGGCGACCAGGTTGTCTCGGGCATGGCACTCAATATCATGGTCGCCGGACTTGGCCCCACGCTTGCGGAAGCCTGGTTCCGCCAAGGCGGCCGCACGCCGGGCATTGGTGCTGATGCGCGGTTCACGTCGATTACACTGCCCTTCGCTGAAGCGATGCGGGATGTGCCGGTCATCGGTCTTCTCTATTCAGAGCTGATCAGTGGCCACAACATTTTGGTGTATCTGACCGCTATCATCGTTCCCGTCGTTGCTTGGGTCGTCTACCGGACCCGTTTTGGCCTTCGCCTGCGCGCTGTTGGCGAGAACCCGAGTGCGGTCGATACGGCGGGAATCAGCGTGACCGCTATGCGTTACAAAGCTCTCCTCTTTACGGGTGTGCTTTGCGGCATCGCAGGGGCTTATCTTTCGACGGCCCATGGCTCGTCGTTCATCCGGGACATGACCGCTGGTAAAGGATATTTGGCCTTGGCCGCGCTTATCTTCGCGAAATGGCGCCCGGTGCCGGCTCTGTTAGCTTGTCTTCTGTTTGCCTTCACGGACGCTGTCCAAGTCCGCCTTCAAGGTGTGCCGCTGCCGGTTGTCGGTGAGATACCCACGCAAGCTATTCAGGCCTTACCCTATATCGCAACCGTCCTTTTGCTCGCCGGCTTCGTGGGTCGCGCGATTGCGCCAAAAGCCATCGGCCAGCCCTACGTCAAGGAACGATGAACGACCTCTTCGAGGCTGCTAAAGACGCCTTCTTTAAGGCCTATGCGCCCTATTCGACGTTTAAGGTGGGGGCCGCCGTGCGTGCGCCTAGTGGTGCGATTTATGCCGGGGCGAACGTCGAGAACGCGGCCTATCCCCTTGGAAATTGTGCTGAGGCAAGTGCGATCGCTGCGATGATTGCCGCCGGTGAGCGATGGGTTAGCGAGGCTGCAATCGTCGCTGATGGTGATCGACTATGCACGCCTTGCGGAGGTTGTCGTCAGCGTCTTGCCGAATTTGCAGAACCTAATCTCAAGATCCATCTCTACAGCCCTCAGGCCCATCGCAAGACGTTAACACTCGCCGATCTTTTGCCTTACAGTTTCGATCTTTCCGACAACGAGCGGGCTCATCAAATGACGAAAGATGCGATGACGGCAGCTGCCGTCATTCGTCAATCCTATTGTGGCGATGCACCTAAAGTTGGCATCATCTTGGGTTCTGGTCTGGGTCGCTTCGCTGAGAGCATCGAAGAAGCGGGCGCCTTTGACTATGTCGACTTGCCGGGATTTCCAAGACCGAGCGTGGAAGGCCATAGCGGAAGACTGGTTCTGGGAAAAATTGAAGGTTTGCCCATCGCTTGCTTCCAAGGCCGGGTCCATCTCTATGAGGGCAAGACGGCAGCCGCTTCGATGATCTTGATCCAGACATTGTGCGATCTCGGCTGTAAGACGCTTGTGGTCACCAATGCCGCTGGCTCCTTGCGCTCAGATGTTGGTCCTGGCTCGTTGGTTTTGATTGAGGACCATATCAACTTACTCGGCCAAAATCCGCTCACAGGGCCGGATACGGCTCGCCGGTTTGTCGATATGAGCGAGGCCTATTGTTCAAAGCTGCGTGCCAAGGCTCATCAAATTGCGACGCGTGAAGGCGTTGGTCTGGCGAACGGTGTTTATCTGGCGACTCCTGGTCCGAGCTTTGAGACGCCCGCTGAAATCCGTGCGTTCAAGGGGCTCGGCGCTGATCTCGTGGGCATGTCGACGGTGCCGGAGGTGATCGCCGCTCGCCATGCTGGCCTTAGCGTTATGGGCTTTTCCATTGTGACCAACTTGGCTGCCGGCATGAGTAGCGGGGCTCTAAGTCACCAGGAAACCTTGAGCGAAGCCGCGGTAGCCGGTAAGGAGCTCGAACGCCTATTGCGCGCTTTCTTCAAGGAGCTGGCTGGCCATGGCTAGAAATGATCAAGATCTGCTAGTTCACGCTAAGGACGCCAGAGCCACACCCGATATCGCTGCACGTGTCTTGCCGTTGGTCGATTTGACGTCGCTCAAAGGAGATGAGACCAAGGCCGATATCGAGACTCTTGTCGATCGTGCCGTCGAGTATGGCGTGGCTGCAGTCTGCGTATCCCCTGATAAGGTTGCGATCGCTCGGCGGCAGCTAGGCACCGATCGCGTGCAACTTGCCTCTGTTGTGAACTTTCCGGATGGCAGCGATGACATCGCCCGTGCTGTCGATGAAACGGCGGCGATCATTGAAGCCGGTGCTGACGAGATCGATGTCGTCGCTCCGCTTGATGCGATCATGGACGGCGATGTCGGTCTTGTCACTGAGATGACGGACGCGGTGAAGACGGTCGCCGATGGACGGATGCTGAAAGTTATTCTGGAAACCGGTCGTCTCCAAGATCCGGCACGAATCACGGCCGCTGCCCGTGCTGCTGTGATGGCTGGCGCCAGCATGCTGAAGACGTCGACCGGCAAAATCGAGACAGGCGCGACGCTTGAGGCCGCTGCGGTGTTGCTCGCCGTGCTTGAGGAAGCCGATGGAAAGGTCGGACTTAAGCTCTCAGGGGGAATTCGTACCGCCAATGATGCAGCGAGCTATCTCCATTTGATCGACCACTTCATGACGCCGGGCTGGGTTTCCCCGCGGACTGTGCGCTTCGGCGCATCTAGCCTGCTGGATGATCTTGTCGCCGTTCTATCTGTAGCGCCGTCGGTCGAGGAGGATTGACGAAGCTTTTAGCGCTCGTTTTGATCGCAACCCTATGGGCCGACATCATCGATGACTCGTTGTTTTGACTATCGAGATGAATGCCTTTGTTCATCCGGGCGGCGCCGAAGATATGGCGCACGCTTCTAGGATCATCGATGCCATTGATCGTTTTCCCCTTTGCCGTCTTTATCCCAAGAGTGTGCCAAAACACGCGCCATAGCCACGAAGTCTGACCTGCGTGCCATCAAAATCGGCTTGGAAACCTGACTCTGGTGCCATTTCCAGCGGGGCGGGGGCTTCAAAGACCGTAGGCTCAGAACCCAGATTGAAGAGGCACAACAAGCGTTGCGGTCCAGCTTCCCGAAGAAACGCCAGAATCGGCGCGTCATCCTCTAAAACTCGAAAGCTACCGTTCAACAGAGCGGGCTGGTTCCGTCGCCAACGGAGAAAGGCCCGCGTGCGATTTAGCACCGAGTCTGAATCAGACTCTTGGCGATCGACGGCTAAGGACTGATGGCTGGCGGGCACGGGCAACCATGGTTTGCCTAACGTAAACCCTGCGTGCTGTTCACCACTGTTCCATGGCATCGGCGTTCTACAGCCATCACGCCCTTTAAAGGCGGGGAAGAAGTTAATGCCATAGGGATCGCGAAGGTCTTCAAAAGCGAGTTCGGCTTCCGTTAGACCAAGCTCTTCTCCTTGATACAGACAAATGGTCCCGCGAAGCGAGCATAGGATGGCTGTGATCAAGGGTTGCCAGGTTTGAGCGTGCTCTTGAGCCCCGAAACGCGATACAGCGCGTGTGACGTCGTGATTGCTCATGGAATAGCTCGCCCAACCAGCACCAATGTGAACTTCGACCTCTTCGATCACCTGGCTGATCGTTGCCGGCTCAGCGTTGGATCTCAAAAGCTCAAAGGTGTAGGCAGCATCGAGGCCGCCTCCATCGGTATAGTCGGCGAGGCGTTCTGCTGAGCGGTCGCCGCTCATCTCACCGAGCAAAAAGGCGTCATATCGCGCAGCAAGTGCCTTGAGCGGACGCAGCACCTTCGCCGGCAGATCAGGATGGTTTTTCTGGCCGAGATGGATCTGGCGTGAAAACGGCATCCCCGGGACGAAGCCGCCGACTGTCGCGCCGTCTCTTGGACGAATCGGATTATTTGCGAGTTGAGGGTCATGCAACGCAAAGTCGATCGCGTCGACGCGAAAGCCATCGACCCCGCGTTCCAGCCAGAATTCAGCCTCGGCGAGAAAGGCGTCACGTACGTTCGGGTTGTGCCAATTGAGCTGCGGCTGCGACGGTAGGAAGTTATGCAGATAGTATTGGCCTCGCCTCGGCTCATAGGTCCAGGCGACACCACCGAAGATGGACAGCCAATTGTTGGGTGGCGTGCCATCTTCCTTGGGGTCGGCGAAGACATACCAGTCTGCCTTGGCATTATCTCGGCTCTGACGTGCTTCTCGAAACCAGCGGTGATGATCCGACGTATGGCACGGCACGATATCGACGAGGAGTTTTAGACCAAGCTTGTGCGCCTTTTCGAGGAGATGGTCGAAGTCATCGAGCGATCCGAACATTGGGTCCACAGCTCGGTAATCTTCGACATCATAGCCATAGTCCCGCATGGGCGACTTGAAGAATGGCGAGATCCAGACGGCATCAATGCCAAGCGAAGCAATATGCTCTAGACGTTGGCTAATACCGGCAAGGTCGCCGATGCCGTCGCCATTGCTGTCTTGAAAGCTGCGTGGATAGACTTGGTAGATCACCGCACCACGCCACCATTCATTCATCTGTTGAGGCCCTTTCGATCGATAAGGTCGAGAACACGTCTTTAACCTTGGACTGGACTAGCGGCTAGGCCAGAGATGATCAGGCGCGAACGCGTTCCCTGGTTTTGGCGCAAACATTGGAAGAGCTGGCAAGCGTATGGGAAACGGTTGTCTTGGAGAGCTCTGGACGTTTAGCAAGGGAGTCTACGTTCACATGACGACGCTGGCAGAAACGATCTCCAAATCGATTTAAGTGCCATCAACCTGGGCTATTTCGTCGCTTTCGGTCAAGCGCTCCATGGCGAGGATCACCAGGTAACACGGCATTTAACCTTGGCCAAAAGGGCCGTTATCAAGCAGTTTTGATGATCCCTCCTCATCCGACATAGTGGCGTATGGCCATTCACCACTTGGCGAAAGCAGAGTTCATGCTTATCGTCATTTCAAACCAATCGTAGAATGGATGGGAGACTTAATGATGTCTTGGACAATGCAAACAAGTGCGATCGCCTTAGCCGCTGCTGCTTTCGCCGTTGCTGCCAGCCCGGCCGACGCCAAGGTTGAAGGCGAGACCATTGTACTGGGTTCGGCGATTTCGCTGACCGGCAAATACTCTACAAACGGCATTCATGCGCAGAACGGTTATGAGCTTGCCGTTCAGAAAATCAACGAGATGGGCGGCGTCACGGTCGACGGGAAGAGCTATCAGCTCGACGTCGTCTACTACGATGACGAGTCCACACCCGCTCGCGGCGCACAGCTCGCCGAGCGTCTGATCAATCAGGACGGCGTTCAATTCATGCTTGGGCCCTACAGCTCCGGTCTGACGAAGGCCATCGCGCCGGTGACCGAGCAATATGGCGTGCCCATGGTGGAGGCCGAAGGGGCCTCGCGCTCGCTTTTCACCCAGGGGTACAAGTATCTTTTCGCCGTGCTCTCCACATCCGAGCAGTATCTCGCAAGTGCTATCGAGCTTGCGGCCGAGCAGGCCGTCGCTGACGGCAAGCAGCCCTCTGATCTCAAGGTGGCCATGGCCTTTGAGAATGATCCGTTCTCGCTCGATGTTCGCGCAGGTGTGGTTGAAGACGCTGAAAGACACGGCATGGAAATCGTCATCGACGACAAGCTGCCGCGCGATCTCTCCGATATGTCGGCGACGTTGACCAAGGTCAGAGCGCTCAAGCCGGATCTTCTTGTGATTTCTGGACATTCCAAGGGCGCCGCGACCGCAGCGCGTCAGATCGGCGAGATGAACATCGAGGTTCCGATGGTGGCGCTCACTCACTGTGAGGCGGCCGATATCACCGGGAAGTTTGGCGATACGGTGAATGACTTCTTCTGCCCGACCCAATGGGCTGAAACGCTGAGCTACACCGGTGCATATTTTGGCAGTGCTGCCGAATATGACGAGCTGTTCAAGGCCACCTTCGACGGATACGAAACGGGTGTTCCCTATCAAGCGGCACAAGCTTCAGCAGCGGTCATCGTCTGGAAAGAGGCGTTCGAACAGGCGAACACCTTTGATGTCGATACCGTGCGGGACGCGATCGCCAATATCGAACTCGATACCTTCTATGGCGGTATCAAATTCGCGCCTGAGGGCAACAACATCGCCAAGCCCATGGTGCTTCGTCAGATCCAGGAAGGGGCTTACAATGTAGTTGCCCCATCCAAATGGGCATCAGAAAAGCCGAACCTGTCGTTTGCCGACTGAGGTAAGACCTTGGCTGGGTGCGTTGCTCGGATCATCGATGCAACGCACCCATGCCCTAACGCGCCGTTAACCATCATGCTGTATGGTTATCAAGGTCATATCATGAAGGTGCCGGCGGTTTGACCCATGCTCGATAACTTGTCTCTTCTCTACTTGGCGCCGGCGCTGAACGTTCAGCTCCTGCTCGATGGACTGTTCATCGGCGCAATCTTCGCCCTCGCGGCCTATGGCCTCGCCCTCGTCTGGGGCGTGATGAATCTCAAGAACCTTGCCCAGGGCGATTTTGTCATCATGGGCGGTTACATTGCCTGGTGGTTAGGAACGAAAGGCATTCATCCCTTGTTTGGCCTGCCGGTTGCGGCGGTGGTGATGTTTGGCTTTGGATGGCTGGTCTATCAGGTCGTTATTGCGCGCGTGGTCGACAAAGATTTGTTTACGTCTCTGCTCGCTACCTTCGGCCTTGCGATCGTGCTGCAGCAAGCTCTCAATCTCATGTTCGGGCCGGAGACCCAGACGGCTAATGCCGGATTCGAAACGCTATTCATTCTCGACAACCAAGTTACCGTTACCCAAATCCGCATCATTTCGCTCCTTCTTTGCTTGATCTTGGCGCTCTGCCTTGTCTGGTTCATGAAAACCAGCCGTATGGGCCAAGCGATCCGTGCGACGGCGCAGGACGCCCGAGCTGCGAAGGTCATGGGGATCGATACCGACAAGGTTTATGCCTTCACCTTCTCCCTCAACGCCGCGATTTGTGGTGTGGCAGGTGCGCTTGTTTCGATGATTTGGGTGATCCAGCCCTTCTTCGGCATCACCCATTCCATCCGCGCCTTCGTCATCGTTACAGCGGCGGGGCTCGGTAATCTCCCAGGCGTCGTTCTGTCAGGTTTCGGCCTCGGCATCGCTGAACAATTCGGCGGTTTCGTACTGGGTGCCGAATTTCAACAAGCGATCGTCGTCGGGATCCTGATCGCAGTCTTAGTCTGGCGGCAGATCCAAATGAGTCGCCATCGCATGGTGGTACAATAGCCATGACACGAACCGCCACGTATACGCCGGCCGATATCGCTGTCTTTGTCGGTATTTTGGTCATCGGCTTGATCGTGCCGTTCTTCGCGCCAGCCTATACCTTTCAGATTGCCGTCCTCTATCTCATGGTCGTCTTCGCGCTGACCTGGGACATCATGGGCGGCCAGATGGGCTACAACTCGCTCGGCAATATCTTCTTCTTCGGTGCGGGGATGTATGTCTCATCCGTGGTGCAGATCGGACTTTTTTATGACGTCGCGGAGTACACGGCCCATTTTGGCGCTGTGAAAGTCGATTTCACGCCCTTTCAGTACTTTACCGGCATGACCGTCGGGTTGATTGCTGCCGCCCTTTTTTCCGTGGTTTGCGCCATCGTCCTTGGGTGGATCGTCTTCGGTTTGCGGGGACCCTATTTCGCGATCGGGACGCTCGGGATCGCGATCGCCGCGGGCGAGTTGGTGGGAGCCTGGGACTATGTTGGTGGCGGCGGTGGCATGTCGCTTCCCGTGTATCCAGGTGAAGTCGATGATCGCGCTTACTTCTTTTACGTCCTGAATTTCGCGCTTGCCGTCGCCACCTTTCTATTCCTTCGCTGGCTTTACTCGACGCGCTTTGGCCTTGCCATCAATGCGATCCGCGATGATGAGGAAAAGGCGGAGGGCATGGGGATCCATACGAAGCGCTATAAGACCGTGGCTTGGTCAATCGCCGCATTCTTCCTCGGCATCGCAGGCGGTATCTTCGGAAACATGACCGGATTTATCGAGCCGCTCGAAGTAGCATTCCCGACGGTAACATTCGGTATCTTCATGGTGCTGATGGCGTTGCTGGGCGGCAAGGGAACGCTCTGGGGCCCCGTCCTCGGAGCCGCGCTGTTCCACATCATCAAGGAAATCACTTGGACCTATTTGCTGGGTTGGCAATGGGTCACGCTTGGAGCGCTTATCATCGTCAATGTTATCTTCTTCCAGCAGGGCATCCTCGGATGGGCGATGGAGAAATGGCCCGCATTCTTCGGCATCACCGTTGAAGAAGACCTTGAGGTCGAACGGGAGACCGATGGCAAATCGGCACCAGCGAGTGTTGCGTCATGATTGAGGTCAGGAATGTTTCGAAGGCCTTTGGCGGGGTCATCGCGAATCGCGACATCTCGATCGATGTCGCCGAAGGACAGATCACGGGTTTGATTGGGCCGAACGGCTCGGGCAAGACCACGCTGTTCAATTCAATTGTCGGCTATCACCCCGTCGATTCTGGGTCGATCAAGTTCAAGGGACAGGAGATCAAAGATTTTCGGGTGCAAGACATTGCGAGACTTGGCCTCGTGCGCACCTTCCAGCAGACTCGCATCTATAAGCAGATGAACTGCGTCGACAATATGCTGATCTCGGTGCCCCATCGGCGCATGGCTTGGGGGGATATGTTTGGACGACAGAGCTCTGATGAGATGGAGCGCGCCGAGCACCTCCTTGAATTCGTGGGTCTCTATCGGAAGCGTCTTCTTGCTGCGGGCGATCTCTCATTCGGCCAACAAAAGTTGCTCGAATTCGCGATGGCCCTGATGAACGAACCCGAGATCCTGCTTCTCGACGAGCCGACTGCCGGTATCAACCCGACACTGATCAATGGTCTGATCGACCGTTTGAAGCGTGCCAATACTGATTTTGGCATCACATTGTTTGTGATCGAACACAATATGCGCGTGATCATGAATATGGCAGATCACGTTCACTGCCTTGCACATGGTGAACTCCTGGCGTCGGGTCCGCCAGACGACATCCAGAACGATCAGCGTGTCATTGACGCCTATCTGGGAGCACATTGATGGCGGTCGATTCTGCCAAGTCGGCGAACTCTGAATCAGGTCGCGCGTCAGGATATCATGGCGGTGCCGTCGATACCGTCATTTCGGTCGATGACGTTAATCGTCAGGCCAAGGCCATCGCCGAAACAGTGACCAGCGAGCAGATTTTGGGTCTGGTCGAGGGTGAGCCGTTTCTGCGCCTTGAGCAGTTGCGGGCCGGTTACGGCAAGATGGAGATTTTGCACGGCATCGACCTTGCCGTTGGCAAAGGTCAATCGCTTTGCCTGATCGGCCCGAATGGCGCGGGTAAGTCGACGATCCTGCACGCTATTTTTGGGTTTTGCACGGTCTTCTCCGGTAAGATTTTGACCGCCGGCGGTGGTGCAGAACGGGACGTAGCCTCCCTTTCGTCCAGCCAGAAGCTGAAGGAAGCAGGGATTGCTTACATCCTCCAGGATAAGTCGGTGTTCCCCGGCATGACGGTTGAAGAAAATCTCTGGATGGGTGGTTATCTCATGGACCAGCCGGCCGAAGCCAAGGCGGCGGCTGAGCGCGTCTTCGATAAATACCCAAGGCTCGCCGAGCGCCGAAAGCATCAGGCCAAGGTGCTCTCAGGCGGCGAGCGACGCTTGCTTGAAATTTCCCGTGCGCTCGTCATGAACCCGGATGTTCTGCTGGTCGATGAGCCTTCGATCGGCCTTGAGCCGCGCTTCATCGATATGGTCTTTGAGATCCTTCACGATCTGCAACATGTCGAAGGCAAGACGATTTTGATGGTCGAACAGAACGCCAAGAAGGGTCTTGAGTTCGCTGATATCGGCTATGTCCTGGTTTCCGGCGAGCTGGCTATTGCCGGCAGGGGCGATGAGCTTCTCGCCAACCCGGACGTTGGCCGACTTTTTCTCGGGGGCTAAGAACCTCGGAGAGATTGCGATTGCGCGTTACCCTCGTTCTTGGTTCGCATCTGCCAGAGCATGCCACTACCTGCCTGCTATCGATCAACATTGAAATTCTAGCGTTTCGACGGCTGCCTTGGGAAAGGCGGACCCAATCTTAGGCCGTGGCCCAACCTTGGCATGTCGTCAGGCGAACCGCTCAAGCTTTTAGGGTGGCGTTAAGCCTTACGCACTCTCAGGCCTTCGAGAGGGTATGGCCTCCTTTAGGATTAGTAAGCCTAAAATCTCGCTCTGGTTCGGCGCCTTACCAAGTTCTCGAGGTCTCTTCGTGCTCTGAATGGGGTAAGCTAATCTTCAACGGATTAGATGGTTAAGGGTAGGAGGCTGTCGATGGTCATGACCCCGAATGAACTGCGTGACCGGCTTGCGTGTCGGCCGCGTGTAAAACTCGCCCACCTGCCGACCCCTCTCGATCATGCCCCTCGAATCAGCCAGGCGCTCGGCGGCCCTGATATCTGGGTGAAACGCGATGACATGACGGGTCTCGCCTTTGGAGGCAACAAGACGAGACAGTTGGAATTCGTGTTTGCCGACATGCTCAATCAAGGCGCCGACGTCTTGGTGGCCGGCGCCTATACCCAGTCGAACTGGTGTCGACAGATGACTGCGGCCTGCAAGAAGCTCGGTCTCGATATTGCGCTGGTTCTCCTTCATGGACAAAAAGGACCACGCTTGCAGGGTAATCTTCTGCTGGATCAATTGATGGGTGCTGATGTCACGATTGTCGATATCGACACGATGGAGAGCCTTCAACCATACTTGGATGCGAAGGGAGAGGCCCTGAAGAAGGCTGGACGAAAGCCTTATGTTATCGAGCCTCTCGGTGTCGAGAGTTTGGCCATCGGCGCCCTTGGCTATGTTGAGGCTGCGATTGAACTCGATGAGCAGTTCACAGCGTTAGAAATGTCGCCCGACTATCTCTATGTCTGTGGCGCCAATATGACGCCTGCAGGGATGGCACTCGGTTTCAAGGCCCTCGGGCGCGCCACGAAGCTTGTGAACATCACACCGATCAAATGGACTGAGCCTCGCCATGAGGGTATTGCCAGAATCGCCAATGCAACGGCTGTCTTGCTCGGCCTCGATGTGCGGCTTGAGCCGAGCGAAATTGAGAGTCACGACGCGTATATCGGCGAGGGCTATGGCATTGTGTCGGCGGCGGGAGCGGAGGCGCTAAAGCTCGTCGCGCAAACAGAGGGACTGATCCTGGATCCGGTCTACAGCAGCAAAGCATTCGCCGGGTTCATCGACCATGTCCGAAACATGCGCTTCGTAAAGGGCGATCGGGTTGTTTTCGTGCATACCGGCGGCACGCCAGCGTTGTTTGCTTATGCTGACGACTTAAGACTCGGATAGAGGCTGGTTTGGGCCCTTCTTAACGACGATGTCCCATGCGGACCGTTAACCCGGGATTGCCGGCTCAATTGATGCCCGCCTCCCCTCCGCGGATGGCAAAAACCTTGGCAGTTCGCCTGATGATACGGTCGTTGAGCAAAGGCTTGTTCTGCTAGCATCGGGCCAAGTGCCAGTCTCCTTGATCAGCCAATCTCGGCGAGGAGAGGCATGGCATCAGGATGGGCTTGCTACAGCGATTACTGAAGGAACCGTTCGGCTTGATAGCATGACAGATCTAGATTGGGACGGCGTTTCGCTAGAAGGTCAGCGATGATCTCTCCGGTCTTCGGAGCCATGCCTAGTCCGAAATGGCTGTGCCCGAAGGCGGCAAAGAGATTGGTGAAGCCTGGGATCTCGCCGATGCAAGGCAAGCTGTCTGGGAATGAGGGGCGCGTCCCCATCCAGCCTTGAGTGTTGTCGACCTTTAGGTCGGGCAGCATCGCTTGGGTCAGTGTTTTCAAGATTTCAGCGCGGCGGTTGTCAGGTGGAGCATCGAGCCCGGCGAATTCTGCTGTGCCAGCGCTTCGGATTCCCGATGTCATGGCTGACGTGACGAACTTTCTATCCATATCCAAAACGGAGTGGCGAAGTTCGACGCCAGGATCTCGAAACTCAAGATGATAGCCGCGTTCATATTCGAGCGGCAATCGAATGCCGAGGGGCTCAAGAAGGCGGGTTGACCAAGCGCCAGCCGCGATCAGTAGCTTTGATGCGAAAAGGGTCCCACCGTCCGTCTCGATCCGCCAACCGGCATCGTCGTCGGGTCGGACCGACTGGACATCCCGCTGCAGGAATTCGGCCCCGTTCCTGCGTGCCTTTTCGGCGAGCGCCTTGCCAAGATCTCCTGGATGAAGCGCTCGAGCCTGGTTCTTTATGATGAGGCCAGATTGGTAGTCTGATGACAATGCCGGCTCGATCTCCCTTAGCTGCTTGCCGTCGACCAACTCCAACGGTGCGCCTTGTTGTTCCCGGAGTCGATAGCCGAAGTTGTCGGGGCCAGGCATGATCGGACTCCGCTGTGCCTGAACGTAGTAGCAGTCCTGTAGCAAGTGTTCTTTGCCGGTGCCCGCGAGGTGGCGTCGATAGAGTTCAACATTGGGGCGGTTGAGTTGGTCCATCGCCTCGGCGGTTCGATAGACCCGATTTGTCTGTCCGGCTTGCAGAAATCGGATTGCCCAAGGGAGAAAACGCGGAAGATAACGCCAACGGATCGAGAGTGGTCCATCAGGTTCGAGCAAGGCTTTGGGCAATGTTCGCCATATTCCCGGTAGGGAGATGGGCACACATGACCAGGGCGAGATGACGCCGGCATTGCCATAGCTGGCGCCTTCTGCTGGCCCGGCACGATCAATCAGGTTTACGGAAATACCGCGGTCGAGCAGCGAAAGTGCAGCGCAGATACCGATGATACCCGCACCAATGATCGTTACGTCGGGTGGAGCCTCATCAGACATGAGGACCGTCCGGAGATCGACGTGTATCGTCCCTTCGGGACGCGATCAGCTGCAAAAGGCCCACCGGAACAAGCAGGGAAAGGGCCAGGAGGTCTGCCTGCCAACTCGGCGCGATGAAGATCAGGCCGGCGAGGGCGGCCAGCACGCGTTCGATGACTCCCATCGGCGCCTTGAAGTATCCTACAACGGCTGCCGAAAGCGCCACGACTCCGACAATACAGCTCGCAGCTGTATAGGTGAATTCGCCAAAGTCGAATCCTGTCGACGAGACGAACAAAAGCACCGGTGCATAGACGAAGGCCATGGGAGCAATGACCTTGCCAAGGCCGAGTGTAAACGCCGAGATGCCTGTTCGGAACGGATTGGCGTTAGCAATCGCAGCGGCAGCATAGGCAGATGTGCAGACAGGTGGTGTGATTTCGGCGACGACGCCGTAATAGAGCACGAACATATGACTTGCGATCGGCGGGACACCGAGCTGTGCGAGTGCTGGTTGAGCGACGGACACGAGCATGATGTAGAGCGCCGTTGTTGGAATACCGGCACCCATGAGGATGCACGCGACAGCGATGAAGATCAGGCTGATGAAGAGGGTGAGGTCTTCAATGCCGAAAAAGGTGAGCATGCCCCCTAGGCTGAGGATCGAATAGAGGTCGGTGCCAAGCGCCGAAGCACCCTGCGTGACCATGAAGCCGATCCGAAATCCGATGCCGGTTGTGTTGATGACACCGACGACGATGCCGACGGCGGCGGAAGCAGCGCCTACGGCAAGCGCATATTGCACGCCGGTCTGAAATGTGTCGGCCATCTCCCCGACAACGATGCGTCGCTGCGGGTTGAACGTGGCAAGTACGGCACCACTGATCAGGATCGCTGACATGACCATATCAAAGCCGCCGCCTGCGAACTTCCATATGACGAAGGCGATGAAAGCAGCGGCGTAGATGAGTGTCACGGGCTCGCGTGCCCGACTCATGCCGGCGACCAGGGCGAGCGAGATGCCACAAAAGGCGGACATGAAGGGCGTGTAGCCCGAGAACAAAACAACAAGCAGTCCGACAAGCGGTACGATGTTCGCCCAACCGTCCCGCCAGACGGCAGCGAGCTGCGGGAGCGCGTCGCGGGAAAGGCCTTGAAGGCTCAATCGCTTCGCCATGAGATGGACCACGGCGAAGACACCGACATAGTGCAGAAGGGCGGGGAAAATCGCGGCAATAACAATCGTGGTGTATGGGACCTCCAGGAATTCGGCCATGATGAAGGCCGCTGCACCCATGATTGGTGGCGTGATCTGTCCGCCCGCTGAAGCTGCCGCCTCGACCCCGCCGGCAAAATGGCCAGGATAGCCGAGGCGTTTCATGTTCGGGATCGTAAGAGCCCCTGTGGATACGGTGTTGGCCACGGAAGATCCGGAAATCGTGCCGAAGAAGGCTGAGGAAACCACGGAGACCTTCGCGGGTCCGCCCATATAGCGTCCAGCGAGGATGGTGGCGTTGTCGATGAAGAGCTGTCCAAGCCCTGTCCTCTGCGCGATGACACCGAAAAGGACGAAGTGAAAAACGATGGTCGAGACGACCCAGAGGGTCACCCCAAAGATCCCCTCCTGAGGAAAGTACATTGAGGAGATGAACGTGTTGAATTTGACACCGGGGTGCTGAAGGATACCGGGAAAATAGGGGCCAAGCAGCGCATAGGCGATGAAGCAGCAGATGATCAGCGGCAGAACCCAGCCGAGCGTGCGCCGAGCGATATCCAGAACGAGTAAGATGAGGATACAACCGAAGAGCAGATCATAACCGTTCGGATTACCCATTCTGAACGTTTGCTCCTCGATGCCAAGCCAAGCAATGCCGCGCCAGGCAAGCCCGAGATAAAGGGCGGAGGCGACACCAAGCACCATCAGGACAACATCCAGGTAGGGCACACCGCCCAGCCTTAGCGCACCAGTATTGAGATCGAAGGAGGTCTTCGTTTTGACGGCGGGATAGAGTGCGTAGGTCAGAATGAACAGGCCGGCGAGATGCCATCCCATATGCCAATAATCCGGTGGCAGGGCAAAACCGGCAGTCAGGTAATGGTAGATCGCGAATGTGAGGGCGACCCAACGGAGCACCCGCGAAAAGCCAGGCGTGACTTTTCGGATCGCGGCACCTTCGTCGTATTTACGTTCAATATCGGCAAGTTCCTGCTCGGACAGCTCGCCATCACTGCGCCCTCCGTCCGCCATGGCCGCTCCTCATCTCTCGTTGCGGGATTTTGGCAGCCGGGTGGCGACGTCACCACCCGGTTGCCTAGTAGCGGTCGGTCCGTAACGACTAAAGCAGACCTGCTTCTTCGTAGAATCGCTGGGCTCCCGAGTGCAACGGCACGCCTAACGCTTCGATGCCATCGAGCGCGGTGTCGGGTGTGATCTGCTTGCCCTTGGCGTGCCCATTGTCGAGCAACTTCCGGGTATTGTCGTTCCAGAGCGCGCTGGTAATGCCGTAGACGAGTTCTTCATCGAGATCGGATGAAACGACGAGCAACGCTGAAACAGCAGAGGTCTTTACATCATAGTCGACACCTTCATAGACACCCGATGGGATTGACGAGGGGATGTAAGCCGGAATGATCTCGTTGATCTTGGCCAGATCCTCATCGGTGAAGGAGTGAAGCTCCATGCCTTTGGTGCTGGAAAGCTGCACCATGGCTGCGACTGGCCAGCCAGCGGCGTAGAAATACGCGTCGAGTTGACCATCAGCGAGGCGCTCGGCTGACTGGCTATTGTTCAGCTCGGCCTCGTCCATGTTGTCGCGGGTAACACCCCAGGCTTCAAGCATCTGCAACACGGCAACCTGCGTCCCTGAGCCCGCTTGAGCAATGCCGACGCGCTTGCCCTCGAGGTCACCGAGATTCTCGATCGATGAGCCTTTCGGGAGCACGAGGTGCAAGTCTTCTGGGAAGAGGTTGGCAACGATGCGCAGCTTTTCGTGTGGCTTGCCGTCGAACTTGCCTTCGCCCAAATACATCGACCGGGTCACGTCGGCCGCCGCCATGCCGGCCTCAAGCTCACCATTCTGCACCGCCGTATTGTTGAAAACCGAAGCGGTGGTCGACTGCGCGATTGCGATCAGCCCCGGCACGCCGCACTGGCCGCCTTCCTCGCAAGGACGTGCGCCTGGAGGTGATGAGATGCCATTGGCGATTGTGCCACCGATTGGGAAATAGGTGCCGCCAGCACTGCCGGTGCCGATGCGGAAGAAGGTGGGTTCCTGTGCCTGGCTGATACCTGCCGTCAGCATACCGGTCGCTAGCGCTACACCGGTCAGGGTTCGAAAGAGGGTCATGCTGCTACTCCTGATTTTTCATTTTTGGTCACGTCGATGATGCTATTTAGCCAGAATTCGACTGTGTAAAGCTTCGCCGTGTCCGATTGTGATTGCAAGGCCATACTTGGACGACCTGATGGGTGAACCACCGCAGCGATCGACTTCAGCATTCATTGACTCTACCGTGATGAATAAAGGACTGGCTTATCGCGTGTTGCGACACGCCAGGCACCAACAGGTCCATGGCAAGGGAGGTCTTCGATGTCGTTCGACATGCCGGACTACGTCATTGTCGGAGCAGGATCAGCAGGGTCAGTCCTAGCCAGTCGGCTTTCGGAGAACCGGCGTATCACGGTACTCCTTCTGGAAGCGGGGCGCGCATCACATCCTCTCAGTCGAGTGCCGATCAGCTTCGGCCTTTTCATTGATCATCCCGGCGTCAACTGGCGGTACAGTTCGGTGCCGGAGGAGAATACAGCGAATCGACACATTCCTGTGCCAAGGGGCAAGCTGCTAGGTGGCTCAAGCGCGATCAATGGTCTGGTCTTCGTGCGTGGACAAGCGCTGGATTACGATAGCTGGGCGCAGATGGGCAATCGCGGCTGGAGTTTCTCGGACGTGTTGCCGCTGTTCCAGCGGATGGAGACGTTCGAAGGCAGGGGGGACGATCACCGTGGTCGGCACGGACCGCTCCGTGTCACCGAGGAGGCCGATCAGAACCCGCTCTATGATGCGCTTTTCGCTGCGGGAAGAGAAATCGGCATCCCGCAAAATCCGGACTATAATGGTGCATCGCAAGAGGGAATCTGCAAAACCCAAACGACGATAAGTCGTGGTCGGCGTATGAGCGCAGCCAGGTGTTATCTCGACCCTGCGAGGGGGCGAGAGAATCTTCAAATTGTGACCGACGCGGTTGTGCAGCGCGTGCTCATGGAGGGACGGCGGGCTGTTGGTGTTGTCTGTCGATACCCGGGAGGACCGGTGACGATCCGTGCCGGCCGCGAGGTGATCATCGCCGCAGGAGGCATTGCATCGCCTCAGCTCTTGGAACTGTCGGGTATCGGAAGGCCTGAGGTCCTGAGGACCCATGGCATCGAGGTTCAGCACCCATTGGACGGTGTTGGCGAGAATCTACGTGATCATCTCAATGCGCGTCTTCAATGGAGTCTTAGAATCGGCGGCGTTTCCTACAACGAACGCATGCGTGGCCTGGGCAAGCTGCGCGAGGCCGTTCGTTACATCACCAATCGTGGAGGCTTCTTCAGCTTACCGTCAGCGCCGTTGCTCGCTTTCTTGAAATCCCGGCAGGGTTTGGAGCAACCGGATATTCAGTGTCATCTCGTGCCCTATTCGGTCAGGAGTGCAAAGAGGCGTGAACTGGGTACCGAACCCGGGTTTACGACCGCCTGCTATCAACTGAGGCCGGAGAGCCTCGGCTCGGTTCATATCGCCTCTTCTGATCATCGGGATCAACCGGCGATCAAGTTCAATTTTCTCTCTGATCCTCTTGATCGACGCACCATGATTGACGGGTTTAGGCTTCTGCGACGCTTAGTTCACACTAAAGCCCTCGATGGCCTACGAGGCGAAGAGCGTTCGCCTGGTGAAACCATCCAGAGCGACGACGAGATCTTGGACTGGATCCGTTCCCACGCGGAAACGGCCTACCATCCGATCGGGACCTGTCGTATGGGGCCACGCGGTGGACGAACGGTCGTCGATGAACGTCTTCGGGTCCACGGCATTGATGGTCTTCGTGTTGCCGATGCATCGATTATGCCGACGATGGTTTCCGGCAATACCAATGCTGCGGCGATGATGATCGGTGAAAAGGCTGCTGAACTAATCCACGAGGACCACGGGTCTCGTTGACGCTCTCTGTCGACGCTTGATCAGGCCAACGGTGGCCTCATCAGCCGGCGATAGCGTGAGGTCTGCAAGCGTTCAACGACGGTTCTGTTCGATAGAGATATCTGTCCGGTCGCGCTTGTGCCGGACTAATGGATGAGCATCGATGTGGTGGCGTTTCGAACCGTATCGAGTGCTTTGACAACGTCGTCATCCTCATGGCCGGCCTGATCGAACAGACCAGCACGCTCTAAGACCTCGAGGGCATTGGCGACCGCAAGGCGTTCATCTTTGGAAAGGCCCGGTGCCCCGGTATTGATGGTTGGACCAGCAGCCGTGTTGTCGGCGCTTTGGGTGTCGTTCCGGTGTTTGACGATGGCGTTGAACAGGGTCTGGCGCAAATGTTCTGCTGAGAGATTTCGCTTGCCGAGAAAATCAGTCAGTCCGGCACCGATCGCATGTTCTGCAAGACCTTCGGAAGGTTCCCCCGTCAGCATGACCATGGGTGTGCCGGCGCCGCTGTGGCTTTTGGCGATTTCTGTCGCTAGCTCGACCCCATCTGCCCCTGGCAGGCGATAGTCTAACAAGATGCAATCGAATCGTTCGACGGCCACCATACCAAGAGCGGTCTCCACATCGGGTGCTTCGGCCAGGCTGACCTCGGTATTCATCTGGTTGATCAACCGCTTGATCCGGGTTCTGTCCAGTCGGCTGTCGTCGACAATAAGTAACCGCATGGATCCTCGTCTTTTGCAGGGGTTCGTGACTACAGACGCCACCATCGCTTCGTCGTCGTCGATGGCCGTCCGCTCCAACGCGAAACTGATGATAAATCCATAAGAGTTTATTTTTTCTTTACGCTGATGAGGTCGAGAGATCGTGGCCCTGTCGAGCCACGCCAAGGTTCCCGACAACGCCACCGGGTCTGCAATCTCGTTAACGGTTGGTTAGTGGATCCTCGTCTATATGCAACTGGCAGTAAGACTTAATTAGTCATGGAAACCGGTACGTTGGATAACGGAGACTTGGTATGAGCATGCTGGGCAAGGGCTGTGGTCAGGTTCGGATCGCGCGATGCTAGGTGACATGGGCTCGTCAATCTTCAGCCCGTCGATTGCGCCTGTTGCGCCGACGGTGACCGATCCCGTCGATGTGCTTGTGATCGACGATAGTGAGGACGACCGTGATCTCTATGCCCGGCTCCTAAAGCCTGGTGTCCAAGTGCAAACCGTTGATTTCGCGAGTGATGGCGAGGAGGGTCTTGCTCGCTACCACGACAGACCGACCGACTGTGTCTTGCTCGATTTTAACATGCCTGGCGATGACGGGCTGGCCGTACTGGAACGCCTCAAAGCCATCGACCCTCATGTTGCCGTCGTGATGATGACCGGCGAGGGCAATGAGAATATCGCGGTAGCTGCCATGAAGGCGGGCGCCATGGACTATGTCGTCAAGGATCGGATTACCGCGTCCGTTCTCTTGAGGGCGATTGTTAATGCCACAGAAAAGGCCGCCCTTGTCCGGAAGATCGCTGCCCAACACGAAGAGCAGGTCAACTTTATCCGGATCTTGGTCCACGATGTTCGAGCGCCGCTTCGCGGATTGACCGGCTTTTCGGACATGTTGGCCGAAGATTTGGAAGCGGGAACCTATGAAGACGTTCCTGATCACCTCGACATGATCAAGCTATCGGCCACGCGGTTGAATGCGTTGGTGGATACGCTTGCGCACTATGCGCTTTTGGACGGAAAGATGGCGCATGAGAAGGTCGATATGAATGATGTCGTGACTCAGGCGCTGGACAATCTCCGTTTGGTCATTGATGAGCGTAACGCGCAGGTTGACGTCGCCATCCTGCCTTGCGTGACTGGCTCTGGACCGGAGCTTGTGCAGCTTTTGCAGAACCTGATCGGTAATGGGATCAAGTATAACGATCGAGTCGCGCCAACCATCACCTTATCGGTCAAAAGTGATGGTGATGAACAAATCTTCGTCGTCGAAGACAATGGGATCGGAATTCCTGAGGCCAAACTGACAGCGATCTTTCGGCCATTTGAGCGACTTTGGAGTCGAGATGTTTATGAGGGCACGGGCCTTGGACTCGCGATTTGCCGAAAGATCATTGAGCGTCATGACGGACACATCTGGTGCGAGTCCGAGGTCGGCTCGGGCAGCCGCTTTTGCTTCACGCTACCAGCTGTGTGACGTCAAGTGAGGGCGTAGGAGCTCGATCAGCGCCAAGTGATGTGATACGGATTTTAGTAAGGGGGGGGCAAAAGGGAGTACGAGGGCATGCTGCCAAAGCCGTCAATCCGTCGTCTGACGATATCACCTACGGATGCGGATCAAGCTGCCATGACGGCGCTGGCCTGGCGTCCTGCCTGGTCGATACGAAGCCGTCGAGGAAGCCTCTTGCTATTAGCCGCCTGGTATCGGCGCTGGCGCATGTGCAGGCGAGGGGAGGCTTAGTTTGGGCGTGGGGTCTCAGCCTACCGTCGCTATCGACTGGTCGCGCGATGTCCATGCAGTCTTTCGCGCAAAGGGAATCCGGCAGATCGGAACCGTACCGGACGCCGGATTGACGGCATTACTAGATCGGTGTCAGGCGGATGAGACGATGCGTGTTTTGACGCTGACCCGTGAGGATGAAGGTATTGGCCTTGTTACGGGAGCCTGGCTTGGTGGTGAGCGCGCGGCGCTGTTGATGCAATCAAGCGGCGTCGGCAATGTCATCAATGCCTTGTCCGTGCCGTCCGTCTGCAAGACTCCCTGTCCGATGGTGGTGACCATGCGCGGTCAGTGGGGTGAGACTAATAGCTGGCAGGTGCCTATGGGGAGTGCCGTGCCAGGTGTTCTCAAGGCAATGGGCGTTGTCTGTTATCCCGTTGATCGCGCTGAGGAGGTGGGTGAAGCGGTTACCGCAGCGACCGACATGGCGTTTTCTGGTGGTATGGCGACGGCCGTGCTGATCGGCCAGCGCATTATCGGGGCTAAGGTCTTCGATAGTGGGAGTGATCCATCATGAAGCTCAGCGTTCGCGATAGCGACCTTTTTGATCGCCGCTCACTCGTCGCTGATCTGCTGAAGGAACGAGGCGAGACTCTGGTGGTTGGCGGCTTGGGCGCTTCGACATGGGATTTGGCTGCGGCCGATCTCGATGATCGAAATGTCTATCTTTGGGGTGGGATGGGACTTGCAAGTTCGATCGGTCTCGGCCTAGCGCTTGCGCAACCGTCGAGACGTATTTTGGTGGTCACCGGCGATGGCGAGATGCTGATGGGTGTTGGATCTCTTGCAAGCATCGCTTGCGCTGCTCCAACGAACCTTGCCATTCTTGTCCTCGACAATCAGGCGTTTGGTGAGACCGGCAAGCAAACGGGTCTGACCGCTGGTCCGACCGATATCGTTCACATGGCGAAGGGAGCGGGATTTGCTTCAGCCCGGATCGCGCAGCCCGCCGATCTGCCTGATCTCAAAGCGCTTTTGTTTCGGGCTGATGGTCCTGTTCTTGCGGTTGCGCGTGTTGCGCTTCGCGATGACCCACTTGTTCTGCCGACCAACAATGGCGCGCTTATGGCGGCCCGATTCCGTTCCGCATTGGGTCTCGCTGGCTGAGGCCCTTGCGCAAGAGATCATGGTTGTCGGTTCGACTTGGCATCCGAGACACCATCGATTTAGCGCGGCGAGGGCATGACAACACCAAGGCGTTCGGCGTGCGGTGCTAGGTTGTCCATAATACCGGGATGGAGCTGAAGGCCGCTTTGTAGAGCATGCCTTTTTCGTGCGAGGGCGCCGTCGCCCGGCAGCCTTACGGAATCATGGCCTGGTGCTGGCGGTGTCGCGCGGCAAGCTTCCGCGATCCAACCAGTTTGCTGGGTAAATTCGGAAAGACCGCCAAAGGCTGCTGGATCAAAGGCTTGGATAAAGACTGAAGCCCCCCAACTTGCCTTGCCATCCGCCCGACCAAAGCCACTGAGCCCTTGCGTGAGGGCCTCGATCATCAAGGCGAGGCCATAGCCTTTATGTCCGTATTCAAGGCCGCCAATCGGTAGGATCGTGCCAGGCGGATCGGTGAGGATCGCGGACGGATCATCCGTTGGATTGCCGTCCGAATCGAGCGCCCAATGTCCGGGATAGCGTTGCCCTTGGTGTTTCAGCCGCGCCGTCATTCCGTTGGTGGTGATCGAGGCGCTGATGTCGATCAGTATAGGGTCGTTTGCTGTAGGAATACCGATCGCAATCGGATTGGGTGTAAAGACGGCTTGCTTGCCGCCAAAGGGAGCAACACTGCATTCGGATGGATCGGAGCTCGCAATGATAGCCATGCATCCTCGTTCTGTCGCGCGCGTCAGATACGCCGCGAGGCAGCCGATATGGTGGCTTTTGCGGATAACGATCGTGGCGCTGCCATGAGTTTTGGCGCGATCAAGCGCGAGATCGAGTGCTGTCGCCGTGAGCCAGACGCCCGAGAGACGTTGGCCATCCCATGTGATCACGGCACCATGGTCGCTGAGCGTCTTGGGATCGCCGCTCACTGTCATCAGACCGTGTTCAATACTGTCAAGATAGGCGCTAGCGAGCTGAAGGCCGTGGGTATCATGTCCCATAAGGTCCGCCTCGACGAGGGATGAGCCGACGACGAGCGCACGGTCCGAAGGCATGCCGGCCATTTCGAAGAGGTGCGCTGAGAACTGAACGAGATCGGCAGCGTTATATCGTGGCGGGGTCATTGTTGTCATCGTCCGGTCCATCTTCACGGGAAAGGCGGCATTGCTCAGACGCTATCATAGCAGATGCTGCAAACCGACAAATCGATGGTCAGGTTGTATCGTCGATCATTGGACATGACCGTGGATGACAAGCGCTCAGTCAGGGACCATTACGCTGTTCGCGATCAATGTTCGCCGCTTTCTTGACTTTCGTGGCAATCTCGCGCCTTTATTCGCGATTAGACATTCAGGTCAGTGAAGAACCTGAGTCGGGAAACGCACGCCAATTTATGTCGGGGCCATCGTGGCAAGAGCCAATCCTTTAGTGGAGCCGATGAACACATCGCTTCGGCGTCGAGTCGAGCTGTTCGGAGTTTCGATCGATGCCGTGCGGATGGACGATGCCGTCCGTCAAGTATGGGGCTGGATCGAGGCGCCATTTTCAGGCTGCCACTATATTGTGACGCCGAATGCTGACCATACCGTCATGCTGCAGGAACATGCTGGCCTGCGCGCGGCCTATCACGGTGCCGATCTGGTTTTGGCCGATGGTTTTCCGGTCATTTTGGCATCGAGATTGCTCGGTCGCCGATTGCCGGAAAGGGTGGCAGGCTCCGATCTGGTGCCGGCACTGTTCGCTGAAGCCGATCCTGAGCGACCACTCCGCACCTTTTTGCTGGGGGCTGCTCCTGGCGTGGCAGAACGCGCTGCCAAGCGTATTCAGGAATCCTATCAGGGCGTCGACGTCATTGACACGTACAGCCCGCCCTTTGGCTTTGAACATGACGAGGTTGAACAAGAGCGGATCTTTTCGCGCCTTCGTGCGGCCAAGCCTGATGTTCTCGTGATCGGCCTTGGTGCACCAAAACAGGAAGTCTGGGTGCACACCCATCGCGATAAAATCATGGTCCCTGTGGCGCTTTGCGTTGGGGCGACGATCGACTTTCTCGCTGGCGAGAAGTCACGTGCGCCAAAATGGCTCCAAAACCTTCACTTGGAATGGTTTTATCGCATGATGAGCGAGCCACGGCGGCTGATCAAACGTTATGCAAGGGATGCTTGGGTCTTTCCGCAGTTGGTCTGGCGGGAGTGGCGCACATCGGTGACCAAGACGCACAAGCCGATCGATCGTCACTGAGAAAACGCACACACCTTGAGCTAGTGGCCATCAGCTGTCCTGCAGACAGCATGTGCCGGATCGGTTGTCGGTCGCGCCATCCGATCCGGCTGATACGGCTCTACTCGGTGTAGTATGCAGCCGTGTCCTGATAGTACTCCATCGGCGCTTTATAGCCCTGTGACGCTGCCCCCTTGATGTCGACATCAGTCAAGATGATCTCCACCCTCGGTGTGCGTTCGGCCAACGGTTTAATGAGATCGCGCACATAAGAGAGCTTGGTGTGTTGCCAGCGAGTGACGAACAGCACCATGGAGCTCTCTGCCGCGACCAAGAAGGGATCCGCAAGGGCGGCTACCGGTGGCGTATCCAAAATGACGGTATCGAAGCGGCCACGAAGCGTGTCGAGGAGTTCACGGATGGTCTGGGTATTCCAGCGATCTGGATGGGTCAGCTCGCCCGAACCAGCCGTGATCGTATAGAATTCACTGCCCTGAGGGCGTTTGCAACGAAGGGGTTCGGTGCCCTCAAGCCAGTCTGAAAGGCCGGCGATCCGTCCGAGCGCGGTATGCACATGGATCTTGGGACGGCGGAAGTCGGTGTCGACCAAGACAACCGATCGGCCGGTATTGGCAACGACCTCAGCAAAGCAGAGCGACATTGTCGTCTTGCCATCACCGGGTTGAGCAGAGGTTAGCATGACGGTGTGCTGATCATCTGGGATCGTCGCTACGGTCTGACGGTAGGCGTTACGCACACTCGCCGAGAAGTGGGCGTAGGGTTTGGCAGTGATGAGATGATGGAGGTTGTCAATTTCGTCCCGACGGGCGCCGCCTTCTCGCCTTGGAATGATCCAGACCCCGGTGTTGGGTGCGATCGTCTTGAGATCTTCGGGGTCACGAATGACACGCCTTGAAGCTTCCCGCAGCATGGCGACCGAGCTCGACACCAAGAAGCCACCGACCAAACAGACCAGGCCTAGAAGTGTGCGTGGTGGTCCAGACGGATTCGCTGGGATTTCTGCGCGCGAGACGACACGTAGCTCGTTAGGTTGTGCGCGAACATCTTCGCGTGCCGCCACTTGCTGTAAGCGGCCGAGAAATCCTTCTAGAACCTCATTACCGATGCGCGCTTCTTTTTCAAGATCGCGCAGTTCAACGCCGCGAAGGTTGGCGTCAGCCAACTCTTGCTCTTGCTGTTGCAGCACTTGCCTTAGCGCAGCAACACGCTGTTGTGCGCTTGCTGACTGATTGCGGAAGCCCGCCACAATGTTCTCGATGGCATTGTCGAGGGAGCGCTGGGTCAGTGAGATCTGCTCTTTCTTGGCGACCAACAGGGGGTGATTCTGCCCATAGGTCGCCTCGAGGTCGGCAAGCTCCGCGCTGAACTCGGTGATCTGCGCACGCAGGTTGACCACCGGATCGGAGTCGGCAATCTCGGTCACGGCAAGCGGGTTGTTGCTGCGAAGCGCGGTTTCAATCGATTGAACTTTGGAACCGAGCGCAATGCTATCAAGCTCGGCTTGGGTCAGTTGTGTTTGGGTCTCCGTGATCTTCTGCTCGATGAGACGACTGCCGCCACTTTGCAAGAGGCCGGAGTCACGCCTAAACGCTTCAACAGCTTCATCAGCCGCGGAGGATTTTTCGCGGAGGGTCGCCGCCTGTTCGACCATCCACTGAACGGCATCATTGCCAATGGCGAGTTGTTCCTCGCGCTTCACATTGACATAGGCTTCGGCGAGTGCGTTGGCGCCGGCCGCAGCAAATTCGGCGTCACCATGGCTGTAGGTCACCTGAATCAGACGGGACCGTCCCAGAACTTCGACATCAATACTGCGGGAGTAGGCGAGATGCTCAGGCGAGAGACGTGACGCCAATCCACCAGCGCTGTCGCTGACCTCGGCGTCATTACTGTCTTGCCACAAGTCCGATGGGATGGCGGCTGCAACGGAGGATAAAAGGCCCCCTGAGTCCTCTTCTGGGCTGTAGAGTCGTATTCCATTATCGCCGAGATCTTTCACCGCTCGGCGAATCACATCGGCACTCCTAATCAATTCGACATGATTAAGGAGCGATTCGGCATCGAGCGCTGCGTCCTCCAAAATGGCTTCAGCTTCGGGAACGTTTAGCCCGCGATCATTCACGACGAGCATCGCCGAAGCCGTATACTCGTCTTCCTTCAAGCTAATAAGACCGACGCCAAAGAGTGTGATGATGAGCGTGCCGATCATCACGAAGTACTTTTGCGCCAATATTGCCCGCGCCAATTGACCGACGTCGAGTTTCCAGTCGTTGATCATGAAGAGAGTTCTCTCCGGCCTAGAGATGTTGCCGCCGACGACAAACTATGCGCCCTCATCGGGGACTTGGGCCGCTAAAATCACAACCATCACGGCCTCTCCACCCCATCCCGTGCTTTCGCGCATCACGTCGACATCGACCCAGCTATCTTGGCTCATTTGGCGGATCTGCACTCAGTCGAGGCTTGCCATCTGGCAACCTTCCCGAGCAAGGCTATGTCCCCTAATGCCAATTCGCCAGTCTAGAACCAGCGCTGCCAAATTCTGCACAAGCCAAATTCTGGCAGTCCTAATCGCCAAAGAACGCTTCGCAACAACACAGGTGCAAAACGTGGTACTTGATGTCTTCGTATGAAGCAAGGTCAGGCGTGCGGAATCGATCATATTATCCATTAGCCGCAAGGTTTTGTCTTGGCGTTTATTATCTTCTTATGGTTGAATTTTGCTGTTAATATTGAGGTACGGGCCGTCATTGTCACGATCGTCGAAGGGGCTTTCCACGATCGGCACGTGGCGGGATGAAGAGAACGCAGAAAGCTCTCATGACCGACAGTCGGCAAAATGAGGTAACACGTACATCGCTACGCAACGATTGGGTCGGTGGCGTCTCTCAGCCTAATCCCTGGTGATCCCAACAACGGCTTGAAGGTGCGTGAGTTTGGCGCGTTGGTTCCGGGCGACCCGATCCGCTTGTCGGAAGGTCGTTTGACCAGGTTGAACTTCGGTCTCTCTTCGCGGCAGCCAAGGTCAAATCGGGCGTGCACCGTAGACGGGCGGTCCGGCCGGCAGTTGGTCGTTGGCTGCCTCCTCATGCTGCTTGCTCAGGCGCGCCGTAAGCGCCCGCGCGCAGCCGGCGATGGCGATAAAGATCATCCAGAACGAGGTATGTCGGAGCATGAGGAGGGATTCAGAGGCGCCGATTGTCAGGTAGAGAAACGTACAGAGCACGATTAGCACGGCCGGAGCGAGTTCGGCATAATACCGCGCCAGGACAATCCCGCGAAATATCATGGAAGCGATGATACCGACCAGCAACAGCACCCCAGGTAGGCCGAGCGCGACGAACACTTCAAGCCAAGCATTATGCGCTGACCCGATGCCCCAAGCGACGCCAAATGGAGCGCCCGGACTGTAGTCACCAGACCAAAACGCGTCATAACCATATCCGGTAAATGGCACGTCCATGCCAAGCCTGAGAACGAATTCCCAAATCTTGGTTCGGCCTGTCAGCGAGGGATCACGTCCCAAGAAGAGCAGGATGTCCTCATAGGTGAAGTAGAGCAGCAGGGCTACATGCCAGACAATGGCGAGAATGCTCAGGGTGATGACGGCACTTCTAAGCGCGGCGCCACGCACCATGTGCACGGCGATAAGGCCAGGCAGCAGAACAAATAAGGCAATAAGCGCGGTTTTCGATGTCGTGGCGACGATCCCGAGAAGCGCAGCGGTGATAAGGGTTAGGACGACGGGGCGCGATAGAGCTTGGGCATACCAAGCGGCAAAGAAGATGGCCATTGCAAACGCAAGCTGGCGGCCCATGCCGTTCTTATGAAAAAACGCCCCTCGAAAGGAACCTGCATGGTCTCCATCCGAGTGAATGGCAAATTCTGGGAAAACAGCGACATAGGCGAACCCGATGGCAATCAGCACGGCATAGCAATAGGCGAGAAAACGAAGCATATCGTTGAAGTCAAAACGAACGAACAAATACACACCCATCAACGATGTGATCGTGAGCGCGATGGCGCGGCGCTGGGTCGTATCGGGATCGACGGACCAAAAGATCGAAAACCAGACAAGCAAAAGCAAGGCTGTGATCGGCCAAACAGCAGCGATACCCAGGGTCATCTTGCGCCAGTTCAGGACCGTCAGCCCGACGACGATGAGATACGCCATAAAGTAGACATTACGGATCTGCGGCTCGAAAGGCAGCGTCTCTTCTGTCGTCTTTAGGTCTGCCGGGATGCCGAGCAACGGATAATGAAAATTCGTGCCTGAAAGAATGATAAACGCGACGGCAGCCAGAGCTATTTCGGCAACACGCAGCATAGCGATCCTCAGAAAATTTTGGTGGTTCAATGCCGAACGCTCGCCGCGAGATCGGTTCGGCAGGTTTCTCATAGCTGAACTTTAACGAAAATCCCAGCGGTTCTGCTGACTTTCCAGGTCAAGCCGGTGATTAACAGCACGTGATCCTCGACATTCCCTCATTTGCGCGAGGAAATTTCTGCTCGGCCGGCGATCGTTCAGAAAGCATTCAGGAATCTGTGGCTAAAAAGCAAGGGACGGTTGCAAGGGAGCAAGATCAGTCTGTCGTTGACGGGTTGAGAGCTGCTCAAAAGCGGCCTTAAAGGCAGAAAGAGATCAGGGTTTTGGTTAGTGTGCTTTTTGAACAACGAAGTGTTTCGTTTTTGACACAAATTGACTGCTTCGCTCTATTCAATCCCGAAGCACCACGGCTATAAGACAGACACACAGTTCGACGAGGGAAGGAAACAACGTGATGCGACGCCTTATTCTTCTGGGAATTCTCGCTCTTGCTTTCACTTGCGCCATCTCGTTGACCGTGCCCGCGCATTACAGCCATCAGGGACCGGCCTCGATCAGCGATCGGCTGTTGCAGATCGACCATGGTCAGCTAAACAATCCGTTCGGCTGAACCCCGTTCACCGACGTTTTGTCGATCCTGCCGAGCTGATAAAAAGAGGCCAACGCCCCCAAACCTATCGATCCGAACTTTGACATAATCGCCATGACCGGGTCTTGCCTGGTCAGCCCAAGCGTTAAGTTTGGGCAACCCTCAAAAGACCGTCTTTACCTGCCAGCTCTCTCGTGGCGCTACCCACTTTGTTATGCCGAATTGTCCATGCAATGACGGTCATCTTCTGCTTCTCGGCGCTTTGCCCATCTGTTTGACATCTTCACATTGCTGGCTAGTTGACGTGGCAAGCCGGGATCGGGCTCTTGGACAATCAACGATCTGCGTCTTCGACTGGCGATGACATCAAGACGATGATTGCGCGGCTTTTGGACCGGCAAGCGTAGGACAGAGCCAAGCGCTTAGGACAGGGCGGGTAGGGGTGTCGATCGCGACAGCACGACACGTGTTCGCCTTCATCGACGATCAGCTCATCAACGAGTTAGGCCTCTAGGCGAACAAGAAAAGCTCAGTTAACGTGCTTTTTGAGGCTGTCATGATCAAAAAAAAGGCAAAAATTGTCGTCACTGGTACGTAGACCGGCCGAGAAGCCGCCTGGCATGATGATTGCACAGTTGCTGTGCAGATATCGAAGCCGGCAGGTTTAGGTGGGCGGCAGGTGAGGGGAGGCTAGAAAGAAGTTGGTCGCAGCGACCGATGTAGAACTAAGCGCTGTCGTCAAGCGCTATGGAGAGACAACCGCCGTCGATGGCGTTTCGCTCCGCATTCCCGGTGGTAGCTATTGTTGCCTGCTCGGCCCAAGTGGTTGTGGCAAGACGACGACTCTTCGTCTCATCGCTGGCCATGAAGCGTTGACTGGTGGTGACATCGTTATCGGTGATCAGACCGTCAACGACCTGCCACCCGCTCAACGTGGAACAGCGATGATGTTCCAAAACTATGCCCTGTTCCCCCATCTCAACTGTTTGGACAATGTAGCCTTTGGTTTGAAGATGAGGGGAATCGTCAAAGCTGAGCGGCATGCAAAGGCCAACGAGCTTCTTGAGTTGGTCCACATGGAACGATTTGCCGAGCGCCAGCCTGCGCAGCTTTCAGGCGGCCAGCAACAGCGCGTTGCGCTCGCCCGTGCCCTTACCACCAACCCCAATATTCTACTCCTTGACGAGCCCTTGTCCGCACTTGATCCGTTTCTTCGCGTTCGCATGCGTGAGGAGTTGAAGCGCCTTCAACGCGAACTCGGCATCAGCTTCATTCATGTCACCCACAGCCAAGAAGAAGCGATGGCGCTTGCCGACCTCGTTGTCGTCATGAATGATGGTCAGATCGAACAATTCGGCGCGCCAAGGGATGTCTACAACAAGCCAAAGACAGCATTTGTGGCGCGGTTCATCGGTGGCCACAACGTGCTTTCAGGCTGCCTTTCTGGCCATGATAACGGCAATTCCATTCTCACCGGTCCTGGCGGTGAACGCTTCTTGATCAAAAAGACTGATGCCGCATTGGGCAACAGTGTCGCTTTTGCCCTTCGAGCGGACAAGATCGGCCTTAGGGATCAAAGCGAGCCGCGTCGCGCTGTCGGTGCTGATGTCAGCCCTGACGACCTGATGACGAATTGCTTGAACGCCGAAGTTGGCTTGGTCGAGTATCAGGGCGCTGTCGTCGCTCTTCGCCTGCACGCCGAAGGGTTCGATGAGTTTTCGATGACGATTGACGAATCGCGCTTCTACGAGCAGCCGGTTGCCATCGGCGACCGGGTGACTGTCGGCTGGGATGCAAAGGATGCGCATCTCTTGAACTAGGGGCTGCGCCCCATCTAAGAATAGTAAGGAGGACGTCATGACCGATAAGACTAAAACGGCTAAGAACGTAACATCAAAAGAGTCTGGTCTTTCAAGGCGCACGGTTTTGAAAGGGACGGCAGCCACCGTAGGCCTTGCCGCAGGCGCCGGTGTGATCGATGGATTTCCAGCTGTCCACGCCGATGATCCGATCACCATTCGCTATGCCGGAACGGGCGTGAACGCCTTTCGTGAACTTGCCGAAAAGTGCAAGGAAGATACCGGCATCGATATTCAGTACACGACGTTGACCTCTGACGATGTGGTCAAGCGTGCCGTTACTCAACCGACATCATTCGACCTACTAGACAGCGAATACTGGATGCTGAAGAAGATCGTTCCATCAGGTAATCTACGCGGGATGGATACGTCGAAAATCGCGAACTACGATAAGATTGTGCCGATCTTCACCAAGGGTGAATTGCCCAATGGCGAAAAAACTTCGCGTGTCGGCATCGCACCGATCAAGGTGAGTTATCTCACCGGCGGTGAATCCAGTGAGTTTGCGGCAGATCCCACGGACTTCATGACCTTGATCCCGACGGTCTACAATGCCGACACGCTCGGTATCCGCCCAGATCTGATTAATCGGCCAATCGACACATGGGCCGAATTGCTGAATCCAGAGTTCAAGGGCAAGGCCTCCATCCTGAACATCCCTGCGATCGGTATCATGGATGCTGGCATGGTCGCGCAGGCGACGGGTGAGGTGTCGTATGAAGACATGGGCAACATGACAAAGGAGGAAATCGATAAAACGATCGCTCTCCTTATCGAAGCCAAGCAGTCTGGCCAGTTCCGTGCGCTCTGGAAGGAGTTCAACGAAAGCGTCAACTTGATGGCGTCCGGCGAAGTGGTGATCCAGTCCATGTGGTCACCCGCGATCACGAAAGTTCGTCAGCAGGGTATCCCCTGCGTCTACCAGCCTCTGAAAGAGGGCTATCGTGCCTGGGCTGCGGGGCTCGGCATCCCGACCCATGTGGAAGGCAAGATGCTCGACGCCTGTTACGAATTTATCAACTGGTATCTTTCCGGTTGGGCGGGCGCTTTCCTCAATCGCCAGGGGTACTACACCGCCGTTCTCGAGACTGCCCAGGAACAGATGGAAGCCTGGGAGTGGGATTATTGGATGGAGGGAGGTGAAGCCGCCAACCCGGTGGTTAGCCCAACGGGCGAGGAGATTGCCAAAGCCGGCGAGATTCGCGATGGGGGATCTTACTGGGATCGCATGGGTGCGGTCGCCGTTTGGAATACTGTGATGGACGAGGACCGTTACATGGTCCGCAAATGGAATGAGTTCGTCGCAGCTTAGCGTATCTGGTGGCAAGATCGTTGACTTGCCTCGATCGGATGGGACGGTCGGTTGGCCGTCCCATTCGTCCCGGGAGGTGGGGGTGTTCAATGACCGGCACATTGTTCTGTGCTTGAACGGCTAGCGCCTTATCTCCAGGCTGGACCGCTCGCTCTGGTCTTCCTGGCGTTTTTCATTATCCCGATGATTCTGGTGGTCGTGGTCTCTTTCTTCGATTATCAGGCCTATCAGATTCTCATCCCGGACTTTACCACCCAAAACTACGATGACGTCTTCTCCTCAGAGGTCACATGGCGAACCTATTGGAAGACGGTCCAATTTTGCCTGATCGTTTGGGCAATCACGTTGGTTCTGGGCTTTACGATCGCCTATTTCCTGGCGTTTCACGTCAAGACGCTGACTTGGCAAATCGCGCTCTTTCTCCTGTGCACAATCCCGTTTTGGACCTCAAACGTGATCCGGATGATCTCGTGGATCCCGCTTCTTGGTCGTAACGGTCTGGTCAATCAAGCTCTGCTATCGATGGGTTTCGTTGAAGAGCCGCAGGAATGGCTGCTCTACTCGGACTTTTCGGTGATTCTAGGCTTTGTCCATTTGTACACGCTCTTCATGATCGTACCGATCTTCAACTCGATGCTAAGGATCGACAAAAGCCTACTCGAAGCAGCCTATGACGCGGGCGCAACGGGGTGGCAGACTCTTTGGAATGTTGTCATTCCTCTATGCAAGCCTGGCATCGCGATCGGCTCGATTTTTGTTTTGACGATCGTGATGGGCGATTTCGTGACGGTCAACGTGCTCGGAGGTGGTCAGATCGCATCGATTGGCAAGGCCATCTGGACCGAGCTTTCCTACTTGCAATTTCCGCCGGCTGCGGCCAATGCGATCGTTTTGCTCGGCGTGGTCATCTTGATGATCATTGCGCTGATGCGCATCGTCGACATTCGAAAAGAGCTATGAACTCAGAGCCCTACTGACACCCGAGACATATCAGCCCTTCACATGCCAAGCCGACGATGTCATGGCCCGCAAGGCCAGTCGGATCAACGTCAGTCACGCCATGGTCGGTGTCGACGGCGCCGTCTCGATTGTTAAGCCTTTACCCATTTTTTCGATCGGGCCGTATCGACCGTCGATCCTAATCGCGATGGACCATGCTCTTGCTTTCGCCCCAGAACATCGTTGTTGAAGCTGAGAACCACCCGCAGTCCGGGCTGATTATCCTCAAGTCGCAATATGGCGCTATGAAGCTTGGCGACCGCGCCAACCAGACTTAAACCGAGGCCACTGCCAGGTGTGCCGCGAGTCTCATCTAAGCGGACAAAACGCTCCAAGACTTGATGATGGGCGGTTTCGGGAATGCCCGGCCCGGTGTCAGCAACCGTAATCGTTGGCCCGTCGACGACCTCGACCGAGATGCGTCCACCCTCAGGTGTATATTTGATCGCGTTGTCCAAAAGGTTGGCGAGTGCTTGGGAAAGCAGATGGCGGTTGGCGTTGAGCCTTTGATTGGGGGTGATCGATGTTTCGATCACCTGACCTCGGTCCTCAGCGAGGGGCTGATACAGATCGACGATGTCGTTGATAATTGCGGTTAGATCGACCGTCTCGAACGCCGCTCGCTCGCTGCCGGCTTCGGCTCGGGCGATGTCGAGCAATGCGTTGAAGGTGCCGATCATGGTCTCGGCATCTTTTAAGGTTTGCTCGAGAACCGGTTGCAATGTCTCCTTATCATCGTCACTCAAGAGCGCCACTTCGATGCGCGAACGCATCCGGTTGAGCGGCGTCCTGAGATCGTGCGCAATATTGTCCGTGACTTGGCGCATGCCATTCAGGAGGCGCTCAATCTGTTCCAGCATTGCATTGAGGTTACCGGCGAGTTGATCGAATTCATCACCGCGCGATGTTTTTATCGCGATTCGCTGGCTGAGATCGCCAGCCATAATTTGCTCCGTGGTACGATTAATTGTGTCGACGCGGCGGAGCAGCCCTCGGCTCATTAAGAGGCCACCGACGAGACCGAGAAGTAAGGTAAGGCCGAGCCCCCAGGACAGTGCCTGTTTGATCTTGGTCTGCAGCTGGAGTCGCTCCTCCACCTCGCGTCCAACTATGAGACGATAGGCGCCGCGCAGGCGAAAACTCTGTGCGACGGCTCGCCGGTTCTCGGTGTGAAGGCCGTCAGGCTGAACTGCGACGGGGAAGGTCATCCAGCCCCCTTCGCCGGGTGTCGCATCGGGCCAGCGGTCGATGTTGCCGGCCACCCAGCGTCCGGCTGGATCGGTGAGCAGATAAATGCTGGCGCGATGCGGTTGGGCGGCAGAACGTTGTTCAATAACCTGACGAAGACGAGGCAGGCCTTGAGTGCGATATTGTTCAGCTAGTCCGGCAATCTCGGCTTGGATCGTCTCGGTCGTCTGCCGGGTCATAAAGCCTGCGGTTGCCGCGTAGAGATACCCGAGCAGAACCAATGCCGAGACGCCGAACAGACCGAGATAAATCAGTGTTAGGCGAAAGGCTGTAGTATCAAGAAGCCGGATCGGGCGCACGCAGGCAGTATCCCGCGCCGCGCACGGTATGTATGAGTGGCGTTGCGAAATCGCGATCGACTTTTTGCCTGAGGCGGCTGATATGGACGTCGATCACATTGGTTTGTGGGTCGAAGTGATAGTCCCAGACTTTCTCCAGAAGCATGGTGCGGGTCATCACTTGGCCAGCATGGCGCATCATCACTTCTAGAAGCTGGAATTCTTTCGCCTGAAGATCGATAATCTGTTCGCCGCGCATGACCTTGCGCCCGAGCAGATCCATTTCGAGGTCGGCAATCTTAAGCGTGGTCGCGACGGGTTGTGGTTGTGGACGCCGCCCGAGCGTTTCAACACGTGCTAGAAGTTCTGCAAACGCATAAGGTTTCACCAGGTAATCGTCACCGCCGGCGCGAAGGCCTTTGACACGATCATCGACTTCACCGAGCGCTGATAAGAATAACACTGGCGTCGTGTTGCCGGTCGCCCTCAAATGTTGGACCAAGCTCAATCCATCCAATTCGGGCAGCATACGGTCGACGATGAGGACGTCGAAGTTCTCGGCTGCGGCCTTTAAAAGCCCCGCCTTACCATCGGCAGCATGCTCGATCTGGTGACCGCTTTCTTTCAGCCCCTTCACCAGATAGTCAGCCGCATCCTCATCATCTTCAATCAAAAGCACATGCATGGACGTCATCTAAGGCATGGCGGGGCCGGCGACAAGCACCGACCCCTGCTCTCCTTCAAGGGTTGTAAGGCATTCTAACAACAATTGCACGGTTGGTCGGGCTCCCTAGGCTTGATCAATGCGGACTGCAACGAAGCGATCCTGGTCCCCGCGCTTGATCAGCAATAGGATAGCCTTATCGCCGCGCTCAGCAGCTGCCTTGACCGCTTCGGCAACCGTTTTGGGATCGGCGACCTCCTGATGGTCTGCTTCGATGATGACATCGCCTTGGCGCAGACCCTTCTCTGCAGCAGGGCTGCCGGGAAGCACGTCGGTTACAATCGCCCCATCGAGATTGTCAGGAAGATCCATCTCAGCACGCAATGATTGGTCGAGCCGCGCCAACGCTAAGCCCAGTCTTGGGGCTTCTTCGTCCACCGCATCGTCCTGCTCGATTCCGGCTAGGGTCTGTTCAGATGGCATTTGTGCGACTTCGACGGAGAGGGTCTTTTCTTCACCATCGCGCCAAACAACGACGTCGGCCTCAGCGCCAGGGGCAGTGTCGGCGACAGCCCGCGTGAGATCGCGAAGTGTCTCGATCGCTTGCCCGCCAAAGCTGATGATGACATCGCCTTGCTCAATGCCGAAGGCAGCTGCGGGACCATCGTCTGTCACCCGCGAGACCAGGGCGCCACTGTCACTCGCCAAGCCCAGGCTATCGGCAAGATCACTATCAACTGACTGGATGTGCACTCCCAGCCAACCACGCTCGACCATGCCGTCATCCTGAAGATCAGCAACAATCTTCTGGGTCAGATTGGCAGGGATGGCAAAGCCGATGCCGACATTGCCCCCCGTTGGACTATGGATTGCCGTGTTGACACCGATGACCTCGCCTTCGAGATTGAAGGTCGGCCCACCCGAGTTACCGCGGTTGATCGGAGCATCGATTTGGAGGAAATCGTCGTAGCGCCCGGCTCCAATTTCGCGCGCCTTTGCCGAGACGATGCCCGCGGTTACCGTGCCGCCGAGACCAAAGGGATTGCCGATGGCAATGACCGCATCGCCAACACGTACCTGTTCGGAGTCGGCGAATTTGGCAACGGGTAGGGGGGTCTCTGCGCTGACCTGAAGGACGGCGAGATCTGTATCAGGATCGGCGCCGATGACCGTGGCTTCAAGTTCACGACCATCATTAAGGGTTACGGTTACCTCATCGGCCCCTTCGATGACATGATTGTTGGTCACGATCAAACCGTCCTGATCAATCACGAAACCGGAGCCTGCACCGGCGCGTGGACCATGCGGCCTTGGACCGCGAGGCCCCCGATCACCAAAAAAACGCTCCATAAAGCGTTGCATTTCCTCGTCCATGCCGCCGAAGTCCCGGCCGCGGAACTCTCCGCGTCGCTCGGTGACAGGGTCAGTTTCAGCATTTACCTTCGTGGTGACTGTGACCACGCTTGGCATGATCTCTTCGATCAGATCGGCATAGCCCGCCCAAGGGGCGGCGGTCAGCGGTGTTGGTGTTTCGGCGTGGCTGGCCGGTACGGCATTCAAGCCGACGAGCAAGCCGATAGCGGCCGCGGACGAAAGAGCAAGGGCAAAGCCAGCCTTCCCTTTAGATTGGCCCGGACGGCGAAAACGGTTCAGTGCGTTCATTAAGATCTCCATTCAAGCGTTGAGCATCGCTGCTGGCCGCGTAGGCAGCCCAATCGGTTTGCGGACGTTCATGCGCTTGATTTGGAGACGTTCTGTGAAGAGGTCATGTCGGGGACATGACGTTTTTTTCATCTTGAAAGGACTGCGAGAAAGGCGCGGAGTTACGCCACCCGAGGTTCGCCCATGGCCCTCTCGACGCTGCCGCCATGGTTCTGCCAGGCTTCCGAGATGATTTGCGTGTAGCGATGTCGAAAATGCGGTGCGGCGAAGCGAAGCGCATTTTCGCGGCAATCCTGCGCTGCGAAACAATCAATATTGTCTTCGAATTTCTGGACGGCATGCCGGATGGCCTCCGGCGTCTGCGCATGGAAAAAGAGCCCTGTCGGTCTTGGCTGTCCAAGGGGGCGAACGGTTTCGAGGACGCCACCGGCGCCGAAGGCAATCACCGGCGTCCCTGCCGCTTGCGCCTCCACTGGCGTAATGCCGAAATCCTCTTCAGGCGCGAAGATGAAGGCCTTGGCACGCCGCATCTCCCGCTCGAGGACCTCAAAGGGTTGAGGTGGCAGCAGAGTGATATTGCCGCCCGCTTTTGCAGCGGCTGCCGGTTGGCCCGGACCATCGCCGATGACGGTCAGCCGTTTGTCTGGCATGCCGATGAAGGCGTCGACGATCGTTTCTGTGTGTTTGTAGGGCACAAACCGTGATGCCGCGAGATAATGATCGTCTTTGGTTTCCTCCAGACCAAAACGATCGACGTCAACCGGCGGGTGCACGACGTCACTTTCCCGGCGGTAGGTCTTTTGGATGCGCCTAGCTACATAGGCCGAATTAGCGATGAACTGGTCAACGCCATGGGCTGTTCTCGAGTCCCAAAGGCGAAGACGGTGCAAAAGGTAACGCGTCAGCATGCCTTTAAGGCCGCGATTCAGGCCGGATTGGCGGAGATATTCGTGCTGCAGCTCCCACGCGTAACGCATCGGAGTATGGACATAGGCAATGTGCAGCTGATCCGGGCCGGTGAGCACCCCTTTGGCAACGGCATGACTGCTGGAAAGCACGAGGTCGTAGTGGCTGAGATCAAACTGCTCGATAGCCAGCGGAAACAACGGCAAATAATGACGAAAGCGCGGTGATTTGCCAAAGGGAAGGCGTTGAATGAAGGAGGTGTTGATCTGTTTACCGTCGAGAAAACGACGTGAGTCACCCTTCATGATATCGACAAGGGTAAAAACGTCGGCGGTGGGATAACAAGCGAGGATTTCCGCCGCGACACGCTCTGACCCGTAGAAGTGGTCAAACCACTCGTGGACGAGAGCGATCCGCGCAGGGGTGCCGTCAGCGCGCAAGAGGTCAGGGATCTCGACGCTCACGATGCGTTAGCCTCCGCTTCGAGTTCAAGCTGAAGCCAACGTTCTTCGACGTCTTCCAGTTCCTGTTGCAGCTGAGCCAAGCGTTCCGTCTTCGTTTCAAAAGCTTCGGCATCCTTTGCGAAGAGGTCGGGATCAGCAAGGGCAGCTTCGAGATCAACCTGCTCTGCCTGAAGCTGCTCCATGCGCTTTTCCAGTTTTGCCAAGTTGCGCTCGGCTTGACGTTTCAAGCGACCTGCCTGTCGATGATCTTCTTTGATCTTGGGTGTTTCGGGTTCCGTTGACGTCTTGGCGATCGAACGGGTGACCGCGGGCTGCCGTTGTTGCAGATAGTCAGTATAGCCTCCCGCATACTCCATGGCGATGCCATCTCCTTCAAGCACAATTGTGCTTGTGACCAGTCGGTCAAGAAAGTCTCTGTCATGGCTGACCAGGAGCAGGGTGCCCTCGAACTCCGCTAATCGTTCCTGGAGAAGGTCGAGCGTCTCCATGTCGAGATCATTCGTCGGTTCATCCATCACCAGGAGGTTGGCAGGGCGTGCTAGTTGCTGAGCGAGCAGCAGACGGTTGCGCTCGCCACCGGATAGCGCACGGATCGGGGTGCGCAATTGCTCGGAGCGGAAAAGAAAGTCCTTTAGATAGCCGACGACATGACGAAAACGGCCCTGAACTTCAACATGATCACCGCCGTCTGGGCAAAGCGTATCCCAGGGACTCTTGTCCAGTGCTAGGCTATCGCGGCGTTGGTCGATTTTGGCGACGTCAAGATTGGTGCCGAGACGAACACAGCCGCTGTCTGGCGGCAGGTCACCCGTCAAAAGGCGGATAAGGGTGGTTTTGCCGGCGCCATTGGGGCCGATGATACCGATCCGGTCACCGCGCATGATGCGGGTCGAGAAGTCTTGAACGATGACCCGTTCATCAAAGCGTTTCTCGATCCCATCCGCCTCGATCACCAATCGGCCACTTTTGCTCACCGATTGATTTTCAAGCTTCGCTTGCCCTTCTGGGCGAAGCCGTTCCGCTCGCTCTTGACGCATGGCGTGGAGGCGGCGAAGACGGCCTTGATTGCGCTTTCGACGGGCTGTAACGCCGAAATGGAGCCACTCAGTTTCCGCTTCGATCGCCTTGGCCAGACGGTGAAGCTCTGCCTCCTCCTCGGCCAAGACGGCTGCCGACCAGTCCTCGAAGGCATCGAATCCGTCCTCGTTGACGCGTACTTTGCCGCGATCAAGCCACCAAGTGGATCGGGACAGAGCCGTGAGGAAGCGGCGGTCATGGCTTATCATGACGATGGCGCCACGAAACGCATGGAGGTCGAACTCCAACTGCTCGATGGCCTGGATGTCGAGGTGATTGGTCGGTTCGTCTAGGAGAAGGATTTCTGGATTGCCGATCAGGGCACGCGCGAGGGCGATCCGTCGTGCCTCACCGCCAGAAATCGAATCGACAAGACGTTCCGGAGCGATGGCAAACCGTTCAAGCATCGCATCAGCGAGGTGATCATCCTCCCCTTCAGCGGCATGACCGGCCAGCCCTGACAGCACGATCTCTCGGGCTGATGATCCTTTTGACAAGGCTGGGTCTTGGGGCAAGTAAGCCACCTGCGTGCGAGGCTGTAGAAACCGCTCACCGCCATCGAGATCGATCAGCCCGGCAATTGTTTTGAGCAACGTGGATTTGCCCGCACCGTTCCTGCCGACCAGACAGATCCGGTCGTCGCGTCCGATCGCGACATCCAGATCGGCAAAGATCGTCTGACTGCCGATCCTAAGATGAGCGTTACGTAGCGTAAGGAGCGGAGGGGCCATTGATGTCCGAGGTCGATAAAGGGTTCGCCGAACGTCAACCGAAAGCCGATTGGTCGGTCGTCGATCCCTTTACCACGCCTGGCGGACTGGCCCAAGCCGCATTGGCGGCCTGGACCGAAAGGTTGTTCCGTTACCGCAGCAATGATGGTGTTGCGGACCTTAGACCGTTGACGGATCGGGCTGGATCAGGATTTCGACCCGCCGATTGAGCTGGCGGCCTGCCTCGGTGCCGTTGTCGGCGCGCGGCTCGCTTTCACCCAGTCCCTCAGCGCGCATCATGCTTGGCGGCACGCCGCGGCTGACAAGCTCACTCACCACAGCCTCAGCACGTCTGACCGACAAGTCTTGATTATAGGCGTCGGTACCGCTCGAGTCCGTGTGGCCAACGACGGTCACCTGATTGCGGTCATATTTGGCGAGGACATTGGCGAGCTTGGTCAGGCTCGGTTGAAAAGCAGGCTTGATCGCAGCGCTGTCGAAGTCGAAGGAGACCTCGCTGTCGAGGGTAAGCTTGAGAAGATCGTCGCGAACGCGTTCGATTTCGATCTGATTGGCAGCTCGCTCGTTGGCAAGTTCTTGCTCAAATTCCTTTTCTTGCCGGTCAAACAGATACCCCAGCCCGCCGCCAACCGCCGCGCCTGCCGCCGCACCCGCGATTGTACCACCGGTCCGACTGCCTTTCTTATCGAGTCGATTGCCGAGAATGCCGCCTGCGACCGCGCCAATAGCGCCACCGACAGCAGCTTTGTTAACGGATTGTGTGCCGTCAGGATTGGTCGTGCAACTCGCGACCAAGAGGCATCCAAAGGCAATACACGCCGTTCGCATCATGTCACCATCTCCAGCTGGGCAGGGCGTTAGTCGGAGCACCGATCGCGTCCACTGCCCTTCATACTGCACAGCTAACGTTAACGGAACATTAACGAAGAAAATTCTGAGCGACGTGAACCGAAGTTACCAATCGAGCCCTTCTTCGGTGATCGCCCGCCTGAGTGATGCCAGCTCGGCGAGGTCATGAAGGAAAGGCGTTGTGCAAAACGGTCCAAGCTTGAACGGTGCGGCTTTGGTCACCAGACCCGATCGAGAGGCCGTAAGCAGGATCTCAGCGACATGCTGCTGATCGGTGAACATACTCGGCACAAGTTCGTCGATCATCTGCGACCACGCTTGATTGTCGCGCTCCTTAGCTAGGCCGAACTCGTCAAGCTCAACAGTTTTTTCCAAGAGGCAGGTGATCACCGTGATCTCTTCGACCGTGAGACCAGCAACTGCATCGGCATAACGAAGAAATTCCGATGCTTTCGCTCTTGAACGTGTTGCCAGGCCACGGATGACTTTGGCCATAATGCGAAGATTAAGCTCGCACGTGCCTTCCTGAGCGGCACGGATATAGCGAAGAACCATGCCGGTGGCTTCTTCGACTTCGCCGACACGGGTCAAGCGCCGTTTGATCTGCCGAAGCTCGCTATGGAGAATATCTTCCGCTTCCTCAAGGCGCCAGCTCAAGACGCGGCCGAGAGCTGAACTCAAGAGTCCGACGCTGCCGGTCGAGGCGACCCATAGCTCACTCGCGAGTGCATCGAAGCTATCTGGCAGCTTGTCACCACCCGTCTCTTTGGGGGTAGCTTCCGATTTATGCTGTCGGTCAAGAGGTTGTGGTAAGGTATTCATGTGGATAGTCATAACCAATGATGAAAATGCGTCAAGCGGCCATCGGGCCAAGCCCATGCATAGCGTACAATCGTAATGAAATAAAGGCGTGGATTTTTATTCAACCCTGGAGTGTCAATTTGCTCTGGGCTGAACGACGAAATCCCAGAACTAGTCAGCAAAAGGGTCGCGTAGCAGGATGGTGTCTTCGCGATCTGGGCTGGTTGAAAGGAGGGCTACAGGCGCTTCAACAAGCTCTTCCAATCGCTTGATATATTTGACGGCTTGAGCCGGTAAATCAGCAAAGCTGCGGGCTCCGCGCGTGCTGTCCGGCCAGCCTTCCATCTCCTCATAAATTGGCTCGACGCCGGCCTGCGTGCTGACTCCGCTCGGGAGATGGTGAAGAGTTTGGCCATAGTGGCGATAGGCCGTGCAAATTTTGAGTGTTTCCATACCGTCAAGAACATCTAGCTTGGTTAAGGCCATGCCATGAATGCCGCCGATCTTAATCGCCTGGCGCACCATGACGGCATCAAACCATCCGCAACGCCTTGGACGGCTCGTTACCGTGCCGAATTCATGGCCACGCTCTCCAAGTCCACGGCCGACGTCGTCATCGAGCTCTGTCGGGAACGGGCCCTCGCCAACGCGCGTTGTATACGCTTTGGTGATGCCCAGGACGTAGCCGACGACATCAGGGCCGGTGCCGGATCCGAGTGCTGCCGCCGCTGCTAGGGTGTTCGAGGAGGTCACAAACGGATAGGTACCGTGATCGACATCGAGCATTGCGCCTTGCGCACCTTCGAAAAGAATGCGTGCGCCACGCCGTTTCAGGTCTGCAAGCCGGAGCCAGACCGGCTCGGCGTAAGGTAGGAGCTTGGGCGCGAGATCCAGCAACTGTGCGACAAGCGGCGGCGCCTCGATTTGTGTTTCGCCCAGACCGCGGCGAAGAGCATTGTGATGCAAGAGGAGGTCATCGACCTTGCGGGCAAGCACGTCGGGATCGGCGAGATCGCCCATGCGAATTGCACGTCGTGCGATCTTGTCCTCATAGGCGGGGCCAATGCCGCGGCCGGTGGTGCCAATCTTGCCGACGCCACTGTTCTTCTCTGCCTTAACCTTTTCTTTGGCACGATCCAACTCGCCATGAAGCGGCAGGATTAGGGGCGCGTTTTCAGCAATTCGGAGGCTTTCCGGGCTGATCGAGACACCTTGGCTACGTAGACCGTTGATCTCCTCCAACAGCGCCCAAGGATCAACCACCACGCCATTACCGATAATCGAGAGCTTGCCCCTTCTGACCACGCCTGACGGCAGCGCTGAGAGCTTGTACGTTTCGCCCTCGATGACGAGTGTGTGGCCTGCGTTGTGGCCGCCTTGAAAACGTACCACGACCTCAGCGCGCTCCGAGAGCCAATCGACAATTTTGCCTTTACCCTCATCGCCCCACTGGGAACCGACCACCGCGACATTGGCCATAGGATTAGCTCCTGACGGCATGCGGCCGCCGCAAGAATGAAAAACAAACCGCTGTCCGACAGCACGGATCACCCCTACTCGTCAAGGGCAACGAGCGTTCCAGCTGCAACTCGTTTCATTGGGGTTCGATCGATCTGACTAGATCGACCGCAGGCGGTGTCGATGGGGTCTGGTCGCTTTCGTCAGTCCTGGTATTCCTTTAAGGACATCGTTAGGGGCATGCAGGGAGGGGGGCGTTTCATGGACCATCATGGAAGACCGCTAATAGCGCTGGCCATGGGTGATCCTGCGGGCATCGGTGCGGAGCTTGCGGCGAAGCTGCTGGCTGATGCTGACATACAGAAGGTGTGTGACATCCTCTTGCTCGGTGATCGGCGGGTTTGGGCGTTGGGTTGCGAGCAAGCCAGCGTTGACTATGAGCTGGCTGATCTCGATGGCTTTGTCGATGGGGGGCAGGCCCTATCCGACTTCGGTCATCTCGATCCGCGTGACATCACTGTCGGTGAGTCATCTCAAAGCGGCGGTGATTTCGCCTTGGTGAACTTTCGGATCGCGCTCAAGATGGCGGCCGCAGGTGTTGCTGACGCCGTTGCCTTCACACCGTTCAACAAGCACTCCATGCGCCTCGCGGAGGAAGACTATGTTGACGAAATCGGCTTTATTCGTCGAACCATCGGCGCCGCGAAGGACGGCAGCGAATTCAATATTTTGGACGAGGTTTGGAACGCGCGTGTGACCTCTCATATACCGCTCAGTGAAGTCGCGGGTTGCATGACAGCTGAGCGGATCGAAAAAGCGATCGACTTGACCATAGAAAGCATGGAAGCCGCAGGGTTCACCCGACCCAGGCTGGCGGTTGCCGGTCTTAACCCCCACGCAGGCGATGGCGGCAATTTCGGTCGAGAAGAGATTGACGTGATTGAGCCTGCTGTGCGGGCTGCCGCAAATCGGCAGCTCGCGGTCGAGGGGCCGTTCTCACCTGATACCGTGTTTCTTCGCGCCAAAGCTGGTCTGCACGACGCGGTCCTCACCATGTATCACGATCAGGGACAAATCGCGATGAAGCTCATGGGATTTGATCGTGGCATTACCCTTATCGGTGGTTATCCTTTCCCGATTACCACGCCTGCGCACGGCACTGCCTTCGACATTGCAGGTCAGGGAAAGGCCAATCCGGGCGCGGCTAAGCGTGCACTGACCATCGGCGCTGACATGGCACGACGCTTTAACACCAGCGGCTCCTTCCCCGACCGGCAGACCAGGATCGAAGCCGTCCGTCGTTTTTTCCGCGGTGGCCACGCCTAATGCTGGACATAGAGAGGGGCAAGGTTGGCCTATTCGGTCCTCATCGCCTTGTTGCTGACGATGTCGGGCTCCCGTCGGCTGAGGTTGCCCATCCGTTTGTTGCCTCCGTCATCATAGCGATCATCTCGAACATGATGGCGGCCGCCACCATGGCCGTGATCTGATTCGGCGAATCTTTTGTGGGCATCAAGCAAACGACATCGCCACCGACGATGTTCATGCCACGCACGGCATGAAGAAGGCCGACCGCTTCGTCGATGTCGAAGCCTTTTGATCCGGGTTCAAGATTGGCAACGGCCGGCGCCACGGTTGGATCGAGGCAATCGAGATCGAATGTGATGTACACGGGACGGCCGGCAAGAACGTCTTTCGTTTGCGCAATCACCTCGGCAGGCCCGCGCTTTCGATACTCGGCCATCGTCACGATGTTGTAGCCATAGTCGTATGAGGGCTGGAGCCAATCGAGTGTCCGAGGATGACCCCGTAGGCCGATTTGCATCGAGCTCTTCGGGTCGACATGCCCCTGGTCAGCGAGATAAGCCCCCCAATGGGCTGCCGACTTTTTCGCGCCGAGAAAGTGGTCGACCTTCGTAAAGACATCGGTGTGGGCGTCGAGATGCAAAAGACTGACCGGCTCACCTCCGGCAATGTTGCCTTTGCCGATCGCTTGGAGAATACCGCCGGTAATCGAGTGATCCCCACCGATTGATACGGGTCGTGCGCCAGCGGCGTCGATCGTCCGATAGAAGGTCGTGATGTCTTCGACGCAAGCTTCGTTGTCATTGGCGCGTGGAAAGGGCACGTCGCCGACATCAACGATTGTTGCCGACGACCAGGGATCGATCCCGAAACCACCATGGACACGACGCTGGAGCGCGGAGATGTTGCGAACGGCGCGCGGGCCTAAATGCTGGTCACGTTCGGTCGTGCCGTTCCCGGTGGAATGTGGCACTCCGGCAAGGGCGATATCTGCGCCACCCGGCTCCGCCTGCGGGCACCGAAACAGCGTTGGCACACCCCACCAATAGAGATTGTTCATCATGCTTGCATTATGCGCGTCAGCCATCAGCAGCTTCCTCAGGATGAGCTTGATGGCTTCGGTCTTAAGGCCGATTCTCGTTCGTTATCAAGTGCTGATGCCTGACCGCTAGATGGGGGCTAATCGAGAAGAACAACTGAGCGGCTAAAGGCTGCTGGCAGGCTGCCGCGGCAGCCAGTACTGGAAAGATCGATCGACGTTCTTGCGTTACCGTCGAGTTTGATCTCTTTGGCGATCAGCACAAAACAGGCATCCGTGCCCGTTATGTTCGCTTCGATCTTCGATGTGAACTTGCCATCGGGCAGATAGACCACGCCCGTCAATTCCGATGTTTCCGAACTGTCCCACTTATTGTCTTTGGGTTTGAAGAAATCTCCCTCACTCTGGGTGATTAACAAACCTTTGTAGGGACCTTCAGTCGGCGCCGTGAGGCGTAAGGATGCGCTATCTTTGATGTCAAATTCTGACTTTTTGTCATAAAGAATGATCGTAACACCATCGCCTTCAATGACGGCGTCATCCCGAACATCGAATTTGCCGTCATTGATAATGTATAGACCTGGATCCAGCCTGACTCTCGCGGATCCAGTGACCTTGAGACCGCCGCAAAACACGCGACTGGGCGACAATGAAATAGTTTCACCTGCGATTTCTAGATCGTTGTCAGTGCAAGCGCCTATCTCCGGCATTTCGAAGCTGGCGAGTGGGTCCGCGTGCGGAGGACAATATTCAGATGGCTGAGGCGAAACGGAGCCTTGGCCGCTCACCTTCGCTCCGCCACTGACGCATACACCATCGCTGTAGAGAAAACTATCGCCGTGGACCTTTAGGGCTTCCTTGTGGTCGGCATTGATCTGAGCGCTGCAGGCGGTGAGCTCTAGTTCAGATTTACCCTTAATCTCCAAGCCCTTGCCATCACGATCAAGGGCGAGGAGGCAGAAAATGCCGCTCTTGCCAGCGGTAGCGCTAGACGTGATGTCCATCGCCGCCTCACCAAAAACGCCGGCAAACAGTGTTTCTAAGGCATTGCCTCGGCTTTCGCTCAGTTGGACGGTTACTTGAACGGCGCTGGCTGCGCCAGAACCCGCGTCAAGTGCCCGCTCACCGGCATTCCAACTGCCGAAAGTGATATCATTGTTGGTAAGAATAGGCTTCAAGCTAGGTAGACTCCGGTCGACCGCGACTTGCGCTGCCTTTCGGGCTTCTTTGACATCGGGAAGCATGATGGCTGCGGCCAGCGCTGCCGCGTCAGCAGCGGCTTGCAGATCGGCTTTGACGGCGTAGGCACGACCGACATCGACGGCCAGTGCCGCGCCGCCGGCGGCAATCATCATCACGGCCGCCATAATGGGCATGACGGCACCGCGCTGGTCGCTGGCACAGGCCATGAGCGCCGATCGTGCTGACGTGGCACTCTTGCCATTAGAAGATCGCTGATGTCCTAGGCAAGGACGCATCTCACACCTCGCAGATCGATAATCACTCAAATACTAGACATAATTTATTGAACGAATCGTTAAGACAGATCGGTTTTTTGAGGGCTTGTTGAGAGAGGACGAATAAAGCCATCATTAGGAGGCCTACGCCATCTTCGAGGTGAACCGATCGCTTTGTCCATGAACACCATCCCCATCATCGATCCGCATCTGCATTTTTGGGATTTGGATAAAAACTACCATCCCTGGCTTTGCGATCCGTCTTCGATCCCGTTTCGCTATGGCGACTACACCGTCTTGAAACGAAATTATTTGCCCGACAGCTACGAGAAAGACGCATCGGGGTTCAATGTCGTGGGTACGGTCTATGTTGAGGCGGAGTGGGACCCTAAAGACCCGATAGGCGAAACTCGTTGGGTAACGGCGCTTGCCAATCATCAGGGCTTGCCGTCAGCCATCGTTGCTCAAGCCTGGCTTGAGCATGAAGATGCGGCTGAGGTGCTGCGAACACAGGCGACGTTTGCCCGGGTTCGCGGCATTCGGCAAAAGCCGAATGCGGCGTCATCACCGGTCGAGGCCTGTCGCGGTGCAGCCGGTTCGATGGATGATCCCCGATTTCGCGATGGTTTTGCCTGTTTGGCGTCGCTCGGTCTTTCTTATGATCTGCAAACGCCCTGGTGGCATCTCGATGCAGCGCTCGAACTGGCCCAAGATTTCCCAGACACCCAAATCATCTTGAATCACACTGGTTTGCCGGCTGATCGAAGCGCCGAAGGGCTTGCTGGCTGGCGGAAGGCCATGGGTGCGCTATCGGATGCGCCCAATGTTGCGCTCAAGATCTCTGGCCTCGGGCAGCCGGGCAAGGCCTGGACCATCGACGCGAACGGGCCGGTCATTCGTGACGCCTTATCGATTTTCGGAGCCGAGCGATGCATGTTTGCGAGCAATTTCCCTGTCGACAGCCTCTGTGCGGCGTTCCAAACGATATTTTCCAGCTATCTAACGCTAACGGCGAATCTGGACGCTGATCTCCGCCAAGGCCTCTTCCACGAAAATGCGCGCCGCATCTACCGACTTAAGCCATGAAAGACCCCACAACAGTAAGGCGTTAAGCGGCAATAATTGTGCACCAGATGTGCAGATGTTTGGTTTGTTGTCCCGCAATACCCCTGTATTCAAGCGGAATGTTGACAGAACGTTGCTAACGTTCTGTAAACGAACGACGAACATCCATGGAGTTTAGGGAGAGTATCGAATGAACCAAAAAGTTACTATGACGGCGCTCGCGCTCGTAGGCGCGCTCGCTGCAGGTACCGCTGGCGCGGCTACCCTCGACGACGTCAAGGCTAAAGGGCACGTCCAATGCGGCGTATCCACCGGCCTCGCTGGCTTTTCCTTCACCGATGACGCCGGTGGCTGGGACGGTTTTGACGTCGACTATTGCCGTGCGCTCGCTGCAGCCGTTTTCGGCGATCGCGAGTCCGTCAAGTTCACGCCGACTACAGGTAAGACCCGCTTCACCGCTCTTGCCTCTGGTGAGGTCGACGTTCTTGCACGTAACACCACCTGGACCTTCAGCCGTGACAATGATCTGAAGTTCACCTTCATCGGCGTCAACTATTACGACGGCCAGGGCTTCATGCTCCGCAAGGACCTGGGCGTGAATTCGGCAACCGAGCTTGATGGCGCTACCGTCTGCATTCAGACCGGTACGACCACCGAGCTGAATCTCGCTGACTACTTCCGCGCCAATGGCATGAGCTATGAGCCTGTGCCGATCGAGACCAATGCGGAAGCCCAGCAGAAGTATCTTTCTGATGCTTGTGATGCCTATACCACGGACGCATCAGGTCTTGCCGCGACTCGCGCCACCTTCGAGGATCCCGAGAATCACGTGATCCTTCCTGAGATCATCTCGAAGGAGCCGCTTGGTCCGGTGGTTCGCCATGGCGACAACCAGTGGGGTGATATCGCCCGCTGGGTGCTGAATGCTTTGGTGGTTGCTGAAGAAAAGGGCATCACGTCTGAGAATGTCGAAGATTTGGCCGCAAACAGCGAGGATCCAGAGATCCGTCGCTTGCTTGGCGCGGAAGGCGATCTCGGCGCGATGATTGGACTTGAGTCCAATTGGGCAGTCAGTGCCATCCTTGCTGGCGGTAACTACGGCGAGATCTTCGAGCGTCATCTCGGCCCAGACACCGCGATTGGCCTTGAGCGCGGTCTCAATGCTCAGTGGACGGACGGCGGCATCCTTTACGCCCCCCCTTTCCGCTAAGATGATCTAAACGGGCACGTCCTTCGGGGCGTGCCCGTTTTTCTTTAGAACCGTTTCCCCAATCCCATCCCTGACTTATACTGCATGCTCACGAGGACCTGTTGCTTAAGGCATGGTTCTTGCTGACAATATCAAAGAGGGGAGCTCCTCCCCAAAACGTCAGGGCTTGGAAAGGAGCGTCATGGCCGTCGCATCTGCTGCAGCACCCGATAACTTCCGTCTCGGTATGCTGCTCTCTGATACCCGATATCGCGGCTACACGATTCAGGTCATCGCCTTCTTTCTTTTGATGCTGTTCTTCGGTTGGTTGATCTCGAATACCATCAGCAATCTGGAAGCGTTGGGCAAAGAGTTTGGTTTCGGTTTCCTGTCCGAACCTGCGTCTTACGACATCAACCAACGCTTGATTGAATATACCTCGCGGTCTAGTCATGCGCGTGCCGCAGTGGTCGGCATTTTGAACACCCTTCTGGTGGCTGTGCTCGGCTGTGCGCTTGCGACTGTGATCGGTGTCATTGCCGGTGTGCTCAGGCTTTCCAAGAATTGGCTAGTTGCCCGGCTGATGTCCGTTTACATCGAAGTGGTACGCAATATCCCCGTGCTGCTTCAGATTATCCTGTTCAGCGCCCTCATTAATGAAACGTTGCCATCGCCGAAGCAGGCCGAGCCTTGGCTGAGCGGTGGGTTGGTGATGACCAATCGCGGTTTTTATTTCCCAGAACCGCTCTTTGCGAATTCGCTGGGTGCCATCGACATCGGCGGGCTTTTTTCGCTCAGTTTGAACTTCATCGTCATTCTCGCTGTTCTGATCGGCGGCATCATAGCTGGTCGAGTTTACGGCAAGTGGGCCCATGCCAAGCAAGATGCGACCGGCGAAGCGCAGCCGATCTTCTGGGTGCGCACCGCCCTGATCGTGGTGCCGCTTGCTGCTGTCTTGCTCATCCTCGGCCTGCATTTCGGTTATCCCGAATTGAAGGGTTTCAATTACCAAGGCGGTATCTTCGCTCGGGAGAGCTTGATTGCGCTTTGGCTGGCGCTGTCGGTTTATACGGGCGCCTTCATCGCCGAGAATGTTCGTGCTGGCATTCAGTCCGTCAGCCATGGTCAAACAGAAGCTGCTTTTGCGCTGGGCCTCCGGCCGAACCGGACCATGAGCCTGATTATTTTGCCTCAAGCGCTTCGCGTGATCATCCCGCCTCTGATCTCGCAATATCTCAATCTCACCAAAAACTCTTCGCTCGCCATTGCCGTTGGCTATATGGATGCGACCGGTACGCTCGGCGGCATTACTCTCAATCAGACCGGACGCGAAATGGAGTGCCTGATGCTCTTGATGGCATTCTATCTTATCGTCTCGCTTGTAATTTCCGCGATCATGAATTGGTACAACGAACGCGTGAAACTGGTGGAGCGCTGATATGACGACTACGCCTACCGACAACACGCTCAAACGCGAGATTGCGTTCGTGGCCAAAGGCGACATCCCGGCCTCAGAACCGCCGGCCCGGACGACAGGGGCGTTTCATTGGGCAAAGGAGAACCTGTTCTCCTCGCCTCTCAACATCGCTTTGAGTGTCCTTTCGATTGCCTTCATCGCCTGGATGTTGCCTCCCCTCATCCAGTGGTCTTTTGTTGATGCCGTCTGGAGTGCCGACAGTCTGAAGGGGTGTCGCGAAATTAACCCGCATGGCGCTTGCTGGGCCATGATCAATGAGCGTTGGATGCAATATACCTTTGGCTTCTATCCAGCCGACTTGATCTGGCGCCCGATCCTCTGCTTCTTCTTGATGTTCGCAGCACTTGCGCCTGTTTTGTTCGACCGTATTCCCCGCAATTTTCTCATCCTGACCATCCTTTTTCCGTTCATCGCCTATTGGCTGATCTGGGGCGGCAGTTTTTGGTTTGTTGCAGGCATCGTGCTTGGACCAGTAGTGGGTTGGCTCGCTTTCAATGCTGTCAACAAGATCGGCGGCCTACTTCCCGCCATGATTATCGGCATTCTGGTCACCATTCTCTGGTGGGGCATTGGCGTTGATTTGTTCGACGGCATCCTGGCCTCGATCATCCCTATCGACCTTCGTCCCGTCGCATCCGACCGCTTGGGCGGCTTTCTCTTGACGTTTATCATCGGTGTGACCGGTATTGCCGCGTCCTTTCCGATCGGCGTCCTTCTTGCACTCGGTCGTCAGTCCGGCCTTTTCTTCATCCGGGCTGTCTCGGTAACGTTTATCGAGGCAATGCGCGGCGTGCCCTTGATCACGCTCCTCTTTGTCGCCTCGACGGTTCTCAATTACTTTCTGCCTCCAGGCACGACATTTGACCTGGTGTTGCGCGTGCTGATCATGGTGACCTTGTTCGCGTCAGCTTACATGGCTGAAGTGGTGCGAGGTGGGCTCGCAGCGCTTCCACGCGGTCAGTACGAAGCCGCTCATGCGCTTGGCTTGGACTATTGGAAGTCGATGCGTCTGATCATTCTTCCTCAGGCCCTGAAGATTTCGATCCCGGGCATCGTGAACACCTTCATCGGCCTCTTTAAGGATACGACGTTGGTGATCATCATTGGCTTGCTTGATCCGCTCGGCCTCACCACCACCATTCGCGCGACGCCTGAATGGAACGGGATCGTGGTCGAGCCTTACGTTTTCATCGCCGTCTTCTTCTTCATCTTCTGCTTCGGAATGTCCCAGTATTCCGCTTATCTCGAGCGCAAGCTCGAAACCGGTCATAAGCGATGATCTGTGCGATGACGGCGTTGACCCAACCTCGCCAACAGAAGCGCGCTTTTCTGGAGAACACCCATGTCTGAGCCAGCCACAACTGATGTCAACGGGCCGACAACGTCGGCGCCAGCGCTTACCAATGAGGTGGCGATAACCATCCAAGACATGAATAAGTGGTACGGCTCGTTTCACGTGCTTCGTGACATCAACCTCAGTGTCTATCGAGGCGAGCGTATCGTTATTTGCGGCCCGTCAGGCTCAGGCAAATCCACGCTCATTCGATGCATCAATGCATTGGAGGAACACCAGCGCGGCAGCATCGAAGTTGACGGCACGCTTCTCTCATCGGATCTTAAGAACATCGACAAGATCCGCTCCGAGGTTGGTATGGTCTTTCAACACTTTAACCTCTTTCCTCACCTCACCATTCTCGAAAACTGCACGCTTGCACCCATTTGGGTGCGCAAGACCCCAAAGGCGGAGGCCGAAGAAACGGCCATGCATTACCTCACCAAGGTCAAAATTCCGGAGCAGGCAAGCAAGTATCCGGGCCAGCTCTCCGGCGGTCAGCAACAGCGGGTCGCCATCGCCCGTTCGCTGTGCATGAAGCCGCGCATCATGCTCTTTGACGAACCGACCTCGGCGCTCGATCCCGAGATGATCAAGGAAGTCCTCGACACCATGATATCGCTGGCTGAGGACGGCATGACGATGCTCTGTGTTACCCACGAAATGGGTTTCGCCCGCCAGGTTGCCCATCGCGTCATCTTCATGGATCAGGGCCAGATTGTTGAGCAGAACGAGCCTGAAGAATTCTTCAAAAACCCACAATCTGATCGCACCAAACTTTTTCTCAGCCAAATTCTCGGCCACTGAGAGGACGTTGATCAGCTACGCTAGGGCTGATGCAACTCAGCGCGGCGGTCAGCCTGATCGCGCATTGATTGGCGCGTAGGGGGAGATCAGCAGACATTATGCAATTCATGGTGATCGAGACATTTCGTAATCAGGACGGTAAGTCTGTTTATCGGCGTCTCAAGGAAGAAGGCCGAAGCCTGCCCCAAGGCCTCACCTTCGAAAGCTCGTGGGTCACGGCGGACCTCAGTCGTTGTTACCAACTCATGACGTGCGATGATCTCACCCTCCTTCAGCGTTGGGTCACGGAGTGGTCGGACCTGGTCGAGTTCGACATCATTCCGGTGACGTCAGGCAAAGAAGCGATGGGTGCCGTCTTGGGAGAGAGCGAGCAGCACTAAGTGCGCGTGCTTATGACGAGCCGTTCTGCTGATTAGTGCGCCAAGTACGTGATGATCGCTTGGTCGTGGTTGGCCGTTCTTGATGCTTCTGAACAAGCCGCTTCGGTGTTGTCGGGGCCACGTACCCAGCCTGCATGTTCGGCGTTCGCAACATCTTGTTGATCTCACGGTCCATTTGGTCTCATATTATGAGACTAGGTCTCAGAATATGGCCGGAACATCTCTAACATGCATCTCGATCGGTTGATTATGATCCTTGAGACCCTCGCGATTGCGGGGCGGCCGGTGACGGCGATGGACATACAGAGGGCGACCGGGTTGCCAAAGCCAACCTGCTACCGTCATCTTCAGGCCCTTTTGAAACAACGTCTTATTGCATCGCCAGGAGACGACGGGGCCTATGTCGTTGGCGAGCGCCTTCTCGGAATTGCGATGCTTGGGATGTCCGACGCCGATGTCTGCGAGGTGGCGACACCGCTTTTGAAGACGGCTGTGGTTCAGTTTAACGAACCGGTCTTTCTGGCGAGGCTGCGGCATCAAATGGTTGAGATTATCCACATTGACACGCCTGACGACCCCAATCGAGCCTTCATCTATCCAGGCCTTGGTGAGCGTCCTCTTCATGCCTGTTCCTGCTCGAAAGCCATCGCAGCCTTTGCCGACCCTGAGTTCCGGGATAACCTTATGCGTGGAGCACATAAGCGCTATACGCCGTTTACCAAGACGACGGCGCCGGAGCTGCGCGCAGAGCTTGACCGGATCCGCGAGCGTGGTTTTGCCGAGTGCAATGAAGAGATCGATATGGGCGTCGCGAGCGTGGCGGCGCCGATTGCGATCGGCGGTGCCGGTGCAACGTTTAGCGTAGGTGCGGTCGGCCCGATCCGCCGATTCACGTCTAGCTATCGGAGCAGCGTAGGGCAGGCGCTCATTGAACTGGCGAGGCGGCTTGGGGAAACCTTCCAGCTCTCTCGTCTTGTGACGACCTGAGACACGTTGTTGCCGAATGAAGTCAACCAGGGCCCGAAGGGTCCAAATGAGGGGCCGCCCGTCTAGGCGGCACAATCAAGGGAGGACACGATGAACATACGACCCGATCCGACATTTCATGCGACGGCGAAGCTTGCCATGCAGGCGCCTGCTGAGACTTATGCTTTTACCGTTATGTTAAGTCCCGATGGCTCAAAGTCAGACGGTATCGCTGTGGTTGACCTCAACCCGGCATCCAAGACGTATGGACAGATTGTTCATCAGGTCATCGTGCCGAACAAAGGCGACGAATTTCATCACTTTGGTTGGAATGCTTGTTCCTCGGCCCTATCGCCCCTTGCCGGACATGCCTTCCTCGAGCGGCGCTACCTGATCGTGCCAGGCATTCGCTCAAGTCGGATCTACGTTATCGATGCAAAAGAGCCTTTGAAGGCCAAGATTCATAAGATTATCGAACCCGAAGAAGTGTTCGAGAAAACCGGGTACTCGCGTCCGCACACCATTCACTGCGGGCCTGAAGGCATCTATGTCTCGACCCTAGGCGGCGCTGGTCCCGATGGCACAGACGGACCTCCGGGCATCTTTATCATGGATTGTGAGACCTTTGAGGTCATCGGGCGCTATGAAATGGACCGGGGACCGCAGGACAAACATTATGATTTCTGGTGGAACCTGCCGCGCGACTATATGGTCAGTTCCGAATGGGCGCTGCCGCCGCAATTTGAAAACGGCATCGTTCCAGAGGATCTGCTGAGCAACAAGTACGGCCACTCGCTCCATTTTTGGAATTTGCGCGCGCGCCAGAATGTCCAGACCATCGATCTCGGGGCCAACCATCAAATGGCGCTCGAAGTCAGGCCTGCGCATGATCCAGCAAAGTCCTACGGTTTTTGTGGCGTTGTGGTCGATACCACCAATCTCCAGGGTTCAATCTTCACCTGGTGGCAGGATGATGACGGCAAATGGCAGGCTAAAAAGACCATTACCATCGATCCGCAGCCGGCCAAAGCTGATGATCTGCCCGATCTTCTCAAGGGTTTCGAAGCCGTTCCGCCGCTCGTTACCGACATCGACCTGAGCCTCGATGACCGTTTTCTGTATGTGGCTTGCTGGGGAACCGGCGAAATGCATCAGTACGATGTCAGTGATCCCATGAACCCCAAGCTCACAGGCAAAGTTGAACTGGGTGGCATCGTCAAAGATACCAAACATCCCTCGGGCGGCGATTTTGCTTACGGCCCGCAGATGGTCGAAATCAGCCGTGACGGCAAGCGCGTTTATTGGACCAACTCGCTTTATTCGACTTGGGATGATCAGTTCTATCCGAATGACGAGGGCGGGCAGATGGTCATGGCGCATGTCGGCGAGGATGGCGGTCTCGAGCTCGACAAGGACTTTTACATCGACTTCCCCAAGGGCTACCGCGCCCACCAAATTAGGCTTGAGGGCGGCGATTGCTCGACCGATAGCTTCTGTTATCCATCCGTTTAACCCGTGGAGAGCCTAACGTCGGAGGCGGCCCTTTGGTGGGCCGTCATCCTCTCTGGCTTCTATCACGGCATCAACCCTGGCATGGGGTGGCCGCTTGCCGTGTCGGCTGCCCTGATGGAGCAAAAGGCGACCGCGTTGCCAAAGGCTCTTGGCGCGATGGCCCTCGGGCATTTTTTGGCCATGATGGCGATCCTCTTGCCATTCACGGCCATGATTCAGTTGGTGTTTTGGGAACGTGAGATCCGTATTGCCGCGGCCCTTTTAGTCGCCCTGGTGGGGCTTTATCTGCTGATCAATCCTAGACACCCGAAGATTTTGGCGAGGATTAAGCCGACACGGCTCGCTCTTTGGTCCTTCGTCGCAGCGATGGCCCATGGCGCGGGCCTGATGCTCGTGCCGATTTTCATGGGCATTTGCGGCCTCGATCAGGCTGATGCCGGCCACCAAGCGGCTGGAGCGCTCATGCGCGACAATATCGAAACGGCCTTGATCGTGGCCGCGGCACATACACTCGCAATGGTCGTTGCTGGCGGACTCATGGCGACTGTCATTTATCTTTGGCTTGGCTTGAAGTTTTTGTCCAAAACCTGGTTCAATCTCGATCGGGCCTGGGCTTTGAGTCTTATATGCGTTGGTATTTTTGGCATCACAGCGACCTATACCGGTCATTGAGACCGTCAAAAAGGTCGATCCTTCCGGTTCTGGTGCTGGTTCCTGCGCCTCGGAACAGCGTTATGACTGAGCCGGTTTTTTCCCGAGCAAGGGACTCAGTCCCCCCGAAATCAGCGCGAGGATTGCAGCGATCGACAAGGCAAGGCCGTAGCCTCCGGTTTGGCTGAAGAGGATGCCGGCGAACCATGGGGCCATAAGGCCTGCAAGACCCCAGCTGGTAAAGATACGACCATATGCCAGGGCATAGGCATCTCGTCCAAAGAGCATGGCGGTAACAATGGGAAACAGGGCGATGATGGCGCCATAGCCAAAGCCGACCACAGCCAACGAAGCGATAACAAGAACGATCTCGGACACGACTGCCAATATCAGGAGCGCTGCGGCTGACAAGACGCCAAGACAGCACAAAAGAATGTGACCGGGCTGACGATCGGCGAGATAACCTGCGGAGAAGCCACCGAGCGCATTGGCAATTGTGAGAGCGATGACGCCCCTCACGCCATCTTCGGTTGTCCCTTCGGCTGCCGTCACGATGCCTGCGGCATGTCCCATCGCCATCAGTCCGGCTGCAACGCCGGCGCCATAGATGAGCCAGCAAAGCCATAGTTGCCGTTGGTCAAGGGCCGCCGTATCGGCTTTGGTTTCAGGGGCTGCTGTGGAGGCAGCATGGCCTTCACTCGATCGCCATAGTCCGGCACTGACGATGCATCCGATGACGATAAGAACCATCGAGAGACGGTGAAGTGCGCCACCAACGCCCAAAACCGGTATCCATTGATCAAGCAACATCGCAAAGCCGGTCGCGCCCACAGCGTAGATCGCGGTGACGCCTCCCATGGCAAGACCGCGATGTCGCACAAACGCTTGGTTCGTCAGGTGCAGAGCAAGGCCGTAGCCGATGCCATTGGCAAAGCCGAAGATCAGCCCATAGCCAATCCAGAGGAAGATAGGATGTGTCGCGATCGATGCGGTGATGAGACCTGCGGTGGCGAACAGACAGGTCAACAGTGCCAGCATCGCCGGTGGCAAAAGACGATAGACCCGATGCCCTAAGAGAACAGCTAGGGTCAGGCTTGCAAGGCCGATCGCGTAGGCAGGTGCAATCGTCGCTCGGGTGACCTGCAGTTGTTGCTCCAATGGCTCAAGCAAGACGCTGAAGGCATGGATCGAGCCAAGGCCCAGCGATAGCAAAAGTGCTGACCAAAGGATGAGAGCGCTACGATATTGAGGTTGCACCAAGGCTGCACGTTCCCAAGGCTGTTTTCAGCTAAGGATAGGGCGCAAAAGCTATTGCTGGCCATGGTAACGTTGTGGCTGGACGTCGTCGAATGACAGGACAGGGTCGATGTGACTAGAACGGTATAACTTTACCATCCCAGTCGTAGACCAGCCCGCTGTCTTCAGGGGTCAGTCCATCAATAACCCGAAGAAGCCGATCGGCGACGAAGGCGGGCGAGAACAGCTTCCCCTTGGGCACGTGGCTCTGAAAAGGCTTCGAGAGGGCAGTGTCTGTCGTTCCGGGGTGAAGGCCCACGACGATCCCTTGGGGGTGACGCCTTTCGAGCTCGATCGCAAAGTTTCGGATCAGCATATTGAGCGCGGCCTTGGAGGCACGATACGCATGCCAGCCACCGAGTTGATTATCGCCGATGCTCCCGACACGCGCTGACAGCGCGGCGAACACGCTCTTCCGATCTCGAGCCAACAAGGGAAGAAAATGCTTGGCGATCAGCGCGGGACCGATCGTGTTAATCCGAAAGACTCGCTCCATCGCTGTTGCATCAAGCGAACGCCATGTCTTCTCTGGAAGCAGTACGTCGTCCTGGTGAAGAACCCCGGTGGCGACAATGACGAGATCGAGCTTTCCAACCCGATCTGCAATGTCTTTGGCTGCTCGGGCGATCGTTTCTTCATCATCGAGGTTGAATGACAGTGGCAAAGCCTTCGGCCCGAGCGTGTCGTTTTTCTGTCGGCTGCATGCTGCAACGACGTCGACATGGGGGCTGGCTTGCAACTGACCAACGAAAGCGCTGCCGATCCCGCCTGATGCGCCCATGACCACTGATCTTATGCCCGCGTCGAACGAGCTCAATTCCCCGGTCAAACTGGCGACGGTCATGGCTTCATAAGGCCAGAGCCGCAGGCCTGTCGCCGTTTGTCCCATCGGTAAAGGCCATAAGCGATCGGCTCGTAGGCCCAATGTAAGAGGCTGCCGAGAACCGGCCACCTTACGACCGTTGAGAGCCAACGATAGCGCGGGAGATGATCCCAAATCGCGGCAAAGGCCGGAATGCCTGACAACAGACAGCCATTGGCGTCGACCACATGTAAGCGCCGCTTGGCCTCATCCATCGAGAGCGCCACCTTGGCAAGCACAGGATCCGCGACGCTGATGTCGGTGAACGAGAGAGCCGACGTGCCTAACGCGTCAAGCTTTTGATAGTGCTCGATTTCTCGCCGGCAAATCGGACAAGCACCGTTATAAAGAACAGTCGTTGTTGTTTCGGTCATGACCCTGCATACGGCCAAGGACCTCATTCGGATCAAAGGTTAGGGCAGGACCCCCTGACCCGTCGACAGTTCTTCATCAGCCCGTGAGGACATTGCTCCCGAAGTAGCGGAACTCCCGATCCATGTCGGCCATGTCAGCCGCTGCTAGCTTGAGTGTTGGCGTATCCAGCTTGGCGAAGCTCTTTTGGCTTTCTACCCACTCATCAGCGGACGCGAGCGTGCTGAGCGTCAGGGTCGTTGCTTCGTTGAGATAGTGGGTCGGAATGACCACCTTTGGCTGCAAGCGCTCAACAATCGCATTCCCTTGCTCATAGCTCAAGATATGCTCGGACCCATCGATCGGCAGGGTAAGCACGTCGATCCTGCCCATGGCGTCCCAAACGGACTCGGGAGGATTGTGGCGGTTATCGCCCCAGATCAGTGTCCTGATTCCGCCGGTTTCGACCACATACATGACCATGTCCATGTGACCTGGATTGTCCGGCGGACAGGCGTTCTGGCCGAATTCGGCGAGCGCATTTGTCCAAGCGTACCATCCCGGCGCTTCGCAGGCGTGTTTGTCGGCAAGGCCTGTAATGCTGACATCGGCGAAGGCCCAGGAACCGACCATACGGTCCAACACCATGGTGGATTCAGGCCTGAACAGCGCGTCATGATCGAAATGGGCGTGAGTCGACATCGAGATATCGACGACGGTTTTGGGAAACTCGTTTGGGTACCACAACCCCCAAGCCCCGGACGGATCATTCCGCCAAGGATCAAACAAGATGCTGAGCCCTGCCGGCGACGTGATCTTGAGGGCGCAGTGACCATAGTAATCGATGGTGACTTCGCCGGCGCTTGCCGCCGATGTTGCTGCCTGCAGATCGACGACATGATTGTTATTGCCAGGCTGCATCCAGGCTGCGGATTGGGCCAAGCCTGACTTGGCACCGGTCGTCAAACCGGCCGCCAATGCTCCCGCACCTGCCGCAGCGGTTAGAAGCCCGCGTCTACCGATGGTCTGCTCATTATCGTCGGAACGATCGTCCATAGCACTCTCCCCATGTGATCCCCGTCTCTAGTTAACCTGATTGACGAGGAGACGATGGCAATAGCCTGGATCGGGCAGATCGGTGTTGGGAACGACGGCACCAAGCCGAGTCCATCTTGGGTCTGTGCGGGCGACGCTTGGATCTAACGCGACCGGAAGGGATGGGCGCGGTAGGTGCCAAGTTCCTGGACCGAGTGAGAGAAGAAGCGAAGTTCATCCATGGCGTTTTTCACACCGTTTTCAGCGGGATGACCGAGAATCTCGGCGTAGAATTGCGCCTGATTGAACTCAGCGTCCACATAGCTTTCGAGCTTCAGCATGTTGACACCATTGGTCGCAAAGCCGCCAAGCGCTTTATAAAGAGCTGCGGGCACGCTCTGCACCTGGAAGAAAAAGCTCATGATGGTCGGTCGCTCAGGATTAAAATCGGGAATGACCGCCTCCGGCGCCAAGATAACAAACCGGGTGGTGTTATGATCGGCATCCTCGATATCGGACTTGAGGATCTCAAGCCCATAGATTTTGGCGGCAAGCCTTGATGCAATAGCTGCTTGTGCTGGGTCTCGCTCCTTAGCGACCTCGGCAGCAGACCCTGCCGTGTCGGCATGCACTTTTGGCTGGACTGGCATCTCGCGCAAGAGCTTTCGGCACTGATTCAGCGCATGCACATGGGAGTGAACAACGCGGAGTTGCTCGAGCTTGGTTCCGGGAAGGCCGAGCAGATGGTGGTTCACGCGCTGGAAGTGCTCGCCGACAATGAACAGGCCCGAGCGCGGCATGAGATGATGGACATCGGCAACCCGTCCTGCAACAGAGTTGTCAATGGCGATCATCGCGCGATCCGTCCGCCCCTCGCTTACAGCCGTAAAGGCGTCGTCGAAGGTTTCCGCAGGGATGGCTTCCATTTCCGGGCATGCCTGTTGGCAGGCCATGTGAGAGTAAGCCCCCGGCTGGCCCTGAAAGGCAATTTTTAGGCCCTTTGAATCGGCATTCGAGATGGTGATCGACTCCTTATCGGAGGCGCCGGCAACCTGGTCCATGTTGGGTGATTTCTTCTTTCGTTCGTGTCGTTGATCGGATGTAGCCGTCAGCCGAGAAGGCGGCGCGCTTCATTGAGTTGCACAGGAGTATCAACACCCAGTGGAACCGTGTCAACGCGTGCCACACCGATCGTCATGTCATGCTCTAACGCCCGCAACTGTTCGAGCTTCTCACGCCGCTCCAATGGACTAGGCGGTAGGGCCGCGAAGCGTTCGAGTGCAGCCCGTCGATAGGCATAGATGCCGATATGGTGAAAAACCGGTCCCGGTCCAGCCGGTGCCGCCGCCCGCGTGAAATAGAGCGCCTTGCCGAAGATACCCCTGCTATCATTATCCCGGAAGGCGACGACGGCCTTGACGATGCTTTGATCGTCCCGTTCCTTTGGATCCGTGGTGGCAACAACAAGGGTGCCGATGTCAGCATCGACATGATCAAGGGGCTTGAGAACGGTTTTGATCAGTGCTGGGTCGATTGTCGGCAGGTCACCCTGAAGATTGACGATCGCTTGATAGTGTCTCTCGGGGTCAATCCTAGCGAGTGCTTGGGTGATCCTATCGCTACCCGATGGCAAGTTTGGATCAGTCATGATGGCTTCGCCGCCATGATCCATCACCGCATCGGCGATGGCCTGGTCGCCAGCTGCGACGACCACGCGACCAGCGTCAGCCTCCATCGCGCGTTTCCAGACGTGGACGATCATGGGAAGGCCGCAAATGTCGGCCAGCGGCTTATTGGGGAGTCGCATCGAGGCCAACCGCGATGGGATCACGATCACACAGTTTGAGGAGGTGGCGCCGGTCACAGAATGGTGCTCCTTTCACAACATTTGGCTGTCGATATCATGAGCCTTCGGGCTCTTGTCTGGGACAAACGGTCGCGATGCTCGGTCATGCGATGAAACAAGGCTTGCCCGGATCGTTAAAAGTTTGTTTACCGTCAAAAGCTATAATCAGGCATCAACCGCGTGGACAGACGGCTTCGCTATGGCATCTTCGCTCGAGACCAACAAGATCCTTGCTGCAATTCTAACAGCCGGCATCTTCGCATCCGGTGCGGGTGTTGTATCGCGCATCATTTACCACCCGACAGTTCCGGAAGAACCTTCCTACTTTATCGAGGTCGCTGCTGAGGCTGACCAAGGTGGTGGCGATGAAGGCGCGGGCGAGGAGGTCTCCGTCGCCGCGCTGTTGGCAAGCGCCGATCTTGCCGGTGGTGAAAAGGGTGCGAAAAAATGCGTTTCCTGCCACAGCTTTGATGAGGGGGGGGCCAATAAGATTGGTCCAAATCTCTATGGCATCGTCGGACGCGATATCGCGTCCGTGGCCGGCTATGCATATTCAGACGCTCTCATCGGTGTCGACGGTGATTGGAATTACGAAGCACTGGATGCATTCCTGGAGAAGCCCAAGGACTTTGCCCCAGGGACGAAGATGGCTTACGCCGGCATGAAGAGCGCTGAGGATCGTGCCGATTTGATCATCTATCTTCGATCACTAGCAGCTGATCCGATCCCCTTGCCTGAGGCGGATGAGGCGGCGACTGATACGGCTCAGGAGGCTGACGGTGGCCAAAATGAGAGCCAGGAAGACGTCGCGGCCGAGGAAGAGCCGACGGCGGACGAGGCCGAAACGGTGGCCGCTGCTGCGGTGGAGCAGGGTGAAAACCTGGCCGAAGCGGCTGATGATGCGGCTGAGGAGGTGGCGCAAGCGGCCTCTGATGTGGTGGAAAGCACTGAAGAGACAGCGACGGCGGCTGCCGAGGCTGTCTCGGATGCGGCTTCTGAGGCCGCTGAGACTGCGGCGGATGTGGTCGCGGACGCCGGTGAAACGGCGAAAGACATCGCCGAAGCGACGGCAAGCGAGGCGAGCGAAGCGGCGTCGACGGTGACTGAAGCCGCTGAGAATGCTGCAGACTCGGTATCGGAAACAGCCGGGGCCACCGTTGCAGCAGTTGCCGCCGCAGCATCAGACGCTGCTGACGCCGCGGGTTCCACGGTCGATGCTGCTGCTGGGGGTCTTGTGGCGATGATCGCTGATGGCGACGTTGCTAAGGGCGAAAAAGTCTCAAAAAAGTGCAAGGCCTGCCATGTATTCGACGAGGGCGGCAAAAACAAACTTGGCCCGGCGCTTTGGGGAATTGTCGGCCGAGATATCGCTTCCCATGACGGTTTCAACTACTCGGGTGCTCTGAGCGAGCTTGAAGGGGATTGGACTTACGACAAGCTCGATCAGTTTCTCGCGGCGCCCAAGAAGTATGTTCCGGGAAGCAAAATGGTGTTTGCGGGCCTGAAAAAAGAGGAAGATCGCGCAAACCTGCTCGCCTATCTCCGCACATTGGATGCTGAGCCTGCCCCTCTCAATTGAGGTTCTGTGCTGTTAGAGCGATGACATAACGCCCGGCCGTCGTGACGTCGGTCGGGCGAGTTGATGAAGAAGATAGAAGACATCGATGGTCGATCAGCAAGCCGAAGCCGCACGGTTTCTCGAATTTGCCGAACAGCTTGCAGATGCGGCGGCAGCCGTCATTCGGCCCTATTTTCGCTCGAAGGTCGCTATCGATCAGAAAGCCGATGATAGCCCGGTGACGATCGCAGATCGTGAGGCTGAGCAAGCGATGCGGGCACTGATCGAGCGAACGTTCCCTGATCACGGTATTGAGGGCGAAGAATTTGGCGGGGTTCGTTTAGACTCCGACTATGTTTGGCACCTCGATCCGATCGACGGAACCAAGTCATTCATCACGGGACGTCCCCTTTTTGGCACATTGGTGAGCCTTGCCCATCACGGCCGACCGGTTGCTGGTGTGATCGATCATTGCATGATGGACGAGCGATGGACCGGTGCGACAGGCATGCCGAGTCGTTGGAATGGCGAGCCGATTGCCATTCGAGCTTGTCAAAAACTCCGCGACGCTGTGCTCTATGTGACATCACCGATGATGTTTAAGAAACCGGGGGAACGCGAGGCGTTTGCTCGGATTGAGCACGCCGTGGGCCTGCCGATGTATGGTGGGGACTGCTATGCCTACGGTCTTTTGGCCATGGGGTTTGCCGATGTCATCGTTGAGGCTGACCTCGATACCCATGACTATCTGGCGCTCATCCCAGTGATCGAAGGCGCTGGTGGTGTGATTACCGATTGGAAAGGCAGGGCGCTTGATCCTGGCTCTGATGGTCGGGTGTTGGCAGCTGGCGATCGACGTGTTCATGAGGAAGCGCTGGAGCTCCTGCAATCCGTCGTCGATTAAACCTAGTTCATCCAGCTAGGCTTAGCGCCTCGCGCCGTCTATATACTACCACCAGACGTGATGATGCATTGGGAGTGTTCGATGAAGAGCGCCAATTCGCGGCCGACCATTTTCGGCGTTGTCCTCGCCTGTTCACTGGCCGTAGCGCCTTGGACATCGCCTGTCTTTGCCGAAGAAGGTGTTGAGCCCGTCCATGGCGTTGCCATGCACGGTGATCTTGCCTATGGGGCAGACTTCGAACATTTCGGTTATGCCAATCCTGACGCGCCTAAAGGTGGATCGCTCACGCTTTCGGCTCTCGGCAGTTATGACAGCTTTAATCCTTATATCATCAAAGGGCAGGCCGCATCAGGGCTAGGTCTTGTTTACGAGACGCTGACAACGCGGTCTCTGGATGAGCCGTTTTCCGAGTATGGGCATATCGCCGAGAGCATCGAAATGCCGGAGGATCGTTCTTGGGTTGCCTTCACTCTCCGCCCGGAAGCCCGTTGGCACGACGGGAAGGCGATCACGGTCGACGATGTCATTTGGAGCCTTGAGACTCTGAAGGTGAAGGGATCACCATTTTACCGGTTCTATTACCAGAATGTTGTTAAAGCGGAGGCCGATGGAGAGCGTCGCGTCAAGATGACCTTTGACGGCACCGTCAATCGCGAGCTGCCGTTGATCGTCGGCCAAATGCCTGTGTTGCCTAAGCATTATTACCAGGACCGCGCCTTTGACGAGACCACCTTGGAGCCGCCACTGGGTAGTGGCCCCTACAAGATTTCGTCATACGAGCCCGGGCGCAGCGTTGTTTACGAGCGTGTCCAAGACTACTGGGGCCGGGACATTCCTGTTAATCGCGGTCGTTACAATTTCGATGAGGTCCGCTTCGAATATTTCCGGGATGCCAATGTCGCTCTCGAAGCCCTAAAGGCGGGTGTCTATGACATTCGTGTTGAGAACAGCTCGAAGAATTGGGCAACTGGATATTCTGGCCCAGCGGTAGAGAAAGGTCTGATCGTACAGGAGGAGATTTCTCGCGAAGCTGGAACTGGCATGCAGTCGTTCGCCTTCAACACGCGAAGGACGAAGTTCCAAGATCCGAAGGTGCGTCAAGCGCTGGCTTATGCTTTCGACTTTGAATGGACGAATGCCAATCTCTTCTATGGCCAATATGCACGCACCAATAGCTTTTTTGAGAACTCGGATCTTGCATCGAGCGATTTGCCAAGCGATGCGGAGCTTGCGCTCCTTGAGCCACTGCGCGGCCAAATTCCAGAGGAGGTCTTCACTGAGACATACGCATCTCCCGCGACGGATGGCAGCGGTAACAATCGCAAGAATCTGAGGACAGCGCTCAATCTCCTCAAAGAGGCAGGCTGGACGGTGCAGGGTGGCAAACTGAGCAATGCGTCGGGCGAATCGATGGACTTCGAAGTTCTGCTCGTGTCGCCGCTGTTTGAACGCATCACCGCGCCTTTTATCAAGAACCTGGAGCGGCTCGGGATCACAGCTACCATGCGCACGATCGATCCAGCCCAGTATCAAAACCGCCTGGAACAATTCGACTTTGACGTGATCGTTGGCAGTTGGGGGCAAAGCCTTTCCCCCGGCAATGAGCAGCGAGATTTTTGGGGAACGGATGCTGCGTCGCGCGAAGGCAGCCGCAATCTCGTCGGAATCGCCGATCCGGCGATCGATGCGTTAATCGATGCTGTGATTCAAGCAGAGTCGCGCGACGCGTTAGTGACCGCAACGCGAGCGCTTGATCGTGTGCTGCTTTGGAACCATTTCGTCATTCCGCAATGGCACTCGGCGGTTGAGCGTTATGCCTACTGGGACAAATTCAAGCGTCCAGAGGTCGATCCCAAATTCGGCATCGATCGATTTGCTTGGTGGGTCGACCAGGGGAAAGAAGACGAGGTGATTGCCGCGCAAGAGGAGAGCAGCGAAGGCGAAGCGACTACACAGTAGACACAAGAGCGACGCTCCATGCTCGCCTATATCGTTCGAAGGCTCCTGTTTATCGTCCCGACTTTGCTCGGGATCATGGCGCTGAATTTTCTCGTGATCCATGTGGCGCCGGGCGGGCCGATTGATCAGATCCTTTCGAATATTCAGGGGAGTGGGGTCGACGTCACCGCACGGGTCAGCGGAATCGATTCCGGCGAGCTGCAGCAGGGAGGTGGACAATCTTCGACCGAGGGTCCGATCGGGAACTACCGCGGTGCCCAGGGACTGGATCCAGAGTTTATCGCCGAGCTGGAACGGCAATATGGCTTTGACAAGCCGCTTCTTGAGCGATTTGGGACGATGCTCTGGAATTATGCCCGGTTCGATTTTGGCGAGAGTTACTTTCGCGATGAGACCGTTATCGATCTCATCCTTGAAAAGATGCCGGTGTCGATATCGCTCGGCCTTTGGACAACGTTCCTAACTTATCTGATTGCGATCCCGCTTGGCATCAGGAAAGCGGTGAGTGATGGATCGTCCTTCGATATTTGGACGAGTGCCGTCGTCATCATCGGCAATGCCGTGCCCAGCTTCCTGTTCGCCATTCTGTTGATCGTCTTGTTCGCAGGCGGCAGTTTTTTTGACTGGTTCCCGTTGCGGGGATTAACGTCTGACAATTGGGATCAGCTCTCATTTTGGGGTAAGATCCTTGATTACTTTTGGCATCTGACCCTGCCGCTCATCGCGCTGATGATTGGTGCGTTCGCCGGTCTAACGATGCTGACCAAGAATTCCTTTCTTGACCAGATCAACATGCAATATGTGCAGACGGCGCGTGCCAAAGGTCTTACCGAGAGTCATGTGCTCTACGGCCATGTGTTCCGCAATGCCATGCTGATCGTGATTGCTGGTTTTCCAGGAGCGTTTATCGGCATTCTTTTCACCGGCTCGCTGTTGATCGAGATCATCTTTTCACTCGATGGTCTCGGGCTTCTCGGTTATGAGGCGGCGCTCAAGCGGGACTATCCCGTCATGTTTGCGTCGCTTTATATGTTTGGTCTTCTTGGCCTTATCGTGCAGCTCATCACCGATCTTACCTATGTCCTGATCGATCCTAGAATCGATTTCGATACGAGAGAGGCTTGATGGCAACGGCAGCGCTTGATCAGCAGGGCCGAGATGTTGTTCGGCGGCGCGAATGGACCAGCCTTCTGGGTGTGCCGCTGCGTCTGAATCAGGTCAACCAACGACGACTCGCGAATTTCAAAGCGAATAAGCGTGCCTATTGGTCACTTGTTCTATTCGCGATGTTGTTCATCTTGACCTTATTTGCCGAGTTGATCGCCAATGACAAACCACTCTTAGTCCGCTTCGACGATGCCTTTTATTTTCCCGCCTTTAAGGCCTATAGCGAAGATGTATTCCTTGAAGACGGATTCCCGACCGAGGCTGACTACACCGATAGCTTTGTGACCGACGCTATCAAGGAAAAAGGTTGGATTATTTGGCCGCTAATCCCCTACAGCTACGACACGATCATTTACAATCTCCCTAGTCCCGCGCCTTCGGCACCGGACGGGCGTAATTGGCTCGGTACGGACGATCAAGCGCGTGACGTGTTGGCTCGGGTCATCTACGGGTTCCGCATTTCTGTTCTGTTCGGTCTTTGCCTCACGATCCTGAGTTCGGTGATCGGTGTGCTCGCCGGCGCCATTCAGGGATATTTTGGCGGCTGGACGGACCTCCTGTTTCAGCGTTTCATCGAGATCTGGACCTCGATGCCTACTCTCTTTCTTTTGATCATCCTCGCTTCTGTGGTTACGCCGAGTTTTGGCTGGCTGCTGCTCCTGCTCCTGCTTTTCAGTTGGACGGCTCTGGTCAATGTTGTGCGCGCGGAGTTTCTAAAGGCGCGCAATTACGACTTTGTGCGTGCCGCTCGAGCGCTCGGTGTCGGTCCGGTGACCATTATGATCCGCCACGTCTTGCCGAACGCCATGGTGGCAACACTGACCTTTATGCCATTCATTCTGGTCGGTGCGATCACGGCTTTGACGTCTCTCGATTTTCTCGGCTTCGGCTTGCCGGCAGGCTCACCGTCGCTCGGCGAGCTGCTGAACCAAGGCAAGAATAATCTTCAAGCCCCTTGGCTCGGCATTGCAGGCTTCGTGGTGATGGCAGTGATGCTTTCGCTGCTGGTGTTTATCGGCGAAGGCGTGCGTGACGCCTTCGACCCTCGTAAGACGTTCAAATAAAGGGCGCTGATTGATGAGTCTTCTTGAGGTCAAAGACCTCTCCGTGAGGTTCAAGATTGAGGGGGGCAATCTCGATGCGGTTCGTGGTGTCCATTTCAGCATCGAGAAGGGCGAAACGCTCGCTCTCGTTGGTGAGAGCGGCTCTGGTAAGTCGGTCACGGCACTCTCCCTCATGCAGTTGCTGCCCTACCCAAAGGCCAGCCACCCTTCCGGGAGTATTCAATTCGACGGGGATGAATTGGTCGGTGCTAACCCCGCAGCGCTTCGTGAGGTGAGAGGCGACAAGATCGCCATGATTTTCCAGGAGCCGATGACATCACTGAACCCGCTACACACCATTGAGCGCCAAATCGGCGAGACGCTTAGTCTGCATCGGGGGCTCTCTGCCCGTGACGCGCGCGCGCGTACGCTCGAGTTGCTCAACCTCGTTCGGCTCCGTGATCCTGAGCAGCGCCTTCAGTCTTACCCGCACCAGCTTTCCGGCGGCCAACGCCAGCGAGTGATGATTGCGATGGCGCTTGCCAATGAGCCGGATCTGCTGATCGCGGACGAACCGACAACGGCACTCGACGTGACGATCCAGGCACAGATCCTCAAGCTGCTCAAGGAGCTCCAGGCTGAGCTTGGCATGGCCATGCTCTTGATCACCCATGATCTAACGATCGTTCGAAAAGTCGCGGATCGGGTCGCCGTGATGACCAAAGGTGAAATCGTCGAACAGGGGACGACCGCCGATGTTTTCGAGGCGCCGCGGCATGCCTATACGCAGCATCTGCTCGGTGCCGAACCCAAGGGAAAGGCCCTGACCCACGATCCCAAAGCGCCGATTGTTATGGCGGGTGACGACGTCAAGGTGCATTTCCCGATCCAACGGGGTCTTCTCAAGCGAACGGTTGGTCACATCAAAGCAGTGGATGGCGTCGATCTGAGGATACGTGCGGGCCAGACTGTCGGTGTGGTTGGTGAGAGCGGTTCTGGCAAAACGACGCTCGGTCTTGCGTTGTTAAGACTATTGAAGAGCGAGGGAACGATCCAGTTTAACGGAGAAAACATCCAGGGATGGTCAAACCGTCAACTTCGACCGCTCCGTCGGCATATGCAGATCGTCTTTCAAGATCCCTTTGGCTCCCTAAGCCCGCGTATGTCGATTGGTCAGATTATCGAGGAGGGCCTCACGCTGCACGGCATCGGCGATGGCCGTAGCGGCCGCCGCGAGTTGGTGGCCAAGATCTTAGAAGAGGTGGGGCTCGATCCTGCAAGCCAGGATCGCTATCCTCATGAGTTCTCAGGTGGCCAACGCCAGCGGATTTCCATCGCTCGTGCCATCGTTCTTGAACCCAGCTTTGTCGTTCTTGACGAACCGACCTCCGCTCTCGACATGTCAGTTCAAGCGCAGATTGTTGACCTTCTCAGGGATCTTCAAGCCCGTCGCGGCCTCGCCTATCTCTTCATCAGCCATGATCTGCGCGTGGTACGGGCCTTGAGTGATCAAGTTTTGGTCATGCGTCAGGGTGAGGTCGTCGAGACAGGGACTGCAGACGATATTTTTGAGCGGCCGCAGCATCCCTATACGCAAGCCTTGATGGCTGCCGCGCTCAATGTCGAGGCGATCGAGAGTGAGTATGTGGCAAGTTAGAACTAGGACCATCAGCGCTCCGTCCGTCGGCACGTGTGACAATGGTTGAACGCTGCTCCTGACAACTCGGAATAAAGTCTCTTTCAAGATTATGTGGTTGTTTCTGAACAGCCTCAAATTGTCCGGTAAATTATTGCCCGGTAAGACAGAATACATTTCTACTTTATGAAACGATGCATCTAGCAACTTGAGTTTTATTCTTTGTGTCTCTTTCTTTTGATCTTCTTGAGGGGTGGTGTTTTGCGCTGTGGCGCATTGCAGACGCGAGGATTGCTTTGGGCTGAAGTTGAATAGGCTCTGAGATAGGGCTTGATCCCCCCAGCGCTCGATCGGGTGTGATTCACATCACTTTGCTTTTTGACAAGATCGGCTTTGCTCGGCCCATCGATGAACCTTTGATCGAGGAACGCCGGATGAGCTCTGAGAGCATGAATGCAGCGGCCAATGCTTCTTCCCAAGGGCGTGAGGCGTCGTCATTGCATCTGAGCAAAGTGCGCGGCGCCAATCAGCAGATCCGGACAAGGCTGAAGGCCTGTGGCGTGACCAACAGTCGCCAGCTATTGCGTGCGGCAGGGCCCTTCCGTGCTCGGGTTGTGCTGTCCGAAAAAACCGGGATAGACATGGCATCCCTCGCTTATCTTTTGAAGCGGGCTGATATGGCGAGGGTTAAAGGCGTGGGCGCGACGTTTGCGGATATGCTGGAGGTGATTGGCGTCGACAATGTCGAATGCCTGGCTGATTGGCGGGCCGACGCGCTTCATCGGACTCTGCTGGATTTCAACCGCAAAGAGCGCTTTGCGCGCCGCGCGCCGACGCTCGATGAGGTCGAGGCCTGGGTGACGCAAGCGCGTGCTTTGCCAATTTTGATCGATGGAATCTGATCGCACTGGAGCAAGCGGGCCGGATCGTTATGATGTGCCAGGGACGAACGGCTGGATCTGCCGGCTGGTCTCTGGCTTGCATAGCAAAGGATACGGCTTTGGCCCTTGATCACCTCGACATCCGTCTGAAAGCAGCTGCCGCCATCACCCGTGATGCCGGTAAGCTAGCACTCGACTTCTTTCATCGGCGTGACCAGCTCGATATCGAGCTTAAGGGCATGCAAGATCTTGTCAGCATTGCAGATCGCAAGACGGAGGACATGATCCGAGATGGGCTTGCCGCCGCTTTTCCCGATGATGCGATCATTGGCGAGGAAGGGGGCGCCGAAGCAGCAGGCGCTGGAGGGATGCTTTGGATCATCGATCCGATCGATGGCACGATGAATTTCTTGCGCGGCGTTCCCTATTGGTCGGTCGCTGTGGCCTTGATGGTCGATCAAGAGCTTACGTTGGGTCTTACCTATGACCCCGTCCACGACGAGCTTTACGTTGCGCGGCGCGGTGCAGGCGCCTTTCGCAACGGCCAGCCGATCAGCGTTTCCGGTATCGACGACCCGAAGCAAGCGGTGATCGGCGCGACCTTCAGTTTCAAGATGTCAATTGATGCCTATGGCGAGCTGTTGAACGCTATTCTGCAAGGCGGGTCAGATCACCGCAGACTGGGGTCAACCGCGTTGATGATGGCACACGTCGCCGACGGCCGGCTGGATGCTTGTGTGACGCTTAAATGCAATAGCTGGGACGTCATTGGTGGGTTGATGTTGGTGCAAGAGGCGGGCGGTGTTGCTAGCGACTTCCAGGACGGTGTCTCACTAGATCAGACCAACCGCTGCTACGGCGCGACGTCCGGTCTTGCCGAGCATGTGCGATCCCTGCCGGGATTTCGCGATTGATCGGGCGTGTCGGCCGTACGAATCGTTAACGGCTGAAGACCCAACGGACCGAAGAGACCAAGGCACTTGTCTTCTGCCGCCTTAGGGTGGCCATGGGCTTACCTCCTAGAAACGTAAGATGGCAGCATCGATACGAGACTGGTTTCGGTCGTCACTGGCATGCGACCGGTATTCGCTGTCGGACAGAAAGGTCCGCCTCGACCCATCAGGCTTCCTTTTGAGCTGCGTCGTCGCGCCGGTTTAGGGCGACGCGACGACGCCATGTGGTCTTTACCAATGGGTGACGTCGCCGACCTAGGCTGTCAGATGCTCGTTAAAGAACGCGATCGTGCGATCCCAGGCGAGTGTCGCTGCGGCTTCGTCATAGCGAGGCGTTGTATCGTTGTGAAAACCGTGATTGGCGTCCTCATAAAAATGGACGGTGTAGGTTTTGCCATGCTCATTCAACGCCGCTTCGTAGGCGGGCCAGCCCTTGTTGATGCGCTCGTCAAGGCCGCCATAGTGGATGAGCAGCGGGGCCTGGATCGATGGCACGTCGTCTGCGGAGGGCTGGCGGCCATAGAAGGGGACAGCAGCCGCGAGTTCTGGGTAGCGTACGGCCATGGCGTTCGAAATGCCGCCGCCATAGCAAAAACCTGTCACGCCTACCTTGTCACTGACGTCGTCTCGGCTTGACAGGGTTTCAAAGGCTGCAAAGAAATCCTCGGCGAGTTTGGCTCGGTCGAGTTCCTTTTGCATCGCGCGGCCGTCGTCATCATTCCCGGGATAGCCGCCAAGCGGGCTCAGACCATCGGGCGCCAGCGCGATGAAGCCAGCTTTAGCGACCCTGCGGGCGACATCTTCGATATAGGGGTTGAGTCCACGGTTTTCGTGGACGACGACGACGCCGGGCGTCGTACCTTCAGCACCTGCGGGTTTGACGAGATAGCCTTCGATGCTTCCGTGCCCGTCAGGCGAGTCATAGCTGATGCGTTCGCCGGTAATCGCAGGGTCATTGGGATCGACTTGTTGGGCAAGGGCATAATTCGGCATCAAACTGTCGACGAGAGCAGCAACGGTAACACCGCCGACTGCGAATTTGGCGGCCCGATCGAAAAAAGTGCGCTTGGTCACGTTTCCATGAACATAGCCATCAAATAGCTCCAGCAGCTCAGGATCAAAATCACTCGCTTTCTTACGTTCCATCTGTTGTCTCCTCGGAATGGGCACCCTTTGATCCTAGCCTGTCTTCCATGCCAGAGCGATGACGCTGTCTCGTCTATCGTGACGTGTTTCTTGGCCAGAAAATCTCAGGCTAGCTCTTGGCTTTAAGCCAGCGAATCATGCCTTGAACGTTGAGATCGCGAAGTTGTTCATAGCCGCCCCAATCTTTGTAGGCGTCTGTAATATCGGATGCCAAAATGTCATCCTCGGATCGGCCAGCGTCGAGGGCGGCTTTGATTTCTTTCATGAGATGTTCGACATAAAGCCGCGTATTCGTCGCATCTTCCTTCGTACCGACGACACTGTGGCCGGGAAGGAGGATGTCGAAGTCAAGGCTTTCGACCACCTTGATCTGGGCAATCAAACCATCGATATTGGTCCGCGGGAAGTCACGCCATGGAAGGCGTTTGGGCGAAACCACATCGACTACAAAAGCAACATTCTCTGGTCGGACAATCGTGACGATCAGATCGTCACCATGTCCTTCGCCGAGATAGGTCAGTTCGAATGTCTTGCTGCCGAGGTCAAAGCTGTAAACATCGTTAAATGTCGTTGTCGGCATCGCGGTGTCGACCGCACCGATTTTGACATGCTTGCGCATCTCCTCATGCGCGATCACCTCGATGTCACCCCAGCCTTGGCCTCCACTGGCATGGTCGGCATGGGAGTGCGAAAAGATCATGTGGGTGACCGGCTGAGTAAATCGTTTAGAAAGTTCATCCTTCAACCATGCAACGGCGTTAGCATTGATCGGATCGGTCACGACGATGCCGTCATCGGTAACGACGACCATGGCGAAATGGAAATTGTTCTGAAAGCGATAGACGTCGCCTTCGATGTGCTGCAAAGAGCGTTTGGTATCTTGGGCGGTTGCCTGGGGTCCAAAGGACAACGTCAATAAAGCGATAAGTGCTAGCAGAGACTTGCAATTGATCCTCATGACGGCTTCCTCGGCTATGGGGCGGGCAGGCGGATCTATGAGGACCCGCCGGAAGCCTTGCCTGATCGGCTAGACCTCCGGCGGGAGCAGTAACACTCACAAATATGGTCGGACGCCGATTGTTATCCCGTCGTCCATTGAGCGATTACTTCTTCTCAGCGCGATAGTTATCATGGCAGCCCCCGCAGGACTTGCCGACATCACCAATCGCGCCCTTCAACGCGTCGAGACCGTCGCCGGCGACAGCGGCGAGTTGGGTACTTGCCGTTGTCCAGGCCTGATGTTTTTCCATCACCGTCGAGCCCTCTGCCCAAGCAGCGGGAAGGGCGCGGGTTTTGTCGCCGAGCACACTATTGTCGGAGCCGGCCGGCCACATGGCGGCGGTGTTCATTTTGGAGAGAACTTCAAGATTCTTCGCGAATGTTGAGGCGGCCTCGGCATCGTATTCGGCTTCACCTTTAGCCATGGCGCCGAGCGGTCCAAGATTGAAAGCGACAACCTGCATCATAGCTTTACGAGCTTTGACGGCTTTTTCGGCGTGACCGTCGGCAAGCGCCGGCGATATGCAAACGCAGGCTGCAGCAAGACATAAGGTTGCAAAGCGCGCTGATTTCATCGGATGACTCCCTGTCGAAGCACTTTTTGAGTTCTGACCCTAACATGTGCTTAAAATGCATGCCATTGCGCTAAATCGCAGGAACGGACTGCAATGACGCACAGGGTAAATTGGGACGATCTGCGCATCATGTTAGCCATCGCGGATCATGGCTCGGTCGCTTCGGCTGCGCGGTGGTTGGGCGTTAACCATACGACTGTGCTCAGGCGAATGCATGCCTTCGAAGAAGCGCAAAAAATCCGCTTGTTCGATCGCTTGCCGACGGGTTATGCACTCACCGCCGAGGGCGAGCAGCTGGTTTCAGGTGCCCGCAGTATCGATGAAACGGTGGCCGCCCTTGAGCGTCGTATCACCGGGCGCGATCTAAAGCTTGAAGGCGTGATCCGGTTGACGACGACGGACACCATTATGACGTCGGTTCTCTTCCGCCATCTCGCCGAGTTTAGACAGGACCATCCTAGGATCGCGATCGAGCTCGCCCTGACCAACAACCTCCTTAACCTATCGAGGCGTGATGCGGACGTTGCTATTCGACCGGCGCGGACGCTGCCTAAGCCGCTCGTTGGGGTGCGCGCCGCAGATATCGGTTTTGCCGTCTACGGCGCTCCCAGCTATCTCTCCCATCATCCCGCCAATCCGTTGTCGGAAGACCAAGTGTGGCTTGGCGTCGAAGAAATGCTGGTTCATTCGCCGGCCGCCAAATGGATGCAGCGCCATGTGCCGGATGCCCCAGTCGGCTTTCGCGCCGACAGTTTCGTCGCCTTGACCCATGCCACCAGAGCCGGGATGGGCCTCGCCATGCTTCCATGCTGCCTCGCTGATGGTGATCCGTCTCTCCATCGCTTGGAGGCACCACCTGCGGATCTTGAGGTTGGCCTTTGGGTCCTGACCCACGAAGACCTGATGAAAGCTGCTCGTATTCGAGCCTTTGTCGACTACATGACGAAGGCGATCAAAAGCGACCGCACCAGGTTGGAAGGAAGGAACGGGACGCCTCCAGCCGCCATGGAACATTCCTTGTAATGTCGCGATGGACAATTCGACCATGGGAAGGAGGGTCATGCCGTGTCGGTACGACGTTTCCATGAGATAGAGTAGGCCAGATCTTGGAGAGCAGCAGGTCATGACATCACAACATCCATCGGCTATCGATCGCCTGCTCGAGGTGATGAAGGCGTTGCGCAATCCTGATGGCGGTTGCCCATGGGACATCGAGCAGACATTTGACACGATCGCACCCTATACGATTGAAGAGGCTTATGAGGTCGCGGATGCGATCGCGCGCGGCGATATGACGGATCTAAAGGAAGAGCTTGGCGACCTTCTGCTTCAAGTCGTTTACCACAGTGAGATTGCTAGCGAAGGATCGACGAACAGTGGTGCCTTTACGTTTGAGGATGTTGCGACGGGAATCGCCGACAAGATGATCCGCCGCCATCCCCACGTGTTCGGTGATGCAACGATCGAAAGTGTCGCTGCGCAGAGCAAAGCTTGGGAAGAGGTAAAGGCGGAGGAGCGCCGGCTCAAGGGCAAAGCTGAGCGGGAAAGCCTGTTGGATGATCTTCCCCTTGCCTTGCCGGCGCTCACCCGTGCTGAAAAGCTGCAGAAGCGCGCGTCTAGGGGTGGTTTTGATTGGCCCGAAACTGAGCAGGTCATCGACAAGATTGATGAGGAACTCGCTGAGCTAAAAGCGGAACTTGCCATGGGTGCTGTGCCAGATCGGGTTGAGGATGAGCTCGGCGACCTCTTGTTTACGGTCGCCAATCTTGCTCGTCATTTGAAGGTGGATCCTGAAGAGGCTCTGCGCCGGACCAACCGGAAGTTCGAGCTACGCTTTCGCGCGATAGAACAAGCCGTTCGGAAGGATGGTCGAGCGATGTCGGAAACCCCGCTCGACGAGCTTGAAGCCCTCTGGCAGGCTGCCAAAGGTATTGAGCAAGGATAAGGCGGTAACACGACCCATCGGGTGTATCAGAGACGATTTGGCGGTTTTGGCATTCTCATCTAAAGAGAAGGCCGTAGCGCGCCGATGTGCTTTCTTTAGCGATATGGGTTCGTCAGATGCGCCTTCTGCTCCTGCCGGTTTGGCGTGGGTTTTGTCATATGCTTGATGACGGCGGCACCTTGCTTGCCGGCCACATCGCCTTTGCCAGTTTATTTGCGCTTTTTCCTTTCCTGATCTTCTTGACCACACTTGCTGGCGAGTTTGGCCAGAGCGCTGCTGCCCAGGAGTTTATCGACCTCTCGCTGGGTGCCATGCCGGACCAAGTGCGTGCGGCGATAGAACCCGCTGTAAACGAGGTCTTGCAAGGGGGGCGGCAAGGGCTGATGACCATCAGTATCATCGCGGCGATATGGGCCGTGTCCTCTGCCTTCGAAGCGGCGCGCTATGCCTTGAACCTCGCCTTCGAGGTCACTCAAACGCGGGCGATCTGGTGGCAACGACTCCAGAGTATGTTGATGGTGTTGATCTTCGCACTTTTCATCATCGTGGTGATGGTGCTTGCGGTTGCTATACCGATCGTTTGGACGGCCAGCGAATTTCTAGATGTCGTGCCAATGGATTGGGCGCCACACTACAGTGTCCTTCGGCCCGGCATTTCAATCATAATGACGCTCGCCTTAGTGCTGCCGCTCTACCGTTGGCTGCCCAACCATCCTCTAAGTACCTTGGACATACTCCCGGGTGCTGTTCTTGCTGTCATCAGCTGGATCATTTCGGCAGGTCTATATTCTTGGTATCTTCTAAATATTGGCCGTTTTACCGTTACCTATGGCAGTCTTGGCGGTATCGTCGCAACGCTACTCTTTTTTTACATCTCTGCTCTAATCTTCATCTTCGGAGCCGAAGTCAATGCCGCGAGGTTGCGGCTTCGGGCTGAGGGGGCGTCAACGCGGGCAGCGTCGGCCTAGCGAGTCGCTACGACCTGCTGTCGGCCTCTTCGATGTGTCCCATCGAATCCGTGGCTTAGGACGTTCGCCGGCACGATATGCTCTGTCGTTCATCCATTTGTAGGAGCGGCAATACGTCCAGGTCGGGCCTAGTCATTGGATCGTTTTGCTCGGCGGTATGCAGAAGAACAAATTGCGACCCTTTTGCATCAAATTAAGGTGGAATATGCAGAAAAATTTGGGCTTAATGGCGTGGTCCTCCAAGCGTCAATCCCGAACGTTCTTTTTAAGTTCGCCTGTAACAACGTCAAAAAAATAGATCTGTTGAGGAGATATCTCTTTGTCGGAGACCCATTCGCCGGACGTGCGGGATCGCTATGGCTATGCGCTTTGCGGCCTTGGCCCAGCGGGGTGCGGGTTCTTGCTCCATGCGATTAGAGAAGGAGCGATCGGCCGACTTGCAGAGAGCGGTCTTGTTCTGATCGACCGATCAGCGACGCCGGGCGTTGGCAAGGTCGGCCAGTACCAGTTGACCGGCAACTCTCTGTCTCGGGCTTTTCTCGACTGTTTTGATGATCCCAAACTCACTTGGCTATTTGACGGGCTGGAACCGTCCGTTCCATCTATTGCCGAGCTTCGCGCCATCGAATTCGAAGCCCCCCCGTTAGACGTCGTCGGCGACTTCTTGACGGCCATGGCACAGCGCACAATGGCTTATCTCGAAAAGGAATATGACATTCCAATCCTTCTCGAGACCGCGGTCGATACCATTCAACGCCGAGCCGATGGTCACTACACCCTGAATCTTCGAGATGTTGGCTCAGGCCGTCATCATGACCTCGACGTCGAAAACGTCCTTTGCAGCTTCGGCGGTCGTCAGGGTCTGGATGTCCTCAAGGACTGCGAAGTCCAAGCTGGTCTCAAACTCGGAGACCACACGCAACGCCTTATGAGTTCTGACGACTTCTTGATGTTGTCGAACGATGAGATCCAGCGTGCTGTTCCCATAACGGCTGATGGCGAAGTCGTCGTCGTGGGAGGCTCGCATAGCGCCATGTCGACAATTGACCGGCTGACGGACGGTTTGGGGCCCGTTGGTCTTCGACGGATCATCATGCTCCATCGTGGGTCGCTTCGGCTCTACTATGCATCGGTCGAGGAGGCTGAGCGCGATCGTTACGTCTTTGACAGGGAGCTGGACATATGTCCGATGAGCGGTCGCGTGAACCGCTTCGGCGGGCTTCGTTACCGGTCCTTCGATGTAGCGAGATCGATCCTCGATACCGGCAAAACGCCCAATCAGTCGATCGAGGTTGTCTCCGTCCCCCTTCATGAGACCCAATCAGACGCAGTACGTCGGCATCTCAATCAGGCATCAGCCGTCATCGCCTGTCTTGGCTACCAAGCGAATCTGCCGCCGGTCATCGATCATTGGAAGCGCGAAATCGGGCTTCAAAATACGCCGCGAGGTCTCGAGATTGACGATGACGGTCGTGCGCTCCTTGCCGATGGTCAGCCACTTGCGGGTCTCTTCGTCTACGGCATTGGCTCTCGTCTCTTGAAGCGTTCCGAAGCAATTGGTGGTGAGCGCTCGTTCCACGGCAGTGCCGATGGTGTCTGGATTTATCAAAATCATGGAGGAGGCGTCATCTTGAACGCACTCCGGAAAACACTGACCTACGGGGTCGATGGGACCAACCCGTCATCTTGGGGAGAGCGTCATGCCCGCATTGCCAACTAGCGATCGATCAGATCAAAGTGCGATCGTCGTCACGACAGCCGCTGATACCGGCTACTTCAAAATGTTCCAGGGTATGCTGGATTCGTTGCGTCGTTTTGAGGTGGGCCGGACGCTGGATATTCGTTCCTTCGACCTCGGGCTTAAACCCGACGAGCGTGCCTGGCTCGAAAATGAAGGTGTCGTCTTTGCTGAGCCGAGGTGGCACCAGGGGATTCAAGACGGGATGATGCCGAAGTTTCATCTCGCCGAAACGGTCCGTCCGCATGTTCGTGAATACTTCCCAGGTTACGAGCACTATATGTGGCTTGACCCAGATCTTTGGCTTCAAGATTCGGGGGTTCTCGAGCGACTGATTCAGGGCTCAAAGACTGAAGGCGCCGCCATCGCGCATGAGGCCGATAGCGTCTACAAGTTTCAGGCGTGGCATTTCGGCTGGTGTTTGAAGCATCGAATTCTCGGCATGGGCCTTGCCGACGGCATGCTCATGATGGTCAAGCCTGCCCTCAATTGCGGTGTCTACTGTATGGCCGCGGATGCGCCTCATTGGGACGCTTGGGCAACGCGCCTGGAGCGTGCCGTCAAGCGCACCAACCGTGTTGCACCTCACAGCCAGTTTACATTTAATCAAGTCGTCTATGTCGATAGGTTTCCAACTCGCATATTGGATTCTGCCGACAATTGGATCTGTGATCGCGCTCCACCGGTTTGGGATGAGGAGAGGCAAGTCTATTGTAAGCCGTATGCTCCGTACCAGCCGATTTCTCTTCTTCATCTTGCTGGGCCGGCGAAAAGAGAGCGTTACACCATCAAGACGACGTCCGGTGGTGAACGCCATGATGTCAGTCTACATTATCCCGAGAAGGTCAAGCTCGCTGCAGCCTAGATCGACGCACTGCAATCACTCGGTTTCTAAGAGGGCGTCGTGGCGGATCTAACTACGTTGTCTTCGTCGCCCTATCGCCTACGGCGACCATGCCATCTTGAACGATGCGGGCATAAACACCACGCAGCCGATTGGCTTTACCAACGCGACTGTTGACGAAGACACACGCGTCTTTGCCATAGCGCTGGATGAACTTGGCGCAACCCAGATGGGGCACTGCCGTGATTTCCAAAACGGCACTGCCAAGCCTCAAGCGCTGGCCGACAGGAAGATTGTTGGGGCTTAGATCCAGATCGATAAAGAGATTGTCGCCAGCCGGGGCCCAATTATGGCGTTCTTGGGCAATGAGTGCGATGCAGCGGGCATTCATGATGCAGATCTGGACATCCGGATGGGGTTTGCCATCTTCCGTCGTCTTCCAGCAACCCTTGGCCCAATGATCCCCGTGAAGGCCACCGTCCAGGCTGACCTCACAGCGCTGTCGTTCCTGGCGTTCATCATGCGCCGGTCGAACAACGATTCCTTCGAGCGATCCCTTATCCTTGGGTGACGCGAGGATCTCGGAAAGACCGTCCTCAAGCTCTGCCATCTCGAGATGCTGTGCCATCAAGGTCCTCGTTGTTGCGTTGATGTCTGCCACAAAGCAAACACCAAAACGGCCGGTGCAGGCAATGCACGTTCTTAAATAGCGTTTCTTAAGAAGCCATGTCGGAACCTTAGGCACGGCGTTGTGTGTTCAACCATCCTGGCCACGTCCCATCAGAGAGAGGGGCGTTTGCTCCAGGGACCCACGGTCGTCTTAGCGCAAGATTGTGGCCTGTCGTCGGCCCTCAGGTGGATGTGCGATGACTGACTGATTCAGGAGACGCGTTTCCATTCACGGCATGGTCGGATTTGTTGGCCTTGGCGACATCAGTCGTTATCGGCGTTTTTTCATTAAGCTTAACGTTGTCTTTACTTCTTGCCGATAGGCTTAACCATGTTGACGAAGACGGATCAGGCACGCGGTAGTTCCGATTTACTCGACGTATGCCGCTAGACGGCCATGATCTGGAAGATTGGGAGCGTGAATACTACCCTGACCATTATCCACCTTGAGAGCCCTGTTGGACCGGTCAAGGCATTTCCCCAGCGATAGGCCGGGTCAAACAAGAGGGTGGTGCGGGTCGCCGACGTACGGCGGGCATTGCTCGGCCCTGTCGAAGCGCGTTGGAGCCTCGGCTCCCTAGCGAGCGCTGGCCGCCTCTGCCCCATGGACAGTCGCTGTTGCGATTTGGCGGATGCGGTTGATCATTGCATGTAGACCGTTGGCGCGCGTCGGGCTTAGGTGCTTGCCCAGTCCGATTTGGTCGAAGACTTCTGGCGGGTTGGCGAGAATCTCGGCTGGCGGGCGACGATCGTAAAGTCGCAGTAAAAGAGCAATCAGCCCTTTGACGATAAAGGCGTCGCTATCTGCTTGGATGTGCAGGGTACCGTTTTCAGTGTCGGGCGTCGCGACCATCCAAACTTGCGACTGGCAGCCTTTCACTTTGTTGGCGTCAACACGATGCTCTTCGGGAAACGGTTGCAGCTTCTTTCCGAGATCAAGCACATATTCGATTTTCTCGCGCCAATCGTCGAACAACTCGAAATCATCGGCAATTGCAGCCTGCTCCTCGGCAATCGTGACGGCTTGGGACATCGATGCAACCTTATTCAACGGTGGGGGTGTACCGCCTGTAAGCTAGGCATTGCGCATGGACGCGGCAACCGGCAACGCGTTCTCGCATTGACATCAGCCTGCTGTCCACGGAGATAGAGCTGCTTTGAGGTGATCCACAGCGGATTGTTTGACGTTTCTTTGTTGTCCCTGGCTTTTTGGATATCTGGCCATGACTTTGTTGATGTCGCCGACACCATCTCGCCGGCATGTCCTATGTCAAATCGGCAGTATTGGCTGTTCGGCCTTAGCATGGCCGGCCCTTGCTGCTAATTCGGTGAGTTGGCGAGGGATTGATGCCCCTTTGAGGTTCACGGCCTATCGCAACGGCAAATTTCTTGGCTCTCATCAGATCAACTTCTCCAAACTTGGAACGCAGCTCGTCGTCGACATCGAGATAGCTTTTGACGTGAAGCTCGCCTTCATTCCGCTCTACAGTTATCGCCATTCCAACCGCGAGATTTGGGAGGATGGCAAGCTGATATCGCTGAAGACGGAGACGGATGACAATGGGACGGCCTTCAATGTGACGGCTGAACGGGTTGGTGATCGTCTCCATGTCTACGGTAGCGGTGGTAAGCTGGACCTTCCTCAAGACACACTAACAACGAGCTATTGGAATGAGGAGGCCGTGGGAGCAGGCGTCTGGCTCGATACCCAAGCCGGTAATCTTGTGCGCTCGACAGTGACGAAAAGGGAGCTCGAGACCGTGACCGTTGAAGGGGTGCCTGTCGATGCCGTGCCTTACGATTTGGACGGCGATATCACCTGCCGTCTTTGGTACGCTGAAGGTCGATGGGTGAAGCTATCATTTCTTGGCGACGACGGATCGACGATCGACTATGCCCTTGAGAAGTCGGACGAACGGGCATGACTGGGCGCGTTGTCTGGATCACCGGTGCCAGTTCAGGCATTGGACGGGCTCTGGCTTTGACCCTTGCAAAGAGAGGAGATCGTGTCGCGGTGAGTGCGCGCAGCGAGACCGGTCTTCAACATCTTGCCGAGGAGGCCGCCGGCTTCGCTGGCTCGATTCATCCTTATCCGCTGGACATCACCCAACCCGAGACTTGTGCTGACACAGTCGACCGGATTGCAGGTGACCTTGGCGATATCACGCTTGCCGTTTTGAATGCTGGCACTCATCATCCGGTCGAGGCTCATGCCTTTGCGGCAAGCGACTTCGCCAAACTGATTAATATCAATTTGATCGGCACCGGTAATTGCTTGGATCCGTTGCTCAAGCGAATGATTCCGGCACAGAAAGGACATATTGCGATTGTCGCCTCTGTGGCAGGATATCGTGGTCTTCCAACATCAGCCTACTATGGAGCAAGCAAGGCGGCACAAATTAATCTTGCCGAGTCGCTCAAGCTCGATCTCTATCGCTACGGCATTAAGCTGCAGCTCGTAAATCCTGGTTTTGTGAAGACGCCGCTTACTGACAAGAATGATTTTCCGATGCCCTTCTTGATGGATGTTGATGAGGCGGCGGAGCGAATGGCCCGAGGTTTTGACGGCCGTTCTTTTGAGATTACGTTCCCTCGTCGATTCGCTTATTTGTTAAAGCTCTTACGCTTACTGCCGTATCGGCTGTACTTCCCTCTTGTTGGACGTATCACCCGGGCGTAGCTCACTTCAGAGTCAGCCAGCAAGAGACCTCGCCCGTCCTCATCATTGCTAGTCAATCGGGGGACCATCGGAGGACCTTAAGAGCCGTGCGGCAGGAAGACTTGCAGGGACAACAGGAAGCCTGTCGGAGCTTTCGGCGTTGTTACACACTTCTGCGTCAGGTTGCACCACGGTCAAGAGAGCCCTGCGGAAACACGCTGATATCGGCGGTGAAACGCCTTTGCAAGCTCAGGCAGCTAATGACCGGCAAGACAGGCGCGTTGCTCGTTTTGCGCAGAGTTCGCGACCGCTGGGCCGGATATAGGAGGTCATCTAGCGATCCTCGCTACGCCGGTCACGCCGCCCTTTAGGGGCTGGGCCGTGGATCAGCAGATAAATGGGTAGAACGATGACCATCAAGAGGAACGTTCCGACCACCCACCCGACGATTGACCAAAAAGGCAAATGTCGCGTGCGCGCATGGATCAGCACAAAGAGCGCGGCAGCGATCGCAAGAAGAAATCCCACAATTTCCAATGGCGCGTTCCTCGAATTTGTGTCCGGGAAAACTGATCCGGCCCCATACTCTTTGTTGCAAAAGTTTCATGCGCGCGGCGTCTTGTCCACCGATCAAACGACTTCGGTTCTTTGTTCTGTGCTGCGTTGTCTACAATTCGCAAAGCCAGGGCGGTGGGCTGACGCCCGTCCGGCAATCGATGTCCAATTTTTTTATATTGTTCGTGATTAAAATAACGCTTTGGTTATATTTGCGGCAGAGTGCGTATGCCTGCGGTGTGTTCTCCTGGTCCACGTTTCAGGATCGAGGCTGACGACTTGGCATCCTCGAACTGTTCCATGTTCGCGCGTGTTGATCAGGCTGGTATCGGCATCAAGACGATGCCGACCTTCGCCATGCCACTCATGATGGGGTAGACGATGTGGTGACTGACCTATCGGATGAGAAACAGTTGGCGTGTCACACCTCTCAGGCTGGTGATGATAGCCATCGGCGTACGCTTTACTTGATCGCACGCGGTCAGCGATGAACTCTGCCTTCTTCGATCGATTGCGCAAGGGCATCGCGTCCGAGGTCTTCGCGAATGTGACGAGGATTATTATCCAGGTGGGCGGCGTGCCGCTGTTCTTGGCGTTCTGGGGCCCTGCGGGATATGGTGAGTGGCTTCTCTTGACCGCAATCCTAGGCTATCTCCGCCTTTCCAGCGTGGGTTTCGGTCAAGCGACGCGCAACCAGATGGCCATGGACGTAAGTGCTGGTGATCGGGATCGGGCACTTCGGTACTTTCAGAGCACGAGTGTCCTGTTCCTGTTCATCGGTTTGGTCGTGCTCGCCGGGCTCAGCCTAGCATCGACGGCAGCGCCGAGCCTTCATCACGTCTTTAGTTTCGAGCTTCTCAGCCCCGACGGTTTGCGGCACGCGCTCTTGATCCTCGGCATTGTCATCGCGATCAATCTTCAAGTCGACCTGCTTGACGCTGGCTTTCGTTGTGAAGGCCATTATGGCTTGAGCACATTCCTGATCATGTTCAGTGACCTCGTCACTTTTGGTCTTGTCGTCATCGTTATGATGGCAGGCGGCGATCAGGTCATGGGGGTCGCCTGTTATCTCTTTGGCGCCGTTTTCCGTTTCGCTTGTCTTCGACTGACACTCTACCGTCTCGTCCCTTGGCTCGACTTCGGGATTCCGAAGTCGAGCCTTCGAACCATAAGAACTCTAGCTTTACCGTCACTTGCCTTCATGGCATTTCCCTTTGGTCAGGCGATGGGACTTCAAGGGTCTCTGATCGTTATCGGCGCGGTGCTTGGTCCTTCGGCGGTCGTCATATTCAATACGGTACGCATGCTCAGCCGATACACCGTACAACTTACGGTCGCCTTTGCGCGGCTTGGCAGTCCTGAGATCGCCTACGCATATGGACGAGGTGATATGTCCCTCGTTCGTCAAGTGCATTGGCAAGTCTGCCGGTTTGGGTTTTGGGCGGCGTTCCTGGCTTGTGGCTTCCTGGCGATTGCTACACCTTGGATTCTCGCGCTCTGGACATCAGGCCAAGTGCCCGCTTCGCCCGACATGTATCTGACTCTTCTTGCGGCGGTTTGTATTTGGGCCGGACACACGCTGGTCGCCCTCGTTCTCCAGGCCACCAACAATCACCAGCGGTTTGCGCTGGTCTTTCTCACGTTAGGGATCGCGGGTTTATTGCTTACCATCCCGCTTGCCCGAAGCCATGGCCTGCCTGGCGTAGCGTTTGCCGGCCTCATGGTTGAAATCGCTTTGCTTGTTTATGTACTTCCACGGGCTGCACGGTTTGGTGGTGGCAAGGTCGGAGCTTTCCTTCGCCATGTTCTCACCCCGCCATCGCCGATGACACTTCGCCTTCTTGTTGCCAAGACGATTGGCTAGTTGGGTGTCATCGAGATGCCCTAAGGTTTGACCCCATTCACGACGTTGCGCAGGACACCATTCTGGAGAAAGTCAGCGACCGTCCGCACCGATTTTCGGCGCATATCGGCATGACCATCAGGGGAATACCAGGCTGCGTGTGGCGTCAAGAGGAGCCGCCCATCGATCCAGGGCTCACGCCGCTTAAACGCTTGGAGGAGGGGGGAATCAGGATCGGGGGGCTCGTGTGGGAGCACATCGATTCCGGCACCGTCGATCCGGCCAGCACGAAGAGCTGCCTCCAATGCTGGAATGTCGATCAAACCGCCTCGAGCGGTATTGATCAAAAGGGCGCCTGGCTTCATCGAGTCCAAGGCGTCGCTATTGATCATGCCAGCGGTTTCGGCATTCAAGGGGCAGTGAAGGCTGACGACGTCGACGCTGCTCAGCAGGGCTTGGAGTGTCGGTTCACGACGAAATCCAAGACCAAGATCGGTGCCGTCGGACACATAGGGATCGAAAAAGGCCACGTCCATGTCCAGGCCATGCGCCCGTCTCGCTGCCGCGGTACCGATGCGACCGAGGCCGACCACACCGAAACGTGTGCGCCGGAGACGCCGGACGAGCGGCACGCCGGACCAGTCCCAGCCGGCTCGCGGATTGGCGATCAAACGCTGGTGGTACGAGACCAAGCCGCGTGCAAGAGCCAGCATCAGGGCAATGGCATGATCAGCGACCTCGGTCGTGCCATAATCCGGTACATTGCAGACGGGAATACCCCGATTTGCTGCCGCCTGGATATCGATGTGATCAAAGCCCACTCCAGCGCGGACGATGATCTTGCAACTGTCAAGGCGGTCGATGATGTCAGCATTGAGCGGGATGTCGATATAGGGAATGAGTGCATCAGCTTGACGCCAGAGATGGTCGGCAACGTCGTCCGCCTTTCGCCCTTGGACGATCGCAAGGTCGGCATTGTTGGGCAAAACTGTGCGTTCGATGGCGGCATTGTCGTCGAATGTTGCGTCTGGAAACAGGATCATCATGGCAGGTACGAGCCGTCTTTCATTTGTCTGTAGGACACTAGTTTGAACCGATCGGCTGCAACCGTCCATTGTGGATTCGACGCTTCGTCATCGGCGATGACGGTGTTGGATGACTGAACGTCAAGCGATGATCTTGCGAAAGGTCAGATTGATCCTTGCGCCCACAGGTCTTTTGGTCTTTGGAACTTGGTGGCGCCACGCCGCTTGGCAGCGCCCGCGCATAATCAAGCAGGATCCATGTGCAAGATCGAGTGAAAGCCTTGCATCAGCGGTTCGATGTTTCAGGTGGAACCGCCTGGTTGCGCCTAGCGAAAGACTAGCGATTTCAGGCTCGTTACCAAGGGATGGTTCGTCGTCGCTGTGCCATCCCATACTATCCTGCCCGTCACGATAGAGGTTGATGAGGACGCTGTTGAACTCAGCTGATGTCCGCCGTTCAACGAGAGCCTTCAGGGCCCTGAGTTCTGGTGTCAACAGCGCAGGTTGATGGTCAATCCCACTGTAGCGATAGCCATGATCGCCATACCAGGCGGTCAAGCGTGGGAGAGGGATTTTCCGACCGAAGAGCGACGCCTGCTCCTGGTGCCAGTCCACCCCGTCGGTCAAGCACGCTAGGACGCGATCCGCCTCGGTGATCGTGAGCATCCTCTCGATCAGGTAAACTTCACCATCCCTAGGCAACAGATTGGTCTGATGAGACCGGGGAGACGCATCAACGTTTGGAGCGGAAGAGATTTTCGCCTTGCTCATCGATAATCTGCTGCGCCTTGGTGATCGAGAATGCGATGGCATCGTCACGTGAGCTATGGGTATCGACGCGGATGAACGATTGCTCTTTGACTTCGCCGTCAATCGACTTTCGAATGATCCCAGCGGTATTCCAGCCCCCGGCCTTCTGTGCTGGAGCCGGCTCGATTTCAAAGCCGTTATATTCGACGGGTTCTGTTCCCGGCCTACGGGTATCGTCTGAACTGCCGCCGAAGAGCGATTTCAATGATCCCAACAGTCCCATTTCGGCGTCCTTCGTTGCTCAAAGCTGCGTGCAAGATCCGACATTCTGTCAAACGACCGCAGCTTCGTCGACGGTCGAGTCTTGCTGCCGCGCCCACATATCAGCATAGGTGCCATTCTTCTCTAAGAGATCAAGATGTCTACCCTGCTCGATCACCTTCCCCTCATCGAGCACTAAAATGCGATCGGCATCGACGATGGTGGAGAGGCGATGGGCAATCATGAGGGTCGTGCGCCCTTTGGCAAGACCTTTGAGTGCCGACTGGATTTGTTGTTCGGTCAGGCTGTCGAGGGCTGAGGTCGCCTCATCGAGGATGAGAATAGGCGGATTCTTCAGGACCATGCGGGCGATCGCCACACGTTGTTTCTCACCACCTGACAACTTGAGACCGCGTTCGCCGACCAGCGTCTCATAGCCATCGGGCAAGCCCTCGATGAAGTCGTGGATTTGCGCCGCACGTGCCGCCTCTTCAATCGCGGCCTGATCAGCGCCTGCCCGACCATAGGCGATATTGCGGCGGATGGTATCGTTGAACAGCACGGTATCCTGCGGCACGAGTCCAATCACGGAGCGGAGCGAGTGCTGGGTCACATCGCGGATATCTTGGCCATCAATGAGGATGCGACCGCCATCGACATCATAGAAGCGGAAGAGCAGCCGGACGATAGTCGATTTGCCGGATCCGGAGCTGCCGACCACTGCCAGTGATTGTCCCGCCGGCAGATTGAAGTTGAGATCTTGCAGGATGGGCCGTCTCGCGTCATAGCCGAAATGAACTGCCTCGAAGCGAACTTCGCCTCCTTGCAACGCCAAAGGTCGAGCATCGTCACGATCAGCGATCTCTGGCTTGGTCGCTAAGAGGGAGGCGAGGGTTTCAAGGTCGGCGAGCGACTGTTTCAATTCACGATAGACGAAGCCCAGTATATTCAAGGGCTGGTAGAGCTGCAGCAAGAAGGCATTGACGAGCACGACATCGCCAACGGTCAAACGTCCCGCGACAACCCCTTGGGCTGCGACGATCATGATGGCCGTAACGCCAATGGCGACGATTGCTGCTTGACCAAAGTTTAACGCCGCGAGTGTTGTTTGAGATTTGACGGCCGCGCCCTGATAACGGCTAAGCGCAGCATCGAAACGTTCGGCCTCCAACCTCTCATTGGTAAATGTTTTGACCGTCTCGTAGTTCAGCAGGCTATCAACGGCTTTAGCGCTGACGGCGTTGTCTTCTGTATTCATCAACCGTCTGTATTGGGTCCGCCATTCCGTCGCGATGATCGTAAACAAGGCATACCCGACGATGGTGACGAAGGTTATCGCAGCGAATGGCCAGTCGTAGTTGACCAAAAGAATCACGATCACCAGCGCAAACTCAAACAAAGTCGGGAGAATATTGAAGAGCACCATGCCGAGCATGAACGTGATCGCGCGAACACCGCGATCGATGGCGCGCGACAATTCACCAGTGCGCCGTCCGAGGTGATAGCCAAGGGATAATTGAAAGAGATGGTTGAAGACCGATAGGGAGACCTGACGTCCTGCATGCTGCGCCACCTTGGCAAAAATCGCATCGCGAAGCTGGGCGAAGAGTGCTGTACCCAGGCGAGCGCCGCCATAGGCAAGAAGTGCGACGAGCGGAAGGGCAATAACGGCACCTGCCTCTGGCGCAGTCAGTCCGTCGACGACAGCTTTGTAGAAAAACGGAATGGCGACATTGATCAGCTTAGCCAGGATCAGCAGCGCGACGGCAATGACGACACGTGCACGGAGCTCACGCGAATCTTTCGGCCAAAGATATGGTGCGAGCCCGACAAGGGCCGGCCAGATTCCCACTTTCTCCGTCGTGGCCGTCATCTGAAGTTGCTCGGACGTCGTCGATCGTCCGGCGAAGCCAGCGGTTTAGCGGGCACTTTCTGTTGCTTCGTTTGGCCCACTATGCCCATCCCGTCGGTGACATCCTCGGCTTCGCTGGAGACGACTTCACAGCTCTCTTGCGGAGTTTTCCTGCGTCGATCGAATCGGTCCAGCCCCCCCTTTGTCGTCCGAACCATCTCAGCTGGGCGAGGCTATCGCTTCTTCTAGCAGTACGTTGCCTAGACCGCGATGATAGGGGGGGCGAGCCCGTGTCGTTCGTTGTGCGGCAAACGCGCCTAGTGCACCGTTTCGTCGCTGGCCAACTGCCGGAGGACGTAGTGAAGGATTCCTCCATGCCGGTAGTAGTCGACTTCATCCAAGGTGTCGATCCGGCATAGCAGCTGGATCGTCTCCTCACTGCCGTCGCTGCGCTTGATCGTGAAGTCGACGTCCATTCTCGGCTGAATACCTCCCTCGATGCCGCTAATGTCAAAGGTCTCGCTGCCGTCGAGATTGAGGCTCTTGCGTGTTACGCCATCCTTGAACACCAGAGGTAACACGCCCATGCCGACGAGGTTGGAACGGTGAATGCGCTCGAAGCTTTCAGCGATGACCGCCTTGACGCCCAGGAGGCTCGTGCCTTTGGCTGCCCAATCGCGTGATGAGCCCGTGCCGTACTCTTTGCCACCAATCACCACCAACGGAACATTCTTTTCCTGATAGGCCATTGAGGCATCGTAGATAAACTCATTTTCGCCGTCGGGCGTTGTTCTCGTCCAGCCGCCTTCCGTCCCTGGCGCGAGCTCGTTGCGAAGGCGTATATTGGCAAAGGTACCGCGCATCATCACCTCGTGATTGCCGCGCCTTGACCCGTAAGAATTGTAGTCTTGCGGTCGGATCTGCCGCTCCATGAAGTACGAAGCGGCCGGGCTGTTCTTGGCGATCGAACCGGCAGGTGAGATGTGATCGGTGGTGACGCTGTCACCGAGCATAGCCAGCGCTTTCGCGCCCAGAATATCCTGCACCTCATCGGGTTGCATCGTGATGCCTTCGAAATACGGCGGAAGGCGGACATAGGTGCTACCGTCATCCCAGTCATAGACCTGGCCTCCCGTGACGCTGATCTGTGCCCAGCGATCGTCGCCTTTGAAGACATCTTGATAGGCTGAGCGGAACATCGCGTCTGTCACACCGGTCTGAACGGCCTCTTGCACCTCAGCTGGGGTGGGCCAGATGTCCCGAAGATAGACCGGGTTGCCGTCTGAACCCGTTCCCAACGGATCCTTGGTCAGGTCAATCTTGAGACTGCCGGCAAGAGCGTAAGCCACCACCAAAGGCGGTGAGGCGAGATAGTTGGCCTTCACCTGGGCATGCACTCGGCCTTCAAAATTGCGATTGCCCGATAGCACGGCGGTTGCCACCAACTTGCCCTCGTCGATCGCTTTGGCCACCGGCTCCGGTAGGGGCCCCGAATTGCCAATGCAGGTGGTGCAGCCGTAGCCGACGAGATCAAAGCCAACGGCTTGCAAATCATCCATCAGCCCCGTCTTCTCGAGATACTCGGTCACGACTTTGGAGCCCGGAGCCAGCGACGTCTTCACATGCGCCTTAGGGGAGAGGCCACGCTCTCTGGCTTTCTTCGCCAACAAGCCTGCTCCGATCATCACGCCGGGATTGGACGTGTTTGTACAGCTGGTTATCGCTGCGATCACCACATCGCCATGGGTAAGCGTGCCGTCCATGCCATCGAGTGCAACGGTGTTCCCGGGATCTGTGTCGCCGAGCAGCTCCGGGAGCGCATTCTCGAAAGCGGCTTTGGCGCCAGAGAGCAGCACCCGATCCTGTGGTCTCTTCGGTCCAGCAAGGCTTGGCTCAACGGTCGCCATATCGAGCTCCAACGTGTCGGTAAACACAGGATCTGGGCTCGACCCATCTCGCCACATGCCCTGAGCCTTGGCATAGGCTTCGACCAATGCGATTCGTGCAGGATCACGATCGGTAAGCTTGAGATAGTCGATGGTGCGAGCGTCGACCGGAAAGATTCCGCAGGTCGCGCCATATTCAGGCGCCATATTGCCGATCGTCGCCCGGTCCGCGAGCGGCAGATGGTCGAGACCTGGTCCATAGAACTCGACAAACTTACCGACCACGCCTTTGGCGCGCAGCATTTGGGTGACCGTGAGAACAAGGTCTGTTGCGGTTGTGCCCTCAGGCAGCTCACCGTCCAGCCTGAAGCCAATGACCTCAGGTATCAGCATCGAGACGGGCTGTCCGAGCATGGCGGCCTCGGCCTCGATGCCGCCGACACCCCAGCCTAGAACGCCGAGGCCGTTGACCATCGTGGTGTGACTGTCGGTGCCCACCAAGGTATCGGGATAGGCGACTTGCTTATTGCCTTCGGCTCCGGTCCAAACGACCTGGGAGAGATATTCTAGATTGACTTGATGGCAAATTCCCGTGCCCGGCGGAACGACTCGGAAGTTATCGAACGCTTCGGCGCCCCAACGCAAAAATGCATAGCGCTCGCCGTTACGTTCATATTCGAGTTCCACATTCCGTTCAAAGGCACCGGGCTGACCAAACATGTCGACTTGCACCGAATGGTCAATGACAAGATCCACCGGTGATTGTGGATTGATCTTGTCCGGGTCCCCGCCAAGCGCGACCATGGCCTGTCGCATCGCGGCGAGATCGACAACAGCGGGCACGCCCGTGAAATCCTGCATCAGAACCCGTGCTGGACGATAAGCAATCTCATGATCGGATCGGCGATTTTGCAACCAGCCGACCGCAGCCTCGATGTCTTCGCCCTTGACCGAACGGCCATCTTCATAGCGAAGAAGATTTTCCAGCAGGACCTTCAAAGAGTACGGCAGACGGCTGATGTCGCCGAGCTGCTTCGCAGCCGCTTCGAGCGAGAAGTAGTCATACGACTCACCGCCGACATTTAGTTGTCCTCGCACACCGAGACGGTCGTGACCCGTGATTGCCATTTCAAACTCCTCAAGCGACGCGACGCCCCAGCGTCGGCTAGTCTTTGGTACCTACTCCGCCGGCTCTGCCACTGACAGACGAAGATTGCGAATTTTGCGGTCGGTCAGCTCAGCGCGGGTGCGCAAGATATGCACGGCCGCGAAGAAGCAAAGATACGCAGCCCACATCACGAGAAGCGGCGTCAACATGCTTGGATGAATCGCTGGCCCATCGGCACGCATTATGCTTGCAGGTTGATGTAGCGTATTCCACCATTCCACCGAAAATTTAATTATTGGTAAATTGACGGTGCCTGCCAAACACAAAATCGCCGCTGCTCTTGCGCCGCGAGCAGGGTCGTCGAAGGCGTCATGCAAAGCGATATAACCGATGTAGAGAAACAGGAGGAATAAGACAGATGTGAGGCGAGCATCCCAGACCCAGTACGTTCCCCACATCGGTTTTCCCCAGACGCTACCCGTAATGAGAGCGATTGCCGTGAAAACCGCGCCGAGCGGGGCTGCAGCGCGTGCCGAGATTTCAGCTAATGGATGACGCCAGATGAAGGCAATCATGCTGGCGACGGCCATCATCGAATAGATCATCAGGGCCATCCACGCTGCAGGCACATGAACGAACATGATGCGATAGGCTTCGCCTTGCTGATAATCCGGCGGTGCCTTCAACAGGGCGTAGTAGAGGCCAACAACGGACAGGATAACCGCGCCCGTCAGTACCCACGGAAAAATCGCATCGGCAATGCGCTGATAGCGCAGTGGATTAGCATATTTGTGCATCATCACCCCCTAGCCGCTAGATAGGTGATTTCCGTCAGACTTTGAAGATCGAACGGTAAATCCGTCGCGGATCTCAATCATGGTTAACGAGATTTTTACCTATTCCATCGACAAACGAAGGGCTGCAGCCGCAGCAAAGGGGGTGAGAGCCAATGCGCCGAGGAAAATCGCGCCGAGAATGAGGAGCTGAGCACTACCGCCAAGACCCATGACCTCGGCTTCAACAGCGCTCACGCCAAAGATCAAGACGGGGATGTACAGGGGAAGGACGAGAAGAGCGATGAGAACACCTCCGCGGCGTGCGCCAATCAAGAGCGCGGCGCCGACGCTGCCAATGAGCGTTAGGACCGGCGTACCAATCAAAAGAGCCAGCGCTAAAACGGTGACCGACTCCGTTGGTTGGTGCAGGAGCAGGGCGAGCAAGGGCGAAGCAATGACGAGGACCAGGCCGCTCATGAGCCAATGGGCGAGACATTTGGCAAGGACGGTCAGCTCTAGCGGTAGGTCGGCGAGCATCAACTGTTCCAACGAACCATCTTCGGCGTCAGCCTGGAACAGACGATCCAAGCTGAGCATCACTGCCAAAAGCGCCAGCACCCAGATGACGCCAATGCCAATGCGCTCGAGAATTTCGGGTGATGGACCGACACCGAGCGGGAATAGGCTGAGTGCGATCACGAAGAAGATGAGTGGCTGTGCACTATCGACACCACTGCGAAGGCTAAGCCTCAGGTCTCGGTTCATGATGGCAAGAAACGCCTTCATCCGCTGGAGAGCTCCAGCGTGCGTGTGCCCTCGATCCTTACATCCCCGTGGGTGGCGAGCACGATCAGGCCCCCTGAACGCCGGTGCCCATCAATGGCATCTTCCAACCGTCCACGGCTTTCAGCATCGAGTCCGACACCAGGCTCGTCAAGCAGCCAAATCGGACGTGTTCCGGCCAGGAGTCTGGCGAGACTGAGACGGCGGCGTTGGCCAGAGGATAGAAAGCGGCCTGGCGTATCGACGAGTGGGCCGAGGCCAAATGTGTCGAGTGCTTGATCGAGTGTACCGTTCGTTGCACCGTTCAAGGCGCAGGTAAAAGCGAGGTTTTCCCGAACGCTTAACAGCGCCTTAATGCCATCAGCATGGCCGACATAGTGGAGCCGTGCGCGATGCTCAGCGAGGTCGGCGCGGATATCAACGCCATCCCATCGGATTTCGCCGAACGCCGGCAGCAAAAAACCGGCGAGAAGGCGGATCAGAGTTGATTTGCCACTACCATTTGGGCCTTGAAGCGAGAGGACATCGCCGGCTTCAAGCGAGAAGTTGACACCAGCGAAGACCGAGCGATCGCCGCGCACGCAAGCGAGTTGATGGGACTCGAGCATTGCCGAATGGCCTACCTGATTAGCTCTGCGGACGCTGGTCGTCGATGACCTTGCCGTCGTTCGGAAGAGCGCCTGGCGCGAGGAACTTGACCTCTCCATTGAGGCCAGTAATCGTCTTCAGGCTCGTTTGGATCGTTGACTTAAGTTGGTCGCCACCGTCCGTGGTTTCGCACTCAAGCGTCATAACATCAAGATTGTCGTGTCTCGTCACCACTAACCTGGTCTTTCCAATGCTTGCGTGCGACGCAACGACCTTGGCCACCTGGCTGGGATGAACGAACATACCTTTGATCTTTGTGGTCTGATCGGCACGGCCCATCCAGCCCTTCAAGCGACGGTTGGTACGCCCACAAGGGCTCGGTCCAGGCATGATGAGTGACAGATCCCCCGTTGCGAAACGGATCAGGGGGTAGTCGGGGTTGAAGACAGTGACAACGACCTCACCTACCTCGCCCGGATCGACGGGATCGCCGGTTCCAGGACGAACAATCTCAACGATGACGTCTTCATCGATGATAAGACCTTCACGTGCCTTGCTTTCATAGGCAATCAGACCTGCGTCAGCCGTGGCGTAGCACTGATAGGCGCTGATCCCGAAATTCTGTTCCAATTCTGCAGCAAGAGCTGGTGGGAACGCCTCGCCCGAAACCAGAGCCTTTTTAAAGGAACTAACCTCTTTTCGCTCTTCCCGGCCCCGATCCAAAAGAATCTTGAGGAAGGACGGCGTGCCAACATAGGCCACCGGACCGAGCCGTGCGATGACGTCCAGCTGCTTTTCGGTCTGGCCGGTACCAGCAGGGATGACGGGGCAGCCGAGAGCCCGAGCACCGGTCTCCGCCATCGAACCCGCCGGTGTCAAATGATAGGCAAAGGTGTTGTGGACCAGATCACCTGGGCGAAACCCGGCAGCGAACATGGCTCGGGCGAACCGCCAATAGTCGGAGCGGGCCCCCTCTGGTTCGAAAATTGGTCCGGGAGAAACGAAGACTTTGGCCAGTCGCTCAATCGGCGTGCCGTTTAAACCAGCAAATGGCGGCGAGTTTTCCTGCTGTTCAATCAGATCGTTTTTTCGCCGTATGGGCAGCTCGGCAAGTCGTTCAAAGCTGTCGATGGCTTTGGGATCGATGCCGTCAAGTTGCGATGCTACCGCGTCAGCGTTTTCGATCGCTTGCTGCAAAAAACCTGGAAGTGCCGTGAGCAGCGATCGGTCGCGATCATCGGCAGATCGGACTTCGAGGCGATCGTAAAAAACGCCCTTTCGCTCAGGCATGACACCGACCGACTGAAGGCGGGTTCAACAGTGTTTGAGCGCTGGTCGTTGCCTGGGTTTGCCCAAATGGCTGGTCAGTTCGTCGCGCCGAGCGACACAGCATACCGACTACGCAACCGTTCGACATGGTTGTCGAGCCAAGCCGGTCCGCCTTGATCGAGCCAACTTTGCCAAAGAGAGTCAAAAGTTTGAGTGAAGACGTCGACGCGCGCACCTTCGACTGCAGCGGCAAGCTTGGCCAACTCGAGGCGATGATGCCGAAATTCATCATAACACATCGCGTCCAGAGGTTCCCAATAAAGGTACACTAGAGTGGATGAGCGGTCAGGGAAAGTGCGGCCAAGCGCCGTAGCATATTTTGCAAGGGCGGCGAGATCGACATGGTCGTAGACCACGTCGCCCGCGCGCCAAGCCTGGAGATGGGCACGCCAGGGCTCCATGCCTCGGGTTTCTGCGAGGGATTGGTCGTAGTTCTTGGAGATCGATGCCCTTTTGCGCTTTAAGAATTCGACCGCACGTGCCGCTGCGCCGATCACATGATCATCACGAAGGGTCATGAGATCAAGATGAGGCGGGGTGCCGCGCAAACCGGTTGGGCAGCGTACATTGAATTGGATCGCATCGAATCCGACCTTGCCTGCGAGGGGCAGGCGAGCAACGTCTTTCTCCCAGGGAAAAAAACTGTTGATGACGAGCGCCATGCTGGAGTGCGGCGTATCCAGGCGAACGCGCTCCAGTGCCAATGGCCAGACCCGTTCTGCGACCCCTTTAATGAGGAGACGTTTGGGTTCCCAACGCCGACTATCGTTCGGCTCGAAATCGTTCTTGCTGTCGTTGCGTAGAGCGGAATGCAACGCAAGATCGATGCGCTGCAACAACGTCCCCGCCACGTGGCTTTCCATCACGCTGGCATTTCCTCCGTGTTACAGCCAGCGTTTTCGCCGTTTGTAGCTCTTGATGTCTCGAAAGCTTTTACGGCCGCTGGTACTGACGCCAAGGTAGAACTCCTTGACGTCTTCATTGTTTCGCAGCGTTTGTGCGTCGCCGTCAAGCACAACCCGGCCGTTTTCGAGGATATAGCCGTATTTTGCGTAACTTAGAGCAATATTTGTATTCTGTTCCGCGAGAAGTAGGGTGACACCCTCCTCTCGGTTGAGTTGTGCCACGATCTCGAAGATCTCTTCGACCAGCTGTGGGGCAAGGCCCATACTGGGTTCATCCAACAGAATGACGGTCGGTTTAGCCATGAGCGCCCGGCCAATCGCGCACATCTGCTGCTCGCCGCCGGATGTATAGCCGGCGATCGAACGGCGTCGCTCTTTCAAGCGCGGGAAATAGCTGTAAACCATCTCCAAGTCTTGTTGAACGGCCTGAGCACCGTCCTGTCGGGTATAGGCACCGGTGAGAAGATTCTCTTCGACTGTCAAATGTCCGAAGCAGTGGCGGCCTTCCATCACTTGAACGACGCCGCGCCTCACCAGGTCATTAGGCGTCAGGTGATGGATCAAGTCGCCATCAAGAGTGATGCCGCCTTTCGTGACCTCGCCACGTTCTGACTTCAGGATGTTGGAAACAGCCTTTAGCGTGGTGCTTTTGCCAGCGCCATTGGCGCCGAGAAGAGCCGTGATCCCGCCCTTAGGGATCTCGAGTGAGACCCCTTTGAGGGCTAGGATCACGTGATCATAGACCACCTCGATATTATTGATTGAAAGCAGCGGATTGCTGCTGCCGTTGCTCGCCACGGACTCAGGCGGGAGTTGGGTGGTCATGGGCTGACGATCCTACCGCATTAGTCGCAGGCGCGGATCTCGATGCCGTTCTCCGATGCATACTGCTTAGCATCGGCTTCGATGAGCGGGCGGACGACGTCCGTCATAGCCGGAATCCAATCGGTGAAGATTTCCCACTGTTCGCCATCCCAGCGTTGCAGCTTGATCGCTGGTGAGCCTTCATGGTTTTCACACGAGACCTGGGTCGGCGGCAGAATCCCGGTGAGTCCCATCTCGGCAATACGCTCTTCGGTGAGGTTCAAATTTTCGAAGCCCCAGCGCATTTCTTCGCCGGTGAGCACCTTGTTGCCGAATTCAGCCATTGCCGTGTACATGGCTTCCACAATGAAGGCGGAATTGGCGATCCCGCGATTGTACAGGACCTCCCCCATTTCCTCAGCTGGGCCTGTGCCGTTACCGGCGTCATGGACCATCTCGCGAAGATCAGCAAACACAGGTGCTTGGTCGCCGACATCGTGGAACGTGGCACCGATATAGCCTTCGGCCGGCACACCAGAGCCGCGCACGTCGACCTCTGCAGCAGCCCACCAATTACCGATAAAACGGCTCATATCATAACGGATCAGCGACGCTTCTTTAATCGCCGTCGGGTTCATTGCCCCCCAGCCCCACATCATGATCCAGTCAGGCTTCGCGCGGCGGATCTTGAGCCAGAGAGATTTCTGATCCGACATCGAACTGGTCGGAACGGGGTACTGCAAGAACTCAAAGCCCATGTCCTTGGACAGCGCTTCCAGCGTTGGGATAGGTTCGCGGCCATAGGGGTGATCCAAGAGGACCAAACCAATTTTCTTGCCTTGAAGATTCTCGACCCCGCCCTCTTGATCGATGATATAGCTCATGATTGAGGTCGCTTGGGACCAATAGGTCGCTGGGAAGTTAAAGACCCAGGGAAAGACCCGGCCGTCAGCAGCGGAGGTTCGACCATAGCCCATGGTAAAGAGGACATTTTGGTCGGCGACTGCCTTTTCGAGGAGGGCGTAGGTAATGCCTGTTGAGAAGGGTGAGACCGCAGCAACTGGGCCGTTGCCTTTCAAACGCTCATAGCATTCGACGCCGACATCAGTCTTATAGCCCGTCTCACATTCTTCCCAACGGAGCATGACGCCATTCACGCCGCCTTTGGCATTGATCAGCTTCATATAGTCGATCTGACCGTTGGCGAGCTGCGCGCCGTTCGCGCCGTAAGGACCGGTGCGATAGCTTAACAGTGGAAAATACTGCTCCTCGGCAACGGATACCGACGGAAGTGCGAGCCCACTGCCGACGATAGCTGCTGCAGCTGCAGTCGCGATCAACACTCTATTCATCATTAGGCCTCCCAGTTCTTGCTGCCGGCTTTTCCGGCGGGTGGATCGTTTTAGCCGTTAGTAAGGGAACGGCCAGGTTCGGAGTTTCTGCTTGGCGATTTGCCAAAGCCTAGCAAAGCCATGGGGTTCGACAATCAAAAAGAAGATGATCAGTGCACCGAACAGCATGAACTCGATATGCTTGATCATCGCGATGCTGATCTCGCCTAGCCCAAGGGCAACGAAAAGCGGGTTCATCGATGTGAGGCTGATATTGAGGAGGATCGGCGTCAGCACGACGAAGGCGGCCCCGAGAAATGAACCCACAACCGTGCCAAGGCCGCCGATGATCACCATGAACAGGACTTGGAAGCTGAGGAGGATGGTGTAGGCGTCGGTTTGCACTGAGTTGATTTTGACGAAGGCCCAAAGCGCGCCTGCGATGCCGATCAAGAACGAGCTGAAGGCAAAGGCGGAGAGCTTGGCGAATGTTGGGCTGATACCGATGATCTCTGCGGCGATGTCCATATCGCGGATCGCCATCCAGGACCGTCCGTAGCTCGCGCGCGCCAAGTTCTTGACGGCAATTGCTGCGATGATTGTGAGGACCAGCACGAACAAATAACGGTTCACAACAGGTGAGGCCGCCCCGGTTACGGAAAAACCGAACAGCGTCTGAGGTGGGGCGGGCGCGATGCCGGCCGGCGAATAGTTGGTGAACCAGGGGACTTTGATGAACAGCCACAACAGAAAAAACTGGGCAGCGAGGGTCGTAATTGCGAGGTAGAGACCTTTGATTTTGAGAGACGGCAAGCCGAAGAAAAGACCGACGACGGCGGTGATCAAGCCCGTCACGATCAGCATCAGCACGAACCAGATATCAAAGGGCTGAATGCCCAAAATACTGATCTCGGGGAGCGGTACGCCCAACAGGCTGCTTGCGGTCGGAAAGGCCGTTACGAGTTTGTAGGTCATGAAACCACCGAGTGCCATGAACGCACCGGTGCCGAGCGAAAGCTGACCGCAATAACCGGTGAGGACATTCAGCCCAAGGGCGGCAATCGACATGATCAGAAATGGCGTGATCAAATCCGTCAAAACGTAATTGGACGCGACGAAGGGAATGACGAGGAAGGCCACGGCAACCAAGGCCAAGACAGCATAGCGATCGAGCGGCAGTTTGAAGACCTGCTGATCTTCGATGTAGTTGCTGTGAAAGACACCGGTTTCGCGATAGAGCATTAGGCAGTTGCCTCTCCGTTGCGTCGAGCTCGTCTAAACGCGCTCAATGATCTTCTCGCCAAACAGTCCCTGTGGCCGGAACAAGAGGAAGACAACCGCCAGGACGAAGGCAAACCACTCGGTGGTTGCTCCACCGAAAAGTGGTTGGCCCCAATAGGTCTCGAACATCAGCTCTGAAACACCGATAATGCAGCCACCGATCACGGCCCCCGGAATCGAGGTCAGGCCGCCCAGGATCAACACCGGCAGGGCTTTCAAGGCGAGGTTGATGACAGTTGGCTCAATTTGGATCTTGGTGCCCCAGACCGTGGCGGCAACAAAGGCGGTAAATCCGGAAAGAGCCCAGACGACCACCCACATTTGATTGAGCGGTATGCCGATCGACATCGAGGCCGTGTGATCATCAGCGACCGCACGAAGGGCCCGTCCGACCCGAGAATATTGGAAGAAGATATAGAGGCCGAGAACCATCACCAGGCCGACGCCAATCGCCAGGAGATCTGATTCTTGAATGATGACATCGAGGCCCAAGGCTTGGCCCCAGGGATAATCAATCGTGAAGATGGCACTTTCCGGCAGCCCGATCTTCAGGAGTTTCGGGTCGCCGCCCCAAAGGGCTTCGGCAAACCCTTCAATGAAGAACGCCACGCCAATGGTCGCCATAAACAGGCTCAGCCCGTCTTGACCGACCAGCGGACGCAGAACAATGCGCTCGACGGCGAAGGCGAAGACGACCATCACCAACAACGAGAACGCGCCCGCCAGATACCAGGGCACACCAAGCTTCAGCATGCCGGCAAAATTGAGGGCGGCGAAAAAAACCATCGCGCCCTGTGCAAAATTGAAGACGCTTGACGATTTGAAAATGATCACGAAGCCGATCGCGACAAGCGCGTAGAGAAAGCCGTTGCCTAGCCCGGCGATTATGGTTTCGAGCACACCCGGAGGGTAAGCGATCATCTCGCCGAACGGACCAAAGACGTAGGTGGAGATAAAGTTCATTCTTCCGATCTCGGCGTCTCGTCATCATGGCTGACGCCTAGATAGGCGTCGATCACGGCGGGATTATTGCGGACCTCGTCGGGGGTACCGTCCGCTAGTTTTTTGCCATAGTCGAGCACGACCACCCGATCAGAGATGTCCATCACCACCCCCATGTCATGCTCGATCAAGGCCACCGTGGTGCCGAATTCCTGATTGACGTCGAGAACGAACCGGCACATGTCCTCTTTTTCTTCAAGGTTCATGCCGGCCATCGGCTCATCGAGAAGCAGGAGTTCCGGCTCAGCAGCCAACGCCCTGGCGAGCTCGACCCGTTTCTGCAGGCCGTAGGGGAGCTTCCCGACCGGCGTGTTGCGCACGGCCTGAATTTCCAAAAAGTCGATGATTTTCTCGACTTCGGCGCGGTGCTCCAATTCTTCCCGCTGAGCGCGTCCCCAATAGAGCATCTGTTCGAGAAAACCGGCTTTCATCTTCAAAATACGGCCGGTCATGATGTTGTCGAGCGTCGTCATGCCTTTGAAGAGGGCGATATTTTGAAACGTGCGGGCAATGCCCGTGGCCGCCGCTTCGTGGGGACGCATCTGGCTTCGCGTGACGCCTTTCCAGGTCACTTGGCCGTCCTGGGGATGATAGAAGCCATTGATCACGTTGAGCATCGATGACTTGCCGGCGCCATTCGGGCCGATGATCGCGCGGATCTCACCTTTCCGAATGTCGAAGGTGACATCAGTAAGCGCTGTCACGCCACCGAAGCGGAGCGTCACCCCGGCGACCGCCAGCAGGACGTCAGCCCTGGCATGCTCCGATGCGACGCTGGGGCCGCTGTCGACCGCCTTGGTTTGATCGAGCGCCGTTGCCATTGTCGCCTACTCCGCCGCCTGCAACGTATCAACGCCGGAAGCCAGGTCTTGAATGGCCATATCGGCACGGATCTTGCCGGTTCTGCCGTCCTCGAAAGTGACCTCGGTCTCCATCTCAACACGGCCCTTGCCAGTGTAAAGCGCCTCGATGATCGGTGCGTAGCGCTCGTCGATGACGGCGCGCCTGACTTTTCGTGTGCGTGTTAGCTCACCGTCATCAGCGTCCAGTTCCTTGTAAAGAAGAAGGAAGCGGGCGATACGCTGAGCGGGCGGCAACGATGTGTTGACCTTGTCGACCTCGCCTTGGATGAGCGTATAGACCTCAGGCAGAGCAGAAAGATTGGTATAGGTGGTGAACGCCAGACCTCTGGCTTCCGCCCATTTCGAGACCATGGAATACCGGATGCAGAGAATTGCGGTGACGCTCGCTTTGTCGTGACCAAGAATGACGCATTCGCCGATATATGGCGAGAACTTCAGTTTGTTTTCGATAAACTGGGGCGAGAAACGAACGCCCTTTGATGTGGTCGCCAGGTCTTTGACGCGATCGATAACGGTGAGGCGGCCCTTCTCATCGAGAAAGCCGGCATCTCCCGTCATCATCCAGCCGTCTGCTGTGAGGGTTTCCTGAGTCGTCTCTGGCTGTTTGTAATACCCCTTGAACATGTCAGGATGGAACGTGACGATCTCGCCGACCCCGTTTTCATCCGGGTTCTCAATGCGGATCTTGGTATTATCGAAGGCCACCCCAGAGCTATCAAAATCGAGGCCATCTTCGGCGCGCTGGAGCGTGTAGGCGCCACAGAGTTCGGTCTGACCGTAAAGCTGGCGGAGAGGAACCCCCATCGCTAAGAAGAACTTGAAGGTGTCAGGGCCAAGCGCAGCGCCACCGGTCGCCGCCGCTTTCACCTTCGAAAATCCGAGACGATCACGCAGCGTGTTGTAGAGCAGCACATCGGCAAACCAGGAACGTTGCCCTTGCTCGAGAGCTTTGCTGCCAAGCTTGATGCCCCGTTCAAACATCGCCTGGCTCAGCCGATTAGCGTCCAACATGCGCGCATGCACATCAGCCGAAATCTGCTCCCAAACCCGTGGCGCCAAGAGCACATGGGTCGGGCCAATCTCGCGCAAGTCATGCATCGCCGTTGACTGATCTTCGGGATAGTTGACCCTGATCCGACAGACCAATGGCATCGCGACCGCATAAACCTGCTCCATGATCCATGCCATGGGCAGCAGGGACATATACTCATCGGTCGGCGCGCGCGGATCGGCCCTAAGGTAGGCTGCGATATGTTCGAGAAAACGCCGATGCTGCAGCATCGCGAGCTTTGGGTTCGATGTCGTGCCCGAAGTGGTGCAAAGGATCGCAACGTCGCCGCCGCTTCCCTCGCCGATGATTCGATCAAGGTCGCTCACAGGAACGCTTTTGCCGCGCTTGACCAACTCCTTACGACTGATCAGACGCGGATCGTCGTACTTTCTCATGCCGCGTTCGTCGTTATAGACGATCCACTTCAACGACGGCAGGTCATTTGCAATGTCCAGGAGTTTGTCCGCTTGCTCCTCATCTTCGGCGAACACGCATTTAACCTCACCATAGTCGAGGAGATAGCTGACCTCCTTGCCAAGGCTGTCTTCATAAATGCCAAGCGACATACCGCCGACACTATGCGCGGCAAGCTCTGCCCACACCCAGTGCGGTCGGTTGCGCCCGATGATGCCGACCACGTCACCGCGCGACACGCCAAGCGCTAAAAGGCCCAAGGCGAGATCACGCACGCGCGTCGCTGTATCCAACCAGCTGAAACTCTTCCAGATGCCGAGATCCTTCTCACGGGTCGCGACGTCATCGGGCCACCGTTCGGCGTTATACATCAAGAGTTTCGGCAGGGTGTCAGTTGCGGATAGGTCGGGAAGTTGCATGGCGCTCAGGTCAAAGGTCGAAATACGGGATCGTCACCCGGCCGACAGGCACCGGGCCTCGCTTTCTTCTTGACGCTAAAGTTGAGGTTCTGTCCCAGAACACCTCTCCATTGTGTTGGCACCTAAGGTGCTTCTTAAACGCCTTCTTTCGAACGATTGTTGTTCCGAACGGCGCTAAGGTCAATTAGCCCATGCCGACTATCGCTGAAACAACCGTTTCTTCTTCGATGGTGCCCTTGGGTATGACTCGGCGAAATCAGCCTGACCCAGAATGAAGCCAGTTCAGAAATTCGGCCAAATTGTCAATTCTCAAGTGAAACTAGAGCGTTTTGACTACGACAATACGTTATTGAACAAATTTACGGTAAAATTTACGAATAACTGATTTTCAGATTTTGAGGGGCAAACCTATGGCTCAAAATGTAGTTCCGCGTAGCACAGTTCGTTTTTTATTGGCTAGCACGGCTATGGCAACACTTGCTGCTTGCGGCGGTGGCGGCGGTGGCGGCGGCGGTGGTGGCATAACTAATGCCGGTGAAGGTGATCCAGCCTTTTTTGAGACCGCCGAATTTCTCCAATCCGAGGCGCTTCAGCAGATTAACGCAGCTGAAGGCTATGCCCGTATTCCCGGTGAAGTTGGTGGCGATGGGGTGCGTGTCGCTGTCATCGATGACGGCATTGATGCTGATCACATTGATTTGGCGAACAATGTTGCTGCCGATCTCGTCTTCACTGATCAGACCGAGATCGACAACGAAGACGGCATCACCAGCCTCGGGATCAACGGTCATGGCACTGCCGTTGCGAGCGTGATTGCTGGCTCCAAAAATGACATTGGCAGCCATGGTGTCGCCTTTGACGCCGATATTGTTTCCATCGATATCTTTTTCACGGACGATGATCCGAATAATGGCGATGACCCCACAGCCAATTTGGCGACAGCAATCCTTGCCGCTGGCGGTGGATCGGCGGCCGCTGAAGCTGATATCATCAACATGAGCCTTGGATTCTTTCCTGGGGCTGATCAGCTGTCGCAGGCTCAGGCGGTCGATGTCGGCGAAGCAATGCTCGCAGCTGCAGCCAATAACAAGATTATGGTCGCTTCGACGGGTAATGATGGATTGTCCCAACCAAGTTTTCCCGCTGCGTTTGCGACGGTTGACGGAATTGCTGGCTTCGCCATCGCCGTGGGCAGTGTCGATGCCAATGGCAATCTTTCGTCATTCAGTAACGCGTGCGGTGATACCGCCGAGTTTTGCATGGTCGCACCGGGTGAGGATGTCGATGCTGCGCTCATCAATGACGGGTTCGGCGAAGTCGATGGCACATCCTTCTCGGCACCCCTCGTTGCCGGCTCCGCAGCTGTGGTCAAGACGGCGTTCCCTGGCGTCAGTAATCTTGATGTCGTCAACCGGCTCCTGACGACTGCTGAAGATCTTGGTGCCCCCGGTGTTGACGAGGTTTTTGGTCAAGGGCTGCTTGATCTTGAAGCGGCACTTGCGCCGGTCGGTCAGCTGTCCGTCAGCCTTTCGAACTCGATCGACGGGCCAGAAGTTCTTGCGACCAACAGCCAGGTAAGCTTCGACAGTAGTTTTTCGCTCAGTGGCGATGCTGAGGCCCTATTGGCCAACACGATGATCCTTGATGAGCAGAACTTTCCTTTCATTGCTGACCTCAACAGGAACGTCGATCAGCGCAGCCGGACGACGGGGATTGAGACCTTTATCGGTGCAGACCGGTCGCTTTCAACAGTCGTCAATGCTGAGGAAACCACGGTGTCGCTGTCGTTCAGCGAACAGGCGCCAGAGCTTGCTGATCCCTATCGCCTTGAGTTTGCCAAGAGTGAAACATCGCTCCAGGAAGATGTCAGGGATCCGAAGGTTCGTTTCCAGTCGGAGGCTAGCGAGACGGTTGATCTCTTTATGTCCTTCAATGGCGTAGCAACGACGTCTCTCGGGATCGATCAGACTCTCGCTGCTGAGGATGCCGACTTTTTCCAGCAACAGACGTTCTTAGCCCCCTATGAGCGTCTTGCTGGCTTGCAGTCTGGTGGTGGTGCGACCTACGACCTCGGCGAGACGACAAAGATCGGTGTGTCAGCATTCGCTTCAGCTGACTCGGAAGCTTCGACACAAATCAATATGCAGAAGGTCGAATTGATGCATCGGACGGTCGGTGACATCGAACTTCGGCTTGGCTATGGCCTGTTGCAGGAGGAAGGCGGCTTCATCGGCAGTTCAGCGAGCGGTGCATTTGGTCAGGCGACGGCGACTGACACGCAATTCGCCAATTTCTCTGTCGTGGCACCGATCACAGAGGATATCAGTCTCTTCGGAGCCTATAATCGCGGTCAATCAGCAACGACATCAGCGAATGGCAGCCTATTGAATGACTTTTCAAGCACCGATACGGAAGCCTTTGGTGCCGGTATGGTCGTCAAAGACTTGGTTCTCAACGATGATGGGTTCACCTTCATGGTCGGCCAGCCGCTTCGTGTAACGTCCGGTTCTGCTGATGTCACAGTGCCTGTGAGCCGCAATGAAGACGGCGAGGTCCTCACGGAAACTGTGCGTGCGGATCTATCGCCAGGCCGGCGGGAGATTGCGACCGAGGCTGTCTACCGAATGAATTTTGGTTCGGAGGACCATTCTTTGTCGACGGGTGCTTTCGCCCGCTTCAATCCGGATCATGATCCCGATGCGTCACCAGATCTTGGCTTGGGTATCAAGTACCAGCTGCGTTTCTAGGCCTGGTTTGGGCATCAACATGAAAGTCAAAACCATGCGTATGAAGTGTTCTTTCCGTTGGATCGGTTTGTCTGGCTTTGCCGCTGTTGCCTTGACCGGCTGCCTTGCCGACGGTTCCGAGCCGGCCCGTCCAACGATTGAGGATGTGGTCGTGTCGCGATCGACGGATGCTGATGTGCCGGACGGCGCGATCCAAATGTCTAAGGGAGTCTATGCCGTACCTGTGGCGATCGACGATGAGGGTTGCGAGCAATTCTCGCAATGGGCTGAATCCGGTGTGACCCAGTCAGTCGTGCTCTACCGCGATGGAGCCGGCGGATTCTCTGTACTGAAATCGGACCAGGTGTCTTGTAATGCTGAGATGGTCAGCGCTGGTGCTGATGATCGTGGTTGTCCGGTCTTCCGGGCCGAGCAGCCGGACGGCAACGTAACGGACGTCATCTACTATCGTTCCGAAAGCGGCTATACCGTCAACACCGAACGAGCGATCTGCGAAGGCTGATCAGGTGGTGTGACATCGGCGATGATCATCGCCGATGTCCCGATGTCAAAGATAAGAGAATGGTCGAAGCGCGCTACGGAGATGTAGCGCGCTTTTTCCTTTCTCGCGGGACGGACTCAACGTCTGACATCTGGAATGTACTCAATTTCAGGAGAATTAAAACAATTGATATTCAACCATAAATAGATTTATCTGCCGATCAGTTCTCTTATTCAGATGAAGGCTGTGATGATCGGCATGCGTGATGTCTGTCAACGGAGGTTTTTGCCTGCCAGCTCTCTGCAGATGAGCGTTGGCCTGTCCTTCCTGCTGCTTGCATCCTGTTCAGGCGGAGGTGGCGGTGGTGGGAATAGCGGCGGCACGGCGGTTCTAAAAACCAATCCAAATGCCAGCTTTCTTGATCAAGTTGCTGAGCCCTCGTCGCCCGCCTTAGCCGGCGATTGGTCAGCCAGTCAGGAATACATTAGCAGTACGGGCCTTGATCAACTCAATGCGGCAGAGGGTTATGCCAGGCGAAGCGGCGGTCTGCCGGGTGGGCAGGGATTGCGCATCGCTATCATCGACAGCGGCATCGACGTCACACATCCGGACCTTGGCAATCTGGCGTCAACCAGCTGGTCGGCGGGCGGCGAAGGCCTCGTCGGGAACAGCCACGCGACCTTCGTCGCAGGCATTGCTGGCGCCAGTCGAACGCAATCTTCCGACCCCAATGACATGCATGGCATGGCCTACAAGGCGACGCTGGTCAACTTTCAGGCGGCGCGTCCCTCTGATACGGCCGCGAATGGGTTTGTCAGCTTTAGCACCGGCGATCTCATCAATGCTATCAATGCTGCAGCTGGACTGTCTCCAGACGATCTCGTTGTCGAATCCGATATCATGAATTTGAGCCTCGGTGCGCTCAGCAACAGCGACAGTACCTTCGCTGGAATCCGCACCGCGATGCGCGCTGCTGCGTCCGAGGACAAGATCATGGTCCTTGCGGCTGGCAACGAAGGCTTGAGCGCTGATCCGAATGACCGCTTGCAACCGATCTATCCGGCGGCTTATGCCGATGATTCGGGAATTGCCGGACTTGCGATTGTTGTCGGCAATCTCACGTCCACCAACACCGCTGCGGCAAGTAGCAATTTGTGTGGCGATACCATGAACTACTGCCTGTTTGCACCAGGTGTTTCGATTCGTTCAACGTTGGACGGCGGCAATTATGGCATCGGCAGCGGAACATCGTTTGCTGCCCCTTATGTCGCCGGTGCTGCTGCCGTGGTCAAAGCGGCGTTCCCCGGTGTTTCCAGCGAAGATGTGGTCAATCGATTATTGCTCACTGCAGCTGATCTCGGTGATCCCGGCGTCGATAGCACATTTGGACGTGGTCGGCTCGATCTTGAAGCGGCGATGGCGCCGGTGGGCCCGACAGGGTTTCCCATCGGGTCCACTGTCGATTCGCCAAAGACAGGTCTTTCAGGCAGCGGTCTCCGCCTCGCCGCAGGCTTTGCGATGGACCAATCAGGAGCCAGACATCTTCGGCGTGCCATGGCCTTCGATGAAATGGGATTTCCTTTCCCGGTTCGCCTTGACGAGATGGTCTCTGTTGCGGAGCGAGATCATGGCTTGGAAGCGTTTATCGACGGCGAAGCGCGATCGTTGGCCATGGGCCAAGCTGACCATGCGCGGATCACGGCATTGGTCGCTGACGACGAAGCAACTGGGAGCATCGATGCGCCATCAGCGACAAGCTTCGAATGGTACGAGCACAATCGTAAGAGCCTGCCTCTCCGCTTTTCGGCCGACGTCGCTGACGAAACGCGGATTTTTGCATCCCTGAACAGTGACGGTGGGCCGCGACTTGGCCTGAGTGCGGATTTGACCGAACGCCGCGGCACGACCTTGCAGCGACACGCATTCTTGTCACCCCACCACATCGTCGCCCAGGACGCCGCCACTGCCGGGGTGAGTTTCAGCCCGATGAAAGGCACGACGATGGCTGTTTCGACATCGTCGACGGTGCTGTCCATGGACAGTTCAAAAACATCTCTGCAACGGGCAGAAGTTTTACAAAGGCTGCCGAAGGCGATTGACGTTAGGTTGGAGGCTGGCTTGATCCAGGAAGAGGGGGGATTTGCGGGTGGAAGGTCAAGCGGCGCCTTTGGTGACCAACGATCCGCTCGATCGCAATTTTTAACGATCTCTTTCCTCGGGCCGATCCATGACGATATCGATTGGTTCGCAAGCTATAGCCGGGGCTTTTCGTCCATCGGTGAGGGTGAGGTCGTGGATCTTATGGACTGGTCGAACACCCGCTCTGAGGCGTTCGGCGCAGGCGTGATCGTGCGCGACTTCATGCACGATGGTGACGGTGTAACGCTCATGGTTGGGCAGCCACTTCGACAGAACCATGCCAAAGCGACGATCGATTTGCCAGTCGCGAGACGACCAGACGGCCGCCTGGTCACAGCAGAAGAGACGATCGACTTTGCACCCGATGCCAGGGAAATCGCGACGGAGATTGGCTATAGCCTGCCGTTAGATCGCTATGGCGACATGGACTTAGAAGCCGTCGGATTTCTCAGGCTTAATCCTGATCATGACGACGATCGTAAGCCGGAGGCAGGTGTAGGGCTTGCCTATCGCTGGCGGTTTTGACGAACGACGGCGACGACGTCAGCACCCTTCGATCAGCGCCTCGAGTGCTTGTTTGACGTCCTGATGCTGTTGTTTCAATTCGGGCAGTCTGGTGCCGAGATCCATGGGCGGGATCGCGCCATTGGCCAGCTTTTCGATTTCACTGCATTGTCTCGCGAGATCCATTGCCCCAAGGTTGGCACTGCTTGACTTTAAGCTGTGCGCGATTCTCGCAACCTCCGTCGCGTCGCTCTGGTCGACTGCATTGGCGAGACGCTCCATCAACTCATCGCTGTAATCAAGAAACTTCGCGATGGCACGCTCAACAAGCTTGCGTTCGCCCAGCGGATCGAGGGCTCTCAGCGCGTCAATAGGGGCATGATCGAGGACGTTTGTCAGTCGAGCCGGGGCAGTGGTGCACGACGAGGTTGGCTCGGCGGGTGACGGTGCATGCGATGGAGGACGCCAGCGATGAAGCAGCGAGGTCAGTTCATCGAGTGTAAAGGGTTTGCCGAGGAGATCATCCATCCCCGCGGCGAGACACGCCTCCCGCGTCGCCTCGACATCGTTTGCGGTCAGGGCAATGATGGGAACTCTCTGTCCAGAGGTGGCCGAACGGCGAATGGCGCGCGTGGCGTCAAGCCCATCCATGACGGGCATTTGGCAATCCATCAGAATCAGGTCAAATCGGGCTTGGCCAGCGGCATCGAGTGCTTTCTGGCCATTCTCAGCGACCGTGACCTGGCAATCCAGCACTTCGAGAAGCCCTATCGCGACCTCTTGATTGACCGGATTGTCCTCTGCGAGCAGAACGTTCAAGGGGTAACACCAATCGACGGGCCCACGCAGAACTCCTTCATTGCCAATGCTTCAGGAGCACCCTGCCAAATGTTGATAAAAAGAGTGTTAGCGCCTCTCCTGCCTTTACCCTGCGCCAATGGCTGATGCTCCGTTGACAGCGGAAGGACATCCGCGTTCCTTGCGAAACCTAACCATAGGGAGGATATGACGTGCAAACGCGAAAGTTCGGTGTCGATGGTCCTGAAGTCGGTGCTATCGGGCTTGGGTGTTGGAGTTTTGCCGGCGCCTATGGTCCCACTGACATGGCCGAAAGCCATCGAACGCTTGCCCGGGCTCTGGACCTCGGTATCAATCACCTTGATACCGCGAATGTTTATGGCAACGGTGTTGCGGAGGAGGTCATTGGCGCGTTCGTCAAAGATCATCCGGGCCGCTTCAAGATTGCGACCAAGGGTGGCATTTACCGTCGGCCCGACACCAATGAGCGCACGTTCAATAACACGGCTGACCATCTTCGTTTGGCTCTCGAAGCTTCGCTCAAGCGGCTCGGCGTTGATTTTGTCGACCTCTACTATGTGCACCGACGTGAGTCGCAGCGGCCGATTGAGGAGGTCATGGAAACGCTGGTGCGCTTCAAAGAGGAGGGTAAGATCGGCGGCATCGGCTTCTCTGAAATCTCACCGACCTCCCTTCGTCGCGCCCATAACATCCATCCAGTGATGGCGGTGCAGAGTGAGTATTCGCTTTGGACCCGCTTGCCCGAACTCGGTATGGTCCAAACGACAAAAGCCCTTGGGACAGCCTTTGTACCCTTCTCCCCGTTAGGTCGCGGTATCTTCGCTACTAAGGCACCCGACCCTCAAACATTTGGCCCTCAGGACTTTCGCAAGAACAATCCACGGTTCCTGGAGCCAAATTTCAGCGCAAATCTCAAAGCTATCCAGCCGTTTAAGGTGCTTGCCGCGGATCTAGGGACGACACCCGCGGCCTTGGCACTGGCTTGGATTTTGGCGCGCGCCGACCATCTCATTCCCATTCCGGGAACCCGATCTGTCGAACATCTCGACGAGTTGGCAGCCGCAGCCGAGCTCAAGCTCGACGTCGATTTGCGGCGTAGCATTGACGCTCTACTACCGCCCGGCTTCGCTCACGGACACCGGTATTCCGACGCGCAGCAAGTAGGCGCGGAGTTATACTGCTAACGTCTTACGCCTCGGCCCAATCGTGTGCCGCACCTTGAGCTGATCCAGCGGCGCGGTTGGTCCTTATTGTGTACGCTCTCGCTGCTCGTTCAGGATGGTTGTGTATTGCTGGTGCGAACGTCGGATCAGCGTTTCGCTTTCCCTTGGACCAAACCACCGTGCACCAACCCCTCTTTTTTTGCTATCGGATCTGAAGTCGGGATCATCTTGAGTCATCTGCCGAAAGGCTTCGACGAGTTCCGCGTAGGCGTCAGGATTGGTTTCGGCGAAAGCCTTGTGAACGGCAAAAAAACGATACACTGCACCGAGGACCGCTTGATCTCGTTTTGTGCCCAGCGCCTCACGAATCGTCGGCACTTCTGGCCATGCACGCTGCCGTCTTGGTGCGAAGACGGCAAGCGGTGTGACCTTATCGCCAAGCTTGCGAATCGCGTTCAGGCTGCCAGCAGTAAAGTCCGCATCACCTTTCGCAACAGCCTTTCGGGCTTTCCCGCCGCTTGGGAAGCTAGCTCGGCGAATTTTGACATCTAGATTTCTCAAGAAAGCGCTGGTCAGCAGTGTGCCGCCGCCTGCTGCGCCCCCGATGCCAAAACGATAGTGGTCAGGATTCTCTCGTAACGCCTCGATCATCTCTTCGAGATTATTCCAGCCGAGATCGGAGCGGGCGGCCAGGATCGGTGCTTCGATTTCTTGAACGTTGATGATGGCCAGGTCGTCGAGGGACATGCCTGGCGGATAGGCGGCCGCGGAAGGCTCAAACCAAGCTAGGACCGTCTTGCCATCGGCAGGGCGCTCGAGAAAAGCTCGATAGCCATCTTCGCTCTTCTTTGGCGAGTAGTTCTCAATTTCAACCTCGACTCCGAGGCTGTTTGGCAAGAATCGTTCGGCCGTTCTTGCAAATCGATCAAGTGCGCCGCCCGATCCAAGGGGAACGATAATGCTGAGCTTGTCATCGGCTTCGGCTCTTGAGGTATGGCTGCCAACGACCACCGCCATGGCCATGGCCACTGAAAGCCAGAACTTGCCGTGCTGTTTACGTGCCATTGCGATATCCCCGAAAAATTGGTGTCACCGTTCCTTCTTATGAGCTCGCGGTAAAATTCCTCTTAACGCTCAGGTTCGTGGTTTGGTGTTAACCTTTCCAAAGACTTTTCATGTTACGCCATAAACGTTGCACAGCTCTCAACGCTCATGGGAATTAGGCAAAAGGCATTGAAAACGTTTTCCTCCCATACCGGCAATCGCGGGGTTCTCGAGACGGTCCTCTGGAAAGTCATGCCACTTTCCTGCCTGTCATTGCTCGGCATCTGGATCCTTGTTGCTGTCGGTGGCGAATGGCTGCTCCAAAAGCGCTCTGTTGAGCATTTGGAACATGCGGCAGAACAGCAGACTTGGGTCGTTGTCGAGCGGGTTGAAGGCTTGGTCGAGAGGCTTCGCAATGTCGCCAACAATGCGTTGACGATTAATGCCTTTTTGGATCCGGAGTCCGTTGAGCATTTTCTCGAGCCGTTTTTCAGCTCGCTGCGATTCGGCGACTTCGACTCGCCAGTGGTGGTCATGGCGGACTTTAGCGGTCACATCGTGGCATCGAACGACGCGGCCAAGGTGGCGGGCAGCGCTCCCTTTGAGCCATCCCAGCTCGACAGGGTCATCGACGGCCAAGAATTGCTCACGATTGATGATGGTTCGCTCGTTGCTGCCGTGCCGATCCGCGTCGGCTCGCTGCCCGAAGGAGGCATTTTCATCAAGCTATCGAGGGATGACACGCGGAAGTTTTTGTCGTCCAAAGATGCCGGGACGCTGGTTTGGTTGAAGGATGGAAGCGGGACCACACTTCACGGGCAAGGCCAAGGTGGTGTCCAGGAAAAGGAGGCCACCGGCATGGTGGTTTCCAAGAATGTTACGATTCCAAGCTTTCCGTCATTAGCGTTGGTGACGGCCGTCCCTGACGACGACAGGGATGGTCTTGTTCGCATCCTCCATGGCTTTTTGCTCTTTGCGTTTCTTGCTGATCTCGCGGCGCTTTTGATTGCTATCTACATGGCCGCAAGCATGGTGGCTCGGCCCCTCAACAAATTGATCAATAAGATCCAGTCTCTCCAAGGTTTGTCGGGTCCGGATGCGCGTCTTGCGACGGAAGGGCCCGCTGAGATCGCCAACCTCGCGCACGCCTTTAATGACGCAACGGAACGCCAAACTGAATTGACGGAACGGTTAGAAGAGGCTTTGGCCAGCGAACAAGAGCTGAACAATCTTCAACGGCAATTCGTTTCGCTGGTATCACACGAATTTAGGACACCGCTTGCCGTGATTGATGGCAATGCCCAACGGGTGCTCAGAAAAGTGGAGAGCATGCCGCGCGAACGGATCACCAGCGCGCTGGAAAAGACCCGTATGGCAGTTGCTAAGCTCATCGGACTGATGGAAACTGTCTTAAGCTCCTCAAAAATCGATGCCGGGACGATCGAGTTCAATCCAGGACCATGTGCCTTGATCGATATCCTCGGCGAGGCTATCGAGAATCAGCAGGAGATTAGCAAAGGGCATCGCATCATTGCCGACATTGAACAGCTGAAGCCCACCGTCGTTGCCGACAAGAAGCTTGTCCACCATATCTTTACCAACCTCCTGTCGAATGCGGTGAAGTACTCGCCGAACGCCGATGCCGTGTGGGTCCATGGTCGTCTCGACAACGGATTCGTGGTCATAACCTTCCGAGATGAAGGTGTCGGCATTCCAGCAGAGCAAGTCGACAAGCTCTTCAGTCAGTTCTTCCGTGCCTCGACATCGAAGGGCATCGCTGGTACCGGGATCGGTCTGAACCTCGTGAAGAAGCTGGTTGAGTTACATGACGGCAAAGTTTCCGTAACGAGTGTTGAGGGCGAGGGCTCAACATTCGAAATTGCGCTGCCCATCGATGGGCCGACAAACAAAGCCCTCGAGCCAGCCCCGGCAAACGACGACCAGGAAGCCGCCGTCGCCTGAGCCAGGATGAACGTGCCGGAACGATTGACTACCGCCCAACTCGATCAGTTTTTTCCAGCAGCTTGGTTCAGTCTCAACCTTCACCACCTTGGCCGATGTCGCTTTACGAGCCAGGTATGCCGGCAGGGACAGTATCGTCATCTCGGCCGATTTGCGCTTCGAATTGGCGAAGGCGTTTATAAACCGAGATGAGCTTTACGATCGTGGTCCAGCTATTGACGAGGTACTGGAAAGCGTTTTCGACACGGCCGAAAGCGCGAACGATCTGCTGCATCACCCCGAGGGTAATGACACCGCTCACGATTGTTGGCCCGAGCGCGATATAAGGCACGAGAGTACTCGCTTGTAGGTAACTATAGCGACCGACGTCAAAATACATGTAATGGAAGAACAAGCGGAAGTAGTTCTTCCGAACATTGCCGAAGAGTTCGCGAACCGAAGGCGGATCTGCTCGGTCGGCATTATCCTCACCGTAGACCAGTTCCTTTCGGTAGGCGGCTTCGACCATCTGATTATTGAATTCTAGGCCTGGCAGTCGATAGCCGATAAGGGCGAGTCCGACTGTGCCGATTAATGCCGAGAAGATGGCCACATAGATTAACGACGCATCCACCTGACCTATCCAGGGCAATTCTGTCACGTTGGCCGAGAGTTCCATAAGGATCGGGAAGAAAGCGAATAAAGTCAGGAGATTGCGGAGAAGAAAGGATCCTAAGCTTTCGACGATTTCGGCGAACAGGCGCGTGTCCTCCTGAACGCGTTGGGAAGCTCCTTCGATCTGTCGGAGCTTGGCCCAATTCGACATATAGTAGTTGTTCATTGCCGTCCGCCAGCGAAACACAAAGTGCTTGGTAAAAAAGTCCAAAAAAACCGATAGGATGATATAGATGCCAGCGATCTTGCCAAAGGTGAGGAGGAGCGCGAAATACTCGCCAAGTGTAATCGAATTTGGTTCAGACAGAGCCTGCTGGATTGTATTGTAAAAATCGCCAAACCATTCATTAATTTCAACATCCAGCTGCACGAGATACCAGGTTCCAGCCAGGATCAGGATGCTGCCGCCGATCGACCAAAGCCACCAACGCTTGTCGAGAAAATAGGATCGGAACAAAGGGGCACTCCTCTATTGCAGGCGGTGGCCAAATCCGTCCGCCGCCACTCCTTTTAGTCGGCTTTTGTTGAACGCAACAAGAGAAAGCCGGTTCCTAATCGGACCAGCTCATGTGGTTTTGTCCTGCATCGCAACGGTGAACGCCGTTTTGGCAAGTCGACGCGATGGTCGGAACCCGCTAGTAGTCGAATTTCCACTTGAAGCCGACGCCGGTATTGGCGTCTTCGCTCGTGTCGGCTTCGAGGGAGAGGTTGGGGAGCAGCTCAATTTCGACACGGGCGCGTCCCGTTTCATCGGCAGCGCCTCGTTCAACCTCGACATAGACGTCGTCATTGAGATATTTGCCCGCGCGCACACGGCTTTCGCCGTCCTCGTCGCTGACCACATCCAGCGTGTCGATCTTAAGGATATTACGGATCTCACCAAAGGCATCGAATCCGCCGCCGCTGCTGCGCAGCTTGTTGACCGCAAGCGCAAGCTTACCCGCCTCAATCGGGCCGATTTCGCTCAATGGCCGGTTGAAGAGAAGACGAGCCAATACTTCGTCATCTGGTAGCACCGGCTCGCTCGATAGTACGAATTGTGGATCATCTGCTGGGCCGTTCAACTTGATGATGGCCTTGAAGTCATCATCCTCCGCCACCGCTTCGAGCACGATGACCGGATTAGGTGGCGAACTGCCTGAGAAGGCGATTTCGCCCTGTGTGAGCTCAAATCGTTTTTCAAGAAAGTCGAAATACCCCTTCTTGATGTTGATACTGCCAACAACGATCGGTTCACTGGCCCGTCCGGTGACATTGAGGTCTCCTTGCCATTCGGACTCAAGTCCCCGACCGCGAACATAGATCTTGTTGGGGAACGCGATATTGATGTCCAAGTCAGGATCAAAGGGCTGCGATGTTTCTGGGCTCGCCTCAGCTTCGGGTGGGTTGATGAAGCGACCATTCCGTTCCGTGACATCGATGTTTGGGAGACTGGGGCCACCGCTTTCTGGCAGGAAAATGATGGCGCGGTCGACTTTGAGATCCCCTTGAACTTCAGCCTCGTCGAGGTTGCCTGTCATGGCGATGTCGCCACTAATCCGGGCTTCGGCATCGTCCCGATCGACCAAAAGGGCTTGATCAAGATTGAGGCTGATGGCGAGTGGGAAGCTCGATTCGGCGTTCAGCTCAAGCCAGCCTGTCGACCCTATTTGTCCTTGACGACCGGTCTTGGCGGTAAGGCCTTTGAGATCAAAGCGCTGACTTGACGTCTCGGCATCAATCGTGATCCCCAGTAGTGCTGTGCCGCTTGCACCATTCTCGTAGCTGCCGTCCTCTAAAGTCATGGGCCCCCGGATCAACGGATTGGTAAGCGTGCCGCCTATCTCGATGTCCGCGACAAGATTTCCGGCGAGGTTTTGGTCATCGAGTTCGAACAGATCGGCAAGACGGGCGAGTTCAAGGTCGGCATCGATACGACCTTCAAGTGTGCCGTTCTCCGGCAGCTCCAAGGCAAACGGAAGAAGGCTCAGTTGGGCCGGAAAGCGTGCGTCCGCGTAGATCGGTTTCTCCGTCAAACCCTTGCCTTTGAGTTCTGCGGCAAGGCGACCCTGGTCCAAGCGCGCTGTGAAGTCGAGGTCGAGCGGCAGGTTGCTTGGTGCCGCATTGCTGAGTTGGCCATCGATGTTGATACGAGCTGACATTGTCGGGTCTGATACTGTCCCACCCATGTCGATCGCTGCGGTGACGTCGCCAGACATTTCAGGGCCACCAAAGACCTCGCTCCAGCTTAGTGGCAATTGAACAAGGTCGATATCACCCAGGACGTCGCTGTCGTGGATCTCGACGTCGCCGCTGAGCCTCGCCTGGCCTAGCCTTAGATCAAGGCCGGAAAGCCAAAGGCTGTCTTCAGCTTGTTGCAGGGCCAACGGCGAGGACAGGCGTATCGGCTCATTAGCAAAGCGTCCTTCCAATGTCTCGATGCCGAGCACGAATCCATCGGTGATGCGGGCTGCTCCACTGGCGCTCAATGACAATGCCTCGACGACACGCCCCTCAAGGTCTAGTTCGAAATCGACCGCACCGTCGTTGCCGCTGGCATTCAGGGCGATCGTATCGAGTGTCGTCGTGCCCCGTTCAAAGCCACGGATATTGGCCTGAATGTCGACGTGCGGCTCAGCGATGATGTCGCTGAGCAAAGCCTCGATGCTGAGGGTATCGAGGCTGCCGAAGTCGCCACTGACGGTATTGCTGCTCAACGTCAAGCTGACGTCTTGTGCGCCATCCCGAGGCGAGAACGCGGCATCGATCACAACGCTTCCACTTAGTGGCCCTTCGAGCCAGGCTTGGAATTCGCCGAGATCGGCACTCTCGCCTTCAAGCTTCCCATCGATCAGGGATGTGCCAACGTCGATCGCGATGTCGCCCGAAACCACGGTTTCAGGTGCCGTAAGTTCGACGCCGTCAAGATGAAACCAATCATCGGTAAGGCGATAGGAAACTGCGAGCGAGGTCGGTATTTCGCGTGCGGTTAGATCAATCCTTAGATTGCCGCTCGGCGCCGCAATGAGCTCGTCGCCGTCGAGGACGATGTCGAATTGAGTAATGGGTTCGCCAGCGACGATGAGTTGTTGAGTTGTCAGGCTAAGATCTGCTTTCGGCGCGTCAAGATCGCCGCTCACATCGAGTTCTAGATCCAAGGCGCCGTCGATACCGTTTGGCACCAAGCCTTCGAGGACCGTGAGGTCAGGCAGCGCAGCATTGAGATGTCCGTTTAGAGGGCCATCATCCAAGTCGAGCTCAGCGGCGCCGGTTAGTCTGAGATGGGCACCTTCAATGGTCAGACGTTCAACGGCGAGTGTTTGTTGAGGGGCCAGTTTGATGTCAGTTTGAATACTGGCCTTGTCGCCAATGAGGGCCGACGCAGCCTCCGGGAGCCCAGACAGATCATCGACGTTACCCTCAAGGGTCACGTCGATGATCTTCGCTTTGTCGGCAAGTTTGATCGCCGCGCGGATCAGTCCTGAACCCTCGACGGTTTGACCAAGTGGTTCAGCAAAACGGCCGAGTGATGGCGCATCAAGAACGACGTCGACTGCGCCTTCGATCGTCTGCGGATGGATCGCTCCGCGCGCTGTGAGCCTGGCGTCTGCCGTTTCGATGGCAGCGTCATCGATCCCGATGCTCCCGTCGACAGGCAGGGTGAGTTTTGCCTGCCAGCGGATCTCTGGATCGGGTAAGGTCATCCCAGGAATCAGGAGATCTTTGGCCTCGCCATCGATGTCGATTGCAAAGGCGGGGCTATCTGATGATAGGGGAGACGGAGTCGCTAATGCGATCGCGGTCTGGACTGACGAGGCACTCTTGTCGTCCAGGGTCGGCTGGGTGAGGACGAGATTGAGATTGCCTATCGGTGCGTCGAACGTGCCGCCGAGTTCGATACTCGCTGTGCCACGGCCATCGAGCTCAAGGTCAGCTAGCGCGCCATAAGTGCTGAGCTCGTCGGCGTCAAATCGACCATTGAGCGAAAGTCGTCTCTCATCGAAGTCGATCGAACCGGCGACATCGAGCATGGCATGATCGGTATGAAGCGTTAACCGTTCTAGCTTCAACGCCTGTGCCCGAATCTGTAGGATGTCGATGTCGAACGCTAATTGTTTTCCCATCAGCGCGACGAGTTCGTCTGACAGCGCAGACGGCGTTGGCTCCAGTGATCCGTTCAGGGTCATTTGTGGCTGGTTGGCAAGTGCGAGGCCAAGTCTGGCGTCGGCCTTTCCCAAGCCTTCTGCATCGACGCGAAGGAGGCCGGACCAAGAGTCGAGCGGCCCCGAACCGTTCAAGCTCAGATCAACATTGTCGATCTCTGGACGGCCGGCAAGCGCACCGACGATCCCGCCGTTTTCATGGATTTCTAATTTGAGGTCCATTGCGGTTGGTGCGAGCCCGACGGTAGCGTCCAGCGTGGCAGAGGCCGTTGGCTCGTCGGTGCGCTTCATGGCTAATTTGGTGATGACCCCATCGCCATCTTCGTTGGTCTGGATCATGCCATCGAGCGCCAGGGATGCCGTTTGACCTAAGAGAGGCGCGCCCAAGAGAATCTCTGGAGCGTACAGGCGGTCGAACGTAATCGGTGGCAAAGAGTTCGGAAGTTCAGGGAGTTGAAACGGCTCTTGACTGACGTCTACCTGGGCATCCTCATGACGAGGAGGGCGGACGACTTCTATTCGATCCACCCGCAATGCCGTTACATGGATTCGTCCGCGCAAAAGAGCGCTCGGCGACCAATCGAGATGAGCACCATCGGCCTTGAGCCACACCCCGTCTTGATCAGCGAGTTGAAACTGGTCAAGGCGCATATCTAACGGCACAAAACCATCGAGACCCGAGATCTTGATCTCACCGTCCTGGGACGATAGCTGCCGAGAGAGCTCGCTCGTTAACAGGCGTTTGCCTGAACTGGTCTGGAGAAATGCCACAATGCCGACAACAAGAAGCAATAAGAGCCCGATCGCGTAAAGGCAGAAGCGAAGGGCGGAATAGATCATGCGGCATGGGCTTTCTTGGCATCGTCGGTGCCCAACCAACACTTGGGCTTGGGCATGTCTCATATAGCCCAGTTTATCGATTCGTCGATGAACGCGACTTGAACGCGAGGTTTACGTGTTTGGTATTCTGCTGGCTATGTGCATCTTCATGCGCGCCTCTTCAATATCGGCGTCATGAACATGGCGGACGTCGCTTGGTGCGTGGAGCAAAAAAAGAACCCCAGCGAGGGCGCCAGGGTTCTTCTCGCGAAGAATGACCAATCCGTTAGCGGATCAGAGTTTGCTGAGCTCTTCCAAATTATTGATGGTGTAATAGCCACGCGCCCAGCTGATAATCCCTTCATCTCGCCATTGGCGAAGCTGCTTATTGACGCTTTCGCGGGTCATACCGACCATATTGCCCAACTGTTGTTGCGATAGCGCCATATCGACAAAAACCCCATCCTTAACCTCGCGACCACTGAAGTCGGCGAGATGAACCAGACGTCGGGCCAGGCGCGCCGGACCCTCCCGAAAGGCGACATCCTCCAGGAGGCTGGTAGTGCGCCGAAGGCGCTGTGTCAGCACCTCAAGAAGCCGAACCGATGCATCAGGATGTTCAAGCAGGAAGGGAATAAAATCCCGCCGATCAAGTACCAGGAGTGTGCACGAGTCGATGGTAATCGCATCAGCGGTCCTGGGAGATCCATCGAGGAGGGCGATTTCACCGAAGACTTCGCCAGGTCCGAACAAGTTGAGGACCAGTTCTTTGCCATCCTCTGAATGGGTGCAGGCTTTTACTCGGCCCTCGCTGACCACCATCATACTGGTGCCAGGGTCATCTTTGCGGAACAGAACGTCCCTAGCTTTTGGTTGCATCCATCGGGTGAAGGCCACGAGGCGATCGAGCTCATCTGCCCGAAGCTTTCGGAACAGGTCGAGATCTGCAAGTAGCCTCCGTTTTGCCAAGCAATCCGGCATTTGGCCGCTCCCTTCTCAACAATCAGTGACGACGTCAAATCAGTCGAAAAATCGAATTGACCTTCAGATCTTCGCGTAAATCGCGAGAAAGCGGATACAGTGGAACCCACGATGGCGTTCGCATTGGTCTTATCGGTATTCTAAGTTCAGGCTTACGCCGAAGCGATCACATCGCCAAGTTTTTTCGGCTGAGAGTTGGGCAAGTTCGCCGAAACTTCTTGGAAAAAATAACAAAAATGTGAGTTTTGCCACATGGCAGTCTAGCCGTTGACCAATTCTGATTGATCGTGTTCCCGTCGCTCTCTCAAAAGGGCCTCGATCCAAGGACGTGTCCGTGTTGCCGGCAGGGTAGGGCCCCTAAAATGCTTGGCCGATGCTGACATAGATCTGAAAGTTGTCGTCGTTGTCTCGGCCGTTGATCGGAACGCCGACGTCTAATCGAATCGGACCTATTGGACTAAAATAGCGAAGCCCGGCGCCTGCGCCGATCCGAAGGGGCTCATCAAAGTCCGGTGCCACTGATTTGAAAGCGGTGCCACTATCAACGAACACAGCGGCGCCGAGGCTCTCGGTGAACTGCCCCCTGATTTCGCCGGCCAATTCGAACAACGAGCGACCGCCGATCGGATCGTCTCCCTCGTCGAGTTCGCCGGCAAGCTGAAAGCCGAATCCACGCACCGAACCGCCTCCACCGGCAAAGAAACGCTCATCGGCGGGGACATTGTTGCGCTCGGCACCGAACAAGAACCCGGCCCTTGTGCGCGCTGCTAGGATAAGTTGCGGGTTCGTTCGCTTCAAACGGACGTAGCGGCTGTAGCCAATTGTGGTCTTATTGAAGGCCACGTCTCGCCCTGTAACATCGACAAAGGGCTCATTTTCAATGCTGAGGCGACCGCCTCTGGACGGATTGAGAAGATCGTTGGAGTGGTCCCATCGATAGGTCGCTGGGAAGGATAAGAGGCCGAACTTGTCGACGTCACCGTCTTGGTCAACGCGCAGCGCTCTGAACTTACCGCCAGCCGCAAGCTCCATGCCCTTGCCGACCGAGCGCTCAATACCGAGAGAGGCTCCGATCGATCGACTACGGAACGCATCGGTGTTCTCAATCGCAACTTCAGACCCGATCACCAAGGCTTGCCTGCGCCGAAGAAAGTCCGGCTCGCGTGCTTCGCCCTTGAGATGCCATCCAAGTTCAGAGCCATCTAGCTCGATGCCGAGTTGTTCGCCCGTGCCAAGCAGATTGCGATGTTCCCAGCCCAGGCTGCCACCGATGCCTTCGTCGGTTCGGTAGCGAACGCCAGCTTCGATGCTTCGGTGTTTGGCTTCTTTCACCTCAATGCGCACGGGCACGCGATTGTCCGCATCGGGCGTATCACCTAGCGTGACTTGCACACTGCTAAAGAGCCCGGTCTCGATGAGATTGAGCTGCGTTGTGCGAAGCCTCTCCGGTGTAACCCGTTTCCCCTGTTTCCATTCGAGCAGGCGTCGAATGAAACGTGCTTCGACCTCTTCATTCCCAACGATCGTCGTGGCTCCAAAGGCAACCCTTGGGCCTATCTTGAAGCGAAAGGTGACATCCATTTTTTGGGTGTCGTGGTCAACAACGACGTCACGCTCACCGATCTCGGCGACGGCGAAGCCCCGGTCTTTGAGGGCTTCGAGGAGCATGGCTTCGGCATTGACAATGTCGAGAGAGCGCGCGCGCTCTCCGGCTTTAATGCCAAAGCGTCGGACAGGGGGCAAATCGAGATCGGCTTTCGGTTGCGGATCAAGTTCGACTTTGATGGTTTGATATCGGTAGGCTGGACCTTGATCGAAGCGATAGGTGATTGTGATCGGTGACGTTGTTTGGTCAATGTCGACGTCGACGGAAGCTCGATAGTGCCCTCGGGCGCGAAGACCTTGTAGAAGCCGGGGAACATCACCCTCGGCTCGCCGTCGAAGACGACTAAGACTTGAAGGTGGCTGTTCGATCAGCCGCCGCGATTCAGAAATCTGTTCTAAAATTTCCTTGGTATTGCCGGCAGATAAGCCTTCGAAAACAACCTTATAGTCGAGCAAAGGCACTTGGTCTTGTTCCTCCAAGCCTTCGGCGGAACCATCGACAACGGCGGGATCGTCTCCGTCCGATCTGGTGTTACTGTCAGGCCAATCAAGGGCATTGCATGAGGCCAAGATCAGCCCAAAAATGATGACTGGCCAGTGTTTTGGCAGGTTAGAAATATCAATCGTCACCGGTCTCTTCACGATCGTGCCAGACCATATGCGGCCTTCAGCTGAGGGACGTCACGCTGATTGGCGGAGGTCGAATGCATCGTCACGCGACGTTCGCCTGTCGAACAGAACCCGCTCCCAGCGCCAGGCGGTATCGACAATCATGCGCAGGTCATCATATCGAGGCTGCCAGCTGAACAGCGACCGGATCTTGGTGTTGTCAGCCACAAGCTCCGCTGGATCGCCCGGGCGGCGCGGACCCTCGCGCACCTCGAAGTCGACACCGGTGATCTCCTTTGCAACATCGATAACCTCGCGAACACTATGGCCGTGGCCATAGCCACAATTGCAGACGGTTGATGGATGGCCTTGGCGGAGATGTTGAAGCGCTGCGACATGCGCTGCCGCGAGATCTTCAACATGGATGTAATCACGAATGCACGTGCCATCCTCGGTCGGATAGTCCGTGCCATTAATTGCCATCGATTCGCGGAGGCCGAGCGCGGTCTCCAAAGCGATCTTCACGAGATGATTGTTGAAGGGTGTCGCCTCCCCAATACGGCTTTCGGGATCGGCACCGGCGACGTTGAAATATCGAAGAATGGCGAAGGTCATGCTCGAGGTCGCTGCGATATCAGTGAGCAGGCGTTCGGCCATGGTTTTGGACGCGCCATAAGGATTAATCGGCGCACTCGGTAGGGTTTCATTGAGCAATGACACATCGGGTTGGCCATAAACGGCCGCCGTCGACGAAAAGATCAGGTGGGCAACATCATGGTCTGAGGCTAGCTCAAAGAGGTTGAGCGCGTTGGCAACGTTGTTTCGATAATATTTGGCAGGCTTGCGGACGGATTCGCCGACCCAGATATTGGCGGCGAAATGAAGAACGGCCTCGAATTGATGGCGGCCAAAAAGGTCGTTCAAGGCGCCACGGTCGGCAAGATCACCTACGACCAGTTCAGCATCTGCCACTGACCATGCGAAGCCAGTTGAAAGATTGTCGAAAACAACGACGTCCTCGCCCTGCTCGATCAGTGCTTTTACCACATGGCTGCCGATATAACCGGCACCACCTGTCACCAAGATTTTCCGCCGTTGACCTGAGCTGACCATGGGAGAACCGTTCGTTATGAAGTTGAGAGAAGCAGCCTGCATGCCCGGCGGCATGCTAGTCCTGCGTCAAGGGTAGGGGAAGAGCGACGCGCCTTTGAGCAGCAAGCGATAAAGTCGGTTCCAAAGTTCGGGATGCCAGCTCGCGATCAATGGGCATAGCGCGTTAGCGCTCGGCCATGGGTTGGCCCCCGGTGGTCAAAAAGCGGATGGTGTCCTCTTCCAGGACGACGCAGGATAGCGCCCCGGTCCAGCAGGCACCTGTATCGATACCGATACGGTTGTTGCGTATCGTCGGCTGGGCTTCGACCGTGTGCCCATGGACGACTACAACCCCAAGATCATCTGGGCAGGACAAGAACGGCTCACGGATCCAAAGAAGGTCGTCCGGTGATTGCTGCTCGATCGGTATGTGAGGGCGAATGCCGGCGTGAACAAAAAGATAGTCCCCGATCTGAAACGTCACTTCGAGTCCCCGTAGAAACGCCAGATGCTCAGGGGGGACTTTCTCGGCGAGTTCGGCTTGTAGCCGTTCGAAGTATTGGAGATCGTCGCGGACCATACCGACACGCACGCCATAGCTGTGCAGTGTTGCATCGCCGCCATATCGCAGCCAACTTTGGCCAATCTTGGCGTCGACCAAGAAACTCAGGAACCATGCGTCGTGATTGCCGACGAGATAGACCGCGCCGAAATCTGGCAACGGTTCCTCGATCAGGAGATCGAGCACATGGCTGCTTTCGAGCCCACGATCGACGAAGTCGCCGACATAAACCAGAATTTTCTCGGTACCCGGCGTGAGATCTTGGGAATCCTCCATGATCGTCCGATGCATCTCGATCATCAGATCGGCACGGCCATGGATGTCACCAATGGCATAGATGCAGATGCCTGGCGGGATCCGCGCGGGGCGACCGCCTACCATCGGCTGCTGCCATTCTCCATCTTGAGGACGTTTAAAAATCGTACGCAGCAAGGGTCTTCGCTTTTTGCCTGATCGGGTGGCGAACGCAGTCGGGTGTCCGTAGCCAGGTTCTATCGCTGGATGGTATTCCGTTCAACGCCTGGCATGACTTTTCAACTTATTATGATCGGGACGCCAGGAAAGGGGTGGCGGTGTCGGTTGCAATAACAGAGTTTTCGCGTTAAACATCAAGACTAAGTCCCATTTCTTTGGAATAGCACGGAAATCTCATGTAGAGCATCAGGCTTTGCTAGGTTTTTTTGTCCGATGCGCGTGTCGTCTCCTAGGAAGTGAACAACCTGATAGGAGGTGGTAACGACACCGCGCATTGCCAAGGTTACAACTTTAACGATTGGTTGCAACTGTGTCGTCAAAAACTCCGATTGTAGCAGAGAAGCCACGGCCGAGAGCTTTGCGTCTTGCCAATCGGCGACTATAAGACCGGTCACGATGAGGAAGGGTTCAACATGGTTCTTCGCGCTAAATCGCCGATTGCCCTTTGTCCGGGAGACGCCCTGTGACTGCTTTGCCTAAGGTTCGTTCCATCCTGCTGGCTTCGTCAGCTATCATTCTTTTAGTGCCTGAGCTCGCGTTGGCGCAAGCGCAAGAAGTCGATCCGAATACCACCGTTACCGAAAGAGCCCGACCGGAATATGATCCTCTGGGCATTCGCTCCGGCGCCTTTTTGATTTTTCCGGAGCTGGGCATTAGTGGGTCCTATTCCGATAACGTCGGATTTGATGAGGACGATGAAGACTCCGATTTTGTGACGACGATCGAGCCGAGCGTGAATATTGCCTCGCAGTGGTCCCGGCACCTCTTGCAGCTTGAAGTCGGTAGCGAGATCGCCATTCACGCTGAAGAAAGTGACGAAGACTTTCAGGACTTTTTTGCGTTGGGTGATGGGCGGTACGATATCTCTCGTCAGACGAATGTCGTGGGCAACGTGCAAGGGCGGCTTACGCATGAAGGCCGTGACGATCCGGAAGACAATGGCGGTGACGAGCTGACCGACATCTATGAGTTTGGCGGTGGTCTTGCCATCAATCACCAGATCAACCGGCTTGGCTTCACCCTTGGCGGTGACGTTCTGCGTTCGGTGTTCGATGATGATGATGAAGAAGACCGTAACGCGAATGTCTACGACCTGGTGCTGCGTACGAGCTACGATGTTTCACCAAGATTCGATATGTTCGTCGAGGGCCGTTATAACGTTGAGGACCGTGACGACAACGTTGACGACAATGGCATCGAGCGCGATACGGATGGTTTTGAAGCCCGTATTGGTGCCGATGTCGACCTTACTGCCGTGCTCTTTGGTGAGGTCTTTGCCGGCTATCGGGTCCAGCGTTTCGAAGAAGATGATTTCGATGACGAGACCGGGATCTCGTTTGGCGCAGACCTCAGTTGGAATCCCACGTTGCTGACATCGGTCGGCTTTTCAGGCCAGCGAGATTTCAGGGCGACGGACGAAGGCGGGGCCGCGAGTAACTTCCGGACCGAATTTGGCGTGACGGTCGATCACGAAGTCTTGCGTAATGTGATCGTCAATGGCGAGGCACGTTATCAGAACGATGATTTTCGGGGTGATGGCCGTGAAGACGATAGCATCCTGTTGGGTGCTGGTGTGACCGTTTGGCTCAATCGAAATCTCTCGTTGAACGCGGGTTATGATTTCTCCGAACGCGACTCGAACGAGGCTGGTGAGGACTTCACGGTCAATCAATTCTCGATCGGTTTGACGCTTCGTCTCTAACGCTAGATGCGAAGAGTTCTGGCACGACATGCCGGATCCGGGCAAATTCATCTTGCATTAACCATCGCTGTGTGATGTTGAAAGCGGATCGCTCCAAGACATCGCAAAGTTGTCGCGAGGTGAAAGGTTCATATCAGATGGGGATGAGGCCATGATCGGGTTTCGCCTGATTGGAACGTTGGTACTATCTTGCGGTCTTCTTGTCGGATGTGGAGGTGGTGAGTTGCCGCCGCCGCCGCAGGTGCCAAGTGAGCTGCCGACAGCCGAACAGCAACAGGACGCCGTGGCCGGTTATCGCCTTGGCGCTGGCGATCAGGTGCGCGTGACCGTGTTCCGCCACGAAGATTTGTCTGGTGAGTTCCAGTTAGACGGCGAAGGCTTTTTCGCATTGCCGCTTGTCGGTGAAGTCAAAGGCGGTGGGAAGACAGTCCGCGACCTCGAGGTCGATATCGAAGATTCGTTCAGAGATGGCGGATACCTCGTTAACCCGCAAGTTAGCCTCGAAGTGCTGAATTATCGTCCGTTCTATATCCTCGGTGAGGTCAATCAGCCCGGCAGCTACCCCTATGTGAACGGCATGACCGTTATCAATGCGATAGCGCTGGCTGGTGGCTACACCTATCGTGCGAGCCAAGGAAGCATTACGGTGCAGCGTGGCGGCTCCAACAGCGACAAAGTTGGCGTCGGCCCGACCTCACAGATCTTGCCCGGCGACATCATCACTGTACCCGAGCGGTTCTTCTAAAGCTTCGTTCGAGATTTTTTGGGTCTGGATGATCTCGATCTGAGGCCACACAAGTTCTCGGTCCGGGAGGCCTGACGTGTCGTCTGAGTTCAGGGGGCGCTTACGTTGGTAATGCGCGCATGGCCTTCAGCGCGCAGGCGCACGCCAAATCCCAAAACACATCAACGCCTGCATAAGAGAAGAATTCGGGGCGGCCGAACGACATTCGGCATTATAAATCGTCAGCTAGGGCTAAACTACTCCCGCGGCAGATCGACGTGCGTTTGGACGTCGTTCTGCATGCGTCAGTGTGGAGTGCTGGGGCTTTGTTCCGATCATTCACAGCTGTCCTGCTCTGAAGTCTTCGGCAGCGAACGCATCTCGGCTTCGCGGGCCGGCAAGGCGGTCAGCGCGCCCGCTATGCTGTCACGAAACACGGCAAGGTGATGCCGATGCTTGGCGGCCCGTCTGAACGACAAAGAATTCATTCAAGGAGGAATCTCAGCCGTTTCGTGCCAGTCAGTCCAGGTTCGATGAAGAGAACGGCTCAAGCTGTGGCGGCGACGTTGCTTTGGTGTTCTGTTCCCATCTCGCCGAACCGCGTGCGTATCGACCACAAGAAGATCAGTGATGGGATCACCATCAAGGCGGTCAGAACGAAGAAGAGACCCCAATCCCCATCGAGAGAATCCACAAGTGCACCAGAAGACGCGGCCACGACGGTACGCCCTGCCGTCCCTAGTGACGCCAAAAGTGCGTACTGCGTGGCTGTATAGGTTCGATCGACGAGTAGGGAAATGAAGGTCACGAAGATGACAGTGGCAATCGACGCTGTGATGTCATCGATTAGGACAGCCGCAGCAAACAACAACACGGAAGGTTCGCTGACCCAGGCCATAACGGAGAACATCAGATTCGTCGCAGCCATGGCAATTCCGGCTAGCATCAGCGCTCTGAAAACACCTTGTCGGACGGCAAACCAACCGCCGAGCAGTGTAAAGACGACCGTAACAATCCAGCCTAGCCCTTTGGAGTAGACTGCGATGTCGGTTTTAGAAAATCCGACCTCCTTATAGAAGATAATCGACATTCTGCCCACGAAGGCTTCGCCAAGTTTGAACAGGAAAATAAACGCAAGAATGGCCAAGGCAATTGAGACACCATTTTTGCGAAAGAAGCTTACAAATGGTGCGATGATTGTACTTGCCAACCAGGCAAGGACGGCATTGTCTCCCGGCAATTTATTGCCGATGGCTTCTTGATCATGGGCCTGTGCTCTTCGCCGCTCGTGCCAGGAGGCTTCTGGAATCAATAGAAGCAAAACGTTCATCAGCACGATCAATACAGCAAGAAGCTGGAAACTGATTTGCCAGTAGTGCTCATAACCCTGGTTTTGAAGCGCTTCGGCGAGAATCAACGACAAGAAACCGCCAAGCTTGAAACCTGTCCACCAGCCGACCACGGCAACGGCGGCTCCAGCAGCCATCGCGGCTGATTCATGGCGGCCGACCTGCTCAATCCGCAGCGCATCAATGGTAATGTCTTGCGAGGCGGAGCTGATGGCGATCGCGAGCCCGACTGCTACGATCAATGCCAGATTCTCTTTTGGGCTGAGCGTACTCCATAAGAGAAGGGATATGAGAATGATCAGCTGCAGGCATAGAATCCATGCTTTTCGTTGGCCAACGCGGTCCGCAAGCCAAGGAATGTGAACGCGATCAATCAATGGAGCCCAGAGAAAGTTCACGGCATAGACACTAAAAATGAGCGACGCCCAACCGATGGTGCTGCGGCTGATGTCATCCTCTTTGAGCCATAGCGACAGTGCTGCGCCAATAAGGACCCACGGAAATCCGCTTATCGCGCCAAGCAAAAGGATTCTGAGCATCCGGCGATCGTAATAAGCACTGTACGAGGGTTTTGTCGTTTCGACGGCCTGGCTCATATCAGAGGGATCCTATCCTTGCGGTTCGAACCACAAATCAAGCTTATTGGTTGAAAGTTTTTTTGAAAAGTTCAACTTTAACTGCAAATTCAACTATAGCGACTCGCTCAAAGGTTCGCTACCGGCTGAAGGGTGTTGAGCGAAGATGGCTATATCTCAATGGATGTCGACTTCCGTCAATAGCCGGCATTGATCTTCGCAAGTCGACATGCGCCGTAGAAAACCGGCAGGAAGGGAGGGGCACCAGATGGCTTCGTGGCTCCCTGATCTCGCGATACTGGATCTTCCGATGTGCTGAATCCGCGCGAGCGGCAAAGGCTTTGTCGTCCTCTAAGCGATGTCTGCCGCGCATTTCGTGAGGCAGCAGAATTCGAATCGGCGAAAGCTGCATTTTCTCGTTCGAAGCCAATCGACAAGGTCCTAAAAACATTGTCTAACCGTCTGCGACACCGTCAAAAAATCTAACGGGTCCAAGCACCAAAGCCTCATGTCTTGAAAGTCAGCGATGTACCGAAAGATCCTCGTGCCGATTGATCTCGGAGACAAACATTCATGGCGAAAAGCGATTCCAACGGCCGTCACTCTATGCGAAGCATTCGACGCCGTCTTGATCGTCATGACGGTCGTTCCGGATATCGGTATGCCCTTAATCGGACAATATCTGCCCCATGATCTCGGGGAACGGGTCAAGGAGCAGTTATCGGGAAGACTAAAGGCCTTTATTCAAGAGCAGATTCCACCAGGCATCGAGATCCAACAACAAATCGCCGTTGGTAAGATTTATCAAGAAATCCTCCATGCCGCAGCGGAAACTGAGGTCGACTTGATCATCGTCGGCTCGCACCACCCCGAGCTTAAGGACTATCTCTTAGGCCCCAATGCCGCGAGAGTCGTCCGCCATGCCAAGACAACAGTGATGGTCGTCCGCGATTGACGGAGGTGACGTGCTCATCGCCACGAGCCGGCTTCGTCGCGGCTTGGTGATGCTGTTCAAGCGCCGTTTGCCCGATGTGATCTAAGATCGGCCTGCTCGAAACCGAGCGGCGCCCTCCGGTAAATTGGTTTGACGGCTGCGAGCGAGAGCGAGATCGTCTGCGGGAACATTGCTGGTAATCGTGCTGCCGGCGCCGACCATTGCACCGTCAGCAACGGTTAGCGGTGCTACGAGCGCCGAGTTCGAGCCGATGAAAACACCCGCGCCAATTTCCGTTTGATATTTGTTAAAGCCGTCGTAGTTGCAGGTGATCGTGCCGGCACCGATATTGCTTTTTGCACCGATGTGTGCATCGCCGAGATAGGTCAGGTGATTGGCTTTGGCGCCTGCCTCGAGGACCGTATTTTTGGTCTCGACGAAATTGCCGACGCGGGCCTGTTGTCCGATCTCGCTCCCAGGACGGAGTCGGGCATAAGGACCGATCACTGCAGCAGGACCGACATCAGCCCCCTCCAAGTGGCTGAAGGATTTAATGATAGCACCCTCAGCAACTTGAACCTTAGGCCCAAAGACGACATGAGGTTGGACTTCGACGCCTGGCGCTAGCTTTGTGTCGGCAGAGAGATGGACAGTCTCGGGGGCTGTCATAATCACGCCACTTTCCATCGCTGCCAGTCTGAGCCGACGCTGGACGACGGCTTCAGCCTCGGCGAGCTGATGCTGCGCATTGACGCCGTGACCCTCTTCCCAAGGCCCCTCAACAGCAACACAACTCCAACCGCGCTCAGAGGCATGCTCGACGATGTCAGTGAGGTAATACTCGCCTTTGGGCTGCTTGAGCTCCAGGCTGTCGAGCAACACGCCCATGCGTGATGCATCAATGGCCATGATGCCCGCGTTGCAGAGGCCGTCGCGCTTTAGGGCCTCATCGGCATGGCGCTCTTCGACCAATTCGATCAATGCTTCGCCCTCGAACCGAAGGCGACCATAGCCACTCGGGTCCGGTGGACGAATGCCGAACACCGCAACCGCCGCATTGGCGTCTCGCCGCCTTGCCAACAGCTGCATCAGTGTTCCGGGGGTCAACAGGGGTGTGTCACCGTACAACACCAGAATGTCGCCCGCCGACGGAAGGTCATTCCTTGCTGCCATCAAGGCATGTCCGGTGCCAAGCGGAGGATCTTGGACGGCGATCGCTGTCTCGATATCGGCCTTTTTGACCTCGCTTGCTACGTCATCCATATCCTGAGCCAGCACAACGACCGCCTTATCAGGTTCAAGTTGCCCGGCGATTGCCAAGACGTGCCCAATCAGTGTGCGTCCGGCAAGTGGATGCAAAACCTTCGCCCGCCCAGACTTCATGCGGGTTCCTTTGCCGGCTGCGAGAACGACGGCGGTGAGGCTCTCGGACATGAACGGAACTCCTAATAGCGGTGGCTGCGGCGAGATAGCTAATGACGTCAATTCGTGACTGGCCTATGTACCCAAGCAGCGTCAAATGGCAAGACGGAGAAGGGTGTGTTTACGAAAAGCGTCGAAAAAATTCGTGAGCGTTTCGACGCGATCATCTTCGATTTGGATGGTACGCTGGTCGACACGGCGCCAGACATCCTTGCATACTTGAATGAGATGCTCGCCGAGCTTGGCCGTCCGGGCCTCGACCTCGAGGGATTGCGTGCCATGGTCGGCGATGGGGTGCGATCGCTCCTGCTCCGTGGCCTTGAAGCGTCTGGTGGTGTGCCCGGCGACGTCGATATCGAGACGCTATTTCATCGATATCTCGAGCGCTATACCCAGGATCCTGTGCGCCTGAGCAGGCCTTATCCGGGCATGATCGAGGTCCTAGAAGTCCTGTCGAGTGCAGGGATGAGGCTTGGTGTCTGTACCAACAAACCGCAAGCGCCGACCGACAAACTGCTTAAAACACTTGTGCTCGATCATCATTTCGCAGCGGCGATTGGTGGTGATGCCTTAAGTACCAAAAAACCAGATCCAGCCCATCTTCTGGCTGTTCTTCATCAACTGGACGTCGACCCTACGCGGGCCGTTTTGATTGGTGATAGCGCGACCGACTTGAAGACAGCACGTGCCGCTGGCGTTCCCTGTATCCTCATGAGCTACGGTTACAGCGCCACTCCAGTCCACCAGCTAGGCGCAAAGTGCGTGATCGACGATGCCGGCGCTCTCCTTGACGCTATCGCCGCCCTTAAAACGTCCGAGATCGCTTGACACCAACGATCCTGGCCCCTTATAGCCTAGCGACACGGGCGATTAGCTCAGCGGGAGAGCACTCGCTTCACACGCGAGGGGTCACTGGTTCAATCCCAGTATCGCCCACCATAGTTTTCAATGACTTAGCGGCTTTCACAAAATCTGATTTCGTTCTGGGGTAACCACTGGGGTAACCAGCGAGCCAATTTTTTGACCCTGGCCCATCGATCGAGGCAGAGGCGAGCAGATAGCGGTGGTTCGCGTTGTTGCCCATAAGCAACATGCTTGAAATAAAAGGGGGAACATCGGCCACCCTCTCCCTGCACATGCCATCTCACATAGTCGGCGGCGTAAAAGCAGTAGTTTCTGCGATGCAGGCAGCTGACCTTCTTGTCCCTCCTGGGACAGCTCGTCGGAGCCGATGAGTGGACCGTACAGAGGTAGGAGGAGAGGTTTGGGATGCCGAACGAGCAAGTTGCTCCAATTCGGGCGTTGTTTTGGAGTCGGTGACGGTTGCGACGGTGGGGGAAGAGCAGACTCCGCCGGCTGTGCGAGTGTGCAATGACCGTCGACGCAAATTGCGAGATATTTCTTCGTCTCAGGGCTTGTTCTTTGGGCCCTTGGGGACATTTCTCCAGATCCAGAGCGCGATAAGAACGACGACAGCGAGCGCTCCGGAAATTTCCAACTTGAGTGTTTCTGGCACAAGAGTCGCGACCAGATCAGTCAGCTGAGATGGAATGAGCCCCTTCAAGGATTCCACAGAGTCGGACATCGTCGGTTCTCCGTATAAATTTGGCCAAACGAGTGCCAAGACCTGCGTCGGTCAAATCAAACGTTCGATGACACGTCCAAGCTTCGATCGATCGAGGCGATACACGTCAAACTTAAGAGGGTCTGATCGGTAGAGCTTGGGATGAGTTTTTTCGAGCCAATGCCGCCTGCCTTCTGCATCGACACGCCACGGCCCACCATTTACAATTCCAAGACACTTAACGATCTTCAGCCACGCTTGGGCGTCTGCGTCTGCTGCCTCTGTCGGGACGGGGAGGAATATGAACAAAGCTCCCCACTCCTCGGTTCCATAGTCTCTGAGCACCTCAAGGATGCCGATTGGATTGTTTGCAACGACTAGATCTTCGTCGCTGACTGCCTCTGCTTTTTCCCACTTGATGCCTAACATCGTTCTCTCCTACGATGGCGTCTCAAGCGGAATTACACCTCTCCAAATCCAATCAGGAAATTGTTTTATTCCCATTAACCTTATGCAATCGAAAGAAAATCTCTAAAGCCACCATATAGACTTGGCCTTCGCATCGAGGCGAAAGATCATGTACTCAGAATTGATTTGGCGGCTTCGACTCAGGGTCTGACACCTTCAACTTATAATCGACTAAAGACCTAGATTTGCTCGCATGAGGATGTCTTGCGGTGTCAGAGTCTAATTCCGCAGGCTAATTCGGTGACCTGATTCGCAACCAAGATTCCTGGAGACGTTTGAATTTCGATTTAGACGCGTTTAAGCTGAAATTTCTTTGTGTAAAGCTCGATGCCATATCAACGAGGCCAATTTTGGAAGTTTCGCCCTGGAAACTAGCTCTAGACCGATTGCAGAACGTCGATCCTGATCTCGCCGATGCTTTCGATAAATTCTACCAGAACGTTCCCTTGAAGGAGCGCGAAAGCCTTTTGGTTTTTATAGAGCGCTACCCCTATGCGAGAACGATCGTGGACAGCGGTCAAGCACTTCTCTCGAATGGTGACCCGTTCCCGTCAGGGTTTCAGGTATCCAAAACCATGCCTTTTGGTGTCGTCTTGACCCGCGCTTGCGAGGTTTGGGACAGGTCTATCGCACGTTTTCCTGGGGGGCCTCGTTCTCAGACCTTACTATACAAAGGCGACTGTATCGGTTTGTTTGAGCTGCTGGATAAATACACACCAGGCGCTCATGGCGCCGAGCCGGACTGGAATATTTCTTCTGGATCAATCAATGTGAGATGCTTGCCCAATATATCCACAAAAGATAGAATAAATTCGCTTCGGAAAGAGTATGGAAATTTTGATACCGAGAACTTCAAACGCGCAACAACACTTGCACAACGAGCTGTCATCATCAATGGTTTTTGTGAAAGAATCGATGATTGGTACGTGGACGTTTTATATTTTCACGACAGGTGGTTCGAACTAGCATTTGAGATGACTAAAGATGAAAAGCATAAAGAATATGCCATTGATCTGGTATTGATGCTCTATTCGATTGGATGGCGATCTGAGTCCAGGATACGTGATGCTCACACGACTCTTTATCAGTATTTTGCCGATGACCTTCAGCATTTTGCTGGAAGAGATTTAAGACCTTTGGAATTGGCATATGCGTTTCTTGTTCAGATATTCGATGTCTTGGACAAAAGACGTCCATATTATATTCTAGTTGAGAAAGACGACGAGGTTGCTCCCATAAGTATGCTTTGTAGCGGAATAGTAGATGTTGCTCAAGGTAACGAGGAAGGTGGTCAGACGAAGATTTTAAGACCCACGTATATGAGTGAAGCTGATCCAATTGGATATGTTCCTCTGGAACACATTTCGCCCCACGTCGTTACCTCTCTGCGCGGTGGGAGCGGAAAGAACGTCCGCAACAATGTTCTCTCGATGTTCGAACGCATTCGAAACGCTTCGAATGTCGCTTCGGCCGACGGCGGAAAAGCACATCCACTTTTACTTGAACTCTCTGTCCTTTTAGGGCAGCTTGCATTCAGATCGCCGGTACCGACAGCGAGTGCGGAGAAGACAAATGCAACCGATGCCTTTCGCTTGGCTCTCGATGGTGAGCGGAATCGAAATGTCACTCTGCTTGATATGCCAGAGCAAGAGTTCTTCTCTCCATTCCTGACCGGGCTGGACCTTCCTCGGTCGGATTTTTTCCGGTCGTGCGTAAAAGTATCCATGCGTAGCGCCGAATAATCATGTATAGACATCGTCTCAAGGACATAAGTGGCAATGTTTTTGATATGTTCAGATACATTGATTTGGATTTTTTTGAAAAAAACGCTGACCGAAAAAAAGAAATAGCCGAGAAATGCGTGATAATTTCGCATATACACTGTTTACCATCTATCATTCCGATGTTCGAATATTTGATTGATGATGTAGGTGTGGACCCTGTCAATATCATTATTGCTGATAAATCATACTCGACAATTAAATCCGTTCTCGAACGCTTAAAGAGGCTTGGTGTTAGAGTTTTGCCAACTCCAGCTGAATTTGAGGCTGGAAAGTATGATGAAATGGCCGCCCGGATCTTGTCAGCAATATGCTGGCGCGGCAAGCGACAAGCGAAAAGGATTCATCAAAATTCAAGGATTGTTTTGCTGGATGATGGAGGAATGTTGACATCAACATGGCTCAATACTTCAGGTACAGAAAATTACGACGCCGTTTCAATTCAGCAGACCACCTCTGGCATGACGCTTAATCGAACTATTTCTTTAATTCCTAGAATTAATGTTGCTCAGTCTGCTGCTAAGGGACATTTTGAATCACACGTCATTTCAAGTGGTGTGTGCAGGAAAGCGCAGAGTTTGCTCGGTGGATGCTCCGCAGAGTCTGTCGGTATCGTTGGCTTTGGGGTTTTGGGTAAAGCTATAGCGCTCAACTACCTTAAGCTCGGAAAAAGAATATACTATTACGATATCAGAAATCGGATAAACTTTGACCATGGAGCTTTAAATGAGTGTAGTTCTGCGAAATCTTTAATCGAGAGAACTGACGTTATATTCGGAGTCACAGGCAAAACGTGGTTTAATCAGGATCTATTTGAATCTATGGATAGGAAGAGGAAATATTTTTTAAGCTGCTCATCAAGAGACGTAGAGTTTAAGGATGCTATTTTAAAAAATAACAGTCAGATAAGGAAGAACAACATTTTCGGCAATTTTACAATTCGCAACAAAAATGGAGGTGAGGCCAAAATCTTCAATGGTGGATTTCCAGTCAATTTTGACCGGCGTCAGGAATGGGAATTCCCAGAAGAAATAGCTCTTACACGTGGTTTGATTCTGATTTCGATACTTCAGGCAATCTTTATGAAGAACGATGAGAAAGTTTCTTATAGGCCAATTGAATTGTCTCCGGAAATGCAAAAACAATTTGTGCACCATTGGATTGACCTATGTGGTGTCGGCTTGCATAACTTTCCAATTTCGAAAGAAAATTTTGCAGATCTGGGTTGGTGGCAGAGGCAGTCATGACTGGTCTGGTTTTCCTTTTGTGAATTCTTACGTCTAACAACGTTCTTCAAACTCGTCGCCACGAGCTTCGCAACGACGCTCCGCCTGTCAGCGGCACCCTTTGTGGCCTTCCGGGTCATCCTGACCTTGCAGCCTCTCATTGTCTGCTCGGTTGATGTGTTCTCTGCAGCGATCTCATCGAGATGCTGTACCAGTTCATCGAGGATCAGGAAGCAGGAGACGTTCGGCCTGCTCTTTGTGCCCACGCGCTGAACGCCACGGCCGCCAAGACCGAAGAGATGACCGACCTCGCGATCCAGCGCCTCTACGTCGACAAGGGTTATCGCGGCAACTGCTATGACGGCAAAGCCAAGGTCATGATCTCCGGCAACAAGCGCGGTCTCACGGCGACCATGAAACGCGAACTCAGACGCCGCTCCTCCATCGAGCCGATGATCGGCCATGCCAAAAACGACGGCAGGCTTGGTCGGAACTACCTGCTCGGCGCCGACGGCGATAAGATCAACGCGCTGCTCGCCGCAGCCGGCCACAACCTCCGGCTCGTCCTCACGCGCCTGACACGTATTTTGGCACGATTCATCGGCGCTTTCGTGCGATTGATGGCGAAAGACGGCCAGAATTTGATCGTAGAAAGCCCCAGATCTGTGTTTTCGAATATTGGTCTCCGACTATCACGGCTCACAACTTCAAAGGCTTAGGCGTTCTTCAAGGCGGACTAATGACTGTTGTCGCTGATAGTTTCACACACATGAGCACATTCCACATTGCGATCTGCCTTCCACAGTCTCAAGTTGCTCCACCTAGTCATAACGGCCAAGCGCAATGATGGTCAAAAAGAACCACTTCCGTTCATTGACACCACTCGATTCGGTGCTCGATCTCGGAGGCTACTTCCGTAACTGATTTGGCATCCGTATCTAGGTAAATATCTTCGAGCTTTGACTCTTCCAGAGCACCTGAAAGCTGCAGCGACCGTTGCTCATGCCAGTTCAAATTTGACCCGATTTCTCTGGTGCGAACACGCTTCAGCAACGTCTTATCGGAAGCACTCAGTCGGCAAACAATCGGATTTGCAATGTTCACAGCTGTCGACAGTGTTTTAATGTAGCCTGCTGTCTCGATAACTCTTGAAATTATAAGGTTTTTTGATCCGCTGCGACGACAGTTCTGCCATACGACCTGCAGGTTTTGAACTGCTATGACATCCCCAAAGGGATCGCCCGCGCTGCGAGGAAAGGTGTATGCGAGCGCATCGAGATCAATAAAAGTATGAGGAATTCTATCAATACTTAGCAATGTGCTCAGCTCAATTGCGATAGTCGTCTTGCCAACCCCAACAGGTCCACTAATCAGTACCAGCTTTTCAGATTTGTCAGCCATTCCACTTTCCTGCGGGGTTGCGATACCGGCTGCAACTTAGAACTGATTCGAAGAGTTATCGAGCAATTTCATCGTGTTGCAGCCGAGGTCAGGCGAAGAAAAGGACGATGAGCAATGCCGCGCATCGGTCGTTGGCCCGCGTGAGGTGGCGCTGTTGATAATGGTGAACCATTCGAGGTCGGGCACAATGGCCGCCAAGCGACTGCTACAGTATCCGGCGATATGTGGCGAGGATCTGGCGGGCTTGAACTATCCCGTAGTAGCGGCTGTCAAAGCTATTGAGGACAGTGTCTGAGAACATGAAAAATTCTTTGTCGCGAAGCCGACGGCACGAACGCCAGATGGTCAAAGGTCTCTTCAGGCTGTCGGTTCGCACAAGTGGCGCCATCCAAACGTCATTGATTTCCAGGCCATCCAGTGGGTTGTTGCAGACCCGATCGCCTGGACCAGCAGCCACTGGTTTTATGAACAGATAGCCAGAAGAAACTGTCACGCCAGTGCTTTCCTGGTAACGTCGAGCGATAGCGGGAGCGGGGAAAGCAACGATCGACCCAACCTGCACCGTCTCGAAGCTGCGCATATAGAGACCAGCCGGTAGGCTGGCGCTGCTCGGGTAGAGAAAAAGCGGGGCGTCGAGCGAGCGGATGGTGATGAGTGCGAATGCCAGGGCGATCACGGCACCTGCGCCGATCCAACGTCTAGGCCTCATAGCGGTAGGTCTCGGCGAGCTTGTCAGCAATTGGCTGGAGCCTTTCGAACCGATCGAAGCCGATCAGGACATATTGATAGGCCTCGTCTTTCCAGTCCACGAGGTAGAGATCATCGCCATTTCGGCTCTGGGTCGGAGATTGCTCCTGGCCGCCACGATTGGGCATGAAACAGAAACCCGTGAGCCGGCCGAGCCGGTCGTGATAGGCGAGCTGGGCGACGGGCATGCCGTTGACGAAGAACAGGCGGCCGCCGATGAACCTCAGATCATGATCGGTCAGATCGGGGACGGTGACGGCGCGGTCGAGGCTTCGACTGAGCCAGGTGAGAAGCGGGCCGATCTGGTCGGCCTTGAACTCGACCTCCTTCATACTGCCGGCATAGCCGCGGTGATAGCCGGCGATCTGATTAAGCCAGCTGGCTCGCTCAGTCAGTGATGCGAGCTGCTGCTCGGTCGTATCCAGTGTGCGATCGCGGGAGGCAAGCTGTTGCGCGAGTTGTCCCTGGCTCGCCTGGAGTTCAGAGATGTCTTGTCGGGCGGCATCGAGTTCGGCAACGGCCTCGGCTCGGCTAGTGGTGACGCTGTCGAGCTCGGCGGTCAGTCGCCGAATTTCTGTATCGGCCTCATCCTGCCCTTTCGCTTGGCTCTCTGCCAGCTGGCGCAATTCCTGATCGAGGCCGGCGATCTTCGTCGACAATTGCTTACGCTCTGCCTCCAGGTCGGCGACGATGTTTTTGCTGTCCGCAAGCTCTCCTTCTGCTGTCGTCCGTGCAGCACTGGCATCAGCGAGCTGGCGCTCTAACGCTTTGATCTCGCCAGTCAGCGACAACTCCAGCTCTGACGCCTTCGCGACAGAATCTGATGCGGTCTGTTGGGCGACAACCAGCTGTCGCTGCAGGTCGCTTCGTTCAACTTCGAGGCTGGCAAGGTTGTCGGCGGCGGCGGCAAGCTCGGTCTCCGCAGCCTGCTGCGCATCGCTTGCTGTCGCCAGCTGCGTTTCCAGCGCTTCGATATCGATAGCCAGCTGTCGCTGTCGTCTGGTGGCCCGCTCGGCAGCGACAGCGGCGTCGTTGTTGAGCTTGGCAAGCTGCGCCTGAAGATCCTGCTGCCTGGCTTCAAGGCTCTCTGTCATTTGATCGGCCTCCGCCAAAGCACGCTGCGCATTCGCATGCGATGCGTTGGCGATATCAAGATCGGCCTGCCGATCTTGAACTTGATCCGTGAGCTCGGTGATCCTTTGCTGCTGTCGCTCGCCAGCGGCAGTGAGTTCATCGACCTCGGCCACCAGCTGCCGCTGGTCGCTCTGCATATCGACGAAGACGATGCCCGATATGAACGCGACGGCGACGATCGACGCGGCAAGAAGCCACCAGGATGGCCGCGACAAAGACGATCGTGGCGACCGTCAGACCCACCGGCCCGAGCATGGCCATGGAGCCGAGAGTCCAAAGCACCGCCATCACGGCCATAAGCTGCTCGTCATTCTTGGCGCTGACGCTCATGAGCGCGGCTGCCACGGCTTGATCTTGAACAGGCTTTCGCCATCGATGATCGAGGTGAGCCTGCGACGAATCTGGTCGCTGGTGACGAAATACCAGACCGCGCTTAGGTCATCCCCGCAAGCTGGGTCACATGCTCTGCCCATCTATTGAGCGCTTCCCGCTTTTCGACGGCGTATGTTGCTCGATTGTAGACTCCGGCGACACCTGCCTTATGGCCACTCACATGGTTAACGACAGCCTCGATGACGTGAGGCTGGATGAGAGGTTCGGCCATTCCTGTGACGGTCGTTCGACGTAGATCATGAAGCACCCAGGCGGGCATCGGCTCAACGTGATCAGGTGATTGATCCGAAGCTGCCACTTGGCGCTTTCTGTCTTCCAGGATTAGCGAATCGATGCGCCGTTTTGTCTTCGAGAACCCGCTGATCGTTCGTTCCGATGTCTTCTTGGCGCTGGGGAAGACCCTATCTGCCAGTCTCGGCGCCCTCTCCAGAATTGCCATCGCCGAAGCCGACAGAGGGACGTCATGAGGGCGGCCATTCTTCGTTCGATCCGCTGGCAAGCTCCAGAGCTGCTTGTCGAAATCGACCTCGGCCCATAGCAGGCCGGCAACCTCGTTGCGTCGCTGGCCGGTTAGGATCAGAAGCTGGACGAACGGCCCGAATGGGTAGCCAAGCTGAGACGCTGCCTGCCAGACTTCAGCAAGCTCTTCGTCGGAGAGCACACGATCACGCGACCTGTCCTTTGCAGGCTTATCAACGCCGGCTGTCGGGTCTTGGTCAACGTAGCCGCGCCGCAAAGCCCAGCGGAAAAGCTGGCCGGCGAGCTGATGTGATTGGTTGGCCATGCGCTGGCGACCGGCGTCCATCTCGCGGTCGAGGAGCTTCAGCACATCAGGCTTGGTGATCTGCCGGATGGGGCGACCTCGCCATCGTGAGATAAGCTTGTTCTTGATGATCGCCTCAGTCGCCTGCCATCGCTTCTGCCTGGGTTTCAGGAAACGCAGCACAAACTCGGCGGCGACGTCCTCGAAGAGATCAGGCGCTCTCTCTTCCTCCATTTTCTTGCTAGCAGCCGGATCATTGCCTGCCATGGCTTCAAGCAAGACGTTTTTGGCGCGCTTGCGCGCCTCCGCTAGCCCGACCGCTGGCCAACTGCCCAACGTAAGCCGCTGGACTCGCCTGTTACCCGCGATCCTGTACATCACCGACCAGCTGCGCTTATCGCGCTCGGTGATGCGTATGTAGAGACCAGCCACCAATGCGTCAGCGAGCTCGATGCGTCCCTTGGCTGGCGGCTTCGTCCTCTGAATGGACGCCTCGGTAAGACGCCGAGCTCCCTGCCGCTTTCCTTCTTCTAAGTGCTCCACCGTCCGGTCGCCTCCGCCTTAACAGTGATCCTCGCCGACACGATTTTCGATCATCAACGTGGCCGTCAGGCGTGTCCAGATCGTGTCTGGGGTAACCACTGGGGTAACCAAATTTGCTGATTTTGGGCGAAATCGCCTGAATCAGTGTGAAACGATGATGTCAGAAAAAATCAATTAAAACAACGTATTAAAGGTGATAACTGCATCCATATGAAACAGCCAAAAACATAGGAGCAGGCGATTCACACGCGAGGGGTCACTGGTTCAATCCCAGTATCGCCCACCACGAATTCGTTACTGAGATTCAATTGTCGTTCATTATAACGACCAACAAGCCTGTTGGTCAGATGATTCTTCTTGAGCGTTAAAAGCCATCAATCGAATCGATTGCCTCGTCGCGACCGTTGACGATGTGAAGATACAATCGTTCTTTCATATCGCTTGGACTTGGCCCATCACAACCTAATCCAGACTTCCGAGAACGGCTTCGATTCGTTTCTTGAGGTCGGCGGTGCTAAACGGTTTTACGATATAGTTGTTCGCTCCAGCTTCCTTAGCCGCAATAATCTGCGTCTTTTCCTTTTGGCCCGTTGCCATGATGAACGGCAACTTTCCAATAACGGGATTGCCCCTGATCTTGGTCAGGAGTTCAAGGCCGGTGATTCCGTCCATATTCCAATCGGAGATAATCAAATCAAACTTTGTCTTTCCTAGGACACCCAGCGCTTCCTCACCGCTCTTGGCAGCTGCAACCTTGCTGATGCCCATTTGCTTCAGACAATGGCGGGTAAGCTCACGCATACTCTGTTGATCATCAACAATCAGAATTTGCAGGTTATTCGCCGATGGCATGACGTCGTTCTCCGCACTTGCTTCTAGAATTTCCAATTAGCCCCTGGCTGATCCTGCAAAGGCTCAACATGATGGGTTATCGCCTGCATACGGCACGATCCGAGGGCTTCTCGTTTGATAGTTCCCTTGCGATTTCATCTACGGACAACTCAGCGGCGACCGCACCAATTTCATTGGCGGCACGAGGCATTCCATAGACAACGCAACTCGCTTGATTTTGACCAATCGTTGTTGCACCCGCTTGGCGCATGGCGAGGAGACCATCAGCACCATCGCGTCCCATTCCAGTCAGAATGATGCCCATGGCCTTGGGGCCGACATGCTTGGCAATGGAATGGAACAAGATGTCTACTGACGGGCGGTGACCAGAGACCAGTGCGCCATCATTCAAACGGCACACGAAACCCTGCTGACTTCGTGCCACTTCAAGATGATGGCTTCCAGGCGCAACATAAGCATGTCCTGGCAGGATTCTTTCCCCATCACGCGCTTCTAAAACGGTCAGAGCACTGTTCTGGTTCAGGCGTGCTGCGAATGATTTGGTGAACGCAGGCGGCATATGCTGGGTAATGACGATGCCGGGACAGGTCGGTGATAGCGAAGCAAGGACGGTCTGTACGGCGACAACGCCCCCCGTCGATGCACCGATGCCGATAAGGCTAGCTTGATTTCTTTGAAGCTTTGTTCTTGCAGGTTGTGCCGGTGGCGCGGCTGCCTTGGCCTTGAACACCCGAGCGGAGGCTGCGGCCTTGACCTTGCGGGTCAGGTCGGACCTCAGAACGTCCAGGCCGCCTTGAGCTGCGTTGGCCGGTTTTGCGATGAAGTCGACAGCACCGCACTCAAGGGCGCGCATGGTCGTTTCCGTTCCCTTCCTTGTCAGACTGGACACCATGATGACCGGCATTGGGCGCAGGGTCATGATTTTGTCGAGGAAGGTTAGGCCATCCATCTTGGGCATTTCGACGTCGAGTGTCACGACGTCTGGATTGAGATCTTTAATCATTTGCCGGGCGCAAAGCGGGTCTGGTGCAGCCCCAACGACTTCAATCTCAGGATCAGCATCAAGGATAGACGTCAGCATCTTTCGCATAAGTGCTGAGTCATCGACGATGACGACCCGAATTCTGCGCCCCGTGACGGTGCTAGTTGAACAGCTCTGCATCGCCTGCATCATCATCGACCTTAATCTGCTTGCGGAAAGACATTTCTTTCTTGAACAGGTCTTTGTCCGAATTTCGCTCAAGCTGTCGCATCTGCACCTTGCCGCTCATCGGGAAATAGTGGATCCGTCTGGGTAACGAGCCTCCCAAGTGTGAGGCGGCAATTTTGAACCCTTCATTTTCAAGATACGTTTGGACGAAATCGACATTCTTCTGTCCGACGGAAAGAACAGATGCTCCTTCGATCACGTGAGCGCCACCAAAGACCTTGACCTCAAGCCGCGATCGAACGCCACCGGCTTTGATGATGTCGTTGATCAACGTCTCCATGGCATGGTTGCCATAACGCATCGCCGCATCGACCTGCTGACCCCATTGGCCCGTCTCGCTCTCCGGCAGTAAGAAATGGTTCAAACCGCCGACCGACGTAATCGGATCGCGAATGCAGGCGGCGACACATGACCCGAGAAGTGTCACGATCATCTCTTTGGGATTTGACGTCACGTAGTGGCGGCCAGGAAGGACCATGACAGCATCCATGCCCACGCGAGAGTCAAAGTACTTGCCTGACTTCTTCTCTTGGTGAACGCCATCAGGCTCTTTACGGTGCCTGAATAGCGCGGTGTCTCTTATGTTGCTCATGAAATTTTCCTGTAAACAGTACGGCCGGATGGCTCCAAGGCAGGATGAACACCGCTTGCAGACTCTGAATGGCCCAGGTAAAGCCACCCTCTCGGTTTCAGAGCGTCGACGAATCGGTCGACCAACCGAGCTTTGGTTTCGTTGTCAAAATAGATCAGAACATTGCGGCAAAAGATGATGTCGAATTTGCGCTTCATCGGCCAGCTACCGAGAAGATTCAACTGCTTAAATCGAAGCAGACTCTTGACAGCAGCTTTAGCTTCGCCACTGCCGTCGGGCGCCATCTGAAAATAGGATCGATAGTTTGGTGGACACTTACTGAGAATGGCTTGGCTATACTGTCCATATGACGCTTGCTCAAGCACATCGGTGTTGATGTCTGTTGCCAAAATTCGAGCGTCGACGCGGCGGGGATCCAGTCCGCTCTCCAACAAGGTCATTGCGATGCTGTAAGGCTCTTCACCCGTCGAGCAGGCAGATGACCAAATACGGAGACTTCTATCTGAATTCTTATCATTAAGGCATTCTTTGAGCGCCGTGCTCTTCATGTGGTCGAAGTGGTGGACCTCGCGAAAGAACGACGTCAAATTTGTCGTTAGGGCATTGAGCATAAACTCAACTTCCCCTTGTCCTTCGGGGCTGTCGAGCAGGTTCAAATAGGGGCCAAAATTCTCTAAACCGAGCGTCCGAAGTCGCTTGCTCAAACGGCTATAAACCAAGTCCTGTTTTTGATCTCCAAGCTTGATTCCCGCCAGGGCGTAGACGCGATCGCAAATTGAGCGATATTCGGCAGCGCTCAATGAAAAAGCTCGTGATTTTGGGGTTGCCAGCTCAGTCATACGATCGAACCCTGCGCATGTTGCAAAGATACAAAGCGGTATCTTTGCAAAGTTAATTTGGTCTCCGCTTGGCGGTTCTGGGACTTCCTCGGTCGGTTCGAGCAAGCACCCGTCAACGCGGATTGCCTCCACTTCCGAGGGCCCCCAAGCATCGCGATCAGTGACACTGTCCCAAGCTTGGACATCTCGACGTTCTCGCTTTGGGCGCTCGCAAGCCTGGCGGGAGTGTTCAGATCTAGACCGATCACAATGTGAGTTCAGCGGCTGGCATCGATGAGATATCGACGGCAGGGCGGCGTCCTTGATGCGACATGGCATGGATGCCATCGACGTCCAAAATCAAGGCGACCATGCCATTGCCAAGAATCGTGGCGCCAGCGACACCTTCCACTCGGCGATAGTTTGATTCTAGACTTTTGATGACAACCTGCTGCTGCCCCACCAACTCGTCGACGACAAGGCCGATAGGGCCGCTTGCACCGGTTTCAACCACGACAATCAGGCGATCATCTGGTCGCTCGGACTTGGGCTGAATTCCAAAGAGCTTCGCAAGATGGACCAGATTGATGAAACCACCGCGGATCGAAAGCACATCGCCACCACTCGGTAGTTCATGAACGGCAGCGCTATCCGGCCTCAAGCTTTCGACGATGCTGGTTATCGGAATGATATAGAACTCATCACCAACCCTGATGATCATGCCGTCGAGGACGGCAAGCGTTAAGGGCAGTGTCAAGTTGAACTGAGAGCTCTTTCCCGGAACTGAGGTAATGCCGATTCGGCCACCCATATTCTGAATTTTCCGAACAACCACATCCATGCCGACGCCACGCCCCGACACATTTGAAATCTGATCGGCAGTCGAGAAACCGGGGAGAAGAATGAGATTGTCGATCTCGTCATTGCTTGGCGTTGCATCCGCAGAAACCAAGCCTTTTTCGACAGCCTTCTTGAACACCTTTTCGCGGTTGATGCCGCGGCCGTCGTCGCCAACCGAGATGACGATCTTGCCATTACGGTGTTCCGCCGCGAGACGGATCGTGCCTTCGCGAGGTTTCCCTGCTGTCTCTCGCTCGTCCGGCATTTCCAGACCGTGATCCATGGAGTTGCGGATCATATGGGTCAGCGGATCGGCAAGCTCTTCGATCACAGTTTTGTCAATCTCGGTATTCTCACCGTTAATGACGAGTTTCGCTTCTTTATTGAGTGAGGCGGAAAGCTCTCGAACCAGACGGGTCATTCTCGAGAAGACCGATTTGACCGGTTGCGCTCGGATCGACATCACCCCGTCTTGCAACTCACGCATTTGCAGATCCAGCGACTCGACGTCGTGAAGCAAGTCAGCCTGCTCCTTTGTCGGTAGCTGTTTGACCTGCTCACGCAGCATCGCCTGGGTGATCACCAACTCGCCGACCATATTGACGAGCCGATCAATGCGTTCAAGATCGACGCGAATCGATGCAGGAGCTTTCTTGTTTTCTGCTACGGCTTTGCTGGGTTGTTTCGCTGGAGCAGCAGAAGCCTTCTTTACAGGCGCCTGACTTTCGGTAGTGTCTGCCTCGACAACTTCTTCTTCCGCCTCATCCTGTTCTTCGTCTTCATCAACCTCTTCGTCAATATTGAGTTCGCAATCATCGAGGACGAATTCGAAGACACTTTGGATGTCTTCTTTCGAAGACGGCGTCGTCAGCCTAAAGCTCCAAATCAAATAGGAGCCGTCTGGTTCCATGTCCGCGAGTGCAGGCAGCGCGGAGTCGTCGACCGATGTTTCCAGTGTACCGAGCGATTTTAGCTCGCGTATCAGAATGAGTGGATCATTAGCCCGATGAAACAGTTGTGGCGTCGCTGAAAACGTGACGGTAAAGACATTCGCGGGTGCCGCACTCTCTTCGTCGTCTTTACTTTCGGCGTTCGCCTGGTTCGCGTCACCAAAGTCGACATCGTCGAAGAAATCGTCATCATCGTCGTCGTCGCCGTCCGCAGTTGTTCCCGCGAGTTCATGGAGGTTCTCGAGGATTTCCTTACCGAGATCCTCTGGAGGCTCTTCATCGTTTTGAGCCGCAGTAACGAGGTCAGTTAGAACATCGCCTGACCGGATTAATAAAGAGACATTGGCGTTACTCGTCTCGAGTTTATGCTCGCGCATTTGGTCGAGTACGGTTTCGAAGACGTGAGCGAATCCAACAAGACGGGTGAAGCCGAACGCACCGGCGCCGCCCTTAATCGAATGGATCGCACGAAATGCTGCATGGAGAATCTCGTCATCGGTCTCTCCGTCTTGAAGGGCCGTCAGCTGTCCCTCCAAGTCGGCCAACAAGTCTTCGCACTCTTGAAAATAAGTTTGTTTGAATTCTGCTAAATCATCCATCCGCCAACACCCCTTGCTCTGCCTTAAGGGCAGACCTTTTCGACGACCCGAATTAGCCCTTCTGGATTGAATGGCTTAACAATCCAGCCAGTTGCTCCGGCTGCGCGCCCTTCGGCTTTCTTTGCATCTGAACTTTCAGTCGTCAGTGTCAGGATCGGTGTCGAGGCGTAGGCCGCTTGGGCTCGACACTCCCGGATGAACGTGAAGCCATCCATGACCGGCATATTGATGTCAGTGATGATGACATCGGCCCCGCTGTCCTGGAGCTTCTCCAGCCCGTCCTTTCCGTCCTCGGCCTGGACCACGTCGTAGCCTGCCTTCTTAAGGGTGACGAGCAGCATGTCCCGCATCGTCTTCGAGTCATCAACCGTCAGTATTTTTTTCGGCATCATTCGACATTCCACGACATCAATTGAGAAAACAGGCCCAGATCGCTGAAACCTTCGATCAGCGCATCTGTCGGTTTAACGACTGTGAGCTTGGCTTTTTGACTTTCCATATGCGCAGCAACGGCCATCAGCACCTGAATGCCTGGCGTCGTGACTTGCTCGACAGTGTCAGATTGAAGGGTTAAGCCTATCCCCGGCTTAACTGACTCGAGTACCATATCGCGAAGTTCGGTACCTGCGGGGATATCCAAGACACGGGGAAGTGTGACTTGGAATACATCGTCGACCAACTCGCCTTGTAATCCACTCATCCGGCTATCGCCCTTCTCGCTCGGCCATCTTAGCCCGTTAGAGGTCTCGTAAATTAGGCATCAAGCCTTTCTTTTCGGTTAACGTCTTCAAGGTCATTTCCCATGGCCTGGCTGTTCCTCTTCAAAAGAGATCGACGTCACCGACAGAAGGCTCGTTCTTTGCTTTTGAAAGTTGCAAAGCGACATCCTTAAGTCCCATGCTCAAGGCGAAGGCACTGCGTGTTTCATCAAGTCGAAGGATGTCGATGATGGCCTGATCGATGTTGGCCATGTCATTCGGATCGTCTTCGACAAACTGCTCTAAGACAGACAGCGCATTACGAAGATCGCTTAGTCTCTGTTGCAACCGATCCTCATTTTGCAGAGCCATCGTTGCCGCGATGAGCTGGTCTTGCACATCGTCCCTAAGGTCAGTGGCATTGATGGCGCAGAAGTTCTCAGAAAGCCTCGCCGCGAGATCGCGCAGCAATGTTGCAGACTGTTCCACTTCCTGGCTAAGAAATGCCAAGATCGAAGCAAGATGATCGCCTGCACCAACGCCTCTGAGCGATCCTGATGTCAGTCCTGTCGAGGTCTGAACGTCATCGTCGCAGAATGTCGAGACTGAGAGCTTGTTTGTTCTAAGCGATTCTATCATCAACATGACCAATCAGACTTGTCGCAGTCGATTGGTTGTATCGTTGGTTGTTGAAGACGAAGTTAAACCTGATCAATTTCTATTCGATGTTCTGCGACGTGCGATGGCGACTGCAGGCGTTGACGCCTAATGAAACCGGCTCATTTGCCTTGGTGACGGGAGCCCATTTTTATTGCCATGGTTAGCCCGTAACTGAACGGACCCATCGAGGATGACATCTTAGCCCTGACCGAAGCGTAGGCGCTCCTTCAAGGCCCTGCGGTGTTCATCCGATAGCCAATCTTGGACTTCAATGGCTACTCGGTCACCAACGCGCCCGACCTTACCTTGCATGAGATGCGTATCGCCACAACGAAGCGTGACTAAATCTTGCGGTTTGACAGAGAGCCGCAGGGTCGAGCCGACGTCCAAAGACATGATTTCATTCAGCGTCATGGCTTGTTCACCGAGTGAGACCTCAAGCTCGACGCTGGTGAGTAAGAGCTCACTGGTCCAGTGGGACTCCCAAATGGAGTCGCGGCCAAATTTCTCGCCCATGAACATTTGCTGGAGGAGCGGCCGTACAGGTTCGAGCATAGGATAAGGAATAAGGATTTCGATGCGACCTCCCCGATCGTCCATGTTGACGTCGATCTTGAAAACCAACGCAAGATCAGTCGGGTAAGCGATGGTGGCCTGGCTGGGATTGGACTCCATGCGTTCATATCGAAACTCGACGTTCGCTAACGGCTTGAAGGCGACGGCCATCTCGCGGAGGATCAGTCCAATCATCCGCTCGATCAGTGTCACCTCGATATTGGTGAACGAACGCCCCTCAACCATGAGCGGTGTGACTGCCCTTCGACCACCGAGTAACATGTCCAACACCGAGTAAATGAGCGAGCTGTCGACGCTGATAAGGCCAAAGTCATTCCATTCAACGGCCTTAAAGACGGCAATCAGCGCTGGGAGAGGGATGGACTCGATGTAGTTGGAAAACCTGACTGTATCGCTGTCGACCAAGCTGAGTTCAACATAGTTTGACGTAAGGTTGCGCATGCTTTCATTGAGCGCTCGGACCAGACGACTGAAGCACGCTTCAAGCAGCGGCAAACGTTTGTGCTGGATTCGATCGCTGTTGAGCAGAGCACGAATGCCGGTGGTCGGCTGCTCGCTCTCCATACTAACGCCGAAGATGTCATCGATCTCACATTGATCGAGGGCACCATCGTCAGTCAGCGCGGCGTCGCTATCGAACGATGCTATATCGTCGAATGTTGATGAGTCCGCCTCAACGTCGGTGATATCAACGTCGGATAGCTCGTCTGCAAAGGGATCAGATTCTGGATCGCTATCGCTCATCGACCTGTACTTCTCGGCGCGCGCAGTCTTTGTGTCAGCAACGGAGATTATCGCGTTAGTGTTAATCGAGCGTTAATTGACGATGTTTCGGCTTGGTTTTTCTATGATGCGCTGATCGTAATTCACGATTTGACAATGAATTTCTTTTACAACAGGAGGACGAGATAGTTCTCGACACCAACATCAGTGTCGAAATCGTTCGTTGCTACCGGTGGCTGGGTAGCGTTGCCTGTTTGGCCGGGGCGATGAACATTTTGATACAAGAGCATTATCGCCAACCCCTCGCCTTATCCGGGATCGACGTCCGATGCAGCGTGGGACTGCCTTGGTGGTGACTTGATGTGACGCTGAGAGCTAAGGGCATTGGCAGCAATTTACGATGAGGCAGGGATGAGCACAGCAGCGGTATCTGAGCCAACCGAACAAAATCAGGACACTCTCATTGGTGCAGCTGACGATGTTGGCCATCAGGACTGGTCACAGTATGTGAGCTTCACTGTTGCCGACTGCCTATATGGTGTGGAGATAACAAGAGTTCGCGAGATCAAGGGGTGGAGTGAGCCGACTAGCTTGCCAAATGCGCCGCATGCGATGAGAGGCGTCCTCAATTTGCGTGGCGTTGTCGTACCCGTCTTCGATCTTCGCTGTCGCTTTGGCCGCGGCAATACTGAGGTTGGGCCGTCGCATGTAGTCATCATTGTTGCTCTCGGAGAGCGCCTTATCGGCATTCTTGTTGATGCCGTGTCCGATATTTTGACCCTAGGCCCAAAGGACATCCTACCCGTTCCAGAATCGGATAAAGGCTCCAACCAAGATTTCTTGTCCGGTCTTGTCTCGCAGGGGGATCGAATGGTGACGCTCCTGCAGCTCGAAAAGCTATTCGACGTCGACATCTAAGGGAACGTTTAGAGGAGGGAGCACGCCGAAAGAGGCGTTGCATTTTACGCTTTTCTAGGTCTTGCTCGCGATTCGCTGCGGTGATGACATCGCAGCAATGAAATGGGACCAAGGCACGCAACGTGGGCCTTTCAAACAGGCTGTTGTCCGATGTCGGTGGCAGTTTCCGGAGAACATTTCCAGGAAACTGACCCGTCGTGACGGCAATCGATTCCGGCATCGCTTGGATCGCGTGTCGGCGTCGAACCCTTTGGGAAAAGAATGAGCAGGCCCGTCATTCTCCTGGCCTGCTAACCCGAATTGCCGCGTTGATTGATCATCGACCCTGGCCGATATGTTCATTTCGGAACATTGTCTCGGCGGGACATTAGCCCGTGTCGACATGGCGACGCTCACGACATGTGGCTCGGCCATATGTCGTGAGGGCCCGTCTCAGAACAGATGGCGTCAAACCGTCGGCTTGGCATCGGCGATACTGGTCGTTGCGCCAGATCCCCAATAAGGATCATGCTATCCATCTGTATCGTGACGATCACGCCATCATCATCTTGTTTCGCTGAGATATCTGGTAGATGGTTCGGTGAGGCCGCAGGGAGATGTCATGTCCAGATTATTTGCACGCTTCATCGCACTAATCGGTTCGGTCTTGGTCGCCTTGCGACGCAAGGGCGAAGCTGGGAATGCACCAGCTTTTGGCGATGCACCGATCATCCCGCAGGCCAAGCCGCAAGGTATTCCCACCTTGAAGTTGCCGAGCGCGCGAGGTTGGGAGCCAGGGCAAACGCCCATGGCTGCGCCTGGTCTCAAGGTGAATGCTTTCGCCACAAATCTTGACCATCCGCGCTGGCTCCATGTGTTACCGGGTGGCGACGTGTTGGTCGCAGAGGCTCAGCCAGAGCGGAAGGCGGCAAGTTCGCTCTTCGACTATGCGATGCAGACGACTCTCGAGCGCGCAGGGGCCCGGGGCGAAAGTGCCAATCGCATTTCGATCCTTCGGGATGCGGATGGGGATGGTGCGGCTGAGGTTCGCGAGGTGTTTTTGGAGCAGCAGAACTTGCCCTTCGGCATGGCGATGGCTGATGGCAAGTTTTATGTCGGCAATACCGACGGCATTGTTGCTTTCCCTTATCATGAGGGCGCAATGCACATTGATGGACCCGGGAAGAAGCTGGTCGACTTTAAGCCCGGCGGTCATTGGACTCGAAGTCTCCTGTTTAGTTCCGATCGTCGCAAACTCTACGCCGGGGTGGGCTCGCTCAGTAACATTGCTGAGCAGGGCATGGACGTGGAGGAGGGTAGGGCAGCCATTCATGTTCTCGATCTCGATACTGGCGAGAGCAGAATTTTCGCTTCAGGGCTGCGAAATGCGGTTGGCATGGCGTTTGAGCCGACGACCGGCGTGCTTTGGACCGTGGTGAATGAACGCGATGGTCTCGGCGACGAAGTACCGCCGGACTATCTGACCTCCGTCGAAGACGGCGGTTTCTATGGATGGCCGTACTGCTATTGGGGACAGACTGTCGACGACCGGGTCCCACAGAACCAGGACTTGGTGGCGAAAGCGATCAAGCCGGACTATGCGCTCGGTGGCCATACAGCATCGCTCGGTCTTTGTTGGGTGCCTCAAGGTACGCTGCCCGGATTTCCGGACGGTATGGCCATTGGTCAGCATGGCTCATGGAATCGAAGCACACTCAGTGGATACAAAGTTACGTTCGTTCCCTTTGAAAATGGTCGTCCGTCGGGACCCCTTCGCGACATCATCAGCGGTTTTCTTGCCCCGGACGAAACCCATTCCTATGGGCGTCCAGTTGGAGTAACGCTTGGTGCGGATGGCTCCTTACTGGTTGCAGATGACGTCGGTGACGTTATTTGGCGTGTGACAGGAGCCTAGCGAACCCTTGGAAAAACTAGGAACATCGATCAAGTTCATGTGATCCTGTTCCAGAGACGGCGTTACTCATGTCCCATATCCTGCATCGCCAACTACGTCACAATTATCCCATAGCCGTTGGTGGCTCCGGTATCGAAATCATCGATCGTGATGGCAAGCGTTATATCGATGCTTGCGGTGGTGCTGCCGTGTCGTGTCTCGGTCACAACCATCCGATCGTGGTCGAGGCTATCAAGAACCAGCTCGATCATCTCGCCTATGCGCATACCGGTTTCTTCACGTCCGAGCCTGCCGAAGCGCTCGCCGATCATCTGATTAAGCACGCACCTGATGGCATCGAGAGCGCCTATTTTGTCGCTGGCGGCTCAGAGGCGATTGAGGCAGCGATGAAGTTGGCGCGGCAGTACTTTCTTGAGATCGATCAGCCAGATCGACGGTATTTCATCGCGCGGCGTCAGAGTTACCATGGCAATACGCTTGGCGCTCTTGCCATCGGTGGTAATGCCTGGCGGCGTCGGCAGTTCGAGCCACTCTTGATTGATGTGGCTCATGTTAGCCCGTGCTATGCTTACCGGGGGTGTGAGGATGGTGAAACCGATCACGCTTATGTGGCCCGCCTCGCGGCTGAGCTGGATACGACAATCACGTCGTTAGGTGCCGATCAAGTGATCGCCTTTGTTGCGGAGCCGGTGGTTGGCGCAACGATGGGCGCTGTTCCCGCGGTACCTGGATACTTTAAGGCGATGCGGGAGGTCTGCGACCGGCATGGCGTTCTTCTGATCCTCGATGAAGTTATGTGCGGCATGGGGCGCACCGGAACGTTATTTGCTTCTGAGCAAGATGGCGTTTGCCCGGATATCGTCACAATCGCCAAGGGCCTTGGTGCTGGCTATCAATCCATTGGCGCAGCGTTGGCTTCTCAAAAAATCGTAGGTGCGATCTCGGATGGCAGCGGTTTCTTTCAGCATGGCCATACCTATTTAGGCCACCCAACGGCCTGTGCAGCGGCGCTTGCCGTACAGCGGACTGTTCAGGAAGAGGGGCTGGTGGCGCGTGTTCGTGACCTTGGTAAGGCCTTGGAACAGCGTTTGCATCATCGTTTTGGCGACCATCCCGCGGTTGGTGACATTCGTGGGCGTGGGCTTTTCTGGGGGCTTGAGTTCGTTGAAGATCGCGTCACGAAAGCGCCATTCCCACCGGAAAAGAAGCTCCATGCCAAGATCAAACAGGCGGCCATGGCGCGCGGGCTAATGTGCTATCCTATGGGCGGCACGCTGGATGGACGGGTCGGTGATCATCTGTTGTTGGCGCCACCATTTATCGTTCGCGAGACAGAGCTCAACGTCATTGTTGATCGTCTTGCTCATGCCATCGATGATGTTCTGGCCAGCGTCTAAAGGCATCTTTATGCAAGCGACGTCGCATCGCTAAGCCGAATTCTGTCTATCCCATCAAATCCGGCCAAGTCTTTGTTCGCGCTTTCAAATAGCGATGCAGCGCGCGAAGATCCCTCTGGTCATGAACTCCTCGACAATCTATTGTCACGAGTTAAGAGGCTCAAAACATCGGATCAAAGAGAAAGAGGGAGAATGCAATGCGCGTGTTTGCCCCCATCGCGTTTGCCACCGGGCTCGCTGCCGCTAGCCTTATCAGTTTGCAGGCAAAGGCGGAAACCTTCATTACCATTGGTACAGGCGGCCAAACCGGCGTCTACTACGTCGTTGGGCAGTCGATCTGCAAGTTGGTGAATCGCGGGCAGGCTGACCACAGCATCAAATGTACGGCACCGTCGACGGGCGGCTCCGTCGCCAACATCAATGCAATTAAAGAAGGCTCCATGGACATGGGCGTGGCTCAGTCCGACTGGCAGGCCTATGCTTATACTGGTGCTCCAGAGTTTGAGAGCGGCAAATTTGAGGACCTACGGGCGGTGTTTTCGGTTCATGGCGAGCCCTTTACCGTCGTGGCGCGTGCCGATTCTGGCATTGAGACCTTCGATGATCTGAAGGGCAAACGTGTGAATATCGGTAATCCTGGTTCCGGCCAGCGCGGGACCATGGAAGTGATCATGAATGCGCTCGGTTGGTCCAAGGATGACTTCTCGCTCGCTTCGGAGCTGAAGTCAGCGGAGCAATCAGCAGCTCTTGGTGATAATAAAGTCGATGCGATCGTCTTTACCGTCGGCCATCCCAATGGCTCAATCCAAGAAGCGACAACGACCACCGAAGCAAAGCTAATTCCGGTGGAAGGGGCTGAGATCGATGGTCTCGTCGACGCCAACTCGTACTATGCTAAGGCGACGATCCCTGGAGGTATGTATAAAGGCAGTGATGCCGATACCAATACCTTCGGTGTGAAGGCGACGTTCGTTTCATCGGCTTCGGTCGATGAAGAGACGATCTACCAGGTCGTTAAGGCTGTCTTCGACAATTTCGATCGCTTCAAAGGCCTTCACCCGGCGTTTGCTAACCTCAGCGAAGAGGACATGATCGCTGACGGTTTAACGGCACCACTCCACCCAGGAGCTGAGCGTTACTACAAGGAGCGCGGCTGGCTCTAAAGCTGCTCGCTTTAGCACATATCATTGAAGGCGGCGGCGGGTGGTTTTGCGCCGCCGCCCTCAGACCTGATTGACTGAAGAAGTAACGAAACAGATCTCGGCGTCCCGACGTTGTGGCGCAAACCGTGGGGCAAAGTCGAGGCTGGTTGCCGTTGAGGGCCGCGCCTTTCGGAGAGATCGATGAACGAGCGGGCGAGATCGGCTGAGTCAGTCGATAAAGAGGTAGATCTCGACGAACTGGTTGCGGCCTCCGACACGGGCGCGCGAAGCCCGACTGGGTCTGTTGCCACGCTGCTATTTGCTGTCGCTCTGGCTTGGTCATCCTTCCAGCTTTGGATTGCGTCGCCGCTCCCCTTCATGCTTGGCTTTGGCGTTTTCAATGACACCGAGGCACGTTCTATTCACCTGGCGTTCGCCATCTTTCTGGCGTTTACTGCCTACCCCGCTTTCAGTAAAAGCCCACGCCATTACATTCCTGTCCAAGATTGGATTTTCGCGCTGCTCGGTGCGTTTGCGGCTGCGTATCTCTATCTTTTTTACGAGAGCCTATCGAGCCGTCCCGGTGCGCCGATTGCCCAAGACTATGTTGTTGCGGTCATCGGCATGATCCTGTTGCTCGAAGCGACGCGCCGTTCGCTCGGGCCGCCGCTTGCGATCATTGCCATCGTTTTTCTGACTTATACGTTTCTCGGTCAGCACATGCCGTCGATCATTGCCCACAAGGGCAATACCCTCGGCGAGGTTGTGAACCACCACTGGGTGACCACAGAAGGCGTGTTCGGCATTGCGCTTGGTGTGTCGACGAGTTTCGTATTCTTGTTTGTCCTGTTCGGATCGCTGCTCGATAAGGGCGGTGCTGGCAACTACTTCATTCAGGTCGCTTTCTCTCTCATGGGGCATATGCGCGGCGGCCCGGCCAAGGCGGCGGTCGTGTCCTCGGCTATGACGGGGCTTATTTCCGGTTCGTCGATCGCTAACGTCGTGACGACAGGTACGTTCACGATCCCTTTGATGAAGAAAGTCGGTTTTTCCTCTGAAAAAGCTGGTGCTGTCGAAGTTGCTTCTTCGGTCAACGGTCAGATCATGCCACCCGTCATGGGAGCGGCTGCGTTTCTTATGGTCGAGTACGTTGGCATTCCCTATTTCGATGTCGTCAAGCATGCTTTCCTACCAGCCCTGATCTCCTACATCGCGCTTGTCTACATTGTGCATCTTGAGGCGATGAAGGCGGATATGAAGGGCCTACCCCGTGCCTACGAGCCGGGACCTCTCTTGCAACGTCTGATCATGTTCCTATTCGGCGTTGTCGTCCTCTGTGCAATTTCCTTCGCCGTCTATTATGGAATTGGCTGGATACGCCCGGTCTTCGGGCCAGCGGCAAGCTGGATCATCGCCGTAGGCCTTGTCGTCGTCTATGTCGGGCTCATCGCCTTTGGCTCGCGATATCCTGAGCTCAAGATGGATGACCCGAGGGCGCCGGTAAAGGCGTTACCCCTTCCGGGACCGACGATCAAAGCTGGCCTGCATTTCATCCTTCCTGTGGTTGTTCTTGTTTGGGCTTTGATGGTCGAGCGACTCTCGCCAGGGCTCTCCGCCTTTTGGGGAGCGGTCTTCATGATCTTCATTTTGGTGACCCAGCGCCCGCTCTTCGCGTTTTTCCGCAACGTTGGCGATGTTGGCGCGGAGTTACGTGCGGGGTTTGTCGATTTGCTCGACGGCCTAGTCGCCGGCGCTCGCAACATGATCGGCATCGGCATTGCCACGGCCACGGCGGGCATCATTGTGGGTGCCGTCAGCCAGACCGGGGTGGGCTCTGCACTTGCCGAGGTCGTCGAAGTGCTTTCCGGCGGCAACATTCTCGCCATTTTGTTCCTGACCGCATTTCTGTCGCTGATTCTTGGGATGGGTTTGCCAACCACGGCAAACTACATTGTGGTATCAGCGCTCCTGGCGCCTGTCATTGTTACGCTTGGCCAGCAAAATGGCTTGATCGTACCGTTGATCGCTGTCCATCTCTTTGTTTTCTATTTCGGTATTATGGCGGACGTGACACCACCAGTCGGCCTTGCCTCTTTTGCTGCGGCCGCTGTCTCCGGCGGCGATCCGATCAAGACAGGCTTCGTTGCATTCTTTTACAGCCTAAGAACTGCGGCGCTTCCATTCTTGTTTATCTTCAACAACCAACTTCTGTTGATTGATGTCGGCTGGATCGAAGGAATAATGGTGTTCATCGTCGCAACCATCGCGATGTTGGTTTTTGCTGCGGCGACCCAAGGATGGTTCTTCGACCGCTTGCGTGCTTGGGAGATACCGCTCCTACTGCTCATCGCATTCAGCCTGTTCCGCCCCGGATTCTGGATGGATATGATTGTTCCGCCATTCAAAGACGTTGCGCCGGCGGCGATCGTTCAAGCGTTCGAGGAAACTCCGTCGGGCTCAGAACTGCGCCTGCGCGTTGCCGGCCTTGATCAATTCGGCTCGCCGGTCGAATTCGTGGCTCCGGTAGCGATGCCTGAAGGATCGAGTGGGGAGGAAAAGCTCGAAGCTGCAGGGATCACCCTTCGCGAGGACGGTGACAAAATTCTCATTGACGACGTTGCCTTCGACAGTGCTGCTCAGAAGGCGGGGCTGGATTGGGATCAGGAAATCCTTGATGTACGCCAGCCCGCAGATCAGCCATCCAAATATTGGATCTACCTGCCGGTCCTGCTGATCCTTGGCGGCGTCATTTGGCTTCAGCGGCGGCGTTCTGGTGGGACCACCGGGACCGCTACTGCCGAAACCTAACCTCCGCACGTTAGCTCGTTGGTTCGTTTCTGATCGGCGTTGAATAAAGTCGCGCGCGATCACGGATGGTCACATTCAATCTCAAATCCAAATTTTTCTGGATGTGTGTGTCACTTCGCGACTAAATCGTTGCAGCATGGCGTCTTATGAAAAAGCCATTGAGAGCAAGAGAGCTAATCGTTTTGAGGGCTATCTGGAAAAGACTTGGATGTGGGGCTGGCCTTGTCTTGGCCGGATGCTTTGGTGGTTGCTCCGCTGAGGGAGTGTTGGACAGCTCGACCCAGCAATCGGGCCCGTCGGCGTCGCCCAACATCTCGGCAAGCTCGCTGCCACCGGCCACGAAGTCGTCGCAAGAACCTCGACCCCTTCTAGCTGACGACAATCAGGCCGAAGGCTTTTCTGAGTCCATCATTGATCTGGGGACGCGCCCCGTGATTGGCAGTGCAAGCGCGTCAACGAGGTCCGAGATCAGCCAAAATGATTCGGGCGACGTGACTCTCAACGTCGTCGATGCGGAAATTCGCGATGTCGTTCGTCTCGTTCTAGAAGATGCGCTTGGTGCGAACTATGCGATTGACCCGGCTGTTACGGGCAAGATAACGGTCCGGACCAGCCGGCCGATTCCGGCAAATGATGTCATGGCGACGCTCGGTTCGATCCTCTCGCTCAATGGCGTTGCCTTGGTCGAAGCAGATGGGCTCTACAGGGTTCTTCCGGCGGAACGCGCTGCTTTCGCCGGTTATAGGCCTATCGGACGCATTGCTGGGCGTTCGCGGGGGGCAGCATCGGATATTCAAGTCGCGCCGCTAAACTATGCCGACGCCGGACAACTGGCAGGGCTCTTGCAGCCATTTGTCGATAGGCAGGGCGATGGTGTCCAAGTCTATGTCGATGAAGTGCAGAATGCGCGTGCGACCGACCTCGCTTCCGCTTTAGGTGAGCTCTTCGACATTCAAAGCACCTCCTTCGGAGGGGAGTCACTGCTTGCGCCGGGGCTGGAGCTTGTGTCACTGGGTGCGCCTTTTTCGTCGTTTGAGGCTGCTGACGACATTGGTGACGAAGAACGTGCCGCCCCAACGGCTCGTGAGCGAGGACAGCGGGACGCGGTGGGCATCGGTCAGTCACCGAGCCGTCAATCGAGGCAAGCGCTGACCGAGGGGCGTTCCGATTCGGACGCAAAAATTGTCGCTGATGAAACCAACAGTGCTTTGTTGGTTCGGGCTACGCCTCAGGAATACAAAAAGATCGAAGGCGCGCTTCGCGCGCTGGACAAGCAACCACTCCAGGTCTTGCTTGAAGCCACCATCGCCGAAGTCTCTCTGACCAATGAGCTAAGCTATGGAGTCCGGTGGTTCTTCGGTTCTGGCGACAGCGGGGTCACGCTGCGTGCGTTCACGGACGGTAGTGTTGGCCAGCTCTTTCCGGGTTTCTCAGGCCTCCTGTCGCGCGGCGATGTTCGAATCGTTTTGAACGCGTTGGACAGTGTCTCCGAGGACAATGTCGTCTCCTCACCGCTGCTCTTGGTGTTGGACAACCAGACTGCACAGCTTCAAGTTGGCGATGAGGTTCCAATTGTGACACAGCCGGCTGAAGGCATCGAAACGTCCGATGCACGTATCGTCAACACCGTCGAGCAGCGTCAGACTGGTGTCATCTTAAGCGTCACGCCGCGAGTCAATGCGAACGGCCGGCTGATCCTTGATATTGAGCAGGAAGTCAGTGATGTCGTGCAAACAACGACGTCGGGAATCGATTCGCCGACAATTGCGCAGCAGCGCATCAGCACATCGGTCGTCGTCTCTAGTGATCAAACTGTCGTTCTGGGGGGGCTAATTGAGGACGATGTGGATGAGATCAATACAGGTGTTCCTCTCTTAAAGGACATACCCTTTATCGGCGCGCTGTTTAGCGCGACGACGAAAGTGACAGATCGAAAAAACTTCTTGTCATGATCACGCCAAAAGTTCTGAAAAATCCACAGGATGCGATTGAGGCCACAGAAGAAATCCGACGGCGGTTCTATGACCTTGAGCCACTTCAGGAGAAACTCGGTCGTGATCGGCTGACTATCGACCCTGTTGAGAAGCAACCCGCGACGAGGCAACCGCTGGAGGACCGTCAGATCAACTACACCGGCAATGACAATGCTTATTTCGTGGAACTCGCATCGACAACGACAGCTGTCGATGCTTGGGGCCTTTGGGATCAGGTCCAGGTTGATCATGCCGAAGGTTGTTCTGGCCTTACGCCTCTTGTGGTTGCTCGGTCCAGTGGGGCAACGAAGATCTGTAGCCTTAGGGTCGGGCCTCTCGATCGTTCGAGCGAGCCCGTTAGGGCCGAGGAGATTTGCTCTCTCCTCCGTGATGAGAAATTAGACTGCCGAATGATTGACGCTTAAGATTGTCTGCACGCCGAAACATTGCCGAGCCCCTTATTGAATGACATCCGAGCGCGATGACCCACGAGCTGACCATAGCCCTCGCCGCCGCTCCATTCATAGGCAGTTTCCTCGGCCTCGTGATCGATCGACTACCGTCGGGTCGCCCGATTATCTTCGATCGCTCGACCTGCGATTATTGCGGCAAAACCCTTCATTGGCGCGAGCTAATCCCGCTCCTTAGCTTCATCTTACTGCGCGGGCGATGCCGGCGTTGCAATCACCCACTTAGGGTTTTCTATCCGCTGATCGAGCTTGCTGCCGTCGTTGTTGTGATCAGCGCTTGCGTCGCCCCCTCTGGCTGGCTCTTCTGGTGCAGCATCCTGCTTGGCTGGTGTCTCCTGGTGTTGGCCGTGATTGACCATCGGCATCTCGTCCTACCGGATACCTTAACACTGCCGCTCATCCCGATTGGCCTACTGGTCGCTTACGTCATCAATCCAGGAATGATCCACCATCACGTTTTTGGTGCGGCCATCGGCCTGTTTGTGTTTGTCGGCATTGCCCGGCTATACGCCCTCTTGCGCGACCGGGAGGGACTAGGTTTCGGTGACGCCAAGCTGTTGGCAGGGGCTGGTGCTTGGCTTGGCTGGGACGCACTCCCAGGTGTCGTTCTTCTGGCTGCCTGCTCGGCGCTTGCAATCGCTCTGCTTGGTCAGGCCGTCGAACGTCAACCAGTAGCGACGCGAGAAATTGCCTTTGGTCCGTATCTCGCTTTTGCGTTTTGGGCCTCTTGGCTCCTGGGTCCGCTTGCCTTTGACCACTGAGGCTTGATGCTATGCAGGATGATGGATCATGAGCGACGTCAACCAAGAATCTTTCGGTCAGCGATTTGGTGACCTTTTGGTCCGTCGTGGCAAGCTGGATGCTGGCGGTCTCCAACGCGCGCTACGCGCTCAAACGCTCGGCGAAGAGGGTTTGCACACACTGTTGCCTAAACTTGGCATGGTTTCGGAGAGCGATGTCGCCGAGATGTTAGCCGAGATCTTGGAACTTGACCTCGCCACCCGAGATGACTACCCGATGGAGCCTCTCCACAACGAGCGTCTGAGCGTTAATTTTCTGAGGTCGTCAAGGATCATCCCATTAAGCGACACCGACAATGTATTGACGGTTGCTATGGCTGATCCGCTGGACGAGTACGCGATTAACGCCCTTCGTTTACATGCGGGGAAGCCTGTATCTGCCAAAGTAGGTATTCCCGCGGATATTGATGCTGCGCTGGAACGCTTGCTCAGCGTAAGTACCTCGGATGACGACAGCATCGATTCCCTGGACGCTGGGTTAGATGACGATTTGATCGACGATGTCGAGCGTCTGCGCGACCTGGCAAGTGAAGCGCCGGTCGTCAGAATCGTAAACCGATTGATCTCAAGCGCTGTCGACCAACGTGCCTCCGACATCCATATCGAGCCCTTTGAACAATCACTGCGCATTCGTTATCGCGTCGACGGGATGCTGAAAGATGGTGAAAGCGTCCCTCGGTCACTTCATGCGGCAATGATCTCGAGACTGAAAATCATGGCGGGGCTCAACATTGCCGAGCGGCGCTTGCCGCAAGACGGCAGGATACGGCTGGCTATCCGCGGTCGCGATATTGATCTTCGTGTTGCCACGATGCCGATCATGCATGGTGAGGCCGTGGTCTTGCGTATTCTTGATAGGGGAAGTGTCAAGCTTGACTTTGATGCGCTCGGCTTTTCGGCGAACGCGCTCACGGCGTATCGATCAGGCCTAACGCGGCCGAATGGCATTGTGTTGGTGACCGGACCAACCGGAAGTGGCAAGACAACGACGCTCTACACGTCGCTGCTTGAGCTCAATACGATCGACCGTAAGGTTCTTACCGTCGAAGATCCGATCGAGTATCAACTCGATGGCATTAATCAGGTACAGATCAAGCCTCAGATCGACCTTACCTTCGCTCACGTCCTGCGCGCGATGCTTCGGCATGATCCAGATGTCATTATGGTCGGTGAAGTCCGCGATCTTGAAACTGCGGAGATCGCTATCCAAGCGGCGCTAACAGGCCATCTGGTACTCTCGACGCTTCACACGAACAATGCGGCAGCGACGCTCATGCGTTTGATCGATATGGGTGTTGAGACGTTTCTTTTGACCTCCACACTTAACGTCGTCGTAGCGCAACGGCTGGTCCGACGACTCTGCCCGTCCTGTCGCGAGGCCTATGTGCCTCTTCCGAAAGTGGTCGAGCAACTGGGCGTAGACGCTGTGAGCGGTACGCGGTTTTGGCATGCCAAGGGGTGTGAGCGGTGTGGCAATACCGGATATCACGGCCGCGTTAGTCTTAACGAAGTTTTGGTAATGAACGATGCAGTGCGCGAGACACTTCTTAGCCGTTCCGATGCTGGTGCTTTGCATCGCGTTGCTTGCGAGTCGGGCATGGTGCCGATGATCCGAGACGGCATAGCAAAGACATTGGCCGGCATTACCACCGTCGAGGAGGTCTTGCGCGTGACCCGAGAGTTCGCGTGATGCCGCGCTTTCTCTTTCGTGCTGTCGACAGTGAGGGGGAGAAGGTCGAAGGCGAGATCGAGGCCGCTGATCAGAACGCCGTCGTCGATCAGCTTCGCAAGCGTCAGCAAATACCGTTGTCTATTCACGCCGCGGATTCTGTATCAGGTACCGGATCGTCGTCGCTTCGACGGTGGTTGGAACAGCCACTTTTGGGCGGTGGCGGCATTCGCCAGCGCGATGTTGCGATCATGACCCGCGAGTTATCGACGCTTCTCAATGCAGGACTCAATGTTGATCAGGCCCTGAGCTTTCTCCTTGATGTCACGCAAAATGAGCGGCTTAGGCGGCTTCTGACAGATCTTCTCGGAAAGGTGCAGGGCGGAAGCATGCTCGCGTCGGCGCTGGAGGATCATAAGGCCGTGTTCTCCAGTGCTTATATCGGCCTCGTACGTGCGGGCGAATCGGGCAATGCCCTCGACGACGTCCTCACGCGTCTCGCTGAATATCTCGATAGCAATGAGCGGCTGAACGAACAGGTGAAGTCGGCGTTGGTCTATCCCCTTCTGCTGATGATGATGGCTTCGATTTCTATCGTTGTGCTGCTAGCCTTGGTGGTACCGCAATTCACACCCCTCTTCGAAAGTGCTGGCGCTGACTTGCCGGTTTTGACTCGCTTCGTCGTCGGTCTTGGCGACGCCGCCAACCACTACTGGTGGCTCGCTCTGCTCATAACGCTCGGTCTCTGGCTTTGGGGCCGATCACAACTCAGAAACCCAACAAGTCGATCTCGGATCGATCGCATCGCGCTCCAGATACCACTCGTCGGCGATCTTATTGCCAAGATCGATACTGCCAGGATGGCAAGAACGGTGGGAACGCTGCTTACAAATGGCGTTGCGCTGCCGAATGCCTTGTCAATTGCCAAAGAGACAATGGGCAATAGTAGGCTTCGTGACACGCTCGGAGACACCTTGATCCGTGTCAAGGAAGGTAAACGGGTTGCCGCGTCCTTGGAGCGCGCGGGCGTGTTTCCAAAACTTGCTACCCACCTGATCGCAGTTGGTGAACGTTCTGGCCAGCTTGACGTCATGCTCTCGAAGGTCGCAGACATTTTCGATCAGGAAGTGAAGACGACGGTCGGACGGCTCATGACGCTTTTGGTGCCGGTGCTCACGATCGGCGTTGGCCTTGTGATCGCGACGATCATCGGCGCGATACTTACCGCCATTCTCGCTGCTTACCAGCTGCCGATCTGACCGGTGGCTACTTTAGGATCTGGATCTCTTCAGACGTTTGGACAGGAAGCCATATGTTGGCTTGAGCTTCGATGAGCGCCAGTTTAAGACTATGCGCTGTGATCCCTTGAAAGAAACGTTCGAGAGAGATTTTGAGCGACACCATGTCCAAGCCGACTTCTCGCCCGCGAAAACTCCGTTCGAACGCTGGTTTCACGTTGATCGAACTTTTGGTCGTCCTGGTGATTTTAGGGCTACTTGCCGCCTTTGCAGCACCTCAGGTCTTGAAATATCTGAGCTCTGCAAAAACTGATGCGGCGGAAGCGCAAATCAAGAATATCGCGGCGATCTTGGATCTCTACCGGCTCGAGGTCGGAAGCTATCCCTCGGAGGCCGACGGTCTCGACGCCCTGGTAACTGCCCCGGCAGACGCCGCGCGCTGGAACGGCCCGTACGTTAAACAGCGCGACTCACTGGTTGACCCCTGGGGCGAGCTCTACGGTTATCGCATGCCTGGCGAACATGGTGACTATGACCTTTATTCGCTCGGCGCAGATCGCACCGAAGGTGGCGAAGGTGAGGATCAAGACGTCACCAGCTGGCAGTGAGCCCGCTCATGGCGGGTTCACGCTGATCGAGCTCTTGGTCGTATTGGCGATCATTGGCCTAATTCTGGTATCGATTCCCGGCTTTCTCTTGCGTGACAATGCCGCGTTCAATCTTGACCGATCGACGCAGAAGTTGGCGGATAGCCTCCGCGGGGTCCGAAGTGTTGCGATCACGGCCAATCGCGAGCAGACCTTGAGTATCGACGTTGAGCGTCGGCAGTTCCTTACGCCGAAGGCGAAGGCACCCGTGCAGCTTCCCGCAGGCGTCACGATCGGCTTCATCACGGCGCGTCAGGAGCAGTTGAATGAAACGACGGGCCGAATCCGATTCTTTCCTGACGGCAGTTCCACAGGCGGTCGGGTCATCCTAGCCGTAGGCAATCTCCGGAATGCCATCGAAATCGATTGGCTAACCGGCCTTATTTCAATCATTGACGCACCATCATGACCGGCAAATCGCCTATTCGCTGGCGGACCGATCATGGCTTTACGCTGTTGGAAACTCTTGTGGCCCTCTTGATCTTTGCGGTCGCATTCGGCGCCATCGCCGATATCTTTTATACCGGTATCCGCCAAGCGCGAATCGCGGCCACTCTATGGGATGCTCGGGCCTTGGCTGAACAACAAGTAACGCGCTTCGGCCACGAGCTTCCCCTGGAACCCGGTTTATTCTCTGGCGTCAGTCGTGCACTGCCGGGAGAAACACCGCTAGCTTGGGACGCCGAGGTCAAGACCGTCGAGGCGCCGGGTCCGGAAACCGATCTTGCCCTCTTTCATATTTCCATTGAGGTCCGTGAAGGCGGCAGTGACCACGTTCACTTCAAGCTGCAGACGCTCAAATTGGGGCTCGTGCCATGAGACCGGTGAGCAAGCGGCGCCGCTCAGGCGGGTTTACGCTGATGGAGCTTCTCGTTGCGATGACGCTGCTCGGCATGTTGATGGTCGTTCTCTTCGGCAGCCTTCGATTTGGCACGCGGGTTTGGGAGGCGACGGATCGTATTCGAAGAGACGATGGTGAAGCACAGGCTATTCGCACATTTCTAAGAGAGCGGCTTGAGCAATCTTTGCCGCTGTCCCTCCCGTTAGCCGATGGCCGCTACGAGATCGTCTTTGCTGGTGAGGAGACATCACTCCGCGTGGCATCATCGATGCCTCAAAGCGTCGGCTATGGTCCTTATGTGATGAACTTTTCGGTTACGCCGGCGAGTGGGCCAGACGTCAGCAACGAACTGACTTTCCGCTGGCGGTTGATCGACGATGAGATCGACCGTCGAGATAACGACGTCCAGGAGAGGGTGATTCTTGATACGCTTGATCGCGTTAGGTTTGCCTATTTCGGCAGGAAGGAGGGACGCGATACCATACCCCAATGGCATGCGACCTGGCGCGAGCAGGGTGAGCTTCCCGATCTCATTCGAGTCGACGTTGCCTTCATTCGGGGTGACAAGGACCCTTGGCCACCCTTAATCGTCTCGACGAGGATCGATGAATGGTACGAAACCTCATTCTAGCCGCGCAGTCGCTGACAACGCCCTCCTGGGTGAACAATGGTGGTGCAGGTGTCATTGGTCGTCTATTCTTGCTGCAGACCATCATTGTCAATATTCATGTCGGATACTTTGACCATGGCTGATCCATTACGGGCCATAACACAGTTACCTGGCATCTTCATGCGGTGGTGGTTGGGGGAGCTCAGTGGGCTGATGCCGAGGGGCTTGGCTCCCTCACGCGTTAAGCAGCGTTCTTGCCTGGTTCTGAAATTGCATGACGATGAGGTTGTGTTATCTGAGCACACAAAGCGTGGTAGCACGCGAGTGCTCGGTCGCTGCGAAATCAAAGGGCAGGGCGCGCGTGATGCTGATGTCGTCCAAAGGCCAGTAGGCCTTGCAGCGTTGTCAGAACGGCGGTACCGCAAATGGCCTCTGGTAATCAGGCTAGCACCTCATCTCGGCATGAGAAAACTTGTCGATCTGCCACTGGCAGCGAAGGATGACCTCGCCAACCTTCTGCACTTCGAGCTTGATCGTTTGACGCCTTTTAAGCCCGAGGACGTCAATCTGGCTTGGCGCCTTCAGGCAACCGATACGAAGGCGGGCAGTATGCAGGTCCTGCTGGAAATCGTACCGAGAGCAGTCATTGATCTGGCCCTGGACCTGGTTGCGCCGTTTCAGCGTGAGCCCGATAGCATCGAGCTTGAGCAAACGGGAGACCAAGTGCAGCCACTGGATCTGCGACCCAAGCTCATCGATGAGAGGCCGGCCGATGGTTGGGCAAAACGGGTTCTACGCGTTACGGCAATGGTCCTGCTTGTGATTAACGTCGCCCTGCCGGTGGTCCAGCAACAGCAACTGATCGCTGACCTGGATGCTAAAATCGTTACCGCACGCCAGGGGGCAGAAGTCAGCTTACAACTTCGAGAACGTTTGGATTCGATGTCAAATGAATCAGCGTTTTTGGCCGACGCTAGAAACGGACGTCCGACCATGACAGAGCTTCTGGCAGAGTTGACCGAACTTCTCCCAGATCACAGTCATATTTTGCAACTCAGGGTGACCGAAAATGACATCGACTTGATGGGGCTTGCGGACAAAGCGACAGATCTGATTGCGATTCTCTCGCAATCGTCGTTTCTGAAGGGTCCTGCGTTTAACTCTCCAGTCACACGTGATGGCCGTTCGAACAAGGAACGTTTCCATATATCGGTAGAGCTTGCATCGGAGACATCGTGATGCTGCAGCCGGGATCTCTTGTGTCGAGAACGCTAGCGCTGGCTATTTTGGCCGCCCTTGTCCTGGGGGTTTTCCTGTTTGCCATCGAGCCGGCGATGAGCACGTATCAGAACAATCGCGATGAAATCGCCAGATCAAAGCAGCTCCTGCAGCGTTATGAAGCGTTGATTGCCGAGCGACCAGGTTTGATCGAGCGTATTGAGGCATTGGATGCCGATGACAGCAATGCCATCGCTTTCCTGGAAAACACCGACGAAGCCTTGGCCGGAGTCGAGCTGCAGGATCTCGTTTCTACTGTCGTCGATACCGCCGGTGGGTCGGTCAAGTCCATCCAGGTACTACCGGCTATCGACGTGGAGGAGGGGCCACCGCTTAGGAAAAGTGGTGTGAAGCTGCGCTTTTCGGCTGATATCGACATGCTTGCTGAGACACTTTTCGAGCTAGAAACAATGGAACCTTTGCTCTTCATCGATCAACTCCAAGTGACGGCGGCAAGAACTCGGCAAGGGAGGAATAAAGCCGATATGGCGCCAGAATTGGATGTTCGAATTGATGTTTTTAGCTTTGCGCGCCTCGTTCCCTGAAGGGTTGAGACATGCAACGGACTTCCAAGAAAGATCGGTGATGGCGTGACGGCAAGCAGTGCTCGGGTACAGTGGGTGACGCTCTTGGCGTTTGTGCTCGGGTCAGCCGATACTATATAGATCTGAGGAAGCAGGGGTCTTGAGATCGAACGGATCGTCGGATGACCAAGCAAACATCACCCAGTGGTACGGCAGCCTGGCTTCTTTTATCAGCCGGTCTTTGTGCAACGATCGTTTTTCAGTTGAACAACGACAACTTTATTGCAGTTCCGGTTACGGCTGCACCTGCCGACTCCTCGGTCGAGATCACGGATAGCAACCTAGTCGATTCGATCGCTGGTCCCGACATGGCCGTGCTCGATGCCATCGTCGACCGACCGCTTTTCTCCGCGTCCCGTCAGCCCTTCAAGGCGCCGATCGATGAGACCTCGGACGAAGCTCCGTCCGCCATCGCATCATTACCTTTCCAGTTAGCAGGCACGATGCTCTCGGATAGCGCTCGCTTCGCGCTTCTCGTGCACCCTGAGAGGGGTATGCTTCGTCTGCGAGAAGGCCAGGATGTTGATGGCTGGCGCGTCGAAGACGTCGATGTCAACGAGGTGCTTTTGACAAACGGCAATGAGAGGATGCGACTTTGGTTGAAGAAGGTATCCCCGGCCGCAAGTCTGGAACGACCACCGACTGCCGCCGGTAGTGGTCTCGACGCCGTCAACCTTGAAGCTGTTGAATCGCAAAAGAAATAGAGGACATCTTACAATTTTGATTGGCAGCAGCGCGGGGTCGAGGGGCATGGCTCTCATTGCTGTGCTATGGATTGTCAGCTTGCTGGCACTGATGGCGGCGGGAGTCGGGTCGAGCGGACGCGTTTCTGGCAAGCTTGCCTTTAATGCTGCTGAGAATGAGCGAGCGCGCGCGTTGGCAGAGGCTGGTTTTAATCGTGCCGTCTATCATCTGCTCACGCATGAACCTTTCGGTGGGGCACTTGTGGATGGTGCTGCCGATATGTCTTTTGCCACGAGTGAGGGCGCGGCCGCTGTTCTTGTCAGGGACGAAGACGGCAAGATCGATCTCAATGCTGCGCCAATCGAACTATTGATCGGTCTTCTAAAGAGCGTTGGAGTCGAAAGTGATGATGTCGCCAACACGATGGCGGCACGTATTGTCGACTTTCGAGACGAGGACAGCGACATTTTACCAAATGGCGCGGAGGACAGCGCTTACGAAGCCGCCGGCATGAGTAAGGGGGCGATCGATCGGCCATTTCGCCATGTCGACGAACTCAGGTCCGTGCTCGGAATGACCGAGCAGCTCTATGCCCGTCTACAGCGTCATGTAACCATCTATGCGAATGCAGAAGGGTTCGATTTCTTCAGGGCATCCCTTCCCGTTCTCGGTGCGCTGCCGGGTATGACACCAGAGACGATCACCGCGATCCGTTCGGCCAGCCCAGACGACGATGTCTTCTCGATCCTCCCAACCGATGATGTGACCCCGTATGAGGACTATGCGCTGGCGACGCGGGAGCTGGTGTACTCGATCAGGATTCTGGCACTCACTCGGGAGGGCGGACGCTTCTTGCTCGAGACAATTCTTGCCCTCGATGGCGGTAGGGGAACGTCTCCTTTTACGACCTATCAATGGCGACGAGGCCGGCTCGCCGCCGATGATCCGCTTGGCGCGATGATACAACAGCTAAAGCCCCTGTCGACGGATCGGTGATGACGAACATTTTGTGATCTCACCGTTGTCGAGGATGGAGAGCAGCGTATCGGCGTCGCGCATCCAGATCCGATGCAGATGAAAGCAGGGTGAGATGAGCCCCCTATAGGCCAAGGCTCATTGGGTCTAAACGTTCGTTTAAGGTCATGCGCTGGCAACCCTGGATATGCGAAGTTGACGTTATGCTAGGCGAGGCCCGACCGGTCTCTGGGTTGCAACCGCACTGTTTGGCCACGCGGCCTCGCCTGGATAAGATGCTGGTTTTGGTCAATCGGCGTGTTTGACCGCCTTGTTGATCCGCTCGTACGATGATCGTTAACGGAGCGGAGCGTTTGATTGGTCTTTAGACTTGAACTCGAAGAGAAGCGAGAACGTCTGCGAGAGGTTTCGCTGAACCGAGGGCCAGACCTTGTGCATAGTCGATCTGAAGTTCGCGTAGTTGGACGATGAGCGCTTCGTCTTCAACGCATTCGGCGACTGTTTGAAGCTTACCGACATGGCTGACATGGTTGATTGCCTCGACGATCGCGCGATCGGTGGCATCGTCAGCGATATGCTTAATGAAGCTGCCGTCAATCTTAATGTAGTCTACCAAAAAGTGCTTGAGATAGCTGAATGAGGAGAGACCACAACCGAAGTCGTCGAGTGCGATGCGGCAGCCGAGATCGCGCAGTTCGCTAACGAAGCGCTTCGCACGTGTTAGATTGGAAATTACCGCTGTTTCCGTGATCTCGAAGCACAGACTTTCGGTTGGAAGCTTGCTCTCCCGAAGCATGCCACGAAGGCTGTCCTGAAAGGCTGCGTCGGTCAGAGAGTGACCAGAGAGATTGATATTGAACCGAAATCCATCGGCGGGTCGCGCAATGTCTGAAATCGCTTCTAGCGACGTTTGGACCACCCATTGATCAATCATCGACATCAGCCCATAGCGCTCGGCCGCGGGTATGAAAGCACCGGGCAGTAACCATCCGCCGTCTGGGCCCTTGAGGCGCAGCAGGATCTCGTAGTGACTGACGGGCAACGCATCATTCCCCAAGCGAACGATCGGTTGGGCCATCAGCGTCAAATTGTTGTTGGCAATGGCCTGCTCGAGGCTTGCGGCGCGAAGGACGTCTTGATGTCGCTGCCATGTTTCCGCATCGCTGGCCTGATAAACACAGAGCCTACCACGTCCGTTGTCCTTGGCGGCATAGCATGCAATGTCGGCCTGGGTTAGTGCATCGTCGACGTCGCGGAGATTCTCATCAATGACCGTAAGGCCAACACTGATACTGACGCCAAAGGTTCGACCTTCCCAGGAAAAACGAAGCATATTCGTCGCATCAATGAGGTCCTGCGCGATGCGTTTTCCTTGATCCAGCGTGCAGGCCTCGACCAAAAGTCCGAACTCGTCGCCGCCAAGGCGAGCTAGCATCGCTCCGATGGCGTCAGCTCGCTCGCCGAAGAGGCTAGCCATTTGGCGAATCAATTGGTCACCTGCCATATGGCCAGCGGAGTCGTTCAAGATTTTGAATTGATCGAGGTCGATATAACAAAGGACTGACGATTGATTGGTCGATTTCGCCTTGGCAAGCGCTGATGCCAACCCGCGTTCGAATTCCGCTCTATTCAGGAGATCAGTTAGCGAATCGTGGGTTGCCTGATGCTGAAGTCGGTCCTCGAGATATTTGGCTTCGGTAATATCCCGACCGATTCCGACGAGGCCCACGATTGTCCGATTGGCATCACGAAGCGGCAGTTTGGTTGTGCTGTACCAGAACGCTTCACCGCACCCGCTGCGAACGAGCTGTTCGACCTTATTGACGATTGGTATGCCACTTTCCATCACCTGCATATCATCTTGAAAAAGCTCGTCGGCTATCTCTTGGGGATAGTAGTCAAAGTCGGTCTTGCCGATGGTATCGTCGGATTTGGCGGCGCCCATAAGCTTGGCGTCGAAGGCGTTTTTCAGTGTAAAGCGCGCCTGTCGATCTTTGGCATAGATGGCATCGGGAATGTTGTCGATGATGGCGCGTAAAAGGTTCCGCTCCTTCGCCAGCGCTTGTTGCGCTTCAACTTCCTTCGTGATGTTGGTGCCAGCGCCACGATAACCTTTAAAGCGGCCCTCATCATCGTAAATTGGTACACCGCTTATCGAGATGTGATACGTCTTGCCGTCATTGCCATGCTTCACGTAGCGAAAATTACGGAAGGGCCGGCGGCTTTCGAGATCATTGAAGTGTTGTCGACACGAGTCGTCGATTTTGATGGCGATTTCGGAGCGTTTCTTCCCAAGCGTCGCCTCGATGTCCGTGCCTGAAAGTTCGGCAACGCGTTCCGAAAAGTAGCTAAAGCGAAGCTCCGCATCCATTTCCCAAAACCAGTCGGAAGAGGCTTGGACAATGTCCCTAAAGCGTTGCTCGCTTTCGCGAAGAGCTGCTTCGTAGTCACGAAAGTCGGTAATGTCTTGTGAGATACCGACGATTCCGACGATTTCGCCTGTGTCATCGCGCAGCGGTGCGATACACCCACTCATGACGACTGTCTTGCCGGTTCCCGGACAAACGACTTTGTTTTCATTGTCAATAAGGGCCTCGCCGGTCTCCATGACACGAATTTCGTTCCGGCGAAACGCAGCAACAAGGTCGTCCGGGTAGAAGTCATGGTTTGATTTGCCGGCAAGCGTGTTGGGATCCGTTTCGCCAACGAATTCGGCCCCGGCCTTGTTTTTGATCAAGAACCGCCCTTCACTATCTTTGGCAAAGACGACGGCTGGAATATTGTCAATCATCGTGCGCAAAAGATTGCGTTCGTTCTGGAGTGCTTTCCGCGCCTGATGACTGTCCGTCACATCCATGACGAAGCCTAAAATCGCTGGTCGGCCGAACCAATTTTCGGTTGAGCGCACGCATTGCTGAATGCGAATGATATGCCCGTCTTTGTGAAGAGCGTCACGCTCGCAGACTCGTGACGGCGGCTTCTTTTGAAATCGTTCGTACCGATTTTTGTTGACCTCTTCTCGTTCGTGGGCAGCAAAAAATGACTCGATTGGTGCTGACTTCATCTGATCGACGGAGTAGCCAAGAAGATCAGCAAAGGCTCGATTCACATAGGTGTACTGATCACCTTCTATTGCAAAGAAGCCTTGTGGTGATCCTTCGACGACATCCTGAAAACTGGCCGCCGTCTCTGACAACGCGCGCTCAGCACGTTTTCTCTCGGTGACATCAATGAGCACGAGCTGGCAGGCGCTTTTTCCTTGCCAGAGAACGACATTTGTCGATGCGAAGATATGGAGGATACGGCCGGAACGGCTGATCCCGTCGAACTGGCACTGTTTAGGGCCGAATTTCGATGCTTCGTAGGCCGTGAGACAAGGCCTTAGCCATTCTCGATCATGACAAGCAATGAAACCGAGTGGATCATGTTCTGCACGCAGTGATTCCAAGTCGTCGTAGCCAAACATGGTCGTAAACGCTTGGTTTGCAAAAACAACGCTGCCACCTTGCAGAATAGCGATGCCTGTTAGTGAGTTCTCAACCAGCTGCCGATACAGGTCGGATTGCTCAGTGAAGTCGTCTTGAAGCGTCTTTTGCGCGGTCTTATCACTAATCGTGACGATCGCACCGTTGATCGTTCCATTCCATTCGCGGAATGGTGTGAGTAAGACGTCGATATATTGGCGCTTACCGCTACGTGTCGTGATCCAATGTTGGAACGAGACGTCTTCGCCCCGAAAGCACCGATCGAGTTTCGGCTTAACCAAACGCTTGAAGACAAGGTCACCGACCAACTCGGCAACGTGACGGCCGACGATCTCATTTGCGGTCCATCCCTCGAACTCGATGACACGACGATTGGCGTAACGATAGCGATAATTGGGTCCGACGACATAGATGCGCTCTCGGACTTGATCGAGAACAGACTCGTACAATCGAAATCTATCACTGTCTTTGGTAACGGAACGCTCAAATAGAATTGCTTTGTTTCCGGTTAGCATAGCGTCCCAACCATTCTACCATCGTGTACAAGTCGTATGTCTCGATGGTGGTCAATGGATGTGAGCCAAGGTTGTCATGACATGGGCGCACTTGTTCGTCTGCTGTGCAGAAGTCCAATGACGGCACAGAATCAATCATCGTAAGAATTTTCTCGTCATTGTTTTCTGGCGAATACTCCATCGATTTGAAAACACTGTCATATTTGTTCGAGTTTACTGCACAAGCTTATACTCGAATACCGTCTTATCTTGACGAAGTATACTTGAAAGTCCCTGGTAGAACATCAACTTAGACGCACCAAAACAACGGTTTTGGTCTTTCCATCGAATAGACGATTGAGGTGATCGATGGCAGAGAATGAAGAGGTGCATTTTTCCCAAGGAGAAGTCGATGGGAAGACTCCTAAAATATTGGGGCTGGGGTCACGAAGGGGACGGTCTCGACAGTGCGCAAACAAGAGAGCTCTTGGAGACCTTCCGAACGCTTGGGATCGACGTTACCGATGACGGCACTTTTCCATCATTAGACACCCTTTCGCTCGTGGCCTCCCGTCTGAGGCCGCCACAAGCCCTGTCGACGATCTGCACAAGCGACAGATATCAGCGCATTTTGCATGCATTTGGTCAGTCTCAGCCGGACTCTATTCGACTCTATCAAGGCGATGTCGCCCATGCCCCGGACGTTGTCGCCTATCCAAAAACCGCCGAGGATATTCAGGCACTGTTCGACTGGTGTGGTGATGTTGGTGCTGCGCTGATCCCTTTCGGCGGAGGCTCTTCCGTCGTTGGTGGTGTCACAAGCGATGTCGGCGAAGGCTACAATGGCATCGTTACGGTCGACATGAGCCGAATGAACCAGGTTCTGGAGATTGACGATGTCAGCCACGCTGCACGCATTCAAGGTGGAGCGCGAGGGCCGTCGCTTGAGGCAGCGCTGAAGCCGAGCGGCCTCACCCTTCGGCACTTTCCACAGAGTTTTGAACACTCCACGTTTGGAGGCTGGGTGGCAACGCGCTCCGGCGGCCATTTCGCCACTCTCTACACCCATATCGATGATCTCATCCAAAGCGTTGCCATGGTGACGCCAGCAGGCGAGATGATCTCTCGACGGCTTCCAGGCTCAGGTGCGGGGCCAAGCCCTGACCGATTCATGATTGGCTCTGAAGGAGCGCTTGGCATTATCACCGAGGGCTGGGTTCGTCTTCAACGTCGCCCGAGTTTTAAATTGACGGCGGGATTTCGGTTCGAGCATTTCTTCGATGCTGCCAAGGCCGTGCGCGCTGTTGCCCAAGCTGGCCTTTTCCCTGCGAACGTTCGCATCGTTGACGGCGTTGAGCTTAAGGTGAACGGTGCCGGCTCCGGCGGCTTCACGCTCATGGTCGTGTCTTTCGAAAGTGCGGATCATCCCGTGGAGGCATGGATGTCCCGGGCGGAACAGTGTTGCCGCGACCACGGTGGAACAATCGATGTCGACTGGAAGGATAATCCCGAGGCGCATTTACAGGGAACTGTTGGTGCATGGCGCGAAGCTTTTATTCGCATGCCATATAATCGAGAACAGCTCACGCCTCGGGGGATTATCTCAGATACCTTTGAAACCGCGATCACATGGGATCGGCTTGAGCACTTTCATCATGCCATCTGCACAGCAACCAAGAAGGCAATCTTGGAGGCTACGGGGAATCCGGGTGCTGTCTCTTGCCGTTTTAGCCACGCCTATCCCGATGGCCCTGCACCCTATTTCGCGTTCCACGCACAAGGTGCAAAGGGAGTGCTTTTGGAACAATGGCGAGCGATCAAGGAGGCAGCCTCCGACGCCGTGATCCGCGAAGGAGGAACTATCACCCATCATCACGCCGTCGGCCGTGATCACCAGGTCTGGTACGAACGACAGCGACCCAGTCTTTTTGGTGATGTTCTTGCCGAAGCCAAGAAACAGCTGGATCCGAATGGCATCCTCAATCCAGGTGTCATCGTCCGCTGATCCGACAGCGAGCGGGCAATCCGTTTCAGAGCCGGTCGCCACCTTGCATCGGCGAAAAGCGCACTGGCATGATCCGCTTCTGGGTGAGGCGTCCGTCCGCGGTTCTACGGATGACAGTAAGATCTTGGGCGCCGTCTGCGGGTCCGAGAGGCATGACGAGGCGGCCTCCGGGTTTCAGCTGGGATAAAAGGCGCACCGGTACATGGTCCAACGATTCCTTTAGGATGATGGCATCAAATGGAGCATGGTCTGGCCAACCATCGTAGCCATCGCCTGCTTGCACCATGACGTTCTCGTCTTGGCGATGTTTCAGCATCCTTGCGGCCTGTTCGGCGAGAGGCTCGATAACTTCGATGCTATAGACGGACTTCACCAGGTGCGACAGCACGGCCGCATGGTAGCCTGCACCGGTCCCAGTCTCAAAAACAGCATCGTCAGGCTTGAGTTCAGCCAAATGGGTCATGAGCGCAATGAGAAGCGGCGCCGCGATATTCTGTCCGTGGCCGATGGGCAGGGGATGGTTATTGTAAGCGTAGGCCTTGATATCTTGAGGAACGAAGTCGTGACGTGGCACGACGCGCATGACTTCCAACACCCGGGGATCGATCGCTGCAATCCCAGTCTCAGAGCTGAGCAGGCGAACTTCTTCCTCGACGACGGCGACCATATGGTCACGCGCGATCTGTGCGGATGAGGTTGCTCTTGTTGCCGTGGTCTTGTCAGCAATGGCAACTGGCAGGTCGCTGAAACAGCCAAGGAGAATGGCGAATACGCCAAGGGTTAGACGCGGATACAAGCGACGCAATGGAGAGTAGTCAGGCATAGCCAACCTCATCGTCGACGGTGCGCTCGTCTTCTTAAACTAGGGTTGGATACCCCATTCAGGCAAGCAAGCAACTTTGGTATTCAAGGCTGAGGGCGCGAAATTCGCGGCGGGATCACGTCGGATGTCGGGATGCGATCTGCCTGGCAGACCCTATCTGGTCGATGACAGGGCGTGATTACCGTTGAAAGAAAGTCAGGGGCAGCGGAACATTGATCTATGCTTTGACGTGATCTGGCAAGGCGATCTCGATAGGCCAGAACTTTTAGAAAGCACGTCGCCATCTTTCGGCATCTTGGACGAAACGACGACGGCTAGTGTCCGAGGCCGCTATTGCCGGACGGCGTCCTGAGCGCTTTTGGACACGTTAGCGACGCCTTACCTTTGGCTGATCTTTGTCCCTACGCCAGCTTCCGTGAAAATTTCCAGCAGGACGACGTGGGGACGGCGGCCATCAAGGATGTGGGCGGCTTCGACGCCAGATTGGAGCGCCGATAGGCAGGTTTCTAGCTTCGGGATCATGCCGCCAGTAATGATACCAGATGTCATCAACTCCTTCGCTCGTGTCGCGGTGAAGTTTGGCATCAGTCGACCGTCGCCGTCGAGCACCCCTTCAACGTCGGTCAGCATGATCAGCTTTTGCGCCTTGAGAGCTGCTGCGAGCGCGCCGGCCGACGTATCCGCATTGATATTATAGGTTTGTCCATCTTTGCCGACGCCGATCGGTGCGATCACGGGAATGATCTCGCTCTCGCGGAGCGCCTCCAGAACACCAGTATTAATTTCTTGGGGCTCGCCGACAAAGCCTAGATCAAGGACCTCCTCGATATGGCTATCGGCGTCACGAATAGTTCGTGTGAGCTTGGTCGCTTCGATAAGTCTGCCGTCTTTCCCGGAGAGACCGACCGCCTGGCCACCTGCCTCCTGGATGGCAGTGACGATGCGTTTATTGATATTGCCGGCGAGGACCATCTCGACAATTTCGACGGTGGCGGCATCGGTGACGCGGAGGCCCTGGACGAATTCGCTTTGGATCTTGAGACGGTCCAGCATCGCTTTGATTTGTGGGCCGCCACCATGGACCACAACTGGATTGATACCAACTTGCTTGAGAAGCACAACATCACGCGCAAAATCTCGAGCAAGCTCAGCGGATCCCATGGCGTGACCGCCATATTTGATCACGAAAGTAGAGCCCGCAAATTGGCGCATATAGGGGAGCGCCTCGATGAGCGTTGCTGCGGTCTTTTGATGGCGATCATCAGTCATGTTGTCGTCACAAATCTATCTATTGGCTCATTGAGAAAGGGCGAAGGCGGCTAGCTCAGCCCGCAGTTCTGCTATTCCTTCCTGGTCTTTGGCGCTGACCGCAATGGGGTCTGGGTGAGCACCGATTTTGTGCTTTATCACAGACCGCAGCTCCTGCAACAAGGATGTGAGCTGGTCAGCCTTAACCTGATCAGCTTTGGTCAAAACGATGCGGTAAGCGACCGCGGCGTTGGCGAGTAGTTTCATATAGTCTTCGTCGACGGCTTTTAGCCCATGGCGCGAGTCGACAAGAATGCAGACAATCCGGAGCGTCGGACGACCTTTGAGATATGTCTGGATCAAGCGATGCCAACTCTCCACGGTCGGCTTTGGGGCTTTCGCAAAACCGTAGCCTGGCAGATCAGCGAGGATCAGACGATTGCCTAGATTGAAGAGGTTGATCTGCTGTGTGCGTCCCGGTGTGTTGGAGGTGCGCGCCAGCTGCTTTTGGTTCGTGAGCGCATTGATGAGGGTCGACTTTCCGACGTTGGAACGTCCGACAAACGCGACTTCCGGCAGATCGGTCGCTGGCAGTTGCTTGATCGATGCGACGCTCAACATGAAGTCACAGCTTTGAGCGAAGAGGTGACGCCCGATTTCCAGGACCTCATCATCGTGCTGGTCGTGAGAAGCTAGACCGCCCATCTGCGCATCAATCACCTTGGGAGAGCCAAGAACGGAGAAAGAGCTGTTGGCCAACGATCAAAGGCGAACCCAAGCTGAGCGTGATACCAACCGCAATCCGACCAAACGGACCTCATATGATGCTAATGCAGATCAACGCGGTCATTCGTTCACCTTGACACCCATACGGCGCATGATGACCCATTGTTGCGCGATTGAAAGCACGTTGTTCCAAGTCCAGTAGATCACGAGCCCAGCAGCGAATGTTGCGAACAAGAAGATGAACATGAGCGGAAGAAACAACATCACCTTGGCCTGAATGGGGTCGGCGGGCTGCGGGTTGAGTTTCGTTTGGAGGAACATCGTAAGACCCATCAAGAGCGGCCAGATGCCGATCATCAAAAAGCTTGGTGGGTCGAAGGGAAGAAGTCCAAAGAGGTTGAACATTGAGGTCGGGTCAGGTGCTGACAGGTCCTGAACCCAGCCGAAGAACGGCGCGTGCCGCATCTCAATTGACACAAATAGGACTTTGTAGAGCGCGAAAAAGACCGGGATTTGCACCAAAATTGGCAAACAGCCCGACATTGGATTTACCTTCTCCTTTTTGTAGAGCTCCATCATCTCCTTTTGCATACGCATCTTGTCATCGCCGGCCTGCTCCCGAATTCGCGTCATTTCGGGTTGCAACTTCTTCATCTGGCTCATCGCTCGGTATGACTTGTTTGCGAGCGGGAAGAAGAGAAGTTTGACCAAGAGCGTTAGGATGAGGATAGCGACGCCGTAGTTTCCGACCCAACCATAAGCGAAATGGAGAAAATAGAAGATCGGTTTGGTCAGCCAGTAGAACCAGCCGAAGTCAATCGCGCGGTCGAACAGCGGGATGCTGAAGTCCGCCGCATAGGCGTCGAGCTTGTCCAGTTCTTTGGCTCCGGCGTAGAGCCGGTCGGTGATCTCGACGGAACCACCGGCTGGTACCGTCATTGCCGGACGCAGATAGTCTGTTTGGTACCGGTCCTCACCATTGCTGAGATAATGCTGAAACTTCGCGGTAAACTCGACTGACTGATCCGGAATAAGCGCGGCGAGCCAATATTTGTCAGAGATTCCGAGCCAACCGCTCTGACTCTGCTCTTCAAACTTACCATTTTCTTCTTGTAGATCGGAGTAGTCGACTTCAGTCAATTGCTCATTAAAGACACCCATCGGCCCTTCATGGAGGATAAAGAAGCCTGATATCTCGGGCGTGCCCCACCGGCGCACCAGGCCGTAGGGATAGAGCGTCACCGTGTCGTCGCCCTTGTTCAAAACCCGTTGTGTGACGGTAATGAGGTAGTCTTGGTCGATCGCAAGTTTACGCTCGAATGTGAGGCCCTGACCGTTATCCCATGTCAACGTAACGGGCTGGTCTAAACGAAGCTCGCTATTGTCCGCTGTCCAGACCGTCTCTTGATTAGGCACGACAGCATCTTGGTTCTCCGGAGCCGGAGTCCAGCCAAATTCGGCAAAGTAAGCATTTGGCGAACCAGCAGGGTTAAACAGCGTGACGTCGGCAGCTTCATCCTCGATCGAAACCTTGTAGTCAGTCAAGACGATGTCGTCGATGCGTCCACCCGTCAGGGCGAAGGAGCCGGTGAGGCGACCATTATCGATGGCGATGCGTGTACCATCGGCGATGATGGCATCGCGCGAGGCTTCGATTGGCTGGCCCGTGGGGACACTTCCTGGCACTGCAGGGGCTGAGCCTTGGTTTCCAGCTCCCGAGACCGAGGGGGTCGGCGAGGGGGGTAGTCCCGTTGAGCCACCCATGCTCTCCTCGATCGCCGCCTGGCGGCGCTGCTCCTCCTGAAGCCGCGGCAGCTCGTAGAAGTATTGAAAGGCGATAATGATCGTCACTGAGAGGACGATAGCCAGTACCAGATTTCTTTGCTCGGGCATGTCGTCCCGATCTCCTTGCCTCTGCTCAATAGCCCCTGCTTTGAGGCCTTCCAATTCCAATCGTCGAGGCGCTTAGGCCTCAGTTCCATATCGGCGATGATCGCTGCACCGCTTTCCACCGCTGCCTTGCAGCTGCTCGCTCGCCGTTCCGTTCCCGGGAACCGGGTCAAAGCCGCTGCCACCAAACGGGTGGCAACGAGATAACCGGCAAACCGTCAGCCAGCTGCCCCTTATTGCCCCGTGTCGGGCGAGCGCGTCCAGAGCATAGTCGGAACATGTCGGCAAAAAGCGACAACGTGGCCCGATCCAGGGAGATATGACCAACCGATAGCCGTGGATCAAGGCCTGAAGTCCGCGGACCGCGAGGGAAGGTCGGCTAGGCATTATTTCCGTTTGACGCTTCGTTGGTGTGACTGTCGCGGTTTGACCGTTATCACGCGAAGGAGTGCTGTCTCGAGATCACGAACAAGCGTTCGGAAAGCACATGTCAAAATCTCGGCCCGAGCGATGAGGACGTAATTGTGAGCCATCGTGGCAGCATCGGGAAACACGAGCCGAGCCGCTTCGCGCAATCGTCGTTTCGCCCGATTACGCACCACCGCATTGCCAAGACGTTTCGTGGCTGTGAATCCAAGGCCGACATGGCCTTGTTCTCCCGAATCGGAGCCCACCGAGCGTGGGCCCACCTGGAGCACAAATGAGGGCGCAACCCAACGTCGGCCTGTCGCTGCAACCGCAAGAAACTCAGACCGCTTTTTGAGATGGACCACGCTTTGGGAAACGGCCGGCTGCATCGTCGCGGCGGCGTAACCCTTGAAATCGCTGCGCTGGCCTTGGCGCTCAGGCTGACAGACGCTTCCGTCCCTTCGACCGCCTACGGGCGAGGACACGGCGCCCACCAACAGAGGAGGACCGTGCGCGAAAGCCATGGCGACGCTTGCGAACGAGGTTGCTAGGTTGAAAGGTACGTTTCACGAGATCTCTACCTTAGGTAAACCGGTCTAAAACCAAGCTTGGATATAGAATCTGGAGGCTGTTATGTCAAATTGACGCTTCTCGAATTCTGCTTTTTTTGAAGCCCGGTGTTGTTCCGCTGGGCCGTCGCCATTTGTTGAACATGCTGCTCATGCGACGCTGAACCAAATGTGACTGGCTGTGGTTTGGCTTCGAGACGCATTCCATGGTTGTTTAGGTGCTCGTCAGAGTGCGACATCTCTCTGGGCAACTTAGAACCCTGGTTCTCAGCTCGCGGTTCAAAGATGCGCTCCAGATTTAACCTTATGATGGAGGATTCGGCCGTGGATCGACGCACGGTTCTTTTGACCAGCCTTGCTTCTGCTGCTCTCGTCGGAAGTGGGGGAACATCGGCTTTAGCGGCACCAAAAGCGGTTCTATGGGAACGCTGGGTTGCCCATGATGCAACGGCCGAGACCGAGATCGACCATGAAACCTGGGGCGAATTCCTTAAGAGCTATCTCGCCACCGGTAGCGATGGCGTGAACCGACTTGCCTACGGCGAGGTAACGGCTGAAGACGCTGCGGCACTCAAAGGCTACATTGAAGGCCTCGCTGCGGTTCCAATTTCAGCCTATGCGAGACCGCAGCAGATGGCTTATTGGATCAATCTCTATAATGCGCTTACGGTGCAGGTCATCCTCGATCACTATCCCGTAGACAGCATCCAAGATATCGACATCTCCCCTGGCTTCTTCAGCAGTGGTCCATGGGGCAAAAAACTGGTGACGATCGAGAACGAAACTGTTTCGCTTGACGACATCGAGCATCAAATTTTGAGACCCATCTGGAAGGATCCGCGCATTCACTACGCGGTCAACTGCGCCTCGATCGGCTGTCCCAATCTGCAGCCTGCGCCTTTCCAAGCCGGCCAACTCGACCGCCAGCTTGACCAGGCTGCGATCGAATTCGTTAACCATCGTCGAGGCGTCGACATTCGAGAGGGTCGCGCCAAAACCTCCAGTATCTATGCTTGGTTTGAGGAAGATTTCGGCGGTGACGACAAGGGCGTGATCGCTCATTTGAAGGCCTTCGCTGAGCCTGATCTTGCGATGAAGCTCGAAAAGATCAATCGAATTGCCGATCATGACTATGATTGGCAACTGAATGATCTTGAGGCATCGACGGGATAAGCGCGACGTTCGATCGACAAGAACCAATCAAAGCTGGGGCTGCAATCGCCCCAGATATCTGGAAATTCTTCGTCAACCAAGCCGATCCCAATCATGCGGTGAAGACAAGGAGAGCCTTCAAGCTGCAACGGGGGTAGGATTCAATGTCCTGTAAGCATGAGCCTTTCGACGAGGCTCTGCTTTCTCAAACAGCGATCTTCGGAAATCGAAAACTCGACCTCTTCACCATTTCTTTACTTTTCCCTCGCATTGACGCGGTGTTTCATGCTCTGTGCGATCCGAGCGAGCCAAAAAGAGCAATGCTTTAACGGTCATCACGGGAGACTTCTTATCCCCTCGAGGTCTCAGCCTGCGATGGGTCCATTGCTGCAAGGAGTTGACGAAGCTCCTGTGTCAGCATCAAAACGGCGGCGCATATGGTCGGGAAATGTGAGGTTGCTTTGTTGGGGGAAGCGAAGATGTGTCACGCTAATGGGCTGCGCGCGCATCTGTAAGCTTAACGGTGGCGTCGCGATTTTATGCCTCGGAGGTTTCGTGAATCAATGAGATCCTTTGGCACGTTCTTATCAGGATATTGGATTGTCTGCGCTCTATGCCTCAGTTCGGTTCAAGCCGAGCAATTTGATGAGCGTTGGGGGCGGCATGACGAGCGCTCAGCTATGCGGATTGATCACCAAGTCTGGGAGAGATTTTTGCTCCATTACGTTCGACAGGACGGTGACGGCGTGCATCGTGTGGCCTATGGGCACGTCAAGGATCGTGACCGAGATGCGCTTGCCCGTTACATCGAGTTCTTAGCCGGTATTGACCAAGAGGCTTATCGCCGTTCCGAGCAGCTGGCCTACTGGATCAACCTCTACAACGCACTCATGGTACAGCTCGTTCTAGATCACTATCCCGTCGCCTCGATTCGGCAGGTGACGCGACGTGAGGACGGCGTCGAGGGATCGGCTTGGGAATGGCCACTCATCGAGATTGATGGCGTCTCCCTATCTTTGGACGACATCGAGAAGAATATTCTCCAACCCATCTGGAACGACCCACGCCTCTATTACGCGATCACTTGTGCCGCCGTAGGCTGTCCAAATCTTCAGCCCATTCCGTTCTCGGGCGATGAGATCGACCGACAATTGAGCGATGCAGCCATGGCCTATGTCAACGATCCTCGGTGTATTGCGATCAAAGATGGAGAGTTGCATGTCTCCAGTCTTTACCGATGGCATCTCCAAGCGTTTGGTGGCTCGGAGCAATCTGTGATCCAGCACTTGATGGCTTACGCTGAACCCAATCTTGCGATGGCGTTACAAAAATTCGATCGTTTAAACGGTGATCATTTCGATTGGCGTCTGAATGATAGTGCCAACTGAAGGGACTTTGGTCGTTCGACCGTACACAAAACCGCGAGCGATATGGTGCTAATGGTCTAAATTTATGGCTTTTTCTATGCCTCAGGGCTATCACCGGTTCCGACGATAGCCAGACCTATTGGACATGCCGACTACATCAAGCACGCCATCACCTGCGCGATCGCTGTCAGCAAGGCTTCTCCTTCTGACCATAGCTTTTGTGCTGCTCGGTGAAATCCTAATTTATGTGCCCTCGATCTCGCGTTTTCGGAAAGTGTACATCGAAGAGCGCATCTCGGCGGGACATTTGGCGACCCAGTCTTTGGAAGCCAGCACGTCGGGCCGGGTTGACCGTCAGCTGGAGGAAGATCTTCTCAACCATGCCGGTGTGCTTGCTGTGACGCTGCATACGCCTCGCGCGAGGTTGATGTTGGGTCGGCTTCCGGCGGTTGAGCGGGTCTTTGACCTTCGTGCAGCGACGCCCTGGACACTGATTGTCGATGCATTCGATGTGCTTTGGCATGGCGGCGAACGCACAATTCGGGCGCTTGGGCCGTCGCCACAGGATCCAGGTCTTCTCGTCGATATCAGTATGCGCGAACGCGCACTGTGGAACTCAATGGTTGATTATTCTTGGAGAATTTTCAATCTCTCAATTGTTCTCTCTCTACTCACAGCCCTGATGGTGTACTTGTCACTTCAGCTCCTTATGGTAAGACCGCTCCGGCGGATTACGGAGAGTGTGATCGCCTTTCGTGATCAACCCGAGCATACGGATATCGCTCTCAAAAGTTCGACACGTCGTGACGAAATTGGGGTGGTTCAAACCGAACTTGCCAATATGCAAGCTGGTCTTCGCCAGGCGCTCGCCCAGAAAACACGTCTCGCTGCATTGGGCGCAGCCGTCAGCAAGATCAATCATGACCTTCGCAATCTGCTCGCGAACGCGATGTTGCTCTCGGACAGTCTGGACATCAGCCAAGATCCGAAGGTCAAGCAAATTGCGCCGCGCTTGGTCGAATCGATGGAGCGCGCTGCCAAACTTTGCAGCGACACGTTGAACTTTGCCCGTGCTGAAACGGTAGATCCACAAAAGCGACGCTTCGCTCTAAAGGACTTGGTCGACGAGGTCATTGCCACAATTGAAGGACAGGCAGGCCTAATGGTACGTTGGCGCAATGAAGTCGACGAAAGCACCATCGTGCAGGCTGATCGCGATCAACTCTTTCGCGTATTGATGAACCTCGGCCGAAATGCTCAGCAGGCTGTTCAGGGGCAGGTGGACGGCGATGGTGCTGGGCTGGTCTCGTTCATGGCTTGGCAAAGCGGTCGTGAGATCTTGATTGAGATCGCTGATACGGGGCCTGGCATAGCAGAGAGTGCGCGCGATCATCTATTCGAAGCCTTCGCGGGATCAACGCATCCTGGTGGCACCGGCCTTGGGCTTGCAATAGCGCGCGAAATCATGCGTGCTCACGGCGGCGATATTGAACTGGATCGGAGTGGTTCGGACGGCACCGCCTTTCGGCTACGCCTGCCAATGGGAAGATAGTCTAAACTGGCGTCCCTCAATGAGTGTGACGTGGCATAGGTTACGAGAACAACAGCTCGTAACACACGCCTTCCCTGATGAACCCACCTCCCTCGGCTCGATTGTCAATTGCTTGATGCAATCGTGTCCAACGTGCCAAGTCTGGGGCGGTGATGGGCGCGTCGATACACAACCCGAGGTGACACAATCGTTTCGCTGAGGAAAGGTTCAAAATCGAAAAAGACCTCAGATACAATCACCGTCTCTCCTTCGCGGACAGTGAAGTCGTCTGCGAGATCAGCGATTCCGCCCTCAGTCCCAACGTCGCTCGAAGTCAAAAAGGTGCCGCCGCCGGCTCGTTGCCAAGCAATCGTAGCGCCGTTGCCGTCAGGATTGACCACCGACGAAATGACCACCCGACCGCGATCGGAGAGATCAAAGGGCGCGGCAACATGCGATGCCGCCAGGAAAATGTCATCTAAGTCATTTTCGCTGATGGTCTCCACGCGTGCGACCAAATCGGACATGGTCGTGGCAACGCGATCAATTTTCTGGTTCAACAGGACAAAGCGACCTAGCTCAGCGCTTGCAAGAAGCATGGCGAGAATAACCGGTAGGGCCAGAGCAAACTCGACGGCGACATTGGCCCGATCTGATCGAATGGCACGTAGGCAGGCGAGGAGGCGCCGTAGATCGGGCAATTTTGGTGTAACGGCCGAGTTCATGGCACAATTTCCTGAGCTTTGTGTGGATCTGAAAACGTGGTCTTTTAGCTGCCGAATGGCTCGTTTCTCACCGCAATATTCGCGTCTAGCGGGACGGTATCGCCGAAGATCGGACGAAAGAGTGGGATCATGATTTCCCAGTCATACTGTAGGCGATACACGACGATATCTCCGGCTCCTCCTAGGCCCGGAATGCCCATGTCTTCGTCCCACGCGCCATTTCCATTGATGTCGTCGAATGCCTCACCATCATCAAATTCCCCATTCCCATTCGCATCCGTGAAGGGCTCGGCCTGACCGACATCAGCAAAACTCTCATAGACCAAGGTTTCCATATTGATGTTGTCCGTCTCGATAATGCCGTAGGCATTGTCATCGACGATATTCAAGATCCGCTCCTGACGGCTCAGCCCATTTCCCTCAGAGCCTGTGATTCCGAAGCGGGAGGCCTGCCGAGCCCCCCCTTCCAATAGGGTTTGTGCAAAGAGGATTCCCGAAAACTCGAAGATTCCGCAGAGAAGGCCAAGCAAGACCGGCGCGATGAACGCGAACTCAACCATGGCTTGGCCAGCATCGCCAAGGGTCCGACCCATCTGCGACAACCGGCAAAAAAAATCGCTTCTAAGTTGATTAATTGCCGATAAAACCATTGCCATACACCTCTTCGTCGGGATAGGTCCTTAGTATGTTTGTATTTACAGTTGAAAAAAGGGGCCAGCCATGATCGTCGAAGGCAGACTGAAAGCGTGGCAATCGTTGCTTGCGGCCAGCATCGCTATTTTGGTGTCGGCATGCGCGCCTAATAGCGTTCGAACGCCGACGACTGCAGGTATTGAAGAACCTCTGGCCGCTGCGGAGCAGGAAACGGGACGTTATGGCACGCTTTTGCGGTTGGCTTCGTCGACCCGAGCCTCCGGCGATCCTGCAGCGGCTGTCAGCATGTATCAGCAAGCCATTAACTTGGAGCAGGGGCGGCCGGAGGCCTATGCTCTCCTTGGAAATACCTTGATCGAGCTTGGTGCCCCCGATCAAGCTATCGAGGTCTTTGAGCAAAGTCTGAAGCGCGACAAAACTGGTCTCGCTGCTCGGCTTGGCTATGCACGCTCCCTCGTCGATTTGAAGCGTCCCGAGGTCGCGATCCCGCACTATGAAACTGTTTTGAATTCCGCGCCCGAAAATCTCCAGGCGCTTAACGGGCTTGGCGTCGCTTATGACCTCTCCGGACAGCATCAATCGGCACAAAAAGTATACCGGGACGGGCTTGCCATCGCGCCAGACAGCATGCTGCTGCGAAACAACCTTGGACTTTCGCTCGCTCTTGCCGGCGACCACGATGATGCCATCGGATTGCTCAAAGTCGTTGCTGAGGAACCCGGAGCGAGAGCTCAGAACCGTCAGAATTTGGCGCTTGCTTATGGCCTTTCCGGCGATCTCGCAGCTGCTGAACGTATCAGCCGGCTTGATTTGGACGAAGAGTCCGTCCAATCCAATGTCGCCTATTATGCAGCGCTCGCCGCTATCGAAGATAACCGAAAGCGCGCCACGGCCCTTGGGGCAGGACCGTCGGATCGAGATGAAGCATCCTCGTCGGAAGGCTCCGGTGGTCTGCTGACGGCGCTCGCCTCTGGCGATGAGGGGCTCGAGCTCGCATTGATGCCCAATGGACGTTGGTATGTTCACCTTGGCGACTATGCCGGTGCAAGCCAGGTCGCCTCGGCCTGGCGTCAGCTGCGCGCTGACCATACGGATCTTCTGAGCCAATATGATCGTCTCGCCGGTTCTGAGGATGGCCGCCAACCGCTGTTGGTTGGTCCCATCATGCAAGCCAAACAGGCCGAGGGGCTTTGCCGTAATCTCAATAGTCGCGGTCTGACCTGCCGCCCTATGGCCCTTTAAGCCAAGGGCGCCACGATCGCTCGTGCAGTTCATCCTATTGCTGCGCGCGTATCGCTGCCCCAGGCCGTCAGCATGGCCTCTGCTGTGGATGCTCACGCGCCCTAAGGAGAGTCGTCTTGATCGGCGGAACGACGTGGCCATGATTTGGGATCTTGTGGCATGTTCTGACGCACATTGACCCTGTGTCGGTGGTGACTTGGTGATCGTATAGCCTGTGACGTAGCGTTGGTTCGACAATCCAAAAGCTCGGCTATCGGGCGCGTTAGCCTTGATCTCGTGGTTCAATATGGATGGGCCTTCGTGCATCACTGGAGCCCCACCGGCTGTCGTCGTGCGAGCTTTGGAGAGCGATGGACATTGGAGGTGACGGCACGTCGAACGATTGACGAGGCTTCCAGTCGATCGTTCAAGATTTCCGATCGTAGACGCCAATGTATGGGTTCGACGACTCGATCGTGTCGGTCGCTTCCAAAGCCTCCGATCTGGGCAAGATCATCTTCGCAATTGTCGATGTTGCCTCGTACAGATAGTCGACACATTACGTCAAACATTGAGATCCTTTGGTTTCAAGCATGGTCATATTGCTTGATCCATGGCGCGTGGTTTGCTTAGCGAATGCTAGAAGCTCCATTGATTTGTCTTAGGAAATCATGTTGTCCATGACGCTAATGATCGCCGGGCCTACGAGGACAATGAAGAGTACTGGTAGAATGAAAACGATCATGGGCACCGTGAGTGTCGCCGGAAGCCTTGCTGCCTTTTCTTCGGCTCGAAGAAGTCGCTGATCTCGGAACTCATTTGCAAGGACGCGGAGTGACTGTGACAGTGGCGTGCCATATTTTTCCGTCTGAACCAATGTGTTTACGACGCCGCGGATAGCACTCAGATTGGTGCGCCGATTGAGGTTGAGAAGCGCTTGGCGACGTTCTGGTAAGAAGCCCAACTCGACGGATGTGAGCTGCAATTCTTCTGCGAGCTCTGGACTTGCGTTACTGATCTCTCGCGACACTCTTTCGAGCCCTGCATCGAGCGACAGTCCAGATTCGGCGCAAATCACAAGCAGGTCTAGGCCGTCCGGCAGTGATTTTGCAAGCCGCTGTTGACGTTTGGTCGTGTTGTTCGACACGGTGAGATCAGGGGCGATGAAACCCAGTAAACAAGCGCCACATACAAAGAGTAAGTTGATGGTTGGTTCAAAGTCGCCAAGCCTCAAGACATAAAAGGCAAGGAAGCTGAGCAAGCCGAAGGCGAACGGTGTTACAGCCTTAAAGAACAGAAAAATGATCACTGCATCTTGGGATCGGTAGCCGGCCTGGGCCAGCCGATCGCGCAATTTGCTGACCTGTTGGTTTTGCATCAGCTGAAGCGTGCTGACGACACGCCTCATGAATGTCATGCTTTCTTTGCGTCGTCTCTGACGACTCTCAGGCGTCAGAAGCTCTCTTTTCAACTGATCGCGTCGCTCGGCGACTCGCCGTGCTCGGCTGTGCATCGGATCTCGCTCAATGAGGCCAAACCAAATTGCAACTACCACCAGGAAAGCGGCGACACCAAGGAGGAGCACGAGAAGACTGTCGGATGTCAATCCGAATGGCAAATATCGATCAATCTCGCTCATATCTCGAATCTCACCATCTTTGCCATGATAAACAGACCCACCAAAAGACTGCTCAGTCCGATACCGATCATGATCCAGCCGCGCGGGTCGACAAAAAGGGTGCTCATATAGCCCGGATTAATGAATGAAATCAGGGCGCACATGATGAACGGCAGGGAACCGATAATCATGGCAGATGCTCGGGCTTCTGAGGACATTGCCTTGACCTTTAGGCGCATTTGCTCGCGACGCCGAACCATATTGGCGAGGTTTTCAATGATCTCTGCGAGATTGCCACCGGTCTCGCGTTGGATGGACATGCTAATGACGAGAAAATTGAACTCAGGAATTTGTAGTCGTTTTGCTGTCGACCACATCGCCTCGTCCATTGAAACGCCAATTTTCGCTTGATCGCTAATTCTCTGAAACTCGAGGCCAACCGGATCCGCAATTTCCTCAGCGATGGTTTTCATCGTTTCGTTCACGGGCAGTCCAGAACGGACGCCCCGGACAATCAGATCCAGTGCTTCAGGCAGCAGCGACGAGAACTTCTTTGTACGATTGGCGATCTGCCGGCTGATGACGACATGCGGCACACCAAATCCTACGGCAAAACCGGCCAGGAGATTAACGGCGAGAGAAAAGTCTAAGACCAACCAAAGCAGCAGAGCCACTGTGAAACACAGACCTGAACAGATCAGAAGATAGTCCCCGATCTTGAGGGGCCAGCCGCTCCGTTCCAGGCGCTGACGAAGCATGCCGACATTGGGGACAACACCCTTAATGAGACGGTCGACGCTCGCAATTTTACTATCCGACGTGTTGCGTCGAAGGCTCTCGAGAGGTTGCGTGCTGGGTTTGTCGGGTGTCGATCGTTGTCCGGCAACTTGATTGATGCGCCGTTGCATCTGTTTGTCTTTGCCACCGAGCAAATCGAAGCTGGAAAGCAACAAGACCAGCACAATAAAGGCGCCACCCCCGAGAATGATGAGCTTAACGGCATCTGAAGGGCTCGCGAAGATTTCTAGCATGACGCTCAAACCATCATCGCTTGTTGTAGTGGCCTATCTAGGCCGTAGTACGCAGCTCTCTTCGTGAAGTGGGGGCGAACGCCACTCGACTTGTACTGTCCTTTCAAGGTCCCGTCGCGATTCTCGCCTTCATACTCATAGGAGAACAGATCCTGCGTGGTGATCACATCGCCCTCCATGCCGATAATCTCGGTGACATGAGTAACGCGGCGAACACCATCGCGCATTCTCGAGACCTGAACGATGAGATTGACAGCCCCAACGATCTGTGTGCGCACGGCTTTGCTTGTCAAATTCACGCCGGCCATGCCGATCATGTTTTCCATACGCGTCAGCGCTTCTCGAGGATTGTTGGCGTGCAGCGTACACATTGATCCGTCATGGCCTGTGTTCATGGCCTGAAGCATGTCGAGTGCCTCAGCGCCTCGCACCTCGCCGCATATGATACGGTCCGGTCTCATACGCAGTGCATTTTTGACAAGATCACGCATTGTGATCTCGCCCGTGCCCTCGAGATTTGGCGGACGAGTTTCAAGCCTTACGACGTGAGGTTGTTGGAGCTGGAGCTCAGCAGCATCTTCGATGGTAACGACACGATCGCCTGGATCAATCAGCTGAGACATCGCATTAAGCATCGTCGTTTTGCCGGATCCTGTGCCGCCGGAAATGACAACATTTAGGCCACAAGCGGCGGCGATCTTGATGACTTTGGCCAAGCTTTCAGAGATGTTGCCTTGCTTCTGCATGACATCCAGAGTGATGCTCTTCTTTGAGAATTTTCGGATTGAGATCGAGCATCCATCAATGGCGAGTGGCGGTGCAATAATGTTAACGCGTGACCCATCGGGAAGACGGGCATCCGCAATCGGACAAGTTTCATCGACTCGGCGACCGACACGGGTAACAATTCGCTGTGCAATATTCATGACATGAGTATTGTCACGAAAACGGACGTCAGTGAGTTCGAGTTTACCTTTGCGTTCCACATAAACTTGGCTGGGACCATTGATCATAATGTCGTTGACGCCCTCATCAGCCAAAAGCGGCTCAAGAGGGCCAAGTCCAACCATGTCATCGACGAGTGTTACCGTGAGCTGTTGTTGCTCTCTGCTGGTAACCGAAAGGCGCTCTTCAGTTACAATTTCAGAGATCAGTTCCGCTATCTGCCGTTGCAGCTCAGCTCTCGGAAGTTTCGCAGCAGCACTGGCATCAATTCGTTCCAGCAATGCTGATTGAATCCGATTGAACACAGCACTTGTTGCTGTCGCTCTTTTATTCGCTACATTCTTGGGATCGCTCGGCTTCCCCGTCGATTGTGGAATGCTATTGCTTGTCTGTTTTGTCGCACTTTCTTCATTTGCCGCCACATTTGTCGACTGCGGCTGAGCCGAAGGTGGAGGGTTGTCCGAGCCAGCTTCCGGTTGTAGACGTCGACCAAACATCGGATACCTCTAGTTCTTGCCCAAGAGTTTACTTAGAAGATTAGCTTGCGTGACACCTGACCCTGCAGCACTGCCGCATAGTCGAGTAACGATGTCGCCCAAACCTTTAGCCACTGGCCCCTTGCCCGCAGCAACCGGCTGTCCAAAATTCGTCGCTGAAGCGACGGTTTTGGCATCAAAAGGCAGGACAAAGTCGACTTTGCGTCCAATGCCCTTTTCAAACTCTGCCTTTGGCATTTCTCCAGACTTGTGCTCGCCAACGCGGCTCGCGACGATGACACTCTTACAAGACGCGTTGAGTGACGGCAGGAAACTGATCGTACGCATGGTGTCCCGCATGCCGGCAAGCGACAGGTCGGAGACCAAGATGAGATCAGTGGCTTGTTCTAGAACCTGGAGAGTGCACGTGTTGGCAGAACGCGGCACGTCGACGATAACGTAATGGAACTTACCACGGAGTTCGTTCAGAAGTAGTTCAACTGCTGCGTAGTCGATAAGTAACGTCTCATCAGGGCTTTCTTCGGCGCTGATTACTGACAATCGATCCGAATACTCCATCATCATGCGATCGAGGAACAAGCTATCGATCCGATCCGCACTTTCCAAAGCCTCTCGCAGGCCATGGCTGGGCTCGATGTCCAGCGATAAAGCGACCGTTCCGAATTGGAGATCAAGATCGACAAGGGCAACTTTGCGGCGGCGCTGTTGTGCAATGATCCATGACAGGCTGGTCGCTGCGGTTGTTGCTCCGACACCACCTCTTGTCCCCATCACCGCCACAAGTTTCCCGAGTTTGTTGTTACTCTTGCTATGCTCGGTTTCATCCGAAATGTTGGAGATCGCTTTGTGTAGCAGTCCAGACGACAACGGCTTCACCAGATAGTCCGTCACGCCATGATGGAGCAGGTCCCGAAAGAGACCGCAGTCGTTCCGCTCGCCGATAGCAATCACGGACACGCCTGGTTCACAGACGTCGGCGAGATTATCAATGTCCGAAAGGGGCAGATCGGAGCCCGATATATCCACCATCAGGAGTTTTGGCGAAGGATGATGACTGAGATACTTGATCGCATCTTTCACCGTGCCCTTACGGATCGATGCATGGGGCAGCATCAAGTCTGAAATGACGCGATCGATCTCGGTATGGGTGCTTGAATCAGCGCAAAAGGCCATCACGTGTGCTTGTTCGGTGCCTTGCCGCTCAGCAGTTGCGATTGCTGTCGTCATCAATTCACCCTCTCTTCTTCGAGTTCGGGCTGCTCACCCTCTCTGTAGCGGACAATTCCTTCAGCCTGATGGACACCATCGGCTGGACCAACGTCACGTCCCCGCAACAGATCGCGCGGTTCGGCGATCATCAGACCGAGATTTGTCTCGGTTGCGCAGCCGAAATTGCTATGAGGTTGGTTTGCGTAATCGAGCCCACTCTGCCGGCTCCAATCTGGGCAGGCCGGTGTCGTAACCAGATAGCGCTCCAGAACAATTTCGACCCGGCGGTTTTTTCGCCATGCTTGCTCGCCATCGCCTCGGGCCGCCGGCACACGTTCTCCGAGTGAACTGGCATGAATAGTCCCTCTATGGACGCCGTGATCTCCCAAGAAGCGCTTGACGGTTTCGATCCGCCTCGCGGCAAGATCGAGGTTATAAAGATCGGTCGCGCGTTCGTCGGCGTGGCCTTCCAACCGAATGCTATCTGTTTTTAATGGCCTGACGGTGCTCAGAAAGGCGATCAGACGGTCTTGTTCGCTACCGACGATATTGGCCCGATCTGTTGAAAAGTAGATTGTATGTCGGTATTGAGCGCGATCCACTTCCAGCTTCTTAGAGGAACTCGCAGCGAGCCAGCCACCAGTTGCATCGAGTTCTGCACTGCCTGGGGCGCAGGCTGCCAAGGTGATCCCTGCCAAGATGATGCTCGCTACTTTGCGAGCATACTTAGCTGGCAGCAGTGAGCGACTTTTGAAAGGTATGTTCATCAAATGTTCTCCTAATCAAGGACAAAGCCGACCGGGCCCACGAGACGTTGTTTGTTGGGCCCTTGGAGATCGCCATGGCCAGGCTTGATTTTGGCATGGTGCAGTCGACCTTCGAGAATCCGCTCAATATCATTGGGAGCCTGGTAACCGTCCGTCGGCATTGCCAAAACTGGCTGACTTACCGGATTTACCAGATAAGGTGTCACCAAGATGACAAGTTCTGTTTCATTCGTTTGAAAACGTTGTGAGCGGAACAACGTGCCGAGTACCGGCAGGTCGCCTAAGCCTGGAAACTTGCTGACCGTGTTCTGCACGTCATTCGATAGTAACCCGCCGACGGCAAAGCTCTGACCGCTGCCCAGCTCGACCGTTGTTTCTGCGCGGCGCGTCGCAAGAGCTGGAATGGTGAGGCCGCCAATGGTGATGGCTCCGTTATCGGAGAGTTCACTGACTTCCGGTCGAACCCTCAAGCTGATGCGGTTTGCGCTCAACACGGTCGGCGTAAAGGCGAGGCTGATCCCGAATTCCTTGAACTCGATTTCAATCTCATTGTCGTCACTCGCGACGGGTATAGGAAACTCCCCACCGGCTAGGAAGCTCGCCGTTTCGCCGGAGAGGGCGGTCAAATTGGGTTCGGCCAAGACGGTGACGAGCCCTTCTTCCGCTAAGGCGTCGATTGCGGTGCTGACCGACGCACTTCCCGAATTGAAGCTGCCGAAGCCAATGCCAGGAGCATTGCCGCCCGCATTGGCGGGAGATCGAAAAATAGCACCACCGTCGCTAATGAGGTCACGGCCGCTTGCAAACCCAAACGTAAAGTTACCGCTATTGAAGAGTGTCTCCCAATTGATGCCGAACTCTTTGATCACCTCTCTGGATACTTCAGCGACCCGAACGCGGAGATGTACTTGAGTAGGTGCACTCACACGCGTGCGATTTAGAAGCGTTTCTTCTTCGCCCAAATAACGTGCGGCAAGTGCGCGAAGTTCCTCCGCTTCACTCGGACTCTCGATAATGCCATCCAGCACAATGCTGCCATCGACGGAGCCCACCTCGACGTTACTCGACGGGAGAAGGCGATCGATCGACTCGCGCAACCCAGCAAGATTATGATCAATGCGAACCGTCGATCTCAGGAGGACGTTATCTTCATCGTCAACGGCGAAAAGGCTTGTTGTTCCGGCCCGTCGACCGAAGAGATAAATGATGCTCGGCGATTGGGCTTGCACATCGGCGACTTCTGGATCGGCGACGAAAACTGTAGATGCTGGCCTAGGTAGCCGAATGACTTGCCCCTTGCCGACTTCAATTCTTACCTGCTCCGAAGCGCCAAGTCGTTCAATCTTTTCTGTTTGAGCATGAGCATGCTTTGAGGCTGAGGGAAGACAAAGTAACAAACTTACTGCGACTATCGATCCAAAGGTCGCTAAGCAACCTAGACTCCGTCTCAATTCGACAGACATTAGTTCGATTCCTCAATATTTACAGTTTCAGCCTCGCTGCCTCGCAGCACTAGTAGCCTGTTGGTTGGATGCTTCCCTGACCTTAAAACGGTCGAAACATCCCTGTCCCAGGTCGGGACATAGTCCGCCGGAACGGATGCCACGGCATCTTCATCATCTCGCGCGAGGCTGCGGAGGCTTAGGGAGAGCTTCCCAAGCTCAGTGACTAAGGCGACGCTCTCAGCCTGCCGCGGAGAGACCTCAAGTGTTGCCGTGCGAGCCTTTTCATGATGCTTACCTCGTTGGGGATCGTCGCCAGTTTCTACCCCCATGGCGATAATTCTAATGTTGGGAAGAACGGTCTCGCTGACCCGTCGGGTCGTATCGCCGTCAAGCGTCTGTGTTAAAATCAAGTCGACGCGATCGCCTGGAAAGATAAGGCCAGAATTGCCTGAAGTTGCGTTGATTGGCACGGAAACGGCACGCATGCCTGGTGACAGGACGGCAGCGAGAAAGCCCCGGTCACCTGGCTTTACGACGCTGGCCGTTGTGATCGGCTGACCGGCAAAGAGGCCTCGCCGCACAACAGAACCAACGATGTCATCTTTCTTCGTGCTCTGTTTCACAATGTAGTTGTCCGGAATATCGTCACTCGGCCAACGCTGCCACCGGATATCTTGTGGTTTAATAAAGTGCCCTGAAGGAACATTGATTTCTGCAACGAGTACTTCGCTCGTGTCTTCTTCGACTTCTTTTGGTGCTTGGATAATCGTGACAGGTCTTTGCTGATTGCTGATCCAACTTTGGGCATACATAGCTGTTACGCCAGCTACGACGAAAGCAAGAAGCAAGACAAGAATGCGGCGCGGACCCATGGTGGGGCTCCCTAAAGTTGCTGCAACGCGTAAATGATGGCAAACCCGCCGGCGGCGATCGCGACGCCGTAGGGAAGAGACCCAGCAGTTTCGGATTGGGTCAGATGACTAGACGGGGGACTTGAAGCCGTCGCCGTCAGGTCACAAAACTTGTTTCGGATAAAGCCGCAAATTGGAGCGTGAAACCAATCGAGTTGAGGCTTTGGAATCTGTCGAGTGATGAGTGTGAAGATTGCTAGACCACCGCCTGCAAGGCTCGTCACAAGCAAGAAGAGTGCGATATGGTCGGGGCCAGCCCAGAGGGCTAGACCGGACATCAGCTTGACGTCACCGCCACCTAGGGCGTGGAAACTGAACGCTATGAAACCGGCACCGAACACCAGGCCGGCGACGATGCAGGCGCTAAGCCAGTCAATGGGGGTCGGGCTGACGATGACAAATATACCGTAGAGGACAGCAACGGCCGAGGTGAGCCAGTTCGGCAAACGGCGATACTCGATATCGGTCAATGAACCTGCAACAAGAAGGCCGGCCAGGGCTGACAGACTGAGCGTGGTTAGCATGATCTGGCCCGCTGGCCAGATGGCTGCTCATCAGACAATCGCAGTGAATGGGAAAGGTCAGCACTCATGGCAGGGCATGTCATCAGGAGAGGGCGTCGCTGAACGCGGCAAGAAGCTTTGGAAAGGGCAGTCCGAGCAAATTTTCTCGGAGTTGAACGAGTGTCACAATGATCACAGTGACCGCAAACGCCGCGATCAAACCGTATTCGATCGCTGTCGATCCCGCTTCCTGCAACCGAAAACGCGCCAAAACGTCGCGTAGTGTACGGCCTCGATTTCGACGTTTTGTGTCCACGGGAAACTCCTGACGAAGAAGCGATCGACAAGGAAGGGATGAGCTGGGTGACCATGGAACTGGTCATGACCGCTGACACCAGCGGCTCGTCTTGCCGCTGATGTCAATTTGGTCATCACACAACGACGGATCAGCCGCCTGAGGTGGTACCGCCGGAGGTTCCGCCTGAGCTGCCGCCGGATGCGCCGCCAAGGCTGTCGGAAACCGTGGTGAAGGTGGTGTTCAGGTTATCGCCAAGAGTTCCTAGAATGGTAATGATGGCCACAGAAACTAGGGCGGCAATCAGTCCGTATTCAATGGCTGTCGCACCGCTTTCGTCTTCGAGAAGGTTTTTCAAGGTCTTCATGGAACGTTCCCTTATGCATTTTATGGTCGCCCTTGAAAACTGACGCAATTATATTAACAAAAGATTTCGATTCATAATTTTCTTGTACATTTATATTGCATTAACTATTGCTGCATTCTTGTTTTGTTTCTTGGTTTCTATTAGGGGAATTTTTGCCAATCTTGTGTGGGCGAACGCCGTGATCGACGAACCTTTTCGTTTGCAAAAGAGTGCATTGGACAGCCCAATTTGATTGCACCAAGAGTGCTAGCAGGAACGCTTAAAGCCAATTCGAGGAGGGCAGAGAGTTCGACTCCATGCGTTGCCATCGCTTGTGTTCCTATCATTGTCTTGCGTGTCACAACGTCAGGTTTGGCATCTCCAAGGTTCGATCCATGCCATGACGTCGGATTGAGCATTTCGGGATTCTCTGCAGGTCAATGATGGTTCGTTCGCGATCTAGGGCGATTCGTCACCTTGGATCGTATCATGGGGCCACTCCAGCAGGACGTGCTCGAGCGGACTTGATCAGGCCAGGAAGGAGCACCTCGGCGATCTTCCGCCGGGCTGATCACTCTCGACTGGTGTTTTGCGCGGTTTAAAAAATCGGCGCTTGCCATCGAGGGTATGATGGAGCCTCATACGGTCGTCTCGAGCATCGTCTGAGAGCCCGATCTCAACAGCAACGTGCCGATCTTTGGTGTGTAGCAGCCTAGGTGGCCTCCGATGCCTGCCGAATGATGTTCTGTGCGTCGACGACTCGAAAGAACTGTCGCATCTGCGTATTTCCAGGGAAGCCGGGGGCCCATAAAGTCTAGAGGAGATGAAGATCGGCTTCGTTCTCTTTTTGTCTGCGTTTCTTGACTGTGAAGGAGCAGGTGATGGCGGATCTCAATGGGCGCCGGCGGGGTGGTAGGTCTGCGCGACGAGCGGAACGCGCAAAGCCACTTGCAGACACGATTAGGCCTGTTTGGCCTGGTTTAGAGGGCGGGCGCTACAAGCCGCTGGCCGACGTTGACATCCCAAAAATTCACCATGCGGCCCTTGACGTGCTCGAACAAGTTGGTTTCGCCGACGCTATTCCTTCCTGCGTTGAGACGACCACAGCGAAGGGAGCGTTCATCAATGAATATGGCCGTCTCTGCTTCCCACGTGCTTTGGTTGAAGACACAATCGCCAAAGCCGCGCGCCGCTTCCCCTTGGTGGGGCAGGATCCGAAGCACGATATGGAGCCCTATGGCAAGAGGGTCTATTTTGGCACGGCTGGCGCTGCTGTACATATTGTCGATGCAGCGAGTGGAGGTTATCGCGAGTCGACCCTCGAAGATCTCTATCGTATCGCGCGTCTGGTCGACAGCTTGGATCACATTCATTTCTTCCAGCGTTCTGTCATCGCGCGTGACATGACGGATCCGCGTGATCTTGACATCAACACCTGTTATGCCGCCATCAAGGGCACGTCAAAGCATGTCGGCACAGCGTTTACCGTGCCTCAGCATGTCGAAGAGGCCCTTGCGATGCTGCACTGTGTCGCTGGATCTGAGGCAGCCTGGCGCGCGAGACCTTTTGTCTCGATGTCGAATTGCTTTGTCGTGCCACCGATGAAGTTCGCAGCTGATGCCTGCCGATGTCTGGAAGTGGGTGTGCAGGGTGGTATGCCTGTTCTGCTACTGGCAGCCGGGCAGGCGGGCGCGACCAGCCCGGCCTCGCTCGTCGGCGCTGTCGTGCAGCAAATTGCTGAAGTCTTGGGCGGCCTCGTTTATGTGAATTGCGTGAAGCCGGGCGCCCCAGCGATTTTCGGACCTTGGCCATTTGTATCCGATCTGAGAACCGGGGCAATGTCGGGTGGCTCTGGGGAACAAGCGCTTCTGATGGCGGCTTGTGCACAGATGGCCCATTATTATGACCTGACAGGCGGCGTCTGCGCTGGCATGACAGACAGCAAGGTCGCCGACGCCCAGTCTGGCTATGAGAAAGGTTACAACTATGCGCTCGTCGGGAATGCAGGTGCAAATCTCATCTACGAGGCTGCCGGCATGCATGCCAGCCTACTAGGCTTCTGTTTGGAGAGTCTCGTCATCGACAATGATGCGATTGGCGCTACGCTCCGAACGCTTCGAGGCTTAGAGCTGAGTGATGAAGCTCTTTCGGTCGAGGTTATCCGTGACGCCTGTATTGGCGGCCCTGGCCATTTTCTCGAGAGCAAACAGACTCTCGGCCTCATGCAAAGCGCATATGTCTATCCAACGGTCGGAGACAGGACGAGCCCCAAGGAATGGGAGGAACAGGGCTCGACCGACGTGTTACAAAAGGCGATCGCCAGAACGGCCGATATATTGGCAGCTCATCACCCGAACCATATCAATGCCGACCTAGACCAATCCATCCGTGAACGTTTCCCTATCAAGCTACCATCGAACTCTGCGCTGGATGGGACGGCGTGACAGACTTCAGGGTACGGACGGCGCAGGTCAGTGATGAAGCTGAGGTCACATTGCTGCTTGAAGAATCGTACGGCAAGCTATTGCCCGCCGCTTATGGTGCAGAGCCTACCAAAGACCTCCTGCCGGTCATCGCGAGAGCTAAACCTGAGCTTCTAGCATCGACAACATATTATGTGGCTGCAAACGAGCAGGGGCACCTTGTCGGTGCTGGTGGTTGGACCAGAGAGAGGCCAGGCTCCGGCGAGGTTGAAGTCGGTGTCGGACATGTCCGCCATGTCGCGACTCATCCGGATTGGACAGGGCGCGGTGTCGGCCGTGCCCTGATTGATCACATCGTGGGGCAAGCAAAGGCCAAGGGTGTTCAACGTCTCGAATGTTACGCCAGCCTTAATGCTGTCGATTTTTATGTTCGTCTCGGCTTTATGCAGCTGCGATCGATCGATATTGCCGTTGGCAGCGATGCCGTCATGCCTTCTCTTTTGATGGAACGGATTCTTTGAGCATGACCTTCGATCTCCCCCCGATCATCGGCCATCGTGGCTCAGCGGGCTTGGCGCCTGAGAATACACTTGCAGGCATTCGTCGTGCCCATGAGGAAGGAGCACGCTGGGTCGAGTTCGACGTCAAGCTGACATATGATGGTATCCCGATCTTGATGCATGACGATCGGCTCGACCGTACGACGGACGGCAGCGGAAATGTTGCAACAATAACCTACGATGATCTCCAGAAACTCGATGCCGGGGCTTGGTTTGCGCCGTCGTTTGCTGGCGAACGGGTGCCGAGCCTGAAAGCAGCCTTGGATCTCTGCTTCGAGCTTGGCCTTGGCATCAATATGGAATTGAAACCTTGTCCCGGTCGAGCCAAGGAAACGGCCGACATAGCCCTGACGACGTTGGAGGATGTTTGGCCAAATCGTGCCAGCACGCCGCCCCCTTTGATTTCAAGTTTTGATAAGCGGGCATTGGCGGCAGCGGCGAGTTTGAGGCCTGACCTACCGCGTGGCTGCCTTGTAGGTCGAGTGCCGCTGACTTGGCGTACCGCCGTCGAGCGGTTCGGTTGTCGTACGCTCAATGTGAGCGATCGCTGGATCCGCAAGGCGCATGTCGAAGCAGCACGCAAGCAAGGCATTCCTATTCTAGTTTATACGGTAAATGATCCCAATCGCGCGCGAGCCTTGCTGGAGATGGGGGTAACCTCGATCTTTACAGATCAGGTCGACGTCATGATGAGAACGTTGAGAGACGCGAACGGCGTTGAAAAAGTCAGTTAACAGCGCTCAAGCCTCAGACAGGACCTTGACACCTCTGACGAGCTCAATTACCTCATCGTAACGCTTTGAATGCGGGTGTAGCTCAGTTGGTTAGAGCGCTGGCCTGTCACGCCAGAGGCCGCGGGTTCAAGTCCCGTCACTCGCGCCAATTTCTGAAACCATTTGATCTATACGCCTCTGATTCCCCATGTGAGTACTCTTCAGAAGCGCAGACGCGGCGATGCAGCCGTCGGCTGGCGAGAATTAGCGCTGCCGTAGGTCGCTTTGTTGTTGTCTGATAGCTTTCGATAACCGTTGTTTGGGGCTATGGTTCAATTCGTTAGTTTGAGGTTGGGGACGTTGAGACCACCGGCGTCTCCTTAAAACAGGATTGGGGGAACGTCGAATGCGGAGTTATTGGCCCTTGTTGCTGGTCGGCCTTTTGGTTGTGGCCCCAGTTGAGGTGCCGCTTAATGCAGCGGAAGAGAGCCCTTCCGAGCAGGCCAACAAAGGTACCGTCGGCATTATGACGGGGGAGTTTGGTGGTTCCGACGTTCGCATCGCCGCTGATCTGACAGCAGTGCTTGATGAAGGTGACCTCCTTCGCGTGCTCTCACTCCTCGGACAGGGATCCCTTAAGAATATTAATGACATGCTGTATCTGCGCGGCATTGATATGGCGATTGTCCAGGCGGATGTACTGTCCTTTATCAAACAGCAACAGCTGTATTCGCGTATCGACCAAAAGCTTAACTACGTCACGAAGCTTTATGGTGAAGAGCTTCATGTTCTCGCGCAGCGAAACATTGCGTCGATCGCCGACTTACAGGGCAGAAAAGTCAATTTTGTCAGTGACGCCAGTGGCAACTATGTCACCGGACAACTTCTTTTCGAGGCGTTTGGCGTCACAGTCGAGCCAGTTTTTGTTGATACGGCCTTAGCCATCGAACTGATGCGGAAGGGTGAAATCGATGCGACCGTACTGGTTACCGGCAAGCCAGCCGCTCCGATAAGGGCTGTTCGATCGCAGGATAATCTGCACCTGTTGCCGGTGCCTACAGCCGAAATCTACGATCCCTATCGGCAAGTCGAACTTGTCGCGACTGACTACCCTAATCTGATCGAGCCCGGTGGATCGATAGAGACGATTGCCGTCGATTCCGTTTTGATGGTTTATAATTGGCAAAGTGATCATTGGCGCTATGCAAAAGTCGCTCGTTTCGTCGACGCTTTTCTCGGCCGCTTTGAGGAGTTTCTGCAGTCTCCACGAGATGCAAAATGGAGTGAAGTCGATCTCGGTGCAGACCTTGAGGGCTGGAGCCGGTTTCCACCCGTTGAGAATTGGCTGAGGGACAATCCGGTGTCACGGTCGTCAGCTGTCGCTAACGCGCCTGCTTCTTCAGCGACGTCGAATCAAGAGACGGCTTTGGCACAGAACCCCAGTCTTCGTCGCGACTTTCGCGAATTCTTGGATGAACAGACAACGCAAATCGATCCGGCGGCGTTGAATCAGTTAGACCGGCAAGAGTTGTTCGAGCGTTTTCTCATTTGGCAACGAGAGCGTGCTGTTCAGGGGCGGGGCCAAGCGAAGACGCCGACCTTCTAATCTGTTCACCTCAATAAGAGCCTCGTGCTGCGCGCAGCCCGAGAGCCGCTGGCGGTACCACGTCTGAAAGTGGTCTTTCATCGGGTGACGCCAGCCGTTGAGGGGGACAACCGGATTTGGCTAAGATTCTTTACCGAGATGACGTCATGGATGACCGACGGGATCTCATACCAACAAGCAGTTAGACGGCTTTAGGGCAGAACGGAACGTCGATGAATTGGGTGGAAGTCATGGTACAGAATAGGCCTGATGTCACATCAGTGAAGTCAGTGATTTCAAGGGTGTTGGCAGGCTCACTGTTAACGGCTGCTTTCGTCATGAGCGAGCCAGCTTCCGCCGCTGGACCGGACGGCTTTCCCGATCGGCCGATAACACTATTCGTGCCTTATGGTGAGGGTGGGGGATCAGACCAGCTTAGCCGTACGATGGCGGAGAGCATTCAGGCGATCGAACCGATTGCGTTCGATGTGCAAAACCGACCAGGGCAGGCGGGTCAGAAGGTCATACCCGAGTTCATGGAGACTCCATCGGACGGATACACCGTCATTCAGCATATCGACGATGCGGTCTCTGCCTACGCTGCCGGCAGTATTCCGGAGAATCCGGCTGAAGACTGGATTCCACTCGCCATGGTGCAGATCACTTTTTCGCAGCTCTATATTCGCGGCGATGATCCACGGTTCAGCGATTGGAATAGCTTTCTCGACTATGCGCGAGCCAATCCCAATGAGCTCGTGATCGCGAATGTTTCCTATGATGGCTCGATGGAGCGGGTGAACATGCAGCGGCTCGAACGGGCCCTAGGATTTGAGGTTCGCCAGGTGAGCTTCGACAAACCTAAGGAGCGATATGAGGCACTCCTTTACGGTCGGGTCGATTTATTGTTCGAACAGCCGGGGGATGTGAGCAAATATCTGGACTCGTCGGAGATGAAGCCGATCCTGACATTCTTCTCGGAACGCCCAGACGCGTTTGCTGACGTGCCTACTCACCGTGATGTTGGGGCTGACTTTGACTCATTGCTTCGATTCCGCGGGTTTTATGTCAAGGACGGAACTGACCCCGACATCGTCAGCTATCTCGAAGATGTGTTCCGAGCAGGGTTCGAGAGTCAGGCATTTCAAGAGTTTAATCGCAAGAAATACATGCATTTGATCGACAGCTATCGTGATCGCGAAGAGTCGATTGGATTGATTGACGAGACCGTCACGCAGTATCAAGCGACCTATCAAGACATGCTCTATGAAGTGCTGCAGGACTACATTAAAGAAGGCGGCGAATCCTAAACCAAAACGCCTCCACCGCAACGTTTGCGGACGGATTCTTAGGGGGCTCTCCCTAAGATGCGAAGCGCTTCGAATTGAGTTCGTTTTGCGCGTCACCTTCGGAGTCTCGCTAGGCTTTGAGCAAGATCGATAAGCCCATCGGACACGTTCTCGAGGTGAGCAGGCGCTTCTGCACGCGATCATGCCTGATGGCCTCTCGAAACCGATCGCCAGCTACACGCTCGACGCTGCATTGGGCGTCTCTACAATGAATATCGTGGACGGCTTCGCCGCCAGCATCGTCGGCCAACGCGCCATCTCTTCAGCTCGAAGGTTTTGGCTCGGCGTCATCTGCCCCCGATAAGCGTGGGAATGCCACACGTCTGCAATATCCATCCCAATGTCTAAACGGCCAGGTGGCAGCGCTTAGACCTGATCCGACCTCGGATCACCATCAATCCGTCTTGAGCCCAGACCTTTCCCTGCCAAATCGGCACGACGCATCCTGGCTAAGCGACCTCGACCGTCGTTTCCATTTCTGGAGCTGTGACATGCTTGGACGGCTCTTCAGATACGGATGTTGCCGCACGGTCGTTGGCGTCGCTCTCTTTGGTGTTGCCATGGGTTTCATTGTTGAGCTCTTCCAGGCGCCCTTGGGTTTCGATCACATGACGATCGATGTCCGAGGCAGAATTGGAGGAGCGGTCAGCCAATTCGCGAACTTCGACGGCAACGACGGCGAAGCCTTTGCCAGCTTCGCCGGCGCGAGCAGCCTCAACTGAAGCGTTGATCGCTAGCAGCTGAGTCTGCTTCGAGATCGCGCCGATATCCGTTGCGATACGGCTGATCTGATCGAGCACGGATGCGGTGAATTTTCGCGATTCGTCGAGGGCGGCGCGTTTGGCCGTGACGTCTGATCCATACATGATGACGCTGCCCAGCTCTCCACGATAATCGTTGACTGGCTGGAAAGAGGCGCTGAACCAAATTGGCTCTTGTCCCTCTTGAGAAATCTCAATCTCGCGTGAGACGTAGCCACCTTTCAAGATGTTGTCGACTTCTTGGGCGTTAAGGATCGCGCGTAAGGCCAAATGCTTCAATGAAGACAGCTCATCAGTCTGACTAATGCCGAGAATCTGACGGCCGAAGCTGTTGATCGAACGCAAACCACCGCCTTCATCCCACTCAAACATGACGTTTGAGGATTCGATCGCAGAGATGCGTGCAGACTGCTGCATGGCTGCCTGCTTTGTCTCGGTTACGTTGGCCTGAATCGAGACGAAATGTCTGAGCTTACCGGCGCCGTCAAAGACGGGATTGATTGAAAGTGAGATCCAATACGGCTCGCCAGCTTTGGTGTAGTTTAAGATCTCTTCGTAAAACGGCTCTTGCTCATGGAGCTTTGTGCGGATACGCGCGATTGTTCCCTTATCTGTATGGCGTCCCTGTAGAAGCTCGCCGGGCTTTCGGCCGATGACCTCCTCGGTGCTATAACCCGTCAGTCGAGTGAAGCCAGCATTGGCATACTCTGTCTTGCCGCTGGGGTCCGCGATAATGACGGAGTTGTCGGTTTCATCGGCGACCAATGATAGAAGGCGCATCCGCTCGCGATTGGCGACTTCCTCGGTCACGTCTTTGACAAAGGCGGTATAGGTAATTTTGCCGTCGATCTCGACCTTGGAGAGTGAGAGCGCGCCGGTGAGGCGATCACCATCGATCCTCTCGATTTCGACCTCACGGCTGGTGCCAACGATCTTATCCTGTGCTGTGCGTCGGTTAGCATTGACAAAGCCGTCGTGATTGGACTGCATCCGCTTAGGAACGAGCATCTTCACGTTCTTTCCGACGACGTCTTCGCGTCGGTATCCCCAGAGACGCTCTGCGGCGGCGTTGAAGAAGGTTATGTTGTTGTGCTCATCGATGGAGACGACGGCGTCGAGGGCCTGTTCAAGCGTTTGATTGATACTTTCCTGAGCATTTCGCTGTGCGCTGATGTCTTTAACGAAGGCGGTATAGGTGATGCTGTTGCCAGTCTTTACCTTGGAAAGCGCGAGGTTGACCCAGACGGAAGAGCCGTCTTTACGCACGAGTTCGAGGTCCCGACTGGTACCAACGATTTTGTCTTGTCCTGTCCGGCGATTGGCATTGACCAGGTCGTCATGGCCGGCTTGAAATTGGCTTGGGACGAGCATGCGCACATTGTTGCCTATGACCTCGGCGCGCTGGTAGCCCCAAAGGTGTTCGGCTGCAGCGTTAAAGAAGGTTACATTGTTGTGCTCGTCGATGGAGACGACAGCGTCGACCGCCTGCTCCAGGGTTTGGTTAATGCGTTCTTGGGCGTTTCGCTGCTCGCTGATGTCTTTTACAAAGGCCGTGTAGGTAATGGCGTTGCCGATTTTCACCTTGGACAGCGCAAGGTTGACCCAGACGATAGAACCGTCCCTGCGGACGAGTTCGAGATCACGGCTGGTGCCGACTATTTTATCCTGTCCCGTCCGTCGGTTAGCGTCGACCAGGCCGTCATGGCCCGCTTGAACCTGGCTAGGGACGAGCATGCGGACATTGTTGCCCATGACCTCGTCGCTCCTGTATCCCCAAAGACGCTCGGCAGCGGGATTGAAAAAGGTCACGTTATTCGATTCATCAATCGAAACGACGGCGTCGACGGCCTGCTCGAGTGTCTGATTGATGCGCTCCCGCGCATCGCGCTCAGAAGAGATATCGCGAACGAACGCGGCGTAGCCGTATGACAGGCCCATGCGGGTCTTGGAGAGCGCGAGGCTAACCCAAACTGTAGAACCGTCTCGCCGTGTCAGCTCGAGTTCTCGGTTGGTGCCAACAATTTTGTCCTGCCCAGTGCGTCGATTGGCTTCGACCAATTCATCATGGCCAGCCTGGAACTGGCTTGGAACGAGCATCTTGACGTTTTTGCCAATGACCTCTTGACGTGTATATCCCCAGAGCTTTTCCGCCGCGTCGTTAAAGTAGGTGATGCGGTTCCGCGTGTTGATGATCACGACAGCGTCAAGCGCCTGGTCAAGCGTCTTTTTCAGCATTCGACCAGACGCGCGATGTAAAAGCCAATTTATCATCTTGATATCCAACCGCCGTGATTAGTTGGCGTTACGAATATCAGTCAACACTGAAGACGGAGTTAAGTGCGCTGAAGAACGGGGCAGTTGAGCTAAACTTGCCAAATGACTCGTCAACAAAGAGCTTGTGGTGCGGACGGCGGGACTCGAACCCGCACGGGCTATCGCCCTCCAGATTTTAAGTCTGGTATGTCTACCAGTTCCATCACGTCCGCGCCGGCGACCGATCCATCCTCAGACTCGTTTCGTCCGGGGTGATTTCGCTGCTGAAGTGGGATACGGGATTTCTAGCGTCGGGGCAATGCGAAGCTTCGCGTCGAGACGCGCTTGTTGCGAAACTTCTTTGTTGGAAGGCTGCTTTTTTGGCCTTGGCTTACCGAACCGCGCCTAAGCGACCTCTTCTGTCAGAGGGAAGGCTTTTGGTAGGAGGCGCGTGTTGAAGATCTCGGCGTTGATAGCGCTTGCAGGTATAGGCTTCGAGATCAAGAAGCCCTGAACGATGTCGCAATCGTGGTTCTGAAGGTAGTTGAGCTGTGCCGTGGTTTCGACGCCCTCGGCGACCACTTTGAGATCGAGGTCATGGGTCATCGCGATCAAGGACTGGACGATCGCCCTGCTGCTTTGGGCGAATTCGACGTCCCGGACAAAGGAACGATCGATTTTGATAATCGCGCCCGGGAAGGCTCGGAGATGGTTGAGCGACGAGTAGCCTGTGCCGAAGTCGTCGAGTGCGACACGAATGCCGAGTTCGGAAAATGATGTAAGAAGACGGTAGGCTTCTGCTGGCTTCTGCAGGATGTCGCTCTCGGTGATCTCGATTTCGAGGAGACGCGGGTCTAAATCGTAACGGGCAAGGGTCCGACGGACGAATTCCAAAATACCTGCATTTTGAAATTGGCGTGCGGAGAAATTGACGGCGACATGAACCTCTGGATGTCCGGCATCGCGCCAGGCGGCGAGCTGGGCACAGGTCGTCTCGAGGACCCACTCCCCAATGGGAAGAATCAGGCTGCTTTCCTCGGCGAGTTCGATAAACTCGCCGGGAGCGACGAGACCGAGCTCAGGATGGTTCCAGCGGAGCAGCGCTTCGAAACCGATCAGACGGCCAGTGCTGAGATTGACTTGTGGCTGGAAGTAGAGCTCGAATTGTTGTTGGCGAATCGCGCGACGAAGATTGCGTTCAAGCTCGATCCTATAGGCGGCACGGCGATGCATTTCCGGGGTGTAGAAATGGAAGCTGCCAGAGCGCTGACCCTTGCCGGCATACATGGCGGTGTCGGCACTCACGATGATCGAGTCGGCGCAATCGGCATCAGTGGGATAATGAGCGATGCCGATGCTAGCGCCGACATCGACGTCGCAACTGCCGATATTCACAGGTTTGCGCATCTCAGCAAGAATACGCTCGGCGGTATCGGCGAGTGTCGCTTTGTCGTCGACGTCGGTAATGACGATGGTGAACTCATCTCCACCAAGACGGGCGACCAGGTCCGAGGGACGCACGCAGTCTTTCAGGCGGCTTGCGATGTCCCGTAGCAGCAAGTCACCGGCAGCATGACCGTAGGTGTCGTTGACCGCTTTGAAGCGGTTCAAATCAATGAGCATGAGGCCGACATGGCTCTTCTGCCGGTCGGCGATCGCGATGCTTCGGTCCAAGAACTCGCGAAAGTGATAGCGGTTGGCGAGTCCCGTGAGTTGATCGATCTGGGCGAGTTCAGCGAGATGCCGCTCGGCTTTCCTGCGTTCTATCGCATAGCGAATCGACCGTTCAAGAAGCGGCGCAGTGATCTCGCCTTTGACCAAATAGTCCGTTGCTCCCGCGCGCATCGCTTCGAGATCGATTTCACGATTGCCTTCGCCGGTGAGAACGATGAAGGGCATGCAACAGCCGAGATGTACGGCTTCACGCACCAGCTCTAGGCCGTTTCGAGCGCCTAAGCGATAGTCGACGATGGCAACGTCGTGCTGCCCTTCAAGGGCACGCTCCAGCGCAGGCTGCCAGGATGCAATCCACTCCATCTTGAGATGCCGGCCGAAGATGTCAGCTAGTAATGATTTCGTCAGGAAATAGTCATCCTCGTCGTCCTCAATCAGCAGGACGCGCATGTCTGTAGCTTGGGCCTGCCCTCCAGCCCCTGTCAGCATGCCGACGGAAGGTAGGTTTTGGCAAGCTTGATCAGTGCAGGTTGACGGGCTGCAAGCATAGCGCAGGACACGACCAAGGCGTTCGGCATCCAAGCCTGATTTGTCCAAGAAGTTCGCAGCGCCTGCGGCAAGCGCTTGCTGATCGACTCCTGAGTCCTCCGCACCCGTCAAGATGATCATTGGCAATGTGCAGCCGATCGCCTTTAACCGGCGCACAAATTCGACGCCGGACTCGCTACCGATGCAAAAATCGACAAGGCAGGCCTGAACGTCAGCATCAAGCAGTGTCTTGAGCGCGGTGTCATAGTCGGAGGCGCGGATCAGGTTAACGTCGAGATCTTGGATTTCGACCATGAGCTCTTGGACCAGCGCATAGTCGTCGTCGTCGTCTTCGACGAGAAGGACAGTAAGCTTCATCGGTTGACCGATCACACCCGACGCGCCGAGCATTCCGGCGGTAAAGCGACGATTTGAATCCAGTATCGACAAATCACGCGCACGGCGTCGACCAATCCTTCAAAGCTCACAGGCTTGGTGATGAAGGAGCTGACGCCTAGACCATAGGTGCGAACGATGTCCTCCTCTGCAATTGAGGTAGTTAGGACAATGACCGGGATGCGGCACAGCTCTGGATCTTCTTTGATCTCGCGCAGCGCTTCACGGCCGTCCTTTTTGGGCATATTGAGGTCAAGGAGAATGATGCCGGGATAAGCGGTGTCTTTGAGCTCAGCATAGGGGCCCTCTCTGCGGAGGTAAGCCATAAGCTGTTCGCCGTCCTCTACGAAGGTGATCTTATTGGCGATGCGGTTTTCAACAAACGCCTCTTCGATCATCATTCGATCATCGGGATCGTCGTCGGCGACGAGGATAGAGATCGGCCGTTCCGTCATCATCAGGCTCCCGCCGTATCAGTTCGTGCGTGCCGGATCGGCAGTTCGATGGTGAAGCTGCTGCCCTCACCTGAAACGCTTTTGACGTCGATCAGGCCATGATGCCGTTCAACGATCTTTCGACAGGTCGCGAGCCCGATCCCTGTGCCTTCAAATTCGGCGCGGCTGTGAAGGCGTTGGAAGATACCGAAGATGCGGTCGGCATACTTCATGTCGAAACCGATTCCATTGTCGGAGACTTCGATTTGGCAGCAGCGTTGTTTGACATGTTGCCCGAGATCGACCATCTCAGCCCGGATCTGAACCTTTGGCGATTGGTCTGGGTTATGAAACTTCAAGGCGTTGGAGACGAGATTTTGAAAGAGCTGGTGCATCTGTGTGCGATCAGCGTCGACGACGGGGAGAGGCGCGACCGTAACCTCTCCTTCAACTTCCTCGATCCTCACTTCCAGATCGGAGACAACGTCCTCTAGAACCTCGTTCAGATCGATCGGTTGGAAAGGTTTGCCTTTGGTGGTGACGCGAGAGTAGTCGAGGAGGTCATTGATCAGGGCACGCATTCGGACAACAGAATTCTGCATCCGATCGATATACATCTTACCGTCATCACCGAGCTCTGGCTCGTATTTGCGCTTCAGACGATCGCCAAAGGCCTCGACCTTTCGCAAGGGTTCTTGAAGATCATGGGACGCAATGGAGGCGAAGGCTTCCAGCTCGCGATTGCTCCGAGCGAGCGCCGCCTCGCGATCTTTGAGTTCGGTGATGTCGGTATGCAGTACCACCACACCACCGTCGCCCGTGCGGTGTTCATTGATCAGAATCCAGCGGCCATTTGGCAGGCGCCGCTGGAGCACATGACCGGAAAGATGGTGCTGCTCCATGCGCTCAAAGGCGTGCTGATCGAAGGTTTTGTCGTCTGGTACTGGGTCGATGCCTACTTTAATTTCAGCACGAAGCAGGTTCTCATAGCTCGTGCCATACGCAATGGTATCGCCAAGTTCAGGGTAGAGCTCGAGAAAACGACTGTTCCAGGTGACCAACCGGTCATTCGAATCGAAGAGGGCAAAGGCTTGCGGTATGCTTTCAATAATCGCGTCTCGTGTCCGCGTGCTTGCCGCGGCGGCTTCGATTTCCGCTTCCTTGATCCGCGTTTGATCGAGGATGACACCGTTCCATACGACCGACCCGTCAGCTTCGCGGTGGGGCCTTGCGATGGCATGGGTGAACTTTCGGGTTCCATCGCGCGTAATGATCGTCGCCTCAACGTCCCAAAGCTGAAGCGCGCGCGATGCCGACAATAGACGGTCGCGAAAGGTGGCGTAGTAGTCAGGCCCGTGGCAGTCGAACAGGGCTTGCGGATCAGAAAGGATCTCTTCGGGCGACACGCCAAACAGATCTTCAGCGGCTTCACTGATGTAAGTGTAGCCGATGTCGCCGTTCGGCCGGACGACACGTTGATAGACAACCCCTGGAATGTTCTTGGCGAGCGCCGAGAAACGCTCTTTGGCGGAAAGAAGCGCACGGGTTCGTCTCGTGGAGTCGATCGCGTAGCTGGTGAGAAGCTTGAGACTGTTCAGTGCCTTGGGATCAACCACCGGGAGCACGCCTGGCGACGATTCGACAACGATGAGATCGCCCAGCGGTTCACCCGCGTGGTTATGGACACGGTGCTGTCCGCCCAGATTGAGCTGGGTTTGCTCTAAGCAGGCACTGATCGCCTTGGGATCACCGGCAGCGCTGCTTTCCAGGAGCTCCTGAAGGACCAATCCCAGGGATGAGGATGTTGAGGCGCCGGACCAGATACCGCCATCGTCAGGATCAAGAGCGACGATCAAGCAAGCAGCCCCCCCATAAAGGCTGCTCAGGGCGACAGCGATGACTTTGAGGCATTCAGCAAGCTCGGCATCACGAGCAATCAAGCTGAGAACCTGGTCATGGGTATCGAGCAAGCAACCGACAACGGTCGCGCCATCCATGTCCAGATTGGCCGGCACATCCGTTTCGGCATGAGGTTCGTTTTGGGCCAGCGCGACGTCCATTAGCAATCCCATGACCAAGTCGTGGCTTTCAAGGTCGCTCGGCAGGCGTTGCCGATCGCGAAGCCGATGAGCTCTCTTCTTGCAAGGCCCGCGGCTTATGGTGATGAATATTCGAACGAAAGTTTTAAAATTAAGTTAGACGAAGTCATTCATTCGTCTGTTTTTTGAATAACTTTGTAAAAATTTTACTAGAAAGGGCAAACATCTAATATTTATTTCTTTAACAAGCGTTATCCAAATTTTAGCGCATTCTTAACTTGCTGACTGGTAATGATGCGAGCCGAGGGACTGAGATTGTCCCGAGTCGCTTGTGATCGTCTTGTGTCTTTAAGAACGCCAAGACTTGGCTCGCGAATTGTCGCTACAGCTACCCAGTTGATCATGACGTAGGTGATTGAGTCATGGAATTACTAGAAACGCGTCGCGAAGCGCCCGAGGCCCTAATGGGGGCCGAACAGGATCGTGTCGTGCGGCGGCAGACCCGTGTGGCTGAGCTTCAAGAGCAGGTTGCCCGACTTGCCGAAACGATGCGGATCGCGGTGGTGTTTGGTGGCAATAAGCACGTCCCTGGCGCTGTCATCAATCCGACCTTCAATCCACGTCATTGGAAAAGCTATGAAGCGGTCGCAGAAGATATTGCGGCTGCCCTTCGTCGTATCGGATTTCGCTATGTCATTACGATTCCCGATGACATGAGCTTAGGTCACCAGCTTCGTCGCCATCAAATCCACTTTGCTTGGCTTAATACCGGCGGCGTCCAAGGACTGGGGTCCGTCAGCCATGCGGCGGCGATGCTTGAAATGTTCGGCATTCCGTATGTCGGTCATAGTCCACTCAGCGCTGCGACCATGGACAATAAACAGGTCATGAAGCGGGATCTGATGATTGCCGGGGTTCCCACGGCACCGTTTATGGTGTGGCAGCCCAACAGGGGGCCTTTAACTCCGGGGCAAAATCCCCGCCTTGAGAAGGCGTTCGGTGCTTATGACGGGCCTTTCATCGTTAAGCCAATTTCTGGCCGGGCGTCGCGCTTCGTCGTCGCTGTTGACCACGCCGATGGCTTAGCGGCGACAGCTGAGGGCATATATAACGCAACCCAAAATCCGGTTCTTATCGAGAGTTATCTGTCCGGCCGCGAGTTTTGTGTTGCTGTCTGCGGTGAGGTGATTGCGCGTCAGGGGCAGCTTGAACGGCTTGGGCATCCCTTTGCTTTCGCTGTCATCGAGCGCGTGCTCGATCAGGATGAGCGTGTGTTTACGTCCATGGACCATCGTCCGATCACCACCGACAGAGTCCGCTGTCTCGACCGTAAGCGCGAGTCGGATCTCTACGATAAGCTGGTAACGATGGCTCGCAGTATCTACGAGGAATTTGAGCTTGAAACACTTATCCGGCTCGATGTGCGTGCCGACGATAAGGGCGATCTTTATGTCCTTGAGGCCAACCCGAAGCCGGATCTTGCCGCAGCGGCGGAGAATCGAACAAGCATCGTCGGTGCTGGTCTAAAAAACGAAGGCATGAGCTACGACGATCTCATCCTCTCCCTGATTGCCGATCGTATCGATGTGCTGTTCAGCCAGCGCCGCGCGGTGGTCAGTCATCTCGATTCTTTGTTGAACTAGCCATGGTCTTGTCTTTCGCATGTTGACGACACGACATGGTTGAGGGCGGCTCGCTTCGTCGGCGATTGATCGACGGCGTCACCATGACGCTCGTCGCCGGCCTTTCCTTTGTTCTTCTGATTTATGTCGGGTTCGGCGAGGCTAATCGAAGCTACGAGCAGTTTTACGTCGGCAAGCTGACGGCGCAAGCTAAGGTCTTGGTCAACGCAATTGAGGGGTTTTTGAAGCGTGACCTGCCGTTAGATCAATATGTTGGCTTTCGCCCGCGAGCGGAACGACTCTTAAACTCTGATAGAACTGTGGCAACGATCGCTGTCTTCGACAGCAATAACCGTTTGGTTTTCACCAGCGGTGATTCAGCAATCGGTCTCTTGCCTGAGTCTCAGGCGAATGATGCCATGGTCCAGGAGGAGTTGAGCGTCCGTAGCGACAGCGCCATCCTCCAAGTCGTTCTGCCGCTTAAAAACAACCGCGAGATCGTAGGCAGCATCGCGATTGCTATGCCACATGATCTGATCTCCCAGCAGGTAGAAGAGCGGTTCCTTACCTTGATTCCCATCGGATTGGGACTGTCCATCGCATTTGGGTTCTTTGTGAGTGGTGCAAGTGGTTGGCTTGTGCGCCAGCGATGGCCGGTTCTTCAGATGGCCTATGCCGGGCTCTTTCTCCTCGTTGCCGCTTTGGTCATTGGCAATCTTGTGTCGCTATATGCCAAAGGCACGCAGATCAAGACCAAGGCTCTCGCCGATTCGCTCGGCCAACGGATGACCGAAGTGGTCGGATTCAATCTGGATATCGAACAGATCCCTGGCCTGGACCGAGCTTTTTCGGAATATCGACGGCTCAACCCGGACATTGCTGCCGCAGCGTTAGTCATCGACGACACGATACTCATCCACACCGATTCGTTCATGGTTGGTCGGTCATGGGAAAGTGATCGCGGCGTCTATGAATATTTGGTCAATATCAGCCCGAGCGGCAGTGAGCGCCGAGTCAATATCGCGGTTACTCTTCCGCAGGAAATCGTCTATCGACAGACACTGCGCAGTGTTAAGAATTTCGCTGCATTGTTTATTGCGTCGGCCTTTCTGGCCAGTCTCTTTCTTCAATTGGCTGGATCGGTCAACCAACGGGATGGACCCAAGCGTAAACGACCAGATGACGTCGAGGCAGCCGATACAACTGCCGTCGATGACGAGCAATGCTTGAAACTGGTGAAGCCAGTGTTCTACGTCACGATGTGCGTAGAGCATTTGTCGTATGCGTTTCTTGCCAGCTATATCGCTGAACTTATTGGTGCGTCCGGCCTCTCCGGCGGTCTGACATCGGCGATATTTGCCGTCTATTATCTCGGGTTTGCGCTAACCCTGGTGCCAGCCGGGCATCTTGCGCAACAATTTAGCCCGAAGCCTTTGATGGTCTGCGGGCTTTTCCTTTCTGCCGGTTCCTTCCTACTCTTGATGGCGGGCGATATCGGGCTCCTCATCGTTGCGCGCGCCGCGGCCGGCATCGGTCAGGCGATGCTCTTTATCGGTGTTCAATCGTTTATCCTCAGCGTTGCTGCTCCGGAGCGAAAGACGCAAGGCGCCGCCATCATTGTCTATGGTTTTCAGGGCGGCATGATTTCCGGCATGGCGATTGGCTCATTGCTCGTTGGTTATATCGGAGCAGAAGGAGTCTTTGCCGTCGGCGCGGTCACAACCTCGCTAACGCTGGTCTATGCTGCCTTTCTCGTGCCGACCATCGCTAAGGCGTCGCCTGTCGAACCGGTGGGTTTTGTTGGTAGCGTCAAGACCCTCGGCCGGAATGTGGCCATGGCTGCAGGGAATTGGCAGCTTTTGCAGGCAATCGCGTTGATCGGCATTCCTGCGAAAGCGGTCCTGACGGGCATTGTCGTTTTTGCCATTCCGCTCCTTATGAGCCAAGAAGGTTATCGCCAAGAGGATATCGGGCAAATCCTGATGCTGTATGCCGCGGCGGTGGTCGTCGCGAATGAAATGATCTCCCGCTGGGTCGATCGTACCGGAAAGTCGCAGCAGGTTCTCCTTTTTGGCGCGCTGCTAAGTGGCTTTGGACTTTGGCTGATCGGGTATCTGGGGCTCGGCTGGCTCGAGCATGTTCCCTACGGCGGGTCCGTCGAGGTGATCAGCATCATCATCGGCGTGATTGTCCTTGGCCTCGCTCATGGTCTGATCAATGCTCCAATCGTAAGTCACGTTGCCGGTCTGCCGGTCGGTGAGCAAATTGGTGTGGGTGCGCTGACGGCTACCTATCGGTTCTTGGAACGCATTGGCCATGTCGCAGGACCGTTGCTGGTGGGGCAGATGTTCCTGCTGATTGGCGAGGACGCCATGGTTCTTGCCTGGTCCGGCGGCGCTATCGCAGTCTTCGGGCTCATCTATTTCTTATTTGGCCGGGGCACAGCGACCAAGCCCAAGCCCAAGCGACAAAAGCCGGTTGCCGTGACGTATCGCGATCACATCGACGACTTCATCGGCCTTCAACTTGATCGTCAGCATCAGGCGATCATGTTGACGCTTTCATCCGCCAATCCGTCGGTTGATGCCGATCCAGCCCAGGCTGTCTTACTTCAACATATGTTCGCCAAGGGCTCGGACGTCGGTAGGGCTGAGCTAGCCGCCTATCATGCCATCACGTCGGATGCCTTGGATGTATCGGCGGTCATTGCCAACCGCCGTCGCGCGTTGCGCTTCAAGAACTTTCTTGATGATGTCCATGGCGAGGTGCCGACTGAGCAGCCCCTGCTTGCAATCGTTTATTCGCCGAGGCTCGATCCCAGCCGCTCAGATCTCGCAAGTTGGCTCAGCCGCCGACCCGGCAGCCGATTGGTGATCATGAAGGATATCGACGCTTGGTTGGACCAGATGAGGGGTTGGCTCGCTCTGCTCAATTTGGACGCGAGCCTAGGTGATCAGCGCCAAGGTGCAGAAGCGCTGATGGCCGAGCTGAAAGCCCATTTGGACCAGGGTGGTGGGGAGCTCGCGTGGATTGGAAAGATCAGGCTAGGCGATACTGATAGGCTTCAGGAATCCAGGGAAGTCGAGCCTGCCGCTAAGCCTAACCTTCGAGCCGTCGGCGAATGAAGCCGGCTGTGATCAATGGCGTTTATCATCGCAAAGGAGATGTTTGCCTATGAACCGACTTACCCATCGAGGTTCAGGGATGTTGGGCCGACTAGCCTGCGGGGCTGTTCTGGTCGCTGCCCTGATCGCGTCATCTGCTAGCCGTACCGAAGCCGTCCCAGCCTATGACGGTTGGTTCCGTCATAGCGAGAATATTACTGGCGCTTGGACCTTTTCCGAAGTAGCGGGTGATCCCGATCAAGTGAAGATCAAGAGCACGGTATCCGGGCCTGGAGATCCGAAGCAGGTCTTGGTTCTCTATCCAAAGCGTTCTTCCGCTTATGATATTGCAATCAGTAAGATTCTCGACGTGTTCGCTAGCAAGAATACGCCGTTAGCGTTTCACGTCATCAATTTCAGGAACAATGATGGGCGAGGTGCTGCCGTCCTCGATCTTGTGGAAGAGAACAACTACGATTTGATCTTCTCCATGGGCTCCCAGTCTACGGCTTGGCTCTATCAGTATTACCGTGATGGCGATACGCCGGTCGTCACGGTTTGTTCGAAGGATCCCGTCAAACTTGGCCATATCAACGACTACGAGAACGGCTCAGGAACCAACTTTGCCTTTACGTCTCTGAACATGCCAACCGAAGTTCAGCTCGCTTATCTCATGGACTTTATGCCGGGCGTAAAGAACCTTGGCATTCTTGTGGCGCGCAACAATATTAGTGCCGTCCGCACGCAGGCAAAGCCGATGCAAGAAGCCGTCGAAGCGTTAGGCGTGAACACGGTCTATCTGGCGGTCCAGGATCCTGCGAAAGCCAAGGAGGAATTGCCGGGACTCATCGAGGATGCTCTTGCCGAAATGCGCAAGACCGACCCTTCACTCGATAACTCCATGTTTTGGATCACGGGATCGACCAGCGTGTTTCGAGAAATCAGCACGATCAATCGCCATGCCGGTCCTGTGCCCGTGCTAAGTGCCGTTCCAGAGGTGGTCCAAGCCGGTGATGAGAGTGCGGTCGTTTCGATCGGCATCAGCTTTGAAAGTAACGGTTACCTTGCCGCAGTCTACGGCTATGACGTGATCATGGGGCATGCCAAGGCAGGTGATCTCAAAGTTGGTATCGTTTCACCTCCAGACATCGCGATTAATTTCCGCCGCGCACGCGCGATCGGCGTTGAGGTGCCTTTCAGCTTCTTCGAGAGCGCCAACTATGTCTACGATTACGAGGGCAAGGCCGTCCGTCTGCGAGGCCGCGATCTCTCCCGAAACGCTGGAAGCTGAGCGCATGCTTGTCGTCAGCTGACCTGGGCTTCGTGAAAGTGGCCGGACGTTAAAAGCGCTTTACTGCGAAGTCGTTGAATTTGGACAGCGGTGTCATCTTCATGAGAAGGCGCCGCTGTTCTTGCTTGATGTCAGGATGAACGATGAACGCGCAGCCGCCGGTGCTCCGTCAAAGATAGGAGTATGCCCTTAGGAAGTGCGGGCTTCGGCCATCATTGCCTTGTTGCTGCGTAGACTCCGATACTCTTCGATCGATCTAACCGTTAAGATGAAGTCAGCTCCCTATTGGGCATAGAGCCAACAACTCTCGGTGCTGACACAATGGGGCGGGAGCGGCATTGCCAGTTCGCAGGCAAGGACGCCATGCATGATGCTCAATAAGCTCGAGACGAAACGTCGCCTGCATGCCAATATCGTTCACTGGAATAACTGAAGCGAGTCGGCATGGCGCTATCGCTAGCGCCACGGATGACGTCATGCTGATCATCGACCATTGCATTAGTCACTGCGTTGGTCGCCAGCAGGGGGAGGCGGAGTATGACCAGGCATCTCCGAAATGATTGGTCCGTGGATGACGAGGACGCGATCCTTGAAACCATCGATAAGTGGGTTGAAGCGGAGGTCCGCCCGATCGCGCGCGAATATGATCAAGCTGATGAATACCCCCATGACCTCGTTGAGCAGATGAAGGAGTTGGGGCTCTTCGGTGCTACCATTTCGCCAGCTTATGGCGGGCTGGGCCTTCCAACATCGACCTACGCGAAGATCGTGACTAAAGTCACAGCTGTCTGGATGGTGCCATCAGGCATTTTCAACTCGCATCTGATTATGGCGTCCGCCATCGAGCGCTGCGGCACCGAAGATCAAAAGGCTGCCTGGCTGCCAGAGATGGCACGTGGTGATCTTCGAGGTGGGATTGCCCTGACCGAACCTAATGCTGGCACCGATCTACAAGCGATAAAGACGCGGGCTGAAAAGGACGGCGATAATTACATCCTCAATGGGTCCAAAATGTGGATCACCAACTCGCTTTATGGTGATTGCCTGTTGGTGCTTGCCAAAACGGATATCGACGCAACGCCGCGACACAAGGGCATGAGTGCATTTCTCTGTAAGCGCGGAGAGGGCTATGACGTTGCGCAAAAACTGAAAAAGCTAGGCTATCGATCGATCGACACGTGTGAGCTGGTTTTGGACAACAAACGTGTTCCCGCGGCCGCCCTTCTCGGCGGGGAGGAGGGGCGCGGCTTGCAGCAGGTCTTGGGCGGCCTTGAGCTTGGTCGGATCAATGTTGCAGCCCGTGGTGCAGGCATTGCTGAAGGAGCCCTTCAAATGGCAACTCGCTATGCGCAGACTCGCCAAACATTTGGAAAGATGATTGCTGAACATCAAGCAATCCAGCTCAAAATCGGTGAGATGGCATCGCGTGTCGCGGCAGCCAAGCTCCTGGTCGATGACGCTGCAAGGCGCTTCGATTCCGGGGAACGTTGCGACATGGAGGCTGGTATGGCCAAATATTTTGCGACTGAAACGGGTGTCTATTGCGCTGAGGAGGCCATGCGGATTTTCGGCGGCTATAGCTATGCGCCCGAATATGAGATCGAGCGATTTTATCGCGACGCCATGTTGATGTGCATCGGGGAGGGCACCAATGAACTCCAACGTATCATCGTCGCAAAGCAGTATGTTGAGCGTAACCCAGCCTGATCGCCATCACTAAGCAACCCTGCAACGAGGTGGTCGATGAAGCTTGAAGGCATCAAAGTTGTCGATCTTTCGCAGTTTCTGCCAGGACCGCAGATGACCGCAATGATGGCTGATCATGGAGCCGACGTGTTGAAGGTCGAGCCACCGGCCGGGGACCCCTCCAGGCAAATGGCGCCGTTCGAGGCCGGTCAGTCCGTGTGGTTTCGAACGACCAATCGAGGCAAGCGCTCCGTCACCCTTGATCTGAAATCCGACGTGGGCCTGTCCACGCTCTACGACCTTGTGAAAGACGCGGACGTTTTTGTGGAAGCGTTTAGGCCGGGCGTGGCGAAACGATTGGGGGTCGACTATCCGACCCTTTCGGGTCTGAACCCGCGCCTGGTCTATTGTTCAATCTCGGCCTTTGGACAAGACGGACCACTTGCTGATCACCCCGCTCACGATATGGCAGTCGAAGCGCTGTTGGGGTTTATGAGTGTCAATGATGACCGCGAGGGCGTGCCGGTTGTCCCTGCTGTTCCCGCGGCCGATATGGCCGCGTCGCTCACCGCCCTCTCCGGCGTGCTTATGGCACTGATCGGTCGCGATAAAACGGGGCGTGGAGATTATCTTGATATCGCAATGTTCGACAGTCTGGCACCGTGGTCTGGTCATATCGCAGGGCCGGCTTTTGCTGAAGGGCGTTCGGTACGTTCGAGCGAACAGCGTTCGCTTGGAGGCGCTGCCTTCTACCAGGTCTATGAAACTGCAGATGACCGTTATCTCGTGCTCGCCGGCCGCGAGGAGAAGTTTGTTCGCAATCTACTCAATGCACTGAGCCGCCCTGATCTCATCGAGGCTAGTATCAGCGATGCGGGCGCGCCGCAACACCCGGTCATTCAGGCGCTGAGCGAGATATTTCGCACGCGAACACTCGCGGACTGGATCCAGTGGTTTAACGACAAAAATGTCTGCTTTGCGCCGGTCCTCGACTTCGTTGAAGCTTTTGAGAGTGAGCAGATGATCGCCCGTGGTATGATGTTGATCGGTCCCGACGGTCAGCATCTTATTGGTAGTTCGATCAAGTTTCTGCATGAGCCAGGGGCCGTCTCGTTCGAAGCTCCGATCCTTCGCTCAAACGATACGAACGACGCCTCATGAGCCACTACTTCGCGCATCTGGAGATCGAGCAGCTGCTCAAAGACTATCCGATTGGTCATGAGTTCGTTCAAGCTTATGGCCGGATGAGCAGAGATGAACTGCGTAACAAGCAGGAGGAGCGATTTTTAAGGGTCATGGCGCGAGCTTGGGACATTCCCTTCTACCGGCGCCGTTGGCAGGGAGTGGGATTAGAACCAGGGGACATTCGGGGACTCGACGATATCACGAAGCTACCGGTCTATGACAAGGCCGATATCATGGAATCGATCGAGGCCTGTCCGCCCTTCGGTGACTTTACCGGATGGTCGCGGGATCCTCGGTCCGCTGTAGTCCCTGTGACCTTCCACACCACATCAGGCACAACCGGCAAACCGCAAATTCTCTTGTTCGGGCCCAAAGGCCGAGAAGTTGGTAATCTCCTAGCGGCGCGTATGTATCAATGGCAGGGGCTTACTTCTGGTGATGTGGTCCATTCGGTCTATGGCCATGGCACCATTAATGGCGGCCACTATATTCGAGAGGCTGTGACACATTTCACGAGCGCACTGTTTGTCCCTGCCGGCACCGGAGCGGAGACGAGGTCCGCCCGACAGGTGGAGCTCATGCGCGACTTTGGTGCGACCGTTTTGGTCGGTTTTGTCGACTATCTTCGCAAGCTCTCCAACACAGCCCACGAACTCGGCATCATCCCGGGAGAAGACATTAAGATCCGGATGATCTCTGGTCATCTCGGGATGGAAGATCGGTCCTTGGTCGAAGATGATTGGGGAGGCGCAAAAGTCTATGATTGGTATGGCGTTGCCGACACCGGCAGCATCGCCGGAGAGGGGCCAGATCGTGATGGCCTCTATATCTGGGAGGATGCCCACTTCCTAGAGCTCCTTGATATCGAAGATGGACGCCCTGTCGCGCCTGGTGAAAAAGGCGATATGGTTTGCACGTGCCTCTATAAAGACGACATCTTCCCGGTCATTCGCTTCAATACCCATGATGTCAGTGCAGCCAAGCTGGGATCGAATGCGACCGGTATGGTATTCGAGCGCATCGAAGGTTTCCTTGGTCGTTCCGACAATATGGTGAAGCTGCGTGGCATCAATGTTTTTCCCCATGCCGTCGGTCAAATCCTTGCCGATGAGCAGGCATTCAATGGAGCGTTTGTTTGCTTCATCGATCGCGATCAGACGGGTCGGGATGAAATGACGGTTATGGTTGAGATCAAGGATCAGGCGAGCGGGTCTCTTCATGCTGACCTGGCGGAAAAACTGAAGCATGGCCTTGGTGTCAGTGTATTGGTTGAGCATGTTCCCGAGGGGGCGACGGCCGTTTTTACAGAAATCGATCGGCGGCAAAAGCCATTGCGTTTGATCGATCGGCGAGGGCGATGACTGCAGGCGCGCTTCGCGAGGCTTATCTCAACAGTACGCGCGATCCGGTCGAGGAGGTCGAAGCCTGTTTGCAACGATGTGCCAATGATCGTTTGAATGCGCTGATTGCGGTGGATCATGACGGCGCCTTATCAGCGGCGGAAGCGGCAAGAGAACGGTATCAACGTGGCGCATCGATCGGTGTCTGGGACGGTATATCCTTTGTCGCCAAGGATAATATTGCTGCCGCTACACTGCCTTGGACCGCCGGTATTGGCGCCTATCGTGATCGCATCGCCCAGAAGGATGCGGAGGTAGTGGCCGATCTAAAGCGGGCGGGGGCTGTGCTGATCGGTAAGGCTAATCTCCATGAGGCGGCACTTGGTACCACAAATGATAATCCCTGGTATGGTCGATGTCACAACCCGCATCAACGAGGGTACACGCCAGGCGGATCCTCCGGCGGTTCTGGAGCTGCGGTCGGCAGTGCTTTGGTACCGCTTGCACTCGGCACCGATACACTGGGATCCGTTCGCGTGCCGGCCGCATTCTGCGGTGTTTACGGGTATAAGCCCGGGCCGGGGCTTGTCTCTCAACAAGGCGTGACACCGCTGTCGCCAAGGTTAGACACGATCGGCTTAATCTCAGATTCTTCGACGGATCTCGAGATCTACGGACTGTCTCTTTCAAAACTGCCCAGCACAAACCGTCAGATGTGGCCGACCATCGGCATTCTCGACGACGAAGCTCTCGCTGGGTGCGCGCCTACGATCGTCTCGCAATATGGTGATGTGGTGGCGGCTCTCCGGGAAACTGATGCCCGATTACACTATGTGCCATGGTTTGACGATCCATCTGCCAATCGACGCGCCGGTCTTGCTCTGGTGATTACAGATGCGTACGCAGAGCATGCCGTGACGTTAGCGACAAAGAGCAACGGCTTTTCCGCCGAAATCCTTGAGTTCTTGTTCTTTGGGCGCGATTTCCCAACGGGTAAGCTTCAGGCGTCCAAGGCAAGGATTGAGCGGATGCAGCTCCATCAAGCCCAACATTGGACGTCCGTCGATGTTGTCTTGACTCCCGTGACGCCTTACCCAGCGCATCCGTTCGAGGAAGACCCGCCCGACGACCTCGCTGATTTCACGGCGCCTGCCAATCTCATCGGCCTTCCCGCCGTCAGCTTTCCGTTCGGCCATGATGATGGTGGTCTTCCTCTTGGACTTCAGCTCCTTGGGAAAAGGGGCGAGGATCGTGATCTTCTTACTGCAACGCGGTGGCTCGACCAGGCACTCAATCCTGATCACTTTGCGATGAACAAGGAGAGTTGAGTTTGCTCACCCGGGAAAAACTGGCCTGGCCGAATGGCGCACGCTTAGCGCTTTCCATTGTCGTGAATGTTGAGGAGGGGTCTGAGCTTAGCGTCGCCCGTGGTGATCCCGGCATGGAGCCGGTGGACGAACTTGGCGTGTTTGTTAAGTCGCCAATCCGCAATTTCGGCAATGAGAGCAACTATCTCTACGGTCTAAAAGCAGGGGCGCCTCGGATTGTCGATCTGTTGGTTAAGTACAATGTCGCCGCGACATGGACCGTCGCTGCGCAATCTCTGGAGGTGGCCCCCGATCTCGCTGAGGTGATCGGTAAGCTTGGCCATGAGCCTGCAGCACATGGGGTTCGTTGGGTGCACCAATTCAAAATGGACGAGGCTGAGGAGCGTGAGTTCATCCGTGGTGCTGCCGATAGAATTGAGAAGGCCTGTGGACGACGACCAGTGGGTTGGCTCAGTCGCTATCTGCATACGGCGAACACCAGGCGTCTGCTCGCCGAGGCGGGCTATCGCTATCATATGGATGATTATTCCGGCGATGTTCCCTTTTTCGCGCCTGACCAGCCCGATATGGTGGTTGTGCCCTATCAGCTCGATACGAACGATATGAAAATGTGGGTCAACCCGGCCTATACGCCGGGGATGTGGCTGGACTACGCCAAGCGCAGCTTCGACACGCTTTACCAAGAGGGAGATGAAACGCCGCGCATGATGTCGCTCGGGCTTCATCTACGCATCATAGGACGTCCCGGTCGGATCTGGGCTCTGGAAGCCTTTCTTCAACATGCAACAGCCCGGCGTGAGGTCTGGATTACGACCCGCGAAGCGATTGCCAATCGCCTCCGGGCCGTCACAACTGCTGCTCATTGACGATCAGAACGACGTGGTACGTGAGGCGTCCACAATAAGGTCATACCGAGTCGCGCCGCGCGATCGGCTGGCCAGTACTCAGCCCAAACGTTCGGCCCCTTAGAAGACCGATATCGTGTCCGGAATGCCCCGGGTATTCGGCTAAGTCGCCGCTAACAGGACGTCCAGTTCACCAGTTCGATCGAGTTCCGCGAGCTCGTCTGACCCGCCAATGCCCTTGCCATCGATGAAGATTTGCGGGACCGACGTCCGCCCGTCGGCACGGTCCAACATTTCCTGACGTCGTGCGCGTTCTATCCAAAGATTGATTTCGGTGTAGTCAACATTCTTGCTGTTCAGAAGGGCTTTTGCGCGCATGCAGTAGGGGCAGATTGGCGTCGTATAGATCTCAACATTGGGCATTGGTGGTCATCACTTTCATTCTTAAGTCGAGAGGTCGCGATTCGCTGATTGTCTGCAGTCCCAGAGCGTCAACCGTTGATATGGTGCCCCCGACGACTGTTGCCACCCTCATTGCTGCTTCCAGAGAACGTTCGGAAGACATGATCTAGATAGGAGAAACCCTACCGACCTGTTGATGTTGGCCCGGGTGCTGTCAACACGAGCTGACATCCGTTTAGCCATCGAGGGTCGCAGCGCCGTAGACGTGCCATAGCAAGATCGCGGCACAGCCGCGAAGGGGTCGCCAGGGCTCAGCAAGCCGATCCATGGTTTTGCGATCTGGCCTCGTCTCAAGACCCTTCAGGCGCTGCATCCCAATTTGCACGGCAAGGTCGTCAGCCGGCCAGCTGTCGGCTCGGCTGAGTGCGAACAGGAGGTAGATCTCGGCACTCCAGCGGCCAAAACCTCTGAGCTCGGTGAGCTTGGCAATAGCGTCTTCATCGGACAGATGAACAAGGCCATCTAAGTCCAGAGAGCCGCCGGCGATCGCCAAAGCAAGACCTCGTCCATACTCGATTTTACGCCCAGACAGGCCAACAGCGCGAAGCTCGTCATCGCTCAAGCTCAGCAACCGTTCTGGCGTTGGTTCGTGATTGCAGGCTGCTTCCAACCGGTTCCAGATAGCAGCGGCGGCACGCGTTGAAACCTGTTGCGAGACCATGATGCGAAGAAAGGTTGCAAAACCAGGTTGCCTAAGTCGCGGAATTGGATAGCCGATGCGAGCGACTGCGGTGCGAATGTCTGAGTCAATTGAGGCTAGCTGATCAATCGCGCGGGCGAGGACCGGACCTCTTAGGGCTTCGATGCATGGTTCGAGTTTCATGGCCTGTCTTTTGCTAGAGCATTGACAGAGTTTCAATGGGGTACACAATCAAACATAAGAGAGGAGAGGCATAAACCATGGCGACCAACAAGCCAAAACGCCGAACTCGAAGCGCGCAATCGCTGCAGCGAATGGCGCCTGCATTGAGTAAGCGGTGACACCGCTTCAGCAAAGAGCAGCAGATTTCAGCAGTCGCGTTAACTGGCTGATCGAGCGAATCATCGCATTGCTGATGGCCCTGCTCGTCGCGGATGTCTGGCTTGGCGTCGTAGCTCGCTACGTGCTGCGCGTCCAAATCCCCTGGACTGAGGAATTAGCCCGCTACCTTATGATTTGGGCAGCCTTGCTTGCCATTTCTTCGGGGATCGCAAGGCGTGAGCATATCGGTTTTCGCCTCTTGCTTGAACGCTTCCCTGACCGCTTGCAAAAGGGGCTCTTGATCTCGTTCGACGCCATCGCGTTTGCATTCTTTGCGTTCCTTTTTGTTTACGGCATTGGCATGACAGGCACCGGAGCCAAGCAATTCGCCATGATCTTTGGGATGAGCATGGCAGTTCCTTATGCTTCCGTTCCCGTATCGGCATTGCTGGCCTGCCTTCAAATCCTCCTCGCCGGTATCCGCGATGCCGGCCGGATCGAGCAGTCTCCCGTTCAAAACGAAGACGCGGACCAATCTGATATCCGCGTCCCTTCGCGCGCACCGGCGGATACCAAGTCATGATCGTCGTGATTATCCTCTTCTTCACGCTCCTTGCCCTTGGGATGCCGATCGGGTTCGTGCTGGGCATCGCCGGGATTGCCGGAATCATCGATGCCGGCGGAACCAGCTTTCTCTCGATGGCGCCGAAGCGGTTTTTTGCAGGGCTCAATCTGTTCCCCTTTCTCGCGATGCCGTTCTTCATTCTTGCAGGCGAGATCATGAATCATGCCGGCATCACCCAGCGTCTCGTCTTATTTGCTGAGACCCTTGTCGGTTATATGAGAGGCGGACTTGCCCACACGAACATGGTCGCATCGGTTTTTTTTGCTGGCATTACGGGTGCGGCAACTGCCGATGCAGCTGCGTTTGGAAAGACACTCGTTCCAGCCATGGTTAAGCAGGGCTACCAGCGACCCTTCGCATGCGCTGTGACGGCGGCTGGCTCGATTATCGGCCCGACCATTCCGCCTTCTTCCTTAATGGTGATCTATGGATCGATCATGGGTGTTTCGATCGGCGGGCTGTTTGCGGCCGGTATTTTGCCGGGCCTTTTGATCTGCCTTGTTTGCATGGCGATCATCGCCGGACTCGCGCGGCGCCATAACTTGCCAAAGGCTGAAAATGCACCGAGTCTTCGTGAAATCCTCTATGCTTTTCGCTCGTCGCTCGTCGCGCTCATTATGCCGATTATCATCTTAGGCGGTATTCTTGGTGGCGTGGTTACGCCGACGGAAGCGGCGTCGGTTGCCGTTGCCTACGCACTCTTTGTTGGTGTTGTTATCTACCGTGCGATCAGCTTCGAGGACTTTGTGCACATGCTGATCCGCACCGCGCGTGTGACCGGTGTGATTTTCCTGATCATTGCCTCTGCCTCGATTTTAGGCTGGTGGCTCGCCTTCATGCAGATTCCCCAGGCAATTGCTTCTGGGTTTCTGGGCGTATCCGATAACCCCAACGTTATCATTGCGCTGATCCTGCTCCTTCTCCTCGCGGTTGGTATGCTGATGGATATCACCGCCATTTTGATCATCCTTGCTCCCGTCCTCGCGCCTCTGACGCTCGCAATCGGTATGGATCCTGTACATGCGGGCATCGTTTTCGTGCTTGCATTGAACATCTCCCTGATGACGCCGCCCGTCGGTGCCTGTCTGTTCGTCCTGTCTTCGGTCACAGGTGAACGTATTGAGAAGATCGCTGGTGCTCTTTGGCCATTCTTGTTAGCCGAAGTCGCCGTCTTAGTCCTGATCGCATATTGGCCGGAGCTGGCATTGTTCTTGCCAAGTCTCTTCGGTCTCTAAATTGGCGATCAGGACGAACTAAGGGGCCGAGGGAGCCCTGTAGAAAGAGGGAAACGACCATGAAGCTATTGCGCAATACTCTTCTCGCGCCGGCCGTCCTGGCTGTGACGCTGGGCGTAGGGGCCCCGATCGCATCGGCTGAAAAGGTGATGAAGATTGGGCATCTGAACAATGATGACCCCTTCGAAAATCCGGCTGGTGCCTTCACACGTGTCTTTAAGAATATTGTTGAGAGCGCGACAAACGGCGATATCAAGATTGAAATCTTCCCAAACGGACAGCTCGGCAAGGACTTCGAGATCGCCCAACAGGTTAGGGATGGTGTGATCCAAGCGTCGCTCGCTTCAGTCGGCGGACTTGCATCCCACTACCCGAAGATCGGTGTGATCGATGTCGCCTTTGCCTTTCCCCATATCTCTGCCGTCTACGATGTCTTCGACGGTCCATTCGGCGAGGCATTGGCCCGTGACATCGAAGCCGACCTCGGCGATGTCAAAGTGTTGGGATTTGCCGATACTGGGGGCTTCTTCTCGATCACGAATTCGAAGAAACCCGTGGCCAAGCTGGAGGATCTAGAAGGGCTGCGAATCCGCACCATGACCCTCGAAAGCCACCAGACCTTGATTAACTCGCTTGGTGCCGAGGCCTATCCGCTCGCCTGGGCTGAAGTCTATTCGGGGCTGCAAACCGGCGTCATCGACGGTCAAATGAATCCGGTTCCGATCATTGCTTTTTCGAACTTTGAGGAGGTTCAGGGTTACCTAACGCTGACCGAGCATCTGTTCACGCCCTACACCATCCTGGTCAACAAGGCCTTCTACGACGGTCTAACCGACGACGAGAAATACATCATGCACTATGCTGCCAAGTCCGGCATCGTCGCGTCACGCGGCATCGCCAGATCGATCGAGGCGTCTGATCGCGGCTTGCCCAAACTTCAGTCTAAGATGGAGATCCATGCACTCTCGCAGGAAGACCGCGAAGCCTTCAAACAGGCCGCACAGCCGGCGGTGATCGAGCTCATCAAATCCGCCTATGGCGAAAAAGGTGAGGAATTGCTCAACCTTTTCTTGCAGGAAGTGGACAAGGCTAAAGAGCGAGTTTATCTGCAATAGCCGACGTTCGTCGTCTGTGGATTGACCGGCGGCGGGCAGCCGCCGGTTTCTTCTTATCCGCTCAGCGTTTGGGGCTGTCCGTACCGCGCTCAGCGCATTTGACTTCTCATCGGTGGCGACCGAGCCAAGATGGTCTTGGTGGGTTCGATATGCATCTTTCCAACGCAACATCGACCCGATCATATCAACGGCCTTAGTGGTGCTGCTGAACCCTCAATCTAACTGGCAGGGCTGCAGATCTAACCTTCTTAGTCGCGGAAATTGATGTATTGAAGCGGGTGCTCGTATTTTTGCTCCTTGACCAGGGCAATGGCATTTTGAAGGTCGTCACGCTTTTTGCCTGAAACGCGAAGTTCGTCGCCCTGGATGGCGACCTGAACCTTCAGCTTCGCTCCCTTGATCGCTTTGACAATCTTCTGTGCGAGTTCGCGATCGACGCCTTGCCGGATTGCTACGGTCTGGCGAACGCTGTTACCACTTGCTTTTTCTGGCTTTTGGAAGTCGAAGGCACGTGTGTCGACCTTTCGCTTCGCCATATGGCCGCGTAGCAATTCCTGCACCTGTTTGAGCTTAAAGTCGTCGTCCGCCCTGATCACCAGGCTCTCATCGGAACGCTCAATAGAGCAATCACTGCCCTTAAAGTCGTAACGCGTCTCGATCTCACGTCGGGCACCTTGCAGCGCGTTGTCGACCTCAGGCAATTCTGTACGAGACACAATATCAAAGCTTGGCATGGCTTATCATCCAAAATGCGTTGTCGATCATGCTGAAGACCATGTCGATGTAGACTATCCCGTTCTGGAAATCGAGCCGCTTGGCGAGGCATCGAGATCCGGCTGCGCAAAATGATGGCGCGGCATGCCGTTAACACTTCTTTAACCAAGACTGTGTAGAGACCCAAGATCGATGGCAGGGCATGAAGCTCGCTGCCCATTCGGTGTCATGTTCTTAGTCCGGCAGGGATGAACCTCATTGGGATTGACGCTATCTCCTAAGATGCGCTTTGGGAGGCATCAGGCAAGGCTGTGCCGATCATGCAATCCCGGGTCACAATGGCGGCGAGCTCGGTCTCATTCAGACCGCCGGTTCCGCTCGGGCGGCGCGGCAGCACCATGTAGCGAAGATCGGCAGTGCTGTCGTGAACGCGAACCTCGACATCGTCAGGGATCGACGTGCCGAATTCGTGAAGGACAGCGCGAGGTTCGCGCACGACGCGTGAACGAAAGGCGCGTGCTTTGTACCAATCAGGCGGCAATCCCAGAAGCAGCCTTGGGTAGCAGGAGCATAGCGTGCAGCAAATGACGTTGTGGACATGATCGGTGTTTTCAACGACGCGGATGGGAATGGCGCCAGCATCGATACCCAGTTCGGCGGCGGCCTTGTTGGCATCGGCGAGGAGGCGTTCCTTGTAGGCAGGGTCTATCCAGGCGCGGGCAACCACGCGAGCGCCGTCAGCTGGAGAACGCGCATCAATGGATTCAAGTGTTTTTCGAAGCTCGCTAGCACTGAATACGCCCTTTTTGATCAGGAGCTCGCCGACCGCTTCGGCCATGACCTGATAGTACTCATAAGGCTGATCCTCGATATCTGGCTGGCTGGGATGGGAATGGTGGGTGTGATCGTTTTGAGTGTCGTCGCTCATGACGCCGTCTCCAGCTGAGATCCTATCGGTGTCAACCAATGTTCATAGATGTCGACCACAAGGCTGTCCGCTGCCAACCCTCGATAGCTGGGCCAGATGTCCTGTTGAGCAAAGCGAACGCGGTAAAGTGTCCTTCTCGGTAGCCCGTCCCTACCATAGGCGAGTTCTTCCGGATTGGCGAAATCCCCGGCGATGCTTTCGACCACACCTTCGCAGCCGCGAACATAGTAGGGGGTGCGTACGTGCCCGGGCGGATGAGCCTCGCGTACTCGCACGCGGTCGCCGGGCTGAAAGGCAGTGCTCATTGGCCTTGCCCCGCCTTCCAGCGCGCCTCGATATCGAACATTCGTTGGCCGAGTTCGTCCACGCTAATCACGCCCTTTTCCAGGAGTGTGTTGCCAATCGAGGCCATCCAGCGCTGATAATACGTCATTTCATCATAGGCGCCTGGCCCGAGGTCTTCGATATTGCGCCTAAGTTCGTCGACCGTCATGATCTGGCGCTTCTGATCGATCAAAAGCCGAAGAATTGCATCGACCCGTTTCTCCCATGGCGCGTAGTCATGTTCCGTGCGCTCAACCGCCCCGGCCTCAAGGCCTCCCATGTCATGCTGGCGCTGCATCAGGCTCGTCTCCCAAGGATATTCAACGCAAGAACTCATGATGGCTGCTACCCACAAACTTGCCAACGGCAAATGCCGTCGCCTAATCAAGGCGTCACTACGATGCCGCAGTTGTGAAAGTTTTTCGCGGTCGGAAGGGCCGAGAAGTATGACACCCGAGGTCCAAGGGGCATCCTCGCCGTTGCCGAACTGGCAAGCGGTCTGTAGAACGGGCGCCAATGCATGAACGAGACTGAGATGATGGCTATGGTGACTGACCGCCGACGATCGTATGGCATCGACGGGATGAGCCTAAGATGAGCAATCCGCAGCGCTTCATTAATCGGATGATCGTGTTTTTGGCCCTAGCCTTATTGGCGATGGGCTTTGCCTACGACATCGTCTTTCGCATGTTCATGTACAATCCGATCCTGAACGGCTTGATTCTTGCTGTTCTACTCATCGGTATTTTCTATGTCATGCGTCGAGTGTGGATGCTCAAACCAGAAATCCGATGGATTGAGAGCCTCCGCACAAGCAAGCCTGGTTACGCGATGCAGGCTGCGCCCTTTTTGCTGACGCCTGTTGCCAATGCGCTTGGTGAACAAGAGCGACGTGGTCGCGTGGTTTTGCCGGCCAACTCAGTTCGCTTTCTTCTGGATAGCATCGCCGCAAGGCTGGATGAACAGCGGGACATCACCCGATATGAGATCGGTCTGCTCATTTTCCTGGGTCTGCTGGGCACGTTCTGGGGCCTCCTTGAGACAATCAACTCGGTAAGCCAGGTTATCTCAGGGCTTTCTGTCGGTGGTGATGGAGACATCGCAACGGTTTTTGATGAGCTAAAGACCGGGCTTGCAGCGCCGATGGAAGGAATGGGAACGGCCTTTAGCTCGTCCCTCTTTGGACTTGCAGGCTCGCTCATCCTGGGCTTTCTGGACCTTCAGGCCACCCAAGGGCAAAACACGTTCTACAACGAAATGGAAGAATGGCTTGGTGGCCTCACCCGTCTTAGCGGTGCTGAGCCCGTACCTTCGGCGGCGTCTGGCGTGGTGAGTGCCGGCAGCGATGTTCCGATCCCGGCCTACCTACAGGCGTTGATGGAACAAACTGCTGAAAACATGCAAAACATGCAGCGTAGCATTGAACGATCGGAGGAAAATCAGCGGACTGTACAAAGCAGCCTCGTTGGGCTGACCGAGCGTCTCACCACACTCGGTGATCAAATCGCTACCGAGCAGGCTCTATTGGGGCGGCTGATTTCGAATCAAGATGACCTCAGGCCAGTTCTAGCCCGGCTTGCGGAGGGCAATGACAGTGCCGTCGATGAGACGACGCGCAATCACATCCGCAACATGGATGTTTATCTGGCCCGCATCCTTGACGAGGCAGTGCAAGGTCGGAATCAGATGACCAACGAGCTCAGAAGCGAGATCAAAATGGTGGCGCGTACCATCGCTGCGGTCGCATCCGGAGCCGAACCGCCGGCAACCCGCCGCGGCACAGCCGACTAAAAGCGCGAAGCTCGAACGATTATGGCCCGCTCCCGCCGCGACCTCAGACAATCCAACGCCGATATCTGGCCAGGCTTTGTCGACGCGCTATCGACACTTCTGCTGGTCATCATCTTTCTTCTGGTGGTGTTCGTACTGGGTCAGTTCTTCTTGAGCCAATTGCTAGAGGGCAAGGACAGTAAGCTCTTGAGCCTCGAACAGGCTATCGCCGAGCTGACCGACCAGCTTGACCTTGAGCAAGATACCAATGCGGAACTTCGCCGCTCGGTTGCGAAATTGACGGCGGATCTGCAGGCAGCCAATGCGGATCGTGAAGACAACACCGTGAATCTTGCAGAAATCGAGGCGGAACGAGACCAGTATCGTGATCAGCTGATCACCTTGGAAGAGGACAAGAAGCTACTGGCGCAGACGCTTTCCGAGCTTCGCCGTGACCTTGGTCAGGCCGACGAGGTCGAGGATGACCTGGAACGTGCAAACCAGTTGCGTGCTGAACTCGAGGCCGAACTCGAAGCGGCGAAGAAAACGATCGAAGCGAACAAGGAAACGATTGAAACCCGACTCGCTGAATTGGTGCAGCTTCGCCGTGACATCGAAGCTCTGAAGGACGTGCGAAAGGAACTCGACCTCGATGTTGCCGAGGCCACTGCACTGCTACGAGAGGCGGAGCAAGCGAAAGCTGACGCGGCCGCCGAGATAGAGCGTCTGACAACGCTTCTCAGTGCCGCAAGGGATGAGAGCGAAACGCTTAAGCTCCAAGTCGCTGAGCTCGATGAATCTGAAACCGAACGGAAAGGGTTGGAAGAAAGACTTGCTGAGCTTCAGACTCTCCTCTCCACAAATGAGCAGACTCAGGAGGAGCAAGAAACTGAGATCGAACGGCTGCAAGCCGCACTGGATGATGCGAGCAATGCGAAGGATGAAGACAATGCCCTTTTGGCAGAGCGGGAACGCCGCATCGCCGAGCTTGCGGCGCAGCTAGAGAGTGCTCAGGGTCGGCCAGAAATCTCGAAGGCCAGTCTCGAGGAACTAAGGCGGTCGCGCGAAGCGCTCCTTATTGAACTCGGTCAAACTCGTGACCGGGCAGCGCAATTGGAAGGGCGTCTCGCCAGCGAGCAAGACCGGACCTTGCTTGCTCAGCGCGAGCTTGAGCAGCGGGCGGTGCGGCTTGCGGAACTGCTCCGAACGGTCGGCGAGGCCAATCAAGAGGCGGCGGCTCAGCGTGAGTTAGCAAATGAATCGCTCAATCAGATTGATATTTTGAACCGACAGATCAACGAGTTACGCATACAGCTGGCGTCACTTGAGGAGGCGCTGGACCTTGAACGGAGCCGTGTCGAGGCGCAGCGGGTGACCATTGCCGATCTTGGTAGCAAGCTGAACGTCGCACTTGCCGGCAAGGTTGAAGAGCTGAATCGCTTTCGCTCCGAGTTCTTCGGGCGACTCCGGGAAATCTTAGGAAGCCGGTCCGGCATACGTGTCGTTGGTGACAGATTCGTTTTCCAGTCGGAGATCCTGTTCCCAAGCGGTTCGGCCGATCTCGAGACGAGCGGTGAGGATGAGATGAGAGCACTTGCCCAGAGTCTCAGAGAGATTTCTGCGGAGATTCCTTCAGATCTTCCGTGGGTTTTACAAATTGACGGTCACACGGACCGCCGGCCAATTCGAAGTGCTAATTTCCCATCCAATTGGGAGCTTTCAGCTGCCAGGGCGACGACGGTTGGGAAGTTCCTCATCCGTCAGGGCATTCCGCCAAGGCGTATCGCCGTTGCGGGATTTGCTCAGTACCAACCTCTTGATGAACGTAATGACGAGATCGCCTTTCGTCGTAATCGCCGGATCGAAATCAAACTGACGACCCGTTGATAAAGACCTGACTTCCAAGGGCGAGGCTAGAGGTCGGGATGAAGCGGGGCCTTTGCGAGGTGAGGGGCGTGTTCCCTTGGGTGCTAGGTTTTGAAAGGCCTGCACTCTGGCCAACCTTCAGCTTCGATGGTACAACGACGAACACTGCCAAGGACTATTGGCGAGATATGCGTTCGATCGTTTATTGAGTGTGGCAGCCAGCTCGTTGATAGCGCTTAAGCGACCATTGGCATTTTTCGGTGCGGGTGTAGCTCAGTGGTAGAGCAGTAGCTTCCCAAGCTACGTGTCGTGAGTTCGATTCTCATCACCCGCTCCAAATTCCTCTTTCTATCCAGACACTTAATCATTTTTGCCTCTCGCCTATTTTACAAGTTGGACACGCGGCGGGCACGAGCCCTCCGGATTTAGGATTTCATTCATATACGAATCGATGGCTCTAACCGTATCTCTTTGGTACCCCACATCGTACTTCGCATAGATCTCCGTCGTCGATTCGCTCGACGAGTGGCCCATGATGCCAGCGACGTCCCACGGCTGCACTCGACGCCTTCTTAATTCGGTCGCCATCGTGCGTCGAAGTGTCATGGGTACAACGCCTTCGCCTATGTCAGCACGCTGCACACATTTGTTCCAAGCCGTCGTGATGCGCTCCAGCGGCCTGCCTCGAAACTGCACCAGGTGGCCGGCTGGCGCTTGCTCGATCAGAGGATAGAGTGTCTCAGTGATCGGCACGATCGGACGTCGCTTCTTCGTTTGCTCTCTCTCTGGCGGATTCAGATAGATGATTCGGTGCTCGAGGTCACACTGAAATCGCGACAGCTCCAAGAGCGCGCCTGGCCGCGACAGCGTGTTGAGACCGAGCATGATGAACATGAAGAGATGAGGCGTCGGTCGCGATGCTTCGACGAGCGCTCTGACTTCTGGCAGTTCCAAAGTGCGCTGCGCTGGGTTTCGCTCCTTGACCTTGATGATCTTTGGCGGTGATTGGATCTCTTGGCGCTCATGAGCTCGATTCAATGCTGCCATGCCAGATGCCATGATCTTTTTCACGTAGCTACTGGAGAGCTCCTTGGAGCGCAGCCATTCGACGAATTCTTCTTGGCGGGCGATCGTCAGCTGGCTTATGAGCGCTTCCCGCCAGAACTCTGCCCAATAGGCGAGCTGGATCTTCTGAGCACGTGCGCTTGCTATGTGCTTTGCGTGACCTTCCCAATATCGAACAAGAACTGTGGCCAATGGTGTCTCTGAGATGGACTCTTGGTCCATCGCCCCATTTTTGGTAACCCATTCAGCTAGCTTCTGCTGGGCTTCCCGAAGGTCTCCAGTGCTAAGCGACTCGCGTCGTGTCTGTCCAGATCCTGGATCGTACCACGTCCGGTACCACGACGGTCTCCCTTTACGCTTCGAGAGCCAGAAGTCCCCGATTTGGCTTTGCTTCCTCGGCATTGCACTTCACTCGCATCAAGAAAATCTTGAATGTGCCGGCCACGATAGGCCACGCGCCGTTCAGAAAACTTCAGATACGCAATGCGACCTTCTCTTCGCGCGCGTCGAAGTAGCGGGAGCGAGATCATTAAGATCTGAGCCGCTTCATGCTCGTTGTAGAGCTTGTCCAGCTGGATGATGTTCGAAACGTGGGCAGGCTCTATCACCCCTATGCCCTCTCTCATTAGCCACTCCGTCGCGAAAGAGCTTGTTTAGATACCGAAACGCACGCCAAGCCGGAGGCTGTGCTGAAAGACTTCGTCGTCAGTGTCGAAGCCGGGCAGCCAGGTGACGCGATAGTGTGGTACGATCGCCACGGCGTCGTTGATGTCGAAGTTTAGACCGAGCTCGCCGTGAGCGACGAAGTTCGTCTCATCATCTTCGACGTCTTGCCCGAGGATTTCCGTCGAGACCTCCTGATAGACGAAACCGGCCCCGCCACCGGCATAGAAGTATCGAGCGAAGTCTCGATAGATCCCGCCTTGAACGGCCACGTGGTAGTAGTCCAGATCGTCACTGCCGGGGTCGTTCTCGAGGTCAATCACGGCTGCTGATAGGCTGACGTCGAGTTCCACGCGGACAATCTGAAGATCGGCCCCGAACCTCCCTCCGAGCATGGCCCCCGGTCCAATCTCAATGCCGACGTCGTCGATCGAGTTGTCGGGATACAAGTCTACGCCGATGTCGCCTTGCAGATAGAAGTCTTGTGCTGCCGCTGGCGTGGTAATGACGAGGGCAAAAATTGCCGTGGCAAAAATTGCTTTCATTGAACCATTTCCTCCGATGGCGTGGTTGGCCGAGGTTGCCCTCGACAAGGGGCTGGCTGCATGACGGCCCTCGGCACCAAGCGGCGACGCAAGCACGGGCTGACGGATGTCGAAGTTCGGCGAGCTGCTGAGGGTGCGATGCGCTCAGCCCTAGGACAGCAAGCGCTTCGCGAAAGTTGGGGCCGTGGCCTGTACATGTACGTCATGGAGCATGGCCGGCAGCCGCATGACATGTTCACCATCGATAAGCTCAAGCGTGCGGCCAATGATTTCCGATGGGATCTCGAAGAACTGAAACAGGAAGGCGACAGCAAATGCCCGCTACGCCAAGCGAATCGCCGTTTCTGGCAGGCGGCAGCTGATTTCGAAAAAGAGCTTAGTGATCGGTTTTTGGTCCGCGAGACCGTCGATGCGTGAATTGGCTTTCGCCCTCAGAGCCTCTCTAAGCGCCTCGAATGACCGCTCCGCCGCCGTCATGCCAGAACGATCGACGTCGGCGCTCCTGCCCATGCTCGCGGCCGAGGAAATCATGTTTAGCATCGCCGTCGGGGTGAAACTTTCAGCGGTCAGCGAGAGCTCCTCACTTGAGAGGGCATCGTGACCAATCGTGGTCTGAACCCGGACAATCGCATCTCGGCTGAGGAAGCTCGTGAGCTAGGCATAGGCGGTATTGTTGGAAGGATCCGCAGAAAGCCGTCCCACCAGGTTGGCAGCTCGCCGGCCAAATCCAAGCGGCGGAAATGGGGCAACAATCCAAAGTGGTACGCTTCCAAGACTGTCGGTCTCAGATGGTTCCGGAGCACGAAGGAAGCTGAGCGAGCTCGCGAGCTTGATCTCCTGGTCGACGCCGGCGACGTCATCGCCTGGTGGCACGAGGCGCCGATCTATTGCGGCTTCGATAACGAAGATGGAACGCCCTGCCGCATGATGCCGGATTTCAAGATCAAGTGGGCGGACGGGACTGAGACTTGGGAAGATACCAAGGGCGCAAAGCCGACCGAGGATTGGCGCATCAAGCGGAACGCTGTACGCGATTTGTGGGGCATCGATGTTCAGGTCATTTGAAGCGGCGCTGGGAGAACCTCACAGACGGGTACGAGCGTTGCAGGGCTGGCAGTAATGCGACCGGAAGCGGACGCTCGGAGCGGGCGGCTAAAGACCTAGTCTGACCCCGACCGGACCTTTCTCTTGCTGATAATGCGTTGTGCAGCTAATCGCACTACAGTGGAAATCAACAAGCCGGGGCGCCTCTTCATGCGTTGGCCCAAGTTTCGTGACTATGTGAGGAAATCCCTTTCATACCTCAGGATTGTCCCTCGGTTTTTCGCTAAAGCCCATATGGCCGTTTCAGTCATGGAGCCCTGGGGAATCCTGTTAGCCGTCATCGGTCTTGCGGTCTCAATCTATTCATTTCAGATTGACTATCAGGATCGAACAGTAGAGCGAAAGCTCCGCGCGTGGGAGATCGTCACAACACCAGGGCCAGTAAACGGGGGGAAGTATGAATCTGCTGAATTCTTGATCCGCTTAGGTAACGACCTTTCATCCGCAGAGCTGTCCGGCATCGTTTTGCGAACACGTAATCTCTCAGGTATAAACTTAGCAAATGCCAATCTATCCAACGGCATATTCCATTCGGTCCATCTGGATAGCGCAAACCTTCGTAGCGCAAATCTAAGCAATACCAATCTGAATGGTGTTAGCCTCAGCGAAGCAAATCTGTATGAAGCCAATCTCCGCCAAGCCAATCTCTGCGAGACAGATCTATCTTCGGCAGATCTTCGCTTCGCCAGTCTCAATGAGGCTGAATTGTGCGCTGCAAATCTTAGTCATGTAGATCTTCGAGGCGCAGATCTTCGAGGTGCAGATCTTCGAGACGCCGATCTCACACGGGCCAATCTCCTAGAGGTTAGTTTTACGAACGCTAATCTCAGTCGCGCCAATCTCCGCTTGGCAATATCTCTTTTTCAGAGGCAGATCGATGCTGCCTGCGGAGACGAACTTACTGAACTACCGATAGGCCTGAAAATTCAAAAATGTTCGGATACGGATTGGTATGATCAATTTTTCCGTAATCGCTAGCGTCCGAAGGTGGCACATCCCGGAAGCCAGCCCACCGTCAGAAATGCGCCCCAAAAGCAGCTATTCCGTGTGACTTTCTGCCGGAGTGGCAGCTCGGTGGCGCATTGCCGACGGTTGGCCGGGAGAGCTAGATGCCGGAATTGACCCAAGGCGGAAGGAACGCCCTCGCTGAATTTTCTGCGAATTTTTTCCTTGGCGGAAAAATGCCGGGGACTATTGAGGTTTGGGAGCAAAAATTGCCGCTTGAGGTGACAAGAGCTATGGTGGTGCCTGTTCATTTATTGATTAGAGGTCTAGACATTGGTCCAGAGTGTAGAGCAGTTCAGGATCTTCCTATCCTCCCCTGGCGATGTTCACAAAGAACGCGACATCGCCCGTGAGCTAATCAAAGACGCGCTGCCCTATACACCCTTCATTCGAGAGCGGGCAACCTTTGACGTTGTCAGCTGGGATGATCCCAAAGCAAAACCTGGTCTCGATGCTCGTCTAACGCCTCAAGAAGCCATCAATCAAAAACTACGGAGACCCTCAGAGTGTGACATTGTCATCGTCATTCTTTGGAGCCGGATGGGCACACCTTTACCCCCCGATATCACCCGGTCTGACGGCTCCTCCTATCAATCGGGTACCGAGTGGGAGTTTGAGGATGCGCTGAATGCCGCTGATTCACGCATCATACTTCTCTATCGGCGAACAGAAGAACCCAAGTTTGGTGGAAGAGATCCAGAACTCCAAGATAAGCTGGATCAGCTTCAAAAAGTCGACGCGTTCTTTGAGAATCTTAAGGGAGATGACGGCTCGCTCCAGAGGACCGTCGCCAACTACGCCAACGCAGACGAGTTTCGGGATCTACTGCGTCAAAATCTCGAGTCAGTAGTCAGTGATTTTTTGGGTGAGAGCTTCAGCAAGGAGCTTGGTGTCACTAAAGCTGCAGTTGAGAATATGCTCGCGATTCTCAAAGAGCAGAAGGTTCCGCCAGATCAGTTGGAACCCAAGCTCAAGGAGATTGCGGAGCGTCATCTAGAGCTGACTGAAAAGCTCCACATACTTTCGAATTCTAATGACGAGCCAGAGATTACCAAGCTGCGCGAGCAAGCTGCGGAAGCCATCGAACAAGGTGATTATGATCGCACCGATGAGCTTCTGGCTGAAGCAGCTGCTATTGATCGGCGCGCAATCGACGAGCAGCAAGGGGAATTGGATCGGCGCAAGGCCAGCGCTGCTCTGACCATCGGCCAACAAGGGGAATTGGAACGCGCTCGTTTGAACTATCGACAAGCTGCCGAGCATTTTTCTGAAGCTGCAAGTTTGGTCTCGACGGTCGATAGTGAAGATCACTTCAGCTATTTGATGAAGCAAGCATCGGTGCTCAACGACCAAGGCAGGGAATTCGGCGACAGCCCAGCGCTGCTCGAAGCCGTGAAGGTCTACCGGCACATCGTCAAGGAATACACCCGCGAGCGCGTGCCGCTCGACTGGGCCATGACCCAGAATAATCTCGGCAACGCGCTTTCTACCCTTGGCGAGCGCGAGAGCGGCACGCCCAGCCTTGAGGTGGCGGTCGACGCCTATCGCGCCGCCCTGGAGGAATACACCCGTGAGCGCGTGCCGCTCGACTGGGCCATGACCCAGAATAATCTCGGCACCGCGCTCATTACCCTTGGCGAGCGCGAGAGCGGCACGGCCAGCCTTGAGGCAGCGATCGACGCCTTTCGCGCCGCCCTGGAGGAAAGGACCCGCGAGCGCGTGCCGCTCGACTGGGCCACGACCCAGAATAATCTCGGCACCGCGCTCATTACCCTTGGCGAGCGCGAGAGCGGCACGGCCAGCCTCGAGGCGGCGGTCGACGCCTATCGCGCCGCCCTGGAGGAAGGGACCCGCGAGCGCGTGCCGCTCGACTGGGCCATGACCCAGAATAATCTCGGCACCGCGCTCTGGACCCTTGGCGAGCGCGAGAGCGGTACGGCCCGCCTGGAGGCGGCGGTCGACGCCTATCGCGCCGCCCTGGAGGAGAGGACCCGCGAACGCGTGCCGCTCCAATGGGCGAACACCCAGAATAATCTCGGCACCGCGCTCTGGACCCTTGGCGAGCGCGCTGGTCGCAAGGACCATCTGGAAACCGCTCTAAAATCCGTGAAAAACGCCTCTGAGGTGTATCTTCAGGAAGCCAAGCAAACGCAATTCGAAGCCTACTTTGAAGAGCGCATTTCGGAGATTGAAGCTGCGATCACGCGTATTTCGTGAGACCATCGGACAGTATCGCCAGCAATAGGACGAAATTGAGATATCGGATGCTGTTGCTTAGACCGAAAGTTTTCGACGCGGCCGGTCTTGGCACTTCGCGGCCATGGCCCTTCTGGCGAGAATGCGCTCGAAAGCAGACATGTCAGGCGAGTTCCGGCCTTAAAGGCTGCTTTGCCTAGCAAAGCGGGCGCGGCTCGATGTGGCGCTAGTTCACCCTTTTGACCCAGCCTGTGTCAAAAGGCGTTTTGAGACAGTAGTTTAAACTTAGTCTTTGCTATTAAGCCGTGTAAGCCTTTGGTGAACTTAC
>JANQPX010000041.1 GCA_028285265.1 Geminicoccaceae bacterium
GCGACCTTCGAGACAATCTGCTGGCTGCCAAAAGCGAGATTGAAGCGCTTCAAAACCAACGTGTTTTTGGCCAGTTTGGTGATGTAACCATCAAGGCCCTGGCCCAACAGGCTACGCCCGCCACCAGCGCTCGGGTCGTCATCGAGCAAGCTGATGGTTCTTTTCGAAGCGTCGCCCTAGCCGATCTGCCCATTGTCTCTACCGAAAGTAGTCGTGGCGCCACGAATATTCAGACTGAGCCCTACAACGCGATTGGCGATAACGTGGCCGATGACACAGGCGCCATTCAAGCGGCGATCGACGCGACTGCCGATGGTGGTGTCGTTTATCTCCCGCCAGGTCGCTATTCCGTCAACAGGCTGAATGTACCCCATGATCGCGCTATCACGTTTCGGGGGGCGAGTCCTTGGGCGACGACGCTGGTAGGGCGAACTGCAGGCGATGATATTTTTCGCATTACCGATCCTGAGGGGGCGGCAGTACAGGATCGGTTCATCAAGGTTCATGTCTATGAGAATCTTGGGTTCTTGCTGAACACAGGTTCTGGCAAGCCTGATCTTACGGTTGGGCTCAATCGTTGCACGACGGCAGGTTTAGCTGTCGGTCCCTGCTGTATTGCCTATGTCACGGATTTCGTACCATCTGAACCTGGCAATCCAGGAATCAATGCCGCGTGGCTCCATAGTTTCGGCGTTGTCAGGAACTGTGTGGTGAACGTCTCGGAGAAACACGGCAATCATGGCTGCGGATTCATTCACCATGGCGGCAATCATTATGGCTGGACTTATCAGAACATATGGATTGAGGGAGGACATTACGGTGTTACCGACAGCCTGCCGTTCGTCCGTCGGGTTGCCGTTTCGAGTAACAACCGCCTGACTGTCACCAATGGTGTCAACCCGTTCCAGAACGGGCAGACACTCTTTGTCACAGCCCATCAGGCGACCGGCCGCATGCCGATGGGTCTCCAACGCTTCACGGTCTATCAGGTGGCTAATCGTGACGACTCCGGCTTCCAGCTCGTTGACAGATTCAATAGCTCGATCCTCAAAATTGCTGATAACGGCGGAGGGGCAGCCTATGTCCACGGTGCTGCGGAATTCGCGAGCGAGTATGCGCCCGACGCGATCTCAATTGACAGGCTGACGCATTACGCAGGGCGGTGCCCGATCTCGCTGACGAATACAGAGAATCTTCACATCGGCCGTGTAGACAGCTACGGCAGCGTTGCTGCACTTCATCTTTATGCTGTTGAGAGCCTATCCCGCAAACAGCATGTCGGGCCCGTGGTCAACGCGTTTTACTCTGAGAGCCCGCAAAGCACTGTCATGCCGGCAGGTGAAGATATCGTGCATATCGACGCGGTCGCGGGAGCGATTGGATATCTTCAGGTGCGGGGCGAAAGTGCTCAGAAAACCAACCCACCGGTCCGTTTCAGGGGACGGGGATATCGCATCAACAGCCTTGATCTAATCTCGAGCCGGTCTCAAGCACAGCCTGCGATTATCATTGAAGGCGACAATATCGGCCTCTTTGGCCGTGTTCACACGGCTTGCACGCTCACTGATCAAGGCACGGATAACTATTACCTCCTCAGTCAAGATGGTGGCGGTTGGAAGTTCCGGAGCGCAAGCCCTTTCGATTGACGATGAAGTGGCTTTGTTGGCGGAAGGCATGCCATCCCAGCTTGTCGTCTCGTTCGCGCAACTGTCACACGCTGAGCCAGTGATGTGATGGAAATCAATGACAACTATTAGTTGCATCGCTCAAAGTAATGACGATTGGTAGAAGATATTGAAAAATAGAGAAAAATACCTTGAAGCTAATAAGTATGTGGATTATCAGAGCTATGGTTTAAAGATTTTTTTGTCGTAATGGTCGAATCTCTAACTGAAGAGGGCGCTGACGACGGCTTGTCCTGATTTGGATCCCATGACTTCAGCCAACAGGGGATGTTTGCAAGCTGTGGACCTCGTGACAGATGCCTGATGCGTCTCTTCCGCCGACCAGCTGTTTCTGCTTGGTGGCCAGTCGAGACAGGATTTGATGCGTATATTGCATGTGATTCCAACCCTATCAGCGCGTTATGGTGGGCCAGCAAAGGCTTGCGGCGAAATGTCGATGGCGCTCGCCGATCGGGGGCATCGACTGGAAATCTTTACCACCAACTATGATGGTTTCGGTGGCTATATCGAGCCGTCTGTAGCGCCGCTTTCTGACCGCAGGTCAGATATTACGGTCCACACATTTCCCGTCGATGTTCCGCCTGACCTCTGCCGCATCTCACGACCGTTGGCGAGAGCGCTCAACGAAACACTCCCGGCGGTGGATGTTCTGCACGTGCATTCGCTGTATTTTTTCACAACTCTGGCCGCTGGCTTCTTTGCTCATCGTCACAAAGTGCCATTGATCCTTCGCCCCCATGGAACGCTTGATCCGTATATCTATATGCGTCATCGCGGGCGGAAGTTCTTGGTCGAATCGCTTTATCAGAATCGTATGTTCAAGCGTGCGGCCGCTGTCCACTACACGTCGGAGGATGAACGAGTCCTGGCGGCGCCTTATGTGTTCGATCGACCGGGTTTTGTCGTTCCGCTAGGCCTTAATCTTGCCGATTATCGACCGCTGCCGCCACGCGGCAGTTTTCGCGCTCGCTATCCCGAGACCAGGGACAAAGCTGTTCTTCTGTACCTCGGGCGGATCAACTTCAAGAAAGGTTTGGACGTACTTGCCAAAGCCTTTGGCAAGGTTGCGGCATGTCGGGATGACGTACATCTGGTGATTGCTGGGCCTGACAATGATGGGCTGAAGCCACAGGTTGAGGCTTGGCTAGAAGCCGAGGGAGTCCTCGCGAAGACGACCTTTACAGGCATGTTGATGGGTGAAGCTAAGCTCGCTGCCCTTCACGACGCCGATCTCTTCGTTTTGCCATCCTTCAGCGAGAATTTTGGAATCGCAGTGATCGAAGCTATGGCCTCTGGTCTCCCGGTTCTAATTTCTGACAGGGTCAACATCCATCACGAAATCGACAGGGCTGGTGCGGGAAAGGTCGAGCCTGTCGACCCAGCATGTTTCGCTAAGCGTATTCTTTCCATGCTCAACGACAAAAACAGCCTTCGGGAGCAGGGCGCGCGCGGTATTGAGACGGTGAAGAGACTCTTCAATTGGCCACATATTGGCCAACGCCTGGAACATGTCTACGAGGTGTTGGCGTCAGGAGGGCCTTTGGACTCGAATAGCCAACGTAACGAGCATGACTTAAGCGATTGACCGTTGTGAGACGATGATGTTCCTAGGTCCGCATGGCATAGAGATGCGCCTTTCGGATCTGCGCCTCATACAGTTTTCCTTCCGGGATTTCCTTAATCAGAAACTTTGTGCCGGCTTGCTCAAGCATCTTTATGAGATGTCGCAGGCTAAGCTCATCATGATTGATAACATCATCATAGCGCATCGAGATGAGCGCGACGCCAAGTTGTCGAAGCTCGCCGAGCTCAAGACCGTCGATTTGGGCTGTTCGTCGGAGTTCAAGCGACTGCACCTTCCGGCCGACGGGTAGGGCCATTAAGCTCTTCTTTTGTGTTTTGATGCGATCGGGGGTGTCGACAATATCGATCAAAAGATCGGTATCCATATTATTCTCAAGGTCATGACAGAGCGTGGTCAGCCCTTTGCGCGCTTCCTCGCCTTTGGACATGGTAAAGTTGATGGGAAGAAGCATCGCGGCGTGGCTGAATGCCTCCTGAAGCGTTCGATTCTCCAATAGCCGTTGGAAAAGGATCTTTTGTAGATCGAGCAGGAATGCGTTCGGCCAGCGACCTCCTCGTAGAAGGTCTCGTGTCAGATCAGCGAACTTCTGCTCAAAAGTTAGCATTTTGATCTTTGAGGGACTTCCGCTCGCGTTCATCAACGTAACGGCGAAGAGATTCTCGTAGTGATAGACTTGGTGGAGTTTTCTCTGGCTTGTCTGTTGCGAAACCGTCTTTTGCTGCTCGATCAGCTGGTCAATCCCGTGGAATCGATCGTCTTGGTCCTCTGAATCGTCGATTTCTAGAGACAACGTATGGGCGTGAGCATCGACTTGCGCGAGCTCCTCATTGTCGGTTTCATCAAAGAGCTTGTCCCAGACAGCATCGCGTATGTGGCTTACTCTAGCGTTGATTTCGTCGTCGCTGATGTCTGCGAAGCATACTATGAAGTCTTGCTTGGCCGTAATGTGATAGACGTCCTTGGGACCTAAATGCGATGTGACAACGGCTTCGGCACTTGTCAGAATCCTTTGGGACATCGCTGACCAGCGATCGCCAACTCTATCTCTTATGGCGTCAAGCGAGATGGTCTCGAATTTACCCGTCAGCAAGCGACCGTCATTCAGGGCGATCATCTCGTTGACTCTCGCCGCCTTACCTTCATTCGTCGTGTCGGGATTGGAATCCAAGGGCGGGGTAGCAGGTGCAATTTGGTCTGGACGGACGACCGCTCTGCGGAGGCTCGCCTCAACCCGTATGGTCAGAAGTTCGAAATCGATTGGCTTGGTCAGGTAGTCATCAACACCCAACCGTAGTCCTTTGAGTTCGTCCTGGCGGTCTGACAGAGCCGTCAGGAGAATAAACGGTGTATGGCTATGTTCCGGATATTCCTCCTTTACTGACCGATAAAACTGGTAGCCGTTCATGACCGGCATCGTGATGTCGGAGAGGATAAGGTCTGGTGATTGATGGGTGAGGATCTCCAGGCCTTGTTGGCCGTTCTCAGCTTCGAAGGTGGTATGGCCCACCTCTTCCAGTTCCAGAACAATTAACTCGCGTAGATCTCTCTCATCTTCGACGATCAGAATCTTAGCCATGTTGCATCACATTGTTGGTCTTGGACCAATCACGGTACGGATCTCTCAAAAGGATAGACGGAGTACGATAGTAGATCGTTGATTAGAATCAATCAAAGGTTGTTTTTTTGAGCTTATGTCGCAGATCAGGCGTACGCTCGCTATCGATTTCGCCAGTTCACAGCCGACGGCGGCGCTCAAGTTCAAGAAAGCGGCAGCTCCAGGAACGGAGCTCGTCTTACGATAAGCCGATACAGCAACTCTTATGCAGCTGGTTGTTCGCTGCCGAAGCGCTTTTCAATGTAGGTTTCGACAAGACCGTGGAAATCTTCGGCAATGTTGGGGCCGCGGAGGGTCACGGCCTTTTCGCCATCAATGAACACCGGCGCAGCTGGCGCCTCACCGGTACCAGGCAGGCTGATGCCGATATCAGCATGCTTGCTTTCTCCTGGACCGTTCACAATGCAACCCATGACCGCAACATTCAGTGTCTCAACGCCGGGATAACGTTCCCGCCAGATCGGCATTTTTTCTCGGAGATTACTTTGAATGCTCTCCGCGAGCTCCTGGAACACCGTACTGGTGGTGCGTCCGCATCCCGGGCAGGCAGTGACTTGCGGTGCAAAGGATCGAAGTCCCATCGATTGCAAGAGTTCTTGGCACACGATGACTTCTTGAGTCCGAGCTTCGCCAGGTCTCGGCGTCAGAGACGCGCGAATGGTATCGCCAATACCTTCTTGTAATAGGATTGCTAGCGCGGCAGTGGTCGCAACGATGCCCTTAGCGCCGAGGCCTGCCTCGGTCAGACCGAGATGAAGGGCATAGGAGGATCGCCTGGCGAGTTCCCGATAGACGACGACCAGATCCTGCACCCGGCTGACCTTCGCCGAAATGACGATCTTGTCCACGCCAAGGCCCTGCTTCTCCGCTTGTTCGGCGCTGGCGAGTGCAGAGACGACAAGCGCTTCCCGCAACACTTCGTCCGCTGATTTAGGCGTCGCAAGCTTGCCATTCGCGTCCATCATTTCCGCGGCGAGCGCTTGATCGAGACTGCCCCAGTTCACGCCGATCCGGACCGGCTTTTCATGCTGAAGCGCCGCATCAATCATCATCTCGAATTGCTTGTCGCGCTTGGCTCCAAACCCGACATTGCCGGGATTGATCCGTAGTTTGGCAAGGGCACGAGCGCAATCTGGATACTGGCTGAGAAAAAGATGTCCGTGGTAATGAAAGTCTCCGACGAGGGGAACGTTGCAGCCTTTCAGCCAAAGTTGCTCGCGAATGCGGGGCACGGCATCCGCTGCTTCCTTGGTGTTCACCGTGATGCGCACAATCTCCGAGCCGGTCTCGGCAAGCTCCAACGTCTGAGCAACAGTGGCCGAAACATCGGCAGTATCGGTATTGGTCATGGACTGGACGACCACTGGTGCCTGGCCGCCGATAAGGACATCACCGACGCGTACCGCATGGCTTTTGCGTCTTTCTAGATCACTCAGCGCGACCACAGCGCGATCCCCCTTTGGTCATTTCTGTTCGAAGACGGCGACTTGATAGATAGGTCTTCGGTCATCCCAACGGTTCCTAGAATGTTGGCTTGCCGCCATTCGTCGTTGCCTGATCTACGAGAACTTCTAGCGAGGCTGTTGCTAAGGACAACCCACTGATCACCGTGCCCGGCGGTCCGAGCGGAGGCAGAATTGCACCATCGAGAAGTAGCTCGATACCTGCTGCGTCGCCGCTCCAAAGTTCGAGATCGTTGCGATTTGGCACCATCAGCATCTCACGTGGCTTCATCGTGTGCGTCCATACATAATCGCGCGAACGGCTCGCAACTTGAACTGAGACATCACTCAAAGCACGCACGATCACCCGAGCATCCGTATTTTCAGCCTCATAGATATGGGCGCGGTCGCCGCGTTCGGCAAAAATCGCCGCTAGGACATTGGCCGGATTCTCAAGGCGCGTTGCCTCCTCCTCCTCAGCGATCGCTGTCTTCAACTCGGCTAAGAGGGCATCCGAGGCTTCGGCAGCTTCACCGGAGAGTTTTTCGGCGACCTCGGTGATCGGTTGCTCCTCCAACGGTTCGTCGGCAGTGGCTAAGGACCGCGTCGAATCCGTCGTCAGGGCGGCAACATTCACATTGGCATCGTCATCCAGGATCGTTACGTCATCAGGTTCGGTGGTGGTGTCAACGATACTTGCATTCACCGGAGGTGTTAGCAGGTCGAACCGATTGACATCGCCCATGGAGAACCAACCGATCACCATCCCGAGCCCGATCGATGAGCCCAGGATAATGGCGGAGGTTCGATCGAATCGCACGGTAGGCTGAGGCTTCGGCGGTGCTTTGTCCCCTTGCAGGCTCGCTATGATTGGGTCCATCGGTCCCGCGATGCCTTCGCCGTCCAACCCAAGATAGTCAGCATATCGCCGCACCACAGACTTCGCTTCACGCTGACTCGTGATGACAGAGAGATCACCTTGTTCAACGCCAAAGATGTGGGTCGATTTGATATTGAGGTAGGCCGAGATGTCCTCGATCCGTTCACCGCGAAGGCCACGAAGGCGGCGGAATTCGGCGCCGATTTGACGAATGGCGCTCTCGGCTGCCTCGGCATTAGGGGGCGTTGACGTCATCCAGTCCTCAGCTAGAACTTGTGCAGCAGTTCAGGCAATTCAATTTCGCTAAATCATCAACAACCGAGAGCCGGCGCGCGGGCCTCAGAAACTCGGGCAAAGTATATCCAGTCATGGTGGCAGGCGCTCGACAATCAATGGTTCATAGACCCATTTGGTCCATTATGCCGCTCTGTTCGGCAATTGGCTTTACTCAGATATGCAGTTGAACCCCATGGTCGAGCGCATAGTTCTGCAATCTTACACGGAGGCTGCGATCTGGTAAATCCAGGAGCTGACGAAGATACGTCGAAAGACGACCGCAACGGAGCGAGCGTAGCATCGCTTTGACCGGCCCTACGTCGGAGGGAGTCATCGATAGATTGCGAACGCCAAGGCCGATCAAGACCATCGCTTCCAAGGGTTTTGAAGCGATTTCACCGCAAATCGACAAGCTAACGCCAGCGACACGGCATCGCTCAACGAGCTCGGTTAGAAAGCAAAGCACTGACGGCGAGAGAACATCGTAACGACCCACCAGATCAGGGTTACCTCGATCGCAGGCGAACAGAAACTGCATCAGATCGTTGCTGCCTACCGAGAGAAAGTCGACGCGCTGAAGGAGAGCGGGCATCTGCCAGAAAAGGGATGGCACCTCAAGCATCGTGCCGACCCTGACCTTCGTCGGCATCTCTTGGCCATTCGTTTCAGCGCGCTCCAGTTCCATGTCCAGTAGCTGTTTAGCTTCGACAAACTCAGCGACCTCGGCGATCATGGGAAACATGACATCCAGGGATTTACCCCGGGCGCTTCGGACGAGAGCCCTCAGTTGTGTTCGCAGCACGGCAGGTCGATCCAACGCCATACGGATCGAACGCCAACCCATTGCCGGATTACCTTCCAGGGGGAAGTTCCAATAGGGCAGGTGCTTGTCGCTACCGACATCGAGGGTCCGGAAAACGATCGGCTTCTCGCCCGCGATCTCCCTCGCTCTGCTGTAGAGCTCAGTTTGCGCTGCCACATCAGGGAATTTGTTGCGCGTCATGAAGGCAAGTTCGGTACGATAGAGTCCAATCCCGTCAGCGGCCGTCGTCTCAAGCCCGGCAAGATCGATCAAGAAGCCGGCATTGAGATGTAGTCCGACACGCATGCCGTCTAAAGTGACTGCAGGCTGGTCGCGTAGCATCTCGTAGATGCGCCGTCGTTCGGCTCGAGCCTTGATTGACTGGGCAAAGGCCAGCTCGACATCTTCACCTGGTCTTAGGAAAATTTGCCCGTTGTCGCTATCGACGGCCACCTGATCGCCAGCGCCAATTTTGGCAAGCGCATTGGGAACGCGACCGATCAACGGAATGCCAAGCGCTCTTGCGACAATAGTGACATGGGCGGTCGGCGAGCCTTCTTCTAAAACCACGGCTCTTAAGCGATCGGAACGTTTGTATTCAAGCAACTCTGCGGGGCTGATCGTTCGCGCGACCAACACCACATGTCTCGGCAGACGTGCGGTGTCGACGATCCGCCGTCGTCCCGTCAAATGGATGAGGAGGCGGTCGGCGATAGCGTCGAGATCATGCAGCCGCTCACGCAGATAAGGGTCCGGGATATGCGACATGCGCAGACGCGTTTCTTCCTGCACGCGCCTAACCGCTGCTTCCGCGGTCAGCCCGCTTTTCACGGCTTCAGTCATCCGTCGACGCCAGCCGGCATCTTGAGCAAAAAGTTTGTAGGTCTCGATTACATCGCGCTGCTCACCATCCGCAATCTCAGGAAGTTTCAGGAGTTCATCGACAGAATCGCGGAGGCTGGCCATCGCTTTGTCTAGACGCTCGGCTTCGGCGTCGGGATCGTTTGACACGAGCCGTGTCACTTCGATCTGATGCTGATGGAGCACAGCTTGACCTAGCGCGACACCCTCGACCAGCCGCAGGCCCTCCAAACGCTCGGGACCGACATCGGCGCCGAGCTGCATGGGAAACTCGTCATGGTCGATCAGGCCGCCTGAGGCGAACATCTCCGCGAAGACGGTGGCGATGATCTGAAGAGCTTCGACCTCATCTTCGGCGTAGTGCCTTGGTTTCTCATTTTGAACAACCAAAACGCCAACGACGCGGCCGCCATAGACGATGGGAACACCTAAAAAGGAATGATACTCATCCTCACCGGTCTCAGGCCGATAAGCGAAGCCTGGATGCTTTTGCGCTTCTGATAGATTGAAGACCGCGCCTTGCGCCGCGATCAAACCAACGAGGCCTTCACCGATTCGAAGGCGTGTATTGTGTACGGCTTCGGACCTTAGTCCCTCTGTCGCGAACAGTTCGAGATAGTCTCCGCCGCGCAGAACATACGCAGAGCACACCTCGGCGACGATATCGCTTGCGATGAGGCGAACCATGCGGTTGAGGCGCTCTTGGGGACTAATTTGCGCCCCCATGACCTGAATCAAACGCCGAAGAAGTCGTCTCGCGCTGGACATCTCGTCAAGCCTGAGATCCAGGGCCGACGGTGATGGACTAACCGGTTGTGAGCCCGTGCCGGGACCCGTCGACGTGCTCATGCGACCGCCTCGTCCAGTGACGTTGTCCGGGTGATGCTGCGTGAAAGGGCTGAACAGGCTTGCTCAACCAATTCACCAATGATGTGTGCGACGGGCTGTTCTTTCTCGACAAAGCCGACACTTTGTCCGGCCATGAGAGAACCTGTCTCCACGTCGCCATCAATCGCTGCCCGCTTGAGTGCTCCTGCCCAGAAATGCTCGATCGCAAGTGAGGCTTCATCGAATGAAAGATCCCCCTTGCGGTAGCGGTCGATCACATCGATTTGCGTCTGCGTAAAGGCTTTCGTTGCCTGATTGGCTAAAGCTCTAACCGGGATCACTTTGAACTCCGGATCAATTTGCACAGACGGTGTTGCGTCGCGCGCATGGCCTCGGATGAAAGCCTTCTTGAAATTGGGATGCGCGACAGATTCACTCGCGCAAACAAAGCGTGTCCCCATCTGGATCCCAGCGGCTCCCATACTGAGATACGCCGCGATCGCTTCGCCATGTCCAATCCCACCCGCGATGAAAATCGGGAGATCGGGCGTGTGCTCACTCATGTACGGAAGGATCTCCTGGGCAAGGACACTCGTTGCCACCGGTCCGATGTGGCCGCCTGCTTCCATGCCTTCAATGATAAGTGCGTCGGCGCCAGCCCGCGAGAGCTTGCGCGCGACGCCAAGCGATGGCGCGAAGGCGAGAAGCTTTGCCCCGCCGTCTTTCACGCGGGCCATCACGGACTTGCTGGGAAGTCCTCCGGCCAGCACAATATGACCGACCTGATGCTCCGAGCAGACGTCGATGAGCGCATCCAGTTCCGGATGCATGACGATCAAGTTGACGCCGAATGGCTTATCCGTTCCTGCTTTTGTGCCGACGATCTCCGCCGCAAGCAGGTCTGGCGTCATGGCACCACACGCCAACACGCCAAAGCCTCCAGCATTGGAAATCGCTGCAACAAGATGCCGTTCTGAGACCCAGGTCATCGCCCCTCCCAGGACAGCAAACGGACAACCAAGGAATTCTGTTCCATTTTGCCAAAGACGATTTAGCCGTTCACGTCCTTGCGCGAGATCCGCCATTGTTTTTTTCCGCTAAGATTCCGCCTTTTCATCCTGTCCCTTGGTTGTGTGTCACGGCCGGGGCGCGATGAAAGCGCGGTGCGTTTAAGTCTCGTCCAACCCGTAAGTCGTATGCAGGGTGCGCAGAGCTAGCTCAGTATAGACTTCATCGATCAGAATGCTGATTTTTATTTCGGACGTCGAGATGGCTTGAATATTGATGTCACGATCCGCCAACGCCTTAAACATGACATGAGCGATTCCGGCGTGGGAGCGCATGCCGACACCGATGACGGAGATTTTGACGACATCACCTCGACCATCCATGCGTCGAAAGCCGAGGTCGGATTGGTTGGACTCCAGGATTGTCCTAGCCCGTTCAAGGTCCGCCCTGCCGACCGTGAAGGTCACGTCCGTCGTATTGCCGTCGGCGGACACACTCTGCACGATCATGTCGACATTGATGTTCGCATCGGCGAGTGGGCCGAAGATGCTGGCGGCGATGCCCGGTTGATCCGAGACGCCAATCAGTGTGACTTTGGCCTCGTCCCGGCTATAGGCGATGCCGCTTACAACTTGCTGTTCCAAAATTTCGTCCTCATCGACAACTAAGGTTCCGGGAACATCGGTAAAGCTCGAAAGGACCTGCAGACGCACCGCGTGGCGCATGGCAAGAGCGACTGAGCGTGTCTCTAACACGCGTGCGCCGAGGGATGCCATCTCGAGCATCTCCTCGTAGGTGATACGCTCGATCTTGCGTGCCTTCTGTACGATTCTGGGGTCAGTCGTGTAGACACCTTCGACATCGGTGAAGATATCACAACGATCCGCTCCGAGGGCAGCTGCTAACGCGACAGCTGATGTATCGGAGCCGCCACGTCCGAGCGTCGTGATACGGCCGTCAGGCGAAACCCCCTGAAAACCGGCGAGCACGGGAATTTGTCCCTGGTCGAGGGACTTACGTAGCGAGGCGACGTCGCTGGCTTCGACCCGGGCTTTACCATGCGCGTCATCCGTTGACAAAGGGGCCTGCCATCCGAGGAAGGAGCGTGCAGATAACCCTTGCGCCTGCAGGGCGAGCGCAAGTAAGCCTGCCGTAACCTGTTCACCCGATGAAACGACGGCATCATATTCGGCTCGGTCATAGTGGACGCCGCCGATGGCTTGAACCCACTCGACAAGTTGATTGGTTGTGCCGGCCATTGCAGAGACGTTGACCGCGACTTGATCTCCGTTCCGCCGGGCACGCGCGACACGATCAGCAACGGCGCGAATCCGATCCAGATCTGCCACCGAGGTGCCGCCGAACTTTTGCACGACCAGTGCCAAATAGCCCTCCCATCGCATCGTTTTCGGTCGGCCATGGGCCCATGCCGCTGGCCAACATCCAATCTGGCCCTTAAATACCCGTGTGCGCAAACCGAAACAAGTCAAGAACGCAATGACGTATCAGATCGATCAAGGATGATTGCCGCGTGCCTAAGCCCGACCTGACCGCGCCTACCGTCGACAGCGATGAAATCAAGCGTTTTGATGCCCTTGCGGATGATTGGTGGGACGAAGCTGGTCCCATGGCGCCATTACACAAGCTTAACCCGGTTCGGCTTGCCTATATCCGCGATCATCTCTGCCGTCATATCGGACGCTCGACCGAGACCCGGGCACCTCTCTCCAAGCTTCGCATCCTCGATATCGGTTGCGGTGGCGGCCTGCTCGCAGAGCCGCTGGCCCGAATGGGGGCGAGTGTGACCGGGATCGATCTTGCGCCGTCCCATATCCAAGGCGCAAAGCGTCATGCCGAAGCCGCTGGCCTTAAGATCGACTACCGGGTGGTTTCCATCGATGATCTGCAGGCCGAGCAAGCGCATTTTGATCTTGTTTGTGCGATGGAGGTCATCGAGCATGTGCCGGACCAAACGGCTTTCCTCCGAACCGCGGCCTCGCTGGTTGCCCCTGGCGGAGGGTTTGTCATGGCGACCCTGAATCGTACAGCTCGGTCATTCGCGCTCGGCATCGTCGCGGCGGAATACGTTCTTGGCTGGTTGCCGAGAGGCACCCATCGTTGGTCCCGTTTTCAGCGCCCATCCGAAGCTGCCCGTGGATTGCGTCGGGGTGGCCTGGAAATCGTGGACTTGACCGGTGTCTCCTATGATCCGCTGCGTGACCGTTTCCATCTGACGTCCGATGTTTCGGTCAACTACATGCTCTTTGCTCGCTCGGTCAGATAGACACAGCCAAATTTCGCACTTAGGCAGCGGCGGCTCTGTCAGGCTCCGGCGCTTTGGCTTCTTGCGCTATGCATGGCAGGGTGAAGGAGAACGTCGTGCCAGTTCCGACTTCGCTCGCCAAGTCGATTGTGCCTCCATGCAAGTCGATCAGGGCTTTGACCATATGCAGGCCGATTCCTGTGCCAGCGATGCCTGTCGACGTGCTAGCGCGGAAGAATCGCTCGAAAAGCCTTTCGAGCTCATCGGCAGGTATGCCGACACCCTCATCACGTACCGAGAGTTTAAAGCCGCCTTCAGCTGTCGCCACGCCGTCGATCCAGATTTGTGTCCCCTCATCGGAGTATTTGATCGCGTTTGACAGGAGGTTCGAAACGACTTGCCGCATCAATTTGGCGTCCATGACGTGGGAATGCGGTAATTGCTCCAAATCAGCATGGAGTCGATAGCCCGGATTGACTTCCTGATGATTGGCGACAACTTCTTCGATCATCTTTATGGGATTGCTGGGCTTGGGCTCAAATTTGATGGTTCCCGCCTCGAGACGTGCAGCACTGAGAACGCTTTCCATGAGGTCAGTCAAACGAACAACCGACAGCCGAATTTTTTTGAGCGCATCTTCGGCCTTTTCTGGTGCCATCGTTTTATGGCGCCGAAGTAGGCGGTACGCATTGCCGTCGACCACTGCGAGTGGCGTTCGGAATTCGTGGCACACCATGGACACGAACTGCCGTTGGAGGCCATTGAGGTTTTTTTCCCGATCGAGAGCAACTTGCAGCCGCTCGGCTTGTTCACTTCTCTCCTGCAAGAGATCCTTTTCAACCATAACGAAGCGATTATAGGCATCAGCCAATTGCTGCACCTCAAGGGGGGCATGGTCGTGGACAAAGGGTTCGGGATAATCGCTTTGTTGTGACTGCTGAAGATGGAGAATGAAGCCCTTGAGCGGTCGGATGACGAGGTAAACCGCAGCAAAGATGCCGCATATCAGTGCGACAAGATCAAGCACGAACGCTACCAGCATAAACCATTGGAAGTAGGAAGCCTTGCTGTTGCCCTCCGTCTTGGGGATTGTTGAGCGAATCATGAGTTCATCGCTGCCGGATAGGGCGAGTGCCGCCTGCACAGACAGAGAATTGTTCTCCGAAGGCGTTTGTTCTTCTCCGATCGGCTCAGGTGAGATCGCAACAAGTTCGACGCGACCGTCTGCACCGATCGGACTTAGAAGTTGATCGAGCTGCTCAGGTAAGAATCGTACGACGAACATGCCTTCAACCAGATGGCCGATATAGATTGGAACGCCGACCACCAGCCCACCAGCATCGATAGTGAGCACCAGCTGCTCCAAACTCGCCTTCTCGTTCCATCGTATCAGTTGCGATCGATCCCAAACATCGGGTCCACGTCCGACAATCGGCCGTCCTCTATAGTCCGTTATCACGATTGAGAGTGCTGAGAATCCCTCGATCGCGGCTGATCGCAAGAAGGGTTTTAAGTAGTGGTTCATTGAGTCGGCGTCGATAAGTCCATTAACGATCAGATCGTTTCCTGCCAGATCGCGGACAGTTGTCACCAGATTCTCAAGGCGCGTCTTCGCAACGATTGCTTGGCTTTCGGCTTGCTGCTGCAGCTTCGCATCCATTTCGGCCTCAAAAACCCGATCGCTGACATGGCCTACTGTCAGCCAGATCACGAGGAGAACAAATGCTGCTGTCGGCAAAACACGCAGAGCTACCTGCTGTAGCAAGCCGGATGCCTTCGGTGTCACCGTCTTACGGCTAGCGGTCTCGATTGGTGACATTTCGCTCACGAGTCCGGTTGCCGAACTGAACCGATAGGACGGATGGTGCCATTCTTGTCGAATTGGCCGAGCTGAAAACTCGTAGCGTCGAGCGCATCGTGTTTTGCGCGCGTGAAGGGCCGTTCAAAGTGTCGGGTGAGGCCCGAGTAGTTTTGGACTCGTTCGAGAGCGTCTCTCACGTGAAGGCGATCCGTACTGTCGGCAAGTTCGATCGCCCGGGCGAGAATATGAACTAAGTCATAAGCGTGCGCTACGCCGACGCTGGCCATGATATCTGCGGCGTTGCATGTCTCGAAGAGGCGGCAATAGTGTCCGAGGACACGGTCGGCATGGCCCTGATCATAGGCATTGAAGAACGAGAAGGTCTGCAAGAATGAAAACTGAACCTTTTCGAGATCCGCTCCTGTCATGGACCGAAAGTCACCGCCAGCGACGCCCCAATGCGATATCACTGGAAGTCGCTTGCTTTCGGGAGATGCCGCGAGGGTTTTGACGAGTATGGCTCCTTCGGGCGCATTCCCGACAAAGATGATGACGTCAGCATTGGCCTTCCTAAAGGACTCGAGCTGGTCGTTCAGGTCATCCGTTCCCCAATAGAACCACTCGACAACCGGTTGAGGGCGTGACCGCTCATTTAAGGCTGCTGTGATGGCCTTTTTGTTGGATTGTCCCCAAGGTGTCTGTTCAAGCAACAGCGCCGGCCGTGCGTAGCCCCGCTTCAGCGCCTGCTCAATCAGAAAGGCACCAGCGTGTTCATCTCGGACGGAGAGACGGAACGCAAAATTTGGTTCGTAGCCGTTATCAATGATCGGAGTCCCTGCGGCCCATGGGTCAAGATACGGAAGGCCGTGGCGATGGATCGTTGGAAGTTCACGTAGTGCTACCGGTGTGTGCACGCCTCCAAGTACGGCGACAATGTTGGGTTCCGCGGCGAATTCTTCGATATTGTCAATGCCTCTAGCAGGATTGCCTCGATGGTCCTTGACCTTGAGTTCAAGATTTCGGCCTAGCACACCGCCTTGCTGGTTGAGCTCATGAATGGCGATGAGAGCACCCCGCATAATCGCCTGACCACCTTGGGCAGCGACCGAGGACATGTCGGCATCAAGACCGATGGTGATCGGAGGGGCTGCCACCAGATGTCCCGGAGCGGCCAGGGCTAATCCAAGCCAGAGTAGGACGAAACCGGTGTTGCGACTCATGGCGCAGTTCCTCGGGCGAAGGGGCACGAATATTCCCCTTGAACCCTATGAAAGAATGTTTAACGCAATCTTAAGAGTTCCGGGCAGCGCCATGCGTTGATCGATTATCCCCAGGCTCAATGCATCGCCTCTAGGAATCCACAGCAGTCGATGTAGGATGAAACAAAAAGGGAGGCGAATAATGGCGCCCTACGTCATCGAACAACGCTCGACGATGAGCAGATGATCGTGATGTCACGCTTGGCTCTGAGCTTTGAGCGTTTGAACGACAGACTGTTGACGGTCTGCAAATGGTTAATCACGGCGATCGTTGCCGTTCTGGCGGTCATTCTCATCGCCGCTGTTTTTTATCGATACGCCCTCAACAACGCGATTGCTTGGTCGGAAGAGGGCTCAAAGTATCTCATGGTCTGGCTGACGTTCCTTGGTGCCCCGATCGCTCTTCGTCACGCCGCCCATATCAACATCGACCTTCTTGTAAAGCTCTTCCCGCCGCGAGGACGCCAGGCATTTTATCTCGGCATCAATCTCGTCATCATTGCGACCATGAGCATCATGTTATGGAAAGGCTGGGCTTTTGCGGAGCTCGGCGCCCGACAGGTTGCCTCCAGCTTTAATGCGTCCATGCTCTGGATGTATGTTGCTGTGCCGATCGGATCCGCGCTGACCGTCCTGGTGGCGATCGAGCTATCGTTGAAAGCTGCACTCGGTGTCGTCGACCCGACACAAGGCATCGACGAGAATGTATCAGCTGCGATTGACGAGGTCCGGGAGTAATGGCCCTCATTATCTTCTATTTCCTTCTCGGTTTGATGGCCCTTGGCGTTCCGATTGTGTTTGCGCTTATCTTTGCGCCGATCATCGGAGTCTGGTTGAACGATCAAACCGTCTTTCTCAATATGATACCCCAGCGGGTTTTTGGCGGTATCAACCAGTTCCCGCTTTTAGCGATCCCGATGTTCATTCTCGCGGGCGAGATCATGAACCACGGTGGGATCACGTTGCGTCTCGTAGCGTTTGCAAACACGTTGGTAGGGCATCTTCGTGGTGGCCTGGCCCACGTCAACATCGTCTCCTCTATGCTGTTTGCTGGGCTCTCAGGCTCAGCCGTCGCCGACACGTCTGCGCTTGGCTCCATCTTAATTCCAGCCATGGAAAAGGATGGCTATACACGACGTTTCGCTGCCGCCATTACCGCTTGTTCCTCTGTCATCGGCCCCGTGATTCCACCTTCGATCATCATGGTTGTTTATGCGTATATCATGGGTGTTTCGGTTGGCGGCCTCTTCGCTGCAGGCTTCGTGCCAGGTGTGATGATGGGACTTGGCTTGATGTTGGTGAACGCCATCCTTGCGAAGAAACGAAATTTTCCGCGAAGTGCAACCCGGGCTGGGCTTGGTGAGGTCGGTACTGCGTTTGGGTCCGCCTTTCTCCCGCTTCTCACTCCCTTCATCATTCTCGGCGGCATTCTGTCAGGTGTCTTCACGCCGACCGAGGCAGCTGCGGCTGCTGTCGCCTATGCCTTGCTTTTGTCGATCTTCGTAACGCGTACCCTCGAGATCAGTCGCATCCCGGATATGCTCTATCGAGCAGGTCTGGCGTCGGCGTCGATCCTCTTGGTGATTGGCGCAGCGACAGTGTTCGGTTGGGTGACCTCGCTCTCAGGCGCGCCCAGTACGATTTCGTCGTTGCTGACGGCCATCAGTGACAACCCCCTTATTGTCCTTTTTTGCGTCAACATTCTTCTTTTCATTGTCGGCATGTTCTTTGATGCTGGCCCGGCAATTCTCATTCTCGGCCCGCTGCTCGGCCCAACGATGAACCAATTGGGCATTGAGCCCTTGCATTTCGCGATCATCATGTGCGTCAACCTAACAGTGGGTCTGGCAACGCCTCCGATGGGCCTTGTGCTGTTCGTCGCGTCGACGCTGACCCGTATCTCGATACTCGATATTGCCAAAGACATGTGGCCATTCCTGCTGGTCCACGTGGTGGTGATTTTCTTGATCACCTATTTTCCTGCCCTTACCATGACCTTACCGCGCCTTCTGGGTTTCGGGGTCTGATCGAGGGCGCCAACAAAGAAACAGGGAGGTTCTCATGACGACATATGCGTTTAAGGGCGGCGCTTTGGCGTTCGCAGCCGCGGCGTTCGTGACGTTCGGTTCCACTGATCCAGCCAGCGCTGCCGACTACATCTTGAAATATGGTCATCCCGGCCCGGTGGGCGATGACAGTGACGACCATGTCGCCGGAGAGTTTCTGAAGAGCTTTCTCGAAACACGCTCCAATGGCCAGATTGAAGTCCAAATTTTTCCTGGCTCGCAACTCGGGTCTTTCCGTGAAATGGTCGAGCAGGTGAATGCGGGTACATTGGAGCTTGCTCATACCGCACTGGGAGGGCTGGTCGGCTTCATGCCGGAGCTACAAGTGATCGAGCTGCCCTATGTGATTCGCGACGACATGGTCGCGGAATGCATGATCGATGGCCCGTTTTTTGAAGATCTAAGGACCGGATTTCTCGAAAAGTCCGGTAATGTGAATCTGATCGGCATCGGCAATACGGGCCGTTTCAGGAGCTTTTACACCAAAGACAACCTGGTGAAGTCGGCCGACGATCTTAAAGGGGTGAAGATGCGAGTGATCAACTCGCAACTTCCCGTCACCATGATGGAGTTTTATGGTGGGAATCCGACGCCGGTCGCCTGGGGAGAACTTTATACCTCGCTCGCAACCGGCGTGGTCGAGGGCACCAAGAACGCTGTCACCGACATTATTCCCAACAAGATGCACGAAGTGCTGAAATTCGCGACGCTCGATGAGCATGCCTATCTGTGGGGCTTTATGGCAGTCAGCCAATCATTCCTGGATAGCCTGCCCGATGATCTCAAGGCGCTGACTATTGCCGGTATTCGACAGATGGCCGACGTCCAGCTCGAGTTCAATAAAGGTGCTGAAGGTCGCCAGACCAAAGCCTTTATCGAGTCGGGCGGTGAGATGTACGTTCCGACAGCTGAGGAAATGGAGACGTTCCGTGCGGTCAAAGAGCCGATGGGCAAATGGTATACAGACCAATTCGGCAATGAGTGGCATGACAAGTTCACCTCAGCCGCAGCCGACTGCGAAAATTCCGTCGACGCCCAACTCACGGCCTGGGGAACAAAGTGAGCGTTCCGGTCATGGGTTAACATTGTTGGGCACCTAGCTCTTTCTTCTTGAAGTATGACGCTCCTCCAGGCTCCTCTGGAGGAGCGTTTCGTTGCTTGCTATGACATCACCCCAGGCCGTGACTTGCATTGGGAAGTTACGGGTTCAATTTCCATGCCATATCATGCTGTCTTTTATTGAAGTTTACTAATATTTTTCGATTGACGTAATGTAAAGGACAAGAAAGATTTTCAGATAATTGTTAATGGGTGACGCAAATGAGCCGTCGTTATTGTCCAAGGCATCCGTGATCAACTATAGAGCGACACCGTTTAGCGGCTCGCCGCATCTTATGTTGTCAATCCAATGAGAGAGGTGGTTGATACGGCGAACATGAACAGGAGAACGTTGCTGGCATCGCACACATATACCAAAAAGCTCTCGGCGCCGAGACTCGAGCATGCTGCCCATTGGATCAACATCGACGCCATAGACGAAAATGTCGCGGCGAATTGATGACACGGCATCCCGGCAGGCTGTTCCGACGGTTTTAAACTTTCAGGACGATGCTAGATGACGTGACTTCGGGCCTGTCAAACCAATTGGCCGCAATGGCGAGTAGGCTGACAAGGTGGTCATGAAGATCATTCGGGATGAGACGCCATTTTGATGATCTGCTTCACTGCCTTGCGTTGAGAGTAGCGCTGTCGTAGAGAGCTTTGGTTTCGACATATCATCCCAAAAACCTTCGGCTTTCCTCATGACCTCTCTTCGATCCGTTCGTGGCACCCGTGATCTCGTTGGCGAGGAGATGCTCGCCTATCGGCACGTGGTTACGACCGCGCATCGGGTCGCGATGCGACATGGCTTCCAGGAGATCGCGACGCCGATCTTCGAATTCGTCGACGTTTTTGCGCGGCCGCTTGGCGAGACCTCGGATGTCGTTTCCAAAGAGATGTATGTTTTCGAGGATAGAGGTGGCGAGCGTCTTGCGCTTCGGCCCGAGTTCACTGCGGGTGTGGCCCGGGCATTCATTTCGGGGGCATTTGGCCAAGCCTTGCCGGTGAAGCTCTTCTGTGCAGGGCCTGCATTTCGATATGAGCGGCCACAAAAGGGGCGCTATCGTCAGTTTCATCAGATCGATGCAGAAATCCTGGGAGCACCGGAACCTCTAGCGGATATTGAGGTTATCGCGCTTGGCAATGCGATTCTTTCAGAGCTCGGGCTTTCCGAACATGTCACGTTGGAGCTTAACAGCCTCGGTGACGCAGAGAGTAGGATGGCCTATCGGGAGAATCTCGTTGGCTATCTCGAACGCTTTCGAGATGATCTGTCCGACGACAGTCGATCACGGCTGGAACGCAATCCCTTGCGCATTCTTGATAGCAAGGACAAGCGTGATCGCGAAATTATCGAGGATGCGCCGCAATTAGGCGAATGCTTCAATGAAGGCTCACATCGCTTCTACGAAGAGGTCCTGGAAGGCCTGGAAGCGCTTGGCATTCCATTCCAAAAGAATCCAAAGCTGGTACGTGGCCTAGACTACTATAGTCATACAGCCTTCGAATTCACGACCAAATCGCTTGGTGCACAAGGCGCTGTTCTCGCCGGTGGTCGATATGATGGATTGATCAAAACGCTTGGTGGTCAAGACACAGCAGGCATTGGTTGGGCGGCCGGTGTCGAGCGTTTGTCGATGCTAATTGAGGCGCTCCCCGAACGCGCACGGCCTATTGTCGTCGTGCCGATGGGAGATGGTATGGAGTTAGAGGCTTTGAAACTGGCGAGCGATCTACGTGCCCAAGGTTTTTTTGTCGAGTACGGTTTCAAAGGCAGGGTCGGTCAACGTCTCAAGCGCGCCTCCCAGCAGAACGCTCGATTTGCCTTGATGTTGGGTGAGGACGAATTAGCGGCGGGGAAGGTTCAACTGCGCGACCTCGATGCCGGGGAGCAGCTGGAGGTTGATCGCGCAGCGCTTGGGGAACACCTTCCCCGCCAGGGCAATCCAGCGACCTCGGAGTCGGCCTAAGCCGGCCTCCATTCGTCAGCCGGCCTAGGCCTTGGCCCTACATCACAAGGGCTGAGATCGCCAACAGTAGACCGAGTGCAAACCCGGTCATCCCCAAGACTCGGAAGATCACTTCCTCAGGCCTGGACTCGATGGCCGTTGCTTTCATGATCAACTCCCTCGTTGTTCGGGGCTGGGAATGTTCTGCCCGTCTTCAGGCATCATCGTGAGCACACGCCTTCGTCGCTGTAACATCCGCTACAGATCAACCAGCCGTGATGCCTTGAGAGCGGAGGATAGGAGACGGGCTATTTCATCATCGAGAGAAGTTTCGCATCGAAACCCTGCGCGTCGACAAGCTTTCCTTCTGGGATATCTTTCACATACAGCTTTACGCCTTGGCGCTCGAGATCGCTAACAAACTCAGCTCGATCGGCCGCTGTAAATGCATCAGCGTCGCTGTAGCTCATCGAAATATAGGCAACGCCAAGTTCGCCGAGTGTGAGGCCGTCGGCCTGCTGAGGTCTCCGGATCTCGACGAACTGCAGTTTCCGTCCAATCGGCAAGGGCTTGAGAATTTCCTGATAAGGCTTCAGCCGGTCTGGCGTGGCGATGATCTCGATGACCAAGATCAATCCCATGCTTTCTTCAAGATCTTTCAGGAGCGTGATCAAGCCATCGCGTGTTGCACCGTCCCGAAGCAAACTAAAGGATATCGGCAAGAGCATAGCGCTTTTGGCGAAAGCCTTACTTGAGTTCGGCATCTCCTTTAGCCGTTCAAACATTTTTGCTAGGAGGCCGAGTAGGAAAGGACCGTCAGACTTTCCCAATGCTGATAGCGTCTCTATCCGATCCGCGTTCTTTTTGCTGAAAGAGAGCGCCTTGATTTTTGAAGGTGAACCCGTCGGGACAAGCAACGGATTGGCAACAAGCCGTTCATAGGAAAAAATCTGTTCCAGCTGCTTCTTTTTCGACTCGATGTCGTCCTGGATGGCTTGCTGAATGGCTGCGCCGGCGACACGAAGGAGGGTTTCATCGTCCGCACTGGCATCCAGCGTAATCTCGTGGGCATGAGCATCGACATTCGAAATGTCTGGATCTTCGGTCAATGCGAACAGGCGTTCCCAGATCTCATCGCGTATCTGGCCAGACTTCGCCTTCACTTCATCATCATCGATCTCAGCAAAAACAGCGAGGAAGCCATTGTTGGCCATCATAGTGAGACCGTCACTTGGGCCTAGATGAGCGCGGATGGCAGCTTCGGTCTCTTGCTGGATCTTGTCGCCAATATCGGCCGGCTGGTCTTGGAGATCATCGGGAAAGCGCATCGAAAACTGGCAGGCGATAGCGCTACCGCCACGGTCGTTTAGAATGGACCTTAGCGCTAACGCAAAAGCCGATTCGATCTTGTCGTCTTGAGGACTCTGTTCCGGCGTTGATGCTTGGGAGGGCGCCGCGGCGGGGGCTGGTACCGCTGCAGGTTGGCGCCGGCGAAGATGATTCTCAACCCTAAGAAGCATCAGATCGAAATCAATGGGCTTGGTAATGTAGTCGTCCGCACCTAAACGCAACCCTTTCACTTCATTGCTTCTGTCGGACAGGGCGGTCATGAAGATGAACGGCGTGTTGGTGTAGCTGGGAAACTGTTCCTTCACAGCTCGGAAAAACTGGTAGCCCGTCATCTCCGGCATGGTGATATCGGAAAGGATGAGATCGACGGGCTCTTTTGCAAGGTAGTCGAGCGCGGCTTGCCCACCCGAAAAGTCGATGGGCGTGTGCCCAACGTCATTCAGCTCGTCGATGATAACCTCTCGTAGATCGTCCTCATCGTCTACGACAAGAATCTTAGCCATGACATCCCATCGTCAGCATCACAATATTGGAAAAGACCTGTTCGGGCGCAATGATGATATCTAATGGTTAAAAAATATATTATCTAGATCAATCTGTGATTAATTTTTTTCTTGGCTAGTAGGATGTGAGTCTGGCCCACCTTATTCAATCGCAAAGGTCATTGTGACGCTTGCTGAGAATGTGTTTTCTCCGGGGGCAATCGGTGTCGAGGCTGCCATCGATTCAGCACGCATTTGCCGGCCAAGGAACGACGGGCTTCCAATTTCCTCAATAGAGAGGACATGGCCGAGTTCGACGTTTGCGGCCGCCGCATATTGTTGTGCTTTCGCAATAGCATCCTGAACCGCAGCCTTGCGCGCTTCGGTGAGAGGAAGGTCTGGGTTAGCGACAGAAAAACTCGGTCCATTGACTCGGTTTGCGCCATCAGCAACGGCTTGATCGAGAATGTCGTCCAGCTGGTTGATATCGCGGACTGTGACACGTAGTTGATTCGAAGCGCGATAGCCGACAATTCGTTGTGGTTGATTGCGTTCTGAATAGACAGGCCAGATCCCAAGCTGACTGGTGCGTAGGTCTCTGTTACCAACGCCTGCACTTTTCAAACGCGTTATCACTGCGTTCATGCGCTCACCATTTTCAGACAACGCCTTGCCCGGCGTTTTCGCCTGGGACTCGACGCCAATTGTAAGCATTGCCATATCTGGCTCTGTGCTTGCTTCTCCTTGGCCGGTGACGGTAATCTGCCGGAACTCATGATCGTCAGCTGTCGCCACCGCTGCGGTAAGCGCTTGGCCGAACATGATTCCCGACATGAGGAGCCATCCCAAGATCATCCGAGCCATGTCCGTTCTCCGCAAAAAGTGAAGGTTTAGATATCCCATCGACGTTATTGATCCACAAGCACCGGTTGTGAGGGACGATGATCAATTTGCAATGGTATCAACCCTTGCCCTTCCGGCGACAATGGGGTTTTTGGAGTGGCAAGATGATGGTGAAACGATTTTTTGGACGTTCTAAAACGCTATGAGCGCCGACTACGCGCAGGGCTTCGAGGCCAAATTAGACGGGATACTCCACCGCTTCGAGGAGCTGGGAGGTCTCATGGCATCAGCGCCGCCAGATCAATATGCTGGCTTGGCGCGCGAGTATGCCGAGCTTGAGACTGTTGCTGAATGTGTCAAAGCTTTGCGGGATGCTAAGGCAGAAGCGGCTGATCTTGCCGAAATGATCGCTGATCCTGAGCTCGACGCCGACATGAAGTCGATGGCGGAGGACGAATTTCAGGAATTGAAGGCGCGCCTGCCCGAACTTGAGCAAACTGTTAAGCTTGCCCTTTTGCCCAAAGATGAGGCGGACGCCAAAAGCGCCATTCTCGAAATACGAGCTGGCACCGGCGGCGACGAGGCGGCGCTGTTCGCGGGCGATCTCTATCGCATGTATCAGCGTTATGCTGAACTGCATGCCTGGCGCTTCGAGCCAATGTCGGTGAGCGATAGCGATCTCGGTGGCATCAAAGAAGTTGTAGTCGCGATTAAAGGGCAAGGTGTTTTCGCGCGCCTCAAATACGAAGCAGGTGTACATCGGGTCCAACGGGTGCCAGCGACGGAAACACAAGGGCGGATCCATACCTCGGCGGCGACTGTGGCAGTGTTGCCAGAAGCTGAGGAGGTGGACATCAAGATCGACGAAAAGGATCTTCGGATCGACGTATTTCGCGCCTCTGGTCCTGGTGGTCAGTCCGTTAACACGACGGATAGCGCCGTGCGTATAACCCATATGCCTTCAGGTATTGTCGTTAGCCAACAGGACGAGAAATCCCAGCACAAGAACAAAGCGAAGGCGCTTCGGGTACTGCGCGCGCGCCTTTATGAGGCTGAACGCGCCGCACGCGACGCCGAGCGCGCCGAGGACCGAAAGGGGCAGGTGGGCTCCGGCGATCGTTCAGAACGCATTCGTACCTATAACTTCCCTCAGGGACGCTGTTCTGATCACCGAATCAACCTCACGCTCTACAAGCTGGACAAGATTATGGCGGGCGAGGCGCTGGATGAGGTGATCGACCGACTCATCGCCGAAGACCAAGCGATGATGTTAGCCGAGTCTGCCTAGTTTCTGGTGGCCTCTGGTTAACGACTGATCGCGCTCGATTGGTCGACAGCTCTAGCCGTAGCGCATGGCGCTGCTTGTTGGTCTCTACGACAGAGGAGGAGAGTCGTTGTTGCTGACGATGGCGCGTGGTCATTGCTGCTTGTGGCCCGAAGGGTGTCATGACCGTGCCTTATTCTTGGGTGGCAGGATGGGCCCGGCATGACGATGCCGTATCACGTCATCTTGGGGCGATTTGGCTGAGAGACGAAGCCGGTTCTGCTTCTAAAGCGCAAGGGGCCGCACCTCAGAGCCAAGGTTCTCAGAAAAGTGGCCACCGCTCGCTCTGACAGATGCTGCGAGTTGGATCTTTTGGGCAACGCCACGGCTTCGTGCAACGAGCTCTTTCACATCTCGCCGACGCAGCACCAAGAGGCGGCAATAGCCGAGCGCTATAACATCTGCATTTCTTCGTCGTGCTGGGCCGAGGATAGCCAGTTCTCCAAAAAAATCGCCCGTGCCAAGCTTTACCGGTTCGGGTGTGATGCGTACCTCAAGCGCGCCTGACGCAATGAAATACATCTCAAAGCCACGATCGCCTTGTACAACCACCAATTCACCGGGAGCCACCAATCTTGGCTTCAGCCGACGGCGCAGCCAGTCTCGATCCTTCGTATCAAGGTCCTGAAAGAGCGGTACGGCGGTCAGTAGCGTTTTAGGATCGAGCCCAATATCGAGATGAGGTCTCTTGCGGCTTTGCCGGATCATACGCTCGGCATCAGTCGTAAGAGCACGATGGAGCTGGTCGCCGACAACACCATCTCTAAACAGGCGTCCATAGCGCGCCTCCTCGAAGCGGAGGCCGACACGTTGCAGGGCGGCGGTGCGCAACGCTCGCGCGTATTGGGGATATTGCAGTTCGAGTGCTTGTAGTTCCGCCTTAACCAAGCCCGTCCGCTTATCCAATAATTTTTGTAAGTTATCTCTCGCATCATCGCCGATCAGGCCAGCCATGCGATCTGCGTTGAAGAGGTCAAGCTCCTTAAGCGCGCTCTCAGTCTCCACCAGAACATCGAACCGTCTTGCCAGCAGTCGTGCAAGTGGACGGTCCAAACGAAGCCGTCGTTGTAAAAACAAGGCGATGCGAAACCAGCGAGGAAATGCAAGAAGCTCGGCCATCATCGTTTCATAGCCATCACGTCCACGAAGCCGGGCGGCATCAGATAGCCGATCAGCCTGGGTGCGGAGAGCCCTCGTCGTATTGATGCCAATGATCCCTTCATCGAACCGCCGCCTAAACAAGCGTTTTTCCTGGCTCGATAGAATGGTAAGACCGAGCTTTAGGCGCTGACCGAATGGTGTTGGCCCGCCGGAACACTTGGTGCCAGCCTGCTGCAGCCGATTACCGTAGGCCAGATCGAGATCCTCGATGACGGCTGCGTCAACGCCCTGCTTGCCTGCGATATGAAGAACATGGTCGCGTCCTTCGGCAATCGTCGCCGCGACAATCTGTTCCCCCATCCTGCGCTCGCTTTGGGACAGACGGTCAAGGCCTAGCCACTGGGTAACGCGCGCAAGAGTCGCGGCGTTCAGGAGAAGGGTCACCAGAACAAACCCACAGCCGAGTGCACCAAGAAGTGCGCTCTCGCGCTCGCTGAGTGCGGCTGACTCCACCAGACTAAGCGTCAGGATGAGCGTCACGGCACCACGCACGCCGCCCCACCAGACCAACGTCTTTTGGCGCTGGTTGAGTGATGTTGTAAGCCCTAGTCGTGCGATTGCCGGCAGCATCGCGAACAGCATTAGGGCGCGCGCGGCAAATGCGGCAAGCACAACAACGGCTAGAAAAAGAATCCCACTGGGTTGGAGGTTAACCAGAAGACCAGGCGCTAGAAGGGCTCCGATCAGGAGAATGAGACCGTTCGCCCAAAAGCCTATCTGGCTCCAGACCATGGTAACCTGCGGCCAATTCCCTGGTCCCATCCGCACATCACCGATGACGCCAGTAGCAAGGCCAGCGATCACCACCGCAACCACCCCGGAAGCACCAAAGCCTAATTCCGCCGTCAAGAAAGCAGCATAAGCGAGGGCCACCGTGAGGCTGGTTTCGGCGAGCGCAGAGCCACGCAGCCAGGGATAGAGCTTCGCAAAGAGATAAGCGAGGGCAAATCCGGTGAGGGCCCCCAAGCTAAAGGTTTCAAGAAAGGTGAGGACTGAGCCTGCCACGCTCAACGAAATATCTGGTGCAAGGCTTGCCATCAAAAGAGCGAATAGCGCAATTGCCGCAGCGTCATTCAAAAGGCTCTCGCCTTCGAGGATCACTAAGAGACGCTTCGGTGCACCAAGTTTTTTGAAGATGGTGATAACGGCGGCCGGGTCGGTGGTCGAGATGGTGGCGCCAAGCAATAGACAGATAATTGGCGCCAGATCAGAAACCAAAAAAAGAGCGCCGCCGACCAGCGCCGTTGCAGCAACGACCGCGACGACCGCCATGAGGATGACAACAGCGAGATCTTCGAGGAGCCGCCGCACGTCCACCGCGAGCGCCATCTCAAACAACAGGGGCGGTAAAAAAACGAATAGAAGGCTCTGACTGTCGAGGGCGAGATTGTCAAAGAACCAGGCATCGTAGCTGTCAAGCATGAACTCCGTGTAGGTCATGCCTGACATCATCGAGATGCCGCCCAGGACGAGCCCGGTCAGCGCAATCACTGTTGGCAACGGTAGGTTTGAGCGCTCGGCAATCGGTACTAAAAGTCCTATCACCATCAGTCCGAAGACGAGCGCAAGTAATCCCGAAACAACTACCACTGTACGGGCCAGTTCATCGACTTGTTTGGCACGCACAGGACGCCTTGGATGCCAAACTCGTCTTGTTCAAGCATGCTGCTGACCGTCAGCTATTGCCTAGCCATGTCAACGGGGCCCAGCAGCCGAGTGAACGGCTGCCGAAGCAACCTACTCGCCGATAGCAGACATATAGAGTTCGAGGAGTTCCTCCTCTTCGGCCCGTTCTTCCGGATCTTTCTTTCGAAGCGCGATCACCTTTCGCAGCACCTTCACATCGAAACCTTCGCCTTTGGCCTCGCCGAAAACTTCCTTGATGTCGTCGGCAATCCCTTTTTTATCCTCTTCCAACCGCTCAATCCGCATGATGAAGCTTTTTAGGCGATCAGCCGTTGTACCGACAGTCCGTGTACTTGTGGTCTTGAGCTTGGGCTCATCCTCTGTCTCGTCAGCAGTGGGATTGAGTTGAACGACATCATTCATCGAAGAGGTTTCCTTTCTAACGCAAAGCAAAAGTGGTCTGGTCCATCATCAGAATGGGATTTCATCATCCAGGTCGTCATACCCTCCAGAGGGCTTGCTGCCGCCGCCAGATGATGACCCACCACCGCCGCCGAACGAGTCACCGCCGTGGGGCTGCATGCTGCCACCCATATCGTCTCCACGACCGCCGACCAACGTGAGTTCCCCCCGGAATCGCTGGAGGACAATCTCAGTTGTGTATCGCTCCTGTCCGGACTGATCGGTCCATTTTCGTGTCTGAAGCTGGCCCTCGACATAGACTTGGCGGCCTTTTGACAAGTATTTCTCCGCGACGTCGGCCAAGCGCTCATTGAAAATGACGACCCGATGCCACTCAGTCTTTTCACGCGGTTCGCCGGACTGCCGATCTCGCCAACGCTCTGAAGTCGCGATCGCTAAATGAACAATCTTTGTGCCATCCTGCGTTTGCCTGACCTCAGGGTCTCGCCCGAGATTGCCAAGCAAAATGACCTTATTGACACTCCCGGCCATGGTTTTCTCCTCATCATTCAGCATGGATCAGGGAAACTAGCAGCGCGTTGCGCACAGCGAAAACGATTTTTCGGATTTTTTCGGGATGTTATCGGCTTATCCGACCAGAGCTGGGTCGGTCGGCAATGCGCGAAGGGCAGATGATGTCAAATTGTTCAGCTGGCGGCCTGCAAGACAACGGGTTGCGCCCAGCAAAGGTCGCAACCCGTCCAAGGAACTCGAGAACAGACCTTGGTCAATCAGTCAGAGACGCCAAGGGTGCTAATGGATCACGGCTCACAGTTGTCGGCCTGCCGAGTGCAGGCCACCTCCAGGATTGACAAGAACTCGTCATTCAAGATCGAGCTACCGACGAGCTTGATCTCTTCGTCCGTGAACCCGAAGGAGGAAACGCCTACGATTCTATTGGGCCGGAAAGCCAGGCCGCCGGTTTGCCCTAGAGCTGCCTCACCAAAATTCTCGACCCATGGACCGCCGCTTGAGCCACCGGTCATGTCACCGCCATAAAGTGCCGTCTCTTCTGCTGCAGTACCAAAATCTCCAGCGTCGACTTGGTGCATAATCTCACCGCCATCGAACGCTTGGGGATAACCGAGCATCTTTACATGGTTGGGAATGAGGGCATTTGTTTGAAAGCCGAAAAAACCCGTGATTTCACCGATTCGACGTTGGGTGCCATCAATTACCTGATCTCTCATCTCGATAATGGCAAAGTCGGCGCGATTGGGGAATGTGTTGCCACTCGTCGCCCACGAGCCTGTTACGACAAGTGCAACTGCCTCCCAAGACAGAAAGTCTGCAGCGCCCTCGTTGAAGGCGGGAACAAACAGGAAATTCTCATAAAAGCCATCAACACCATCGCTCCCGCTATGGACGCAATGTCCAGCTGTCAGAATCAAGCGCGGCCTCAACACGCCGGCTGAGCAAACGAAGTCCCCTTCGCCTGGTATAGAAAAGAATAATTTGCCCGCTGCGCTGTAAGGATAGAACAACCTTGCGGCATTCGGAATCAGGCGCGAGCTGCTGAAATAACCACCGCCTGAGCCGACATCGAGAGGCTGGACATCGCCAACATCGCCTGGCTCAACCCCTTGAAGTTCTTCGACCGCATAAAGCCTGCTGCCGTCTCTCGGTCGCGCTGCCGATGGTGCTGCCCCATTTCCAGACACAGTCGAGTCGGCAAACTGAAGCGCTTCCGTGTTGACCATCAAGTTGCTTAACGACAAGGCCGGCTCAGGCGTGGCAAGCGATTGAGCACCAAGAATTCGCTCTGGGGTCCAATGGCTTCGATCAATTCTAGCCCGATCCGATAGTGCATCTTGAGCAAGGCTCGACGTCGCCGCTATATTGAGAATACATGCAGTTGCAATGGCGAAAGACCAATATCTTGATTTAATCATCGATCCGTCTCCTATGGATTCGAGGTCGCTCTATACCGACCCACAAGCTAACGCGGTGTCGCACTCCGTTACGCTTGTCTTTGGCCTAATCTTGATCCTCTGGTATCGGGAGCAGCTGCTTCGGTCCCCGGCCAGCAGCACCGGGCGATGCCGCTCCGGCGGGGAGGGGTTTTGCCGTTTCAACCCGCTTAGTCTTCAGTTCTGGTGCCGTTGGCTCGAGAGCTTTGGCCTTACTGCGTCGCTCATCCGTCCAATAATCGCGTGCCGGTACGGCGCAGCCTTCACCCTGCTTCACATCCGAGGTGTCATCGTCGCAGATGGTCTTCGCAATCGATGATGAAGATGAGCTTCTTCCGCTTGGCGGTTCTCCAGAAGCGCCGTCTTGATGGGTAGACGCGTTCTTCTCGGGTGGCGGCTTGTCGATGACGGGAAATGGCAGAGCTTTCGCTTTCCGCTTCCTTTGATCGTTCCAGGCCTCCTCGGATTTGGAACAGTCTTCAGGGCCTTTCGCCATGTCATCAACACACTCGGCTTTCGAGACAGGGGGCGCGTGCGTTTCCGCAAGGTCAACCTTCGGCGATTGGGTATCGACGAATTCGGTGCATGCGCCAAGGAACAGACTTATCGTCAAAGGGAAAATTGACCATGTCCGCATGGAGCGAAGACTTTCAATCAATGGATTATCAAAGATCTCTATAGAATCAACAATAGGGATAGCAAGGATTATTTCAATAAATGATTTGCATTTTTATTTATGATTGAAGAATCAAATTGCACTTATATTCTGGTATTTTCATCGTTATTTACAAGCTAATCTCGCTCATTATTCTCTGTTGGGTGATTTTTTTGATTGTGGCGCATTGGTTCCAGGTGTTCGCTCTTTGGCACAACGTCGAACCTCGGCCAGGAGGGCCGTCAATCTCTGCTATGGTGCGGTCTTTGAACGAGACTCTGCGTTGTCCAAGCATAGCCGAAGATAGAAGGCTGGAAAGTCGTAATAAGTAACAATCATAAGGAGAATAAAGCTTCGGATTTGTCAATCATTTCTGCTCAATATTGCTCTGATTCAAAAAACCCCGTAGGGTCTTGGTCTTCCAGCGATCTTATGCGCAACAGATTCAAGTCTTGCGAAATTTTGTAAGGCGGGTGAGGGAGAGGACGCGTGAGACGGCGATACTGGGTCCCCGGGTTGAGTATGCTGACATTGGGCGTGGCGTTGGCCTCGGGGATGGCATTGACTTGGCCTGATCAAACCTATCCTCCGGGAGATCCAGGCGATCAAGAACAAGTGATCCTTGGCGCAGCACTGTATGGCCGCGACTGCGCGCGCTGCCATGGCGATGATATGGGCGGTGAACTTGGCTGGGCGCGAGAGGAGGCTGGCCTCTCAAATGAGGATATAGAGGCGATTTCCAAACGGCTTGGAGATGTCGCGCCAGCTCATGACGAGCATGGCACGACCTCAAGGCTCCCCGACGAGGTCCTGTTCAGGATCATCGATGAAGGTCCGGCTAAAGTACTCAAAAAGCCAGAGTCGCGAATGACGGGTTTCCATGACAGGCTCGCCCAAGATGAGATCTGGGCGATCATCGCCTTCATGAAGGATCATTGGCAGCAGGTTGATGGCCCCGGCATTGTGAACTAGACGACGCCTGCACCACCATCGCCGCGCTGAAAGTCACGCCGCGTTTCCGCAAATCCGCGGAGACGGCGGGCAACACGCTCGTTGATGCTCCCCTCTGGATAGCTCCCGTCTGCCCGACGCGCGCCGGCGGGCACACCGGTTAAAATCTCAATGCCCTGATCGATGGTCTCGACGGAATAGACTTGAAACAGCCCGTCGCGTACGGCGTTGACGACCTCAGGTTTCAGCATGAGGTTTTTGACGTTGGCGGGGGGGATCAGAACACCTTGGTCGCCCGTCAGGCCCCGCGCTCTACAGATCTCGAAAAAGCCTTCAATCTTCTCATTCACGCCGCCAATGGCTTGGATCTGGCCGTGCTGATTGACCGAGCCCGTCACCGCAAGCCCCTGATTGATCGGTACATCAGCGAGGGTGGACAGGAGGGCGTAAAGCTCGGTCGACGAGGCGCTATCGCCATCGACTCCGCCATAGGACTGCTCAAACACCAGCGTTGCCGAGAGCGACATCGGCACCTCTTGCGCAAAGCGTGCTGCGAGGAAGCCCGATAGGATGAGCACACCCTTCGTGTGCAGCGGTCCACCGAGTTCGACCTCCCGCTCGATATCGATGACCTTGCCACTGCCCATGCCAGCCCGTGCTGTAATCCGAGTGGGTTTGCCGAAGCTGAATGAACCAAGCTGAAGGACGCTTAGGCCATTGATCTGTCCGACTTTCATGCCGGATGTATCGATTAGAATTGTCTCTTCCGTGATGCTCTCATAGGAAAGCTCACGCATGCGGGAAAGTCGCCGGTCTTGTTCGTCAAGCGCTTTTTGGATGTGACTTGATGAGAGGATCTCGACGCCCGAGTCGGCGGCCCAAAAGTCCGCTTCGCGGATGAGATCGACCACGGGGCTCATGCGGACCGATAGTTTTTCCGATGAACCCGAAAGACGAGCGCTGTGATCGATCACCCGCGCAACCGCAGTTGCGTCGAGGGGGCGTATATTCTCGCGGCGCGCGACCGAACCAAGCAGGCGCGCATAGAGCACATCGACATCGTCTGCACGCTCCAACGATTCCTCGAAGTCGGCTGCGACTTTGAACAGGTCGGAGAAATCGGGATCGAGGGCCGCGAGCTGGTAGTACAAGCCGCGATCTCCAAAAAGTACAATCTTGATGTCGAGGGGGATCGGCTCCGGTTCGAGTGTCGTCGTCGTCATCGGACTCGCGGCTGCACCGGGCGCTTCAATCTTTGTACACGCACCGCGGAGGGCACGCTTTAATGCCTCCCACGCATAGGGTTCGGATAAGACTTTCCGCGCTTCAAGGAGCAGGTAGCCACCATTGGCGCGATGGAGTGCTCCGGGCTTGATGAGGGTAAAATCGGTCATCAGCGCGCCCATCTGGGCGCGATGCTCAATACGTCCGACCAGATTCCCCAACGTTGGGTAGTCCTCATAGACCACCGGCGCACCGGCTTCACCGGTCGTGCCATCTGATTGCTTGGTGCCATCAGCATATTGGTTGGACGCATCAGCACCATCGCCAGCAATGATGTTAACCCGGTAGCGCCGGAACTTGGCTTCCTGCTCGGCGTCTGCCACAGCCGCGGATGACGGACCGCCTGGCGTGGACGAGGCTTCGGGCGCACCTGTCGGTACAAACATTTCGATGTGGTCGATCAAATCCTTCCTGACGGCGTCCAAATAGGCTTGGATCTCGTCGGTTTCCCAGAACGCCTGCTTCACATCGCGTAGTGCCTGTGCCACAGCAACTGCAGCAAGATCGCGGTTGTAGTCCCTTATCTTGTCCCGCCGCTCTTGGTTGAGCCGCGGCAGGTTTTCCATAATGTCGGCGAGTTCCTTTTGCAGTTCGCCGATCGTCTCTTGAATGCGTTTCTTTTCGTCATCTGCAAGCGCATTGAATGCGTCCGGCTGCATGACTTCACCGTCTTTGATCGGCGCCATGCCGAGACCTTGAGGCCCCTGAACCACAGCGACGCCTGCCGCCTTGGCCTTCTCGCTGAGGCTTTCGATCGCTACTTTGTGAGCGCCCTGCATCGTTTCGTCGATGGCTCGACGGCGATTGCGGTAATCGTCACTGTCGAAAAGGGTGGGGATTGCTCCCTTCAGCCGATCGATTGCTGCGGCCATACCCTCTTGCAGCACCTTGCCTCGGCCGGATGGCAACCGGATGGCGTTGGGTTTGTGGCTCACCTCGAAATTGTTCACATAGACCCAATCAGCGGGCAGCCTCTCGCTAGCAGCCTTTTCTTCAAGATGCCTGCTCACCGCCGTGTGTTTGCCCAGTCCCGGTGACCCGAGGACAAAGAGATTAAAGCCTTTGCGCTGGATTTCGGTTCCGAAGCGGATGGCATCCACCGCCCGCTCCTGACCGATGAGCCCATCGACATCATCGAGCTCAGCTGTCGTCTCGAAAGGGAGCTTCTTGGGGTCACAAATGGAGCGGAGGCGCTCAATGGAAAGCGGTGTAATGTTAGGGTCAGATGTCATCGTGGCCTACCTGAGATTTTAGCGTGTTGCCTCGTAGGTAGCACAAGCCGACGCTGACGCGGATAGTAAACTGGTACTAGACCTCAGTCGTTAGAGGACATTTTGGCGAATTGTTGCGGTTGCGTGCACATGCAATGTTCCGTCCCGAATCGTGCACGATGCGTTCTAATGCAAGTGTTCATCTCGACTGTCTGAACTATCGACGTCCATCGAGATGCCTCGGCTAGACACCAACATCGATCGATGGGGCGGCAAGAACAAACCAGATGTTGCTGACACTGGCCACGCGTGTCAGCGTCATCGATTGGACAACCGATACCGCCTGTTTATGCGAACCATCTTGCTTTGTCAGTCGTTGCTAACGGCCGAAAAAGGGATTGAGGCCATGTAGTCGGGGCGCATAATCGGCTTGAGCCAAGGCGATACGCTGTCCGAAGGGAAGGCGGGATTCTTCAAATTGGTGGACGGCTTCAGTCTCAGCAAGTTGTACCGGTGTCGGTGAAGCACAAGCCGTTGCTAGACCGGCCACCAACAAGATCGTGCTGGCGCGAGACGACATGTTCAAGAATGTTCGGGACTTCATTGTCAGAACCTCCATTCGTCACGGGCGACATGTAGCTGATTCGTCGCCCTTTTTTGATACTGCACAGAGGCTCCGGCCCCTGTTCAACGTTGTCCGAAGTGTCACCTGCGATCACTCATCTGGCTGTAATCATTGATTCAGTTCAACGAAATGTGACTGCAGAGGAGGTCGTTGTGAGGATCTCCCATGGAGATGTGAAAGAGCTAAGTGTTGAGGAGTGGACTCGACGCCAGCGTCGGCTTGGAGCATGTTAACGACGTTTTTTCTGGCAGGTCATAACGAGACAGACATTGGGGGCATGATGGTTCAGGCCGAGCCCTTGCCGGCTGAGACTGGCGGGTTAGCACCAGGAGCACCGGTTTATCTGCAAGGGTTGAACGAGCAGCAGCGAGCAGCGGTGTTAGCCGAGGACGGACCGGTATTGGTTCTGGCAGGGGCCGGGACAGGCAAGACCCGTGTGCTCACCACAAGGCTCGCGCATTTGCTGGTGACCAGGCGGTGTCGCCCTTTCGAAGTCTTGGCCGTGACATTTACCAACAAGGCTGCACGCGAGATGGTGCAGCGGGTCGGTGATCTGCTCGGTGCCAGTGTCGAGGGTTTCTGGCTCGGTACGTTTCATGCCTTGGGGGCAAGGCTGCTTCGTCGTCATGCTGAGTTGGTGGGCCTGAAGAGTAACTTCACCATTCTTGATGTTGATGACCAACTCCGGCTGCTCAAGCAGGTGATCGAAGCTGCTGATCTCGATGCCAAGCGGTGGACGCCCAAAGTGCTTGCGGGATTGATCGGTCGCTTTAAAGACCGGGGACAAACTCCGGACAAGGTGCCTGCCTCGGAGATTAGTGACTTTGCGCTCGGGCGAACTCGAGAGCTCTATGAGGCCTATCAAGAGCGGCTTTTGACGCTCAACGCCTGTGATTTTGGCGATTTACTGCTCCACTGCCTGACTTTATTCGGTAAGGAGCCGGAAATTCTCAAAGAATATCAGCAGAAATTCAGGGCGATCTTGGTGGATGAGTATCAAGATACCAATGTTGCCCAATATCTCTGGCTGCGCCTGCTTGCCCAAGAGCACAAGAACATCACGTGTGTCGGCGATGACGATCAGTCCATCTATAGCTGGCGTGGCGCCGAAGTCGGCAATATTTTGCGCTTTGAGAAGGACTTTCCGGGTGCGGAGGTTATTCGCCTCGAGCGCAATTATCGTTCGACGGGGCATATTCTGGGAGCCGCTGGCGGTGTCATCACTTATAATCGTGATCGCCTGGGCAAAACTCTTTGGACCGAAGATGAGCCTGGCCTCAAGGTCCAAATTGCCTCGCTTTGGGATGACCAGGAAGAAGCGCGTTTTGTCGGTGAGGAAATTGAAGCTTATCAGCGCGATGATGGGCAAGGTGAGAAGGGTAAGCTTGCCGAGATCGCGGTCCTGGTGCGCGCTGGATTTCAGACCCGCTCTTTCGAGGAGCGCTTTATCAGTCTGGGATTGCCTTATCGTGTAATTGGTGGGCCGCGCTTCTATGAGCGTCAGGAGATTAGAGACGCAATCGCTTATCTCCGTGTCATCTCTCAACCAGACGACGATTTGGCGCTTGAGCGAATTATCAATTTACCGAAGCGGGGCCTTGGAGAGGCAACACTGCAGCTCTTTCGAAAGGCCGCTCGGGAATCTGATGCCAGCCTCTATGGTGCGCTCGGCATGTTGATCGGTACAGATGAGCTGAAGCCCAAGGTACGAACAACGATCACCCAGCTTCTCGACGACTTTGCACGCTGGCGTGACTTGGCAAAAGACTCGCCGCCGAGGTTCTTGACGGAGACGGTTCTGGAGGAGTCGGGCTATGTCCAGATGTGGCAGAACGACAAAACCCCAGAGGCACCCGGCCGACTAGAGAATCTTAAAGAACTGGTTCAGGCACAAGACGAATTCGAAACACTCGCTGGTTTCCTCGACCATGTTGGCCTCGTCATGGACAACGCCCAGGATCCAACAAGTGATATGGCAACCATCATGACGCTGCACAGCGCGAAGGGGTTGGAATTCAAAAGGGTTTTCCTGCCGGGTTGGGAAGAGGGCGTTTTCCCAAACCAGCGCGCCATCGACGATGGGGGCACCAAAGCGTTGGAGGAAGAACGCCGGCTTGCTTATGTCGGGATCACTCGCGCTCGACGGCATCTCACCATCTCCTATGCAGCGAATCGACGTATCTACAATCAGTGGGCTGCAAGTGTGCCTTCCCGCTTCATTGAAGAATTGCCAGCTGAGCATACTGAATTTATGCAGCGCCAGACCTTGCAGGAGCCGGCTGCAAGTGGCTGGTTCGATGATCTTCACAGCCGTTCGCGTGATGGACGTGGCCCTGGTTACAACCGCATGCGGGCGGCAGGCAGAGCGCCCGTCATTGACGGTCAGGCGCGCCTCCTGGGCAGTGAATTGCCCAAGAGCAAGCATGCCGTCGAGATCGGTCAACGCGTTTTTCACGACAAGTTCGGCTACGGCCGTGTGCTTACGGTTGATGGGAACAAGCTCGAAATTGCTTTCGAGAAATCTGGGACCAAGAAAGTGATCGACAGTTTTGTCACGCCAGCCTAACGTCCCTGCCAAATCTTATTGAGCGCGAGTCACTGTGGTTTCATTCTGGAAAAGTAGCTTTGTTGTTCCTGTGCATGCCATTAACCTTTTTCTCGAATCGATTGATGCCGATGCGCTGAGCATCGCAGCTTTTGAAATTGATGGATCTGAGAATGGCAATGGAGCTCTTTGGCGTTTCGAGATGCTCCATGCAGATGAGCCGGCACGCGAAGACCTGGAGGTCTTGATCGAGCCATTGCTTCAGCGCGCTGAACTTGATGCCGTACCGATAGAGATCGACTTCGTCCCGGATCAGGACTGGGTTAAGCAGGTACAAGCGGATATGCCGCCACGCAAGGTGGGGCGGTTCTGGATCCATGGCAGCCATATCGACATGTCGCCTCCTTTGGGAATGGTGCCGATCGAACTCGATGCGGGGCTTGCCTTCGGTTCGGGAGAGCATGCGACGACTCAAGGCTGCCTTGAAGCGATTCACAGAATTGCTCGCAGACGTCGATTCCGCCGTGTCCTCGACATGGGCTGCGGCGCCGGCATGTTGGCGATCGCTGCTGCAAAGTGTTGGCCTGTCAGGGGCGTTGCGGCAGACAATGATCCGATGGCAGTGGAAGTCGCGGCCCAGAATATCGTGCTAAACGGCGTAGCTAGCCGTGTCGACGCCGTTTTAAGTGAGGGTTACGGCAATCCGCAGATCCGTGCTCTTGGTCCGTATGATCTCATTCTTGCCAACATTCTTGCTGATCCCCTTTGCACGATGGCTAAGGACTTAGACCGGCATCTGGCGATCGATGGCGTTGCTGTTTTATCCGGTCTGCTCGCCCGACAAGCGGGACGAGTCCTAGCCGCACATCGAAGATTCGGCTTACAGCTTCGACGACGGATCGACATTGGCCCCTGGACAACGCTGGAGATGTCGCGCAAGAAAGCGTGAAATACATCGTGACCCTGCAAGACGCGTGACTGAAAAGCGAGTCTCGCGGCGAGAGGCATCATGAGTACCTTCGGAATCATCTTAATCCTGTTGATCATCGCCCTCTATGTTCTTGACCAGAAATGGTGGGCGGGCTTTTTGCTCTTCATTTTGGTACTTGCCATCCTGGTCTGAGCAAAAAAGGACGACTTAATCGTAAAGCTTTGACGGCAGCTGATCCCGCAAACACCCAACGAACCGGCTACCAACCCGGCTGCTGCGGCGCTCGTCGCACACAATCACCTCACCACTCGTCGGATCGGTGAGCCAGAGTTTATCGCCGGCACCGAACGCGAAGCGAGACAAGTCGGAACGGTCACCGTTTCCGCTGGAAACCTTGCCGCGCCGAATGGCGCTGCCGCGCAGTACTGAAGGGAGTCCGTCGTTTACGTCAGTTTTCGTGGTCGTGAAGACGGTGAGTTGCGGGGTCACTTTCACGGCTTCAGCATTGACGGTTCCAGCCAATGACAAGCCTATGATGGCCGAGCAGGATGCGAGGGCAATCGTCGTCGCGCGCATGAGGGCAGCTCCATGTTCACCAAAATTTAAGGTTAATACCTTATCATGATGGAGCTGTGCGATTGGTGGCCGGGGATATCACTTTGCCATAGGCAGGTACCCGATCTGGCAAATAGCCAGTTTTCGACCAAGCCTGTTTTTAGTCAAATCGCTTGGTCAGCGCATTGTCGCCGGTCGTCCAGACCCCTTTATCCGTGACCCGTCTTCCGTCGAAGACCAAGTAGCTCTGACGTCCGTAGTGCGGGAGGGGCCGGAGAAGTGCAGCTAGGGCATCTCCGTCGTTTGCTTCGACAATCAGTGCTGGTGGCGCGCCTTCACGGGAGGCGACCCAGCTTCGTGCCGTCCCGCGACCAGCGAGCGTGTTCGGCACGGAATTGATGCCTGCTTCCGCCAAAATGGGCCTCAGTTCCTCCGTCAAGCCGACCAACATCAGCGGCGAACTTGCAATGGCGTCATTGTCGCGACCGGCGAGCTGGATGCCGGTGTCGAGCGTACGAGTCGCGAGTTCTTTCGCCACAGCCTCAATGTCATCGCTACCATTGACCGCGATCACTGTGAGGGTGTCGGCATCAAGCGTAACATCTCGAAGGATCGGTGGTGCTTCATCAGCAGCGAGTTGACGGAAAATGTCATGGCGTTGATCAACACCGATCGATAGCGGCTTTTCGTCGAAGTCGAGCGAAGCCTTTCCTTTGCCGTCGGCGATCCGAACCCGCCGTTCCGTGTCGCCGCTCGCCGTTTCAATCTGGATAGGGACCTGCATGTCGTAGTCGACGGAATCGCTCGTAAGCTCGAGATCAAGCCTAAAGCTGCCATTCTGCTCGCTAAGCGCAGCTTTATCGAGGCTGAGGGCCGGTGCTCCGGATTTGGTTAGCCAAGGTTTAAAAAAATGCTCCAGACTAAGATCGCTGCTGTTTTCGAAGCTTCTTTGGAGATCCGACCAGCTAGCGGTCCTGAACCTGTGCGCTTCCCAAAAATGCTTGAGACCGGCGCCGAATGCCTCATCGCCGATTTGGTTCCGCAGCATATGGAAAACCATAGCTACCTTATTGTAGCCGATGACCTGATCAGCATCATGTCCCTTGCTACGAAACGCTGTGATCGGCCGATCTCGCTCCTTGGGAAGCGCTGCATAGTCTCGGAGCCAACCGAGACGCATCTGCCAGGCGCTATCAACGCCTTCAGTTTCGGCGAGGCCATAATCGGCCATGAAGGTTGTGAGACCCTCAGCCCAATTGCCTTTACTATAATCGACAAACACGCCATTCGCCCACCAATTGTGAAGGATCTCGTGGGCGAGGGACCTCGTTAGCATGAACGGCATATGTAGAATTTGGGATGAAATATAGGTCGCACCAGGAAAGCCAAGACCAACTGGGAGTGGAGCCGCAACGATCGAAAATCCGTCGTAGGGATAAGTGCCGATCTTGTTTTCGAAGATCTCGATATAGCCGCTGGCCTGGTCGAGATAGGCAGAGGCCAAATCTCGCCGCTCTGTGGGGAAGTAGGTACGGAGACGGCGCCCGCGATGCTCGCGCTCGTCGATCACGAACTTGCCGGCAAAGATCGAAGGCGGTTCCGTCGGCGTCTCGGCCGTGAAGACGGCTCTATAACGGCCGTTGCTCTCCTGCTCTGAGACCAGCTTGCCGGTTGCGACGGCTCGAAAGCTTGACGGGACATCGAGGGACATTCGATAGGTTACTCTATCGTCTTCGGCTCCAGCGTTGATGAGCCAGCCTATGCCATACGGCAAGAATGCGTGCCCATTAGCCATCAATGGCGAGAGTCCGCGGCCCGGAGGACTCGGCTCGAGCGATCCGCCATAGGCGACGTCGATGCGATGCGAGCCTTCACTGGGAAGCATGATCCAGCTCACGCCCTTCTCAAGTTCAGCATCGACCGCCTTGCCATCAACGGTGATCTCGCTGATCGTTAGGCCGGCCGCTGGTTTGATGGCGAGGTGCTTCCGTCCACTGACGCTGACGCTATCGGTGACATCGAGGTGGCCCGAGTCAGGTTCCAAGATGAGATCAATCTCGTGATGGATCGCGGTATCAGCGCGCGCCATCGACGCCGTCATAATGACGACCAGGCACATGCTGGTCAAGGACAAGCGGATCATCATAGCTGCGCCTCAATTCCCGCCATGGGCATTGTCAGCAGGGAATTTGGCGACGATCTCAATGATCTTACCCTCGCGCTCAATTGACAGCGGCAACCAGGTGCCAGGGGCTTGCTGCTGCACAATGCCTATGAGGTCTGACGTGGTTTCGAGCGAAACGCCTGCTGCTTCAACGATCAAATCGCCGTCTCGAATATCCGATGCTGCGGCGATGCTGTCTTCGACGACCTGCAAGACGCGAACTTGGTTTTCCGCCGTCTCGATCATCACACCAAGCTTGGGGCCGCTTGGGGCTCCAGCAATCTGGCTTAGTGGTGGCAGGACAAAGAGACCGGAAGCCACTTCCTGAGCATAGACGTCGCAGGATTCCGAAGGTGCGACCGGCATGAAGACCGAGGCATTGTCGATACCGAGGTCTGTGAGTTGGTAAGGAACCCCGAAACCGCGCTCCAAATGGCCATTGCCGAGCACGCCGACCACGAGCGGCGATCCCTCGCGAGTGCTCGCTTCCGCGAGAGCCTGTGCCATTGCCCGGTCCCAGGTCGTTTGGACTCTTACGAAACGCTGAAAGCGTGGATCGTCCTTAATGTTCAGGGGTTCGGCTGGCGCGGTCTCCGTATTGGTTGCTTCCCCTTCATTTGTTTCGGCTTCGGTGTCCTGTGAGCCTGCCTCACTGCCCAAGTTGAGATGCTGGCCAAACGTCTCCGCCAAGCTGTCGAGGTAGGCATCGACGGGTGTCTTCGGTTCCGTTAGACCGCGTCGTTCGTCTTCAGGAATGTTCTCCAGCCCTTCGTCTCGGATACGGGAAACGAAATCACGTTCAACATTCAACGCAATCATCGGCACGCGATGAAGTCTGGCAAAATGGAACAGCGGCAAGTAAAGCTCGGGGTCAAACCCCCAATTTGTCGACCAATTCGCCTCTTCCAGAAACGCGGCCTCTGAAAGCTCACCTGCGATCCAGCGATCGAGTGCTGGCTGGACCGCGCGCGGAAATGACTCGAAGCCAAGTACCACATCGGGGCGGCGTCCATGAAGCGCGCTGATCACGGCTAACTGCCAGCGATGATGCTCGATATGGGGATGGATTTCTCCAAGCATCACGATTGGCGACTCAGCTGCGTTCGATATCATCTGATCGTAGGCCTGAATGAGCCCTGTTGCCGGATCGATCCATTGGCCAATCTCGACACAGTTGTGCTCGGCTGATTCATGCGCGGACAGCGAGGAAGTAGTCGCGAGTACTAGCATTGCACCGACGGCGAACGACGACGCTATGGCTCGACAAGCTTTCATTGAACGCAACCTTTCTCGCTCAAGGGAATGGCCGGCCGGTGCGAGGCCGCTTGGCGGGAAAATGCGCCGCCACGGAAGTCCGCCTCAACTTGCCACCAAAAGCCGAAAAGGCAAGGCTTGGGGGCTTCAGAGATCGTAAAGAGCAAGCCCGAACGAGAATTCTTATGTGAATTCCAGCCTAAAGCGCAATTGGGATATGCGGAGCGTGACCTTCCTACTCAGGCAAAAAGACGCTCATCTTGGCGATCTTTATAGAGATGGGCGACCTGCGGGGCATATCCGTTGTAGAGCTGCGTCGGCACACGTTCACCTGTGCCGAGCATGCGTTCTGTTGCTTGGCTCCAACGAGGGTGAGAAACGTCCGGATTGACATTCGCCCAAAATCCATATTCTGCTGGTTGTATCTGTTCCCAGAAGGTCTTTGGCCGTGTTTCGGTGAAGTGGAATCGAACGATCGATTTGATGGATTTGAAGCCATATTTCCAGGGCACTGCAAGGCGAAGCGGCGCGCCATTTTGGCGTGGCATCGGTTTACCGTAGAGACCAGTCGCGATAAAAGCGAGGTCATTGGTGGCCTCATCGATCGTCAGCCCTTCGACGTAGGGCCATGGGTACCAACTCGCCGCCTGGCCAGGTGCCATGTCCTCGTCAAGAAACGTTTCCATGATCACGTATTTTGCACTGCCCAGTGGCTTTGCGAAATCAACCAAGGCCCGTAGCGGAAATCCACTCCAAGGCACTGCCATAGCCCAAGCCTCGACGCAGCGGTGGCGATAAAGCCGTTCCTCTAGGGGCATCGTTTTTAGGAGATCGTCGATATCAACCGTTGTTTCGCGTTCGACCAGGCCGTCGAGGCGAACCTGCCAGGGACGGATTCGCAAGGCTTGAGCAGCTGAAGCTATCGATTTGTGTGAACCGAACTCGTAAAAGTTGTTGTAGCTCAAGACGTCGTCTTCGGGGCTAAGGGGCCGATCCAGGACGAAAGCGGCATTCCGCTCAACGGGATACAGTCCCGCTGAAGGGTCCGGCTCGGGGGGAGCAACTGGTTTGGGCTCCGGCACCATCTTCTCGATAGCGCGAAAGGCGAGCGGAGCCGCCAGGATCGCACCGCCAATCCCCATCGCCGTCAAGACTCGCCGGCGGTTCAAATAGACATGTTCGTCGGTCGCATCCTTTTCGGGTATCGACCAGTCCTTTTTCTTGTGGATCGGCATCGAGAACTTCCACTAATGGTTTCGTGGATAGAACAAGAACGCTAAGACAGCTCCTGGGGCAGCGAGAATAGACCAAGCTGGCCATTGTAGGACGGAAACGATGACAGGATCCCAAAGACTGGGGAGTAGGTAGCGCTGAATAACCGCTTGGGAAAGATTGAGACTATAAGGATGGAGGTTGAACCACAGCTCGCCGGCGGCGATCGGTTGATAGCCTCCGTTGCTGGCAGCCATCCAAAACTCGTAGATCAGCACCAGTAAGGCTAGGATGAGGAGCAGCACCCCTAACATAAATGGCCAACGTCCGACCGATCGTCTTCCTAACCCTGCCATCCGCCTGCGAGGCATTCCCGCTTGGTTCTCGGGCGATGGCGTCGTCACCGTAGCACTCTCCATAACCTTCTCGCCTTGTCGGTGCTCATCGTTTCAGTCGAGCGCTTGCACTTCGGCAAGCGTAAGCTCCTGATCTCAAGTGGTTTGCCGACGTCTCTGTTGAAAGCCCACAGCATCTCACAAGCTGGAGACGAAGGCGTTATGACGATGTGATAGTTGTATCATCCAAATCCTTATCGACTCGATAAGTCTATCATAAGATTCAAGATTTTCACTTAGAGATTTAATAAGAAACATCCTTTCTCATTTTTACTTGGCTTGACCTTGGATGAATCGAGTGACTAGTTTGTTTATGGTTAAGATCGTCTTTCTACAGCATTATTTCTTATGATAAAGCGATGGAGTTAGCCAAGCTGTGGCTGAGATTCAGCCCGGAAGACCGACGTCTGGCGTAGAAACGGGACAACCTGTATCGAATCAGGGCAACGTTGCCGGTGCCGACAGGGGTGCGCCGTCAAACCCTGGGTCTGGTGCTGACGGCAGACGTGCCTTCGATCAAGCGGTCGCGGACGGTAAAGCGGCAGACCGACCAAGCCCCAACAATTCTGCCAGTGCTCAGGCAGCAACAAGCGCCGCGAGCGCGTCAGCGTCAAACGCTTCAATAGATGTCGGAGCATCAAACAGTCCAACGAATCTCCAAGCATCGATGGGGGCGAACGGTGCGTCGGGCGCCAATGGGGTTGGCAGTGCACCAGCGGATGCGGCGGCTCTAAACGGCGGATCTAATGCACCAGCAGTCGGCAGCGCGCCCAATGCAGCTGTAGCCAACGGGCCTACGAATGCGCCCGTCGGCCATGGTGTGTCCAATGCACCTGTGGCCAATGGCGCCGTCAATCCGTCGCTGTCGACCAGCTCCCCGACGCCGGCATTCGCAGAGGGGCGCACGCAAGTTCAGCTTGCTAACGGTGCTGCGACGTCAGCAGCATCGACTCCCAATAATGTCACGCCGCCACCACTAGCCAAGGACCCTGCGGCCGGATCAGAAGCGCAGCTTCGATTTGAGTCCCGGGACCGGGGCAACCATACGATAGGTCCGACCAACGGTTCCTCGTCAAATCGGCCCGGCGGGCGGGCTGATGCCGTGATGTTCGATTTGCCGGTTCTCAGGCTTGGCGCTTCCGATCGCTCAGTTGGTCTGCTGCAGCGTGCCTTAGCGCTGCTCGGTTCCATCGAGCTCTTGTCTGAACGAGGCTTTGGTGCATTGACAGAACAGGCGGTTCGTTCCTTTCAGGAGGGCCTCGGTCTGATCAAAGACGGCGTCGTAGGGAATCGAGAGACTTGGCCGGCTATCAATAGGGCCTTGGTGACCCGTCATGAAGGCATCACCCGACTCGCAGACGCGATGTCGCCCGGTACAAATCTGGCCACGTCACAGGCTACTGAGTTGAAGCAGCTCGCCGTCTTGCTCGGCGAGTTTAGTGAGCGTGCTTTACCAACATCCCATGGCAAAGAGATGGCTCTCATGGTGGGAGCGTCTCGAGAGTCTGCTGTGCCAGGCTTGAGCTTACTTGGCGATGCCGCCTTTGCTGGCAGGGCAAGCCACGCGCTTACAGATGCAGCACGTGCCTTTAGCCTACCCATCGGCGCGTTAATGGCGGCGAGTCCTGAGTTAACAAGATCCTATCTCGTCTTGCAGGGGCAGCTTCTGGCCATGCCAAACCCCGTTCGAGAACGTCGTTTTCGGCGGCAACCGAAGCAATTGCATCCAGCCGATCCAGAGGGATATCTCGCCAACATCAACATGAACCCCGACTTCGTTGTCCTGGTCAACGGTCTAATCGCTGGGCTTCGAGGTGATGGGCATGACGTCCGGGTTATCGCCGGTTTTCGAAGCTTTTCCGACCAGCAAGAGCGTTTCGAACGAGGCCGACTGAAGTTGGGGCCCATCGTAACAGAAACTGCGGCTGGTCATTCCTGGCACAATTACGGGCTCGCCGTTGACATCATCCTCAATGACGACCAGGGCGACCCAGCGTGGCCTGAAGTCAGCTCACCATTTTGGCAATGTCTTGCCGAGGCTGCTTTAGCTCGAGGTGCGGTTTGGGGAGGGCATTTTGGTTTTCCCGCACATATCGAGTATCATCCGGCCCTCGCTCGGAAAGATGCTGGATCACTGATCGAGGATTTCGAGTGTTTTGGCCTCGAAAGGGTCTGGAGCCGCGCTCTCAATCCTGTTGCGCTAGTGGATGACGAGGAAACCAGGGGCTCTAAGCCTTAGTGGCGTTCTTCAACAGATGGGCCTGGGTGCGAACATAACCTGAACGGACATCCACGATGTGCTCGCCAAGATATCGGTGTAGCGTTGGCAGTGCGTGGAAAGGAATAGCAGGCATGGCATGATGCTCGGCATGATGCGCGTTGTTCCAGTTGAGCCAGCGGATCGGCGCAGGGGTGATGACCGTGCGAGTATTGCGAAGCATATCTGGGACAAGTGGACAAGCTCCGTGTTCCGACATGCGAATGATGCGCATTACGGGTTCAGCAATAACCCGTGGTAGCAGCCAAAAAATCACCAAAAACCAGCTTTGGAGGATGACCGACAGTATGGCCATGCCGAGATAGGCGCTCCAGATAATCCAGGCGTCTCGTTGGACACGAGCGAAGCTATTGGGGGGAATGAACGTCCTCTCAAGATCGGTGAAACGGCCGCGTGCATGGTTGTAGAGATTGACCAAATTGCCACGGAAATAGGGAATAGCCGTCGCGAACCAAAGATAGCCTTTGATGCTGTAAGCTTCGGGAATGCGTTCGGGATCACGCAGCGGATCTTGGGTGTATTTATGGTGAGCAGCGTGTTCCAAGGTGAAGTGCGTCGGCGGCAGCTGCAGAGCGATGCCTGTGAACCAGGCGACGGAGCGATTGAGCCATCGGCTGCGGAAGGCCGTGCCGTGGGTCGATTCATGAAACGGCGCAAACAGGTGAACGATGACGATGCCATGGAGAAACATCGCCGGCAGCAGCCAACTGCTACTTAGCGTCTGCGCCATTAGCCAGCCCGTCAAAAGCAGTGTCAGCCCATGTCCGCCCAGAAACAGGAGGCCCGGAATATCGCTGCGTTGACGAAGTGTTCTTAACGCCTCCGGTGGGACGAGGCCCAAAATATCCGCCGCGCTTCGTTGCCGATCGGTCATGTCAACCTCCCGTGCCCGTCCTGTCGCAAGAGACGTGCCTATCTATCCCGGTGTCATCCTACAAAATGAGGACCTATGCGCGATCGGACAACTCGCCATGTCACAATCTGTCATGATGGATAACCCATCTGCTGAGGTGCCGAGGCGAACAGCTGACGACGCACCATGATACGCGCTGATCGAGCGGGGTGTCGCATAAGAGGTCGTGGGTTCGATAGCGCTGACGGCTTCTTCCGAAAGACTCGAGGAGCATCTGCATAAGGTGTTTGATGGCGCAACGGTCTCGCTAGTCGAGAACCTCTGGATTGAGTAAGAGATGTCGTTCGGGCTTTCGACCGTCCTTAATCGCGAGAACGCTGTCGATCGCACGATCGAGCATCAACGTCACAGCCTTATCGCTCACCCCAGCACAGTGGGGTGTCAGGATGACGTTGTCGAGGGTACGAAGTGGCGAGTCCGAGGGCAGGGGCTCCTTCGCTACAACATCGAGTCCCGCTCCGGCGATCGTTTTATTCCGGAGTGCCTCTGTCAGATCGGCTTCGTCAATCAAACCGCCGCGCGCGGTGTTGATGAGAAAGGCATCCGGCTTCATGAGGGACAACGTCTTGGCGTTGACCATCTTGTTCGTCAGCTCGGTGTGCGGCGCATTGAGGGAAACGAAGTCGGATTCCCGAAGCAGTGTTTCCAGATCCACCATGTCGATGCCGTTTGCTGCCGCATAATTGGCATCTGGTGCAATATCGTTGGCCAGAATGCGCATCTCGAAGCCCTGGCAGCGTTGGGCCAATGCTCGGCCGATCCGGCCAAGTCCGATAATCCCTATTGTGCCTTGCCATAGCGAGCTATGAAATCGTGACCCCCAGGCGCCGCCCGTAATCTGCTGATGATAGGTAGGGAGTTGATTGCAGAGGGCAGCAAGGAGGGAGAATGCGTGGTCGGCAACCGCTTCGTGGTTCGTGCCGAATGCCATGGCGACGGCGACCCGACCACGTGTTGCCGCTTCGACGTCGATCATATCAAAGCCAACACCAACCCTGGCAATAACCTTCAAAGCATGAGCCCCTGCGAGCGTCTTCTCATTGTAGGGCTCGGCGCCTGCGATCGTCGCGTCGACGTCTGAAATTGCATCGATGAGTTCAGCTTCGTTGTAGGCGCGGCCTAGCTGATTGATCACGATCTCGCAGCCTTGGTCACGAAGACGATCGAGCTCGGGGGCCGGCCGGTTTTTGAACCAGGGTATCGTGACCAGAACTTTGAAGCTCATTGCAGCAACTCCCGGCTGCCAATCGCCATGAACGCGAAGGGACCTCGGCGAATCTTGTCGTATCGAGACTGGGTGTTCTTCATGGCGCTTGCTGCTTCCCTCTTGTTTCGACCGCATCATCTTTTTTGACTTAACGCTTGAGAAACCGCATCACAAGGTTTCCCTTGAGCCGCCCTGCTCAAGGGTCTGCGACAACGCAACAGGCTCAGATCTCAAAGCATGACTCTGTTTTGATGATCTTTTCATGGCCCTTTGGCTCTGGCCGCGTTGAGCTTGAAGACGCCTATGTTAAGTTCATGTTGAGGAGAGGGTAGGGGGCGTGCGAGCGCGTTGGCGCGCGCAGGAGACGTGATGCGGGTTTGGTTGGGCGTATTGGTGGCAGGTATTCTGGCCGCCTGCGATCAGGGCACGACGTCAAGAACCGAGGCGGCGTGGGAAGGTTCGGTGGGACGTGTCGTCATCGAGGGCAGCAATCCCGCGACATTCCAGTTTGTCCGCCAAGATGGCGCAGGTCCCGAGCATGGGCAGATGTCAGTAATTGCTGTTGAGGCAGTTTCTAGTGGCTCGGCAGCTCGGCTGGAGACACTCGAAAAACCCCGTCATCTCGGAAGCTTGCATGCTCGTATTCCGACGAATGATGACATCGATGAAGGCGACGCCTGCTGGCTCCGATTCAAGGTGAGGGCCGCCGAGCCCCAGGTCGAACTAGGCCTGAGCCGGGTCTTGGTGATGGTTCGTTCCAGCGATGACCCAAGTGAACCTTGGCTTCAACGGTCGATCTACGCCGAGCCTAGCTGGACATCTATCGACATGACCTTCACCGCACGCGATCATCGCAACGCTGGTGATGCTGAAGTAATCTTCGGGGTCGGGACACAGCTTCAGACGATTGATATCGCCGATGTGGCCATGCGTTGCTTCGACGAGAATGAGGGAGCACTCGCTCGTCTGCCAAGTACGTCCTTTAGCTATGGCGGTCGCGATGCCGACGCACCGTGGAGGGCGACAGCGGAGAGCCAGATCGAACGTTATCGTCAAGGCGATCTTCAGGTCAGCGTCACCGACGCCCTTGGCCGGCCGGTCTCCGATGCTGAGCTCCACATTCAGATGACGCGTCACGCCTTTACCTTTGGTGCCGTTGTGGATGCGAGCCAGTTGGTTGGCGAGACTGATGATCATGACGAAGCGGTAACAGCCTCCTATCGAAGAAATCTGCAAGAGCTGTTCAATGCAGCATCATTCGAGAGCGACCTTCGCTGGACGTCGTGGGCTGAGCCAGAGGTGCGGGAGGTGACAGAACAGGCACTTGCCAGAGTTCGATCGCTTGAACTCTCCGCTCGTGGCCGCGGTCTCGTCTCCACTGCGAGCGCAGATCTGCCAGAGGCGCTCAGAGAGAAACTTGCTAGTCCAGGATTAATTAGGGAGGCCGTCCGGCGTGGTGTCGAGACCACGGCTGGCGAGCTGGATGGCAGTATTGCCGCTTGGGATGTGGTTGATCGGCTGAGAGAGCATCATGATCTCTTGGACTTGATTGGCTGGGACGAGCTTTCGACTTGGTTTCGCCTTGTTAGATTGGCGGCGCCCAACAGCGAACTGGTTTTCAGCGAAAGCGATATTCTCGCGGGTGATCGAATGGCCGAGCTTGCCGCCTTAGTCGGCGGCATGATGAGCGAGGGCGTCCCAATCGATCGCATTGGCGTTCTTGGGCAGTTTGGAACACAGCCGCCACCGATTCAGGTTCTAAGGGATCGTCTAGACCAGCTCGCAAGCTTCGATTTGCCGTTAGTGATAACGGCGTTCGACATGACAACATCTGACCAAGCGCTGCAGGAAGACTTCACCCACGATTTTTTGACTCTTGCGTTCAGTCATCCGTCGGTCGAAGGTTTTGTGCTGCGTCGATTCTGGGAAGGTCGGGGGGGACCTTTGGATCATGGTGATCCCCTCTATCGACGCGATGGTACGATCACCCCAGTTGGTAAGATTTACCGAGATCTGATTTTGGATCGATGGTGGACGGATATCCTTGCTCGAAGCGACGATGCCGGCGAATTTCAAAGTCGTGTATTTCAAGGTGACTATATTGTGTCGGTCAGGAAGGGGCAGCTTTCCGCCGCCGCGAGGCTGAAGATTGGGCCCGAGGGCGCCGCGATCACCCTTTCGCTCGCCCCCGAGCAGGAGGGCGAGCGCTCGCTTTGAGATGTCAGCCATCGACCATCCGCGTCGATCAATAAGCAAATTCTGAAAAGATCGGATCAATATTGCCCTGCCAACGTCGTTCGAACGCGTCGAGCTTTTCTTCGGCAGGCGTACGGCCGCGTTCGATCACGAGCTTTAGCGACGCTAAAAACTGGCGCTCGTCCTGAGCGGCCCAATCCTCCTCCGAGCGCGCACGGAGGCCATCATCGGCAATGGCCAGCATCATCTTGGCCAGATCAAGAACGGTGCCACGCCGAAACGGCGTCGCTAGGCCGGTTTTTGGAACCTGGTCGCGCAGAGATTGGTGTTCCTGAATTGTCCAGTCCTTGATGAGATCGAAAGCGGCATCAAGGCTGGATTGATGGTAAAGCACACCCACCCAAATAGCTGGCAGTGCGCAAAGGGAGCGCCAGGGTCCACCATCGGCACCACGCATCTCCAAGAAACGCTTCATGCGCACTTCTGGAAAGAGTGTGGTCAGATGGTCATCCCAATCAGTGATGGTGGGGACCTCCCCGGGAAGTGCTGGCAAACGGCCGTCTAGAAAGTCTCGAAAGCTCTGGCCACTGGCGTCAAGATACTCGCCATCACGGTAAACAAAATACATCGGCACATCGAGGACGTGTTCGACGTAACGTTGGAAACCCATGCCGTCTTCGAAAACGAAGGGAAGAATGCCGGTGCGGTCAGGGTCGGTATCGGTCCAAATGTGGCTGCGATAACTCAGGAAGCCATTGGGCTCACCATTGGTGAAGGGGCTATTGGCAAAAAGTGCTGTCACAATAGGCTGCAACGCCAGGCTCACCCTAAACTTTTGGACCATGTCTGCTTCGGAACCAAAGTCGAGATTCGTCTGGATCGTGCACGTTCGGAGCATCATATCGATGCCCAGACTGCCCTTTCGTTGCATGTATTCGCGCATAATCTTATAGCGGCCCTTGGGCATCCATGGGATGTCCTCGCGTGCCCATTTCGGCTGAAAGCCCATCCCGAGCATGCCGACGCCAAGTGGCTCAGCAATCGTGCGCACCTGATCGAGATGTTCATGAACCTCCGAACAGGTCTCATGAAGCGTTGTCACTGGTGCACCTGAAAGCTCGAACTGACCGCCAGGCTCTAGACTCACGCTGGCGCCCCCCTTTTTGAGCGCTATCGGAAGACCATTCTCAGCCACGCGCTCCCAGCCGAACTGGTCCGCAAGTCCATCCAAAAGCGTGCGAATTCCAACCTCACCGTCGTAGGGAAGGGGCTTGAGATCTGAGTGGCAATAGGCAAACTTCTCGTGTTCCGTACCGATCCGCCATGCCGATTTCGGCTTACATCCGGATTCCAGATGCTCGACTAGTTGCCGATAGTTGGTGATCGGCGCACCCTTCTCCGCGGGCGGTGCTGACATCCCCGTCCTCCAAGAAAATCGGCCGCCCCCAGGGCCGTGTTGGCAATGGCGGTAGCTGAGCGGGATTGGCCGCAGACGTCAAGTCAGTGCCGGGCGGATGTGTCTTATCCATAACAATAGTGATGCGCAAACAAACCACGCCTCGACGTCTTTTGGGCCAATTGAAGTGGCCGTCTCCAATGACCCGACATCACGCGAGGCTGTCGAGAAACTGGTTGACGTTTCCCGATCAATAAATGCGGCGCGCAAGCGTTTCTTAGGGGTAGATTGGAAAACGCCGACAGAGCGCGGTCGCCTCTTCTTTGACTTTAGCTTCCACAGCCTCGTTTCCATGAGTGCCATGGGCCGCTAGTCCATCCAAGACTTCGGCGATCATGCGACCGACCTCCTGAAACTCGGCAATACCAAAACCACGCGTTGTCCCAGCAGGTGACCCGAGCCGGATGCCGGACGTGATGGTCGGTTTTTCCGGATCGTTTGGGACGCCATTTTTGTTGCAGGTGATATGCGCACGCCCGAGGGCTTTTTCAGCATCCACACCTGTCACAGACTTTGGGCGAAGGTCGACCAACAGGACATGTGTGTCGGTTCCCCCAGAGACGAGATCAAGACCTTCGGCCTTCAGCATGTCACCGAGTGCTTTGGCGTTCTCGACCACCTGCCGCGCGTAGGTCTTGAAGCTTGGCTGAAGCGCTTCGCCAAAGGCAACAGCCTTAGCGGCAACCACATGCATCAAAGGGCCGCCTTGGAGGCCTGGGAAAATCGCTGCATTGATTTTCTTGGCAATCGTCTCGTCGTTCGAAAGTATCATCCCACCACGGGGCCCGCGGAGCGTTTTGTGGGTCGTCGTGGTCACCACGTGAGCATGCGGGAAGGGCGATGGATGAACGCCAGCGGCTACCAGTCCTGCGAAATGGGCCATGTCGACATGCAGCCGCGCGCCGACGTCATCGGCAATTTGACGAAATCGAGCGAAATCGATGATGCGCGGATAGGCCGAACCGCCAGCGATAATTAATGTAGGACGATGTTCCTTGGCGAGGGCTTCGACCTGATCGAAATCGATGAGATGGGTTCTAGGATCGACACCATATTGAACGGCATTGAACCATTTGCCGGAAAGATTGGGCTTCGCGCCGTGCGTCAAGTGGCCGCCAGCATCGAGGCTCATGCCTAGGATCGTGTCGCCCGCTTTAGCAAGACCAAGTAGAACGGCCTGATTGGCCTGTGATCCTGAACTCGCTTGGACATTGGCATAGGAACACCCGAAGAGCGTCGTTGCCCGTTCGATCGCCAGCTCTTCGGCGATGTCGACATATTGGCAGCCGCCATAGTACCGGCGACCCGGATAACCCTCGGCATACTTGTTAGTGAGGACCGAGCCAGCTGTCTCGAGCACAGCCTTGCTCACGATATTTTCTGAGGCGATGAGCTCGATCTCATTCTGCTGACGACCGAGTTCCTTTTGGATCGCGGCAAAGAGTTCGGGATCGGATTCAGCGACGGAGGACTGAAAAAAGGCTGAACTGGGCGACATAGAGGTGCATCCCTTGGGCACAAGAAAGCCGCCGCGGATGGACCGGGCGGCGCAGCTGTGACTGTCCTAGCGTCCTTATCGCGGCAGAGCAATGGTGCGCTAGGGTTCGGTTTGGAATGCACTTCATCTTTGTGGCATGCTTTGCTTACGTTGAACACGGGAGACGTGCCTTGCCCGCTGCAGATATGAGATCACCGCTCGGAATCCTTATGCTCAACACGCGGTTTCCGCGTCCGCCTGGCGATATTGGCAATCCTGAGACCTTTCCTTATCCCGTCTGCTATCATGTGATCGAGCTCGCCACTGTCGAACGCATTGTGAATGCCGACGGACCGACTGCCGCAGTTATGGATGCATTTGTTGATGGGGCGCATACCTTAGTCGAGCAAGGGGCCAGCTCGCTCACGACGTCCTGCGGCTTCATGGCCATCGCGCAGAAAGAATTGGCAGGTCGCTGCCGCGTGCCGATGCTCGCCTCCAGCCTCTGTCAGGTTTCTCTCGTCCAGTCAACATTACCAGTCGGGAAGCGGGTAGGGGTTATTACGATCGATAGCCGCGAACTGACAGCGGCGCATTTTGTCGGCGTCGGGGCGCCCACCGATTTGCCGATCGAAGGGGTGGAAGGTGGTGAGCTTGCGGATGTCATTCAACGTGACTTGCCAAGTCTCGACGTAGCCAAGGCTGAGGCTGATGTTATCGCTGCCGGAAAGCGTCTGCTTGCGAAGTCGCCAGATGTTGGCGCGATCGTTCTCGAATGCACCAATATGGCGCCGTATGCCCGATCTCTTGCCAAAGCGATGAGGATTCCGGTTTATGATATCATCGGCCTGCTCAGTTGGTGGCGGCGCGGCTTGGAGCCGCCCGCCTTTGGTGGTCGGGCACAAGCCGCCGTCACGAGCCATGGTTGATGTGGCCTAGGCGTCTCGAACGCCAAAGGACGGATCTCGCCACGGGCAGGCGGCTCTTGATAAAAAAACGTTGGCGCGCCGGAGAAAACCCGCCAGCATAAACAAAGACTTTGGATCAAAAGAACAGGAGGCTTAGGTGAAAACGCTATCTCTACTTACTGGTACGGCGGTTGCGACGGCCTTAACGTTGCCAGCGTTGGCTGAGACCTGGGACATGCCCATGGCCTATGCTGACAGTAACTTTCACACGGAGAACGGCAAAGCATTCGCTGAGTGCGTAGCCGAGGGCTCGGGTGGTGATTTAGAGATAGTTGTTCACGGCGGTGGCTCGTTGTTTAAGGGCAACGAAATCTTGCGCGCGATTCGCACCGGGCAGGCGCCTATTGGTGAACGGTTGATGTCAGCACATCAAAATGATGACGCGATGTATGGCTTCGATTCGATTCCTTTCTTGGCCTCGGGCTACGACGAGTCGGCCAAGCTCTGGGAGGTCGCCAGGCCGACCGTGGAGGGGTTGCTTGAAGAGCAAAACCTAGTGTTGCTCTATACCGTACCTTGGCCGCCGCAAGGAATTTATGCCAACAAGGAATTGACCTCCAAAGCTGATATGGCAGGTGTCAAGTTCCGCTCTTACAATGCTGCGACTGCGCGTATGGCCGAGTTGATGGACGCCATTCCCGTGCAAATCGAAGCTGCCGAACTTAGCCAGGCCTTAGCGACCGGTGTTGCTGAGAGCTTTATTTCCTCTGGCGCGACTGGCTATGACCGCAAGGTCTGGGAGCATTTATCTCACTGGTACGAAGTGAATGCCTGGTTGCCTCGCAATTATGTCATGGTCAACAAGGATGCGTGGGATGGTCTGACCGAAGGCGCCCAAACAGCCCTTAAAGACTGCGGCGCGAAGGCAGCCGAGACGGGAACAGCCCGATCGATCGAGTTGAATGACTGGTATAAAGATCAGCTGCGCTCGAATGGTATGACGGTGCAGAAGGCTGAAGGTCAACTCCGTGACGATATGGTTGCGATTGGTGAGACCATGACCGCCGAATGGCTTGAAGCGACCGGCGAGGCTGGTCAAGCAATCGTCGATGCCTTCAAGGCTCAGTAGTGGTGATTGGCCCGCTTGGTCTCTCGACCAGGCGGGCCGTCTGCTTCGAAAGACCGAGATATCATGCGCGGCCTGATCATCGTTGGACGCACCCTCCGGCCATGGCTCGACCGGCTCTATGATCTTGCAGGTGGGCTCGCAGCACTGTTCCTCATCGCGATCCTCATCATTATCTGCTTGCAAATGGGAGCTCGCTGGACAGGTCAGCAGTTCCCTGGTTCGACTGACTATGCTGGCTATTGCATGGCAGCAGCCTCGTTTTTTGCGCTGGCACACGCTTTCAATCGTGGCGCTCATATCCGTGTATCGCTGTTTTTAAGTAGGCTTGGGCGTTTCCGTCGCGTCGGTGAACTCTGGTGTCTCGGGATCGCGGCTGTGCTCGCGATTTTCTTCGCCATATACGCGGTCAAGGCGGTGCAGGTCTCGATCCAGCTGAATGACATTTCTCAGGGTCAAGACGCGACACCGATTTGGATCCCTCAGCTCGCTATGGCAATCGGGACCTGCTTGTTTGCGATCTGTCTCGTCGATCGTCTCTTGAGGGTTGCGTTCGGCGGGAGCTGGTATCTGGGTGATCCGAATGTCAACGAGCAGAGCGTCGATGCTGATTGAGCCCGTCGTCGGAAGGGAAGTTTGAGGGGCCATGGAACATCTCTATTTGACCGTAATCTTCCTCTTCATCCTCTTCTTGTTCCTTGGCACAGGTGTTTGGGTTGGCCTCGCACTTCTCGGCGTGGCTTGGGTCGGCATGGAGCTTTTTACGTCGCGCCCAGCGGGCGATGCCATGATCACGACGATCTGGACAGCATCATCATCCTGGACGCTTACAGCGCTTCCGCTCTTCATTTGGATGGGTGAAATATTGTTCCGGACCCGTCTTTCGGAGGATATGTTCCGCGGCTTGTCTCCCTGGCTCGCTGGCCTCCCAGGCCGGCTGTTGCACACCAACATTGTTGGCTGCACGGTTTTCGCAGCCGTTTCGGGTAGCTCAGCGGCGACTGTCACAACGGTTGGCAAAATGTCGATACCCGAGCTTCGGCGGCGGAAATATCCGGAACGCCTGATCGTCGGTACGCTTGCCGGGGCCGGCACGCTCGGCCTCATGATTCCACCGTCGCTTACCCTCATTGTCTATGGCGTTACCATTAACGAGTCGATTTCCAAGTTGTTTATGGCGGGCGTCCTGCCCGGGCTTACGCTCGGCCTTTTGTTCATGGGCTATATCGCCTTTTGGTCGTTTACCCGACGCGACGAGGTGCCGCCGCCCGAGCCCGCCTTGACCCTGGCCGAGAAAGTAAGGCAAAGCCGATTTCTGATACCGGTAATTTGCTTGATTCTGACCGTATTGGGCTCAATTTACCTGGGCTTTGCCACGGCGACGGAAGCTGCTGCATTCGGTGTCCTTGGAGCGCTGTTGCTTGCCGCGGCCCAAGGATCGCTGACCTGGGAGACTTTCACCACAAGTCTTATGGGGGCGACGCGTACCTCCTGCATGATCGCCTTGATTCTCGCGGGCGCGGCCTTTCTGGCGCTAGCTATGGGATTTACCGGGCTTCCTAGAGCGCTGGCCGGGTGGATCGCCGCGATGGAGTTGAGTCCGATCTCGTTGATCGTTGCGCTTACGTTTTTCTACATCGTGTTGGGGTGTTTTCTCGACGGCATCTCGTCCGTTGTGCTGACGATGGCCGTGGTAGAGCCAATGATCCGCGCCGCGGGCATCGATCTCATTTGGTTCGGTATCTTTATTGTCGTCGTCGTCGAAATGGCGCAGATCACCCCGCCCATCGGCTTTAATCTCTTCGTTCTCCAAGGCATGACTGGCCATGAAATAAGTTACATCGCACGTACTGCCGTACCATTTTTCCTGTTGATGTGCCTGATGGTTGTTATTCTCGTGATGTTCCCGGAACTGGCGACCTTTCTTCCTGAGACCATGCGCAATGCTCCGGGCTGACGAAGTGTGAGAAGGACATCGATCTCGATGGGCACCGCGCACAGCGGCTATGGCTGGTTGGCGTCTTTAAAAGAACGGTTCAATGCTTGAGGTTTTCATGTTTGAGAGATTGCTTTAAAAATAGACTCTAAAATATTGTAAAACAATGATAATACTTCCACGATTGAGCTTGTTCAAAAGGAAGTGATCACCATCCTTCTTGCTCGATCCTACCGTCGATTTGTTGCTCACAAAATCTTAATCTTGTTGTGCAAGTAACGTTAACGAAGGCGGTTGCGGGGGGGGGATGATGACGCGACTTTCCTACATCGAACGTGACGACGCTGATCCACGGTTGCGGGCGGTCTATGATGCCGTCGATTCCTATGGGCCCTTTGCAAACCAGACCAGGACAATGGCTCATTGCCCTCCGGTACTCGAGCATATCATGGCCCTGCTCTTTGCGCTTAGAAAGGAGGGCCGTCTTAGCCAACGTCATATCGAGCTCTTGAATGTGACGGTGGCGAAGCTCAATCAGTGTGATTATTGTTTGGCGCATCATGCGCCAAAGCTTGAGGTTCAAGGAATGAGCCAAGAGGGAATCGCTCGATTGCCAGCGCATGAAGAACATCCTGAGCTTGATGAGACCGATCGGTTGGTTGTGGATTACTCGGTACAAGTCAGCCAAGCACCTCGCCGCATTACGGATGGATTCTTTGAGCGATTGCGGGCTCGGTTCTCAGAAGCCGAGATTGCGGAGCTTACTTGGCGAATCGGCCTTGCCGGAGCGTTCAATCACATCAACCAGGCTCTCGATATCGATACAGAGTCAGACCTCATTCAGCTTGGTGCAGGTAGAATGCGTCACGATGCTGATGTTTGACGGGCGTGATGAGCGCTAAGGCACGCCGTGGTTTGTCAAATCCAGCCTTGGACGTCATAAAAGAGGTCTTGCAATGACATCGTTTTTGGTCCAGCGGACCCTCGGAATTCTAGCGTTGGTTGCGATCGCATCTGCTTCCATAGCAGACCATGCTGAAGCAGCTGACGAGCTCGATCTTTACATGGTTATGACAATGGCCGGTGTTACGGCTGGATCGATCAAGCTCTCTGTCGATGAGCAAGAGAGTGAGACGATCAGCAAGCTTTCTATGAAGAGCCAGGGCCTTTTCAAGTTCTTGACGGGGTATAAGAGCCGGGCCGTAGCGCATAGCTCGAACGGCGTTGATTCATCTCCGCCAATGCCGCTTCGCTATGAGTCGACCTACGAGGCCAAATCCGGAGAGCGACGTGTCGAGATTCGCTATGATGACCAAACGGGGGACATCGGATCGTTAGGCAGTTGGAAACGCGGTAAGCCTCGGAAGACCAGGGTGTCGGCGGCTTTGCAAGCGGGAACGGTAGATCCATTGACGGCGATGGTCCGCTTTCGGCATTGGATTCGAGAGCTTCGTGGCGACGTCGGACTACAGCGGATTGGCCATGTTGAGACTGTTTCGAAAACACAGGTTTTTGATGTCTTCGATGGCCGTCGACGTTACCGTTTGTCCATCGATCTGCTGGAGCGACTAGAGGCCAGTCCAACGGGTTTTTCTGTTCCAGCTTTGCGCTTCAGGGTGGAGTTGGAAACGCTCGCAGGTTTCGGCAAGAACGACATGCTCGCGAATTGGTCGAGCGAAGATGGACAGCGTTGGATCGACGTCGTCGTTTCCGATGAGAACAGCCCTATCCCGATCTCAATGTCGACGATTGGCGGAAGTCTGAAGACCGACATCCAAACAAGAAAGATCTGTCGCGGCGAGGATCACTGCAGGAAAGTCAGCCACTGACCGTCACGATCGACCTTGCGTTTCCAAGCAACGAGTATCTCACGAGCGGTAACCGCTGCAGGACCCCTCGTGCCTTTTTCCATGAACGAGTAATGGCTGTCGACGTCGGCGATTAGCCGGCTCGATCATCTCGAGCACTGGCTTCAGCATAGACGTGAACCGGCTTTCCTGTATTGCCGACGACGTCTTTGTTGATGACGACTTCTTCGACGCCATGGAGGCCGGGCAGATCGAACATGGTTTCGAGGAGGATGGTTTC
>JANQPX010000045.1 GCA_028285265.1 Geminicoccaceae bacterium
GAAAGATAGCCATGAGATGTAAGAGCACGTCATCGCGGTAGACATAGCCAATCGCACCTGAAAGGCCGACAGCGCCCAACGTCCAGGCCAATACTGGCGTGAAGCAGCACAATGTAGCGATGACGGTGCCGATGATACCAACGCCTAGTAGTCTGTCCTTCATGATCGGCCTCGTTTGATGAAATGATTCCGAATTTGACATCAATGCGTCATGCATCCTGTAGCGGCTACAGGATCAAGACCAAATGATCGATTTCCCCATAGGTGAGGCGGCCAGACGAAGCGGCGTCACGATTGAGACGATCCGTTACTATGAACGTGAGGGCATCGTCCCCGTGGCGGAAAGGTCAGCGAACGGTCGTCGTCGTTATGATGCCAAGGCCGTTGCCCGTCTCCGGTTTGTTAAGCGCTGTCGCGATTTGGGGTTCTCGATTTCGGAAGTCAGAGCGCTGATGTCGCCCGCTTCCGATGAGAGTGCAAACTGCGCCAAGGTCCAAGGCATTGGTGAGGCCCATCTCGACGATGTGCGGGGCAAGATCGCCGATCTCAATCGCTTCGAAACAGCATTGGTCGAACTGTTGTCTCATTGCGAAGCAGGAAGGACGGATTGCCCAATGTTGAAGGAACTTCTCGCAAACTAATTTGGCTTCGGAAGTGGCGGCTGTTGGGCAACTACGAGCATTAGCGCCCGCCAGCGACGGTCCGTTACCAGGCTGAGAGCCGCCAGAAGGTTGAATTCTGGAATATGCCATCAGTTTCAGACATGCACAACTTGCTTAGCTGGGAGGACATCGTCAGAAACTCGCTCCGCAAGCCTTCCTTTCCCTCTGCGAGATCAATTGCATCTGCACTTGAGATCTGCTGTCCTGTTTCACGACGTTTCCCATGCAACTGCATAAAAATGGCCAGACTGGATCTGGTGGATATGAGAAGCAAGGCGCGTCTTATTAGGAGTATGTCTTCCGAGGGGATCGATGCCTTGCCTAAGAGTATCGCTCCCCGCATGATAGAGGCTGGAACGCGATGGCGCTCGCTGACATCAAAAAGATCACCGACATCTGCATCCTTGTAGAGAACATCGAGCGCACCGTTGATTTTTATACGTCGAAACTCGGCTTCAAGCTCCGCAGGCGCGCCGAAGGCTTTGCCGACTTCCATGGCGATGGCGTGACGCTTGCCGCCTGGGAGCTCGATCACATCAACGCCCATACCGGTGTCGCCAATACCCGCTCACCCAAAGCTGCGCACAAGGCTTGCGTCGCCGTCGAGCTGGGATCGCCGGCCGATGTCGACAGCCTGCATCAAGAACTCACTGCCCGCGGCGTCCCGTTTTATAGACCGCCCGAGGACTATGTCTGGAATGCTCGCTGCGCCTATTTCTATGATCCCGACGGCACGCTTTGGGAACTCTATGCGTGGAACCAGGGCGGCCCCGGCGACTATCACGATGTGAACGATGAACCCTGAGGCCAAAAACGTGTAGCCGACAACAAACCAAAAAGAGAGGAGAAAACGTCCATGAAACGCCCCTCATTCGCTGGTGACCGCCGGTCATTCCTGAAAGCATCGGCGGCTGGTGTCGCTGCGTTTGGCGCCGGTATCCAGCTTGTCATCCCCAAGGACGCCGCTGCCGCGACCAAGGTCGCGATCAAATATGACTGGCTGATGTCCAACGGCCAGATCGGCGACATCATCGCTGCCGAGAACGGCTATTTCGAAGAAGCGGGGCTCGAGGTGGAGTTCAGCCCGGGCGGTCCCAATTCGGCGACCGTGCCGCCGGTGGTGTCGGGTGCCGCCGCCCTTGGCCAGTTCTCCGAAACCCCGCAGCTATTCAACGCGCGTGCCAGCGGCGTGCCGGTCAAGATCCTCGCCTGCGGCTACCGCACGGGCCCCTACGCCTTCACCTCCAAGCCCGAAAAACCGCTTCGCTCGGTCGATGATCTCCGCGGTCTGAAGATCGGCATTCAGCCGACCGCGCGTTTCCTGATCGACGCGATCGCCGCCAAGAACGGCATCCCGATCGACGAGCTGGAGATCGTCAATGTCGGCTTCGACAAGGCCCCGCTGGTGCGCGGCGAGGTCGACGCGATCGGCGGCTGGATCACCAACACCCAGGCGTTGAGCGTGGTCGGCGATGACCGCATCGACCTTCTGGCGAGCGATCTCGGCCTGCCGTCCTATGCCGATGTCTACTTCGCCACCGATGACGCCGTCGCCGACAATGCCGAGACGCTTGCCGCCTTCGTCGGCGCTGCCGCCAAGGGCTGGGGCTGGACCCACGCCAATCCTGAAGAGGCGGTCAAGAAAGCGGTCGCGGCGTTCCCCAATATGGATCTCGACTGGGAGCTCAAGACCATCGATCTGGTGCTCAAGATGAGCTTCGACGACGATACCGCCAAAGACGGCTGGGGCACCTTCGATCCGGCGTCGCTCGAAGAGCAGATCGCACTCTATGACGAGATCAAGCAGTATCCCGATGGCCGGCCGGCGCTGGAGGACGTCTATACGTCGACGATCCTGGAGATGACCGCCGCCGATCGCCCCAAGCTCAACGCCCCCTAGTGGAATGTCCACTTCATGTGGAGTGCCCACTTCATTGGGCTTCGGCCGTTATCGGCTTGGATGAGGGTATGCGGCCAGGTTTGATGAGGTCCGGGTGAGCCGCAGATGACGCATGCGGTGGCGGCCAAGGGGCTGGACATTGGCTATCGCGGTGCGGACTCCGATGTCATCGTCGCGGCCGGTCTCGATCTGACCATCGAGACCGGCGCGTTTCTTTCAATTCTGGGACCGTCCGGCTGCGGCAAGTCCACCTTGCTCCGCGTCATCGCCGATCTGCTGGATCCGATCGGCGGACATTTGGAGGTGCTCGGTGCGACTGCCAGCGACGCCCGGAAGAAACGCCAGATCGGCTTTGTGTTCCAGGATGCAACCCTATTGCCCTGGCGTACGGTGCGAGACAACATCGAGCTGCCCGCGGTCGTTGGCGGATCGAACAGGCAGGCTCTTGCGCCCGGCCGGACCGACGAACTCCTGTCGATGCTCGGCCTCGACGGTCTGGATGACCGCTATCCCCACCAGCTTTCAGGAGGCCAGCGCCAGCGCGTGGCGATCGCGCGGGCGCTGATCGACGAGCCGAAGCTGCTGCTCATGGACGAGCCCTTCGGCGCGCTCGACGAGATCACCCGCGACCGGCTCAACAACGAACTGCTCGCCATCTGGCGGCGCACCGGCACGACCATTCTCTTCGTCACCCACTCGATCCAGGAGGCCGTCTATCTCGGACAAAAAGTCATGGTCATGGCAGCCAATCCGGGGCGGGTTGTCGATCTTCACGACCTCGGCGACGTCAAGGCAGCCGACAATAGCTGCTCGCGCGAAGATCCCGAGATCATCGCCGCCATGGTCGCCATGCGACAGTCGCTCGAGGCCCATCCGTGATCGAGCGACCGCTTTCTCGCCAGATGCAGATCGGCTTGCCCATAGCAGGCGCCCTTTCGATCATCGCCGCCTGGCAATTCCTGGTGCCGCTCGCCGGCATTCCCGCCTATATCGTGCCGACGCCGACAGCGATCGCCTCGGTCTTTCGAAACCAGTGGCCACTGCTCTTGTCCAATCTCTGGCCAACGGCGGTCGAAGCACTGGCAGGCTTTATGATCGGCAATCTCGCCGCCATCCTGCTCGCCATCGTCTTCGTCTACAGCCGGACCGTGCAGGCGGCCTATTTCCCCGTCGTGCTCTTCTTCAACACCATCCCGATCCTGGCGCTCGCCCCGATCATCATCCTGATCTTCGGGCTCGGCATGCTCCCGAAGATCATCATCGCCGCGGTCATCTGCTTTTTTCCGACCCTGGTCAACATGATCCGCGGTCTGAACGCCGCCACGCAGAATGAGCGCGAATTGCTGCGCATCCTCTCGGCAACCGAATGGGAGACCTTCTGGCGGCTGCGCTTTCCACGATCCTTGCCGATGCTGTTCTCGTCCCTTCGCATCGCGTCTACCACCTCGGTCATCGGCGCGATCGTCGGCGAATGGATCGGCTCGGACAAGGGCATCGGCGCCCTGATCATCCAGGCCACCTTCAACTACCGATCCGGCCAGCTCTACGCCGCTATCGTGCTCTCGTCGTCAATGGCGATCGCGCTCTTTCTCATCGTTGCATTCGTCGAACGCAGGGTTCTGCGCCATGCTTGATTACAGAACCAGATGCTCTAAGCCTGGAAACTCATGGCATCGTTGCAATGGCTGGAATGAGCCACGACCGGAATCTAGCCGGTCTTCGCTTAAGCTGCAGCTATGCCAGCAGAACCCGAAGCAATGGCTCAGGCCTGGTAGCTACTGGAACGTGCCATCTGCTGCCTTCCCGAAAGAGCAACAAAATGGTTGCGATTTTCTCTAGGTGCGCTTAACCAAGGAGCAACCAGGAGGTTGCTCTTATGGCTGATCGCATCATCAAGAAAATAGAATTGAAAGCATCGATATCGCGGGTGTGGCGCGCGCTTGCCGACCATACCGAGTTTGGGCAGTGGTTTCGGGTGAAGCTGGACGGTCCCTTCGA
>JANQPX010000061.1 GCA_028285265.1 Geminicoccaceae bacterium
GGAACAGAAAACCCTGCAAACAATCGACAACCCGTTCGGCTCGAGGTTGTCACCTATGTCTTAGGAACGTTCTGTTACCTATGTGTCCGGGCTGGACAAAAATGAAGTTGGCTCCCCGGGTAGGACTCGAACCTACGACCCAGCGGTTAACAGCCGCTTGCTCTACCAACTGAGCTACCGAGGATCAGCCAAACGCTGCTGCTATAGCAGACACATGTCCTGGGAAACAAGTCTCAAAACATGTTTTCTTATCGACGTTTATCTTGGCATGGCCAGATGACCAAAAACAAACCGAGTCTAATTTGGAGGCCGGAGGCGGAATCGAACCGCCGATAGAGGATTTGCAGTCCCCTGCATTACCACTTTGCTACCCGGCCCCTTCGTCGCGAGTGCCAACCTATCCGGGCGATTCAGCTTGGTCAATGTCCCAATCTCGAGAGTGCTCTAATTCGCCAGTTCTGACACGATTGATACCACCTACCATTCTGTCTATATTCCGGGGTGTTTCGAACACATAAGTCTTCGTGACAGTCTTAACATCCAATAATAGCTAGCAGAGCGAATCCAGCCATGGACAGTGTTCAAGCTCGGACGAACATGGTCGAAAATCAGCTCAGAACCAACCGCATCAGTGATCCGGCTGTTCTGACAGCGATGGGCGACGTGCCCCGTGAGTTATTCCTGCCTAAGGCGTTTCATGGCGTCGCGTATGCGGATGAGGATCTGATATTAGCTGATGGTCGATTTATGATCGAGCCGCTCGTTTTCGCTCGTATGCTGCAAGCTGCAGCGATCGGCGAAGACGACATTGTTCTCGTCCTCGGCTGCGATACGGGCTATGCAGCGGCGGTCGCCTCGAAGCTGGCGGCAACGGTCATATCGATCCAGCGGGATGACGAAGCCTCAATTCGTATTCAGCCGCTCCTCGATCAGGTTGAGGCCGACAATGTCGCGACTTCTGTGCGGGCCCGCCCGGTCGATGGTGATCCAGGACAGGCACCCTTTGACGCTATTCTTGTGATCGGCGCTCTGGATACCATTCCCATAGCATTGGTCGACCAACTGAACGAAGATGGGCGCCTTGTTGCTATAGAGGGCCAAGGACGAGTGGGCCGAGGCGTCGTTGTCTCCAAGATGCATGGTGTGCCGGCAAAACGCGAGATTTTCGATGCACATGTACCGGACTTTAAGGATGTAGAGGCTTCACAAGCCTTCGCCTTTTGACCAGAGCCTTGGGGTCCTGAGGGGGAGGCCAGAGCAAACTGAACCAGTGGCTCTTTCGCCTGTGGTCTTAAGGCGTAACATCGGACAAACTAGTGTCTGCAGCTCTGGCCATTAAATTTTTATCACCTGCTAAATCCCATCTCGTCAGCGATAAGACTTATCGAATTCCAACATGTTAATCGACATAGCTAAACTCGATACCGCAGACGAGTGCATGGATCGACGAAGCCGATTCGCAGCACACGGCTTTCCGTCCAAAGGGAATTGAACTATACCGATGATCCTGTTGCATTATCCATGAACCGGAAAGGCAATTTCATGGAGAGAATAAACGGCCTAATGGCCGTTTCGGCAACAGAAGACCAATGATGGTGACGATATGGTGGAATCGGTGGTTTGTTTGAATGATGCCATCTTTGTTCGATCAACTATCTGCCCGCCATCGGGAAATACGACCTATGATCAATGCTGAGTCCTTGAATGTTTCGCGCAACGTGAACGCCAAACATGTCTTGATCGCAGAGATTGTACTGGACGAGATACGACAGAAAGCGTTAGACAATCGGCGCACAGCGTCAACGGTGGTTGATCCACGGGACTTAAGATCGCTTCCACCGTATCTCTGCTCGCGTTGTTGTGAGCATGGTCTGGCGGTGAGGTCAGTTGAAACTGCTCGACGACGGCATGCTGCTTTCGGTACTAGTGCGGTTTTCGGGTGGTAAAGTGTTGAAACGAGATACAGAGACGTTCAAAGTCGGTGGTTCGGTTTAGGAAGCAATCTGAGCGACAAGCACCAGGATTGATTGATAGCCTCTCGGCTGGAAAGCGTGGATCTAGGGTCACGTGATCGTTTGCCAGGGCGAGGCTCCCAAGGGGAGAACAGTGTGAGTACCCAGCCGAAAGACCAAGAGCCCTCGATGGAAGAGATCCTGTCGTCAATAAGACGGATCATTGCGGATGAAGAGACCGAAGAGGGTACGGTCGGTGCTGACAAGGATGAGAGCCTAGAGGCCGTCCAAGATGATGCGGTTAGCCTCGAGTCTCTGGAGATTCTTGACGATGATGATGATGACGACGACGGTGGCGACGTCCTGGAGCTGACATCAGCGGTCGACCAATCTGAGGTCGCTGACGAGATTGTAGTCGAGCCATTAGAAGCGGCCCCGATCGAACTTGTCGATGACGCCGTTGAGGAAGACGACGCTGACATCGAACTCACTGATATCGATGATGAGTTGCCGAGTGTCGCCAATCTTCCCGATGATGATCTCGAAGATGAACCTGTCGTTGCCTTCGAAAATCCACCGCCACCTGACGATGGCGGTTTTGATAGCACCAATCTTGTTGACACGACTATCAGTCAGGAGGATGAACCAGCCGTGAGTACGAAAAAAGTTGAAACCGAGGCCCTTCTTTCCACAGGGACTGCAAGCACTACCACTGGTGCCTTCGCAAAGCTCTCTAAAGCATTCCGCCCTACGCCGGTCGAAGAGTCGGTCGCAGATGGCGCTGGCAGAACCGTTGAGCAGTTCATTGAGGACATGGCCAGGCCCATGCTGAAAGAATGGCTCGATGAGAATATGCCGGCGATCGTCGAACGCCTGGTGCAAAAAGAGATTCAGAAGATCGCTCGTCGCGCCGAACTTCTGTAGTTAAGAACCGATCGGCTAGCGCCTAAGAACGGCTCGTTCGCTCGCAGCGACAAGCAGATCAAATGGGCCAAGTTGGTTTGTCGAACGACCCCCTTCCATGTTGTTGGGGGTGTGGGCCTTTGGCTGACTCATAATGTAGTCTCTGCGTTTCGACCGCGGAGACTCGACGAGTGTCCTTGCCCCAGGACAATAATTCGCTTATAGCCCCTTGGTCGACGTGATTCTGCGTCAGATTTTCTTGTGACCATTGGGGTGGTTCAGCGTGCTGGACAAGACTTATCAGCCTTCCGAGGTGGAGCCGGCACATGACCGGCTCTGGGAAGAACAAGGGCACTTTAAAGCCAATTCGGACCCTTCGAGGTCTCCATATTGCATCATGATGCCACCGCCGAACGTTACCGGCAGTTTGCACATGGGTCATGCCCTCACGTTCACGATTCAAGACACGTTGATCCGCTTCCATCGAATGCTGGGCAAGTCTGTTCTCTGGCAGCCGGGATCAGACCATGCTGGCATTGCTACGCAGGTCGTTGTCGAGCGACAGATTGAACCACAGAGTCGCCATGATCTTGGACGAGACGCCTTCGTAAAGAAGGTCTGGGATTGGAAAGCACAGTCGGGTGGCATGATCAGCCAGCAGCTGCACCGCCTCGGTGCGTCGCCCGACTGGTCCCGCGACCGCTTTACAATGGATGAGGGCCTTTCTGCCGCTGTGCGGAAGGTGTTTGTTCAGCTTTACCGCGAAGGGCTTATCTACCGAGATAAGCGCCTTGTTAATTGGGATTGCCAGCTGCAAAGCGCGATCTCTGATCTCGAGGTTGAGCAAAAAGAGGTGGATGGTCACCTCTGGTACATCCGCTACCCGCTCAAAGACAATCCATCAGAGCATATGATCGTTGCAACCACCCGACCGGAAACAATGCTTGGTGATACGGGCATTGCCGTGCACCCCGATGATGAGCGTTATCAAGATCTTGTAGGCAAACAAGCCGTCTTACCGTTGGTGGGCCGGGATCTTCCCATCATCGCGGACAGTTACTCCGATCCGGAGAAGGGCTCCGGCGCCGTTAAGATGACGCCGGCACACGACTTCAACGACTTCGAGATCGGCCGACGTCACAATCTGGCCATGATCAATATTCTCGACAATCACGGTCGATTAAATGATGAAGTTCCTGAGGCCTATCGAGGTTTGGACCGCTTCCAAGCGCGGAAAAGAGTCCTCGCCGACCTCGAATCGGCCGGACTCATTGAAAAAATCGAATCGATCCGGCACGCCGTTCCTTTTAGCGAGCGATCCGGCACTCAAGTTGAGCCGTTCCTTTCCGACCAATGGTATGCAGACGCTCAGACGCTCGCAAAGGAGGCGATTGCAGCTGTCGAGGATGGGCGCACGAGATTTGTGCCGAAGCAGTATGAGAACATCTATTTTGAATGGATGCGCAACATCCAGCCCTGGTGCATCTCGCGTCAGCTGTGGTGGGGCCATCAGATTCCCGCCTGGTACGGACCAGATGGCGAAGTGTTTGTAGCCAATGACGCTAACGAGGCTGCCGAACAGGCTGAAGCCCACTATGGCAAGTCTGTCGAGCTCGTCCAGGACGAGGATGTTCTGGACACTTGGTTTTCGTCGGGCCTCTGGCCATTCTCCACGCTTGGTTGGCCCCAAGATACGTCAGAGCTCCATCGTTACTACCCAACAGACGTGTTGGTTACAGGTTTCGATATCATCTTCTTTTGGGTCGCCCGGATGATGATGCTTGGCCTCAAATTTATGGGTGAGGTGCCGTTTAAGGATGTTTACATCCATGGCCTAGTAAGAGACGAGCGCGGCCAGAAGATGTCGAAGTCAAAGGGCAATGTCATCGATCCACTGAATCTGATCGAGAAGTACGGCGCCGATGCTCTTCGTTTTACCATCCTCGCCAGCACAGGCCCAGGACGGGACATCAAGTTTGGGGAAAGTCGGGTCGAGGGCTATCGCAATTTTGCCACCAAACTTTGGAACGCCACACGCTTCACGGAGATGAATGGCTGCGAGCTTGACCAAGACTTCGATCCGTCGACCTGTAACAACATCGTCAACCGATGGATCTTGAGCAAATTGACGATGGCAAGCACACAAGTACGACAAGCGTTCGCCGACTATAAATTTAACGAAGCTGCCAGCACGCTCTATCAATTCACCTGGAATGAGTTTTGTGACTGGTATCTCGAGCTTGCCAAACCGCTGCTTCAGGGCGATGACGGACCAGACAAGACTGAAACGCAAAAGACGGCTGCTTGGGTGCTAGCAAAGATGTTGCATCTCCTTCATCCGGCCACCCCATTTGTCACGGAAGAACTTTGGCAACGTCGCTTTGGTTCACCGGGTGGTTCGCTGATCGCCGCCGAATGGCCCGAATTTGACGATGCACTCACCGACAACGCAGCCGAGTCCGAGATTGATTGGCTCGTCCGCACCATCGGTGCGATTCGCACAGCGCGTAACGAAGTCAGTGTCCCGGCCGGCGCCAGAATTTCACTCAATGTGCACGGTGCATCGGACGTCACGAAGAAGCGCCTCCAGCGTCATGAAGCTTCCATGGCCAGACTTGCTCGTCTCGCCAGTGTAGAGCCCAGCGATGCAGCAATAGCAAAGGGCTCCCTGCAGGTGGTCGTTGATGAAGCAACCTATGCGCTCCCGCTCGCTGACGTCATCGATCTCGATCAAGAACGCCAACGCTTGCAAAAGGAACTCTCTAAAGTCGAAGGCGATATCGCCAAGATCGAGAAGAAGCTTGGCAACCCTCAGTTCTTGGAACGTGCGCCTGCCGACGTTGTAGAAGAACAACGGAACCGTCGGGAAGAGTTGGCACGAAGCCGAGATAAGCTTGCAGCCGCGCTGGCCCGTATCGCCGCCTGATCCTGAAGCAAGTTTAGCATTGCCCTCCCCATCCTATTAGAATCGACGATTGGTCAATGATTCACCGCACGCGCTTCTGGTCAAGCGACATGTCGCCGGTGGAAGCCATCTTGACCTTCGGCGTATTGGGGTGTCCTCGTTGTCGCCAAACGAGATAGCACGATCCAATCGCCTAAGGGCCGGCAGGGATGTATGATGAGGTCGAGTTGTCCTGCTAAATGATCCAGATGATTTGCGGACCAACTGTCATAGTAACATAGAGGCATAGAATGCCAGATTGCTTGATCAACAAAGAAGGTGATCGTCCTGCCATGCCACTTCACTGCGTGGCAGCTGGAGACTACGACACCTGGCTTAACGCGCAACCGGAAACTGTCAAAGCCTGGCTCACCAGCTCAGGTTTCAAACCGAAGGTTGGTCGAACGGCATTGATTCCGAATGCCGATGGGTCGCTTACAGGCGCATTGATCATACCAAGCAATCCGCCCTCACTTTGGGACTACGCTAATCTGCACAAGAACCTACCTGAAGGTGATTGGGCACTGACCACGAATATCAGCGATGAGGCCAAGCATCGGGCTGGGCTGGGCTGGGCCTTGGCTGACTACCGGTTCGACCGATACAAGACCGTCGAACGGGAAGCAAAGCGTCTTTTAGTCGGACATGACCAGGCTGCCCAAACGGCAGCGATCTTGGCTGAGTCCATTTATCTCGGTCGTGATCTGGTCAATACGCCTGCGAACGATATGGGTCCTGCCGAGCTGGAAGCGGCAAGCCGACATGTCGCCGACCAGTACGGAGCGGAAGTTACAACCATCGAAGGCGACGCTCTTCTGACCGAAAACTTTCCTGCGGTACATGCGGTCGGTCGAGCGAGCGATAGCGCGCCTCGAGTGATTGACCTTACCTGGGGACATGAGCATGCGCCAAAGCTTACCCTAGTTGGCAAGGGCGTGTGCTTTGATACAGGCGGTCTTGATCTAAAGCCCGCGTCTGCCATGGTCTTGATGAAGAAAGACATGGGCGGTGCAGCCACGACACTTTCTGTCGCCAAGGCGGTCATGGCACTTGATATACCAGTTCGCCTTCGTCTTCTCATTGGCGCCGTGGAGAATAGTGTCGCGGGCAACGCGTTCCGTCCTGGAGACATCATTCCTACACGCAAAGGGCTTAGCGTCGAAATCGGAAACACAGACGCCGAGGGTCGACTTGTACTCGCTGATCTCTTGGCACTGGCCGATGACGAAAAACCCGATCTGATGATTGATTGCGCAACACTAACAGGCGCCGCGCGCGTCGCTCTCGGCGCAGACCTTCCTGCTCTGTTTACACCGAATGACCAGCTCGCTAGCGACTTGCTTAAAGCCGGATCCGCAGCGGAGGATCCCCTTTGGCGACTACCACTACACGAGCCCTACCGTGAAATTATCGATAGCCCTATCGCCGACATCAACAATGCAGGGGCCGGCGGCATGGCTGGGTCGATAACAGCTGCCCTTTTCTTGAAGGAATTCGTCACCTCGACCAAAAACTGGGCACATCTTGACATCTATGGCTGGACGCCCAGCCCAAAACCGGGCCGTCCGAAAGGCGGCGAGGCAACGGCTCTTCGCGCACTCGTCAGGCTCATACAAAGCCGCTTTACCGATAGGGCACAGACCTGACACATGCACGCTGATCAACCTCAACCTCGTAGCGCCTATCGAGCATTCTCGCTTCTTCCGACCCGCTGGATGGACAACGACATCTATGGTCACGTCAACAACGTCAATTACTACAGCTTTTTCGATACAGCGATCGCCCACTACCTAATGCGTGAAGGTGGTCTGAATCCTTGGAAAAGCGAAGTCATCGGCTTTTGTGTTGAAAGCAGTTGTCGCTTCCGAAAAGCTGTTCAATTTCCAGACAGCATCACCGCTGGCATTCGTGTCAAAAAAATCGGCCGCTCCTCGGTGCAGTATGAGATCGGACTCTTTCGCAATGATGATGAGGAGACGTCAGCAGATGGCTACTTCGTCCATGTCTTCGTTGAACGAAAGAGTGAGAAATCAAAACCATTGCCAGAACCGATTCGTCTTGCTCTCATGAACCTGTTAATGCCAGCCGATTGATCCACATCTCCAGATTCATCAGCTTGCGCGAGCTCCCCTCTTCCCTCTAAAGTGCGTCGATCTAGAGGGGTTTGGCACAATGTGGCCGATCGGAGGGGGTGTTGGACAGCACCAAGACAAGGCTTAAGATCAATCTCTCTCAAGGTGAGTTCGAAGTCGAGGGCAGCGAGGCTTTCGTTGAGCGCTATGTTGAGCGGATCGACGCCCTGTTTGCGAGGCTGACCCATGGCCAAAGTAGTGATCCGGCGCCACAACTCCCAGCCGCGACTGCTGCACACACGTTAAGTTCAGTACCAGCAAATGGTGCCTCCAGCACAGGTAGCGCGCCTGAACATCTCGGTGAATGGCTAGAGCATATGCCGCGCTCGGCAACAGACGTTGATCGCATGTTGCTCGCGGGCTATTACGCGCAAGTACGGTCTGCTGATCAATGTTTTGGCACAGGCGAGGCCAATGCGCTCCTAACCGATCAGGGGATCAAAGTCGGCAACCCGTCTCAATGCGTTAAACAAAATTTGGTTGCCAAGCGCGTCTTCAAGCATCTCCGCCGATATCGCGTCTCGCAAACAGGACTCGACCAGCTTCGCCAGCTGATCGGTCCAGCCTTCGATACCTGATCAGCCATGGTCGATCGGTTCGGAGACACTACATCCGCTGCGGACCGAGATCTTATGATTCGTGAGATCGAAACTCAGGTCGAATTAATTGGCACCGGTGATGGTGACATCGAAATCAATCCCGCCGTCCTCGATGCAATGCGTCGGGTTCCCCGCCAACACTTCGTACCGGAAAAGGAAAGGCATCAGGCCTACGCCAATCATCCCCTACCTATCGGCAACGAGCAAACGATATCGCAACCGCTCATCGTCGCCTTGATGACCCACCATTTAAGGCTTGATCGCCATCATCGCGTGCTTGAAATTGGAACAGGGTCCGGCTACCAAACGGCGGTTCTGGCTGAAATCACATCCGATGTGACAACCATCGAGAACGTCGTACCGCTTGCCAAAGCAGCAAAACAAACGTTGGATCGCCTTGGCTATCAGGGTATTCGCTTCATTGAAGGGGACGGTCGTTGTGGATCATCAGAGAATGCCCCATTCGATCGAGTGATCGTTACCGCCGCTGCTGAAATCTTGCCGGACACGTTTGTCGATCAGCTCGCACCATCCGGCCGCTTAGTGGCGCCAATCGGGCCTAGAACTCGTCAGGAGATGATTCTTCTCACGAAGTCACTGGGAGGCGTGGTCAACAGGAAACCTCTCTTTCCCTGCACCTTTGTTCCGCTAACCTAACAAGGGCCCATTCGGCACTTGATCGTCAATAGCTGACGACCTACCCTAACGATATGTTGACGACCAACCATAGTAGCTGGGCACGAATTAGCTGCCCGGCCTCTTTTCGAGGCCGGGACGATTTGGTTTGCCTAATCGACAAGAGCTATGATCTGGAGTGTCGTCATGCCACCATCAACGGTGCCGTCTAAGCCAGCTGCGTTTCTTCATCCATCGCATTCTCATTCGTCAAGTGTCACGTGTTTTTCAATTGTTGCAGAGGCCGATCCATCATCGCTGCCGCGTGTCCTTAATCTTGTTGCGATGTTCAACCTAATGCCGGAGCGCTGCCACATTGCCCGCTCGGAAGCAGAACCAAAGCGCCCGTTGTTGATCGATCTTCAAATAGCCGATCTCTCTCGAGAGGACAGTCATCGGTTGCAAAAAAAGCTGGAACGCTTGCATCTCTGCACCCAAGTATTGTGCTCGGAGAAGCGCCGGGCTGTGGCCTGATCGGTTCCCAATTCGCGGAAAGGCGGCCTCTATCGGTGCACCGAGACTGAATGGGATTACTTCATGCAGCGCTGTCGATGGATATTGGTCGCCTTTTTGGGGACACTTAGCTTATTGACGACAAAAGCCGCCATGGCTGACGAAGGACCATGCGATCGGTTGTTCGTTCCGGAGGGCTATGAGCTTACCTGTACAGTAGAACGCAAGGCCCATGAGGATGCTTGGGAGGTTTCAGTACATCCGACGGACGGAGCCTTTGCCAGCCTGAGCAAGCTGACCTTGAGTCCAGTGGATGATCACATCGCGAATGCAGAGACCTGGCTAGAACAGCAGGTGAAGATCGACGTCAGTGGTCTTGATAACGCACTTACGAGCTTTCTTGATGATGAGGACAATCCCTTCGCTGGGGAAAGCTGGTGGACATCACTCCAAGGACTCAAGGACGTGGTGCATTCAATCTCGGATTTACCGCTCGATTCGTGTGATGATCCTCGAAAGATTAGCGAGACTGATTGGTCGATTGACTGTGAATGGGGTCTTGGCTCGCTCCGGCAATATCTAACGGTCCATCTGGTTGAGAGAGAGACCGTTGCCTATGCTATTCGCATTCAGTCTATGAATCCGAGGCGCCACCGCCACCTACAGGCGATCGCTAACTCGTTTTGAACCGGGTGCACAAAGCGATCAAACCTCGCAGACGTCAAATCGAATGTGAGGCGCAGCAAACAGATGTTGTCCAGCGATCAGGCACAGCTCGTCCTCACCTCTTTGCTCAGTAAGTTGCGCCAACGCGTAGACTGCATTCCCTGCACGTCCGAAAGCTGATTTAACGTTCAGCGAGAGCCGATAGTGCCCAAGCATCAGAGCGCTGAAAACGTCACCTGTGCCGTTGAAGCTGCGCCGAAGCCTTGGCGTGCTTAACAGCAGACGTTCGTTTCGCGTAAGAGCAAGCATCCGAAGAGTGTCAGGATCTTCAGGGTCGGGTAGGCCTGTTGCAACTACCAAATCTGGCCCAACAGCGAGAAGGCTCTGTGCAGCCAAGATAGCCTGGTCGAGATCGTTGACGGCAAGACCTGAGAGGAATGCAAGTTCGAAACGGTTGGGGGTGATCATGCTTGCGCGTGGCAAAAGACGATCTCGGATTGCCTCAGGCACGCCGGGCCGAACGAAGACCCCGCTGTCGTCATCTCCGATGACTGGATCTAGAAGAAAAGTCACGTCTGGCCTTTGCTTCTCAACCCTGTCGACCGCGCCAAGGATCACCTCAACGGTTGTCGAATCCCCGAGATAACCAACAAGGACCGCGACACAACAATCGAGCGGGGCCTTATCGAGGACAGCATCGAGGATCTCGGAGAATCGATCTAGCTCCACTGGATAACCGCGGAAGCGCCCATATCCGGGATGATGGCCTAGCTGAACGGTGTGGATTGGCCAGACCTCGAAGCCGATTCGCTGTAGGGGAAAGACAGCGGCGGCATTGCCAACATGGCCGTAAGCGATCCCTGATTGAATTGAAATGATCGCCGTCGTCGGCTTCTTCAGGTTCGGCTTTGGCTCATCTCCAAGTTGGTAGGTCAATCGGTTCTCCTAAAGACAGTCACGTCTGAGGGCACGGAACATTCAAGGGAAGACTGACGACATGGGCAAAAAAACACAAAAAAAATGTCGAGGCCTGTTCTGTCCTATCCCGAACTCTCCAATCATGAGGGACGCCGAAT
>JANQPX010000073.1 GCA_028285265.1 Geminicoccaceae bacterium
ACCGCAAGAGACGTTTTGCCTTCAGCCGATGGGTCTACCGACAGCGCAACCTCGTCGAACGGTTTTTCAACAGGATCAAAAACTATCGGGGCATTGCCACCCGCTACGACAGAAAGGCCATCAACTTCCTCGCTGCCATTAAACTCGTCGCGGTAAGAATGTGGCTCAAATCTTATGAGTCCACACTCTAGATGGCAGTTGAATGGGCCAAGAAAGGCGCCGTGGGGGCTCCCGCCGCTCATGAGTTCTCCATGTCCGTCTGATTCCGCCCTCGCCAGGAAGCAGCCCTTGGCGGCAATGCGAATGGAGTGTCTTTGGCTTGGGATAAAGTAAGAGTTTCGGTTGACTCACACTGACTTCGTTTCTCGGAGGAGCTCGCGGAAGTCGCTGACCAACTTGTCGACGACCCTCTGAGGGTCATGGTCGTTCTCCCAAACACGCAAGTACTGATCCTCGCCCAGATACCCGGGAAGTTTGATCGGTGTACCGTCGGGTGCGTTCCTGAGCTTGATCGTAATGACGTGCTGCGTGCCATTGAAACGATGATTGGCCATGAGTTCCGACTCGCGTTGGCACGGTTTGCTCTCAAGGTATGCCGGCGAAAGCATGAGGACCGCCAAAGAGGCTTCGGCCAACGTCTCTTCCAACTGTGGAGCCCAAGGCTTTCCGGTCAAGAGCGAACGGCCGTCGCGGTAGTCAAACACTTTTTTGAATCGTTCACGGAGCTTGTCCCCATAAGGCTTTGCCGTGTCCTCATCATCGCCGGCATAACTGAGAAAAACACTGTGAGGAAGTCGTTGGGCTTCGTGGAAGTACCTGCTGGCTTGGTCCTTACTTGCGATGGTCTCCATGCCGATCCGCAATCGTTGTAGCCTCAATTCAAGGCCTTTTCGCAAGCTCCTAACGTCTTTCCAGTACAAGATGTCTCGTGCGTAACCTACTTCAACACCCTTAAGTAGATAAGTCTCTACAAGCGATACTGTCGAATACTTCGTGCTCCGACAGATTCGAAGCGTGGGTATACCGCGGCCGTGTAGATAGCCAACCAGTGCATCCAATTGACAGTCGATCCCAATCTCAACCAGAACCCAGCGTAGGTCTTCCACCTGTGCCAAGAACTTAAGATCCAATGAGTCCGCCGGAAGAAAAAAGCACTGCCATCCAAAGTTTTCTAGTAAGTCCAAGATGACGTCCCGTTGGTTCTTTGTAATGCCGCTGGCGGGAAGCAAAATCCCAACACGGTTCCGCCAATTGGAACGCCGCGTAGACGCTCGGTATGCCTGCAAGTAGCTCAGCTCTCCTTGAAAGTCGGCAATTCTCTTCAAAACATTGGGTTCATTTGGTTTGGCCCCCGAGGCGGCAATCTCGACAGCGTCAAAATCGTTGACGTGGAAGAAATGAGGAAACGAAAACACTCCTTCCAGTCGTTCATCATAGAAAATGAGACCAGGTTTCCGAGCGCGAATTGCCATATCCATTTCTAGGCGGAAGTATTTCGAATCCTCCCTTGCTTCATGTTGGGTTGGCTTGCCTGGAGCTCCGGCCCTAAATGGAAAGATACCGACGAAGGCATCCGCGTCGTTCATTTCCAACTCCAGCAACGTTACATTCGTGCCTAAGCGTTTATTGGTTGCCGGATCCACTGCGCGGTCCACACGAAACAAGACGTCTAATTTGCTGGTAAGCAAGTCGTAGAAGTATTGGTTGATCACTTCACTGCGATACTGGTGACTCAAGAATACTCGGAGAGCTGGCTGATCGCTGCGTGTCATGGGAGTTAGCCTTACTGGCACAATATGCACAAGATCGCCAACACTGCCCTGTGGAGCATATACCTATTTCAAGTGGAAAGTATAATCCGACAATCGAGCTTAGCCACCCCCAACAGGATCAGCGTGATAGATCTACCACATTCAACATGCTTGACGGTGCAGAAATCCCTCTTTTCAAGAGCACACCTTGACGACGCTCGGAGCACGACGGCGCTCAGCACGGTCATGCTATGTTCGGGCTCAGGTCAACTAGAGGTGCTTGAAGGAAGCCTCTAGGGTGGCGCGGTCCGCGTCCGAAAGGCAGAGCACGTTGCAAAGGTCGCGGACGCTGGCAGGGGTGACGCGATGACTCCCTTGCTCTCCAGGGCTATGGTCGACAGCACGTAGATAGTCCTTGGCCGCCTCATCCACGCGCTCCTGAATCAATTTCGCCTCGGCGATCGTTGCCAGCTCCCAGTATCCGTAGGCGCCCAGATTCTCTTTCGGTAGTCTTCTCAAGACTTCGTCAGCAATTGCTTTTGTGTCATCCTTTGAGCCCGGTTCGCTCAGGAGCAAGGTTTTGGTGGCGGCGTTGATCCCGCAGTAGGTGTCATCGCTCGAGTTGTCAAATCCTTCCCGATAGTAGTTCCGCGATTGTCGCAGCAGGCCACCATCCCGCGTGTCGGGCTGGTCACCGGATTTTAGGTATTGAACATAGAACGCCTTGGCATAAAGCCCGAGCGTCTCAGGGGCCCGATGGTGTTCGGAATACAGAGTAGACAGAATACGCCTGCCTTGTTTGACCGAATCGCTGGTCTCGATTCGGGTATAGACATGGGCCATCAACTGCTTGGGTCGAAGTGCCTCGCGAAACTCGTCCTTGAGGCAAGCATCGAGCCGTTCTTTGAAAGAGCGCAGTCGGCGATTGCATTGCTATGGCCGACCAGCATGTGTGACATCGCGATCCGTCGCCCCGCACGTAATGCCGAAACGCGTGCCGCAGGTGAATCCGGCTGTGGCCACACGTCAAGCTGCCGCAATGGGATGCCTCCCAGTGACATCGCCATTGCCAAATCCGGCCTCTCTTCGTCGATGGCTGCACGTGCTCGATCTGCAAGAAGTTCGGATTGCCGCGCAAGCGCTGCGCGCTCTCTGTTGACGGCGATCCATGCAAGCCCTGCCGCCAAGATTGTGAGGACCGCAAGGGCTGCCGCAACGCCATAGGCGCGACGCCGAGCATGCGTGCTGCAACCTTCAGGACGGCAAAATCGAGGCCATCTGCTTCATTCCTAAGGTCAGGCATCAGCGGCGTCGCACCGTCCCACAAGGGCGGCAAAGAGGGATGCAAGGCTCCTTTTGAGTGGATCTCTCCTTGCACGGCGATCTCGCCATCGACGAGGACCGGAATGATACGGTCTTCTCGACCGAGGCCGGCGAAATAGGTTACTTCAAGACCTACCCAATCTGAACCCGCAGCCTGCGGAGAGCAGAGAACGATTAGAAAGGATGACTGCTCAAGTGCCTCCTTAATAGCGTCATCAAGATCCGGAGAGGCCGGTGCATCAGAGATATCGCGAAAAATCGGCACAAGCCGACGCGGTAGACCATCGGCCGTAGCGGTAGCTCTTTTAAGTTGAGGTGGGATACGAAAACTCTCGAGTAACTGATGAAACCGTTCCGCAACGTCTCTGTCGGCGCGTGAGTAGCTGATAAACCCTCGATACACCAGCCCATCGAAAGGAGAAGTATCAGGTCTATCTGCATCAGGCTCTGCTAATCTCGTAGCCTGTTTTGGCGAGTTACTAATTTTCGTGCTTCTGTACAAGAGTAGCTTGAGTTCTTATGCGGAACTGAACGGCTGTAATTATCGGGAGATAGCCGAAGATCAATGCTTTTCGCAAGAATGGCGTCAATGTACTCAATCAAATGTTACCTTTTGAAAGCGAACAATGATCGGCAAGATGACACTCTGTGCAAATTTACCTGCTTCAGAAGAAACGCGATCTGCTGCTCGCTAAACTTCGACTTCTTCATCACTCGTCCTCGCATGCCCTGCCAAGCACATTACGACAAAACTCCAACAATGGATGGTCCAGTTTCAAGGGTTCAGGTCAACGACGTCACACCTTGGTGTTTCAAATACGCGCCAAGAGAAGATCAAGTGCGCCGATAATGCGATCGCCCTCCGCTTTAACTGATATCACGGTTTCTCCTAAAGCCGTTTCCGGTATCGCTGCAATGTCGAGAGGCATTAGGACTAAAATCTCATCCTGAATCTCAAACGCAGGATTCAAAATTTGGTCAACTCGGCGAAGAGCGCTTCGGCGGACAAGAGGAACCACCACACGACGCCGAGACATGTCGAGGGCATCAGATTGAACCTCGATCAGATAAGGAATGTCTTGCCCAGTCTGACGGCTAGGATTCTTACGAACGTCATACTGTGCCATGATCTAAAATGAACGATACTCATCAGCGATGGAAACTTGGTCAAGAAAGTCATTTTGAGCTTCGATCGCCGGACGTAATCTCTCCCGAAGCCCTTCAAGCTGACGCTGACGCTGTTCCTCATCGGTCTGTAACAAAGTCCGCAGGGTTTGCTGAACCAGTTGGGATCGTGTTTGGCGCCGCTTTGCTGCCAGACGATCAAGGCGTCTTATGTCATCATCTGGCAACCGCACGGTCAGCACTGAGCTTTCAGGCATGGAATTCCCTCGATCAGGATCGTATACATTGTAATACGCTATTGCAGTCAATTGATCAATTCTTTTCCCATTTCCACCCCTCCCATTGTTTTCCTTATGGAGTGTTAACGTCGGCGTTTTTCATCTTTGCGATGGGAAAAGGGCAGGGGAGCCTAGTCGCCCTTTCTCGATTTGCGATGATGGATCCTATCGATCAAGCTTCAAAAAACGAAGAGCTGCTTTACCCTCGAAAGCAGCCACTATTCATTCATATAAAACCGGTGATCCAGAATTAATCTAATTTTTACAAAATATTAGCGCCGCGTCAGAATATGGCGATACCATTCTTGGCAGCCGTAAAATACGCGAAGGATGCATGCTTCTTCGCCGGTATCGTCGAGAAATTGGGAACCACGGCTGAATGGCCGAAAAAGGCCAATCCTAAGGCTTGTCAGGATATCGTTTTGGGGCGCTGTGAGATAAGCTTGTCGGCGATCGTCGCAAGAGCTTGAGCTGATCACGTGGGTGGAGCGTCGTCGTCGCTGGTCGGTCGAGGACAAGCTTCGGCTGGTTGGCGAGATGCATGAGGGCGAATTTCGTCCTCATGTCTTCGTCGTCCATTGAGCGAAAAAAGCCGAGGCTTTGCACAGGACCTCAACCTCCTCCTTCAGCTTCTCGTTCTCACGCCGGAGCTCGGCCAGTTCGGCAGCCGCAGCCTTCTGTGTTTCAATCGCCGTCGCTGATCCCGCTGCCTCGAGTTCAAGCCGCCACGTCTTCAATTGTGTCGGCGTGATCCCGAGTTCTGCAGCAACTCCGCCGAGCGTTGCGCCCGGCTCCGAAAGCTGCACTACTGACTGCTCTTTGTATTCAGGCGAAAAGCGACGCCGCCCGCCATCACTCAAGTCGTCCCGCCAGGTCGGTATCATATCTACTGCCCTGGTCCGGCTTCAGGGATCAACGTCAGCCGATATCGCGTCGAAGATTGCAGACCGTGAAGCCCTGAGCCGGTTGCTCCAATAGGTAATGAGTCTTAGTCGGCGAAAAACCGATAACGTGTCTTCATGACGTCATCGAAAGATTGATTGACCTTTCGGACAGGCCAATATCGCCAGTCTGACAGACGCCGGCTCGACGTGTCCTTTATATGTAGCGGATATGATTGAGAGAAAGCACCGGCCTGGGTTGGCTTCGTCCCGTGATGCTTTCCTCGGTGCCAAGCGGGTCTATATCGGCGAGCCCGCCGAAACTGATACCGGCCTCCTCCTCGATCGACCGGATCGAGACTTGGGTGGCGATGCCCAGATGCGACGAAGTGAACGCGCCGAAAACGAACTCCTCTTCCGTTGGCAAAGATTGGCGCTGGTTCATCCGATAGCCGGTAGCGCAGAGCTGGCCGGTTTGATCGTGGATGAAGGCGATAACCTTCCAAAAGGAGATTGGCACCTGAACGTTGAAGAAGACCGGATCGTCCGCACGGAAGAATGGACCGGAAAAAACCGAGACCTTCATGCCGTCCTTCACCGCATTGCGGAGCGCATAATCCTCGAGCTCAAGCCAGATCGGTGAATTGAAGGCCTGCATCTGCGGCGCGGCATTGGTGACATGCATCGAATCGCGGTTGCCCCGCTTTCCTTCGCTCTCACTGCCCCAGCTTGGATCGTTGCGGCGGGTCATATGCCCACGGCTAAATCTCGGCGGGTTGCCGTAGCATTCTTTGATGATCTGGCTTTCGGCGGCGATCCTTGGATCGAGACGCCATCTCTTTCGCGATGCAGGGACGGGTCGGGAACCGTCGATGTTGACCGCGCTAAAGAAGCAAAGCCGGCGGCTTGCGCGCATGACCACGGAAAAATGCTGATAGCGCAACTCCGTCTCGCGCTGTCCGGCGACGTCGAAAGCGAGCACGTCATCGGCATGGCGCTGAACGATGGGAAGAGGCGCATGGAGGCCATGTGCGCCCTTGATGAAGTCGGCACTGAAGCCTTTCCGATCCAGATAGTCTTCCGGGCGGGCTTCATTGTCGATCTCGATGTCGTCATCGTCGTGCAAGATTGCCGGTGCCGTCGGCTGTCCTTGGATTAGATGCGGCTGCAAGAGGGAAGCCGCGACAGGCTGTCCAAGAGACACGGAAATTGTGAGCGGCAGCGTCATCGATACGGACTGTTGACCCGGCAAGGCCTGCGCCGCACTAGCCGTAGGGGAAGCGGTGGCATGTTGCGGGCTCATACTGCGTGGCGTTGACGCTGCCGGCGTAAGCTGTGAGCGTTCGGCATAGGGCCGGCGGCCGTTCATGACATCGTCCAGTATTTTCCCAACCACGTCCGCTCTTACGGCGTAGTTGCTGCGCAAAAACGAGCCGCTGAAATGTAGACCGAACACCTCGCCGGTTTCCAGGTCGATCACAGAGGAACCAGAATTGCCCCCAAGGGTCGTGCAGTTATGCAGGAGCCGGGTCTCTTGAACGTCTGTGACCGCGCCGGGCGCTAATCTCTTCTTATTGTATTTGCGCCCGTAAATCTGTTCCATGAGCTCGATATCGGGAATGCGGCTATCGTACGCCGGATATCCGATCACGGCGACGCTCTGGGTCGTCCGCAGTTTTTTCGCAAGCTTGATCGGCGTTCCAAGCTTGCCATCCCCGCTTGTCGCTTCAACTTCGAAGAACGCGATGTCTGGGCCTGGTCGAGGCACCACATAGAGCGGTTTGACGAGGCTGAAAGCTCGTGTCGCAGATCGATCGAACTCTTGAAGGAAGTCGATTTCGGCGCCGATCTGCTCACCACCGTCCGAGTGGAACGTAAAAGAAGCGCCAGCGGACTTTACGAATTCATCAGCTACGTGCCGATTGGTGACCATGATATTATCGCGTACCAACCAACCGGTTCCAACCCAATCGAAGGGAGCGCCTTCGAGATTGATGCGGCCAATACTTGTGATGGCGCGATCAAGCTGCTCCTTTGCTGCTTCTATCCGGCCTTTCCAAATCTCGCTGTCCTCTTGCTCACGAAACGCAACTTCCGTGGTATCGTCGATGATACGCATGACGGGGCGAAATCGTCTTAGAACGATACTCTCTTCGACAATATCATGATCAACGGATTGTTCGCCCGATATGCCTTCTAGCTCCGGCGTTTTAACGCGGCGATCTGCAGCCTCCTCCGCGAGCTCACGGTCGCCATCGCCTAAAGACAGATTAAATGCTTGGAGTCGCTTAAGAGAACTTTCTCGACTAGACATTTTATCCTCAAATATGAAACAGTAAATACTGGCAAACGGCTGCCGGTTTAAATTCGCTCATCTTGAGATGAGCAAAATGAGATTAAGTATAAACCCTCCTCTGCTGCAATTTATATGGACACGAGGCAACCTTCTGACCTCCACTGACGCTGACTGACGCGTCATTTTCGACTGACGTAGCCGGATCGACGCAAGCGGGCAAGCAAAAAATAAGCGTTTGATACAGCTACATCGAACTGGCTATTTTTCCTTTCAACCTTTCGTCGGCGCGGTCTTTCGGCTATGGCAATCAACCCTTGCGCAAGAGTGGGTCCTGATTTGAGATTTCAGTCAGGGGACCGCACCGATCTAAAAAACTCCTTGTTTTTTCTTTCTCTTGGCCGAATGTCCTTATTCAACTCTATGCCAACGCGCATCAAATTGGAGAATTTCAGCGATGAATGATGCCGCCAAAGCAATTTGTTTCGTTGATATGCCTTTCGGCAAAAAAGTGGACCCGAAGTCGGGCATTGAAATCGACTTTGATCAAGTCTTCGAGAAAGCGATCGAGCCCGCGATTGTGAGAGCCAAACTCAGCGCAATTCGCGGTGATCGCGAGAATACTGGCGGCATCATCCATACAGCGATGTTCGCCCGCCTGCTTCTTGCGGAATTCGTCATCGCGGACATGACGACAGCCAATCCTAACGTCTTCTACGAACTCGGCGTTCGGCATACAGCGAGACCCTATACGACTGTTCCGGTGTTCGCGACCATCGGCGCCCCGCCTTTCGACGTGAACATGGTACGCGCCATTCCCTATGATCTGACCGATGGCGAACTTGGCGACGAAGCCGCTGCCGCGCTGATCGATGCTTTGGTTGCTCGTATCGAGCGCGCCGTCAAAGGACCGGTCGTCGAGGACAGTCCTCTCTTTGCCCTTTTTCCGAACTTCCCAGGCATCGAGATGAGTCATGAACTGACGGATGTGTTCCGCGATAGGGTTGACTACTCAAATACGCTTAAGAATGAACTCGCTGCGGCAAGAGCCCAATCACCGCAGGAAAACGCCAAGCTCGCCATCGACAAAATTGCCGAACGGCAAGGCGATCGAGCGACCGTCGAACGTGGTGTATTGATTGACATCTATTTGAGCTATCGGGCGATCGAGGCGTTTGATCGCATGATTGAACTTTACGAAACGATGCCGGCGCCAGTCAAAGCCTCAGCCCTTGCGCGCCAACAACTTGGATTTGCGCTCAATCGGCGGAATGGCCCAGGTGATCGGGATCGAGCTATTGTTGAACTCAACCGTCTGCTTGATGAGCAAGGCGACAGCGCTGAAACCCTTGGTATTCTTGGGCGAATCTACAAGGACAAATACATCGATGCCAAGAAGGCTGAGGATCCCTCTGTCGGGGGTTGGCTTGATCGCGCCATCGAGGCCTATACCCAAGGTTTTGAAGCTGAGCCCGCGGATTATTATCCAGGCGTGAACGCTATCAATCTCAGCCTGCAAAAGGGCGACGATAAGGCGCTCGAAGAGGTCGACCGGCTCACGCCGCTGGTCACTTTCGCTGCTGTCCGCCGTGGCGGCGAAAAGGCGGATGATTACTGGACGGTGGCCACTGTCTTGGAACTCGCTTGCGCTGGACGCGACTATGAATTGGCGAAACGATGCACTTCGCGCGCGCTGACATTCGATAATGAGGCTTGGATGTTCGAAACGACAGCAGGCAACCTCCGTTTGATAGAGTCGCTAAGGCGGGGCGAGGATGGGATCGAGGCGGTTGAGGCTATAGCAACAGAGCTCGAAAAGGCGGCCAAGAAGAAGAAAGGAGCAGCACATGCGTGACGAGGCACATGTCGAGCTCGTGATGGACTGGCATGGCTTGACAGAAACGGCTGCCCTTCGGCGCACTACGACCGGCTTTAGCACAATCAAAGAGCTGGTGGCGAAGGCAGATGGCGATCAACCGATCAAGATCAACGCCTTTCTTTATGCGTCTTTGTGTTCGGCGAAGAATTTCGACCTTTTCCTCAAAGACAATGTCGATGCCATAAGTGACGATCTCAATGACATCGACCGGAAAATGGGCTTGTTGGAAAATTTCGAGCGCGAGGCCATCCCGACCGGTTCACCCAAGCTTGAAGAAACCTATCTCGCCGTTCGACCTCTCGCGATTAGGCGAAGCGCCCGCGACGAGCAACGCACTTTGGCCATTCTGCTCTTCAATGGGCCAAGCACAACAGAGCAGATCGCCTCCGAACTTGGCATTTCCTCGAACCTTGCAGAACGTGCCGGGCGCGCGCTTGGACCCTCGGTGGTGGATGAAGTCGATGGCAGCTTTGCCCTCAAAGCCGACAACGACGTCCTCGCCGTCGTCGCCTATATTTTGCGTTGCACGCTCGGTCTCGATCCGATTGGTGCTTTAAAGCAACGGGTTGGGGCGAGCGACCAAGCCAAAGGCTCGTCATGACTCTCCCAAGCCCCGAAAGCCTCTTGAGCTGGCCGGTTGGTATCTACCTGGCTGCCATCATCTTGAGCCAAGCCATCTTACAGCTCATTCGCCAGCTCAGGGCCAATAGGATCGACATGCGCCGCAAGCAGGCCGGCCTAAGCGACGAGAAGCTCGTCGATCACGCCGTCACCCTGAAAACCATCCGCGCGGAGGCGGGCATCGACACCGTGATACTCTTGAGCACAGTCGCCATTCTGCCCGTCGTGATCGCTTCAGCGATCGACGATCCGGCGCAGCGGGCTGCACTGGGTGCTGTTTTCTTGGCGATCCTGATCTGGGTGCTTGTCGCCGCAACCGATCTTGCCAAAGCTTTTCTCGGCGGTCTTGCCTTTCGCAGCTTTGTCGGCTTCCGATCTCCCTTTCAGGTCGGCGATCGCGTGACGATCGGCGGCCATACGGGAAAAGTGTTAGAAATCGGGCCATTTTTTGTCCGGCTGCAGACTCCGGATGATGATCTGGTCAGTATTCCGACTTCGTCGCTATGGTCTTCGCCTATCGTGTCAGCGAATGCTGGCGATCGGGCGTCACTTTCTGTAATGACATTTCATCTGGCTCCGTTTGCGACTGCTCTGCAGCGCAAAGCGGCGGAGAACGCCATTTGGGATGCGATCCAAAAGTCGGTCTACTGGGACTTTCAAAAACCCATGCAGATCTATCTTGTTCAGAAGAAGGGCGAAATCATACTGACGGCTAAAGCCTACGTCGCCTCGACTTACAATGAGCCATTGTTTCGGTCCGATGTTTACCAGGCATTCCTTGACGTCGCCGACGCTAAAGCTATCCCACTCGCCTCGATCGAATGGCGCCGCGATGTTCCAGAGACGTGACGTCTAAGGATTGGTAAGCGCGACATGCTTGGGCATGATCGTCATTGGTTCAGGCTCATCATGTGCTGTACGAAGATCGGTAGAAGCGATGTAGGCGATACTATGCGATGAACCACCGGTAAAGCCGATACCGGCCCAAATAGCTTGACAACTTTTTCGAAATCATCGACGTTTTTGCTCTCAAATCGATGATTTGCGGCTGTCGGTGTGACAAGTCGAACAGTCATGGTCAATTCAATAGTAGAATAACAGAGATCGCAGGAATAATAGAATAATAAAAGGATAGACCAGTGAGCAAGATAAGCTACGGACAATATTTGGAAATGGCAAGAGACGTTGACGTCTCCGATGAGGACCTGCTCGCCTATTCAGTCGTTGTTAGAGGCGAAGGTGCATTCGACTATGAGCTAAGGGCTGACTCAAATAAGGTCGAGATGTCATCGGAAGATGAAGAGTTCGAAAGCGCCATGAGAATCGGTAATGGTTTGGCGAGATTTAGACGCCAGGCAAGGTTTCGCAAACAGCTGTCTTCAGGAACAGACTTGCCAGTCCTTGTTTCAGAGGGCGACAGCTGGTTTCAGTTTCCATTCCTGGTGAAAGAAGTCATTGATCGCTTGGAGGACGATTATCTGATCTGGTCCGTTGGCGCAGCCGGCGATACAGCAGAAAATATGGTGTTTGGCAAACAACGCCGAGGCCGCACTGAATATATGAAAGCACTTCGCAAACAAGAAGAACGTGTGCGAGGATTCCTATTCTCAGCGGCGGGGAATGATATCATAGGCGAAGATCCAGAGACTAAAGAACCAGTTCTCTTAGATCTGCTAAAGGACTTCAATGGCAATGAGACCGATATTGAAGGCCATATCGACTTGCCTCTTCTCGACGAGAAGCTCGCCTTCCTACGCGGCGCTTATGAGACAGTGATCGCGAACATTCGAGCTGAGCCCAAATTCGAAACCTTACCGATTCTCGTTCATGGCTACGACTATGTCTTTCCCTTTCCATGGGGCGACGACGACAAGAGGAATCCGATCTACGCCGCTAAGAATGAATGGCTTGGAAAGCCTCTTGATGAGCGCAACATCCGTGACAAGGATCAGCGACGCAACATTCTGAAATTCATGATCGACAAGCTCTATGTCATGCTCGAGGATGTCGCCGGCGATGCCAGTCGAACCCACGTTTGGCTCGTTGATTGCCGAGGAGCTTTGCCTTCCGTTGGGGACTGGAACGACGAGATTCACGGCACATCAAGGGGTTTCAAAAAGGTTGCAGACCGATTCAGGCACGTCCTTGAGAAGGCCATCGCTGTCCAAGCGACGGTTTGAGGAAAGAGCGCGGGGCCTCATCATGCCTCCGCTATACTAGTCAGCGTTCGATAAGTCCGCTTTTATCTGTTCAAGAATCGCATCGATGAGCACGCCTTCATTAGCCTTTCTGGCAGTTGACGCGGCGTGATGCAGTGCGACGAGGCGCCAGTCCTGATCGAAGACGGGACTTCCGCTCGAGCCGGGGTCGGTCGGTGTCCTGTAGTGCACATATTTGTCGCCGACGCTCACGATCTCGTTATCTTGCAGCGAGATCCTCATATCTAAGCCTCGGGGATGCCCAAGGATATTGAGCCTCTTGTCAACAGCCTCGTTCAAGACAGGCGTTGCCGTCTGGATCGTCGGCGGCTTCCGATCTGCTGGATGTTCTTCAAGCTCCAGTAGCGTGGCGTCAAGCTCGGATGGCTTGGAGCTCCAAAGGACCCGCTTAAAGCTGTATTCGGTAGCATGGTCGGCACCGCCGGCGTCGAGGAAAGCTGCTGTAAGATTGTCATGCGAATCGGGGTACGGATAGGCTCCCTGAACGTCTGGATCGTTGGAGCAGACGTGGGCGTTTGTCAGCAATAAGGGCCGGCCCCGCAGCTCATCCAGAGCCCATGCACCATCGAACAGAAACCCAGTCCCTCTTCCATCATATTTGTCCGGCCCAATGCGCGCCACAGATCTGGCGGAGGTGAGCGCCTTTTGGATCCACCGAAGAGGTTGATAGCCAGTTTCGCCAAAAACTTTTTCGTAGCTGGGAGCCTTGGCAAGATCGAGATCGACGGCGGCGTTACCCGCTCCCAGCTCGATGAAGCGAGCCGTCATCATCGGCAGTATTTGATCGCCAGGCGGCTTTTTATCGGAAAGCTGCCAGACCTCGATCAACTGTCGGCGCGTGCTTTGGACCTGAAAGGCATCGGTATTTGGGTGATCCAGATAGGCCTTTGTCGCTTCGATAGCTGCCGGTGTTTTGCCCAGAACGAGATTAGACTCGATCTTGTTGGCCAGATCCCATGGTTGAACTGGCCCATCGTTTTCGAGGTTCTCAATATGATCCAGAATCTCCTGCGCAATGACCTCAGCATCTTTTGAACGTTGTTTGCCCTGTTGGACACGCTCCCTCTGTGTTAACAAAGCGGCGTAGTTCATGCCTTGCCAGATATAGTCACCTAAATTCTCTCTGTACCCTCTCCCATAAAATTCGAGAGCTTTATTAAGATCATGCAACCTGGGTTCAGTCTTTGATGGTTTGGCATTGAGATAATGTTGTTTGTAGGCTCGTCCCAAAAGGCCAACAATTTCGCCTAACTCTTTTTGAAGGCGACCTCTTTGGATTGGGTTGAGGGTCTCCTCAGTTAAATCGCTCTCCACCTGTTCTTTGAGCTCAAGCAATCCATCAATTGCCCCGGTAATCTCGCCGAGTTCAATTCGAGCCTGGGCCAAGTAGATGCAAACTTGCGGATCGTCTCGAGAATATTCTTCGAATTTCTCAGCCATATGATGCAGTTTGTCGAACCACGCATGCTTTCGGAGCGATGCAAGAACCGATTGCGCCGCCTTCGCATCGATGCGTCGCGCTGTCCGATCAAGGTCATCGCAAAGGTCATCCAGAAGTTTGCCGGCCGTGCTATAATCTTGTTCATCCAGCGCCGCTTTGACAGCTTGTGGCGATGTCTTGTCGTCCCAATCGCTCATGGCAATCTCCATCAAAATGTCTCATCGATCAGGACGGCTAACGCAGCAGGATGCCCTGAACTTACCCAGCCGAATGCGTGGTCGGTACTCTATTCAAACAGTCAATATTTCAATCGCCTATAAGCCGATCTCGATGCAAGTTCAAGACTTGGCTGCCGTTTGGCGCGCGTCACTGGCACGCGATATCTCTATCGCATGAGCTGCCGCAAAAAAAACCGAGCGACGGACACGAACCTATTGATCGTGCGAGAAGGCCGTCAGCGTCGGCTCTCATCCGACAACCGGCGGTTCGGCCTTCCCAAGACTCCGCTTGATCATTTCAGCGGTTGCCAAGTCGCAGCGCCCGTCGCCGCTGTTCTCAGGATCGAGACGCCGGCTGCCGCTGAAAAGATGCTGCTGAAACATCTGCAGTGCCCAATGGGTGATGCTGCCGAACACGCCGTCCACGCTGCCGACATGATAGCCAATCGCCTTGAGATCGGATTGCAGCTCCGCGACGGCGCCGCTTATCGACTGTCGATGCGAACCGTCATAGCGTTGCCTTCTGTCGCTGTCGCCCGAACGCAACCGTCCTTCGGGAAAGGCCTCGAAGAAGCCGCCATACGCCGCCGCCGGAAGTATCCCCGGGACCGGTATGACGCCCCATCCTCGCTGTTCGAAATGCTCCCAGGGAAAGGCGGATCCCGGATCGGTGGACTTTCGACCGTGACGCTTCGGTGGGCGTCTGTCGGGCCTGTTCACGGCGATGTCGCTATGGGCGATCAGCCGTTTGTCGGCGATGTTGGGGAAGGCAGCGAAAAGCTTCTCGACTAAAGCAAGCGCCGCCTCTATTTGCGCCGTCTGATAGTCGTGGCCGGTCGCATGGGTGATCTCGATGCCGATAGAGCGCCCGTTGATGCCGGTGTCGCCTGCCCACTCGGCATGGCCTGCATGCCAGGCCTTGCGTTGCTCGTCGACCAGCTTCACCACTGTACCGTCCGGCGAAATCAGGTAGTGAGCCGAAGCCCGGCCACTGTAGAGAAGTGTTCTGAGATCGGCGCGTGGATTGTCGCTGCCGGTGTGATGCATCACGATCAGATCGATCGGCCCCGCGGGGCGCATCGAGCTGCTATGGGAGCGCATCCAGAGCGGTGTCAACGGGAGGATGATCCGATCGCCGTGGACCTCGATTGGCTGCCAGCCCTGCCCAGGCTTAACGGTGCTGCCGCTCTTCTCGAGACGCGCCTCATATGGGGTCCAGGCGCGTTCGCGCGACGTCCCCTCAGGCACGTTCGGCCCAGGCTCCGCGTCGAACGTGTCCTTCGTTGCCGCGGTGACCGTGAGGCGCCCGTCCGGCAGATGCGAGAGATCGATCGTCGCGGTGCCTGTTTTATCGGTCCTCACCTCCCGATCCGCGATCACGATGCGGCAATTGGCAATCGCTTCTTCAGGCTGACCCTTCGCCTGCATCAACCGGTTCACCGTGGCGATCCTGAAGAGGCCCGGCTGGATCTGCTCGCCGGCTATCGGCCAGGCGTTGCTATCGAGGGAGGGAAGGGATACCGGCGTCGATTCCAGACCGGAGTCGGTGATGTCCTCTTCATCGCGCTCGTCGATGATGTCGAGCTCAATGTCGGACTTGGTCGTGTTCATCGCGATAGCCCTTATGCCGATGGTTGAGCGTGTCCAGTTCTTCGCTGGCACACGCTTCTTAGGCTGGTTGCCAACTTGTACCCAAGTTAGGAGTAGGTCTAGGCGGAACCAAGATTGCTGACATTCATCCACTTCCAAGAGCCTTCGAAGATGCCGGGCCCGTTCAGCTTGTAGATGAGATCGGAAAGAACGGTTTGGGCGCTCTTTCCGTCGATCAGCGAGAATGAAATTGCAGCTCCGGCGCTATAGGAAAGCTGGTTGCCGAAAAAGAGCGTGTTCCAGAGATGCTTCTTGATGGTGTAGCTACCTCCGGCCGTCTCGATCTTGGAGGACAGTAGCAGTGGCCCATCTTCCACGTCGAGCAGCGTGGCGATATGCGCTCCACCGATGGCCAGACTTAGGGGCGAAGCCTGATCGTCCCCCTTTTTTTCCAGGGCCTGAAGATGCTCGTCGATCCTGATGGCGAGCGGATGACCCGCCTGGCTCGCTTTAAGGTCGGCACTGATCGTCTTCAGCTCATGCAATCTCTGGATCAGCCCGTGTTTACCTTCACCAGCGATGGCCGGAAGCCTCTCCGGTCTGATGACGTCGAAATTCTTTTCGATCAAAGCACCGGCAAGAGCAGCGATAAGAGCGCTGTCGTCAATCGTGATCTCCCGGTCTTTGATGGTCGTTTCGGCGCGAAAGAATTCAAGAATGCCGACGAGCGACGTAAGTCCGCCGGTGATCGTTGCCGCCAGGCTTTCTGGCTCAGCCGCTGCGCGTGAGGTCGTCGATTCGGTCGACAAGACTTTCCTGCCTTCGTCGATCAGCAGGTCGAGATGTATGATGAGCTCGCGATAGCCAGCGGCTGCGAGCAGGGCCCCATCACTTGCAAGAACGATCTTCCGTTTCTGCTTGACCTTATCGTCGATCCGTCCAGCGATATTCTCGCAGATGTCGCGAACCGCCTCCAAGGCCAGAACCTCGACCTCGAGGCTGTGATTGTCATCGATTTCGGTTTTGTCCTCGACTTTCTTTATCTCGGCGTCGTTGGTCATGGGTGTTTTCCTTTTTATTCCTTGGAGCACTTGTCTCGAGGGTTAATGCATGGACCGCTATTGGACGGGACGAAGAAACGTTAATAATGGAGTTGAGATGAATACACCGACTCAAGCCGAAATCGAAGACCTGGCAAAACAGGATCTGGATGAGCTTTATCGCTTGCTGGGCGAAGCCATGGCCGACGAGGAAGGGCTGGAACGATCGCCGGATCCGGAAACCTCGCGTGAACAGGGGAGGGGCCTGTTCGAGCGTAATGTAGAAAAGCTGAAGAAAGTGATCTGCGAGGATTGGAACTATTGCTCCAACGCGACCCTTCAGGTGAGTTCATCGGCGGTGGTGCAGTCCGTCTCCCGTGTTTTGGGTCCGTTCGGTTGGGCGGCAGGCCTGCGCATTTCGATCTTCATGAAAAAAGGCGCTGACAAGCTTTGCGGCTGCCAGTCCTAATGCGCCGGCGACTGCAACAGAAATCAGTTGCCGGTGCATTAGGACTTTGGTTTTGCCTCAATGTTGACAATCGAGCCTGCTTGGTCTGCTTGCATCGATGCTCGGATCTTAACGCCTGCGCGGGCGTTCCCGTTTCTCAGCATTGGCGCCGATATTGCCGAGGCGCACATTGACCACCAGCGGGATGGTCCAGCTCATCTCGCCCGCAATCGAAGCCGGGGCCTGTCCTCGGCTGGCACCGACCGTGGAGTGAACGGTGAGGGCTTCCGGCTCCGGGTCGGCGGCCTGCCAGCTGCCTTCCCAGGGCGTGACGTCCTCGACGTTCAGGTCGTCATCCTCGCCGAACTCGACGCCGGCATCCACCACGCGGCCGTCTCTCGAGAGATCGAAGCTGGAGACGGCGAAATTGGCGTCGAGATAGCGACCGGCAAAATGAAGCGCGATCACCTCGCCGGTCTCGAGGTTGAGAACGGCACTCCCTGAATTGCCGCCGAGTGTCGATGCATCGTGGGTGACGGCATCGACCACGTTGCCGAAACTGCTGGCGTGGCGGCGCTCGCGCAGCAATCCTGGCTGCAGACGTTTGACGTCGAAGATATCGCCGAAGACTTCTCGCTGGACATCGGAATTGTTGCGCCGGTCAAAGGCTGGGTAACCGATTGCCGCAATCTCATGACCTTCAATATCTTCAGGCGGGCGCTGAGCGAGCGTCAGCGGTTTGATGCTGCTATCCAGGCCGTCCACGAGGAGGAGTGCCATATCCCAGAAGGGATGGACCATGAGGATATCTCGCACGCTGAAAAATCGCGATGACGTCGATTGGGCTTCCCGCTTGAAATCGATCCCGGCTGTCAGCCCAGATCGAAAGCTCAGCTCCTTCAGGCCGAGCCCGGAGGTGAAGATCTCGGCGACATGCCGGTTGGTCATGATCAGATCAGGGCCGACCACGAAGCCGGTGCCGCCATAGGGAAGCGAGGGATGGTTCGGCAGCTCGATCCGGCCGATCGCAGGAATGGCATCGCGGATCCGGCTTTTGACGCCCTTGTCCGTGTTGAGATGCAGCCAGTCTTCGTGAACGACCTCGTAATCGTCGTCCTTGATCACGATAGCCGGCCGTTTTTCCGGAATGATGATCGCCTCGATGAAAAACGCCTCCTCGTCGGTGAGCTGCTTTTCCATGGCGACCTTCTGCACGGCGTCATGAGCCTTCTTTTGCTTGCTCTTGGGCACCGGCTTGATGCCGGTCATGCGCATCACCTGTTCTTTGTCGTCGGCGATGGCCTCGATCGCCCCTTCCTTGACGATCCTGTCCAGATAGGACTTGAGCTGCTTCGGGTCTTTTTTCGATATCGGCATGTTCGATCTCCAGGCGGCAAGTATTGATTAGTTTCATCCATGAAAAACGTCGCAATGACGTCGGTATGAGTTTTTACGATGTTTGTCGACTAAAAGCCTCTTGGATCTGTGATCTCCACTTTTGGTTTGGTCGCGCCGAGCATGCGCGCAACATTGGCATTCACAATGGAGAGCGCGTTGTCGAAGCTTCCATGGACGACTTTGATCTGCACGCGCTCGTCGTTGGAGCGTAAGGCTTCGACCCCGCGCTCCACCTGGACCCTATGCTTGGTGCGGAATGTCTTGGCGAGCCTGGCCCATTCGAAGATGGCGTTGATCTTGGCGTCGGCAAAATCTCGCCCCAGCAGTTCTTTGGCACCCTTTTCTCCAGCGACGGATCGATCCGGCAACGCTCAAGGCCAGGCAGCGGCGTCTTTTGGGGGGCCTCGATGTCACGGCTCACGAAATAGAGTGGCGACTTGCCGTATGGCCCGATGGTATCGTCGCGCTCATTGCGATCCGACAGGTTGTCGATGTGGAGTTTGTCCTTGCCGATCACGCCGTTCTTCTTGGCACGTCCACAGTGGCGGATGGCCGACACATCTTCGGGCGCCTTAATCACGGCAGCTCCAAGATGAACTTCGATCTGTCGTATCGCTGACGACGAAGGGATCGGCGGTGGACCGCTATTATCAGCAGTCGCAACCAAAGACACGAATGACATCGCTTCTTCAGGCAGTGCCCTCACTTTCACCAAGCGCAAGCTTCAGGATTGCTGGGCGATTTCGGACTCACAAACGACGTTTGGCCATGCGCTGCGGGAACGCGGGTTATTTCTGGCGCGCGGTGATCGGCGGGGTTTTGTTGCCGTCGATCACAAGGGCGAAGCTTATGCCATCACCCGCCGGGCAGGTTTCAAGACAAAACAAGTTCGTGCCAAGATCAACGATGGTGATAGCCTTCCATCAGCGCTGTCACGTTTGAAATTAAAATCAACCGTGACGACCAGACTGAAGACCTCGGGATATCCGATAGGTTTCGAGCTTTCTGTGCAGCCATTTGCCCCAGACTTGATCGATGTGGCTGTAGCTTATGAAAGCTCGATACAGTTTCTTCGACTTATCCGACAATGGTTGGCACGACTGACAAGATGTTGACGTTGCATATTGGGAACAATGCATGACTCATTCTAACTCGGGTCAGTCAATCTCAGCGCACTCGTCGAAGTTTTGGGCACGGTCCAGCATTTAGGGAGCGGATGACGCCGTATCGATCTGTCTTTGCAACGGACTACCTCGAGGGTAATAGGCGCCCGGCGATTTCAGGCAGAACTTCTATGAATCTCCCCTAGCTCCCTGTATAAGCTTTCGCGAACCAAAAGCTGATAGATTTATCATTGGAAGATTCGGGCGATGAATTGCCGTGTGGAACCACCCAGTGCCAATATGCTCGGTTCGAAATCAGATCTTCAAAAGCCCCTCGTCGTGACGATGCTCGCTCCGGCAAGCCAGTGTAACCAGAACTGCCCGCGATGCTACCTGACTGAAGTCCGGCGTGAGCCGGTAAACTCATTCACCTTAACCCCAGACCATTTTGCCCGAGCTATTGAAGAACTTAGTGACAGCGGCATCAATATTCTTACAGTCTGCTTCCAAGGCTATGAGGTTACTCTGCCTGGGTCGTGGCCCTATCTAGATGCAGTCTTTCAAGAGGCGAAAGAGCGCGAAATACGCCGATCATTTCTGACCAACGGGATGCGGCTACACACCTATGCTGAAAGCATCATTGCACACGATCCCTCTCGTATTGGCGTTAGTTTGGACGGTGCCGATCAAGAGACAAATGATCGGCATCGAGGGCTAGCTGGAGCATTCAAAAGGACCCTTAAGAGCCTCGATCTGTTTTTGGAAGAAGCGCCAGACTTCCGCGATCGTATCCTTGTAACATCCGTCTTGTACGGCCAGGAAAATGCACACTCTCTCCTAGAGATGCCAAAATTGTTAGCTGCAAAGGGGCTAACAAAATGGGCGCTGGGATTGGAGATTACATCGGATGATTTTGGTCACGTTCTCCACGCCCTAACGCTCGATCGCCTATCTGAGTTCCTCACGGCGTGTGATATTGAATCCGCCAAACATGGCATTTCGTTTTTTGTGGGTGATGAGTTTGGTCTCATTGATGGGGAGATCGCGGATTTGCATTTCGTCAAACGTCTACCCCCAAGTTCTGTTGACTTTTTGCGGATTCTGCCGTCAGGCCATATCTACGTTGGCAATGAATCAATGAAGCAAGTGGCTTCACCAACCGATCCGAAGTGGAGACCGAACGAGGAAAGCATTATTGCCTATCTCGCAAAACTCGGTCTACCATTGAATGAAACTGATTTGGATCAGGATGTTGCTTTAGTCCAAAATTCTGATTTTGTGCGTGATGACAAGAATGCCAATATTCCATTATAGAATAGTGATCTAGAAAATGAGTGCGCGACATGATTCCAAGATATACAAAGTCTGTTGGACGTGAATTTCGCCCAATTTGAATACGGGCCAACACACCAACATCAATTACGACGACTTTGAAGATTTCGATTGAATTAAATAGTCTCCGGAGAAAAGTCGAAATAAATCTGGGACTGTCAAAACCTCAAAGCCAAGCTTTCTTAGATATCTGACGGCAGTCCGCCCGCTAGCTTTTTTCTTGCTCGCATTGCCGAACCGATCCTTTAGTCGGTATCTTGCAGACAGGTATGCAAGATGAAATGCGTCGTCATAGGCTTCGCCAGGCGGCGCTAAAGGGACCTGCATAATTCTACCCCTTGTCGGACCTCGGTGCAAAGGCGCATAGGCATAATACTCAACGCGCGGACTCGTCTCGTCCTTTGATTTCGGCAAGTGAAGCATTGCAGCAAAAGTTGCGTCTGATACACTTTTCATCTCATCTCGATATAGACGAGTGATATTTGTCCAGGCAGGTGGAAGTGCATGAGGCAATAGATGTTCAGCAAAGACGCCAATGTCCTTAACCCTCTCTGCCTTGTCTTCTTTCATTTCCTCTGGAAAAAGTGTGTTGATCTCTTCGTCTCTGAGGTGCTCAATAATGAGTACTGAATTTTCTATTAATCGTTTCCATCGATCGATGCGATATTCTGCGGAGGGCATCTCGATTTTTTTGCGGATGCGGTTGTCAAGCAAGTCAGCAAAATCCTCACCTGAGTTATCTTCTGAGTTATCCCGAAGATCTTCTTGGCTATCGAAATGAGCAAATGCCTCTAACTGTGCTTTCAGTATTTCCACATTGATAAAATCCCGCCATGCATTCTTATCTTCCACCTGGCGATTTCCAATATTGAGGACCCAGATGATCGTTCTCTGACGCTCGTCTTCCTTAAGAACATCGCTAAAGCCTCTAAGGATTTGCCAAAAGCCCTCCATAGCCTGTGCTAGAAAGCTTTCACTCGCGACGGATCGATGTCGACTAAAAACCACCAAAGCATCAGCGCCAGCGAGCATGCGCTTATAGACCTCTGGTGAAACGATCTCGTCCGACAAATTGGCGCGCTGAGCTCGTGTCTCGCGAAGTTGGATATGTCTGTTGGCGCCTTCTCGGTCGGGCGCGTACATCGCGCGTATCAAATTGTCGACCAGAAGGGCCCTCTCTTCTGAAGGAAAAGGCTGGTATCCTGTATCCGCTGTACCCACGTGGCCAGCACGTGCTTCAAGCGGTTTCCATCGCTTGAGAAATTCGTGCACCAACACAGTGGCATCAGTCTCCTTCAGTTTAACGGCCCCTCGAAGCTTCTGTGGAAGGGATTTCACCTGGGAGGTTGGTCCGAGCCAGGCCATTAGGTTACGGATACTATTGCGGTTTTTGCCGGAAACTCTGCCGCCGTTGGCGACCCAGAGAGCATACAGATCGCTCAGAAATCCGCCCGGATCGTCGCGTATCCATCCAGGAACCCGACCGCTTTGATCGATCTCATGTAATGCGGCTTCGACGTCGACGCTGGATACCATGCTTTACCTCGATCGCGACATGCCAAGCAAGCTGTTACGAAAACTAACATTTTTATCATATGCTGCTCAACTCCCCTTTCCATTGGTTAAAAAAAATGCTGCGTGACAAAAATAGATTGCTACGCAATCAAGAAAAATGCATCCAAAACTTGTTTGTGCCGCACAATTGAATCACTTCTAATAGAGTAGTGCATTTTTACGAGACTATTCTTGGAGACCTATTGGTTCTGTGGTGGAGGCAAAATTGATGCGGGGGCATCTGTTGCCATATCTGAACGGGACTGCCGTCATACTTCTTAACTTCTCAGGAGTGATAGTATTCTATGAGGCACTCCGAGATATCCTTGCACACATATCGTCGCCGGAATTTGTAATAGTCTCAACTGCATTGGCGTTGCGCATAAGCTTCTGTCTATTGGTGCACCGAGCACTTATCGATACCGGGCCATCGAGAGATTTAGAGATTTGTGCTGCTGTGACCATTGTCATCCTACCTGTGCTTAACGGTATAAGTGCTGTGCCACCTGCCTTGGTAGGGCCACTCATTCAGATCTCATTCGATTTTCTCATCGTCGTCTTGACGATTTCGGCTCGTAGAGGGCCCCCTGCGAAGAGCAGCGCAGACTTTCCGCTCGCAGTAGGAAGGAGTCACCTGTCAGAGGGGCTTCGCCGCTTCCTTGATTGTTACTGCGTCGAAGAACTTAGCTCACTCTACCTATACCTGCCGGTTCCTCGTTGCTCCGATGACTTAGACATAGAAGACATCTTGAAACGGTTGAACTCGAATGGCGCTGTTGGCACGCATTATCGAATCTATTCGAGCAATGCATCCGAAGCCGCGAGAAGGAGGTTGCCGCATTTGTTTGAACGCGAGCCAATACTCTTTGATGTCTATCGGATAAACCTAGAAAAAATCAAGAATGTTCTAACATGAAAAGATACCAGGATACTGCGCAAAATTACTGTAGTTCTTACGCGTTATGTATAGTCAATTGCAGCGTATATTTCACAAGGATTTGGGAGAGATTTAACCATTAGATGAGTTGTTGAAATGAGGCCAGATGAATGGCATCGTTCTTTTTTGCTAGATGAACCGACACATGCAATGGCTCTATTCAGGTGAGTTTAAAGATGATTGATGATTTCGACCTGGGAACCCCGACTACTGTCTCAGGAATCTATGCACTTGAAAGCTATGAACCAGGTCCCAGTGTCGGTTTTATGGGCTTGCTACACGGCAACGAGACAGCCGGCAAGGGCCTTTGGGACTTGATTCGGCGTGTCGGCAAGCCAAAACGAGGTAGCCTCTACTTGATCGTCGGCCATCCCGATGCCCATTGGCATGAACTGGGCCCAGTTCGCAGCATCGAACATGATATTAATCGCCTCTTTCACGATACGACCAGACCCCAAGATCGATTGACGAGTCCTGATCATGCACGTTGCTTGGATCTGATGGGTTTTTTTGACCAACTCGATATCTTGATCGATATCCATTCGACATCGGCACCAACCGAGCCCTTCGTCGTTATGCCAGGCAAGTCCTGCAGCCATTTCCACTTGGCGACGGATCTACCGATCACCCAGTTATTTGGGCTTCACCGATTCTTGCCTGCTACCGCAACGAACTGGATGGTTGACAAAGGACGTACCGGAATCACCATTGAAGTCGGGAAGCACGACGATCCGGAAGGCCGGCGCATCGCCGCCGAGATGGGCGAATTGATCCTGAAGTCGCTGGGCATGATTGACCCCGCTTCAGAGGAATTTAAGCGAAGTCAGCCCTACATGCAGCGATCAATCGCTATTTTGGGGCGCGTCGAAACTGGAAGCCCGCGGTTCGCGTTTACTCAATGTAGGGGAAATTTCAACCAACTTGAACCTAACGAACTCATTGCAATCGATGACAAAAAGAAACACTACGCTCCAAATCTCGAGAATCTGGTAATCTGCATGCCGACTTCAATCGAAGTCCTTCGAGAACATGACGGCATTCCGGCATACTATTTAGGCGTTGACCTGAGGCCGATCTTGGATGTCTCAATTTTAGGGGCGCAGTCTCAGCCTGGCTAGGATCACTTAGATTTCCATCGTTAAGTTTGGTCGTGGGGCTGCTGGATGATGCTGTTTGTGCGAGTCCAAAACTATGCAGACTTCGGACGACGCTGGCAGCGGAGATGCTTGCCAAACATCACGCTTTCACTGTATCGCGTAAGACGTTGCGATGTTGGATGACGGAAGCTGGTATCTGGCTACAGCTTAAGCAGTGACGCAAGTTTCATAAATCCCATTTGATCCTTTCGGCCTGTCAGCTGATGTGGCTTGATTCTGCACAAATCGTCTTCTCATACGTTCAGTCGTCGTTGGCAAGAAAATCGTCGATGGTCGACATCATGGCGTCGAATAGAGGATTGAACGTGAGCCGCGCCGGCACAGCGCCTTCGGGCACCTCTGGCGGGATTTCGCCGACGATTTCGACACGCCAGGGCCAATCGGCTTCCAAGCAGCGCGCGGCCATCTCAGCGCTGCGCCCAGCGTTGATCCCGCAATTCCGATAGAAGCCATGTTCGCCGTAATGTGGGTTGTCGGGCGCAACGTGCACTGCTTGGTGTGAAAAGCCTACTATGCGGGCTTCGGGTAGCGCGCTGTCGATATAGCGTGACCGCGGATCATTGGCCTTGGACCCAGGTGCACGAGTGTAAGTGAGCGCCTGGCTCTTGGAGGAGGTGAGACGGGTTGCGAAGTAGCTGGCATTGCCAGCAGCGTCGACGATCGCGTCATCCGCGCTCTGCGCCAGGAAGACCGGCGTCTCGAGTGGTCGAGCCTCCAGCTTCGCCGCGAGGTCGCGGGTCATGAGATAGGTCTCGGCAAGGCCGTTTAACGGCATTGCTTCGTAGCGCGCGTAATCGTCAGGCGGGTCAGTGTCGACCCAATCGATTACGTGGCGGAGCCAAGGAGTGAGGCTCAAGGACCATTTGCTTTGTAATGTCCAAGCGGGCGAGAAAGCAAAGACACCGGCAATCTCGGGATCGTCCAGTGCGAGATGGGTCGCGATCAGACCGCCTAGAGAGAAGCCGCCGACATAGACACTGTCGACCTCATTTTTCAACGTGGCGGCGCCGAAAAGCGCCGCCTCGACCCAGTCTTCGCGCCTGACCGCCAAGAGGTCACCCGGCCGCGTCCCATGGCCCGGTAGGAGAATGCTTCGGACAAGAAAGCAGCGCACAGCGAAGGCCTCCGCGAGATCGCGCATCGCAAACGGCATGTCAGAAAGGCCATGGATGAGGAGGACGCCCTTCTTGGGAGCGTCGTTCGCGCAGCCGTTTGCCGGTGGGATCTCGAAGGGGGTCGCGGCCTCGAGCTCGCGTGCTGCGTCGGCAGGATCGAGATAAATCTTGTTGACCTCGAGCCGGGCTCGGGTCTGCTCTATGTAGTCAGGGAAGTCAGCATATCGATCGGCATTGAAGAGCAAGCTTGCGCTTGAAGGCTCGAGCCACGGATCGCTGTTTTCCGCACAACCACTGACCAAGAGCGCCGCGCCGAGTGACGCACCACAAAGGCATCTGATCATGAAAGAAAAAGAACGATAAGGCGGCAGAGAACCAGTTCCAGCAATGTGATCGTACAAGTCGTGACTCTGCACCACGGTATGTTCTAGACAAGGGTTTTGCAACAAAGCTGTAAACACCATGCGCCGACGGGAAAAGCGATTTTAGATCAATAGGTTGTGACGACATACGCTGCGAAGTTTCGCTTAGCCCGCTGTATCCATAGAAGCTCATTCATCATGGCGATACGCAGCTAAAGGCGATTTATGCTGGCTATTTTGGCCGCTACGCTCGATCGGCCTGGGACACAGGGTGGTGACGATATTTGCCATTCAGCAAAATTCTAACGTCGTGTTATTGCGAAAGACTTGTTAGCATTTTTTCTTCATGTGACCCATGCGGGCGATCCGCGGTTGCTTGCCAGAACTTTGACCAAAGCATCGTAGGGAAGGAAACACGCCATCGCTTTGACTGATGAGATCTTCGCCTTCGACAACAGCTATGCTCGATTGCCCGAGCGGTTGTTTGCCAGGGTCTCTCCCGCCCCAGCTCCGACACCCCATCTTCTGCAGATCAACAGGCCTTTGGCCGAGCAACTCGCTCTCGATCCGGAGCGCTTGGCAAGCCGGGAAGGCTTGGAGGTCCTCTCGGGTATCCGCATCGCGACGGGCTCTGAGCCGATCGCGATGGCCTATGCCGGACACCAGTTCGGAAACTGGGTGCCGCAGCTGGGCGACGGTCGCGCCCTCCTGCTCGGCGAGGTCATCGACCGGGATGGCCGCCGGCGAGACATCCAGCTCAAGGGCTCCGGTCGCACGCCGTTCTCGCGTATGGGCGATGGCAAAGCTCCGCTAGGACCGGTCCTACGTGAGTTCATCGTCAGTGAAGCGATGGCAGCGCTTGGCATTCCGACCACCCGCTCTCTCGCTGCCGTTGCCACAGGCGAACCTGTCGTTCGCGAGACCATTCAAACGGGTGCCGTGCTGACCCGGGTTGCCGCGAGCCATGTGCGCATCGGGACGTTTCAATACTTCTATGACCGCAACGACGTGGAGGCCCTCAGTGCTCTGGCCGATCATGTGATCGAGCGCCACTATCCGGAGGCCGCAACAGCGGAGGTGCCGGCGCTCGCGCTGCTCGAAGCCGTGATGGCGCGTCAGGCCGATCTCGTCGCCCTTTGGATGGGGATCGGCTTCATTCATGGTGTGATGAACACCGACAACATGACCATTTCAGGTGAGACCATTGACTATGGTCCCTGCGCTTTCATGGACACCTTCCGCAAGGACCAAGTCTTCAGCTCCATCGATCTCGGTGGACGCTATGCTTATGGAAACCAACCGCAGGTCGCCCATTGGAATTTGGGTCAATTTGCCCAAGCGCTTCTGCCATTGTTGCCAGGTACGAAGACATCAGCCGTGGAGCTGGCGCAGGCGACAATCGACCGATTTCCTGACCTTTTCGGCAAGGCCTGGCTTGGCATGATGCGACGCAAGCTTGGATTTTCGAACGCCGCTGAGAGCGATGCTGATCTGATTACTGCGCTCTTGTCGACAATGGAGGCTAACGACGCGGATTTCACCTTAACCTTCCGCAGACTGTCCAACCTTGGCGCCCTCAACATTGGCGACGAGCCCCAGGTGGGCGATCTCTTCAAGGATCCGGCCGCGTTCGAGTCCTGGAGCGAGCGCTGGCAGGCCCGGCTTGAAGAAGACCCGATGGCTCCAGCCGAACGTCAGGCTGCCATGCGTTTGGCAAATCCTATGTTCATTCCTCGCAACCATCTGGTCGAGGATGCGCTCAAGGCAGCGGAGGAAGGCGATCTCGGACCATTCGAGAGGCTATGCCGTGTGCTCGCACGCCCCTTCGACGAGCAGCCCGACGAAGCAGAGCTGGCGCTGCCTCCACGCCCAGGGCAGACGGTCGTCCAAACGTTCTGCGGAACATAAGGCAGCGCTATCTCTAATGAGCAACGAGACGTCGCTGACGAGGCAGCTGTGCCCCCTACGCAGGCATGTTGCTACTGCTAATGCCGATGTACTTGTTGTCAGCTTAAGGGTCTAGCTCATTTCCTGCAGGTGTCATCTTCGGACACGACCTGAAGTGTCACGATGACCCTTGCTGGTGAGATGGTCTGGACGAGGATATTTTCGAGCCTTTGATGGGCTGTTTGATCAAGCTGTTCATGAGCTTGTTCCAGAGCCGAATATCGGGGATTCCGTCTGGCTTCAAACCGTACTTCTTCTCGGCTTTCATGATCGCAATCCTGGTTTCAAGATCGAGAAATCCGCTCGGTTCGGACCTCAGGTCGCCGCGATCGAGAAAGATTTGCTGAAGCTTCTCAATCAGGTCTTTGTTTCGCTCCAGATAATCCAGCTTATCGAACAATTCGCTAGTAGGGTTTCCAGTGGGCTCCATGCCGACGATGTACTCGGCACGTCTTATGGCGTCTCGAGTGTCCGCATCGAGGATCCCGTTGGGATCGACCGATAGGAACCCCGTCGACCAAAGCACCATCTGGACGTCGCCGATGAACCGAGATTCGTCACCTGCGGCAGGTTCTAGCTCGGAGATGTCGGGAAACGTGATGGCGAAGGACGCGCCGGATTCCGTGGTTTCGATCGTGATTTCGTGACTGGCCGAACCTCTCGCGGCATCCATGATCGTAAGAACACTCGCTGGCAGACCTACGACATCGGCGACTGTGGCTAAGAGTGCGAGGTAAACGGTAGACGAGATGGGTCTCTCGACGAGAGCCACCAAGCCGCGTGCCAAGCTTCGAAAACACGCCGTGACGATGCTGCAGATCCGTTTCATCAGATTTACGCCCACTCTGACAAGCGAGTAAGGCGTAATCTATCAACGGAACTCTGAAGAAAACGTTTAGGTTAAGGCACCCGCGTCGACAGCATGATATTCGGTGGCGGACGTCGATCGAGGCCGATATCCGGCTATTGCGGCTCGATGAGATGTTCGCTCAGGCGCTTGCGAATGGCGTCAGGGATGGGCACAGATGAGCGGCTCTTCGGATCGAAGAACACCTCAACGAGATCGTAGGTTGCATGCAATTCTTCCGTATCAGCATGGAGCATGCGGAGATGAAAGCTCGTGCTTTTTGTTCCGATTCGGCTAACCACGCCGTCGACGATGATTAGGTCACCCGCCTTGAGTTCCTTTGCAAATCCCGTCGTGGCTTCGGCGGACACGGTGTGGACGCCATGCTCCGACAGCATCCGTGAATAGGGCGCACCGAGCCGCGTCCACATATGATAGACCGAGTCGTCGAAGAACGGTGCGTAGTGGCGGACATTCATGTGCCCGAAATGATCATGGTGCCAAGGGTGAACGACACCTCGCAAGAGTTCTAGCCGCTTCTCCATCGGATCTCCGGGACAGTAAGGTGTTGAAGGTCAAGCATCGACGCGACGTCCTACGATGCCATGTGAGCCCGAATATGCCTACATGGTCCAAGCGTGCCTATATAGGTGGATGCGCCCCTAGATGAGCGATCGTCGAATGCAGATAACCTCTGACCTTGCCCTTGCTGACCGAAAACAATTGCCTGACGCACTTCGTGTGCTCCTCAAGGACTTTCCGCGCGACGCCTGGGCGGGCCATCCAAATTATTCGGAGCTGATCGCGTTCTGGCTCGATCGTCACCTGATGTTCAGACGTCTCATGGAACGCCTCAGTCTTGATGCTATGTCCGCACTGGATCATGCGATCGAAGCGGATGACTATCGGCGGAGTCTTGCACATGCTGGCGGCATGCTGCTCCGCGAGTTGCATGGCCATCACCAGATCGAGGACAGGCACTATTTCCCCGTGATGATGGCCCTTGACCAGAGGGTTCAGGCGGGCTTCGAACTCCTGGATAAGGATCATCACGATATCGATGGTCTTCTAGGTGGCTTCGCCGACAGCGCGAATGTGGTTCTGTCCGTGCCCTCGAGTGACAAGAACGCGTTTCGTGATGCAGTTGCGGGATTTCGGCATCAGCTCTTAGCGTTCGATCCTCTTCTTCTTCGCCATCTCGTGGATGAAGAGGAGTTGGTCGTCCCTCTCTTGCTCAAATATGCCCCGGAACAGTTTCGCTAGCGGGCGTCTCGTTGGGTCTTTACTGAGGCTAAGCCCCGAAGATTTTGGCCTAAAGGCTCATTAAAATCCGGGCTCCAGATCTCGATGAATGAACTCCTCCCTCTGTTCCCATAGCCCGATATCATGGCGGGGTATTGAGCTCGACAAGGCGAGGTCAACGCCAAAGGCAGCCGCAATGTCTTCATCAAGAAGCTTATCGGTGCATGCTCCGACCTAAAGCGGCATCTACGCGGTGATCATACAAATGTTCGACGAGAACTGCGGCCCTCCATCGCTGCTCTGACGGATGTTGGATTTACCAACGTCAGCCTGACTTTCATTGATGACAGCTCTTCAGAGCGATCGATCTCCGCCGCGCGGCAGCATCAAAGCATCGTTCATCCGAACCCGATTGAACCGGCGGTACTCCGGCGCGCAAAGAGGAAAGCACATGACGATTGTCGAGCTGACGGAAAAACGTGCTTTGATGGCAAAGCGGGCCTTTACGACGCGGCGTGTTCCTGCCGGTGACATGATGACGTTACTGAGAGGTGACCTAGCGCCGCAAACAGGTGACCTGGTCCTGGCAGCGGTTCAGGAGATCGGCAAGCATCGAAAGATCGAAAAACCAACGGGTCGCCGCGCGCTTATGATGCCAGGCGATGAGATCATCGTCAGCTATGGCAATCGCTACGCTCCTGATCAATTCGAGGCACTTGTTCCCGACGATCTAAGCGTCTGCGATCTCGTCGCCGGCGGGGGTATCGCGTCGAACGAAGTCTGCCGCCATGATCGCATGATCGAGCCGACGCGCATTGCACCGATCGGTCTGATCGGCGATGGACAAGGCCAGCGTCTCAATCTGTCGCGCTATGCCATCCGTCCGACGCGTGGTGGCAAGCCGATTACACCAATCCTGGTCGCCGGAACGGCGATGAACTCCGGCAAGACATTCTCCGCAGCGTCCCTAGTCCGTGGTTTGACATCGAGCGGATATCGGGTCGCCGGAATCAAGTCGACCGGGACTGGGTCCGGTGGTGATCTTTGGCAGATGAAGGACATGGGTGCCGATTTGGTGCTCGACTTTACCGACGCAGGGTTTGCCAGCACATACAAGATTCCTGCCGAGAAAATCGAGGCCGGCGTTCTCGATCTCATTGATCACGCCGCAAACGCAGACTGCCAGTTTGCCGTGGTCGAGATTGCCGACGGGCTACAGCATGAGGAGACAGCAACGCTGCTTCGCTCCGAGCGGTTGCGTCAGCGAAGTGCCGGTCTGTTGTTCGCAGCCTATGACTCGATGGGTGCTAGAGCAGGTGTCGAAGCATTGCTCCTAGCGCATCACAAGGTCTTGGCGGTCAGTGGCCAACTCACCCGCTCGCCACTTGCCATTCGAGAAGCCATGGCGGCGTTGGATTGCCCTATCTACACACCACTCGAACTTCAAGCAGGCGCTTTGGTCGGCAGGATTGACGCGGCATGGCGTGGAGATGAGCCATGGCGCACCAGGCCCAAGGTCGAACTCATCGCACGCCCGACACGTCCGTTGCCACGAGAGGTGGCGCCTGGGCCATGTGCTACGGCAAGAACCTTCGGGTTTCGACCTGAGGTCAGCGCCAGTGCCTAAGTCCGATCTAGACCCCGAGCAACAGCAGTCAGGCCTCCGCTATGGGTAGTGCCAATCGAGTTCAGACGATGGGTGCGCGCCGTGTCATGCGCATGGCATGGAGGCGTTCTTATCCTGGCCTGGCCGCCATCCTGCTCTTCAGCATCTTCATCAATGTGCTGAAGTTGGCGACACCGCTCTATGTGCTGCAGATTTTGGACCGCATTCCGGCGAGCCGCAGCGTCGAGACGCTCATGATGCTGACAGCGATCACCGTCGCGGCTGTGCTGACCGGCGTCATTCTGGAAGTCATTCGTCGGCGGATGTTCATGCATTGGGGCGTGTGGATCGAGCGCCATTTCGGGCCGCAACTTGTCCATGCGGGCCTTTCGAGCCAAGTAGCGGCGAGCACGATGGCCCCATCGAAGGCGTTGCGTGATCTTTCGACCATCCGTCAGTTCGTCTCAGGTTCGGGTTTGATCGTGTGGTTGGACGTTGTTTGGGCGCCACTCTTCGTGATCGTGGTCTATCTGATCGACCCACTTCTTGCTTCAATCGTCCTTGTTGGTGCGGTCATGGCGTTAGGACTGGGTCTGGTCCTGGAGCTGTCGACACGATCAACCCGAGAAGCCTCGCGCCGTGCCCTGGTGGATAGTCGTGACTGGGTTGCGACTGCTGAGCGTAGCGGTGAGACGATTGGGCCATTGAACATGGCTGGCAGTCTTGCCGAACGATGGTCGGAAGCGGCGTCCGAGCGTCTTGATGAAGGTCTTCGGTCGAAAACGTTTGCCGTCACCATAGCCGCCGCCATGCGTCTTCTTGGCCGAGGCCTTCGGATCGCACTCTTGGCCTTTGGCATTTGGCTCGTGATTACGGATGGAATGACGCTCGGCGCGGTGGTGGCGGCGGGCGTGCTCGGCAGGATGGCCTATCGCGCTGTTGAGAAAGCAATGCTCAAATGGCGCGAACTGATGGTGGCCAGACGAGCTTATGGGCGTGTCCGCGACGCACTTGGTGCTGAGTTGGGCATCAAGCCTTCGATGATTGATGGCCGGCTTCCGGCACCACTGGTTATTCAGGATGCCGGCCATCGCTATGCTAATCAGCCAGCATCGGTGATCAAACGGATCACGCTGACCCTGGAGCCCGGGGATGTGCTTTGCGTTGTCGGCCCGTCCGCATCGGGGAAGACAACCTTCTCTCGCCTTGCATCTGGATTGCTTCGGCCGCGTGCCGGCACGATCAGGCTTGGCGACATTGACACCGCAAGACTCCCCAAGGACGGTGACGCTCGTTATGTCGGCTATCTACCGCAAGACGTCCGGCTTTTTCGCGGCACGGTACGAGAGAACATAGCCCGCATGAGCCAAGGCGATTTTGGACAGGTCGTCGAGGCCGCCAAGCTGATCGGCATGCACGACGTCATCCTCGGACTCCCCGAAGGTTACGATACCGAGATCGCCGAGGATGAGCCTCTCCTGTCCGCCGGCCAGCGCAAGGGCATTGCGCTGGCGCGTGCGCTCTACGGCTGGCCCCAGCTGATCGTGATGGACGAACCGGAGCCACATGTCGATCGGGCCGCAAGGCGTGTCCTGACGCGTGCGCTCAAGACATGTACGGCGCAGGGCTCGATCGTGGTCGTGACCTCACAATCCAAGACGCTTTGTCGAATCGCCAACAAGGTGCTGCTGCTTGATGGCGTGAAAGTCGGACTTCTCGACAAGAAAGAGGACATCGCTGCGCTGACCCGCAGGCGCTCGCGCCGCAAGGGAAGATCAAGGCCACTGACCAATCCGGAGCTATCGGTTGATGACGGGCAATAAGGTGATGCGCGCAAAGGGACGGGGCAGACTGAGGCCGTTTCCGGTCATACCAGTTGTTGCGGGTGTCCTCACAATCGCCGCTTTTCTTGGCGGACTTGGAGCCTGGTCCCAACTGGCACCGATCGAAAGTGCCGTTGTGTCACCGGGCGTGGTCAGTGTTGCCAGCTATAGGAAGACAATCCAGCATCTTGAGGGCGGCATTGTAAAAGAGATTCTTGTGCAAGAGGGTGATCGGGTTGAGCGTGGTCAACTCCTCATTCAGCTCTCGAACGTTCAGCCATCGGCGGAGGCAAGCCAACTCAGGGATCAGTATGCCGAAGCCCGAGCGACCGTTGCCAGACTTCTAGCTGAACGGGATGAGCGGCCAACAATCACCTTTCCGGACGAACTGCTGACGCTGGCCGATGAGGATGCGTCTATTCAACGAGCCCTGGACGGACAGGAGGGTGTCTTTGCCAGCCGTCGGGCGAATCAACACAATCGTCTTTCGGTCTTTCGGCAACAGATTGAGCAGACCAAAGCGGAGATCGCTGGACTTGAGGGCCAGATCCAAGCCACGGCGACCCGCCTCGAACTCGCTCGAGAAGAGTATCGTGAAATTCGAGGTCTCTTCGAGCAGAGCTTGATTCCCAAGCCGCGCATGCTGGAGCTGCAGGGTCGGATTGCCGAACTTGAAGGGACAGCTAGTGAGTTTCGTTCGGCAATCGCCCGAGAGCGCAAAAGCATCCTCGAGACCGAGGAGCAGATGGGTGAGCTCGTGACAGAGCGGCGTGCCGAGATCGAAGAATCGCTCCGAGCCGAACGCTCCCGTATCCATGATCTTTCACAGCAATTAGTGGCTGCCGAAGATGTGTTGGCGCGGACCGATATTCGTTCGCCAATCGACGGCGTCGTCGTCAATCTCCAAGTGCACACGCAGGATGGTGTCATCGCGGCAGGTCAACCTCTGCTCGAAGTCGTACCAAGTAGCGACGATCTTGTGGTCGAAGCATTGATCGATCCTGAAGATATCGAGGAGGTTCAAGCCGGACTTCCTGCTCATGTGCATCTTACATCCATCAACCGAAGGCAGCGGACCCCGATTGAAGGTCAAGTCTCCGCCGTGTCGGCTGACCGGTTGACTGACGAGCAATCGGGAGAGGCCTTCTATCGCGCCCGAATCGAGCTCGATCCGGAAAGCTTGGCCAGCATGGATGAAACACTGCTGGCAGGTATGGGTGCTGATGTCTTCATCCGTACGGGCGCCCGCACGCCTTTCGAGTATCTGCTCGATCCCATCACTAGAAACTTCCAACTGGGCTTAAGGGAGAATTGACGCCATGGACCAGTATGTTGCCATTGATCGGTCTGAACCGTTCAAAGGGTCGGCCAAGGAGACGCTGACCAGACTTTTGAAGAGCACGGTTCTGAAAGGCTGCAATATCTATGATCGGCAAACGGTCATGGTTCAGGCCATTGATCTCGGCGCTCTCGCAGGTCGATCGAGCAGCCAGGCCGGGCCAGATTTTGCTCGACGGTTCGTCGAGCGATTTCGCCCCTTGAGGACCAAGGTACCTGGTAGCGACATGGACGGACGACTGCTGCACCGACTAGGGAGCGGTGCCGGGCTGCCCTTGGCGGAGATCCTGCTGGAGGCGGTCGTCGCTGTCGAAACCGCGATGGCTTTCGAGCAGGGATATCTTGCGCCCATCAACGTGATGAGAATGGAACCACGCAAGGCAGCCGGGGAAGTCTCTCTCATTTGGAGCTGCCGGCGCACACGAATATCAAGGGCGGCCGCCCGGACTGGTTTGATTGGCCTCCTTGAGATCCTGCCGACTGAGGTCTACCCCCATCGCGACGAGGGGGCGGAGAGTTTCCTGAACGCTCTCGAGGACCTTCGAACCTTTGCTCGGCGGCGGCGTATGGCGCCGACGACAGCCGCTTTGGTGTTGGCGGCTAGTCGTCGTGGGATTCCTTGCGAGGTTCTTGGAGGACCTAGGCTCCGCATTGGACATGGGGCGAGCCAGCGTCACGTTTTCGCCTCGGTTACGTCGAAAACATCCTTTTGGGCTTGTCGGTTGTCTAGCGATAAGCGCCAAACCAATCGGCGTCTGGCCGAGCTTGGCCTCCCTGTCCCGCAGCAGCTCAAGGTCGCAGATGCTCTAGAGGCTGAGGAGGCGGCTGAACGTTTAGGCTTTCCCGTGGTGATCAAGCCGCTTCGGGGCAAAAAAGGCGGAGCCGTCACTGCTGGTATCGATCAACGCAGCCATGTCAGTGATGCGTTCGTTCGGGCTGACGAGGTTGGATCAGGCGTCATTGTCGAAGAGTGTATCGAGGGAATCGATCATCGCCTCTTAGTTATTGGCGGCAAATTTGTTGCTGCGACCAAGCGAACACCACCCTATGTCGAGGGTGACGGTGAGCTCACCCTCAAGCAGCTCATCGATGAGCTGAACGATGATCCGCGTCGCGATGACTTCAGGATGGTGAAGGTTAAGATCGATCCCGCCCTTGAGGCCTTTCTTGCAAGCAAGGGGTACGCTCTTGGCGATGTGCCAGACAAGGGTGCGGTTGTGGCCCTTCGCTCCACCGCGAATGGTTCCACTGGCGGTATCTTCTCAGATGTGACGACAGTCATCCATCCCGACAACCAGGCCTTGGCAGTCCGTGCGGCAAAAGCCGTTGAGCTGGATGTCGCCGGAATCGACTTCCTCACGACGGATATCAGCCGCTCTTACAAAACTGTCGGTGGCTGCATTATCGAAATCAATTCGCGGCCGGGCCTCCGCCCACATACATGGCCGAGCTTTGGCGAGGCACGAGACGTCGCTGGAGCGATGTTGGATTTCTCGATGCCGGACGGCGGCGATGGACGCATTCCGACCTTGCTGATTGCTGGCGATCGCGGCACAGGCCCGGTCGCGTGTGAGCTCGACGCCATCTTGCGCGGTGCCGACAAGTCCGTCGGACTGGTAACGCGACAGACCACGTTCATGAATGGGGAAGAGGTTGGCTTTGATAAAAAGAAGCAGCGTCGGGCAGCATCGATTTTGCTCGCTGATCCTAATCTGGAAGCGTTGGTCAGCACGGCCTCCCTACGCCGAACCGTGACACGTGGTTTGACGTTTGATCGTTGCCACGCTGCGGCGATCATGAATCGAGGCGTTGAGGGTGACGTCGATCGTTTCCGGCGAGGCTTGGATGTGATTGCCAAAGCAGCTGGCAAGCTGGTCGTGGGTGCAGGCAATGCGATGGCGTTGGAGGCGCTTGGTGACGGTGATCCGAGCCGGCTGATCCTTGTCTCGCCCCGGCTGCGCGACGCTGTCATCGAGCGTCATCTGTCAGCAGGCGGGGCTGCGGTCGTCAAACTTTGGAATGCTGAACGCGACCGCATCGTGCTTTACGACAATGACCAGGTGATTACAGCGATTGCTATCGATCCGACCGTCACGCGCAGCGGTACACGCGCTCAAGCCCGCCGGATTGAAGCGAGGATGTTCGCCGTGGCCTTAGCCTACAGCGCTGGCATGACGGGTACCGACATCGAAGCGGCGATCCGAAACGCGCCGGCGCCTGTGCCCCGACCCGATGATCGGGCAATCGCCGACAAAGACGTCGATCAAGCGGTTTTATCGTCCTAACGCATCATTCAACCGAAGAAGAATGGACACGCTGGGGAGGCACTCATGCCTGAAGGCACGCGGCAGGGAAAAAGGCTGCAACGTTGGTTCGCGTTATCGTGGTTCTCTTGCCTACTGTCAGGGCTGGCGCTCGGCGACGAGCTCCAAGCGCAGACCTTGGAGGAGGCGCTGGCTTCGACCTATTTCTCCAACCCGACACTCCAGGCTCAGCGAGCGACACTTCGAGCGGCGACTGAGGTTGTGGCCGAAGCCAAGGGTGGCTGGCACCCAACCCTGGCTATAGAAAGCGACATTCAAGCCAATTCGATTGACGATTCGAGCGATAGCGGTCGCTTCACCAGCAGTTCCACAGCGCTTGTCCTGGAACAAAATCTCTACCAAGGAGGCCAGACAACGGCGTCCGTCAGCCAGGCTGAGAACTTGCTGCTCTACGAACGTGCCCTGCTGCAGGTTACGGAACAAGAGGTGCTTCTGTCGGCCATCGAGGCCTATGCCGATGTTGTCAATGCGGTAGCCATAATGGATCTCACTCAGGCCAACGAGCGGCGCCTTTTCAAGCAACTCGACGCTGCAAAGAAGCGCTTCAGTGCCGGCGAGCTCACCAGCACTGACGTTGCTCAAGCCAACGCCCGTTATGCTGGAGCGATCGCTGAGCAGGATCGCGCACTGAGCGCTGTCGAGGCCTCGAAGGCGCTTTATCAAAGCGTCACCGGTCAAGAACCCGACTCGCTTTCACGACCAACGCAGCAACCCCCGAGTGTCGCCAGTGAACGCGAGGCGCTGGAACTGGCGATGCAAGGCAATCCAGCAATTAGGGCATCTCGATACCGGCTGGTAGCGTCCATGGCCGACATCCGCATCGCCAAGTCGGTGATCTACCCGAGCCTCGATCTGCAAGCTGAGTTGACCTATGCGGATGATCCCAGCCTCGAGACGGGCTATGAACGCGCAGCTGTAATCGGTGTTGAGCTTAGAGTGCCTCTCTATCAAGGGGGCGGCGAATATGCTCGCATACGCCGTGCCCATCAGGAGATGAGCCGTCTCGAGCACGATCTTGCTGCGGTGAAGCGTGCCGTCGCCGCCGAGGTGAGCCAGGCATGGCATGACCTGAGCGCAGCAAGCTCTGGCATCGGATCGATCAAACGACAAGTCAGTGCAGCCAGGCAGGCGTTGGCAGGGGGAAGCAAGGAGGTTGAGGTCGGGCAACGCACGCTCCTCGATGTCCTCGATCTAGAACGTGACCTATTCGAAGCTGAGGTCGCACTCGAGACTGCGCGCAGGGATGAAGTCGTTGCTGCCTATCGCCTTCGTCTCGCTCAAGGGACCCTTACCGCGGATGCACTCGAACTATCTGGCGATCACGATGACGCTGATCGCTATGATCGGGATCATCGCCATCGCTTGACCGGGATCGGAAATTGAGAACCGTAAGGTCGGCAGCGGTGGTAGATCGAACACTCAAAGCATGGCTTGCCGCAGTCGTTACGCTGTTCCTAGCCGTACCGGCAAGTGCCTTCGAAAGCGGCAAAGGGCAGGCAAAAGCCCATCTTCGCGGCGTGGAGATGACGGTCTTCACCTATAGGCCGAGCGACTGCCACCGACCGACATTGTTGTTCGTCTTCCACGGCAAGGGGCGAAAGGCGAGCAACATGCGCGACAATGCCATAGAGCTTGCCGGTCGTGCCTGCCTTTCGGTTCTGGCACCGCTTTTCGATAGCGAGCGCTTTCCGAACTGGCGATATCACCGTGCTGGTGTGCTCAGGAAAGGGGACGTTCAGCCGGAACAACATTGGACGGGAACGATCGTCAAAGAACTCATCTCATGGGGTCGGCAATGGGCCGGCGAGCCGACCATGCCTTACATCCTATTCGGTCATTCTGCAGGGGCTCAATTTTTGTCTCGCCTGTCGGCCTACGCTCCACTGACAGACGCCGAGCGAATCGTCATCGCCAATCCGTCGGTCTATGTGCTGCCATCTGTGGACGAGTCCGTCCCCTACGGTTTCGGCGATGTCGTTCAGCCGGAGGAAGCTGAAGATCGCCTAAGAGCGTATCTAACGTTGCCGATCACCATCTATCTTGGTGATCAAGACACAAGCGAGAAGAACTTGGTCAAGAATGCGGCGGCACGGCGGCAAGGGCTCAATCGTTTGGAGCGAGGCCTCTATGTTTTTCGCCGAGCGTGGGATCTCGCCAAACAAAAGGGCTGGCGTTTGAACTGGCGGTTGGCAACAGCGACCGGGGTTGGCCATTCATCGAAAGATATGCTGAGGCATCTTCGAGCAGAACGAGCCCTCGGTCTTACTGACCAACGACCATCAGGTCATCTAGAACGAAACTTCGATAGCGAGCACGCTGGCTAGACTGGTCCGACGATCCTCTGGATCGGCATAGCTGACGTCCGCTTGCAGCTCGATATCCGGAAAAAGCGGCACATCTCCACTTAGGGCAATGATATGGGTAATACCATCTCCTCTCTCATCGAGACGATGATAGCCGATACCAGCATTGGCCTCGCCGATTTCGAGGGTAACGCCTGCCGTGACGAACCCGACGTCGTCCGCCCCGTCGTTATTGCCATACGAAGCGCCGAGGACAAGGTCGTCGATAGCGATGGTGCCACCGATCGAGAACGCGTCGAGGTCGTCCCGTTTGGAATCCTCGCTCTTGCCATAGCTGCCGACAAGGGCGATCCCAGCCTCAAGATCGTCGGCCAATTCACCAGCGACGTTCACACCCAAGCCGATATGATCCTGCAAATCCTCCAATTCTTCGTCGTCGTCCAGATCGTTGGACCGTCCCTCATTGTCACCTGTGTCGGGCGTGAAACTCAGACCGACCTGGACCAAACCGAGCCTTGGCGAGAAGTAACTGATTTTGGCAGCGTCGCCACTATCGACGATCCCGACTTCGCCAAGGTTCGCCGTATCCCCATCAATGCCGCCAGTCCCCGCCGCGATCGTGTCCGCGCAAAGCGCCATAGCCTCTTCCGCGCCTTCGGTCCGGCCAAGTTGTATCAGCCCAAAACGACCGGATACGAAGATGAAGGTCTCGTCTGCGTTGACATCTCCAATATCGGCATCGGCTTTCAGCACCACCTCGGCGCCGAGGTCCAGTTCGTCCGATGGGCTGAGATCAGCTTCAATGTAAAGCTCAGAGTCCGTGAAGACAGTATAGCCTCGATCTCCCTCACCATCGGACAGCTGCTCGTCTTCGGCAGCGGCGATGCCCGTCTTCAACTCACCTCCAGCCAGAATCTCGAGCTTGCCGGCGCTCGCTGGAGAGGAACAGGCAAATTGACCTGCTGTTCCCAGGAGCACGCCAAGAAGGCTGGTTGGTGTCGCTATGAAGTGGAAAATAGAGACATCTCTGAAGAACATCTTTGTTCTGCTCTTCGGCAGCATGGCGATCGCGGCATGGTTCCTCAACACCATCAGTCCTTTTGCAATAAGGGTTGATCGAGACAACCACCTCAACGACCGACATCGGGTCCTATGAATGGGATAAGCTGAAGCATGATGAAGAACCTCAAGGAGTGGCAAATCCGGCTGATGCTCGCCGGCGTTGGCCTCGTTTCGTTCGCCCTCCTGATGACGATGGAGATCCTGAGCGAGACCGATGACGTTACATTCATCGACGTTGTCGCAGATGGATTTGGGCTGTTGTTGATGACATCCACGACTGTTGGTCTCGCTCTTCTGTTCCACCGGACGCAATCCCAGCATGAGGAACGGCTGGACCTGATGCGAAATCTGGAGATTGCACGTGCCGAGGGGACGGCTTGGCGCAAGAAGGCAGAGGCCCATCTTCGCGGTCTTCGTCATGAAATGGACACGCAATTTGAGGATTGGGGCATGAGTGAGGCTGAGAAAGACGTCGGTATGCTCATTCTTAAAGGATTGAGCCATAAAGAGATTTCGCGACTTCGAGGCACTACCGAGGCCACGGTTCGGCAGCAGGCTCAGTCGATCTATCAAAAATCCGATCTGCCGGGAAAAACGGCGTTCTCCGCTTACTTCCTTGAGGATTTGATCGCGTCTGACACTGACGCGCCCACAAACGGAGTGATCAAGAAAGCAAGCTGACACAACGCCCTCGTATTTCGAACGCTGCCGACAATCGTCGACATCAAGTGATGGGAGGGGCCGGCGTGCGGGGACCCGCCGGCCCAGGATCATCAGCAAACGAGCTGACAGGGCCATCCCCCGGCTTTTCTTGGCGTCGATCGGGGTATGACCGTCTCGATCACTATGTTGGCCAAGCAGGTTGACGTCGATCCGACATTTGTCAGATACACCTCTGCGACGACCCAAACTTCCCGCGTCTCATGTTGGTTGACGTTGCTATTCTTGGGCGATCCTGTCGTTCGCCTTTTAGCCTAGCCCATAAGGCGTCATTTCGATCTCATCGTGAGGCGAGACGTCGAGGATCCTATCGTTGCGGTGGGTTACATCTCTGCCCAGCCAAAAGCCCGAACATGTCTGATCGCATCTGACGAGCGTTAGCATGGTTCAGTCCGATGTCTGCCGTAAGGTTTTCCGCAGCTCCTAGATCGCATAGTCTCTTCGATGGAAAGCCGACTTGACGGCGAAAGGGAGCAAAACCATGGGGACGACGACGCCACATGCGAAAGGACACGAAGCCTTAGCATCATTGGCATCTCGCTATGTCGACGTTGACGAGCTACCTTGGCAAGAGACGTCTTTTCCTGGCGTTAAGATCAAGATCCTGATGCAGAATCAGGAAACTGGGCTCCTAACGGCGCTTACCCGGTTCGCGCCAGGTGCCAAACTGCCAAAGCATGAGCATACTGATCTCGAACAATCATTCGTCATTGAGGGCAGTCTGGTTGATGAAGAGGGAAGGGCGACTGCAGGCAACTATGTCTGGCGGCCAGCTGGCAGTATTCACGAAGCCTATGCGCCTGACGGCGCGTTGGTCCTTTCGTTTTTCCTAAAGCCAAATCGCTTTCTTGACGAGGAAGGCCGTTCGACACTTTAGATCAACTTGCTTGGGACTAACCTTTAGGCCTTGGTCCGATCCCGGATGCACTGTTAGACCGTCTCGACGCATCCGTTTTCGCCGATGAGTGTTCTTGGTCTTTTGCTGGGCGATTGGCGCATTTGGCCCACCCCTGCTATGTCAACTTGAGCGGCGATAACAGGCATTGCTGGAGAGTTCATGGCCGACATTGTTAAGATGAAGGGCCGTGGGCGGCCAAAACGCGAGACGGCGGCGGACAAGGCGCCGGGGCAGGTTCAAGCGCTGACCCGAGCTTTGACGATCATCAACACACTTGCCGACAGTGGTGATGGCATGATCCTCGCGGATATTGCCCAAACCGTCGGTCTCGCTCCGTCAACGGCTCATCGTCTGCTCACCACGATGCAGCAGCAGCGTTTCGTACGCTTCGATCCGGGCAGCAATCTTTGGCAGGTCGGCGTACAAGCTTTTCTGGTCGGCAACGCTTTTCTCCGCACGCGGGATGTCGTGCAGATGGCCAGGCCATTTATGCGCCGGCTGATGGAGGAGAGTGGTGAGACCGTTAACCTGGCGATCGAGGATCAGGGCGAGGCGATCTATATGAGCCAGGTGGAGTGTCGCCAGCTTATGCGTGCAATTACCCGGCCAGGCGGACGTGTGCTGATGCATTGTTCTGGGATCGGGAAAGCAATCCTGGCGACGATGGCCGATGCTGACGTCAAGAGAATCCTGCAAAAGCATGGCCTGCCCAAGGTAACGGAAAAGACACTGCATAGGCCAGCCGACCTCAAAGCCGATCTCAAGGTGATAACCAAGCGTGGCTATTCGATCGATGACGAAGAAAACGCGATCGGGCTTCGCTGCGTCGCCGCCGTGATCCAGGACGAACATGGCGACGCCCTTGCCGGGATTTCACTGTCTGGACCGATGGCACGCATCACGGACGACCGCTTGCCCATTCTCGGGAAGATGGTGCAGGCGGTCGCCGAAGACATTACCGCTGAACTCGGAGGAACATCAGGGGCGCAAGCTTAGCTTTGCTCACAAAGTCAAAATTAATGATCGCTCATCTATCTGAAGTTAATGAGAAAAAATATCTATATTCCATAATATGGAATTAATTCCAAAATAATTTGCACGGCTTGACTGATCACTCTATCTCTTGAAGGAGACAGACGAAAAGAGTGATTGGAGCAGCTGTCATGGCCAGAATGAAAGCGATCGAAGCGGCGGTTCTCGTTCTCGAAAAGGAGGGTGTCAGCACCGCCTTTGGCGTACCGGGCGCTGCAATCAACCCGCTCTATGCAGCGATGGAACGGCGAGGTTCGATCCGCCATATCCTCGCCCGCCATGTCGAGGGCGCTTCCCACATGGCCGAAGGTTACACCCGCACTAAAGCCGGCAATATCGGGGTTTGTATCGGCACGTCTGGTCCGGCGGGGACCGACATGATCACCGGGCTTTATTCAGCCTCTGCCGACAGTATTCCGATCCTATGCATCACGGGGCAGGCGCCGACCACAAAGCTCCACAAAGAGGATTTTCAGGCGGTCGACATCGAGAGCATTGCCAAGCCCGTGACCAAATGGGCCAGCACGGTGCTGGAGCCAGGCCTGGTGCCGCGTGCTTTTCAAAAAGCGTTCCATCTTATGCGTTCTGGCCGCCCCGGGCCCGTGTTGATCGATCTGCCGGTCGATGTGCAGATGGCCGAGATCGAGTTCGATATTGAGAGCTACGAGCCACTTGAAGCCTACAAGCCGCGTGCCTCAACGGCCCAGATCGAAAGGGCCTTAGCGATGCTGAACGCGGCAGAAAGGCCGCTGATCGTTGCGGGCGGCGGCATCATCAATGCCGATGCCTCGTACCTCCTGGTCGAGTTTGCTGAGATCACAGGCGTGCCGGTCATCCCCACGCTCATGGGATGGGGTTCGATTCCGGATGATCATCCGTTGATGGCCGGCATGGTTGGTCTGCAGACGAGTCACCGTTATGGCAACCGCAACTTCCTGCACTCGGATTTCGTGCTTGGCATCGGGAATCGCTGGGCCAACCGCCACACCGGCACGATCGAGAACTACACCAAGGGTCGCACATTCGTTCACGTCGACATTGAGCCGACCCAGATTGGCCGCGTGTTCAACCCTGACCTCGGTATCGTCTCCGACGCAAGAGAAGCCCTAGCACTCTTTGTTGACGTCGCTAAGGCATGGAAGGCCGAGGGCAAGCTTCGGGACTGGAGCGAATGGGCGGCGGACTGTGAGCATCGCAAGAACAGCATGCTCAGAAAGACCCACTACGATCAGGTGCCGCTGAAGCCGCAGCGCGTCTATGAGGAGATGAACGAGGCCTTCGATCGAGATACCTGCTACGTCACCACCATCGGCCTTTCCCAGATCGCAGGTGCTCAGTTTCTCCACGTCTATGAGCCCCGTAACTGGATCAACTGCGGTCAGGCCGGCCCGCTTGGCTGGACGCTTCCCGCGGCGCTCGGTGTGCGTGCCGCTGACCCTGACAGGAAGATCGTGGCGCTGTCTGGCGATTATGACTTCCAGTTTTTGATCGAGGAACTCGCGGTCGGCGCACAGCACAAGCTGCCTTATCTTCATGTGGTCGTGAACAATTCCTATCTCGGCCTCATCCGCCAGGCCCAGCGTGGCTTCGAGATCGACTTTCAAGTCAGCCTTGCTTTCGAGAACGTCAATAACGAGGAGGTCTCGGGCTATGGCGTCGACCATGTCGCGGTTGCAGAGGGGCTCGGCTGCAAAGCGCTTCGCGTCACCAGTCCCAACCAATTCAAGGAAGCGTTTGCTGAAGCCGAAAGGCTGATGGCGGAGCATCAGGTGCCCGTGGTGCTGGAGTTTATCCTGGAGCGGGTCACCAACATCGCCATGGGAACCGAGATCCACAACGTGAACGAATTCGAGGAGATCCTCTGTCTCGATCCGACACTGACGATCGATGAGGTCTCGGGTTCGGTTCTGAGTGACAGCAAGGGCGAGAGCAACGTGCCTACAAAAGAGCCGGCCTAGCCCGAAGAGATCAAACAACACTTGAATGGCAGCCTGTGGTCGATGTCTCGACCGCATGAGGAGAGTGCGTTGCCCAAATTCTGTGCCAATCTCACGATGCTCTACAACGAGCATGACTTCATGGACAGGTTCGCAGCAGCAGCTGGATCCGGTTTCAAGGGGGTCGAATATCTCTTTCCCTACGACTACGAGAAGGAGCACCTAGCAGAGCAGCTCCATACACATCAACTGACCCAGGTCTTGCACAATCTGCCTGCCGGCTCGTGGGCGGATGGCGAGCGAGGCATTGCCTGCCTGCCCGATCGCGTTGGTGAGTTTCAAGACGGTGTCGGCCAGGCGATCGCTTATGCGACCGCGCTCGGTTGCCAGCAGGTGAACTGCCTCGCCGGCATCAAGCCGGGTGGTATCGATTCGGGACGCGCCGCTTCGGTCTTAGTCGACAATTTGCGTTTTGCCGCGACCAAGCTGGAAGACGTTGGCATCAAGCTGCTTCTAGAACCAGTCAACGATCGTGACATCCCCGGCTTCTTCGTCACCAAGTCGGCCCAGGCTATGGCCCTTATGGACGATGTCGGCTCAGACAATCTCTACTTACAATACGATTTTTATCACATGCAGATCATGGAGGGCGGTCTCGCCTCGACCTTTGAGCGACTAAAAGCGCGTATCGCCCATGTTCAGCTTGCCGACACGCCCGGTCGCCATGAGCCGGGCACCGGTGAGATCAATTATCCCTTTCTGTTCGATTGGCTCGACCGGCAAGGTTATGCCGGCTGGATTGGCTGCGAATACAAACCGCGCGCTGGCACCGAGCAAGGGCTCGGCTGGTACCAGCCCTATCGGTCCAAGGCGCGCGTAGCGTAATCGCGGCCAGTTCTACCTTAAGAAGGACGAGAAACATGGAAAAAATCGGCTTTATCGGCCTTGGCATCATGGGCGCACCCATGGCCGGACACCTGATCGACGGTGGTCACGAGGTTTTTCTCTTCAGCCGCTCTGGTCCACCTGCGGACCTGATTGATAGGGGTGGTACCGCCAGGGCGTCAGCCAAGGAGGTTGCAGCATCCGCTGACGTCATCATCACCATGGTTCCGGACACACCAGATGTCGAAAAGGTGCTTTTCGGTGCGAATGGTGTCGCCGAAGGGCTGAGTGCTGGCAAGGTCGTCGTCGACATGAGCTCGATTTCACCGGTTGCGACGAAGGCCTTTGCAGCGCGCATCAAGGAGCTTGGTTGCGACTATCTGGACGCTCCCGTCTCGGGCGGCGACGTTGGCGCCAAAGCGGCCACCCTCAGCATCATGGTTGGCGGTCCGAAGGTTGCTTTCGAGCGCGTACATGCCGTCTTCGCGCTGATGGGTAAGAACATTACCCATGTCGGCGAAAGTGGTGATGGCCAGACCACCAAGGTCGCCAATCAGATTATTGTGGCGCTGACGATCGAAGCCGTCGCTGAGGGGCTGTTATTCGCGTCCAAAGCCGGCGCTGATCCGTCGAAGGTTCGAGACGCCCTGATGGGTGGGCTCGCCACCTCGCGCATTCTCGAAATTCACGGCGAACGCATGATCAAGCGGACATTCGATCCCGGCTTTAGGATCGCGTTACACCAAAAGGATCTCGATCTCGCGCTGCAAAACGCCAAGACACTCGGTGTGAGCCTGCCGAACACCGCGACCTGCCAGGCGTTGTTCAATGCTTGCACGGCCCAAGGCGGTGCGGCTTGGGATCACTCCGGGATGGTGAAAGCGCTCGAGCAGCTTGCCCATCACCAGGTCGCTGAGGGCTGACAACCGCACACCGAGGGAGATGGCCATGCGCCTACCTGACTGCCATAGTTTCAAGGACTTTCGCATGCTGGCAAAGCGCCGTCTCCCCGGACCAATTTTCCACTATATCGATGGTGCGGCAGACGACGAGATCACCTATCGGCGCAACACCGAAGCCTATGATGCCTGCGACCTGGTCCCCAACGTGCTGGCTGGTGTCGATGAGGTCGACATGGGTGTTGAGGTCATGGGCCAGAAGCTCGCTATGCCGATCTATTGCGCGCCGACTGCCTTGCAGCGCTTGTTCCACCATGATGGTGAGCGTGCCGTCGCCAAAGCCGCTCAGAAATTCGGGACGATGGTCGGCGTCTCGTCGCTTGGCACGGTGAGCGTCGAGGAGCTCAGTGAGACGATCTCGACACCTAAGATGTTTCAATTCTACTTCCATAAGGATCGTGGCCTGAACGATGCCCTTTTGGAACGCGCCAAGGCTGCCAAGTTCGACGTCATGGCGCTGACCGTTGACACCATCACTGGCGGCAATCGCGAACGCGACTTAAAAACCGGATTTACGTCCCCGCCACGCTTGACCCTACAGAGCCTGATGAGTTTCGCAGCACATCCGATGTGGGCACTCAACTACTTCACGCATCCGGCCTTCGAACTGCCGCATCTGAAGGACCACGTGTCCGCCGGCACCAACCTCGCAACGTCGGTTGGTGACTACTTCTCAACAATGCTGGATCAGTCCATGAATTGGCGCGATGCCGAAGAGCTATGCGCTAAATGGAATGGCCAGTTCGCGCTCAAGGGCATCATGAGCGTTGCTGACGCCAAACGTGCGGTCGATATCGGCTGTACGGGCATCATGGTTTCCAACCATGGTGGTCGACAACTTGACGGCTCGCGTGCTCCGTTCGATCAGCTCGCCGAAATCGTCGACGCCGTTGGCGACCAAATCGATGTCATCTGTGAAGGCGGGATCCAGCGTGGCACCCACATCCTGAAAGCGCTTTCCATCGGTGCCAAGGCTTGTTCCGGCGGCCGTCTCTATCTCTACGCTCTCGCCGCGGCGGGTCAGGCGGGCGTCGAGCGCGCTCTTGGTAATTTGCGCGCCGAAATCGAACGTGACATGAAACTCATGGGCGTAACCAAGATCGACCAGTTGAGCGTCGAAAACCTTCGTTTTCGACGCCGCTAATACTTCCTGTTTCACGATCATAGGGAATGCAGGGTGCCGACATGTTCCATGAATGATTGGAGGAAGTAGGTTTGACAAAGAGCGAAAAGTCATGAGGCCGCCGGTAAGTTTTGTTCAGGTGAAGTCAATTTCGCAGAGGGCGTATGACAACTTGGCTGTGTGTTGATCAGCTGCCGAAAATGCTCGCATGCTTTGTTCGCCTTTGGCTCTCCAAAGCCTTGGGAGCCTCAGAAGGATGATCTGTGCTAATCGAGTCCTCCGAAACGTCCATGTCTGCACGCTCGGGCCCTTTGGCTGAACTGCAGTTTAGCCGTTCGATGAAGATGGAGGTCTCGTGGCGTCGCATAATAGGGTTCGGCGGTGGGCAGCTTCTAGGCAGTATTCGCAGGCAAAATAGACCCCCGTTATTGAAGAGCATGGTCCGAGCCGCTGTCCTTGTCGGTGGGTAAACTCAGCCTAAAATGGCATGTTTGCGACGTTGACTGGTTCTCATTTGCGTCCCAAGCAAACGCTTCCGTCTCGGCCTGAGAAGCGGCTGGTTTTCTGAGGAGCGATGGTGTTGTTGTCTTGCAAAAAGTACATCTTTGCGTTCCACTGGCTCATATTAATGAAATTTCTAGGGGAACGCTTCACATGTACAAGAAGGTTCAAGCAATCAATGATGAATATGAGGCAGTGCTTGCCCGAGCTAAGAAGTTGAAAAAACAATGGGTTCGAAGGCACGAGGGCCATGAAGGCGTGCAGATTGGGCAGATTTCCGAGGTGTTTGTAAACGAAGGGCCACCTCGAGGTCTGAAAGTCACGGTCAAGTGGAAGGGAGGGATCACCACCGAAAAGGTCGATCCGGAAACCTTGGAAGAATGGTGACTTATTCGACTACATCGGGATAGTCGACAACCCCAATTAAATTGGACTTCCGCCAATGAGTGCATGACCCCGGCATTGGCGCAAGAGGACAATGACGTTCTCTCGGAGCTGTAGAGATACTCCAGCGCTATGGTTAATTTAGCAAGCATTGGCCGCTTGAATTGAGACGTCAGAACCGCCGTCGCTCGGTTGTGATATAGCCCACTTGCTATCGGGAATAAGGGTAGTGTCTTTCGAAAATTCTTTGAAGTTATCTGTGTAGGATTGGTCATCTCCTCGCATTCGTTACGGCGTTGCGGTGAGTGCTAAGCACAGGTCGTTCGGTTTGCAATGAAGCGCCGGCGTTTTTGAAGTTGCGTCAGTTTAACGGAGCCCTTCATGTACATGCCACGAGCAAATCAAATGCGCCAATAGCGCGGTCGCTCCATCTTCAAGTAGTCAAACTGATTTTTTGAAGTTGCCCAGGAATACTGTGGCGATATCAAGCACGATTTAGACGAAAGCCTCGCTACGAATCTCAAAAGCAGGATTCGGACTCTAGTCGCGTTGGCGAAAATCGATCCAATGAACAAAAAAGGAACAACCAGCGACCCCCGTAAATGTTGGGCGCATCCGACAGAACCGCGATTACAGTAGAAATATTCTACGCAGTCTACCGGCTTAGTTTCCTGCGAACGTCGTACTGTGCCATGAATTGTAACGAAGGGAACTGATCAGCGATGGAAGTTTGGCCGGGAATCCCTCCGAATTTAGATCGTTGGCTGTAATCTCGCCCAAAGATTCTGGATCTGTCACTGACGTTGTTCCTCATCGTTCTGCAAAGAAGTCCGCAAGGCTCGCTCGACTAGTCGGGATCGCATTTGGCGTCGCATTGCAATGAGAAGATCTGCTTCTTTCGCATTACAACATACGGTCATCGCCATGATGAACTAGGCGGGGGAGGTCTTTCAGGACTCCTGAGGAATGCCGCAAGCATCGCCATAGTGATAGAAAATGAAGTGGGTAAATGAAAAGTGCAATGCAAGATAAAATTCGATGCCATATCGCCGAAGAGTCGATATTCAGTCAGTGACAATGAAATTATGTCGTAATAAGTGTTGTGACGCCGTTTTGAGTAAGTGGACTAGAATTTTGTACTTGATCAATATCGTCAGTTTCATTCGATGATCGGAGTCTTCTGATACAAGCTTTGCTCAGAACGTTGCGAGACATAGCAGCGTTGGCCTGGTAGCATTTTTTGTGCTTTGGTCTATGTGAAGAAATCCATTGTCAAAACGGTGGAGGATAGCTCGTGAAGAATTTTGAAACGCTCGATGTTCGCCCTCTTTCACCAGCACTCGGTGCCGAGATCGTTGGAATCGATCTCAAGGAGAACCTGAACGATGCTGTGATGGCATCGCTTCGGGAGGCGCTTGGCAGCTATGGGGTGATCTTCTTTCGTGATCAAGATTTGACGCCTGAGGCCCATATCGCTCTTGCCAAACGCTTTGCACCGATCGACATTAACCGCTTCTTCAAGCCTGTCGACGGCTACCCGATGATCGCCGAGGTGCGAAAGGAACCTGATCAAAAGCGCAATATCGGCGGTGTTTGGCATACGGATCACTCCTATGATGAAGCGCCTGCTATGGGTTCGGTGCTTCTCGCGCGCGAAGTTCCCGATGTCGGTGGCGATACGCTTTTTGCCAGCATGGGACTGGCGTACGAGATGCTGTCCGAAGGGTTGAAACAGACGCTGTCCGGCCTCAAGGCCTGGCATTCGAGTCGGCATGCTTTTGGCCACGGTGGCACGACGGCGGAACTACAGCGGGAAGGGCGTATTCAGAATCCGGACCTTGCGACGCAGGATGCCGCGCATCCCGTCGTCATTAGCCATCCTCAGACCCATCGAAAGACGCTTTATGTCAATCCGGGATTCACGAGGCGTTTTGATGGCTGGACCGAGGCAGAATCTAAGCCTCTTCTCGATTTTCTCTACGCCCATGCCACGCGGCCGGAGTTTACCTGCCGCTTCCGTTGGCAAGAAGGATCAATAGCGATTTGGGACAATCGCGCGACCTGGCATTTTGCGATGAATGACTACGCCGGCCAGCGACGTCTGATGCATCGCATTACCTTGGAAGGTGAGCCTCTCCATTAGCGTAGGCCCAGCGTCTTTCGCGCGGTTGACGACAGCATCGCGCGTGCCATCGCCGACAACTCCTTGGCCTCTCGATGGCTGAAGATTCGATGTCCTCATCGCCAGACGTCGAATAGCGCACGATGGTCCAAGCATTCGTTGCTCTCATGCAAGCGTTATGGGAGACTTAGATCGTGCTGGGCTGAAGCCTTAATCGTCAAAAATGTAAAACGATCAGGGAGGCGTCGTCATGGCAAGTTTGAAAACTAATACTTTAAAGACCGTTCAGGCGGCCAAAACACACCGCCGGCAACTTCTAAAATCAGCACTTTATGGATCGGCTGCAGCAGTCGTCGGTCTACGCGCGCCAGCCGTCCTTGGCCAATCCAAGCCGTTCGCTGGCGTCACAATCAACGGGGCAAGTTTCCAACACGTCTTTCACACTTACTTAAAGGAGTACATCCCAGAATTCGAAGAGCAGACAGGGATGACCGTCAATTTCGAGTTGCAAGCGTTCCCAATTTACAATCAGCGCATGGATCTGGAGCTGTCGACCGGCGGTTCTGCCTACGACTTCTGCAATGTGACCTTCATTTACACCGGCCGTTGGATTGGGGCGGGCTGGGTCGATCCACTGGATGAACTCATCAATGATCCAGATCTGACACCTGATGATTGGGACGCCAATGACTTCGTCGGCGGTGCCCAAAGTGCCTTGCAGGACGCTGATGGCAAGACTTATGGCTTTGCTTGGGAAGCCGGCGCAATGATTATGGGCATTGGCCGAGCTGACCTCTTGGATAAGGCGGGTGTTAATACACCGACGAGCTTCGAAGAGTTGATCACCGTCTGCGATGCGATCCATCGCCAAGAAGGCGCATCTGCTTTTGTCGCTGACAAGCTCCATCACTGGAATTGGATACCCTACCTCATGGGCCATGGCGGTGGCGTGTTCCGGGATCCACCTGCCGATCTCATGCCAACACTAGATACGCCAGAAGCGGCGAAGGCCGCTGAGTACTACGCCAGTCTCCTCACCACTTATGGCCCTTCCGGTGTCCTCTCCTATACGGACGATCAGGCGATGCGAGCCCAGCTCGCAGCGCGTGCCAACATCCGAACGCAGGCGATCGGCTGGATGACGCCCCTCGCGAAGCATGAGGAAAGTAAGGTCAAAGAGACAGTGCGCTATGCGCTCATGCCGGGAGGTTCTGCTGGTAACTTCCCTGGCTCCAACAGTCATGGCTTTGGCATTCCCAAGGGAGCACAAAATAAGGAAGCCGCCTGGGAATTCATCAAATGGGCGATGGGCAAAGAGATGACACGGCGCATCGCGCTTGAAAAGGGTTACTCCGCCGTTTGTCGTCGCTCGGTGATCGAAGATCCCGCCTACAAAGAGGCCCTCACATTGAACGGGCAGGATGTCGCCGGTCTCTACCTCCAGGTGCTCGAGCTTGGCGGGAAGTCAGGCTACATGAAGTATCGTACCGTGCCTGTCTTCCCGCAGGCCGGCGACAAGATCAACAAGGCTATCGAGCGTATCGCTTCGGGACAACAGGATGGCCCAGCAGCCATGGCGCAAGCTCAAGAAGAAGCCATCGCCGATCTTAAAAAAGCCGGCGTCGACCTCTAGCGGACCACTGGCCCGGCAGTTGTCTTGTCTTTGACTGCCGGGCCAGGCCTATGAGTTGCTCATGAGCACGTTGACCATGGCGCATCAAGTCGACGAGCCTGGCAGGTTGCCGGCGATGTCGGAGCATTTCCGGGCCCGACAGCGGTTTTACTGGCGGCTGCTCTGGCCAACACTTGCCGTGCTGATGGTGGTGACCTTGCTGCCGACACTCTATTTGATCATTACGAGCTTCACGCCGCTCGATCTCACCCGTCCCGAGACTGCCTGGAACTTTTCAAAGCCGCTTGGCAACTACCATTTGCTGCTCGAAGACGGTCGCCTGCATGATTCCTTTTGGACACAAGCGAAGCTTTCTTTTTGGACTGTCAGTCTACAACTCCTTCTCGGCTTCCTGTTCGCGCTCATGCTGAATAGCAGCTCGCGACTTCTCCAGGCGCTTCGCACCGTTTTCTTGATCCCGATGGTGCTTCCGCCGATCGTCGTCGCGATTATCTGGAAGGTGCTTTACACGCCGGATATCAGCCCGTTTTACTGGATGTTCTTCGAACTTGGTTGGGATGTGCCCGCGCTGATCACCCATGCGGACTGGGCTCTCACAGCGATCATCATCGCGGACACCTGGGAGTGGTTTCCGTTCACTATGCTGATGATCTTGGCAGCCCTTCAAATGATGCCAGAGGAGTATATCGACGCTGCCAAGATCGATGGCGCCACGGTGTTCCAGACCACGCTTTACGTCACGCTTCCTTATCTTAAGGGGGTTCTCCTGGTTGCTGGGCTCTTTCGGCTGATCGACAGCATCAAGGCCTTCCCCCTTATCTTCATCCTGACTGACGGCGGTCCCGGCACCGTCACCGAAGTCACCAACTTTTACAGTTACATTCAGGCCTTTAACTTTTCTTATTTGGGCTATTCCAGTGCCATTACTGTCGTGTTGGTCGGCATAACGGTTCTCTTGAGCTATGCGATCATTCGTATGGTTGGGTGGGGGCAGGGCGTTGAGTAGGGCGGATCAGCGCGCGCGCTTTTGGCTACATGTCCTCGTGCTTACGCTCGTTTTGATCATTCTGTTCCCGTTCCTCTGGCTGTTGATGATGTCGTTCAAAGCCGACAGTGACATCTTCGCCTGGCCGCCGGTGATCGTCTTTACGCCGACCGTCGATCATTATGCCGCGCTTTGGCAGGGCAACTTTCCAAAGTCCTTCGCCAACAGCGCTATCGCAAGCATTGTCTCGACGGTTCTTGCCATGCTTGCTGGGGTCCCTGGCGCTTATGCCCTCTCGCGAACTGCCATGCGCTCGGAAAAGAGCCTCTCACTCCTCATCCTTTCGTCACGAATGGCACCGCCAATCGCGTTTACCATTCCCTATTTTCTGGTCTACCGGCATTTGGACCTGCTGGACACGCTGACCGGCCTGATTATCATTTATCTCACCTTCAATATTTCGCTTGTCGTATGGCTGATGCGGAGCTTCTTTGACGCTACGCCGCGCTCGCTCGAGGAAGCCGCTTGGATTGACGGTGCCACGCTCTGGCAAGGGTTCACCAAAATCATCTTGCCGCTCTCCGGACCCGGCCTAGCCGCCACTGCCATCCTCTGTTTCCTATACAGCTGGAATGACTTCTTCTTCGCCCTCATCCTGACCCGCACCGAAGCTATGACCGCGCCAGTCGCCGTGGTGAACTTCATGAACTATGAGGGCTGGGAGTGGGGCAAGATTGCCGCTGGCGGCACCATGGTCATGCTCCCGGTCCTGATCTTTTCGATCCTGGTCCGAAAGTTCCTGATCCAGGGGATGACCGCTGGCGCCATTAAGGGCTAGGCCCGGAATTGGGGCATGGCGTGTCGCGTTCAGGGAGAGGAATGATGCGGACGATCAAGGGGCCTGCGGTTTTTCTGGCGCAGTTCATCGCAAAAGACCCTCCCTTCAACAAGCTTGAAACGCTCGCGGATTGGGTGGCGGCGATGGGCTATAAGGGCGTGCAGATACCGACCTTTGATCCAGTGATTTTCGATGTTGAGAAAGCCGCCGAGAGCCAAGACTACTGTGATGAAATCAAAGGCCTATTGGCCGAACGCGGCCTCGTCATTACCGAACTCTCGACGCACCGCCAAGGGCACCTTGTCGCTGTTCATCCAGCCTATGACCTTACCGTCGACGCCTTTGCGCCCGAGGCCGTACGCAATGATCCGGTGGCACGCACCGGATGGGCACGAAAACAGATGTTGGCTGCTGCTAAGGCCTCTGTCAGGCTTGGCCTCGATCGCCACGCCAGTTTTCCGGGCTCGCTTCTCTGGCCCTACCTCTATCTCTATCCGCCGAGACCTGACGGTCTTGTCGAGGCGGGCTTTGAGGAGCTGGCCAAACGCTGGCGACCTATTCTCGACGCGTTTGACGAGGCCGGTGTCGATCTTTGCTTCGAGATCCACCCAGGTGAGGACCTCCACGACGGTCTGACTTTCGACATGTTCTTGGACGCCGTTGATCAGCATCCCCGCTGTAACATGCTCTATGACCCCTCACATCTTTACCTTCAGATGATCGACTACATCGACTTTCTCGACATCTACCAGGACCGAATCAAGGTCGCTCATATCAAGGATGCGGAGTTCAACAAGTCCGGTCGCACGGGCTTTTGGGGTGGCTACCAAAACTGGCCAACGCGCGCTGGCCGCTTCCGGTCCCTCGGTGATGGCGACATTGATTTCGGTGCCGTGTTTAGCAAGCTTGCCGAGATCGACTATGACGGCTGGGCCGTGGTCGAATGGGAGTGCTGCATTAAAGACCCGGATGACGGCGCTCGCGAAGGTGCAGCCTTCGTCCGCGATCACCTGATCAACGTCCAGCCCCGCGCTTTCGATGCCAACATGCAAGCAAGGGGCGTTGATGTTGAACGCAATCGAGCGATTTTGGGCTTGAAGCAAGCGCCTTCGTGAACTCGACGCACAATCGCCGGCCGAGACCGATATGCGCGACGCCCCCGCGTCTGCATTCCGCTGTCTTCACCCGTTAGCAGATGACAGATGCTGGTTTATTAGCAGGACAACTTAGACTGACCCCCATGCTGTCGCTGAAGTCTGATGGCCATAGATCGTTAGAGATGTTGATGTCGGTATTGCAGATCCGCTCTGACCGATAGACCAGATTGGCGACGAGATATCTATCTATAATCAGGTGTGACAGAAATGGGCTTGGGTTCACCAAGTCGACGAACGTCGGGGGCTGCTTCCTCATTCCAACGAAAGAGGGCAATGTGCCAGAGACCAGGACGCCTTCGTGACGGATCAATCAAACCAACATGCCCCATGCGCCGCACCTCGTCGGCAGCTGTCCAAGACAGTGGGTCATTCCCTGCTGCCACGAGCTGACGCCAAGGATGGCGCGCCAATTCGTAAATTTCTGCATTCTCCAAGCTCCGTAAATCAAACAATGTACATTTCTGAACCCCAAATTTTAGCAAGACGCGAGGTCGATCCCCCTCACGGACGTCTTGGCCAATCGCAACCTTTGCGCTCTCTTCATTCGGGCTCAGATAAAGAGCGTCTTGACCAGCACGATTGAAACGCGCTGGCGGACGATCTGGGGCACCGCGTTCCAGATAAACATCTGGATCATTCGCCCAAACAATCTTTACAAACGTGCCGGAAATTTCAGTCAGCATATATCATAGTCCAATGCGCTCATCAGAGACCCAATGGAGTGCCGCAAAGAGTAACGGAGTCGCCAAGGATGGGGCCAGACTGCGGGCGTAAATCTCCAGCCAAAACCCATGCAGCAGAAGCCTGATCCCCGCGCAAACTCCGCCACGGCCTAAAGCTAGCCGTCACCCCAATCATAGATTGTGAGCTTAGGCCAGAGCGAACGCCAGCGGTCTACCTTAGCCTCGTAGACAGCCCGTGTGATCTGCACTTTGTTCGGCCTGATCATCAGGCCGAACAAATCGTCCAAACCAAATGGAGCGAAGATCCTTATGCCGATATCGCTTGGGCAAATCCCAACTGCTCCTGCAGTCGTTGGAAATGTCGCAATCGCGTCCGATGAGGACTTATATCGATCGATAGGATGCCCGAACCTCGTTGCATACCAAAGGTGGACGCGCGCTTCGTTCTTGACGTCGAACCGTATTGGTATGGACTGGAATACCTGATTGATGCGACTGCAATTGTCAGCTTCCGACTCCTCGGACAGATCAGCAGCATCATGGTAAATGAGATCTATGTCACTGATACCAAAGTCCGATGCGAAGCCATGACGCTGGTTCCAAACTGTCTGCGCAACTGCACCAGCGACGAGCCAGCAATCTGGCAGGTCAATAAGGCCCCAATTGTCGAGAACAGGTCTGAGAACTGGGCTTGACTCGACGGCCTCTTCGAGAGACCTCTCTAACGATCCTGCTGACATGGTCCCAAAAATTAGCCGATCTCGCGTGAGCTGGACAGGAGGCTTTGGTCGCCAAGGAAGTTCGAGTGGCCAAGCCGCTGCGGCCCGGTCGGGGGCATTCTCTACCGGCCGATGCATTTGGCTAGTGGGTGCTAGGCGCCGCATTTCTGCCATAACGGCTTCGGCAGAATCGTGCCACTTTTTACCTCTAGCTCTGACAAGCTTTATGGCAGCCAAAAGCAGTTAGAGGACATTCATCTGTCGGGGTTCGCTTTATCGACTTCGATCCGAAGATGATGATTTGGCGATCGGCTTGCGAACTCACGTTCCACGTGCTGAAGCACATGTCGCTGCCCAGCGAATGGAACCATCTCAATTGCGTCGTTGAACGACACCCAGCAGAATTCGCTGTGCTCGTGATTGATGATCACCTCTGCACTTTCGTCTACGTACGCGACGAACACCGGCAAAATACTGACCGCGTCCCGGTCGGCCTCGTAAAATTGCTCGCATATGTCTGCAGAATATAAATCTTTGCAAACGAGGGCTGTCTCCTCTGCAAGTTCGCGTATTGCGGCTTGCCATGCCGTCTCGCCTGCCTCGATGGCTCCTGCAATCTGGCACCATTCACCCTCAAGTGTCCGTGTCCGTCGAAGAAGCAGGACCTCGTATGCAGAGAGCCTCTTTCTCAAGGCTACGACTGAGACGGCGAAACTGCGGATAGGTATTTCGGCCAAGCGAAGGTGCTCCAGGCAGTCATTCTGAATGGATAGCCGTCTTAGTCAAACCGTCAACTTCCGGACGGTCCGCAGGGTAGTCGAAGCCCACCCCTCAATCTAGCATGTCCAGCTTTGGATTTTCGCCAACTCCTGTGATCAGGAATGCATCGAATGTCGGTCCAGATCATTTTCCTACATGGCGCGTCCAGTAGCGGCAAATCGACGATTGCACGGACACTGCAAGCTCGCATTGAAAAGCCCTTTTGGCACATTTCAATTGATCATCTTCGCGAATCGGGTGCTCTCCCCCTTGGACGCTTTCGTAGCGGTGAATTTGACTGGGGTGCGGCACGAGCAGCTTTCTTTGAAGGATTTCACATGTCACTTGCCGCCTACGCCAACGCCGGAAACAACCTCATTCTAGAGCACATACTTGATACCGAGGGCTGGATTGAACTGCTCCAGAAACTGTTTCAACCACAAGACGTCTTCTTTGTCGGCGTGCATTGCCAGCTCCCGGTTCTGATCGATCGTGAGATCAAACGAGCTGATCGAGTGCCTGGAAGTGCACAGCGCGATTTCGAAACCGTGCATATCGGTAGGAGGTATGATCTCGAACTAAATTCCGAAGACGATCTCGAAGGGAATGTTAACAGGCTTCTAGAGGCATGGAGGAGTAGTGAACGCTCCTCCGACTTTACTCCTGTCCCACCGCGATAGGGGGCCGCTTTCCGCTCATTTTGACCGCCAGCGTGCTTGGGCCTTAAGGCAATGGTGGGTCGTGTGTCACGAGCGTCGTCGGTCCAAACGTCGGCGCGCAATTTTACGAGAGATGAGGGTAGGCCCCTCGAGGTCGGCAGCCAGGTGCGGGCCTCAAACCACTGCAAGCTGCTTTTGTTAAGCAATGGTGGTGAGCGTTGCAGAAAAGGCGGGACGAGATCCTGCCAGGTATGATCCAGAGAGGCGAGCGTAAGCGAACCGCTGATGACGTGTCGAAA
>JANQPX010000078.1 GCA_028285265.1 Geminicoccaceae bacterium
AGCCTGCTGGGTTGTAGGCTTTCGCCGCCTTTTGTGCCGCATCAATGACCGGGCGCATGTCAAGCTCTTCAAGAAAGGTCAGTTTGGTGAACGCACCGCTAGCTTGAATTGCCATTGTCAGACCTACCGCTGTGCTTTGATCTGGCATTTCACAGACGACAACAACGTCATATTCACCGCGAGTGAAGGTCAGACTCTCAACTTTGGCACCGACGCTGCCTGCCAATGCTTTCACGGCCGCCTCGCGGTCTGAGCCTCCAATTAGACCTTTCACTGCATGGGGTGCATAACTGGCCAAGAAAATCGTGCGCATGGGATTTTGTCCTTAGAAGTCAATCGAATATACCTTCTTCGTACACCAATCAGCCTGCGAGTTCCATGTCACGTCGAACTCTCGACCCTGCATATTCGACCCTTGAGGATTGCAGCAGAAAAGAACGAGGGTTACTGACCGTTTCAGGTGAATTCTTGGCGTTGTGGCCGGTTTCCAGCGCATAGTACGTGTTGCAAGCAAGACCGCTTATGCGGAAAGTTGACCCACTACGGAAGTGCAGCCGCATCGGGACAATGTCTGCTAAGCGGTCAAAGCACCAAATTCCGCATTGAGGATTGTTCAGCCTGCCACACACCTCGCTAGGGCAATTTGTGCCAAGAGCGGAACCGGTTTTAAATCGGCAAACGCTTTTGTACGAATCTAAAGGCTAGGTTTGCTATCGCGGTAAAAACAAACAGAGCAACAGCAAAAAGTATTGGCCAAATCTCATCTGTGGAGAGATCGTAAAGCCATCCCGCGATGGTCGGCGCGGGCACTTGAACAAGGAAGTAAATTGTAAAAAACAGTCCCATGCCGATCGCACGATTTTCCGGTTTTATGGCCTGGACTGTTAACGCCATGATCACCCCTGCTGGCGCAATGCCAAGCAGACCAAACAACAGGCTTGAGGGGACAGCCAAAGGCGTAATGAACAACATCATCAGGGCAGCAATGGCTGCTGCCATACAAACATAGAGAACCAGATCGGCTTTACCGCTTCGGTCCACAATCAGACCGCAAACGATACTGGAAAATATCATGACCCAGCTGGCAAGACTGATCACGCCGAGCGCAGAGGCCGTATCATAACCACCAGCGATCAAAACCTCAGGCGCAAAGCTGAGATAAACCACGTAGCCGGCATTGAATGAGGCCCAAACCAGTGAGGCAATCAACGTCAGGACTATTTCATTGCGGCTCAATGAAAATCGGAGTCCACCTTTTTGCGTGGTAGCGCCTGGGACCTGTCGGCAGAAAATCACAACTAAAAGAGCGCCTGAAACGCAGTATGCTGACGCAACCAAAAATGCCATTTGCCAGTCGAAACTGGCGGCCAACCAGCCATGACCGACTTGCCCCATTGCAATACCGAATGGCCACGACATGACAAACGCGCTCATGGCCGTCGCCAGTTCTTTGCCGGCAAACATATCTGCGACGATTTTTGCAGAATAGATATTGGCAAAAACGAAGCCAACTCCACAAATCAACCGTGCAGCAGCCAACAACTCAAAACTTTCGCTCGTTGCTGCCACAGCACCGCCGGTCCCGAGGGCCAACAGTCCCAGACCAACAATGAACCGATCGGAAAAAAATTGTCCCGCCAGCCCAGCTGGAATAGACAGAAGCATCCCGGGCACCATGAACAGGCCGATCAGGGTGCCGATCTTGGTGTAATTTAGTCCCAGCTCTTCGACCAGGTTACTGGACACTGATCCAAGCGTTTGAAATTGAAACCCCAAGCCAATGCGGGCGGCAAACAGCAGCGCAAGGATCGTCCACCTTCTATCCATCGGTCAACACCCACTCTCAACAGTAATCCGACGGATGCCCGCGCTAGGTAATTGCTTTAGCCGCTAACCTATTTGCGAGAGCCTGGGTTGTCTATGACATGCCAATGCCTCCATTGGGCCATCCTTTCCGGTGACGCCGTCATCAGGCAATTCAGATAGCGATATGCACCGGAGGCCTTAAGAGGTCTCATTCCGGACCTTCAGCGCAAATCGAGCAAAGGCAGATAATGGCACTCTATCGCCGGAACGCTTGTGGCTGCTAACCGCTCGAAAGCCGGAATAACGAGGCTTCAGAGCTGTAGCGGCCGGTTTCGGGCGCATTGCAGGCGTTGCGGGACAGGGTTGTTATGCAACCCTTTGACCCAAGATGGTCAAAGCGGCCAAACGCTCATGTGACTGGTTTCAGCCCAGAGTTCCAAGGATTGCTGGCTTCATGAACGCCAGCTTTGGTTCACTGACGGCCCGAGTTTATCTCGCGAGCTTTGCGCCACTCCGAGGGTGTCTGGTTTTCCCATTTTTGGAACGCCCGAAAAAACGAGCCCTGATCTTCGTAGGCAAGAAGGAAGGCGATTTCAGAAAATTCTAAGTTCGGTTGGGCAAGATACTCTCTCGCCAGTTCGTGCCGTGTTTCCGACAGGATGGTTTGAAAGGTGTAGCCTTCCTGACGAAGGTGTCGTTGCAAAGATCGCTCGCTGACGGCCATGTCCTCCGCGATGCCTGCAAGGTTTGGTCGACCGCCTGTCAATCGTCTGTGGAGATACCAACGGACCTGCTGACTGTAAGACCTAACGTTCTCGGTACTCTCGGCAAGGCGTTCCTCAAGGACCTTATCTAGCATTTCGAGCAGTTCACGATTGTACTGAGTGAACGGTAAGTCGAGATCGCTACGATGGAATGTTAGGCGGGCCTTTCTTGCTTTCCAAATGATTGGGCAGCCGTACCAGTCCTGAAGCTTTTGGCTGCGCTCCCGCGTGAATTCGACTCTTTTGGGTGTTACGTTTGTTCCCGTACACACCCGTGCCATGTTTACGAAAAACGCAAAAGTAGAGTCGATATGTCCCTCAGGGATAGGCGTTTTCGCACAAGGAAACGAGATAGAGATAGCAAACTCATCACCATCGACCGTCAGATCAAAGACCTCTGGAGCGGAGAGCGCTTTATATCGTGCCATGCGGTGTATTGCGTCTCCAAAGTTCTTCGCATGGAAAAGGACAATAAAGTTTGGGGGCAATGCACCTGTGTTCATTCCTATTGATAGATCATGCGCTGCGTCTGGCCCGCCAAGAGTTTCGACAGCGCGCCATAGCTCAAACGCTTGATCTGTGGTCATAATTGCACCATCAGCGCCTAGGGCAAGCGGCAGTTTAGCTTCGCGGAGGATAGCTGAACGTTTCAGGCCTATTGCCGCAGCAGCATTCCAGAATTGATCCGTGCATTTAACTCGATCTTGCATCATCTTTTTGCTCTGTATTTCTGACCTTATCTCATCAAATTCTACATGAGTGCGGCCGGCAATTCACGCTAGGCAATTAGCGGATGGCAACACGATGGTGACCGAAGCGCCTCGCGCCGCGAGTACCCGGGCGGCTTCGGCACCCAACTAAGTGGAACGACCTGTGATTAAACCTGTTTTGCTGGTCAGGTCGACACTTTCCAGCACGTCTTCAGTCGTGGAACCTTTGTTGAAGCATGCCATCTTCCTCCTCACACCCTAGTGAATTTGACGGCAGAGCAGCGCCTTATCGGCGCCATGCGGCCAATATTATGTGCATAGATTATGGGAAGGGAGAGGCCATGAACTGACCTCTACCCGATCGGTTTACCTGTTGAAGAACTCGGCAACAGCGTCGGTCGAAGCCTTTACGGCCTCGGGTTTGTAGTAGAAATCCACATGCGAAAACTCATCAAACGCCAGTTCCTCATGCTCATTGGTCAGCTTCTCGACGAATTGTGTTGAGCAGATCGTAGTAAAGGCTGACTTGCTATAAATGGTCAGGGACGGCTGAACGATTTTGTCTGCGTAGGCTTCCCCGATGGAAATCAGAGACTGCATGGCCTGATCGCCGATATGCATGTTGGTATAATTCGGAATTGCAATCGGCCCTTTAACCCCATCACGCCCGTAATAGTCATAGGTTTCGCCAACCATCGGGTTGCCACCCACTTCGATAAACTCCTCCCGGGTCATTTCGTCGTCCAGGAGGAAGGGGGTGACGTAATCTGGCTCGCCAGTTTCATACATCTTCTGCATCGAAGCGTTCGAGGCCGCAATCTGCTGATTGGCCACCTCACGGTCGGCCCACTGGAAGTCATCCGCCGCCATCATGCCCGAAACCATAGCAATTTTCTTCATCCGGTGGTCGGTTACGGCTGACGATGCAATGATCGATCCGCCTTGGCACACGCCCAGGCCGTAGATCTCGGCAACGAAAGGAAGGGTTCCAAGGTAGGACACAGCATCCCAGGTGTTCTCGATCAGGCGGAACATGTAGCGGGACTTTTTGAACTCGCCGGGCAGCGCCGGAGAGTCTCCCATGCCCAAGTAATCGAAGCCGAGGTAGATGAAGCCGCGTGCGGCCATTTCGGGGCCGTAGGTTGCCGGAATCTGATCTTTGACCTGGGGGAATGGGCTAGCACCTACGATCGCCTTATACGTCCTCTTCTCATCGAAACCTTCAGGAAGGTAGAGATCGCCAACCAAATCCACTCCGAAGGATTTGAACGTCACTTTGTTTTTGCCAGCAGTAAGGGCCATGGATGATTTCCCAATTGGATTGTTTGACTTTTGTCCCTTGCTAAATAGCAACATTGGCCCCGCCGATCGCGCCATTCTAATGGCAGAACCCGCCAAAGTGGCAACCTGCGCGAAAGTGTTAATCAGCGCACGTCAAACCACGAAGGATTGGATGAGACTACTGGAACGCGGCCAAACAAGGTAAGAGTAGGAAAGCCAAGTTTGTCGGCAGTCCTACCTCAAGGCTTGAATGCGCTTATGTCCAACTTTGGCACACCGCGCCCGAAGCGCTTCTGGCAGAAATGCGCCCGGAAGCAGCTATACCGCTCAAATTTCTGCCCGAACGGCTGATCGACGACGCATTGCAGACATCACGCCAGGAGAGCTAGATTCCGGAATTACCCCCTTGCCTACTCCGGTGTTCTGATCGGATTAGGCTTATAGCGACTGCAGATTGGTTAAAGTCATAGGATGACCAAAGACGTTATTCGCGAAGCTTACGCCAGTGATGCTGAAGCAATTGCTGGCGTTCATGTTAGATCGTGGCAAGAAACCTACCAAGGCATCGTTCCATCTTCGCTTCTCGATAATCTGTCCATAACAGATAGGGCGAATTGGTGGCGAGAAGTATTGAATGCGCCTGCACCGCTTCGAGATCTAGCGGCCTTTGTCGCTGTTGCATCAACGGGTAGTATAGTCGGTTTCGGTGCATGTGGGCGGCAACGTTCACAAGAACTCGTTAAGCTTCAATTTGAAGGTGAATTCCAGGCCATTTATGTTCTTAGAGATGCTCAAAGGCGTGCATTGGGCAAAAGACTTATGGCCGAAATGGCTGAGTCTCTCCTGGCAAAAGGCCTTCAAGGCGGTGCCCTATGGGTGTTGCGTGATAATCATCCTGCACGACGATTCTATGAAGCTCTCAACGGAAGTGTCGTCGCAGAACAGGAGGATCAGAGGTCCCCTGAAATCGTGTTTCGAGAGTTGGCTTACGGCTGGAATGATCTATCCAGACTTAATCGGCTCTCAACATAAGCAAGGCGCATCGATACAAGACCGCACGTCTCGAGTTAGCACGACTTCGCACTAGAGCTTATGGCGAGAATGCGCTCGACAGAAGACATGCCAGACGAACTCTGGCCTTAAAGATTGCTTTGCATAGCAAAGCGGGCACTGCTCGAGGTGGCGCTATTCACCCTTTCGACCTAAGCGGCCACAAATGCATCTGTTATGGCATGCTTTCTGATCATCCTTTCCAAGCTTAGTCAAGACGAGTATCAGCAGCTCCCCAGTCCATCTTAAAGCCGATGAAGATACTCCTGAATGGCCTCTGGGCTCATCTCGCTGAACTGCTTTTCCTTGAACTTTTCGCGCATCTTGGCCTTCGGGTGCATATATCCGGCACCAATCACCGTCTCGCCCTTGTCGCAGACGACATAGCGTGAAATTCGCTGCCCATGCGGCGAAAGTTCCTGCCAGCGCTCGTAGGGCATGCAACGCATGATTCCCTCGCTTCGGAACCAGGGCGCGTAATACTCGACATTGGGCATGGCGCGCACATCCTTGGAGAGGTTGGGCGTGCCGCCGTGCCAGGCCCGGATATCACGAAAGACCGCGCATCCCGCCGGGGCCGGGCAAACGGTGCTCAGCTTCATCCAATCCGGCTCGTCGGCCAGGCTTGGAATTGGCGCTCGCCAACGTTGGCTTCCAGGAATTTGACGGATCGGCCCATTTTCTGTGGTCAGGTCAATCATCGGGAAATTGATGGTCAGGACCGGAACCGGCAAATCGCGCATGTTGATATGGCCGAACGGATCGGGAAGCTCGGACCACATATTGTCGGAGTGCAAGCCCTGATACTCAATTGCACCGGGCATGGCGATGTCCCCGCCGGAGCCGCCGACGACATAGTTTGATGAACCAAAGATCTCGGTCAGGATCGGGGTTGTGGTTTCCAGATCGATGAGTTCACACCATTCCTTAACGTGCAGCATGTGACGGGAGGCTGACCCGCCGCCAAAGGAATAGCGATGCGGTAGGCCGCCAGCCCCACCGCCGGCCGCACAATCCGGGTCATCAGCCATAAGCTCTTCAACGGCCTTGTTCGAAGCCTTTTGTATGCGCTCCAACTGTGCCGGATCCAGCACATCGCGCACCACGACAAAGCCATCACGATGGAGTAGCGCGGCAGCGCGCTTCACCTCATCGGGCGCGACCAGCTCCAATCCTTTGATGCCATTCTCCTGGCGTAACCGCTCACGTAAGGCTACGACATTAGGATCGTCGTACGCGCGTATCCAATTTGCACAGGACGGATCGCCGGCAACGAGATTCATGTGCTCGGGCGTGGTTTCGATCTCGATGTCAGCGGCTGCCGAAGCTAGCCCGTCCGGGTTGTCGTTGGTCGTCGCCCCTCGTGGCCGATTGGCAAGTCCGTTCGGTGGCACCGAGGCATTCCAACCTGCATTGCTCAGTCGTCCGTCGCCCGCCATAACGCCTCCGTCATTGCTGTTCCAGATACTTTTTGAACTATAGTCTTGAACGTGCTTGAACCTGTCAATTTCATTGGAGAGCAGCATTACCGGGAAGTATGTTGAAGACGCTGAGCTATGTCGCGTGACAGCTTCTTGGCAGATGGCGAAAGCCAACCTTTCGGCAGAAATGTGCCCGTTAGCCGTCATCCCGCGTGCTTTTTTGCCGGAGCGGTGGTTTGGCAGCGCATAGCAGATTTCAGTTCTGGAGCGATAGCTTCTGAATTTGATGCTCATTGAGCATAAGTTCTCCAAAAGCTTGGCCACTCAATCGACACGCAATCAGGCAGGCTCAATAGAGTCCCGATCTCCATGGGCCCTCATTCCGTATGCAGGCCAGAAAGAGGCTAATGATCCGACCATGGAACACTACGAGTTCGTTGTTGTCATGTTCGGCCACAATCATTTGGATGGTCGCATATCATCTTGACTGGCGAGTACATTTGCCAAGGATCTAGCGATGGCTTTCGCCCCGTCCCACCCCGGACCGTCAAGCGCAGAGCTCTTGGTGATCTGCTCGAAGGGCTTTATGCAGACTGATCCCTCATCGTGTACCGAATGGAGTGATGCATGACATCCTTAACGATGAGCCTCGCGCTGGATCTACTTGGGACCTTCGTGTTTGCTCTTAGCGGGGCGATGTTGGCGGTCCGGCGATCCCTTGATGTCTTCGGTGTCCTAGTTTTAGCGCTGGCGGCAGGACTTGCCGGCGGTCTGCTTCGGGACATCGTTCTGGGGTCGGCGCCGCCGGCAGCTTTCGACAGCACACGCTATTTGATGACGGCACTTGCGGCCGGGGTCATGGTTTTTTTCTGTCATAAGGCGATCGAGCGTATCAACAGACCCGTGATGCTTCTCGATGCGTTGGGCTTGGGTTTATTTGCGGTCACTGGGTGCAGCAAGGCTCTTGCCTACGGACTCGATCCACTTCCAGCAATTATTCTGGGTGTTCTGACCGCTGTTGGTGGCGGTGTCGTGCGTGACCTTCTTGTGACTGAGGTTCCGCGTGTGCTCCGTGAAGAAATCTATGCGTTTGCTGCATTCACTGGTGCCGTCATCGTTGTTGTGGGTCGAGCTTTCACACTCCCTGAAGTTCATGTGGCGATCACGGCGATCCTGCTAACCTTCATCGTCCGTGTGGTCAGCGTCTGGCGGGGATGGCATGCGCCGCAAGCGCCCGGATCCTGAAGCATCAGTATATCAGCCTGAGGCGTAGCTTACCTCGGCTGGGAGGCCCTCGAACCTTTCGGAGGTTTGAGGAGTCATAAATGAAAGCCGCGTAGAATCGTAACGACGGTATATATTCTGCAAGTTCACACAGATGGCATTGTGCTTTCATTACGTGAGTTATCGATGAAGCTAAGGCTCAGCGTTCCTGCTACAAGGAAGAGATTGCGGTCCACTTTAAGCAAGCGATGCGCAACCTCATCGAACAAGCCGGTTTGTCGGCGGTTGAACCAATGAGCTCGCGGTGGGGCCAGAACAATGCCAGGCTCGGCGTGACACTGTCAGGGAAGTTGCCGACTTGCTGAAAGCGTTCATACGGCCCCCTGGGCCTAACGACCCTGGTGCTGTCCCTAAAGGAATCCCTTTTCTGATCGGCTATTCAAACCTTCATGATCCTATCCCGAAGATATGAGGAGCCTCCCTGAGATTCTCCCTCGTCTCGAAGCCCGGCCTTAGCCGGGCTTCTCCTTTTTGCCGCGATCTTTCAGAAATGCCGCCTGGCGCTGGGCCTAAGTACGGCTGACAATGGCCAATTTGTGCAGACCCAACCCGGTCTTTTCATATGACCTAGAAAGAATGTTCAAACTCGTCGACGATATCCGAGCCAATTCGAAAGAGAGGCGTGCTTGAGGTTGACCTTCAGCGAAGACCCGGGTACCGCGTGCGTCGTCGTTGAACCAATGAAATGATAGGATACGTGGATGAAGGGGACGTCACTCTTGCCATTGCTCGCGATGATCGCTTTGATCTCTCCCGCCCTCGCCGTTGACCTGCCGAATTACGCCATCGACGATCACTGTCAAGGTATTTGGCGGGACGATTCTAAGATGAAAAAAGTTTGTATTCAGCAACAGCAGGCTTCCCATGACGCTCTTCAGGGGAAATGGGCATCCATTCCGACCGAGATAGCTCAATCTTGCAGAGAGGAGTGGGACAGATCTCACGATTACCTGATGCTTCAGTTCTGCATTGAGGAGCAAGCTTCGGCCGCAAGAGACGCCACTGCGTCCGCTCCCAACTGACGTTTCTGCCCTTTCGTCTTATGGAGGATGACAGCTGGTGCTGGCACAACCTTGCCATGTCGTTTCAAGCCCAGATGTGTCAGAAAGCTAACATCCTCCGTAAAAGTCCGGCTTGAACGTCAGGTTGACGGCGCCTTGCGGACATAGCTCCAGAAGCGCTGGATTCCGACTCTCCCCCGAAGAAGCCACGTCTTGCGATGCAGATTCATGGTTCAACTGTGGTACTTGCTGACCCGATTGACGAACCCAATCGCCAAAAGCCACACGTCGGAACGCGTGTGTGTGGTCTTTCGGTGCGAGTATACTTGCGCAAGTTGAGAATCTCGTCTTCTCTTCTTTCGTGACTACCGCGCTGGGCGAATCGCCGGCGCTATCGCGATGGCCATGATGATAAGCGAGGCGGAGGCGACCTCCCGCGAGCCAATCACCTCACCAAAGGCGAGCCAACCAACAGCCAACATCGTAGGCAGCTCGAAACTTCCGGCCGCCGCAGAGCGGGATGGGCCGACTCTTGGACAAGCGAGAGTGTAAAGAAACTGTGGAATGAGCGCCGTTACGATACCCATACCAGCGACGAGCAGCCATTGGTCGGTACGTGTAGGCAGCATGACAACGTCAGGAGCTGCCGACAACGCTAGAGGTGCAAGCCCCATGACTGCGCCCGTCATTCCACAGGCCATACGCTCAAATGGATTGAGCCCGGGCACCATCGAGCTCAACACTACAACTACGAATCCAAAAGAAACTGGAGCTGGTAGCGACCAAAGCAAAGCAGTGACGCTCTCTGTGGAAAGGACTCTGGGATCCAACAGCAAGGTTGCCGCAACTAGCACCAGAAAACCTGACGTCATCGCCCGCCAGTTCGGTCTCTGGCCCATCATTGCCCAAGCAAAGAGCAGCGCGAATAGCGGATATGTCATGTAAACAACACTGGCAGCCGCGATCGGCGCAGTTTGCAGTGCCTCTAGGTAGCCTATCCAGCCAAGCCCCATGAACAGGCCGGCTCCGCCGAGAAGCAATGCCTCACGACGCTTTGCCCGTGCCAGTGGCATGAATGGCAACATAACGGCGGCGGTGAAGATGTATCGGTAAAGCGCAATCGCTGATGAGTCGACACCGAGTATCTGGAGTTGGCGTGCAAAGAGAGGTACCAGTCCAAAGCAGATAGCGGTCAACGCAATAACAGCCGTTGCAACTGATGGGCTCAAAAAGAACGATCGATTTGTCATGTGATCAGGATCAAGGATCATCTAGCATGACTCAAATTCTTAGTTTTCATCGTGTTCATGAAATGATTTCATACCGACCATGATCCCACGCCTTGGCATCAACCACCTCACCGTGCTCAGCGCTCTCGCAGATACTGGCAGCGTCACCGCATCAGCAGGTCGGCTAGGCCTCACTCAATCGGCGGTGTCACACCGATTGAAAGAAGCAGAACGTCGGCTTGGTATTGCCTTAGCGCGCCGCGGTGAAGGTGGAATCGTATTGACCGAAGAGGGAGAACGGCTCCGCGCGTTAGGGGAGCGGTTCCTCGATGAACTATCGCGGCTCGAGCAGGAATTTGAAACCGAATGTGGCGGGCAACTGCTGGTTCGCCTGGGCCAGGCGACTTATAGCCGATACCATTGGCTTCCCGCATTCCTTAAACATCTCGAAGACACTGAGCCGAGCCTCAACATAGACCTCTCAGGCCGTGCCACATCACGTCCCTTGGCGTCGTTGCTTGAGGGCTCGGTCGACGTCTCCGCGGTATACGGTAGACCTTCGGCCCTGCCGCGCTTCCGCTGGCTCAAGATAGCCGAGGATCCACTAGTCGCAGTCATGGCTCCTGGGCACCGATTAGCTGAGCGTGAGTATGTCGATAGCCTCACGATGGGTGACGAGCGTTACTACACCTATCCGCTTAACGTCGAACCGGGTTTCGAGTGGGAGGCGCTTGTCGGGCCGCCGACTGTCCCCTTTCGGCGGCTCACTCCGATGCCGACACCGGAGGCAGTGATCGACCTAGTACGCGCTGGATTCGGCATCGGAGTTTTTAGCCGTTGGGCGGTTGAACCCGAACTCGCCAACGGAACCCTGATCGCTAAGCCGATCGGCGAATCGGGAATATCGCTCGACTGGTGGGCCGTGACACGGGCAAGGGATGCTCTGGATAGTCCTGCTGGTCGCGTTGCCCGCGCGCTCGTGCGTTGGAGCGAAAGACACGAAGCAGCGCTCTCAACCCTCGGCTTCGATGCTGAATCCCGCTAGTCCACAGGATCCACCCCTTCGGTCGTGCCGGCAGCTACATAGTTGGGCCCGCGGCCTTGGTTGTCATTTACTCAGAAATGCAGCGTCTCAGCATCACGCCGTTGGCTGCTTCAGACACATCCCGGAAGCGAGGTAGTTGGCAATTTTTGGGTACTAAGCAGACGTTGCGCTGGCGGAACTATGGTCAAATTTGCCCTAATGCAGACTTGCGGTGGGGCGACCGGCAATCAGCACTTTCGAGCAGCCATCAATGCCCTAGCGAGTATCCTGAGAGCGTCGACGGATAGCGCCCGAGGGCCGAGTCTGTGGCCTGGCCGTCCGTTGGACGAACGCCCAGGCCCAGCAATTTATGAAAAAGCGCGACGAAACGCTGTGATGCGAGACAGGACCAGCAGATCCAACGCCATCGCCGCCAGCAGCGTAAGACCCACAAGCGGGAAGGCGAGCGAGAGCAGAAGACCGATGAAGACAGCGCCTTTCCAGAGGGGCAGATCGACAGGAAGCGGCGGAGGCGCCAGGCGCAGGGCGCCCGACGGTCGCCGTTTCCACCACATCACGACGCCACTCACGCAAATGAAGACGATCGAGAGACAAAAGATCGTGTTCAGGATCGTGTTCCAAAGACCCATGTCGCCCTGATGGAGGGCAATGCCGACAGCCATGGACTTGGCTGCGACCCCGTAATCGGCGAATCCAACCTCGGCGATGATGGCACCGCTATATTGATCGACATGCACAGTGCGATCGCCGGTCGGATCAGTGGTGTCTCCGTCCATTGAGTCCGCCGAGATGGTATAGACGCCTGTCGGATCACTGGGGACGTTCACTCTGAACTGCTCGTCGAAGCCGATATCTCTTGCGAGTACGACAACCTCATTCAGCGAAAATGACGACGGCGCGACCTGGTCGCCGCTTGCCGCGATCAGCGTCGACATAGGCATGCGGGTTTGCTCTAGACCCCAGGGCACCTCATGCAGTGCGCCGTGGTTCATGGTCGCATGTGTGTCATCAGAGAGCGGAATGGCTTCCCACTTCTCAGCAGGAAACGTGCTCCAAGCCTGAACAAACTGACCGCCCCAAATTCCCGTCCAGGCGAGGCCAGAGATCAGGAAGAACAGGAGCACGACGGATATCCAGGCGCCCGTTTTAACGTGTAGTTCCTTCCAAAGGCCTCGCCCCCTTCTGCTGAGATCCGGAACCAACGCGCTTGCGAAGCCTGTGTCGTCTCGCGGCCACCATAGATAGAGGCCGGTCACCAGCAGAATGATCCCGAGGCCAGCTGCGATCTCCATCAGCCGGTCGCCGAGATCGCCGATTAGAAGGGTGCCGTGGATGTCGGAAGCAAAGTAGAACCAGGTGCTGTCCTTTTCGACAGACCCGAGCGTCTCGCCGGTGTAGGGATCGACGGCAACGACCATATTCTTCTCGCCGACATCGATGCTGAAAAGACCGGCGCGGTCCGACAAAGGTGGCGCGATGTATTGCTTCAGGCTGCCATCCGGAAAGAGCGCCGTTGCCGATAGAGCTTGATCGGTCACCGGGAGCGGATCGCCGACGGGATCGACCAGGTGCCGCTCGCCGAAGCGTGTTTCGATCGAGTTGAAGTAGAGCATGATGAGGCCGGTGATCGCGAGCACCAGCAGGAACGGCACGACGAAAACTCCGGCGTAGAAATGCCAGCGCCATGCGGCAATGTAGAACGCATTGGCCGACGGCAATGATGCCGTCCGCCGGATTGAAGGCGTGTCGGTAGCCATGGGATATCCTCTGAGTTTTTTTGCGTAGAAAGTGGCTAAGAGTGGTGTTGTTGAGATCTCAGAGGAAAGATGGCGGACCACGTGGCTTGGGTTTTTGAAGGCTCCGGGCGACACGAACGTCGCGCGTTGCGACGACGAAGTCGATTGTTTCCCCAAGACGGCTGTCAGTCCAGTGTACAGGTGCTGACGGCAGCGCCGGTGCACTGAGCAGTGATAAGGGACACCACGACGATGCACTTTTCTGTTGCTCATCCTCATCGGGAAAAGAGTGTTCTTGCGCCCCGTCTGATGTGCAGATGATCAGCGTGAAGCTGCCGTCGCTGGACACACTTGGCATCATGCCAGCCGGCAACAATGTGCTGATCATGAAAGGCAGCAGACAAAACAGTCTCAGCCAGGATGGAACAGGCGACAAATGCATGGCCAGAACTTGCGACAATCGAATGACTTCAGACCAGAAGACAGATGGCCGCAGAATGTTAGAACCGACCGCTATTGGTACACCCCATCCGTTGCGCCTATAGCAGCTTACTGGCGCTAAGCAGCAGCTACCGCCCTACCCGCTCACGACGCCCGATCCTCCGTATCCATGATGTAATCCCCATGACTGGTTCCGAGGGCTGAGCTGGCGTTACAGGGCACAGGCATGAGCAAGAAATCGATCAGTTTGCCGCCCTAACCGTATGATCATCTGAGATGACGCCCCGGCAATGGCGCCAAGCATCATCAACACTCAACGCCAAAGTTGAACGTGCAACTATTTTTTCGAGTAGTCATGTACGTTTTTTTACGAGTTGTGCTGGCAATGCGGTGCGGACGATACAAGACTTAACTCTTGTAAGGCGCAAGAGTCCTCTTCTTGCGCCCAAACAAAGGACGTCCTCATGTTCAAAGTGGAAAATATCCAACCCGTCGTCATGGGTGCAATCGGTGGTGCCGTAGCGCTTGCAATCGTTGGATTCGGCTGGGGAGGCTGGGTCACTGGAGGCACAGCCGAGGCTATGGCGAAAAAGCAAGCCAAATCAGCCACGGTCGCAGCACTGGCGCCCATCTGTGCAGCGAAGTTTCAAGCTGATTCCGGTTTCGAAGCAAAACTGAGTGAGCTCAACGACACGAGTGCCTATCAGCGATCGACCTTCATCGAAAAGGGCGGTTGGGCGACAATGCCTGGAAGCGAGAAGGGCGACCGCGACGTTGCGAAGGCTTGTGCAGAAATGATCATTGAGATGGCCGACGCCTAATCCAACAAGTCATCTGCGACGAGAAACCCCGCGCGGCACCGCGCGGGGTTTTTGTGCGGAGCACACTCGTTAAGCATTCCCGATAACTCAAACGCGAAGGCTTCGCTTCACGCCAGCTCAGGGCACCCGCTCCTCTTTCGTTATGCCCGTAGCTAGTTTCGGGCTGCTAAGCAGTCGTTGTGGAATATGCCCTAGGGGCGGGAGTTGAGACCTAAGACAGACTCGGCGCTGTCGTGTGCAACGACATCGATGGCTGTCTTAAGCGGATAGCTCAGAAACCCACATTGGCGACTGATAGCTGCGTGATCAAATTGCTCGTTTACGGTCAGTCGGCAAAGAAGTGTGTCGTCTTGAACGAGATCAATGCTCCAGATGAGACGCGCACTGTCGTCTTAAGCGATCTCATCATATCCTATCTTTGGGCCGAACTGACTGTTCTGAATACTCGGTCGCAGCGGGCCATAGCCGGAATGAGCTGTTCTGGCTGCCGGGGCCTGCCATAAGAAAACGCTCGGAGCCTCTGTGAAGGCACTGTAGGGTTTTCTGGGCCGAATGGGTCGGGTACCGAGGAAACCAACATGCAGCACTTAACCGTCGTCTACACAGTCCACGACATGGATGCCTTCGAGAGCGAGCTCGACCGAGTGAAGGAGCTATTCGACACAACTCTGGAAGAAGACGGCAGGCCCTGGGTGATCACAGCGATGTCGTCCGATCACGAAATGAAGCGTCTGGATGCAATTCGCGAGGTGCTCGGAATGAAGGTTTCAATGAGTGAGAAGCTAGAGTCGGTTCAGGGGCTGCTGGATTGCGAAGACTTGGAGAAGGAAATTGCTGGATTGGGAAGCTGAATCGGAAGACTGCCAAGACGAGCATCATCGATTGGCTGAAAACATAACGGAAGTTTATGAGCGAGTACTGCAGCAACAAAGAACACATGATGACCGCGCCGAGCGGCGAATGCTCTAAATCACTGCTAAGGCCTCCTGGGTCGACAGAGCGCGCGTCTGGCTGCTTTTAGCGTGTAGGGTGTATCACGTGGAAGAGACGATCTGAGAACGAAGGAGATGGGCTTCTGATCTCGCTGTAGGACAATGCTAGCAATCCGAATAGCAATGTCCGGATGAATCGTGGCTATTCCGCTGCAGTTTCGAATGCTTTATCTGGAGGCAAGGTGAACAGCTCTTGTTTGGCTTCGACGCCACGCAGCTGATGCTTGCCGAAGGAAAGCAGTTTGCCGGTAAAGCTTTCTGCAAAGCTCTCGGATAGCAGAACGGGCACGCCAAGGTCTTTGCACATATCTTGAATTCGAGCGGCCTGATTGACGGCCGGACCGATCACGGTGAAATCGAGGCGACCAGATGCACCGATATTACCGTAGGTCAGATCACCACGGTGGAGCGAGATGCCGTAGCCGAGCGCTGGCTGTTCCTCTGACTGCCGATCCTGATTGAGTTTCGATAGCCGCCGTTCAGCAGCTCGCACAGCCGCGACCGCATGTGATGGGGCTAAGGGCTGCCTGCTGTTTGGATCGTCGATCGGGAAGATCGCGAGCACGGCATCGCCAATGAACTTCAACACTTCACCGCCGTGTTCCATGACCGCACCAGCCATGGCGTCGAAAAAGTCATCCAGGAGCGCCAGATAGGTTGCCCGCGGTAAGGTCTCTGACAGTCTGGTCGAGCCACGGAGATCCGAGAACCAGATCACTGCGTGTACATCATCGCCATCGCCTCGCTTGATCAGCCCCTCAAGCACCCGACGTCCGGTATTGCGTCCGAGATAGGTGTCGAGCAGCGATTCGGCAGTCCGATGCATCGCGTGCACTTCCATCACACGTGCGAGCATGGGCAGGATTTCGTACAGTTCACCGAGATGTTCGGTGGCGAAACCGTCAGGGGCCCGTGAGACAAGCGTGATGATGTTGAGCTGGCCATCCGAGAATTTGAGCGGAATCGCGACGTAGTCGGTCGCGCCCTTTTCTTTGAGATCCTGCAAAATCGGAAAGTCCAGCTTCGGCGAGGGCCCATTGAGCCGACGGCGAATGCCTCCTTCGCCACGCAGAATGGTCGCAAACGGGCTGTCTCGAAACTCTCGTTTCTCCAGCACCTCGTAGGTCGGATGACGCACCTCGATCTGATCAAAATCGTTCTGCCAGGTGTAGATGCTCGCCAAGACCTGGGGATGGAGCGTTCGGATCATCACACGTAGCCGCCAAATGGGCTGGCCAGCTGCGAGGAGCATGTCAGCAAATCCTTGGACCAGCTCTTCTGGCGTCTTCGCATGAGGAGCCTTCCGCATGATCCAATCGACGAAACGATTGGCACCAGCGTCTGCCGATGATTCTGGCCGGTGCATGTGGACGCCATCTTCGTACCAGGCATCCATCTTTTGCCAATAGAAGGCCATGTAGCCTTTGACGCTGGCTGCTTCCTCAAACGGCTCTTCATAACTCCAGACCGCATTAGCCGCCGTCCGGTTCCTAACTCTCACGTTCCAGTAAGAAGCATTTCCTTTGAAGGGACAGTGCGTTTGCAGATCGGTGCGATGAAGCAAATCCATGCGCACATCTGCCGTGGGGATGTAGTAGACCGGAGCCAGACGCGTCTCGCGCATCACTAAAGCCTGTGCGCTGTCAGCAATAGTCACACCATTAAACTCAATTCGGACACGCTTAGGCGAGGGCTCTACATCGAATCGATAACCTCGATGAACGGCCTCCTGCTCCCCAACTTCAGTCGATGCGATGACACTCATCGATCAGTCTCCATTGGCGCGACCTGCATCAGAATACGCGCCATATTCCAAGATCAACAAGACATGGGAATTGGGTGGCCATCTGACCAGATACAGATCTTCGCCCTCCTACGTTGGAATCATTGAATGCCAAAGCAGACTGTCTCCAGTGACTGCTCCTGGCACTACTCGGAAGTCAGCCTTGCGGGTTTGACCCGATCCGAACTCAGGGGCGGAAAATGTTTCGGCAGAAATTAGGGGAGAGCTGACTTTCGATCTAGGTCACGTCGGTCCACAGCGCAAGAGTCGTCGCATCTTAGGCTGAACGAGCCAAATGTTGTTTCGACTAAACTTCTTCCAACGCTTTTTGTGTGGATGCGAAATAGGCGCCGATCTGCATTCCATCGACAAGCGCGTGATGCACCTCAAGCGTCATTGCCATGCTCCAAGTATGGTCTGCACTCTCAACGAATTTGCCCCATGACACGCGTGGAATACAGTCATCAGGCCCTGGCATTGCATTGTTTATCGACGTGAAATCCAGCCAGGGCAGACAGGATAAATATGCCAAATCATCTCTCTCCCCAGTGTTCGGCTTCAGGGTAGCGTTAACACTTGCAGCCGAAATTAGGTCACGACAGTGGGCATCAAAAGTCCCAAAATCCGGGTCATATGGCACGTAGGCATAATTGAAATTGCCACTGCCGTCCGATAGCGGGACCGTCATCGACAACTCGATCCCATCGTGCAGAACAACACTGTCCTCTCTAAAACGCATCAGTAGTTCTGGAACAGCGTGGAGACCTGCTCCGATCGCGTAGAGGCATGCGCGATAGGGTGATACGCCATGCGCTTTTCTCGTGGTCACAATCCGCGTCACGTCAAGACGCGATGTTACTGCATAATGTGGCCGATCGTAGGTTCGAAAGAACCTGAATTGATCCGCTCTGTGCCATGTATCAAGATCTACAACTTGGTGTGCCATGCATTGCCTCCTATGAACCGTAGCAGTCGACACATCCTGCTATTCGGCGCAAACAGTCGAATTGCAGTGTTGCCATTGGGACTGCGTAGCGACTTGTTCGGTCTTTTGGAAGGCCCGCTTGGTCTACCATTCCTGCCTCGGCATTTGAACTTGGTTATGCCCATCTACGGCATCTTTCAGTCATCCCGCTTCCGGCGGAACTGCCCCCCGAAGCTGCCATTCCTTGAGACTTCCCGTCTCGGCGACAGCTTAGCTGCATGTTGCGGGCAGCTGGTCGGGAAGCGCTGATGATCGGACTAGGCACTTTGCCGGTCTCGTCCGCTCTTAGCATAGCAATGTCGAAGGGTGAGCAATCCACCCTTCAAGAGGATCACTCAATTCTGGTGCGCCGAATCCATGAGCGCGATTTTGCCAAGCCCAAGCGGCCTGGATGGCGCAAAGAAGCGCGTCGATATGATCGCCAGTAGGATCCTCAGCGATTTGGTCGTCAGCCTCGACGAAGAAGCCAAGGTGATCAGACAATTTGCCAGATCTGATCACCGTCAATATCTCGAGACGAGCCAAGTTCTGTCCGTCCGTTTGCTTCTTCTTGGTGTCATTCTTATAGCTGCGGCGTCCAATGATGTTGCGAGCAAGTACGCCTGGATAAGCTTCAACAACGATGCGGCTAGGATCACCATCACGCATGTGCGGGATGGTCACGTTCGAATGGATCAGCCGCGGAGTGCCTTCGAAAAACATGAGGCCGACTGGGACGCCATACAGTTTTTGAGGACTGATTGAGCCGGCTGCAATATCGGTCTGTCGGCGATGTTCCTTATCGCCCTCGGCTCTGTTTCTCCGGTATGCTGTCAAAGATTCTCGAAAACCTTCTTTACCAAGAGAAGCGGCATGTAAGACGTAGCCTTCCCAATAGGCCGGCCAGCCAATACTCTCGATGAATAGCCTGGATTGCCCAAATGGAAAGTCTATCCCGGCAATCCATAAACCGGGACGTCCAAGCATGTCCTCGAACTGATTGAAATCAGTCAAGCATTCGAGATCGCCTGTGTGCAGGCAATCACCTTCCAAAGTGCAATGTAGGCAGGTGATCGGTTTGCGACGGTTAGGCCTGCTTGTAAAATCTATGCCAAGCACTTTCATCGAATTCATGTCCTGATCATGAAGAACTGATCAGCGTAGTCTCCAAGCAGTCGCATGGCGAATTCTGATATTCCTTCGCCGAAGCGCTTCCATTAAAGAGTGGTCCGTTGCCTGCCGTTTTGATCGGTTTTCTACCGTAGGGTCTGGTTTCGGACATCGTCTCTATGTTGCGAGTGAGGGCTCCAGGCTTGAACTCGACTCATTTCGGTCGCGATCTGTTGAACTTCTCCATCTCACGCATGAAACGCCCGAAGCTCACTGCCAGGCCTCGTTGTCGTTCCAACGAGGCTTCAAACGCTATCGACCCCAGGGTTCGACGATTCAACCGTCAGCCACCATCACCGTTAGTGTCGCTATCCGATCAATCAAGTCACTTGGCCTGCTGAATCTCATCCCGCCAGTTGGCCGGTTCAAGCGCTGGTCCGACAACGGTTAGCGGCGAATTTTTTAAATCTTCGGGTTTCTCGATCCGAACCTCGATGACATTAGCGCCTCTTGGCTTGCTGGGGTGGGGGTCATAGCCAAAGCGAACCTGGCGATGCTCTGTCCTATCAGCATAGATCGAACGGCTGTGGATCGGGGTATCGAGGAGGTCTTCGAGACTGAGAATGTCCAGGAGCGTCGGAAACAGATCGGCGAGCTGGGTAAGCTGACTGGACTCCTGGAGCGGGTCATCCTGGTTCGGCCGCTTGATCATCAACAAGGCATTGATGCCAGAGAGCAGCTCGTTATCGGGAAGGCCAAGGGTGGTGCTGGTGGATTGAAAACCTGGCGGGTCCCCTAGAAACCCCTCCTTGGCGCCGGTATCGGCGTGGATCAGAATCGTCGCGCTGTCATAGCGTTTGAGCGCCCTCAAGCGGTTAAGAAAATCCTCGAGCAATCGGACAGAGCAGACCGATTGGTCGAGATAGGCTTGCCTCCGCCCGGCCTCATCACCGTCTCGCGGATAGGGATCACGATAAGTGCAGGTCTGATCAAAGACATAGGGAATGTGAGGCATGACGGCGTGCATATAGACATATTCGCCGCCATCATGGCGCAAAGCTTCATCAGCCACAGCCTTCTCGATCGCGTATTTGCTCGATACGACCTCGATGCCCTTTCGGTAGGTAAGAGGTTTGGGCCGCTCTGATGGAGCTGGCTCGGTGCCCGAAACGCTATTGTGGCGGGCAAGCAGCCATTCACCTACCTCTCTTGCCGGAGGCAAAGCCTCCTCAGTCAACGGGTTGGGGACAGGCCGCAGTAGCCAGAGGGTGACGAAATCGGCAAAATCGGTAGCGGAAACGCCGGTTCGTTCGAAATAGATATCCCGCAAATACCGAAAGACATCGACGCTGCCATCGTTCCACTGCCGAAATGGTGCGTAATTCCACACCCGATAGCCATGATCCGATAGCAGTTTCTGGATGCCTTGCTGGCGCCAACTCTGGTTGCTCCAGTCTTTATAATCGCCCTCATGATAAAAGGTGCCGGTGAGGTAGCTCGCACGTGAAGCGACTGTCGCCAGATAGTTTGCGACATTGTTTCGATAAAGCTCGAAGCCACGGAAGGATTCGTGAGCGTTTGCGCGGTCGACGGATTCGAGAAAAGCATCGGTTTGCATACGGTCGAGTACAATGTGGTAGACATTGCCGGAGCCTGGTTTCGTCTCTGTCTCCGCGCGCGTAATCACAGGCTCCGGCGTGAGCAGGTGCACCAGCAAGAAGCCCCCATAGCCTATCCCGACCACCGCAATACCTGCTGCGAGGATGGTTGCTATCCGCTCGCCCCTTCCGCGTAAAAGCAAGACCAACAGACAAATGAGAACCAAGCCGATGGCGACCTCGAGCGCTGTGTATTTGAAAGGCTCATCGCTGATCAGTGCGCCACCGTCCAGATGCTTGATCTGAACCGGTGAATAGAGATCGGTGAACAGTAGATGCCAGCCGGCGACAAAGAGAAAGAGCGCTCCAATGCGAGCGGCTCGACTTTTCCAGGCTGCAAGTGCGCCGAGCAGGCCGAAGGTGAAGAGCATGGCCAATAGACCTGCGAGCGGTGGCAGCGCAAGCTGGCCTGGCGTCAGTTCCCATTCCTCGATCTGATTGAAGAACAGCTCGCAGGGCATGATGATGAAGACGACCACAAATGGCACCGCTGCAAGCAAATAATCACGTGCGCCAAAGGGCGTCTCGACGGGTCTGGCTGAAGATGTAGTAGCGCTCATGAGCTATACCAAAAGAGCTCGCGTCCCGTTGCCGATACCACGGTTCGTTGAACGATTCGTGCATGTCGGCTCAGCGATGTCGCAAAATTCAAGACGTTATAGTCGGAGAAGATATCCTCGCGCAGTGCCAACATGCGCTGCACCGTCGGATCGTTCTTCGGCACGAATTCGATGACGCCGGTAGGCGCCAGACTGGTCAGCCAGGCGAGCAACTGATCGAGCGGGATATTGCGGGCAATCGCGAGATGGTGGACGAAGGCAAGAGCCAAAAGCGCATTTGCGGGTCCGCGATCTGCAAGCCCGGGCCGTTCAGCCTGGCGCCAGCCCTGGGCTGGGCTGGGATTGGCGGCATCCAGATAAAGCGGAAGAAAAGTAAGGTCATCGGCCAAGGCACGAGCAAAGGCACGCTCAAGTGCTCCCTGATCCATATCGAAGCCAATAACCGAGCCGGCGCCAGAACTGAGTGCTAGCGCACTATAGGCGCCGCTATTGCAGCCGAAGTCGAAGAGCAGAGCAGGTTTGGTCTCCTTAACGAAGGCCTCGACCATATCCCGCTTCGCCTGTTCTTCCGGATCGTTATAACTATGGGTCTGTACATAGTCCTGCCACACCGTCTTTCCGACATCGGCGGGTATCATTGTCTCGATCCATCGAAGAAGCTGGCTGAGCATTGCTTTGAACGCAGGCTTGGAAAGTCCACGCTCCGGCATTTTAGCTAAGCCACCATCGGCCTTCTCGACGGCTCGGCGCTGAAGCTTTGCAGGAAGTACGACCTGGCTTGCGATCCGCCAGGAGAGCTTGCTGCGAAATGGAAGGATGCGAGCAAGTTCGGTGCTTGAGATGCCCTCCAGACTGCCACGGTACCAGGCGTTGTGCGGCATGCCGATACAGGCTCGCAGCAGCAGTGGATTGAGGAACTGATCGCAGAACTGCCGGTGCCCAAGCCAATATTCGCCGTCCCGGTAAGGCCGAAGCGAGAGCGTATCGATGAAGGTCGGCTTAGGGCCGATGAATTGAATGTTGTAGGCGCTCGCATCTGACAGCGTCATGTCATGTTCGATCAGCCGAAGATGCAGCTCCAGATGCAGTCGAGCCGCTGCCTTCAGGGCGGAAAACGACCATTCATAGGGAAAAGTGATGAATGGAATCCTGGGATGCTCGATCACATAGGAGGCATCTTGTCCGGCCTCGCCCAGGATGGCCGGATCGACTTCGGCCACCGCCGTCAACAGGCCATCGTCTGCGAGACGCTCCAACAGGCCAGCATCCCGCACCTGCTCGTAGTCCCGGGCGGCACACTCGGCGATCGCTCTGAAGATCCGATCGCCCACCTGAAAGACTCGCCCGGCTGGATCTCGAAAGGAGCCCGGAATTTGAACCGGCGCTTCCATCCTCAATCGCTGGACTCGATGTGCCCTTCGGCAGTCTTCGACGTGCGGTTACTGGGCTTGAAGAAGCTCTTGATGCGATCCCAGAAATGACCCACCGTCACGGAGGCGGCGGCGATGAACGCAACCAAGCTTTGCAGCAAGATGCTACCCACCCCGGGGTCGATATAGGCATGAGCCTGACTGGTCATGATGATCAGTGCACACATCGCCAAGGTCGTCGATTTTAACATGATGATTTGACAGCTTTGTGAATGTCGCAGGAACGTATTGTCGCCAACATAGAGACACGTCAAAAATTCCACAACAATCGGTTGATGCTTAGAACTGTCCAGCTGGCAGTGCCAATGGAAGAGTCCTTTTTCCGAAGCGTCACGATGATCAGCCCGATGAACAGAGTGGATCGCGTGGCACGCCGGAGTAACGAAACTTGGGTAGTCACGATGGCGAATCATTCAGTGAGGTAGGGATCACCGAAGACTCGACGTGGCACGAGTCGATCCTAGCGACTCGGGCAGCCATCCCGGAAAAAATGATTTGTTTTCTGCCGGTCGAAGACGTGCGATTCTCCAGGGAATGCGAGTTTGACGACATGCTGGATTTTGCCAGCCTGACCGCGACGGGAAATCAAGTGAACGCCGACATCACTTTCTCCAGGTTGTACAAGATCCAGCCGAACGAAATCATCGCTCATATGTCCGATCCACGTGTTGCCGAACACATGCCGCTTTTGACGTTTGAGTGGGACGAAGACGCCGTCGCCAAATTTGTCGAGACCAAGGAAGAGAGCTGGCGCCGCGATGGTCTAGGGCATTGGGCCATCCTGGCGAACAACAAGTATGTCGGGTGGGGTGGTTTCCAAAAGGAAGGAGACGAATGGGATTATGGCTTGGTCCTCAAGCCGGACTCATTCGGACTCGGCATTCGCATATCAAAGAAGGCGATAGCATTTGCATTCGCCGATCCGCGCATTCCTTTCGTCACATTCCTGCTGCCGCCTACACGCAAACATCTTGGTGCACTCAATCGGCTCGGAGCGACATTCGTAGGTGAGTCGGATCATCAAGGATCAAGGTTTCTGAAATATCGTCTTGAGACCCAATGACAGCTCATTTACTCATTGCGCGTGATACAGAACCTGACCTTTGAGCGCAGTTTGAGGAATGAGCTCTGACTCAGACCGAATTATCCCGGGGCTATTGGGAAATGACTGTCGAACAATAAAAACGACATAACACCGCCTACCCCATCAAGCCTCTTGGAAGGCTTTCAATACAAAGTCTGAACGCAGACAATGCAGCAAGCGGTTCGCCCGCCGTTTCTTTGAAGGTGGTCAAGATGCCGCCCTCTTTGGAGATAGCGTTGCCGAGCATGAGATTATCCGTAAGCGCGAAATCCTCGATCTCATAGCCATTTCGGTCATATGAATGTCCGTCTCTTATCGTTACGGGGCCGTCTGAGGCTTCGACACGCCTTGAGTAACAGGTGTCATCGCTAGAATACCCATGCACTGGCTTTCCCAGTGAAAACATGAAGCCCAGTTCGAAGACTGTGCCGCAGTCAGCACTTGGCCCCCTGAATGGCGTGAGATTGAAAACGCCAATATCGGCGCGCCGCATGAGCGCACAATTAGCCTCGAAGATCTTTCGAGCGTCGATTTTGACCGATGCCTCTTTGTCGGAGGGAAACAAGCCCTCAAAACCGAATTCCCGGCAGATTTCGCGTTTGCGTTCTGTGATCTCAGACGCATTCGCGAGAAAGACATCAGGGCCAGCTAAGTAGATGGTCTGCACCATGAGAATCTCCACCGGCGTTTACACGTATCACTGCTGCCGAGATAGCGTGCGTATCGACGGCGGCTTGATCCGCGTCGATACCCAAAGCGACTTAGAAGGGGCTTGCGGCTTTGAGCCAGCGTCGCCGCTTCTTCGACTATACATCTAAAGTCCGTCAACTCGAAGGGATATCGTTAGGCCGCCTCGATGTCCGCTGCATCGACGATGTGTGCGAGAACTTCTTGCTTCGTCGAGGTTTGACAACTCAGAGTCGCGACCGCGCGGCCAGCACGCATCACCATGACCCGGTCAGCGACCCTAAACACGTGATCCAGATTATGGCTGATCACGATTAAGGCTATTCCCTGCTCCTTCAGGTTTTGCATGAGGGCAAGGGTGTGCCGGGTCTCCTCCGGCCCGAGCGCCGCCGTCGGCTCATCCATGACAAGAATCTTGAGGTCAGTCGCATAGATGGCACGTGCGATAGCAACAGCTTGACGCTGACCGCCAGAGAGGTGATGGGTGGGCGCGTGGATGTCCTCTAGCTCGATGCCGACTTTTTCCTTGAGTACCCGTGCTGCTTCCTCGGCCATTCGGTCATTGTCGAGGAAGGTCAGGCCGAGAACACGGTGCTTAAGTTCATGGCCCAGAAAGACGTTGCCAGCCGCGTCAAGCGCGTCGACCAAGCCTAGATTTTGATAAACCGCTTCAATACCGAGCTGACGTGACTGCCTCTTATTCCCGATCGAGACCAGCCGCCCTTCCACACGGATGTCACCCTCGTCTGGCTCATAGACACCGGTAAGCACCTTGATCAGTGTGGACTTGCCGGCGCCATTGTCACCGACGATCCCGAGCACTTCGCCCGGGTCGAGACGGAGGCTGACACCGGCGACTGCCATGACACCGCCGAAATGCTTGGCGATCGAGCGCATTTCGAGCAACGGCGTGTCAGATTCCGTGGAACTTGGCGGCTGGTTCATCGATCTTGCCCTTGTCCGATCAGCGTTCGAGGGTGCCAACGCCAGTATATCGGAAGGCTTCCTGCTCCATCGCATCGACTTCCTCTGCCCCCGTCTCGCCGCTCACAATGGTGATCCTGCCGAGACTCACGAGCGGAATATCATCAACACGCCCCTCGAGATGCGCGCGTACCACCTCTGCCGTGGCTACACCGACATCATCACTCATGCGCATCGGTGTCGCCCAAAGCTCACCGTGGCGCAGCGCCTCAAGCTCGTCACCAGTACCGCCCCAGGCGGTTACCTTGACATCACTGCCAGCCTCCTGGACGGCAGAGATTGAGCCCATCGCCATGGCCGTGTTGGCGTTGTGAATAAGCTCCACTTCCGGATACGCCTGCAGGATTTGCTGCGTACCGCTATAACCGCGCTCGCGCTCGAAGTCGCCGTAGTGCTCGTATGCAACCTCCCAGTTGCTCTGGCTGGTGACGCATTCCTTAAACCCGCCCGAGCGTTGATCATCGATCGAGCCAGGAATGCCACGCACGAGCGCCATTGTGCCCTCTTGACCGAGTTCCTGAAGCACGTAGTCACACATCTGGAGAGCGCCAGCGAGGTGCGAGAAACTCAGATAGGCTAGCGGCTGGGTGCTCCCCCAGGCCTGCGGCACCACCGTGAAATTCCAGACGATGACCTCCGTGTCCGGTTTGTCGATGAGCCGCTTTATGTTGTCCTGCTGTACCTGCAGTTCGGTCGGGCCAAAGACAACGTAATCAAAATCTTCCTGCTCGACCTGATCCGTATAGGTCGCCTGCATCACGTGGTCGCCGACATTAGACGCATACTGCGTGTCTGCGGCGGGGATGCCCATCTCCTCGAGGCGTTTCATCATCGCCTGATAGTTACGCAGCCAAAAATCCGACACGTCTTGGCTGGGATAAATGAAGGCAATTTTGATCGGGTCGCTCGGGGGATCAACCATCAACGCTCCAGGTTCGCCGACAATGGCTTGGAACGCCTCTAGCTTTGCCTCATCCGTGACTTCGTAATACTCCCAGTAGCCATCCTCACCGGAGCCCTCAAGGTCGGCTAGGGCTTTGATATCTCGAGCATCAACAGAAGCTGTGAAGCCAAGGCTAAGAGCCAAACCAGCAGTGGAAGCGAAAAGAATGTTCGGTCGCATGATCAACTCTCCCTGTCATGACGCTGTTTCGCGCCTCGCTGATGAAATGGCGTCTAGGTGCCCCCGCGTTGGGAACGTCTGAACAAACCTGAAAGGCCTCCTTTGCTCTGGTCCTGCAAAGCCGCATAGAAGGCGACGGATGCAATGATGATCACCCCTGCGGCGACTTGCTGCCAGAAAAAGTCCAGCCGGAGCATGACCAGAGCATTGACCACCATCGACAGAAGCAAGACGCCCACCAGTGTGCCCGCCATCGAGCCACGGCCGCCGAACAGCGACGTTCCCCCAACCACGACGGCTGCGATGGTGTGTAAGGTCAGCCCCATGCCGGCGGTCGCCTGAATGGCATTGAGACGACCGGTGAGCAGGATGCCTGCAAGCCCAGCAAGGCCACCCAGCAGCATGTACTGGTAGATCTTGTGCCGGTGCACATCGATGCCTGTCAAAACAGCAGCTTCGGTATTCCCCCCAATCGCCACAGCGTAGCGGCCGAGAGTTGTGTGCCGATAAAGGATGTAGCCAGTAGCGATCGCAATGATCCCAATAATGGCCGCCACAGGGACGAGATCGAAGATCCGGCCCCGACCGATCCACGTCAGAGGGTCAGGGAAACGCGCGAGCACAACGCCGGCGGCAAGGACGAGGGCGAGTCCGCGGAAGACAAGATCGGTCGACAACGTCGCGATCAGGTCAGGCACCCGCAGTTTGGTGATGACAAAGCCATTTACGAGACCGCAGGCGACACCGACCAGAATGGCCACCGCCATGCCTATGAAAACATTGAGCCCTGTATCTTTGATCAGCATGGCCATGATTACGGCAGAGAGAGTCGCGATCGAGCCGATTGAAAGATCGATCCCACGGCCGGTGATCACCAGCGTCATACCCATGGCCAGCACCATGAAAATGGACGCGTCCTGAAGGATGATCATGATATTCTGCAAACGGAAGAAACGCGGATCCGCAAACGCCATGACGATACAGAGCGCCAGGATCATGACCAAGGGACCCAGGATATTGACGTAACGCTCAGCCCAAGGAATGTCGCGCCGTCGAGCCTTCAATGCCACCGCGTCCGCCGAAAGACTGGCCATGGCCTCCCTACAATTTTCTTGTTCGCTTCATATTGAGGTTAGGTGCCACAGGTCGCATGTCCATCCTGCAGCCGAAATAAGCGATGGTCTTTTTTGACGTGATCTTCCGAGAGAAGGATTTACGGGCTAACGATGACGCTGGACGCCCCTGCCCCAGTTCGCACCTTGAGCATGACTTAGTACGCGGCTTTTCCCAGTCAGCCCGGCGCATTGATCCACTACCGCCATTGATCGGCGCGCGGATTTCCATAACTATGGCGCCATGAGATTTGCTGTTCTTGCCGATATCCATGGCAATTCATTGGCTTTGGAAGCTGTCCTAGCCGACATGAGCACGCTCGGCATTTCCCTGGCGGTCAATTTAGGCGATCACTTTAGTGGTCCACTTGACGCTGCAGGAACTGCAACGTTGTTGATGAAGCAAAACTTCGTGTCGATCCAAGGTAACCATGATCGATGGTTGATTGGACAAGATCCTTCTGACATGGGTCCTTCTGACAAATGCGCCTTTGAGCAGCTCGAGAAAAAACAACTCGATTGGCTTGCCTCGCTGCCGCCGACGACGACAGCCTTTGGTGATGTCTTTCTTTGTCACGGAACGCCAACCAGCGATGTAACCTACTGGCTTGAGCGGGTTGAGCAAAATGGCGTCGTGCGATCAGCTAGCTTAGAAGAAGCTGAACGGGAGGCGGAAGGTATCGGTGCCCGTCTTATTCTCTGCGGTCACACCCACATCCCACGTGTTGTTCGCCTTCAAGATGGTCGCACTGTTGTGAATCCAGGGAGTGTCGGGTGTCCTGGCTACGATGATGAAACTCCCGTCTATCATCGCATGCAGACCGGCACACCGAACGCGTCCTATGCCGTCGTTGACGGCGAAGGAGCGGACCGAACGGTTTCCTTTCGTTCAATACCCTATGACTCAGCGAGTGCTGCGAAGCTTGCCATGCAAAACGGCCGCGACGATTGGGCTAGAGCTCTTGCCACCGGTTGGTTCGACGATTAAGCGCTAGCGACACTCATCTTGTCGCAGGCCTTGGCTTGCTGAATCCGAATAGCCCAATGCGAGCCTCAACACACCATCGCAATCGAGCCTTTATGAGCGGCACGTCCAAAATCGGCCGCTTATATGACCCTTTGCCGTTCTGAATTGAAAAGGCGCGATTCCAAAAGATCTTCTTCAGAGGAAATCTACAGCTGTGACGTTGGCAGACAATCTCTTAGAGTGGTCAGCATCATCCGCTGAAAAGCATACGCGTCCCTTTCTACTGGATTTTCGTTGGCAAACTTCTTCTGGTGATGCGCATATTCATCTGTGCCCGCCGTTTTCTTCAACATCTCGTGCATGGCAGCTAATTTCTCGTTCAGCGCGTCATCAAATCTCAAATAGGCCAGATACCTGCCAAACGCCATTTCCTCATCACCGACCCAATTGGGTTTTCTAGCGGCATGTCTAACAATATTTGTGGGCACATAAAGAGACCACTCTGTCTGCTCTTCAGAGTAGCCAGCCTCTAGTAGATGAATAATCCTGAGATACGCCTGTTCCGCATGGCGAAGTTCATGGGCTAGGACAGAGAGCAATTCTGGAAGGTCATCTTCCGAGACAAGCCCGTCTGTGAGCTTGATCTCCCATGAATCCGAAGCAAAACGCCCTCGGGCGAAATCGGTGTCCCGTTCAAAAAAAGTGATGGCTGGCGCCGGCATTTTGGAACTTAGCCCACCCAAGAGTGCGTGACTGAGCCTGGTTCGAAGATTGTCAATTCGGTCATCAAAGCCAACATCGCAAAATGCGTTGGCGAGTTTTTCGAAATGCGGTGCCTTCGCTAGACCAACTGACGAATAATAGTCAATGTCAGTAACGTTGATTACATAGGGCTCAACATTGGTCGTCCATCTGAGGATCGCGAGACAAATGACAAGGATTGCAAGCCCATAAGCGCCTACGAACACCGCCTTTCTCGATCCCAGCATCCTTCGAATCGATTCGATCGTGCCAGACCTCCGACTTGTCCCGTCGAACACGTCACTTGATTCTCCTGATGTCGTCTCGGCATGGCAAGCTAGAAATCAAAAAACGGCCGGTCACTCATGATATCTTTTAGATCATGCTCTTGGTAACTTGTTGCTGGTCTGAACCAGGCCGAGCCATGCCGGGTATGTGGTTGAAAGGGCACCCATGCGCTGGCAGAGTCGGGTGCGTGCTCATGATCCTTTTCGAGTATCTTTAGAGAGCATAGAGTTGGGCAAGTTCAGCAGCTTCGGCATCGCGACCGTCATCACAAACTTCAGAACACTTCCAAGCATTGAGGGATGATCAGCCAGATGAGCAAACCGTTAGCCCTAATTATTGGCGTTGGTGACGGCTTGTCCGCCTCGCTCGCAAGATTGTTCTTCAATCAAGGCTATCGTATCGCGCTTGCTGCTAGAGACACGGCCAAGATCGATGGACTGGCAAAGGACACTCAAGCAACATTGCATCGTTGCGATGCGTCTGAGCCAGCCCAAGTCGCTCGGCTCTTCGCAGAGATCGAGGGACCACTTCGTGTCGTCATCTACAACCCCTCAGCCCGTCAGCGCGGTCCATTGATCGACCTGGATCAAGAGGCGGTTCGAACAGCGATTCAGGTGACGGCATATGGAGCCTTTCTCGTCGGTCAGGAGGCGACGCGTCGCATGTTGCAGCAGGACGACGCAAACGGTGCGCGCGGCACGATCCTGTTCACTGGAGCTTCGGCTGGTGTCAAAGGCTTTCCACAATCTGCGCCCTTCGCTATGGGCAAGTTTGCACAACGAGGCTTGGCCCAATCGATGGCTCGGGAGCTGCATCCACAAGGCATCCACGTTGCTTGGATCAATATCGACGGGGCGATCCGAAATCCAGGTCGGACAGAGCCTGCCAACAAGCCTGATTCGATGCTTGATCCAGATGCCATTGCGCTGAGCTATCTCTCACTTGTCCAACAGCATCGATCTGCTTGGTCAAATGAACTCGAGGTGCGGCCATGGGTCGAGACGTTTTAATGCAGCGATTGTCGCTTTTGATGTTGGCCGGTTTTGAGGTCTGATAAGACAGTTTCTCGCCGGCTTCCTCGTCAAGAGTTCAACCGCATAAAGTCAGTCCAGACCGAACATTCTAGCCCAGTTTTCTGTCGTCATCCCTCGCCTGTAGTCGTCCTGCATTGTTGGATCGAGCACTTCGACCAATAAACGATTCTCGAGCCAAACTTCTATGCAATGAAATGGCCCGCGATTGCATCGTCGTGCCATCCAGCCCGCCGATGCTGACTCTTCCACGATCTCTGCCTCGGACATTGATGTTTGAATGGCAGCGTGGACAAAGGTAGGCCCGGCGGTTCTCTCACCGACATCGCATGAAACTTGGTGGTCACCGGTGCGAAGTGTGTGTGTTAACGGATAGACTTCAATTGCCGAGCCATCGTTCTCTTCGGCAAACGCAATCCAACAATCCGGAAACGGTGGAAAGGGCATGGCCCTCCCGCCCATCAGACGTGCCAGAAACTCCGCAACCTCTCTGGGATTCTCAGCGTTTATTGAAACATGCAATATCGACATGCTCATCCCCGTTAATGTTGCAGCGTTCTAGTCTCGATAGAGTGTCTTTTCGTCCCGACACTCGCACATCAAACGGAAATACAAAATCTCTCTTGCTGTGACGGTGCGGCAAAGATCTGACAAAAAAAGCAACGGTCGCCGTCCACCGCGAACCGCCACAGCATCTTAGGCTGGCTCAAACAGCTCGATTGGGTTGCCAGCCGGATCCTCGCAAAGGATCTGACGGCCTCCAGGCCCCTGGATGATGTCATTGCGAAACGAAACGCCGGCATGACGAAGCCTTGCTACCAGCTTTTCGATGTCGGTCACCGTGACGACAATGCGATTCCAGCCACCAGGCTTCGGTATCGATCCATCGGGCATCGGCTGTGACGCGGAGGCCTGAGGCCCGGCCACCCATAGTTGAAGGTCACCTTTAGCAAGAATTGCCATCGCAGGGCCAAATTGCTGATCGAGCCTAAAATCAAGATGGGATGTATAGAATGCGATCGCCTGACTGACATCGTCGACGATGTATCGAACTTGCGCCATGTCCTGAACCTTTCTCGTTCTATCATGCGAGTGGTAGGAAAAGACAAACAGGCAGGGCTATCGAAACATCCGCAGCCAGAAACATTTTCAGGAATCGCAAGATCGTCGTCATCACGGACGATTGCCTTGCGGAGCCACAGCTTGGCTCCGCTTTATCGACAATTCTCAGAAGCGCTCGCGCTCACTTACCTAGATGCCCCAAAGCGGCCCGGAGGGAGACGCGCCGGGGCGTTCTTCCTAAAAGTTGTAGCGCACGCCCAAGAGCAAAGACGTCACACGGTAGTCGGCTTTCAGCTCTCGATCTCCGTCGCCATCGAGCTTGACCGATCCCGCATCAAAGTACCGAAGCTCCGCGGCCAGGCTCCAGGATGGGCTCAGGGCATAGTCGGTGCCAGCCATAAGTTGAAAGGCCAAGTCGCCCCGATCGCTGAATTCGCCGGCATCATCCCCGCCTTCTACATCGAAATCAATCTCCTCGATGATGCCAATACCAGCCCCAACGTAAGGCCGAAGTGCCTGATCCGGCGTGCCAAACCGGTATTCAGCATTCGCCATGATGGCAACGGAGGCAAAGTCACCGCTGTCGGCATCGATCTGGCTGCCGCCAAAATCATCAGCGTCGTTCCTTCGATACATATATTCGAGCTCGGCGCGCCAATTGTCGTTGATGTCGATGCCGACGGCGCCACCTCCGATGACACCAAGATCGAAATCGACATCGCTTTCGAGTTCGGTTCCCTCGTCATCGATCACAACGTCATGGCCATAGAGCCATCCAGCTCCGGCTTGCAGCTCCACATAAAGGCGATCGACAAGACCGCCTGCTCGAGCGTCAACACCGGTGGAAAGGAAGAATGCGATCGGCGTTATGACTTGGGCGGTTCGTCTAGCGAGGATCGACACGGGATTTCTAAACAACATGTTGGCTCCTTGGAGGTTTTGGGTCGTCGAAGCCGTCATATCGGCCGGATCCTTAAGGCCTCCACCACGTCGGTCGCGCTGTATGTCTGCTCTTGCACGAATGGACATGATTCATGCATGAAATGACCAGGCTTCAGAACTGCCCGACGCCGAAGGGGAATTGGTCGCCTTGATGGCTTATCGTATTCCGAATTGGTTCGACCCCAGATCGTCCTGGCCGGGGTTTCTTCTTTGGGCAGGACTGGCAGCGTCCATCGCGCTGACCGCCCTTGCACCATCTGCTTCCGACGGCTTGTCATCCCTCATGGGTCTTGTCTATTGGTTGACCCATGTCTTCTTGGCGGTTGCCATCCTCGCTGCTGCCCAAGCGATCCTTCAACGGATGGTGTGGCTGGATCGGGCATCACCCTGGCTGATCGTCGTTTTGGCCGGCCTTCTCGGCGCCTTGGTGTTTACACCTGCCGCCTACGGCCTGGATTGGGTCTTTCCCACCATCGATGATGAGGACGACCTCCTCGGAAAGCCCCTTCTCGCTGATCTTGTCGGCGAGTTCAGCGATATCATCTTGCCGTTTCTTTTGATCTGGACAGGCTTCAACGCGACCCGCTTGCTTCGAATTGAAAGCGGATCATTGTTGTTACACGCTACACACGAGGTGACGGAACGGGAGCATTTCTGGTCTCTCATTCCCCAAAAGCTTGGACGAGATCTGATCGCGATGAGTTCGGAGTTGCATTATCTCAGGGTGTATACCACTGAAGGGAACGCCCTGATTCTCCATGCCTTCGGACGGGCGATCGATCAACTCGACGATGCTAGCGGCATGCGCATCCATCGATCGCACTGGGTCGCTACCCATCATGTTCAGGCGTTGCGTCGTGAGGGAGAGAAGGTTATCTGCCAGCTCGATAATGGCGTCGAACTCCCCGTCAGTCGGCCCTATCGCTCCAAGCTTCGATCACGACTAAAGTGAGAAGGCAGCGAACCTGCCTGGCGCATTTTGGCCAAGGAACGTCTTCCAAACATGTGCTTGGAAGCTATTGATCAGTAGGGATATTCTACGATTTGCTGGCCCGACCCTGCTTCAAGAGCCAAGCGCTCCCGCGGTCTAAAGTCGGCTCTCTAGGTGCCCTTCACGACAAGTGTTCGCATTAGGTTGCCCAAATAGACCTGGCGTTAGGGGCATGAGCCGCCTCAAACGTACTTTCACATCAAATCGCGACGTCGATTCTCTTTGAGAGGCATTCAGCCGCGCGGTAGAGGATCGGCACAGTTTTACAAACCGTTCGCCCGGGCGCTGGATTGTGCCATAGTTCGGTCTATGTCCGCGTCCCCTTCAACGCTCTTTCTTGTCCGACAGTCCCGGCAGGCCCTGTTCCGGTCGTTAATTGCCGACCGACCGACGATCGTGCAGGTGCAAGCAGGTCAGAAGATCGTTCGGTACGGCGAACGGATCACATCCATCGGAACGGCCGCGCTCGGCGTGTTGCCGGCACGATTGCCACTCACCATCGAAAACCGTCCGCCATTCCAAGGCAAATATATGGCCAGCGCGCTTCTCCCCGATCCAGAGCTTATCGAAAGCATGAAGCGCGATGGGCTACCGAACGGCGACCCTTTTTCGGTTACGCTGGATGATCGTGCGCTGTCCGCCTTCGAAAGAGCCTCTGTTGCGATTGACGATCCGCTTATGCCGGACGCACTGCGTAACCATGCTGTCCGCGAAGTCGTTCTGTGGCTCGCTGAAGCAGGCGTTGGCTTTGGGGCCACCCGACCACGCTCATTCGGGGACCGGCTCCGTGCCATGATTGGTGCCGAACCTGATGCGAACTGGAAAGCGATCGATGCGGCCCACGCCCTTGCCGTCAGCGAAGCTACCCTTCGACGAAGGCTCGCTGCGGAAGGAACGGCCTTTGGCGATCTTTTGGCGGATGTACGTATGACGTGCGCGCTCGGGCTGCTCCAAACGACCGATTGGCCGGTCAATGCGGTCGCTCTCTCGGTCGGCTACGCGTCACCATCGCGCTTCGCCGCCCGCTTCCGCGATCGGTTCGGAATCGTGCCGTCAGCAATTCGGGACGACGATGAACGCATAAGGCGCTCTGTCCGGCCGACTGCGGATTGATCGGATCGGGGCCGCGAATGATCGAATCGGGAGCGAGTGAGGTGTCCAAGGCGGGCTAATCTGGCGATCGTACGAACCAGAGGAGCCTGCCATGTCCAGGATCAAAGCGACTATTGTCATTGCTACCTTTTTTGCCGCCTTTGCTCCATCCGCATCCACCCTTGCAGGAATGGAGCTCACCTCAATCGACATCGCAGAAGGACAGGCAATGGATCATGATCAAGTCTTTGCCGGCTTCGGCTGTGAAGGTCGCAACCTCGCACCATCCCTGTCGTGGTTCGGCGTGCCCGAAGGAACAAGAAGCTTCGTTGTCACTGCATACGATCCTGACGCTCCCACGGGATCCGGATTTTGGCATTGGTCGGTATTCAATATCCCAGCGTCGGTCACCAATCTGCCTGAGGGCGCGGGCACGGACACGGCGCCACTGCCGGACGGCGCCGTTCAGGCTCGTAACGACTTCTCGCAGAACGCGTTCGGTGGCGCTTGCCCGCCAGAAGGACGGACGCACAGATACGTGTTTACAGTCTACGCTATGCCCCAGGACAACCTGCCGATCGATAAGAATGCGTCGGGCGCTCTTGTCGGTTTCTTCGCCAACACCACAAACCTCGGCAAAGCGTCGATCACCGCGAGCTACGGTCGCTAGCATGCAAGTGTCGGCACAAGAGGGACGGCCAATGAGCGACGACATCTACGTTGTGAAGGCGAACACGATCGCAGCTATGGAGGGCTTGGCGAAGACTCACTTCCTCAACCCAAACGCCAAGCGCATGAACAAAAGTCTTGGCGATCTCGTTGGACTTCAGGGACTCGGCGTCCACCTCATTGAGATCGAGCCAGGCGATGAAACGACCGAATACCACGTCCACCACCACGAGGACGAAGCGGTCTACGTGCTGGAGGGCGAAGGAATGGCCGTGATCGGCGATCGCGAGCACGCAATCGGTCCAGGGGATTTCATTGGCTACCGGAAGGGTGGGCACGCGCACACAATCCACAATACAGGCTCAGCGGTTCTGTGCTGCCTCGTGGTCGGTGAGCGCTCGGCACATGATGTGACCGACTACCCGCACCAAGCCAAGCGCCTGTACCGTAACGTTGGACTGCCATGGAACCTCGTCAATCAAGATTCGATCAGGGACGTTAATGCTGGAGGAAAGAAGTAAGTGAATGTTAGGTGACGAACGTTGTTGGGGATGCTTCATTGAGGCGGTTTTGCGGATCCAGACCTCCAGATAAGAGCTACGAGTGGCACGAAAATCCAGATCTTAGTCGGTCCGGCAGAGAGCGCTTTGCTCTAGCTTTTGCGACGGAGTGCATTCGCCAGCAAATGTCTCGTAATCGGTCCTTCGTCGATGGGTGCTAAAGCCTATTGATGACATACAGACGCGGCAGTGACAGGAGTAGATCTCAGACGTTATCATGCGCGCCGTGCATACTCGTTTGCCCCAGGGATAGTTTAACGTCGCCCACCAAAAGAACGAGGACGGATTGAATGTTTGCACGTGCGCAACTCAACTACGAAGCCGTCGATCTTCCTGATCGCTCGGATCTGAGTGATGCTGAGATGCGCTCGGAGGCTCGCGCCTTCTACAACAAAATGAAACGTCGACACACAGTGCGCGACTATTCTGACCGTCCTGTCGAGAAAGACGTTATTGAGGAATGCATCCGAACAGCAGGTACTGCGCCAAGTGGCGCCAATCATCAACCCTGGCACTTCGTTGCGATCTCCAGCACGGAGATTAAGCACCGCATTCGGTTAGCAGCAGAAGACGAAGAACGCCGGTTCTATGATGGCGGTGCTGGTGATGAGTGGATCAATGCGCTGGAACCGCTTGGTACCAATGCTGAAAAGCCTCATCTGGATAGGGCGCCTTGGCTCATTGTGGTTTTCGCTCAACGTTGGGGAGAATTCGACGACGGCGAGCGCTTCAAGAACTATTACGTGCCTGAAAGCATCGGCATTGCCACGGGCTTCCTATTGGCGGCACTGCATCATGCAGGACTGACGACGCTAACGCACACACCAAACCCAATGCGGTTTCTAAACGAAATGCTGAACCGGCCCGCATCAGAAAAACCAACGATGATTATTGCCGTGGGGCATCCAGCCGCTGACGCGAAGGTTCCTGCGGTCGCCAAATTCAAGAAGCCCCTTTCCGAAATTTTGACCATGAAAGAATGAGGCGTTGGCTCTTGGTAAACTCAGCCTGGCGGCCGGAACTTGGGCGTGAGCACGCTTTTTGATGTGCATTCCCAACGCAAGAAATTGGCCCAGCGTTGCTAGTTCAAGATCCCGCTTGGCAATAAACAGTCCCCTGCCCCTCAACACCGAGAAGCAAGATACGGCTCTTCTGACTTTCTCTGTGGAACCCTTAACCGCCCTTGCTCCTGCCGCTAAACGTGGATGTAGCGGCACATTCTGTTGTCTTGCTTCAGACGGCAAGAATTCCAGGAGAGGTCTCTCTTGTTCAATCCCATGATCTTCCTCTCTCTAGCTCTTGTTATCGTTACAAGCTTCACCTCTCTACCTAGTCGGGCTGAGGTCGACTTTCTTGCGCTCAGCAAGACCATCTTGATTGGCACCGATGCTGAACGGAACGCTGCCGCCGATACTCTCATCGCGCGGGGGAAGCCCGACATGGTCCCCTCTCTCGTGCTTCTGATGCGCATTGGTGGATCTCATGTGGCCACACGGCGGGCACTCCAGGCATTGACGGGCGAAGAGCTTACGACGTGGCGTGAGGCCATGCGTTATCAAGAAGCCTTCCCCGAGATCGAGCCGCATCCAAGCTATTATGATCTCAAACTCTGGTATTGGGGCGGGATCGATCGAGACTTCCTCTCGCTCTTCGATACACCTATCGATCCGAATGGGTTGAGAATTCGATTTGAGGAGATCACCTGGGGCGGAGTGCTTTTTGACGCCATCCCATCCCTCGACAAACCAGCCTTCGTTTCGGTCAACGACGCAGATTACTTGCGTGAAACGGACCTTGTGTTCGGGATCGAGATCAATGGCGATGCCCGTGCCTATCCATTACGGATCATGGGGTGGCACGAGATGTTCAATGACGTCATCGGTGGAATCCCGGTGGCCCTAGCCTACTGCACCCTTTGCGGCGCTGGCATCCTTTTCGAGACCAAAATAGACGGCCGTGATGAACCTTTCATTTTTGGCTCATCAGGCCTTTTGTACCGATCCAACAAGCTGATGTTTGACCGCCAAACGAAGAGCCTCTGGAACCAGTTCACCGGCGAGCCTGTCTCTGACCCTCTTGCCCATTCAGGGATAGCACTCAAGATCAGACCGACGACCATCACGTCTTGGGCAGACTGGCGAGTCCAGCATCCGGACAGCAAGGTTCTGTCTCTCGAGACAGGACATATCCGCGATTACGAACCCGGCGTAGCCTACCGTGATTACTTCGCCTCGCCAGACCTCATGTTCCCAACGATCACAGACCAGAGCCGCCTTCTCCAGAAGGACTATGTATATGGCATTCGGGTCGCGGGAGGCGCTAAGGCTTGGCCACTTGCAGCCTTCGCCGCCGAGCCGGTGATTAACGACCAGGTTGGCTTTTCGAATGTTGTTCTGATCGGTGATGCGGCAACCCGAACCGTACGCGCTTATGATCGTGGTGATCTTCTGTTCTCGGGCGACACACGAAACCTGCTCGGCCCGGGAGGAGCTTGGCAGATCTTCGAAGATGCGCTCAAAGGTCCCGATGGTCAGCGTCTGCCTCGTGTTCCCGGTCACATCGCCTATTGGTTTGCCTGGGACGGTTATTTGGGTGCAGAAAGTGAGCTTTACGAAACAGCTAAATAGAACCCCTTGAGACGAGCAACTGCTCACGAGCCCAGACGCCAATCGGTTTCTTGCGGTATGGCGTCATCCAGCGAGCCTTGTCGCTAGAGCGACAATTGTGATCTTGAACCATCATTCACGGTTGTGAATGAAGTCGGTCCGCGTCGTTCAGACGCGATCAAGAACTTCGATGGAAAGAATCGTCGGGAGGTGGCGTATGATTTCTTGCCAGCTATCGCCCTCATCGATACTCGCGAACACAGACCCGCTGTTCGTGCCGAAATAGAGACCTGCGGGATTACGATCGTCACCTGCCATCGCTTGGCGCAACACGGTGAAAAAGCAGCCTTCCTGAGGTAACCCCTCGCGCAGATCCTCCCAGCTTTCCCCACCATTGCGCGAACGCCAGACCGCCGCTGCAGCAGCCGGTGGAAAGCGTCCTTGGCTGTCTCCATTCAACGGTATTGTCCAGATCGTTCGGGAATCATGCGGGTGGACGCGGATTGGAAACCCGAAGGTCGATGGAAGACCACCTGTAATGTCGTCCCAGCTTCGGCCGCCATTGTTGGAGCGCCAAACGCCGTGATGGTTTTGTTGATAGAGGAGGTCCAGCTCACCGGAAGCACGCATCATATTATGCACGCAATGGCCGGTTTCTCCGTCACGCGGCGCCGCTGGATGGCTGTGTTCTTCGCAAGTTTCGGCATTGGACAAACGATTGCGACGCTCCCACGTCAGTCCACCATCCTCGGTGGCGAAGACACCTGCGGCCGAGATGCCAATCCAGAGTTTTGCCGGATCAGACGGGTGTGGCACAATCGTGTGCAGCACCAAGCCAGCACCGCCGGGGTTCCAGCTTTCGGCAGACGGATGGTTGCTTAGGCTTGGAACCTGCTCCCAGCTCGCACCGCCATCGCGGCTCCTGATCAGGCCAGCCGGCTTGGTGCCGGCATAGAGAGCTCCATGGGCCGAGCAAAGGCTCCAGATTTGCGAGAATGTTTCGCCAAAAGGAAGCGGCGCGTCGCTCCAGCTGATCATCTCCGCAAAATCGGGATCATTGGCGGCCCACTCGTCCATTTGCCCCTTGGTCAGTCTGACAACATCCCAGTTGTCGCCGCCGTCGGACGAGCGCCAGATGCCGGCACCGTTCCAGTCACCACCGCCGCCGGCCCAAATCATCCCCGTGGCCGGATCACCGATGACATGGTTGATCGGCCAGCCGTCACAAAATGGACCACGAACGGTCCAGCCGGTCCGGTCGTGTTCGCCGGCAACCAAAAAGACCCCTTTGGTCGTGCCGACCAAAATAGTGATGTTGCTTTTAGGCATCGAAATGACCTCCACGCAATGACGCGCAAAATAGCATTGCTTCGATGACCGGCAAAGCAGAGATCGCTGGCGGCGATCTCTGTTGCAAGGTTGGCTCAGAGCTCTGAGCCAAAGCCAGTTAGAGACATTGTCGATCCATGCCCAGACCGTCATTGTCGTCATATCAATGTCGACCTGAGGATCGTCACGTGACCACTACGACAATTCTGGCATGGCTGAACGATGCCGATATCTACCGAGACGCGATCGTCGAGGCCGGGCTGGATGATACCGTTGAGTTCACTGCTTGTGCCGAAGGTGAAACACCCGATGCCAGCGTGTTGGCCACCACTGAGGTCTTGTTGGCCTGGCGGGCGCCGGCGGGCGTGTTAGCCCAGATGCCTGGCCTTCGCTGGATTCAGGCCCTGACTGTCGCAACGGATAGTTGGCTTCGACGCGATGATCTTCTGGCAAATGTGCAGCTGACCTGCGCGCGTGGGGTGCATGAGGTCCAAATGCCGGAGAATATACTCGGTGTTCTCTTCAACCTGACCCGCCAATTTAACGCGATCGCCGCCAATCAGGTGGAGCGTCGGTGGCAGCGAATGATTTCGGAGCCGCTGGCTGGCAAAGTGTTGGGCCTAGTAGGGCTAGGCGCTGTTGGAGCGTCAGTCGCGACGAAAGCGGCCGGGCTTGGAATGCGCGTGATCGGCACCAAGGCGACGCCGGGACCTGTAGCGGGCGTTGATCAGGTTTATGGGCCTGATGATCTGGAGCAAATGTTATCAAAGGCGGATTTCGTGGTGCTGCTCGCGCCCGTGACCGATGCGACCATCGATATGATGAACGCCGAGCGGTTGCGCCAGATGAAGCATAGTGCCTGGCTTTTGAATTTCGCCCGGGGCGAGCTGGTGGTTGACCGTGACCTCATCGATGCGGTGAAGGCTGGCGTCATCAAAGGGGCCGTCCTGGATGTCTTTCGGACGGAGCCACTGCCAGTCGATGATCCGCTCTGGACCGTTCCTGGAATCACGATCCTTCCTCATATCGGCGGTTTGCATCCTGACCGCAACGAGCTGGTCAGCGCGCTCTTTGTCGACAACTTAAGAAAATTTCAGACGGGTAAGCCACTTAGGGCGTTAGTCGATCGTATCAGAGGTTACTAGAGCGTTGACGCCCCTCGAGCACTGCCAATGCAGTCCGAGGATACAGCTGACTGGCGGAATTCCCCTGGATACAGGAGCAGGGATTACATTAGCTCGCCAAACGCAGGAATTTTCTCGGAACAGAACTGATCGAGCATCCCCAATCCATTGCCGCCTCTTTGGAATAATGAGTTCGGTATTTACTCATTCACTACGCGAAGAAGCCTGAGATGACGTCGAGATCGGTGCTCAGCTTTTCCTTCGAACTTGCTGAGCGCCTGGGCTGTCACGCCATGCTACGATCTCGCCTCTTGCAACACGTTCTCTTCCATAAACGAGCCAGGGATCGTCAACCGTCCCGATTGTGGCGTCTATGCGAAAGAGGCCGGGATGAGCGTCGGCTAGTTCGAGAGTCGTAAGACCACTATCATAGCGGCCTTCCAAGAGACCTTCCGCGATGCGCATGATCGAGCTGATCTCGATTTTTTCCGGCCAGGCGCTGATGTCAGCATAGCCACGGGTGGCAGGTTGTAGGGCCAAAGTGCGTGGACTGACGACGTCGCTCCTGGTCAGGATCGCCAGGTCCTTGCTTGGTGAGATGAAGGTATCGATGATGTGGATGCCATGTTCGAAATGCGCCTTTGCGACCACATCGGCGCAGTCCGGATGCACGGCGACCTGGACCATGTGATCCGCGCTACCGTCATGCATCATTTTGAGCCCGACGAAGAAGTCATCCAGTAAGCTGACCTTCGCCTGCAATCCGTGAAACTGCAGATAGCGTCGAGTTACGAGATCGTGGTTTGTGCCGGCGGGACCGAGAGTCACGAAACACAGTTGCCTAGTCACGTTGACATATCCTCAATTCCTGACGCCGATCGATTATTTTCGACGGCTATTGATCTCGATCACTCTGCCAAGGTACTCGCCCTCTATAAACTCTCTTCTTCTAAAGCGCTCCGAAGAACTGAAACCGCCATCCTGCCCCTGTAAGATCTGGTCGGGTTGCCGCCCTCACGTTTCGTCCAGATTTCGGCTCCACCTCCTAGCTCGAACGCTTTCAGTCTGAACAACGGCGTATTGCCTATTGCGTCGAGAGCACTCTCTGCATGCACTGTCTTTCTCCGCAACTTCGAGCGCACGGCAAATCTGCCCTCTAGCAATCGAGCAATCAACAATTGGAGCTGGGTCCGATTTCGAGTTCCCGCACGACACCGGAGCTCGCCTGATCGCAAGACGGCATGTCAAGGCGTTCGCGTAGTTTGGGATACCAACGCTTAACACGATAAGATTTCTTGTCGCGAAGGATACGCCTGGCCTTTGGCCCGATTCGCGTCATTCAAAACGGGCGCTCTAGATTCTGAGCCTATCACGACCGACTTGCTGTCGTTGCTCCTATCGGCAGCAAATCGCCGTCAGGACGGAAGCACGCTTTAGGTTGCCGGGTCGACGTTGCCAATGCGAACATAAAAGAGGCCGAAGCACCCAACGCTCTCCGTTAGAATAGGGAGATCCCTTGTGAAAACTAAGCCAAACATCCTTTTAATCGAAGCCGATCAAATGGCGGCCTTTCCGCTGGCATTTTGCAACCCGAGTGGCCAAGCGATCACGCCGAACCTAAATGCCCTCGCGAAGGATGGTGTCGTTTTCGAGAATGCCTATTGTAATTCGCCATTGTGCTGCCCATCCCGAGCTTCGAAGTTTACAGGACGTCTGCCGACAAACCATCATGTTTGGGGCAATGGATCAGAGCTGAAGTCCGACATTCCGACCATGATGCACTTCTTGAGGTCAGCTGGTTACCGCACCGTCTGTTCCGGAAAGTGTCATTTTGTGGGTGCTGATCAGTTACACGGTTTCGACCGACGACTGACGACGGACATGTATCCATCAAACTTTGACTGGTCGATCGACTGGGAACCTGCGGTCGATCATCGTCCGGGTACCTCGGTCAAGAAGCTCAGTGTGTCAGGCCCGTGTCGAACGAACAATCAGATCCTGTACGACTCCGAAGTTCAATTCCGAACGATCGAGTTTTTACGTTATGAGGCGTTGGACCAACCGGACAGTCCGTTCTTTCTGCACGTCTCCTACACACAGCCACATGACTCCTATCAATCGGTGCCGAAATACCTCGACCTTTACAGTAAGGTCGATATCACACCGCCACGCCTCGCTAAGGAACCGGTCCCTAACCCCATCACCGACTGGCTTTCAGTGCATCACGGCATTAATGAGTTTCCACCGACCGAAGAGCGCGTTGCTGAGTCTCGGCGCGCGTACTATGCAATGATCTCCCATCTCGACGATTTCATCGGTGACATTGTTGATGAGCTAAAGCTGTTGGGCCTCTACGAGAACACGCTGATCATTTTCACGAGCGACCACGGAGACATGATGGGCGAACGAGGCATGTGGTTCAAGCGAACGTTCCACGAGCACTCGGTCAAGATACCGCTCGTATTCCACGCTCCTTCCCGCTTTTCTCCAGCCCGCGTTCGGAAGACTGTGACCCTCGCCGATCTTTGCCCGACGCTGGCCGAGATCGGCGGTGCCAAGGCTGCGTCAGATCGGTGGGGCAGCAACGATAGTGCGAGTTTTGTCGGGCTGCTGACGGGCAGCGCTGCCGGATGGCGAGACACGGCTCTGATGGAGTATTTTGGCCCTGGAGTGGAGGCCCCTTGGTTTGCTATCAAACGCGGCGATTTCAAGTATGCGTACGTCCATGGCTGGGGCGGAGTGTTGGTCAATTTGGATGACGATCCCGACGAAACAACAAATCTCGTTGACCATCCTGATCATCGGGACCTTGTCGCCGAACTCCAAGCTGCGTTGGTACGCGACCTCGACCTCGATGAGTTAGTTGCGAAGGTTCTCGAGAACAAGAAAACTCGTTGCTTTCTTCATGCCAGCCTAAAAGGTAGCGAAGGCTATGTTTGGGATCACCAGCCGAATTTCGACGGTAGCAAGCAGTATGTGCGTGGTGGTGTGAACAAACCAGTGACCTGTTAGATACTCAAGTCGACGTCAATCAAGCTATGCAGCACCTTGCTTTGTCACATGGTGCCAAGGCACTTCGTCCGCTCCGGGCCATACCTGATTTTGGAGCTCCCGCCTTTGTTTCTCGCTCATCTCCGCACGATCATTTTTGAGACCGACTTACGTCCAGCGTCGATATGTTTCACGTTCAAAACGATCCAATGACATTCCGTAATCCCGCGCATCCGATGGTTACGCCTTAGGACCTGGTGCACGGAATCATTCGAGCGGTGCTAAAATATCCATGGAATTGGGCAGCCATAAAACGATGTCTGGGAATATCGTCAGGAGAATGATCACGATGATTTCCACGACAACAAAAGGGATGATTCCCCGATAAATCGTGGCCATGGAGATATTGTATTTTTTCGCAACGCCATGGATGACGAAAACATTGATACCGATAGGCGGGGTGATCTGCCCCATCTCCATCATGATGACCATGATGACGCCGAACCAAATCGGATCAAATCCAAGGCCGACGACCGTTGGGAATAGAATGGGCAATGTCAGCATCATCATGGGGATGATGTTCATGACCATTCCTAAGACCAGATAGAGCAGCAGGATAAGCACGTAGATGATGTAGCGTGATACATCCAAGCTGTTGAGGAAGTTGGCAAACGCGAGCGGAATGTCCGTTAGGGTGACGAAGTATCCGAGCAATCCGACCCCGATCAGGATCGTGAAGATCATGGCGCTGGTCGTCGTGGCTTCAAGAAGTGCGTCGAACAGCTTTTGACGATTGAAACCCTTGGCAAACAAAGCAATCAGAAGCGCACCGCTTGCCCCAACACCGCCCGCTTCCGTGGGGGTCAAAACACCGGAATAAATGCCGCCAATAACGGCAGCGAATAAGGCGCCGACAGGCCAGATGCTCAGTATCGACCACGCAATTTCATGGAGGGTGAACTTTTCGGATTTTGGGCCAAGCTTGGGATTGATGAGGCACTGAACATAGACCGCGAGTGCAAAACCGAGCGTCAAGATAATCCCTGGAATGATGCCGGCCATGAACATCTTACCGATCGATTGTTCGGTTATGATGCCGTACACGACGAATCCGATACTGGGAGGGATCAGGATTCCAAGGGTCCCACCTGCCGCGACCGAACCGGTGGCCAGTGAATCGTCATAGTTGTATCTCTTCATTTCCGGTATGGAAACGGATCCCATCGTCGCTGCCGAAGCGACGCTATCACCGCAGATAGCTGCAAAGCCACCACAGCCGGCCACGGTACCAACAGCAAGCCCGCCGGGCAGGCGCCCAAACACTTTAATGCCGGCGTTGTAGAGCTTCGCGCCGATCCCAGCGTGCAGGATCAAGAAACCCATCAACAAAAAGAAGGGGATCACGACGAAGAAATAGACTGCAACGGCATCATAGGTGTTGATCTTCGCGACATTGTACGAGACTTCGCTGCCGATTAGATAAACCAATCCTGTCAGGCCGGCGAAGGCCATTGAAAATCCTACCGGAAACCCCAGCAGGAGAATGACCATCAAGAAAATCGTGTAGATGATGCCGATAACAGATGAGCTCAGATCCGGCGCAATCAGCTTCAGAATGTTGGCGGAGAAGATGCCGACAATCGCAGCCAGCACGATCACCCCGAACATGGTCCAGAAGTTCCCACGCTCCTTATAGTGCTGATAAAGACCGGATAAGTGTGAAAACAATAAGGCGACCAATGTCAGCGCTAGAAGCAAGGTCCCCACCGAAACGACCGTGTAAAGAAGCCAATAAGGCATTCGAATTATATCTGAAACTTCCTCGCGCTCGAACGCTTCCCATGCGCGTGATGCGCTAAGCAAGCTCATTGCGCCGAAAATATAGGCCCCCCAAATGCTGAAGATGCTCTGCAAGATGCTGTTTACATGCGCAGAAAGCGACAGTGTTATGAGATCGACAGAGACGTGTTGGTTCTTGAGCATCGTGTAGGCGATGCTGAAAAATGCCATGAAAACTAGCATGAAGGTCTGGAGCTCGATCATTCCAGAAAGAGGGCTCCGGAAGACCAAGCGGCTGATCAAATCCACGACCATGGCGATCGACATCAACAACGTCATAATCGCGGCTGCGTAGCAAAGATATCGGCAGATGGGGTCAAGAATCGCATGCGCGGCCCGAGCAACGACGCCGAACACGTCTTGCCCGAATTCTGGTTCAGCAGGTCCCCCGCTGGACTCGAGATGAGCGATGTCTAATGGATTGTCTGCACGCGAGTCATGATTTGCCATCAAACCTTCCTCCCGGAGCAGGTTCCCTGTCGCCTCATCTCAATGATGGCCTTCTTCGACGAACGCTGCCAAGGCGCCCTGACCCGATGGTTCCCTTTGGTGCCAACCGCCAACCCCAGCTAACTGAGCAGGTGCGTCGCCCAAGAACTGTGATTGGCGGTTTGCTCAGACCTCGTTGAGTTGCTTAATACTCCTTACACTCAATCCGGCTCTACTCTTGCCAACTGTCGCCCCACCATTCGGCGGAAGTGTACTCCATGCCCTTAAACTCAGCGGTATACTCCTGAATCTTTGCGAGGATCGCCTCACCATCAATACCCTTGCTTTCCATGGTCTTCATCCACTCGTCGTAAGCAGGGCGTGCAGCCTCGACCCATTTCGCCTTTTCTTCTGGTGGGAGGGTGATGATGTTGTCACCACGACCTTCCATTTTGCGGACGGAAGAGGCTCTGCGATTGTCAACAATGGCACCCGTGAAGTTGGTGAGTTCGTTTTCCATGGAACGGAAAATTTCTTGTTGCTCTGGCGTGAGCTTGTCCCAGGCCTGCTGCGACATCGTCATGGGAATCATGACGAACGGTCCGCCCACAAGTGAATGATTACTGGTGTGATCGGTCATCTTCCATTTGATCATGGGTGCTGTTGGGAACCAGATACCATCGATGGCCTTGCGTTGTAGCGACACATAGAGGTCTTCCAGCTTTATGTTTCTTGGCGTCGCCCCAAGCATCTCACTGTAGGTCACGCCTGATTTCGAGAAGGCCCCAATCTCCAGACCTTGCAGATCTTCTAGAGTCTCAACCGGTGCAACATCTTTATGAATGTGCAGATTGAAAAAGTCCGATACGTGGAAACCAAGCGGTACCAAACCTTCGAACTCCGCTTGAATTTCAGGAATGTTATGAAACGCCTTCTGGAAAACGTGGGTCGCCTCAACCGTGCTGTCGAACTGGAACGGCAGGGTCATGACGTGGGTTGCCGGGAACAAGCTTTCCTGGGTGAAGAGGCCTGTTGTCACTACCAAATCGACCAGTCCTGACTTCAGACCGTCGACAGTTTGCGGGGCTTTCACAAGTGTGCCGCCGTGAAACCACCTAAATGTCAGTTCTCCGTTGGTCCGTTTCTCGATTTCCTTGAGGTAGGGCTTATAGACGTACTCGACGAGGTAATGCGATTCGGGCTCGTAACTACCGACCTTGATTTCCATCTGAGCTGATGCAATCGGCGTTGCAAATGCCGTTATTGCGCCAGCGAGCCCAAAGGCCTTGGTCCGTGTCATGAGCTTCATTTTCTCCTCCTCCTTGATGAACTCTTAGGTTTTTGCGCGTTCAATCGTCTCAACTACGCCCCTAGCCGTCGGATCGTCTCAGCCAAGTGCCGCCAATTCGGCTTCGAGTTTTTCGATCGTGGCGAGGATTTCGTTCCAACCGGTCTCCCACTGAAGGCGCCCTGTGTCCCAACGACCGTCCTTTCCGACGAAATGGGCAAAGGGAATAGCGTCCTGATAAACTTTGATGCCGGCAAAAATTTTGGTGTCGGCAATCATGGCGTAAGGCTTGTCCTTGACTCCCCGTGCCTCCTCGAAAGCATCGAGAACCTCGGGGATGCTATTGCCGTTGATCTGGCGGGCATGGAAGCCAAAGGCCTCCATCTTTTCCCGGATCGGCTCTACGGCCATGACGTCTGATGTCTTGCCTGTCGCGCCCAAGTCGTTGTTGTCGATGATGATGATGAAATTCGAGAGCTCGTAGTGGGCGGCAAACATGAAGGCTTCCCAGACGCTGCCCTCGTGCAGCTCGCCGTCAGAGAGCAGGCAGATCACCCGCTTGTCGGCGCCGTTCTTGCGCTCGCCAAGCGCGATCCCTGCCGCCTGTGATACACCCGTGCCGAGCGAACCTGACGTTATCTCGAAGCCGCGGGCCCACTCAATTGGACTTTGGTCGATTGGCGAGCCGTCAGCTCCCATGGTTCGAAGATCGTCCATGGAATAGATCCCCATCTCTGCCATGGCCGCATAATTGATGATGGTGTCGTGCCCATTCGAGTTAACGAATCGGTCATAGTACCAACCATCACCATCTGGGCGCATTTCATCGAAGTAGATACAAGCACCCACATCGGCGAGAGCAACGCCCTGCCCTGCATAACCACCGCGTTGCATGCAGATATCGACAACGTTACGGCGTATTTTGGCTGCCCAAAGCTCCAGGGTCTTGAGGCGCTTCTCGGAGTTGCTTCTCATGGCATGACCTCCTCGATCCGCTTCGCCAGGGCTGCTGCATCCAAACCGAAGTGCGCCCGAATGTGTCTGATCGATCCGCCCGGCGCCCAACTATCCGGCACACCAATGCGGGTAATGCGTGGGCCACGGCCGACCTTCGAGGTGATCTCGCTGACTAGCCCGCCTAGGCCCGTCGATATCTGGTGATTTTCGACGGTCACGATCTGATCATGAGCGAAGCAGTAGTCGATGATTTCCTGCTCGTTCACGGGTTTGATCGTGGGCACATGGAGCAGCGAGTGATCGACACCACGTTCGATCAAAATGTCAGACGCCTCAACCGCCCATTGCGATGCGTGGCCACACGCGATGACGCCCACACCACTGCCTATGCGTAAAGGGTAGGTTTTTCCCAATTCGAACTTGAACGTCTTGGGATCAAGAATCCGCGGTGTGGTTCCCCGATGCCCGCGCATGTAGACAAGACCAGGCGTGTCGCAGGCGACATCGAGCGCCTGGGCAAAATCTGTAACATCCATCGGATCGATTACCGTCGCATAGGGCACTGCCCGCAACATGCCGAGGTCTTCGGTGCCCTGATGGTGAATCGGCGCCGGACTGGCGATGCCGGGCGTGAAGCCCATCACGATGCCAGTGTTGCTGCTGGTGCCCATGCAGATCACCATTTGATCGAAACAGCGACGTGAGGCATAGCTGCCGAAAGTGGTCGCTACAGGCACGAAGCCTGCCTTCGCCAACCCGGCGGCTACGCCGACCAGGTTTTGTTCCGCCATGCCCACTTCGACATACTGTTCGGGAAGCTCCTTACAAACACGGAAGAGGTCGACATATTGGCTGAGATCGGCACTCATCATGATGACGTTCTTACGTCGGTTGCACAGATCGAAGCTGATGTCGTCAAAGGCTGAACTTTGGTGCGAACGATCGTCTGTTGCTAAAAGCATCTTTTGACTACCCTCACCGCTTCCAACGAGATGGTTGGTGCCAATCGGGCACCTCGCTTTCGATCTTGCTCAAACGGAACCCGCAACATTGAAGCCCCCCCCACCAGCATCAATGTGAGCGCCAGTGACCAATGACGATGACGGAGACATCAGCCAAAGCGCGATCTCGGCAATTTCCTCGGGTTGCCCAAGCCGTCCCATTGGAATGGAGTCTTCGACCGCTTTCTTGAGTTCCGGATCGGCTTCGAGCCCTCTAGTCATCGCAGTCGCGACAGCGCCGGGGCGGACGGTGTTTACCCGGATGCCTTCGCGCGCCACTTCTTTTGCGAACCCTTTAGTAAATACGTCGACGGCCCCTTTCGAAGCCGCATAAACGCTGTGCCCGGGTCGTCCGCCGATCGTTGCGGCCATTGACGAGACATTGACGATTGATCCACCGCGGCCGCCAGAACGGGTCGACATATGGCGTGCAGCTTCGCGGCAGCAGATCATGAGTCCCGTGACGTTGATCGACATCAGCTTGCTGACGGCGGCAAAGTCCAGATCACGCACCAGCGCGCCCGTGAAAATTCCTGCAGCATGAAAAACGCCAGTCGGAGGGCCAAATCGCTCGACTGCTGCTTGGTAGGCTGAAACGATTTCCGTTTCTTGCGACACGTCTGCGGCGCAGAAAGCAGCCTCGCCACCCGATGATATAATGTCGTCGATCAACCCCGCAGCAGTGTCTCGCTCCGCTTCGAGCGAGATGATCGATACGGCGTAGCCGTGACGTGCGGCAAGTCGGGCCGTCTCCATGCCCATGCCGCCAGCCCCCCCTGAGATGAGGCAATGTTGGTTCACCCCACCCTCCCCCTTTGTTGCACCTCTACCCTCATCGGCGTTTCGGCACGCGGGTTACTAAAGGATGTTGCTTAGAGGTAAGACGTCAGAGGTCTGACCTCTCAGTCGACGGTAGCCAGCGACTCGTGCCCTGTCAAGCGACATCGTTGGAGTGGCTTTGCATCGGGATAGCCCCGAACAACGTGCTATCGGTTGAGCCAGGTGTGCTTGATGAAACGTTGGAGGGCTGACACCAGGTGTCGCAGATGAAGCGGACAGTTACATCAAATCAATGGATACATGGACGGTGTTCGTCTGCTAGCGTCGATCAAACGTCAGCGTTCAACAACAACCCTACAGCCGGCTCAGATGCGAGCTTATACTCGTGGGCGGCATATGCTTTTCAGAAGACTGCAGTATGCTGTCACGAAAGTTGATGGCCGCTGGACGTTCTGCCGAAAACCGCATATCGACGCGGGATGGAAGGTACCAGTTCGTCGTGTAACTGACGATCGTTCCACGGTCGGTATAGGTTGTATATTCGGCCAGAAGGGTTGGCTCGTCTTCTCTTACCTCCAGAGCATCCGCCGTATCTTTGGGCGCGGGAACAACTGAAAGGCGCCCATCCGATTTTGCAAGGGTACTTTTTAACTGATCCTGAAACATTGAAAGAAGCGTATTATTCAGAGCATCGAAGCCAGTTGCATCGAAATTCACGCCTTCAATCAGTGCGGGAATCGCGTCGATGGTTCGTTGAACCGGTAGCTTGTTGGCCCTAACAACACGATCGACGATCCAGAATTTGTCGCCTTCGCCGATATCCAACAACTGTCCAACAACTGAGTCAGCACTGCTCAACCGGACTGACACGTCCGACGCACTTGGCTCTTGTCCGCTCTCCCGAATGAGCGCGGTTGCACTTCGAATATGTGGCAATGGTAGAAGCACGGACCGCTTGTAGTCCGCAAGATCCTGGCGCTTGCGAACGATCGTGCCCACACCCCATTTCTTTTCAATCAGGCCTGCCTGCCAAAGCTGGCCGAATGCTTCACGGAGTTTTGGCCTGCTTACGCCCAAGCTTTCGGCCAGCTTGACCTCGGACGGCAATCGATCGCCGTCATTGAACTCGGTTTCAATGATCTTTCGAAGGCGGGTGGTGATCTCGGTTGTGCTACTTTGATCCATAGACCGCATGCTAGTTTTCCGAAGCCGAGCCCAAATTTAAGAGGTCAGACCTCTCCGACTCGTATCCGATACATCCATGACTAGCAAGTCTGACGATCAATGCGGAGTGTCGCAGTTTCGTGCGGCCGAGAGTGCAAGGCGAACGACCCGAACCCTTGAATTGCAACCCTGCGCATTCCGATTGCATCTCCTAAGAGCGCGACTGGGCGTTGTGTCACCTGCTGTTTCCAAGCCAGATCTGTGTCAAGCAGCGTCTGCGGTCGAACCATCTTTCGCTGCTTCGGCAAAGCGTCGCGCTTTGAATTCGCTGCCCCAAAACTGCATTGCGTGGATGATCGGCTCCAGTGATCGACCAAAATCCGTGACCTCATACTCGACCCGAGGGGGGACCTCGGCAAAGACGTGTCGGGAAATCACGCCATCCTCTTCCAGCTGGCGCAGTTGCAGCGTGATCATCCGCTGCGTGGCGTTTGGGGCTAGGCGGCATAGCTCACCAAATCGCTTGCGACCGCTCAGCAAGCGGCAAATCAAGATGGGCTTCCAGCGACCGCCAATCACGCTCAGCGTGGCTTCAACATCGCAGCCGGTTCTCCAGTTGTACTCCCGTGCCATATCACTCTCCGCAAGGCCTAACATTCTCTATACTTACAAAAATGTGGGTACTTGTGAATTTTTCTATAAGTGCTCAATGTCTTGATAACATACGAAATGCCAATCTTGGGGATAGAGATGAAGGCTCTTGGATATACAGACCGCGGACCGATTTCAGCTGACAGTTCAGTTGTTAACGTCGAAGCTGACATGCCAGAAGCTGGTCCAAGGGACTTGGTCGTAGATGTCCGAGGCGTGTCGGTAAACCCGGTTGACGTTAAGGTGCGTGCGAACCGGCAGCCCGAGGGTGGTCCCCGTGTTTTGGGCTTTGACGCAGCGGGCGTCGTCACGGCGGTTGGCGAAGAGGTCACTGGCTTTAAAGTCGGCGACGAAGTGATGTACGCTGGCGAATTCACGCGTCCTGGCTCCAACGCGGAGTTTCAAGCAGTCGACGAACGGCTGGTTGGACGAAAGCCGTCTTCCATTGGTTTCGCCGACGCAGCTGCATTGCCTCTAACCTCCATCACGGCCTGGGAGATCTTGTTTGACAGCTTCGGCCTGGCTGAAAATGGAGGCACAGGAGAAGCGCTCCTTGTAGTCGGCGGCGCCGGCGGTGTCGGCTCGATCCTTATCCAACTTGCCAAGCAACTGACGGCTCTGACAGTCGTTGCGACAGCATCGCGCCCAGACACCGTCGAATGGGTGAAGAAGATGGGCGCCGACCATGTGGTGAACCATCGTAATCCGCTCAATGACGAAATGAAGATGCTTGGCATCTCGCCGCACTACGTTGCTGCTCTGACGGCCACCGATCAGCACTTCGACGCCATCGTCGATCTCATCAAGCCGCGCGGACATATCGCGATGATCGACGATCCACAAAACCTGAACATCGGGGCAATCAAGCTTAAAGCTTTAACGTTCAGTTGGGAGTTCATGTTCGCAAGGTCGATGTTCAAGGCCGACGATATGGGTGTGCAGGGCGAACTCCTGACCAGGGTTGCCGAACTAGTCGACGCGGGAAAAGTCATCTCAACAGTGAACAACCACGCCGGCAAGTTGAGCGTTGATAACTTGCGCAGTGCACTAAGCCTCCAGGAGAGCGGTACTGCTATTGGCAAAACCGTCCTTGATGGCGTTTTGGAGGCTTAACTCTGGGCGCCCCTAGGGGGCGATCAAGCGCTGTCCACAGTCGTCATTCGTGTCGGCCCAAACATGGCGATCAGCGGAGTTCAGAAAAAGTAATGTAAAGCCAAAGAGAGATAGGGCGGCGGCCTCTCGATCATGAGCAGGCGCAGCGGCCCGAGCCATTGGTCGACGCAATTTATGTGGAAAGGGAACCTTCCTGATGGAACCGCCACTCAACGGGAAAGTCGCGATCGTCACGGGTGCGACAGGCGGCATTGGCTGGGCGACGGCAAGGAGGCTAGCTGAAGACGGCGCCAAGGTCATCGCAGTCGGGCGAAACGACAACAAGCTGAAAGAACTGGCTGCCTCGCACCCTGACATCGCTGCTCACCGAGCGGATGTTGCCGAGGAAGACAGCGTGCGTGGGTTGTTCGACCGTACGCAGAACGAATTCGGTCGACTCGACGTTGTGCTCAATGGTGCCGGAATCGTGGGCGAAAATGCCCTGATTGAAAACCAAGACATGGAAAACTATCACCAAGTCATGGCGATCAACGTGACCGGCACCTTCCTGATGATGAAGTACACCATTCCTTTACTCAGGCGTCTGGGAGGTGGCGCCATCATCAATGTCGGTTCAGCAGCCGGTGTCCAAGCCGGAAGAGCGACAATGCCGGTCTATTGCGCGAGCAAACATGCTGTGGTGGGCTTAACGCGGGTCGCCGCCAAAGCCCACGCCGGAGAAGGTATTCGGATCAATGTGATCTGCCCTGGTCAGATCGATACCGACATGCTGGCTGCGGTCGAACAGGACATGATGGAAACTGTAAAGCAGGGCTCGTCGGTAGGGAGCGTCGAAGAGGCGCGCAAAAAAGTCATCGCCGCCATTCCAGCAGGACGCTATGGAAGACCTGACGAGGTAGCAGCATTGGTCGCGTTCCTTAGCCGCGACGACGCGCATTTCATCAATGGAAGCATCTACACGATCGACGGCGGGTTCACGCCCTTCTGAGCTGGAACAGAATCTCGTCTTAGGTCAACACTTAGCCGCAGATTCTTGGTCCCGCTGCAGGCGTGTCGCGTAGCGTTCGGCGACCTTCTCGATCTAATGGATTGGATAAGAGGAGGAAGCTCCATGAAGATAGTCTGCTTAGAATCGATGAAGGAGTTCAGCCTCACTTTGTGCCGTCGGATAAGGCAATACGCGTCGATAGCGGTTCAATCGTTGAATCAAGGCATCCAGCGAAACGCAGGGTGATCTCAGCAGCCTACTCCGCGACCCATATCCACGATGGCGGTACCCCTATGACGTCTGATTTCATTGAAGCGGATGTACAAGACGAGATACTGGCCGAGATCGACGAGCGCTTTCTCAATACCGGTCGGCCCCGGGACCAGTCCTTGTATTTTGCCGCAGGCCAAGAGAATGCCAAGGAACTCGGACTGAACTGGCTGCGCCAAGAGGGCCTTTCGAAGAGGGCCGCTGGCGGAAACTGGGGTCTAATCAAGAAAGTCGCGGCCTTGGCGATAGAGGACAAGATTGAAGACTGGAACTCCCGAAAGGCTGCACTGGTCAGCAGTATCGAGACAAAGCAGCTGGAAAGCCAGGAATGTTGACCAAAGTTGGGCCAGAGACGGATCGACAAGTAATGCAAAATATCAACGTGGAGTGAGATATCGTGAGTCTTGATAGAATCCTTTGCGCATTCATTGCGTCGATTTTTGCTCTAGACAATGTTTCTGCTTTTGCGTCGTCAGTTGGCACAGAAATCAAAACAGCTGAAGATGTGGAATTTATTCCGCTGAATCCTTTGCGCGGCGACTTGAGTCCGCGATCCGGCAAGCTCTGGGGTAATATTAGAGAAGATGGATCGGCAGGTTCACTTGTCACCTTCGTTGATGGTTTCCAATCACCTCCACACATCCACAATATCACCTATCGTGCCGTAGTTATTAGTGGTGAAATACATAACGACGATCCCGATGCTGCAAAATTTTGGATGGAGCCTGGGTCATTTTGGACGCAACCTGCAGGCGAGATCCACATCACTGCGGCTCAAGGAGAAAATCCGACGATTTTTCTCGAAATTCTATCCGGCCCTTATCTGGTACAGTCAGCAGACGAGGCATTCGACGTCGGGGAGCGTCCGATCAATATGGCTGCACGAAACATCATGTGGCTATCCAGTGATGACTCCAAGAGAATCGATGGCCCAGATGCTGAGATGGCCTACTTATGGGGTAGCCTTGAGGGCAATAAAAAGAATGGCACGTTCCTCAAACTCGCGCCGGATTATCAGGGAACTTTGTCGACGAGTGCCCCCCTCGTGCGGGCAGTAACGATTCAAGGACAATCGATGATTCTTGATGTCAGCGAAGACGAATTCAAAGAGCTTGGTCCAGGCGGCTATTTTAGCTCGCAGGGCGAAGTAACTCATGAATTAAGCTGCACATCAGATATATCTTGCATTTTGTATCTCCACACCGAAGGCAGCTATCAATTGACAAAATCCTAGCAATACGGACTCCGTGAGCACTGTTGAATTGGCGAGAAACGATAGATCGCACGACTTCCGCTGGAGTTGTCCATGAAATGAACTTTGCTGCCGACGGATTTTCTGGATTTGCAGATATGTTTGGGAACGGACAATTGAACGCTTGTTGGCCGAAGTCTCGAAAGAATTCCATGCCAAAACGGTCGGCATAGATGCGTGATTTTAAGCTCTTCGAAGGTGGATCGTATCTGTACCTAAGAAGCTATGGCTGTCGATATCGGATAGTCAATCGGAAGAGGAAAGCTCAAGACAGCATATGTCGCTTCAAGATTTCATCGACAAACTTATAGTAAGCCATACAGCGAAGCATGTATGAACCGTTACCGATTGCCTCACGATACAGCTGCACCAATTCTTCATTGATGTTTTATGGAGGCACACGGTCCCGTCTCTGCACTATACATCAACAGGTCGTGAAATTTGATAGCCAAACTAAGACATCGCTGCAGCTCGATGCCGGTCTGGGAAGGAAGCAGCTCCTCGTGCCGCCTGAAATGCTCCTAAGTGCCTGTGACCGGCCAACGCGTTGCCTCACGAAAGAGATCAGGGTTAAGTTGGACTAATTCTGAACTTGTGCTTGATGAAGATACTTGATGCTGCGTTCGGTGAGCTGACCCTTTAGATCAGGCACCACAGGCAATCTTGCTCCTCATGTCCGCCTTACAAAATTAGAAGTTTGGCGTTCAGAGATCTGATTTGCACTATCTTTGGTTGGACGATAAGAGAGCCGAGTCTTTTAACGCCCGACCTCCCTATTTGGCACCGGCGATGCGTCTTGTGTATGCCAATGCACGCTCACCATCGTAACCGCCCTCTGCAAGTCTCGAGCTCCACTCCTGCTCATAGGCTGCCGCTAGCTTCTTGATATGGTCAGTGAGTGCGGGGCTTGTCCGTTCGATCGGCACGCCGCGTTGCACGAAGTCTTCGTGAGCGAGGTAATCAGCATAGTCAAAAGCCTTCGCAGCCAGGACATGAACTGTTTCATGAGAGTAACGCTGGATTGACGCTAGATCGGAAGGGTCGATCTTGGATGCTGCCTGCTCGGAAACCGCTAGGAACCACGTCGCGTTGTAGTATCCTCCCGGCACTTCAGACACGAATGTTATCTGGTCCATGACATTAAAGGCTGGTCCGGCTTCATAGGGAAACGCGACGCCATCGATTTCGCCGTTGACCAGAGCCTCTCGTACAGCCACGGGCGACATTGGAACATTGGTCGCGCCCAAGTCTTCTATGAGAGACGCGATATATCCACCCGATGTACGGATACGAAGTCCTTGATAGTCGTTCGGATCCGCAATCGTCTTATCTTTCAGCATCAGCACGCCAGGGCCGTGCTGGAATAGTCCGAGAAGTGTCATCTGCTCATGCTCCTCGTCAGCCTTGAGCAGCTTGCCATAGACTTTGGAAAAAGCATGAGACGCGCTGTAAGCATCGCCAAGAAACGAGAACTGACCAACCCTTGCCCGTAAAAAGGCGTCCTGGGTGTAACCATGCAAACTGTAGACAAGGTCCGCCTCTCCAGACTGGACCAGACCTTGATGAGCGGGTGGTGGTCCAAGCGGCTTTGGCAGAAGCTCGACAACGACCCGACCTTCCGTCAACGCGTTGATGTCGTTTGCCCAAGGAACGAACAAGTTCTTTGTGATCAGGCTGGCGGATGGCAGCCATGAGGAGAGATTGAGAACTGTTGGTGACTGCGCCCGCAAAATGGACGGTGCCGCCAGTGTTGCTGCACCAGCCAGTGCCCCGGTAACCACCGCGCGTCGATCGGCAAGGGCCATTTCCTAAACTCCTGCTACGTCTTTTCGTGAAAATCGGCGTTGATGAATGTCGCCATCGTCAGCGGATCCAGACCTCGACACGTCGATTCAGTTCCCGGCCAAATTCATTTGTGTTGCATGCCACCGGATAGGCCTCGCCAAACCCTATGGCTCGGATTGAGCCGCGATCAACGCCGTTTTCTGAAAGCGTGTCGATCGTATCCAACACATGCTCAGCACGACGCGTCGAAAGAACTCGGTTGATATCGCTGCTTCCAATGGAGTCGGTAAAGCCAATGAGAAGAAGCTCTTTGTTTTCGAAATCATCGTCAGACATATGGGCCAACAAACGTTCTGCATCCGCGGTCGCTTTGTTGTCCAACTGACTGGAACCTTCATTGAAACGGAAGGTGACCGATAGACGTTCTGCATCGAAGACGGTTTGCGCAAAGTCGCGAAGACTGGGCAACTCGAGTGCGTGCACCGGGTCTGCGAGCGAATAGGCAAGTTGATGTCCATGGTCGCTAATCGTGGCAACCTCAGGATCAAGGCCGAGAAGGGCTGAGCCGTTCAATCCCTGACGTGATGAAGTCTCTTTGACGTGGTTGACGAACTTCTGCGTATGAGAGGGCAGCTCGCGGTCGGCAGTGTACATATAAATCCGGCGTGAGAACGGGTAGTCCTCGGCTTTCACAGCGAACCGATGTGACCTGATCGGGACGCCGCAAGAAGCGACCAGTTCAACCGGCTTGCTGTCCTTCAAGGACGAAAGGGACGTTAAGCCTATTCCGCCGGGATCGTTGGCGACCGCATTGTCGATGTCCTTGAGACTGGGCAATCTTTTGGCTTTGGCGGTGACGCTCAGGAACTCCGGTTCCAAAAGGGTCACCTCGAAGGTTTCGGCAAGGGTACCGCCATCATCTGGTAGATACACATTGATGGGTAAGTCGCTGCCGCCAAGCTGCGCCCAATTCGTGACATTGCCGGCAAAGATCTCCATCAACTCGACAACGCTTAGCCGCAAGACGGAGTTTTGACCGGAGACCAAAGCCACAATCCCGTCCTGCGCGACAATGGCCTCCTGGCTTGGCTGGGAGAGATCACCCATACCTTCTGTCAGAAATGCCTCGATTTCCTGCTCGTTAACGCGTCTATCTGACAGCACAACTTCCACATCGCCTCTAAGAAGCGCCTGGAAGGCTTCACTCGGCGACTGGGTAAATGTCTCAAAGGTGACGATTCGATTGTCTCGCCTGTAGAGCTCCACAGGCTCGCTGGTGCCGTTCTCAATCGGAAATGCTGGCTCCGAATCGGACTGCTCCGCATAAGACCGGAAGAGATCAGGCATGAGATCGGAGAGCAGAAATTGCGGTCCAGCGATTCGAACCAGCTGATCGAGTGCATCAATCTGTGGACATGCTTCCCCTTCGCAGTCCACCAGATTTGCATCCAATGTGAGGGTTCCGACGCTGGTCTTGATGGTGTACATCCCGCCTTCAAAGGAGGTGATCGTCCCTCTGATCGAGGTCTGTCCATCTTTCGACGAGATGACAACCTCAGCGACCGAGGCGGTTGACACAGTTAGCGCAGCAAAGCTGAGGCACATGGCTCCATAGAGCTTTTGATGCATGGCTCGTCCCCGTTTTCACAATTTGCGCGAAATTTGCGGTAAATTTTATCGACGAGCAAGCGGATTTGGTGGATGCCACAACCTAGCCTCCCCTTACTGTGGCTAATTGATCAAGCGCAGAGGCTTACTTAAACCATAGCGGGTGCCACGAGCGGCTGAATAGCAGCCCTAGGTTTGGGTCGATGTAAAGAATCCCGGCGCTTGAATGGGTCCTGATATCGCAAGGACGCCCGCCAATTCGCTCCGATCTCAAAAGGAAATGCCTGACGATCAGGCTTTAAGGAGCGCAGATTCGGTGAACCTCTACGTTAAGCGTTCGTTCTGACGTCTCCAATATAACAGCGACCAACAGCACTCCGATCCAAAGGATGCGAAACGCGAATTAGACAGGCAATTCGGTCGTGTCCTTGATGTCATCCATGACGAAGCTCGCTGAGATGTCGGCAATGGGCACACGGCTTATTAGCTTTTGATAGAACCGGTCATAGTCTTTGACGCTCGAAACCCGCACGCGAAGCACATAGTCGAGCTCACCACTCATGCGATGCGCACCAACGATTTCAGGCAGATCACGTACTGCCAGGTTGAACGCCTTCAACCAGCTTGGCTCATGAGCGTTCGTTCGGATAAGGACGAAGACAGAGAGATCCAACTGAACGGCTGCCGGATCAACCAAGGTCACCCGACCTCGGATCACCCCTCGTTCCTCCATTCGCTTCACGCGACGCCAACAAGCATTACGCGAAAGATGAACTTTCTCCGCAAGAACGTCGATGCTGATTGATGCGTCCCGTTGCAGCGCTCGGAGTATACGGCGGTCTATATCGTCTAATTCATCTGCCATTTGTGGGATGGTATCCCAAAGATGTTAATTTCTAAAGGATTTTTGGGAACTCATTTGATCAAGGCCAGTTATGATAGAGCTGCAGCTAAAGGAGGAAACCTCGTGGAAGCAAGCCTATCGCCCGCCAAAAGCCGGTCATTCTTTCGTGCCTTTACGGATCATCCTGCGAGCGTGGGAGAGACGTACATACAACATATGGCCTTCGCGGCTTGGTTCGCGAGTAAGCTCTTCATTGCCGGTGGCGCTGCCATCGTTCACGCACTCATTCCCCCGCTCTTTCAGACGACGGCGAGCACGCAGATCCGAGAGCTCTATCATCAAATTGAGAACCGGCATCGGACAGACCAGGACTGAACGCTTTCTATGTGCCGTCTTGCCGCTTATCTTGGCCCGGAAGTACCGCTAGAAACGATCATCATCACCCCGGGCCACTCGCTCCTGGAACAGAGCCACGGCGCAACCGAGGCGAAGCTTGCTGTCAATGGTGATGGCTTCGGCATTGCTTGGTATGGTTCGGATACGAGACCTGGGCTGTATCGTGACGTGTTACCGGCTTGGTCAGACGGCAATCTATCCAGCATTTGTAGAATGGTGCGCGCTCCGCTGTTCTTGGCGCATGTGCGAGCGTCGACCGTAGGAGAGACGTCCAGGGTAAATTGTCACCCCTTTGGCTATGAAAATTGGTCGTTCATGCACAATGGGCAAGTTGCATCCTTCGGCAGGATCCGAAGAAAGCTCGAAGCCTCGTTGCCCGACGACCTCTATCATGCAAGACGTGGAACGACCGACTCTGAGTTGCTCTTTTTACTTCTTCTCGCCGAGGGGCTCTCAGCGAGTCCAAAAACGGCCTGTGAGGCAGTAATATCAGCGGTCCGCCGTGCTCAAGGCCCTCGTGACAGGCCGAACCGGCTCACATGTGTTTTCTCGGACGGCCAGAGCCTCTTCGCCATGCGTCACTCCTGTGATCAGCAAAGTCCATCGCTCTATATATCGAAAGAGTTGGAAGCTGGCGGCAGAGCCTTTGCTTCAGAGCCGCTCGATGGATGCCGGGAGCAATGGATGCCGGTGCCTGAGAACCATTTCGCCTGTCTGTCGCCTGATGCGTTGACGATCAGCCCACTCGCCCTCCCCTAGCGCACCGTCAAAGATATGGGCTTGAAGACTGGTGCTAAACACGCCAGCCAAACGCGGCCTAGAGATCAAAATCAATCCATATCGGCGCCGATGATGACGGCGTTGACTGGCAAGCGAGGACGCATCCGCGCTTGATATTACGTTTTGATAGGGCCTTTTGAGAGGCCATTGAGACATCGCCCTCGCGCAAGAGAGCCATACAGGTGCCGCAATGGCCTTCGACACAGGAGCAGGGCGCATCGATGCCAGCTGCTAGGGCAGCATCCAGGAGTGTCTGGCCCCCGACGATCGGGACGACAAATTCATTGCCATCCAGCGTTAGCCGGAAGTTCTCAATTTCAATGGGTTCAGAAGCTATCGGTTCATGAGAGGTGATCTCCTCCGAGGAGGAATCGTCCGGGGAAACAAAGCGTTCCATCAAGATTGTCGCCTCCGGACCCAACACGTGGCTCAATGTTTCCTCAGCCATGTCCATCAAGGAGCCCGGGCCACAAATATAAGCGTTTGCAGAGGCCCAACCTTCGGCAGCTGTTGCGATATCCGGCGCCTCAATAAGACCCTCTCGATCGTCGAGCCAGTGCTCACAAATAAACCGATCGGAGAAGCGACGTTCGAGCCGCTGCAGTGGTTCTCGATAGATGATCGATGACGCGTTCTGATTGACATAGACAAGTTTCACCCTGCGCTTCGTTTCGATCAACGCCTGTTTGATAAGAGAGATGCAAGGCGTAATGCCGCTGCCGCCCGCAAACAGGAACATCGGCGCATCACCTTCCTGCATCACAAAACGCCCAGCCGGTGGTGTTGCTTCGATGCGTGCGCCAACGCGCAGATGATCGTTAAACCAATTCGAGCCCCGCCCGTTGATAACGCGCTTCACGCACACAGTCATTTCGGGATCGGCGCATGGTGCACTCGACAGCGAGTAGCTTCGGGCAATTAAGCCCTCATCGTGAGGAATACGAAACGTCAGGAACTGACCAGGCCGATAATTGTAGAGTCCAGCATCACCCACCTCTGATGCCAACCCGAAGCTGCGTGCTTCGTCGGTCTCGTCACGCACTGTCTTCACGGTGAGACGCCGGTAGGAAGGCGCGTTTGAAGCGCCTTCCCCGTCGATGGTCGTCATTTCAGATAGATCGGGTCGCCTTTCCTGACGCGTCCCTCCTGAAGAACCGCTGCAAAAACTCCAGCATCGCCTCCATGATTGCGGCTGACATGCTGCAGCAACTTCGGTGACTCGTCGGCTGTATCAGGATCCAGGGTGATCATCTTGCAGCGAGGATCGCGCTCAATAACAGCGATCTCAAGCTTCTCGCCGATCTTGAGCGTCTTCCCAACCAAAGAAAACTCGTAAAAGGGATCGTCTTGATCATCCCAATCCACGTAAAAGTTCGCTCGGAACCGTCGTTTGTCGACAGCCATGCCGGTTTCCTCACCGAGCTTGGCCGCTGCAGACAGCGAAAAGATCGAAAGGGGGCGACAATCATGTTGCCCCATCTGGGTCACGTGAAGTCTCAGGGAGCGCTCTGTAGCCTGCTCGAGATCTTTTAGAAACTCCGGGCTCTCGATGTCATAGGTTTTGCCCTCGGGCGTTTTTACCTCAACACGAAAAGACTCGGCATCCGGATAAATCGGATTAATGCCCGGTGCCAGCCCTTCGAAAGCGTCGAGATCTTTCGGTAGCAACAGATCCTCACCGGATTTGTAGCTGGCTTCATAAAGAACAAATTCTTCTTGATCCCGACCAGTATGCCAGGGAAATGCTGGATCGCCGTCGGCGGCGATGACGCCATAAATGCGATCACCCATCAGGCCGCTGAACGCGGTGTAAACATAGGGAATCTCATGACCGCGCATGCCTTTCACAGGGTATCGCCAGATGCTCTCGATCGTCCCCAATCTCATGGTGCGTTCCCTCTGTTATGCCTGTACCGATATATGTGAATGTCTGCTTCCCCATCATCTGCAACATGCTCGATGGGGACAAGCACTTCGTTCAATTCAATGGAACAACACACAGAAAAAGTTACGGATTGCCCAACAGGTCACCATCTTGCCTATCGATGATGCAGCACTGCTTCGACAACGTCACCGACGTTAACAATTTCTTGCTACGCTGCGCGAACTGCTACTCGCTAACCTGGGAATTCGGGCATAGCCCTTTCAAAAAGAGACAAGCCATCTCGGCGAGGGCTATGTAATTGCCTTCGGGTCAAACCGGGAAGCTTTGAACGTCCGGTCTCTGAACTGACTAGGACGCATTCGGTTACCCCAATACCCATCAATTCTCATGGTCGCCCGATCGCATAAATTGCCTGAGACTCTGGAAGCTTGCTTGAGAAAGCAACACAGACAATGCTGATCGTCACGGTCGCTCCAAAAGTAAAGGCTAGCGGCCGGGCGTGTATACGAGGGCTGGTCGACTGCTTGGGGGCTTTGATCATGGCTGACGGCATTGAAACCATAGGCTTTATTGGTCTCGGGGTAATGGGTGAGGCTATGTGCCGAAACCTCGTTCAACGCGGCAAGTGGGGCATCATCGCCTATGATCTCAATCCGGAACCTATCGCCCGTTTGGCGAAGGACGGCGCTAAACCAGCACTGTCCCTAGACGAGATTACGGAGGGTGCCGACCTGATCCTCACCTGTCTCCCCGGTGGCGACCATGTAGAGGCGCTCACGCTTGGCGACGATGGACTCATTTTCCGGCTTCGCGTTGGGCAGACTTTTGTGGACATGTCGACATCCCCCCCGGCCCTGATGCGGGAGATCGCCAAGAATGCGCCAGATGGTGTCATGACCGCCGAAGCCCCGATCGCCCGCACCCGAGCGGCAGCAGCAGAAGGAAATCTCTTGATTATGGTCGGCGGCGATAAAGCGGTCTTCGAGAAGATTGCGCCAGTCATGCAAACCATGGGATCGGACGTCATCCACTGTGGGCCGTCCGGCACTGGGCAAGTCGCCAAGATCCTCAACAACATGATCCTTTTCGAGACCGTCGCTGCCCTTGCTGAAGCCATCGAAATGGGTGAGCGTTCAGATATCTCACCTCACGCGCTGCTCGATGTCCTCTCACTTGGATCCGCCAACAGCTTTGCGCTTGGCGCCCATGGACGAAACGCGTTAGCAGAGCAGGACTACCCGAAACAAGCCTTCTCCGTCCATTACGCCGCAAAAGACCTTTCCTATGCGCGTGCCATTGCCAAAGAGACGGGCGTTCGAACACCTGGTGCCGATAACGTCGCTGCACTGTTCGATGAGGCGATCAAGGCTGGACATGGCGATCATTACTTCCCGGTCATCCGCAAACTTCTCGGATGCCGCGAAGAATGACGTGGCCGACGAAGGACGTGACTTCTACGTCCTAAAAAATTCGGTAACAGACATGAGCCTCTTGTCGCAAAACACTTGACGGATATCGCACGACAAGTGTGCGCTGAGCGCCTCGTGACGTGGCCAATGTCGACAGAATCCCCCTTTCGAAGTTCGAGTCTCTATCTGTCGTGAATCGATCTTGACCGTAACGATACACTTGTATAGAAAAAACAATACAAGTGTATTGAAATGCAACGGCATCACGTGAGGCTCTCTTGGCTCGACCCAAGACTTATGACCGACAGGACGCCATTGAGCGTGCTTGTCACGCTTTTTGGATTCATGGCTATACGGCGCTCGGCGTTCGTGAGTTGGAAAAGCTGACCGGGCTCAACAAGTTCGCAATACGCAGCGAGTTTGGTGGTAAGGAGGGGCTCTATCTTGAGGCGCTACGATACTACACCGATGCTGCAGACACGATGGTCTTAGCACCAATGCGTACCGGAGGCATTGAGACGATCGATGCATTCTTCGAAGGCCTGGTGACCGAAGGATGTGCGAATTCCAGTCCTTGGGGATGCCTTATCGTCAATACTGGGATCGAAAATGCTGAGCTAAGAAGACCTGCGCTCAAGGCCGCGTCTGATGCGTATTGGACAGCCCTTGCCAAACATTTTGACAAAGCCCTTCACCGGTCGATCGAAGCCGGCGAGATCGACCCGACGCTTAACGTGGATGAAGCCTCTCGAGGCCTCGTCACGGCAGTGATGGGCGTCCACACAATGAACCGCGTTTCAGGTGCTCATGATGCGGGAGCATCACTCGTGAACATGGTGCGTGATCTGATCAAATCTTGGAGGCACTAGATGGCAGCCCGGCTTTCCAAATTTGAACCCGTTGCCGACGTCAACGGTTTATTCACCGCGACGAAGGGCGACCTCCGCTGCACCGCCATTGTCCTCAAATCAGGAGGACTGTGCTTGTTTAGCCCGGTGGCCGGCCTCAATGACCAGGCCAAAGCAAGTCTCGCTGACCTTGGACCGGTCGAATTTCTGTTCGCACCCAATCATTATCACAATAAAGGCTTGGCGGAGTATCAAGCGGCCTACCCGACTGCCAAAACGATTGCATCGGACGCCGGCCGGCCACGACTAGCACGCGTTACCGGTCTTGATTTTCAAGGGACCCGGGAGCTTTCACGCGACTTTGAGGATGGCATGCGCCTGGAAACGCCTTGTGGTCTGAAAACAGGAGAAGTCTGGATTATTACCCCGTCAGCACGCGGTGTTGCTTGGCTTGTTGTTGATGCTTTTGCTGGATCGAAGGGGGGAACCGAGCAAGGAACGGATCATGTCCGTTTACTGGGTACCTTTCCGCGATATGGAGTAGGTGACCGGCCGACATACACCAATTGGCTGACGAAATTTCTCGACTGCGAGCCCCCCGACGTGCTGATACCCTGTCATGGCCAGATTGACCGTGGCGCGGATCTGAACGTTCGACTGCAGAAACTCATTGCGGACCTGATCTAAATTGACCGCGCGTGCTCTCGTCCCGCGTGGTATCCACCTCTCCTCGGCTGGTAGGCATCCGCTAAGTTTAAGATGATCGCCTATTTTGATCGTTCGTCTGTGGTTCGCCGATTACCGACTTCGCCAGTCCCTCGGCCGCTCAAATGAGCCCGACCAAGCGCCCCGAGCAGTCCATCGCGCCATGACCTCCGACCATAGGTAGCTTGGGTCGTATCGGTCGTCATTCACGGCATGGCCCTGACGAACCATCCAGCCTCCGAGATCACGTCCGTTCACCGAACAAACTGCCACGACACGATCCCAATTTTTGCCGCTGGGCTCGCATGTCACATTGCGACGGCCAATCAGAGCGTCGAGCGCAAACGCTGCATCGCGACCGCACCGATAGGCTTTACCGTCGGAGTCCTGACAAGACTGCCTCGTTTCGAAGGCATCCATCCCGGCGAGACGGATACGCTGGCCTCGAATCTCGATCGTATCGCCGTCGATGACCGTTGCCTGACCAACGATAGGCTCGGCAGCGCCGACAAACGATGCCATCGTTAGCGTCAATAATGCACTCATCACGACACCGAAGACTGATCCTGCCTTGATCATGAGCGTCGGGCTAGCAGAGGCCGCATGATCAACAAGTCCGATCGCATCACGCGTCAAACCGCCCCTGCTCCACATTTTTGTTCAGCTCTGCGGCCGGGAACACGCGGCCATTCATGACACCCCAAACACCGGCCTCAAGGAGTTGGGCGGCGATGACAGCGCCTCCCAAATTGAACTCGCCATCAGACGTATAGAGCGAAAAAGGTCGCATGGCGCCGGTCAAGACAACGGTCTTGCCACCAACCCGGCCGGATAGAAATCGCGCAGTGTCTCCCATAGTGCTGGTGCCATGCGTAACGATCACTGCTGGCTCGGGTGCGCGAACAATAGCCTTGGCAACCGCCGCTCTATCGGCATCGTCGAAGTCTTGACTGTCCTTCAACATGGCGAGCTCAACGACGGGGAAATGGCAGCGCCCGATGCGAAGCATTTCTGGTATATGCGTCGATCCATCAGGCGCAAAGGCCAAGCCTTCGCTGCGTGTATTGTGGACCTTGTCAATCGTTCCCCCAGTGACAACGATCCTTAGATCCTTCATTGACCCGTCCCTCTTTACGTGTTCGTCAATGTCGAATGAAACCAACAATCACGTCAGTCGTCGATGTCCAATTAGGACAGATTGCTGGTTGCTAGCGACGAATGTTTTTGGACAAACGCTTTAGCAGCACTAACGTCAATATGAAGAGCCGATCCATTAAGACCTAAAAACAATAAGGAACATCCAGCATGGCATACTTGGAAGGTTTCTTCGGCCTCATCGGCGATCTTACATGGGGCTGGTCACTCATCCCCCTACTCGTCGTTTTTGGTATCTTCATCACGGCTCTAACGGGGTTCGCTCAGTTCCGCTACTTCAAGCGAATGTTCCGAGTTCTATCGTCGAAGAATCAATCCGGCGATCCCAACGCGATCTCGGCGCGCGAAGCCCTGTTTATCTCCGTTGGCGGACGTGTCGGCGGCGGCAACATAGCTGGCGTCGCCGTCGCCATCACGCTCGGCGGACCGGGCGCTGTATTCTGGATGTGGGCCATCGCCCTCATCGGCATGGCAACCAGTCTCGTGGAATGCTCACTCGCCCAACTCTATAAGGAACGCCAGCCCGACGGTTCATTTCGGGGCGGACCCGCCCGCTCGATCCTGCATGGCCTCGGGCAAGAATATCGCTGGCTCGCCGTCATCTATGCGATCTGTCTCATCGCCGCTTTCGGACTAGGCTTCAATGCCTTTCAGGGCAACACGGTTGCGGGTGCGGTCAATGACAGTCTTGGGATCAATCGCGTCGTCACAGGTGGGCTTTTGGCTGTTGTCGCTGGCTTCATCATCTTTGGCGGTATTCATCGCATCGCAAAGACAGCTGACGTCGTGGTTCCTATCATGGCGATTGGTTATATCGTGATGGCGCTCGTGATTATCTTGATGAACATCGGCTCCCTGCCGGGCGTTATCATCGATATCGTCTCCAATGCCTTCGGCTTTGAAGAAGCCGTCGGCGGGGGTATGGGCGCTGCGATCGCGCAGGGACTTCGCCGAGGTCTGTTTTCAAACGAAGCCGGCCTCGGTTCGGCGCCGAACGTTGCAGCAACCGCCGACGTGCGTCACCCCATCAGTCAGGGTATCACCCAATCCTTTTCAGTGTTCATCGACACGATCTTCATCTGTTCCTGCACCGCATTTGTCATCTTGCTCGGCGGCGTCTATGTGCCGGGCGCTGAAGGAATCGACGGTATAGCGCTAACGCAGCAATCGCTGGTCTGGCATCTCGGTGAATGGGCCCAATACCTCCTGTCACTGATGATTCTGTTGTTTGCCTTTAGCTCGATTATTTACAACTACTATCTCGGCGAAAATGCGTTGACCGTGATTACTGACAATCCTCTGGCAGTGCAGGTCCTGCGTGTCGTCATCATCTTGATCGTGTTTTTGGGGGCAACAGCCCCCGGAGCAACGGCAGTCTTTTTCTTCTCCGATCCCATGATGGGAATCCTTGCCGTCGTCAATCTCATCGCGATCATGATGTTGCTGCCGATCTGCCTTCGGATGCTCCGAGATTTCCGCAGTCAGCTCAATGAAGGTATCGAACGACCGGTGCTCAACCCAGACAACTATAAGGATCTGGACATCGATCGCACCGTTTGGACTGGACGGGCGAAGGACTAAGAAGCGACCCCAATCGTCCTGCAAGTGAGGCTAGATCTCGGCATCTCGTGACGTTTACAAATGCCGATGAACATTCGACAAAAGACGATCAGTTTGGCGATGGTAATCAATCGCCAAACCGACCGGGTTTCACATGGTCGGTGCTCTAGCCGTTCTTGTCGTGAGCTCTTTTGCACATGGCTCTCCACGCCGCCGATTAGGGAATGACACATGGAGCTAACAGCGCATGATTTTGGCCATGTCTATTGGTTGGGCGGCGGAAGCGGTGCCGGAAAATCGACAATAGCGAGACGTCTTGCCAAAGAGCACAACCTCCAACTCTACGACACCGATCTGGCGATGCGCGACCACGGTAACAGGTGCCCGCCATCGGAATGCCCTCGCCTACAAGAATTCAAGGATATGACAATGGATGAACGCTGGGTCGAACGTTCGCCACAAGAGATGCTTGAGACATTTCATTGGTTCAACGGCGAAGGATTTCATCTCATCCTTGAGGACCTTATGAGCCTAAAGAACGGTCAACGTGTCATCGCCGATGGGTTTCGATTGCTACCAGCACTCGTCAAACCGTTCCTGAGATCAGTTAATCAAGCTGTTTGGCTGATACCAACACCGGAATTCCGCGCTGCTGCGATTGAGTGCCGTGGTACAGTTTGGGACATTCCCAACAAAACAAGCCAGCCAGAGCGGGCACTCGACAATCTCTGGACTCGGGATGCTTTGTTCACCGAAAGGCTTCTAAGAGAGACGGAGGATCTGGGGTTGCCAACGATTTCCGTCGACGTCGGTCACTCTGAAGATCAAAGTTACCGCAATGTCGAAGAACACTTTGCGCTCCAAAGATAGCTCTTTGACCTTCCTTCGTATTCGCTGACATCCAATGCATCGGCTGACGACGAGAACACGAGAAGTTGCCTCAGATGGCTTGCTTGGTCTTGTCGCAATCATCAGCCTTATAAGGCTTTCCTTCATGGCCCGAGCACAGGACCAAAGAAAGAATTATACGGCCTTTGAGACGGCCTCCCTGAGTGCCGGGATGACGTCCCGCTCGAACCAGGGATGACGCTTAAGCCAGGGACCATTCCTTGGCGATGGATGCGGTAAGGGGAAGACATCAGGCAGATATTCATGAAAGCCACGTACTGTCTCTGTCAGCGTTGCTTTACCCCTGCTTCCGAGATGATAAAGCTGCGCATAGCGTCCAATAATGACGGTCAGTTTGACGTTGGGCAGCTGAGACAGAATTCTCTCGCGCCAAAGTGGCGCGCATTCATCGGAAGGCGGTAGATCGCCACTTCGACCACGCCCAGGATAGCAAAATGCCATGGGCAAGATGGCAGTCTTCTCGGGATCATAGAAGACCGCTCGGTCGATACCGAGCCACGCGCGCAAATTCTCTCCCGACGGATCATCGAAGGGAACGCCGGTTTGATGAACCTTCCGCCCCGGTGCTTGACCGGCTATGAGCAACCTCGCATTGGTGCCGATCTGAAGGACCGGTCGTGGCCCCATAGGTAGTTTGTCAGCACAAATCCGGCAGGCCCGCACCTGATCGAGAAGACTGGATAGAGCTTCTTTCAAGGGATTGTCTCCTTCACCTTCTTCGTATTGGCCAGTAGGCCTTCGTCAAGATGCGCCAAAGGTGGCGTATCAAGCCATCCTCTTCTGCAATAATGAGACGTCACGTATCGTTGGCTCAAGATTGCCAAACGCGCTCGCCAGGCAAGCAACATGTCCGCCTACACCAAGAAGACGTGCTCAATTCAAGGGCAGCGCCCACTGGATACCGATGATAGCAAAGCGCGTCAGCATGCTTGTCGCACTCGACGAGTCGGTATCGACAATCAATCGTGATCCAGATTGAATGATGGGAAGACCCATTCCTTGCATTCGATATCGACAGCGTTTGAAAGAATGGGCAACGCTAGGTGAGGCTTGGGTCTGCGATATTCGCGGTGGTCAACGACTAATCCAGTAGAGGTTCGGTGAGGTGGCTCATCTTTTCTCCCCATTCACATTGCGCGACGTCACATTCAAGAATCGGATCGCCGTCTCGCCGATGAGCCAATATCGAGCGAAGCATGGACATGCCAATAACTGGCACCTTGTGCATCTCGGCCGATTTGCCATGGGCGGTGCTGGTTTGGTGTATGCAGAAGCCAGTGCAGTCGAGGCAGACGGTAGACGGACGCATGGTGATCTGGGCTTGTGGGATGATGGTCATATCGACGATCTCAAGCCGATCACCGGTTTTCTTAGCCAATGCGGGGCCGTTCCAGGAATACAACTTGGTCATGCCGGTCGGAAAGCCTCAGAACGACGGCCATGGCACGGAGAGACCCCCGTTGACCAAGACGATGTGGCGCTGCGTGAAGAAGCACCTTGGACAGCAATTGCACCGTCGACCATTCCTTATGCTGATGGTTGGCCGTTGCCTCAGGAGATGTCGGAAGGCGACATCGAGAATGTCATTCTGTCTTTTGGAGAAGCGGCGAAGCGGGCTCACACGGCCGGTTTCAAAATCATCGAAGTCTACGCAGCGCACGGCTTTCTCGTCCATCAGTTCCTATCTCCCATTGCCAATCAACGAAGCGATAGCTGGGGCGGAAACCGTGACAATCGCAATCGGCTAGCCGTCGAGGTAGCGAGGTCCATTCGGCGCAACTGGCCAGCGGCGTATCCCCTCGCCTTTCGGCTTTCATCGACTGACTGGCTGGAGGGTGGAATCGAGATCGAGGACACGATCGAGACCGCGCGTGCCCTCAAGGCGGCAGGTGTCGATTTGATCGATTGCTCGTCGGGCGGCGTAGGAGGCAAGGACAGACCGCGCCGCATGACGATCAAGCAAGGCTTTCAGGCTCCATTTGCCGCCGATATCAGACGAAATGCGGGCATTGCGACGATGGCGGTCGGCTTTCTTTGGGACGCCAAAGTTTGCGAGCAGATTTTGGCTGACGACCAGGCCGATATGATCGCGCTGGCAAGAGAACTCTTAGATGATCCAAACTGGCCGTTGCATGCTGCAAGAAGACTCGATGTTGCAGATCATCGTGACCTTTGGCCGATCGAAGCGGGATGGTGGTTGTCGAAGCGGGAGCGTTTGTTGACTAAGCTCGGCCTTCGTTAAGTCGTACCTACGAGATCCAAGACCTGCCGTCTCAGTTCAAATCGCTGAGCGCCAAATAACTCAAGATTGAAAAATTTTAGTTCAAATAAACCAGATTGTTTTTGAACACAAATTGCGATGTATGATACTGAAGGCGATCTTATCTTGCGCCTTCAAAGCCATTCTATCTGACAAGTCCATTTTGATGCCGAAACCGATCAAGCACATTCCGCCGCCACCGCTCGAGAGCGTCGAAGGCTGGAGGGCGAAAGCTTTCTCGAAGCTCAATGTGGTCCAGGCCGACGACCTCCAGGCCGAATGCTTTAGAGCCATCGCAGACAAGTCTCCTCTCGGTATCATTGTTCATCGCTTTCACCAGCCTCTCTATGCCAATAAGGCTTGGGCTGGACTCTTCGGCTTTACGATCGAAGAGGTTATGAACCAGGACACGTTCGTTAGACTGACCCATGAAGCAGACCGTCAGCGCTTAATGCGCTACAGAGATGATCGACTTCAAGGCTTAAAGGCTCCCGATCACTATCGCTTTCGCGCCGTGCACAAAGATGGCCGGACCCTATGGATGGAGCATTTCGTTCGGATCATCGACTGGCAGGATCAACAAGCGATCATGGCCATCACCGTTGACGTCGATGAACAAGAAAGACAGGCCGTCGCCCTTCGGCGGCAACAAGAGTTCATGGAGCACCAAGTTCTCGAACGATCGAGAGCACTGACCGAGTCAAATCGTGAGCTTCACATTCACCAGTCCATTCTCGATCAGCTGAGCGAACGCATTTCGGTTGTCGATAAGGACTATCGCTTCCGCATGTCTAATCAAGCCAATCTTGAATTCCGCAAGATGTCTCGACAGCAAATGATTGGCCTTCATGTATCGAAAACCTTGGGAGAGCACCATTTCCAATCCAGTGCGAAGTCGTTGCTTGACCAAGCCTTCAACGGGCAATCGGCGCGGTCAGAGCGTTCTGAAACTGGCGATGACGGCAGCCGTAAACACGTTCAGGTAATCACCGAGCCGTTTCGTAGTCCAGATGGTCAAATCGATGGTGCCATCGTCTCCGTTCGGGACATTACGCTCGCAAAGGAGACCGAGGAGAAGCTCCGTCTCTTTGCCTCAGTGTTCGAGCAGATCAGCGATCGGGTTGCGCTGATTGACCTGACCTATCGATTTCGCATGGCCAACAAGGCTGATCTCGACTTTCATCAGCTCTCGCTGGACCAAGTCTTGGGCCGGCATCTCGCCGACGTTGTCGGTTCTGATCACTTTGAGACCTATTCAAAGCCGATCCTCGATCGATGTTTTCGGGGTGAAAAGCTGAAAGTGTTGCGGACGCAGCGAGCCGGAAATGGAGAGCGACGCGAGGTCGAGGTTTTTCTCGAACCCTATCGTGAGGTTAGCAGCCAAATTGCCGGAGCTGTCGTCATCGCAAGAGACGTGACCGAAGCCAGAGAGATGTCCGATAGGTTGGCCTTTCAAGCGCGCTTCGACCAGCTGACAGGATTGTTAAACCGGCAGGCCTTTGAGGAAATCCTCGACGAGTCGATCAATAACACGGCATCAGGACGTCGCCCTGATGCACTCTGTTTCATTGATCTCGACCAGTTCAAGATCGTCAACGATACCGTCGGCCATCTCGCTGGCGACCGGCTCCTGCAACAAGCGGCTAAGTTTCTATCGCGCCGGCTTCGCGACGATGATGTGCTCGCCCGGTTCGGTGGTGACGAATTTGTCCTGCTGCTTCGACGTTGCTCACTGGGACGCGCGAAGCGGATGACAGAGCGTCTGATTGCAGCGCTTTCGGAGGACCAATTCTTCCACGATGGGCTGATGTTTAGAGTTGGCGCGAGCGCCGGCATAACCTCCATCAATCAGTATGTCTCGAACGTCAACGAAGCCATGACACAGGCGGATCTCGCCTGCTACACGGCTAAAGATAACGGCCGCAACCAAGTTCAGATCTATAAGAAGGGCGATTCGGATATTCGGCGTAGGCAGGACGACATGTATCGCGCCGGCGGGATCCGGAAGGCCCTGGATGACGATCGGTTCATCCTGTTCAGTCAACCGATCATGCCTGTTGTGGACGATGCTTCGGAGCCCGCACATTTGGAGGTCTTGCTTCGCATGGCCAGCGAGCGTCAGCGAATCATCAAGCCCGACGCCTTCATTCCGGCAGCCGAGCGCTACGGTCTGATGCCAGAAATTGACCGATGGGTCATTGGCCAAACAATCAATGTCATGGCGCAACAACCCTTTTTGGGCGATGAGACGAGGATCAATATCAACGTATCAGGCGTCACGTTAAGCGATGAGACATCACTTGACGCTATTCGACAATCAATCACGACATCGAGTGTGGGACCTGAACGCCTTACGTTCGAGATCACTGAAACGGCCGCGATCAGAGATTTCTCAAAGACTCAGCAATTCATGCAGGAGCTGCAGGAGTGGGGCTGTCGGTTCGCGCTCGATGACTTTGGCAGCGGCCTGTCATCACTGAATTACTTGCGACGGCTGCCGGTCGATTATCTCAAGATTGACGGGTCCTTCATTCGAGATCTCATCAGCGACCAAGGCTGCCGGGTCATGGTGATGTCGATCCAGCAGATGGCCCACGGCCTCGGGATTCAGACTGTGGCTGAAGGCGTCGAGGACGGACGGACCCTGCAGATATTGAAGGATCTCGGCATCGACTACGCTCAAGGTTTCGCCATCGCCACACCCGCCCCTCTCTTGTCGCATGCCTCCACCTACCGGCAATGAGCTAAAGAGGCTGGCACTACGGCACAAACAGATTTCGGATTTTGGTGATCCGTGTTAGCGAAATTAGGACCCTTTCGTTCCCGCTGAGCTGAGCAGCTCGTATGGTCTCTGCCTCTCTATCTTCATCTAGATTTGCAACACTCGTGCTGCTGACCGGACTCTCGGTTTTGCCGCTCAGCATATTCTTGCCGTCCTTGCCGAACATAGCCACCGATCTGGATACCACTTACGCGCTTGTAAGCCTCTCGGTCTCTGGTTACTTGGCGACAACCGCCATCCTCCAACTCATGATCGGTCCCTTGTCCGACCGATTCGGTCGCCGTCCCGTGCTGTTGGTTTGCATAACCTTATTCGCACTCGCGTCGCTTGGATGCGCGTTAGTGACAAACATCTGGGGATTTCTCGCCTTTCGGGTTGTTCAAGGTGCGGTTATCGCCGGCTACACACTCTCGCTTGCTGTGATCCGAGACACCACATCCGCGGAAAATGCTGCGGGCCTGATCGGTTATGTCAGTATGGTGATGGCGGTTGCACCGATGACGGGGCCAATGATTGGTGGCTTCCTGGACGAATTTTTCGGTTGGCGTGCAAGCTTTACGTCCCTTTTCGTCCTTGGCGCCTTGGCACTGCTTATCTGCTGGTATCGTCTCGACGAAACCAATCGAACACCGTCCGATACCCTTCTGGCGCAGGTCAAATCCTATCCCATCCTCGCTCGTTCTAAGCGATTTTGGGGGTATACCCTCTGTATGACCTTCTCGATAGGGGCTTTTTATTCGTTTCTTGCTGGTGCCCCACTAGTCGCTGGTGCCATGATCAGGATGCCACCTTCGGAGCTTGGCTTTTACATGGGCACGATCACCGCAGGCTTTATGGTAGGCAGCTTTCTTGCCGGACGTTATGCCAAACATCACGCGCTCACCACCACAATGATCGCTGGACGGATTGCCGCCTGCCTTGGGCTAACTGCTGGATTGGTGTTCTATGCTGCCGGGATAGTCCACGTTGTCTCGTTTTTTGGCGCGACGATCTTCCTCGGCTTCGGTAACGGTCTGACGATACCAAGTAGCAATGCAGGCGCGCTTTCAGCCGTACCACATCTTATCGGCAGTGCCTCTGGGCTCTCAGGAGCAATAACGGTTGGCGGCGGCGCCCTCTTGATGACGATTACTGGATCGGTTTTGACGGAAAGGAATGCCGTCTTTGGGGTATTGGCGATGATGCTCCTCTGCACGCTTATCGGACTGATTGCAGCGCTCTATGTGCGGCGAATTGAGGGCGCAGAAGCATCGCGCTGATGTTAGAAAAAGGCATGTCGTGACATGCTGAAGAAGCCATTCGAACGACCGGTTTCACTCCACGTGACCAACGATATCGAGACCTTACATCCTAGATGACCTTTAAAGGTATCGCCCTCAGAAGCCCATGATTTCCTTATGACAGCCCAAAGGATAAAGCTGACGGAAAGGCCTGTTGCGACTATCATCAACAGATGCATGATGCGTCGATGACGATTGAGATTCACCCGGCCACCGGCGAACGTTGGCCGGACTTCGAGCAGCTTCTTGGACCTAAAAAGGGAGGATCAGGAGGATGCTGGTGTATGCTTTGGCGTCTCAAAAAAAGAGACTATGACGACCTTGGTAAAGACGGTCGCCGATCAGCGATCGCAAACCGCTTCCGACAAGACCTCCCTTTTGGTCTCTTGGCTTATGACGGAAAGCAACCAATTGGATGGTGTTCGATTGCGCCACGCGCTGAGTTTCCGAGGTTGGAAACATCCAGAATCCTAGCTGCTGTCGACAATGAACCCGTCTGGTCAATCACGTGCTTTTACATTGCCAAAGCCTATCGAAGGCGTGGGATTTCCGTCAAATTGCTTGAACGTGCCGCGGACTTTGTTCGGGAGCACGGCGGATCAGTCATCGAAGGTTATCCGATCGAGCCCGACCGCGCGAACTATCCTGCCGTCTATGCGTGGATCGGTCTCGCCAATGCCTTTAGGGCCGCCGGATTCTCCGAAGTTGCCAGAAGGTCACCAACCCGACCCATTATGCGAAAGTGCCTGTAGCGTCTTTACAGGCTGCATGCAGGGTCGCCTCTTTCAGAAGCGTGCCTGAGCAGGAACACGAGCTTGGCTGGTTCGGCGGTCGTCTGTCCCCATTGAAGCGATCGCCCCGAACTTTGGGGGACGATCGGAAGGAGTTGCCTCATGAAGGTTTACGGTGACCGACGCTCAGGGAACTGTGACAAAGTTCGCTTCGCCTTAGACTATCTGGGTCAGCCCTATGCGTGGATCGAAGTCGATAGCGTTCAAGGAGGAACGCGCACGCCCGAGTTTCTGGCCAAAAACCCGCTAGGCCAGGTGCCGGTCATCGAATTCTCTGACGGTCGGTGTCTAGCTCAATCCAACGCGATTTTACGCCATGTCGCCAACGGGACTCAACTTCTCCCGACGGATCAATGGGTAAGCGCCAAAATTGATGAGTGGATGTTTTGGGAAGCGAACAATCATGAATTTTTCATCGCGGGCTGCATTTCCTGCATGACCTACATGGGCATGTCGAAAAGCGATCGCAGCCCCATGAGAGTAGAGCGTGGCAATCAAGCCCTAGATATCATGGAACGGCACCTTGAGAGGGCCGACTGGCTCGTGGAAACCGGCTTCACGATCGCGGATATCGCCCTCATCGCCTATACGCGCCAGGCTCACCTTGGCGGCTTCGATATGAACCTTCGCCCCAGACTCCGAGCCTGGGTCGATCGTTGTGAGCATGAGCTCGGACTGAAGTCAGAAGAGGAGGCAGCCGCAACCCCATGACGTCTCTCGACCTTAGCGACATGCGACACCCAGCCAGATGCTGTGCACAGCGCTGCCATGATCGAAAGGCTTCGATTTGAGCGAGGCCACAAGGTTGCTGGTTCGCGCCGATGATGCCGGGTCAAGCTGGTCATCGAACATCGGCTGTCTTCGCGCTTGCACTGAGGGCATCGCGCGAAGCGTTGAGGTCATGATGCCCGGTGCTTGGATAGCCCACGCAGCTCAACTCTTTAATGGCGAATCGCCGATCGACATTGGTATTCATCTCACGCTCACAAGCGAATGGACATCCGTAAAATGGCGTCCGCTGACAAGCGCACCGACCCTCGTTGATCAAAACGGTGATTTTTTTCCGCTGCTCACGCCCCGGACCGGCGACGGTCGGCCCAATCTCCTCGAACGCAAATGGTCAATCGACGACATCGCTAAAGAGTTTAAGGCACAGATTGAACTCGGGCTGGCGGCATTTCCCAAAGCTACACACATCAGTTCGCATATGATCCGCCACTTTTCTGATTTCGACCAACGTGTTGGCGATGTCGTAAGCGACCTCTGCAACGAGTTTAGCCTCAAGGATGATCTCTTCGGTCATGGCCTGCCGCGCTTTTCAGGCTACCCCAAAACACCCCGAGAGACGGCTCATCGTGTTGCGTCGTTCATCGAGCAACTCAAAGATCTCGAGCCGGGTACATATATTTTCGTCGATCATCCCGCCGCCGAAAGCTCAGAGTTACGAGCGACAGGCCATCCCGGCTATGACGACGTTTTTGAGGATCGTACAACATGCCTCGAGACACTCATCAACGGCGAGGTGAAGAGCCATATCGTGCGTGCTGGAATCGACCTAATCAGCTATGGCGATCTCTAGTCGTGTAGCGATGACGTCTGTTCCGTCGTCCGATATCGTTCAATCACTTAATCTAACAGACGCCGTCTTCCTTAATGCCGAGTTGCCCGCTCCTTCTGTCCATCAATGGCACGCTTGGTCACCGGCTTTCCTGTTGCAAGCCGGGTGATGTGATCTTTCTTCCTCGCAGTATAGCCCATCTTCCCGCGCAGCTCATACGGATCTGGATTTTTCGTTCGACGTGAGCGCAAACCGAGGCGCGCATGCCGGCTGAGAGACACTTGAGAACCTGCCAGGGGGCATGCTGCAAGAAGCAGGTCGTCCATCGTCATTGCTGATGAACGATTTCTTCTGACGTTTAAGTCAATTGCACAAAAGATGTGGCTTTTATCACATAAAAGGCGAAAAGTGCTTCTGTTCTTTTCCTTTAGGGTTGCTATGTGTCATGCTGCTCCAGTATTCACTTTGGGATCATTACTTCACGCCACTATTCACGTTTCAACATACGGAAACTAAAAATTATGAAGACTTTAATCTTAATTTGCGCACTTAGCGTGCCTCGGCCGGATTGCTCCACCGAAACGGCCGTCAGTGTCGTCCAAGGGCCAGAAGCTGCCCATCTCGCTCGATGTGGCTTTGTTGCCCAGGCCTATCTCGCAGACACAGCCATAGCCAACTACCTTGATGGTGAACATTACCTCAAAATTTTGTGTGCTGCCGATAACAGACTTGAAACAACTGAAGCGCCAAGAAAATCTGATGGAGCGCATGCCCTGGTGATAACGCCCTAGACCTGTAGAAATGTTGGCTCCAATGTCAGTTGTCAAAGGCGCTGGCGATCACGGTATCCCATGGACAGGTCTCAAGCATGTGATGTCAAAAGCCCCCCCGTCATCGTTAATTTTTCATTAGGCAATCCAGGATACTTTTGCTGTCGAGAAGGACCACTTTAGGATCGATCGATGGCAGACATTTTGGTCGTCGAGGATGACCCCTATATTCTCGACATCATCGCAGGCGAAGTCGAAAATATGGGACATTGCGTAACCGTCGCCCGAAATGGCGAAGAGGCCATCAGGTCGTTGTTGACACAACCACCTCAGGTCATCCTATCGGACATTTGCATGCCCAAAATGAATGGGTTTCAATTACGTTGGACATTGACGAATCGATTCCCGCATCTCAGCCACGTCCCGGTCATCTTTGTCTCGGCCTACTCAGATCAATTCGATGTTGCTGATGGGTTGGCCAGAGGGGCCAGCCATTATGTCACCAAGCCCATTGACTTTGCTGTCTTGGAAGAGGTTATCGAGGAGTCCGTTCAGCACTAAGAGGTTCGTGAGCCATTCAAAAAAGACTCACTAGCTCGTACTGCGTCTCACCCCGCATAACCTAAAGACTGTTTTGCTGGACAAGATGCTAGCTGAGAACGTCGGCCTATCGACCAGAAAAAATGCCTAGGGCGTGCGTCGTGCAGCGAAACAAGCGACGGCGCTCGAACACCTGACGACCCGCATCGATATCAGCCCCATGCCACCTCTAGGTGCGGTAGCGAGTGTGGTGAAAGCAAGACATATCGCTCGTCGTTCACAAAAGAGCCATCGGGCAAAACATGGGCGAGGCGTTTGGTGCATTCATGCTCAAAGCCAAGTTTCCGAATGATGGCTCGGCTCGCTAAGTTGCCCTCGGCATGACTGATCTCGACGCGCCGAGCCTCCAGCACGTCGAACGCATACCGGGCCAATGCATTGGTCGCCTCCGCTGCATAGCCGTTGCCTTGGGCATTCTTTCGAACCCAATATCCGATCTCGAAACTGCGGATGTGCCACTTTGGACGATGAAGTCCTGTAAAGACGACCGGGCGCCCGCCCTCCCTCTCAAATCCATTCATCCGAAAGTCCTGGTGTTGAATGAACTGAGAGTATGCAATGCGAATGTTAGCCTCCGTGGTTTCTGGAGGCTCGATACTCTTCGAGGTCCAAGGCATCCATTGCTTGAGCTGGTCGAAAGTCTCCGTCATCGCTTCGTGCGTTGCTGGACCATCGCCTGGCATCGTCGGCCTGATTAAGAGCCGAGGAGTGACGATCGGCAATGGCAAGTCGAGCAGGATGGGCTGAAACTCAGTCATCGCATGATCCGAAACACTGAAGGCCGGAAGTGATAAATGCTCGCCACCAATGGCCCCCATTGAGCGCAATTGAGCCAGTGCACTCATCGAATGCAGCCTGATCGATGGTCCTGCATCGTAAAGGCAAAGATGGTGCTGCGCCACAAAACTGATGGGACGCGCTGACAAATCCCGTTGTTTTCATAGAGATATCATCGAGTAGATGATGGACGCCTCATCAGATCACATGACGAAACTCTAGCTTGCCTTCGGACCATGGCACTTTGCTTAATGCGACAAGTCGAGCGGGACATGCCATGATCGGTATTCTCGCGGCATCGGTTCTCGCCGAGCCATGCGACCGAATGCCCAAACGATGTGTGTCGAATAAACCCACCATGAGACGTGTTCAGTCAGGGAGCGCTTTGAAAAACAATTGCGACGAGCTTGATCACAGCGAGATGGCGCGTAGCGATCAGCTTGAACTTCTTGGGGGAAGCCGTTCATGACATCTAGCTCATATTCCAACTGCCGATTCGTCATTGCAGCGGCATCATTCCTCGTTCTGGCAGCCTGTGCGGCGTCCCCGACACCTTATCAAGAAGCGACAAGCGATGGTGGTTACACCGATCAAAAACTTGAAGGCGACGCGTATCAAGTCACGTTCACAGGCAATGCTGCAACCCCGAGACCCTCCATTCAAAAAGCGGTTCTTTTCCGCGCAGCTCAACTAACGCTCCAGGAGGACCGCAGCCATTTCAAGGTGCTGTCCAATACGGTCGAATCCGCATCAGAACCTTCCGACGATACTGGGTTCGGCCTCGCAGGGATGTTCGGGACGGGCAGCGGCAGCGGCCTGGTCAGCACGCTTGACTTCACGTTGCTCGAAGGCGAACCGACGAGCGATGACCCCAACACGTACAACGCGGAAAAACTCATCCGAGAGTTTAAGGACAGTGTCTTATCACCGAAAAGCGCCGCGACCGCCGTCCGTGACGGGGCCATTGTCAACGATCTGCGCGCGCCACGATCACGGGACTTCTAAACACGCCCTTAACCGAATCAGTGATGCCGTGGGGCATCTGCGTTGAAAAGAGGTCACGGAGCCTTTGGAGGCGGGTTGGCGAACAAGAGCTTCAAGTAGGTTCGAAGCTGCATGATCTGAGCCGCCGCGGTGTTGGACTCGCGTAAAGCGCGCTGAAGAACAAGACCACCTTCGACAACACTCGACACCATGTCGCCGAGTGCATCCAAATCGACAGGCTCTCTCGGTTCATAGACAGCAGCGATCTCTTCGAACATCGTACGAAAGCGTCTGCGCCATCCGAGAATCGCCTGCCGATTCAGCTCGCGAACACCCTTGTCGAAGAGGCGATCTTGATAGGCGGTTGCTGCGATGACGCAGCCCGGGTGACCTTCCGGCATGTCTTCTAGCATCTCTGCCAGCATTTTAAGCCCAATGAGCATTGCATGCAGCGGATCATCATTCAGTTCGCGCGCCCGGGCGAACAGATCATCGTAGAGCTTGTCCTCGGTTTCGATGTAACGCTCGAGCATTGCGCGTGCGAGCGCGTTCTTGTCTTTAAAATGATAGAAGAAACCGCTTCGCGAGATTTGAGCGGCGGCGACGATCTCGTCTATGGAGGTCGCCTCAAACCCCTTCTCGAGCACGGCAGCTTCTGCAATGTCGAGGATTCGTCCTTTGGTATCAGCCTTCAAGGTCATCGCGGTGTCTGCTTACTGTACTGCGAGTCCACTTGACCCTCCGATCGTTACCGGCGCATCCACGAGTTCTCGATTAAGTTGTTGAAAACATTTCAAAAAAATATCGTGTTGACCGTACCATGCGTTCACTATTCGAGGCAAGCCGCGGATGGCTATACCTTTTTCGTCAACGAAAGGAACCATCCCATGCGAGTTCAGTCCCTCCTCCAAGCGGAGCGCTTTTTTCTGGCCGATGGCGGTCTCGAAACCTTCATGATTTTCGAAAGAGGCTTTGATCTACCCTGCTTTTCTGCAGCGGCCTTGCTCGATACCGCTGAAGGTCGCGTCGCGCTAACCACCTACTTTGAGCACTATATTGCCCTGGCCCACGAGACCGGGCGCGGTTTCGTCATGGATGCACCGACATGGCGTGCGGGCAGCGCGTGGGCCAGCCCGCTCGGCCTCTCACTCGCCGAGACGTTGGCCATCAATAGACGAGCCGTCGACTTCGTCGCCGACATTCGAACACGACACGAAACCACTGACTTACCAATCCTCGTCAACGGATTGGTAGGACCTGCAGGAGATGCCTATGAGCCCGGCACAATGTTAACGCCAGCAGATGCCCTCCTAACGCATGCGCCTCAAGTCCATGCTCTCGGACGGGCAGGTGTCGACATGATCAGCGCGATGACGCTCACCCATGCGGGCGAAGCCTCGGGAATCGCGATTGCCGCGCGTGAGATTGACGTACCCATTGCGATTGCCTTCACACTGGAAACCGATGGTCGCCTACCATCGGGCCAGCCGCTGGATGAAGCGATCGCGGAAGTCGATGAGGCCACGGACGCGACCCCCATTTACTACATGATCAATTGTGCCCACCCTGACCACTTCCATTACATTCTCGATCGATTTGAGCCGTGGACGTCGCGAATTGGGGGGCTTCGGACCAATGCTTCCCGCCTCAGCCATGCAGAATTGGATGAGTCGGAAACGCTGGATGACGGCGACCCTGAGGAACTCAGCCAATTGAATGCAGCGCTCTTGAGCCTGCTCCCAAACATTCGTGTGGTTGGCGGTTGCTGCGGCACTGATCACCGGCATGTTGGTTGCATCGCCCGACATGATCTGGTTGAGAGGGCAGCCTGAGCTTGTGAGAACCACCGGACCCTTTGTCATGGGTCCGGTGGCTCGTTCTCCAACGTTGCGACTGTTCGCATCCTTGGGATGGCCGGAACGGTAAGGCCGTTCAAAGGTCCATCGTCAGTGCGTTGGCTGATGCCCTATCGATCCAATCTCAAGTCCTAGGGATAGCATCCACCCACAGAAGATTAGCGGCCCTATGTGAGCGATGATCAATGATCACATCATACAAATCGCCGTTCCACCCAAGAAATCCCAGCCATACCGCAAAAGTAAATAAAACCACCGACGTAAAATTGGAATAAGACAAAAATCAAAATGACACCAATAACGACGAGGGCCATACTAAAAATGAAAACAACAGTGTGAATTAATGATGCGCCATCATAGTTCTTCTCATTTTGGTTGGTTGTGACAATAAAGATAATCCATCCAAATATAAGAAAGAATGCTGCAAGCAACCACCCCGCCGAGCTGCCAACATGAACTCCAATAAAGAGCGCAATGCATGTGTAGGAGGCGAAAATCAGCCATGGCATCGATTTAGTAACCATGCTCAGGAAGTGTGCGTGGTTCATTGTCTTGATCCCCATCGGAAGATCAAAGCACGGTAATGCGTTCCTGACATACAGGCATGTTTCCTTCATTAATGTTGATCGTTATCCGATAGATCGACACCGAGGCTGTCAACCCTGCCCATGGAACGATCAAGCTCCAGGTTTGGTTGGTGAAGAGCATCTTTATCGGTGGATGCTTGATCCACGTGCAGCTTCCGTCAGCTCTCATCATTGGACGACTTGTCATGGATTTTGCGAATTCCTATCTCGGTCGCCTTCGCAGTATGATCGGGGACAGTTTAGTGCTCGTTCCCGGCGCGAGGGTCGTCGTTGAAAATGCTCGTGGTCAGATCTTATTGGAGAAACGAACCGACTTTGGCCGTTGGGGCCTCCCTGGAGGGTCCGCTGAGGAGGGCGAAGATTTGGAGACTGTCGCCATTCGTGAGGTGCTGGAGGAGACAGGTCTCGTCGTGTCTCAATTGCAGCCCTTCGGATTTGCTTGTGATCCCGCTCTCGAAACCATTGTTTATCCGAACGGTGATCGCTGTCAGAACTTTTGTCTGAACTTCTTTACACGCCATTTTAATGGCGTGCCGAGAGTCGCCGAGGGAGAAAACACCGCGTGCACCTGGTTTGCTATCGATGAACTCCCCGATCTCCTACCCAACATGCGCCACAGTATCCTGTCCTATCAACGATATCTCAAATCCGGACAGTTCCAGATGATCAGGGCTTAATCACGCCAATCTGTGTCAAGAAGAGGCCGACGAGCCGCTGCCGTGATGAAGCTCCGAGGTAGAGCGGTGCCATGACATGATTCTGAAAGATCATCTCGACAGTGTCAGGAATGGTATAGGTTCTGGAGGGTCTGCGCCGAGATCGAGGAGCTGCTTTTGCCACCAACCGACGTCTCGCCATTCACCATTCTTAAAGCCAACGCGAGGATAGACACCAACCAGCTCAAACCCCAAGGCTTCATGAAAACAAACACTTGGTTCATTCGGCAAGGCGATGCCGGCAAATGCCATGGCAAACCCCTGCCTTTCAAGGATGTCAAAAAGCTCACGATACAGACGACGGCCAACACCTTGTCGTTTGACCTCAGGCGCCAGGTAGATGCTCACGTCGCAAGACCAGCGATAAGCCGGACGCGTTCTGTGGCTTCCTGCATAGGCATATCCAATGACCTGTCCAGCCTCCTCGGCAACGAGCCAAGGGAACATTGCCAACGTGCTCTGAATACGGGACGTCATGTCATCTGCCGAAGGCGCCTCGTCTTCGAATGAGATGAAGGTTTCTCGAACCATGGGTGCATAAATCTGGGCGATCGCCGTGCCATCACGCCGATCTGCGGTGCGGATCTTCATAGACCGATGCCAAGTCTAGGGCCATGTGGCGGACATGATATCATCACGGCAAGTCCCTCCGAGATCTGATGGTTCAATGCACGATCACGACCGGCCAAAGGAGCAGCGCTTCAACCGCAGACGGCTGGCTCCCTCATATCACCATCGGGCCGCGCATGGCGGCAAGGTCCCTCTAACGCTTAGCTCAATCTCGCAGGTTAAGATGCATGAACTGATTGAAGGAAGAGTGTTGGTAGTCACCGAAGGCGCCACCATTGACGAAGCCATACTTTCGGTAAAGGGCCAAAGCGGGCTCGAATGCCTCGCCCGAACCCGTTTCGAGACTCAGCCGACGATAGCCGCGCTCCTTTGCAACAGCCAGGATGTGGCTCAGGAGCATCGCAGCAACGCCCTTACGAAGATGCGCCGCGTCAGTGCGCATGGATTTGATCTCGCCTGTTTTGGCATCGAGCTCCTTCAAGGCTGCCATGCCCAAGAGAGCCTCGCCTTGCCAAGCTGTAAGAAAGCTGATGTCTGGTCCACTCAATCCCGACAGGTCCAACGCGTAAACGCTACCCGGTGGCGAGTTCTCATGCATGCTTGCGAGATGGGCACGCACCAAAGCGAGAACGCGTTCATCGCCGAGGTCTCCAGGCACGATCTTCAATTCGGTGTCCTTATCGCAACGATGTAGCGAACACTATCTGGTCCCGGATTCTGGAAACGGGTCGTGGACTGCAATTTCATGCGAAGACAGTCTCGAGGGCCAAGCTCATAATCGCTGTCGCCATGAGTCAGCAGGAGCTTGCCTTCCAACACCACAATATGTTGCTCCATGCCACATGACGGCGGCATTTCGTACTCAATCACCGCGCCGGACGGCAGCTCACTTCCGACAAGCTCGATATCGTATCCATGAGCAGGCGGCGAAATCGCGGTGCGCACAAAGCCGGTCGAGTGATCACGCCAAACCGCCGCATCGGCCTGACGGATGAGCCTTGGTGCCTCCTCCTCCAAAGCCAGCAACAGATGCGACATCGTCACGTTGTAGACCGCGCACAAGCGACCAAGAACCTGCGCTGTCGGACTCGTCTCGGCGCGCTCAATGCGCGAGAGCGTTGCCCGACTGATACCTGACAAGGTGGCGACGTCGTCAAGCGTACGCCCTGAGTTTTGACGTAACGATGTCAAGCGATCGGCGAGGGCTTGATCCAAATGTTCATATTCGAGAACTTTTCCCATATATGAAACATAAGATCTCCATGCAGGACTGACAAGACATCACGAAGGCGGACGCTGCCATCGGCACGCCAGCATCGGCTCAAGCTCAAAAAAGGCAGCCTTAAAGAACGAACTGAACGACCGCCTGTTTCCACATTTGGGGAGAAGGACTTTGTCTGCTCGGACCATGGGGCAGTGCGTTCGGATCTGCTGTGGCTGCTCGCATGGGACGCCGGAACGCACAGTCCCTGCCTGTAGCTGGATAGCCGCCTTCAACTCGGCAACGACATTCGCTTGATTTGCCGTTTGCCCATCATTTTGTGGCCTGAAGCGTGACGGTCAGGTCGTCCCCGGCAGCAACGTCGATCGTCGTTTTTGGATATTCCGCCTTTTTCGGATGACCCTCGATAATGTAAGTCCCAGGTAAGAGACCAAAGGGCGTGTCAGAAGTCCGGGTCACGCCGCCGCGCTCACTTGAAGGATAGACAAAGACCCGCTTCGGCTGTTCAGGCTGTCCATTCAGATCCCGATAGAGAACCGTGACGGATGCGGAGGGCAAGTCGATGTCAACGACCTGTTCAGGCTCCGATGTGACCTCGATATCCGCCTCATAGAGGTTCACACTGTCATCCGCCCGGATCTGGTAGCGACCTGGAAAGACGAGGCCACCACTACGCGAATTGATCCCAGTGACCAAGTTGCCGTCCTGATAGAGTTCGAGCCTTGGTTTGGAAATCAGCCGGTCTGCGGTCGCCAGCATGTTCAGGTGGACAATGAGTTTCACTTCGGTTGCTGCTTCGAAGCTCAGTTCCTTCGTATCGCCCGCCGCGAAGACTTCCGTAAGACTGAGTTCTTGTGATGTACCAGAGGGCTTGGTGCGGAACTCAAAAGTTCCTTCCTGCAAAAATGCACCTTGATCACCATGGAAAGATCCGAGTTTCTTGCCATCTTGATAGACCGTCACCACCGTATCGCGAATGGCCGTCCCGTCCATCGAGAATCGGGCGGAGACTTCGGGCGGCTTCGGGGCATCCTCAATGACAGCTTCGGTTCGGCCGTCTGTCAGCACGGCAACCCGGCTTTCGATCGGGGCGTAGACCGATCCATCCAGCGTTTCGACCCCGCCTCTCATGATGTAGTCGCCAGGCCTTGGATAGTGGATCGAAAACGTCTCGACATCGACCACATCACCGCCTGCAACCGGGGTCAATGTCGCCCTCCCCTTTTGACGAACCTTATCCGCAGTTATGACCGTCAATGTGAATTGTGGGGGGCTAGCCTCTGCTGTCGGATGACCATCTCCATCACCAGGCTCATCACCACCGTCAATCGATGCATCAACAACCGCCCCCAAACTGGTCACCAACTCACCAGTGCTGAAGGCGTCCCGATATGCCGTACCAGCGGCGTCGGCAATGCACTCCATAGCGGCACGTTCTTTGCCGCTTAGGCCAAGGCCAACGACATGCACGGTAATCGACACGTCTCGGTTCCGCCATTCACGAACCAATGCGCAAGGATCAGCATCGCAGCTCTCGATGCCGTCTGAGATCAAGATGATTGCACCTCGTCGATCGCCGAAATCTTCAAGCGCAGCGCGCAGCGATCGATCGATTGGGGTTCGACCAGTAGGTCGAACCGCCTCCATCGCTGTGACTAAACCATCGCTGGCACCAGACTGCCTCGTCCAAGGCATCACGAGTTCACTGTCGCTACAATCGTTCTTGTGCCGATGTCCATAGATCCGAAGGGCTACATCACGATCGCCAAGGTCGCGCGAGGCAAGCTCGCGCATGGCAATTCTTGCCGCCTCGTATTTCCGGCTCTGGTCTGGCAGCGCGCCCCACATCGATTGCGAGCTGTCATAGATGATGTAAACGCCGTCCCGCTCTTCTTCAGCCAACCCTTCAACAGCAGCCAAAAGAAACCAGAGCAACCCTATCATCGCGGCGCCTGCACGCATCGCTTTACCCCCGAGATCCATCAACCCTCGTCTTTGGCCCACGGCTCGTGTCTGTCGCCTGCGAAGTCTTGGACACGCTCCTCAAACAGGACCAAGCGAGGTTTTAGACAAGGGAACAAGCCTTAGCAATTGCGCTCTGAAGTTGAATGCAATCATAGACATGCCCTCGACCCCTTAACCGTCGATACGCATGTCTTGCGGAAGCACCGCATGCGTCCCCAATTGATCGCCAAGCGCGTCGCTTGCACCAGGAAAGCGCTTGCCAATCTCACCTTATGACCAACGATTTGAAGCCGTCGGTGCGCTCACGTCAATTAAGGTGCCGTCCGGATCTCGCACCAGCATCCTGCGTTGCCCATAAGGCATATCCGTCGGGGGCTCGACGACCTCGGCACCCATCTTGACCGCTCGCTTGTGTACATCGTCACAATCTGAAACGACAAAGGTCACGATGATGCCGGCAGGCTTGGCCCGCACATTGTTGGGCACAATGTCGTGGTCACGCTTCAAGATTCCATATTCGAGATCTTTGATGCCCGCGTGGGTCAGAATCACGAACCAATCTGAGTCGAAATGGCGCTCCATGTCTAAGAGACGCTCATAGAAGGCCGCCGTTGTATTGACGTTCTCACTCAGGATGTTAACGAAACTGCGTTGCACCTTGGGGAACCCTTCGATCAATGCTTTGAGTTTGCAGCTGTCCGGGACATGTAGACGCCTTTCTTCGTTCATGGAACAAGGAAAACGAAGACACCGAAAAGACAAGGACCATGTAATGACCGAACGACCGAGCTCATTGAGTCTTGACCCTATCTTGGTCAAATCGGAACGTGTCGATAGCCGGCCGAAACGTTAACGCAACGTACAGGTGCTGAAAAGCAAGTACTGCTTCTATTGGGACTCGACATACTTCGGGCAAAACCGAAGCAATTCATGCTGATGCCGTGTCACCGTTCGGGGACCCTACACCGGAGGTCCCCATGATCACTTGCTTTATTCGATATGAACTCGATCCCTACAAGCACGCTCAGTTTGGTGAATATGCTCAAGCCTGGGGGCAGACAATTCCGCTCTGCGGCGCTGACCTCATCGGCTACTTTGCCCCGCATGAAGGCTCTAACACTGTCGGCTACGGGATTTACAATATTGATAGCCTCGCGAGCTATGAAGCCTATCGCGCCCGACTTGCGGCAGACCCACGAGGACGCGAGAACTACGAATTTGCTCAGCATGAGAAATTCATTCTGCGCGAAGACCGTATGTTCCTTAAGAACATGTCACTCCCGCATGCCGCGCTAGCGAAGCCGTAAGGGCTATGCCTACGGCGTTCGAAATCCGACGGCTTATCTCTGCGAGCGACGCCATGCACTCGGTTGCAGATCGTCGACAGGGAAAGCTTCTCTGTCGATAGAGGGCCTCACCGGAAAACGGCATGTAAAGTCCGCTGACCGCATCGACGACCGCTTAACGGGGATGTGCCGCCGCCGCTCTAGACGCCACTGAATTCGCCAGATGACTTGCCAAGGACCTGTCTTGGCCAAAGGTCTAAGGGAGTGACTGGAGGCGATAGGCATATGGCAACGATCCTGCTTGTGCATGGCTCCTGGCACGGCGGTTGGGTTTGGAATGATCTTCGTTCCGCTCTTATCGCCGGAGGACACAAGGTCCATGCTCCCAGCCTACGGGGACTCGGAGAAGATACCGCCAATCTTCGCTCTGACATTGGTCTTTGGACTCATATCAACGATCTCGAAGACTTAATCATTCGAGAAGACCTCAATGATCTCCTGCTCGTTGGTCATTCCTATGGCGGCGCTATTGTCCATGGTCTGGAAGGTCGTGTGGCAGATCGCCTTCGTGCCATCGTTCACTTGGAGGGCGCTATCCCTGCGCCAGGCTCTTCGATCATGGACGGCTGGCGTGAGGATTATCGTCAAGACGTGTTGGCCTTAGCCAAGGAACATGATGGGTGGCTCGTACCGCCACCGGATCCAGGGGTTTGGACAGGTCTAAATGACGAGCAACGACAGTGGATGCGCGCCCAACTCAAGCCACAGTCGCTGAAGACATATGAGGACATCATGCCGGTTGATCTCGAGTTATTCACCGGGTCTCACGTCTATCTCTGGGCTATGGATCGACCAACCCAGCCCTATCGCGCTGTCGTCGAGCGGTTTCGGCATGAGCCAAATTGGGTGATCTCTGGGACGAGAGGTGGTCATGAATTGCCGCTGACCAATCCCAAGGCCGTGCTGCGCGCGATCGATGCAGCGGTCACCGGTGTGCCGCTGCCGGCTGAGATCTGATAATAAGATCTGCCATTAAAGCGCAACAAATTGAGCGCATTGAGTTTTGAGCAGAATTCGAGGATGATGTTGGAGATATCGGGGAGCAAGGCTGATGTACCGCCGCGCATTAGAGCTGTTGCAGGCTCATGGCATCAAACCCACCAAACAACGATTGGCGTTGGGTCGTCTCTTGTTCGATGGCGAGCATCGCCACGTCACCGCAGATCAGATTTTTGAGGAAGCAAGATCCGAGGGTGTCGAAGTCTCGCTAGCGACCGTCTACAACACACTCCATCAGTTCGCCCGTGCAGGTTTGCTCAGGGAAGTCGCTGTGGATATGGGACAAAGCTACTTCGACACGAATACCTCAAGACACCATCATTTCTTCGATGCTGACAAAGGTCAGCTCATCGATATCCCTGAGGATCAGGTCGGCCTGGCAAGACTGCCTTCACCTCCTCAAGGACAAGAGATTGCTGGTGTCGAAGTCGTCGTCAGATTGCGCCGCAAGAACGTTTGACAGTTTCAAGCGAGAATCAGGGTCAGACCGCTTACGACCCGAGCGTTCGCGCAGTCCTTTCGAGCGCCTCAATCCAATCTTCCATCGTCTGGAATGCCTCGACGTGAAGATTAAGCCGTCCCTTTTGGTCAGGAATCCTTCGATAGACCTCGGTCGTGTTCACAACGTCCGGATGAGCGATGGCAAGAACATCGGGGGATGCTGCGCAGATAACGCGCCGATGGACGGCTTCGACTCGGTTAAGGTGAGTCGCTACTTGGGTCGCCGGCACGGTTACCCCACAGTAGACGAGATTGTCGCAGCTGAACGTCTCTGTCGACACAGGATCGTAGGCAAGCTTTGCGCTGAGGCCGGTTGCTGAGCGCATAACAAGCAGTTCCGGTGCGCAACTATTGGCCATAAACTGGCTAGCAATCGATGCTTTGGATTTAGCATCGACCAGGCTGGCAATCAGAACGACATCGCAGGCAACCTCCATGTCACTTGTCGACACGGTCGGTCCTTGAGTACCACGAAAAATCACATCATCAGCACGTCGTTGCAAAACGGTCAGCGAATTTTTTCTGATGATGCCCATCATCTCGAGATTGGCGATCAACCGTCTTGAGCGCTCAACGGCTTCTTGATCATTGTCGATGAGCACGACGCGCGTCTTGGTCAACAGATGGAGAAAAAGCGCGCTCATGGGCAACGGACCGCTACCGCAGATTGCGATCGTACGGCCCTCGTCCTGCAAGGACAGGGGTCCTTTCGACTCCAAAGCCGAGCCAATATGAGAGTCGATCTCTGCGATTGTTTGATCGAGACGTTCGGTCAGCGCTGTACTCATCGTCCAGCCTTTGGCTGCCAGCATTTGCTCAGGCGCAAAACGTGGCGTCAGCGGCTGCTGCAACATCGTGAGCTCAGCCAGCAGCATCAGCTCATAGTTGCGTACATAGGGAAATCGGCTGAGCAGGATCCTAGCCATCTCGATCCTGATCAAAGCATCATCATCCAAAGCAGGATGCGGCTTGGAGAGATCGACGAGTTCGCGCTCATTTAAAAGACGCATCTCGTCGACGCGACACCTGGCTTGATCGCGCAAGCTATTGAATTTGTTTGGGTCTAAATGACCGCCAGGTAAGAAGCTGTTCTCCAGACGGCCATTGATAAGATCGGCAAAGTGTTTCTCAAGCTCACTCTCAGCAGCGGCAGCAACTTGTTTTAGAAGCTCGGCTCGTTTTCTGAGTTGAGCGCTGGCCTCGATCCGGGCGAGAACGCGCTCTACAACACCTATATGCAGTTGGTCTTGTTCGACCGTTCGCTTAAGGGATGACCCGTCTGATTCGGGCAGTGTCAGTTCTTGCATACCGATGTGGTGGCAGAGACTGCCGACCAGTCTTGTTAGACTGCCATTGACGATCGGTGACGGCTTGAGTGCCGAAAAGTCCTTTTTGTCGTGATCGCAACGATCGAAAAGCGGCTTTAGCTGTTCATAGATCGACGGATCCTTTTTGCGCTGGTGGCCAAAAGAGAATTTTCTGCCTTGGTGGGGTTCGATGGCCGACCAGTCTACAAGATCCCAGCCGAGGATCTCACCAACAAGCCTCTCAGAGATGAGCAAAGCACCGATGTCGAGATCAAGGGAGCGAGCGTTGGCATGCTTGGGCGATGTTGATGTGTCGTCTTCTGCCAAACCTCTTCTTCCTTTGCGGCGTGGTCGTTTGTTGATCTGCCGAAAATTGATTCTTCTTCAACTCGGACCTTATATGTCAATTCTCAGTAATCAATAGATATGTTTTCGATTTATAATAATTCTAAATCGAGATCGTAAATAGAATAATTCTAAACTGCTTGTTTTTACTGGATTCTTTTCTTTTTTTGATTTACCGAAACTGAAAGTCAATCAACGTTCGCCAGTGATGCGGTGAATGGTAAAAGCCCGGAGAGAGACACCATGCGCACTTCCCTATCCTTGTCAGCGGCCTTGGTCGCTCTGCTCGCTGGTCAGGCGTTGGCTGAGGAGGTCAATGTCTATTCCTCCCGTCACTACAACACCGACCAGGCTCTCTATGACGAATTCACGCAAGCCACCGGCATCAAGGTCAATCTGATCGAGGCCAAAGGCGATGCTCTGATCGAGCGGATGCAGGCCGAAGGCGAGAGCAGCCCCGCCGATGTGTTTATTACCGTCGACGGCAGCCGCCTCGCTCGCGCGGTCGATGCTGGTCTGTTTCAACCAACCTCCTCAGAGGCATTGAACGCGGCAGTACCTGAGAACCTACGTCATCCCGATGGTCTCTGGTTTGGTTTCAGCACCCGCGTACGCGGCATCGTCTATGCCAAGGGTAAGGTGGATCCTAGCGAGATCGCATCCTACGAAGATCTTACCGATGAGAAGTGGAAGGGCCGGATCTGTATCCGTTCCTCCTCCAATGTCTACAATCAATCCTTGGTTGCTTCGATGATCGCCTCCGAAGGAATGGAAGCGGCGGAGAGCTGGGCAAACGGCATCGTCGCCAACATGGCGCGCGATCCGCAGGGCGGCGACACCGATCAGATCAAAGCTGTTGCTGCCGGCGAATGTGACGTCGCCGTTTCCAACCACTACTACCTTGCCCGCCTGATTCGCTCTGATAAGGCCGAGGACAATGCGGTTGCCGATGCGGTCGACATCATCTTCCCGAACCAGGACGGCCGCGGCACCCACGCTAATGTCAGCGGCGCCGGTGTCGCCACCCATGCGCCAAACAAGGAAGCTGCCGTCAAGTTCGTCGAATATCTGGCGACACCTTCCGCCCAAGCGTACTTCGCCGAAGGTAATAATGAGTGGCCAGTGGTCGACGACGTAAAACTGACGCCGGTGCTCGAAGCCTGGGGCGATATTAAGACCGACTCAGTCGCCGTCATTGCCTTCGGTGAAAATAATGCCGACGCCTTGAAGGCTATGGACCGGGCCGGCTGGCAGTAGCGGAGTTACGGCCTTGACTTGCTTATTCGTGGCACGAATGAGCGTTCGAAGAAGCTCCGGCCCGTGTCTCGCGGGCCGGTGAGAATCATAAGGGAGACAATGATGCATCGAAGGATGCTGTCAGGGGCCAGCGGTTTAGCAATTGCCATCGGCATCGCCGCCTGCGCCCACGCCGATGGTCATGCCGACAAAGGCGCCGTACTTGACACCTACGCGAACATTGCTCAGGCGATGTACGAAGACTCGCTGACTTCGGCACAGGCTATGAAGGCGGCCGTCGATGCGTTCGTCGCTGAACCAAGCGAAGTGACACTTGCGTCTGCGCGCGAGGCTTGGCTTGCGGCTCGTGTGCCCTATCAGCAGACTGAGGTCTATCGTTTTGGCAACGCCATCGTCGATGACTGGGAAGGCAAAGTGAATGCCTGGCCTCTCGACGAAGGTCTGATCGACTACGTTGACGCAAGCTACGGCGCGGAATCCGATGAGAACGGTTTCTACACGGCCAATCTGATTGCTAATACCGCGCTGGAGATCGGCGGAGAAAGTGTCGATGCCAGTGTGATCAATGTCGATTTGATTCAGAGCATGCATGAAATCGATGAGGTCGAGGCCAATGTCGCCACCGGCTACCACGTCGTCGAATTTCTGCTTTGGGGACAGGATCTGAATGGAACGGACGCGGGCGCCGGCAACCGTCCCTATACCGACTTCGACCCCTCCAGCTGTACCGGCGGCAATTGCGAACGCCGCGCCGAGTATCTGCAAACCGCGACCGATTTAATCATCGCCGATCTCGAAGAGATGGTCGCCAATTGGACCGACGGAGGTGAGGCGCGTGCATCGGTTACAGGCGATGACGCCAATGCTGGACTGAGCGCCATGCTGACCGGTCTTGGGTCGCTCTCCTATGGTGAGTTAGCTGGCGAGCGCATGAAGCTTGGCCTACTCCTTCATGATCCCGAGGAAGAGCATGACTGCTTTGCCGATAACACTCACAACTCTCACTATTACAACATTGTTGGCATGAAGGCCGTCGCCAACGGTAGCTATGAGCGCATCGACGGCAGCGTGGTCGAAGGTGCAAGCCTGATTGATATCCTTCCTGGCGAGGTGTCCGCGGATCTCAATGCCAAGCTCGATGCAACCTTAGCAGCGGCTACGGTCATGAAGGAAAAGGCTGACAGCGGTGAGATGGCCTATGACCAGATGCTCGGTGAAGGCAACGAGGTGGGCAACGGCGTGCTTCAAGCCGTGATCGATGGACTTGTCGAGCAGACCAAGAGTATCGAGACGGCCGTGGCATCCCTCGAACTCGGTAGCATCGAGTTCGAAGGTTCTGACAGCCTGGACGACCCCGAAGCCGTGTTCCAATAGGTCGCAGCTTCATTTTTCGACGGAGAAGCCTCACATCGCTATGTCTTGATGTGAGGCTTCTTTGACAATGAAGATTGATGATGAGGACATACGCGCTAGCAATCCTGGTTTTGATCGCCCTCTCCCCGTTTGATGAGGGCCAGGCCCGAGATTTGTCAGCCATCATTGCGCCAACAACAGACTTCACCAAACCCGAAGCCTATGAGCGGAATCCAGGCGGTGCGACCACCACCAAAAAGGCTCCCAACCGCAACGCCTTCTCGCAGCCCTCAGCCAACCTTACCTTCGAGCAGCGTGCTGATTTCTTCGTCGGCAATGGTTTTTTTAAACGCCTCTGGGTGACGGCGCCTGCCTCCACGGACTCTGCCGATGGCCTAGGCCCCCTCTATAACGCCCGCGCTTGTCAGCGCTGCCATCTGAAGGATGGGCGCGGCCATCCCCCAGAAGGACCGGATGACAGTGCTGTCTCCATGTTCCTCCGCCTTAGTATCCCGCCACGCGACGACGTGGAGCGTGAACTAATCAGGTCGCACAAAGCAAAGCTCATTCCCGAGCCTACCTATGGAGGCCAGCTCCAGGATTTTGCCATCCGTCTTTATAAGGCCGAGGGCCAGATGGTCATCGGCTATAAGGAAGAGCCGGTTGAGCTCGCAGGTGGCGAGATCGTAATGTTGAGGATGCCGACTTATAGCATCGATGATCTCGGTTACGGTCCGCTGCATCCAGAGACCATGCTGTCGCCGCGAGTTGCTCCGGGAATGATCGGCCTCGGCCTTTTGGAGGCGATCGCGAAAGAAGACATCCTGGCGAACGCAGATCCTGATGATTCAGACGGTGATGGTGTCTCCGGCAAACCGAATTGGGTGTGGGATCTAACAAAAGGTGCGCCGGCCCTCGGTCGCTTTGGCTGGAAGGCGGGCAACCCAACGCTGCATCAGCAAAACAGTGATGCGATGGCCGGCGATATCGGAGTCTCCAACCCGTTGTTTCCGGTCTCATTCGGGGATTGTACGGACAGACAGACAGACTGCCGTATGGCCACTCATGGTGACAGCGAACGCCATGGCGGCCTGGAAACCGGTGCCGAGGTGATGGAGAAGATCCTTTTCTACACGCGCAACCTCGCAGTGCCCGCCAGGCGCGACATCGAGATTCCGATCGTGCTGCGCGGCAAACAGATGTTTTATGAGAGCGGTTGCACCGCCTGTCACACGCCGAAATTCATCACGCCGAAGGAAGGAGTCCCTGAAGCCCAGGCCTTTCAGCTAATCTGGCCCTATACCGATCTCCTACTCCACGACATGGGGGAAGGCCTCGCAGATCATCGCCCCGAAGGCGATGCCAATGGACGTGAATGGCGCACCCCTCCGCTATGGGGAATCGGCCTTACGGAAACGGTGAATGGTCACACTTACTTCTTGCATGACGGTCGCGCCCGCAACCTCAAGGAAGCCATCCTCTGGCATGACGGCGAAGCAGCGGGCGCACGGCAGAGCTTTGTGGATCTCGCCCCGGCAGACCGGGAGGCGCTCATTGCCTTCCTGAACTCACTCTAGGAAACAATATGAAGACGCGTCTTGGTCTCGCAACAGTCCCCATAATCGTCCTGGCCTGGACGACGTCGGTCCTTGCCGAGCCAGATCACGCTGCAGTCAATAGGGTGTTGGCCGAAGGGGTGATCACGCCAGCTTATGTTCGCTATCACGAATCGATGCGGGCCCTCGCCCCCGCAGTGGGTACCCTTTGTGACGCACCGAGCGACGCATCGCTATCAGCAGCAAAGGACGCCTACAGTGCAAGCGTAGAGGCCTGGCAGCATCTGCAACCCATCGCGTTTGGACCTATCGAGATCAAAGGACTGGACGCACGAATCCACTTCTGGCCGGACAAGCATGGCACCGCCGGCAAACAGCTTAGCAAACTCCTGGCCAAGTCGGACTTCGCTGTCCTTGAAAAAGGCGTTGATGGCAAGAGTGCTGCTTTGCAGAGCCTCGCTGCCCTAGAGCGCGTGCTTTTTGATCAGACGGACGTACTCGTCACCAAAGACAGCGACTTCGCCTGCAGGCTTGCTTTGGCGATAGCGGACTTTCAAGGCAAGCTTGCTGATCATGTACTCGATGCTTGGCAAGGAAACAGCGGTCACGCTGAGATGTTTTCCAGTGTCGGCGATGGCAATGACGCCTATTACGATGCGGCCGATGCAACAACAGATCTGTTTGGTGCCGTCGCAGCTAGCCTGGACAACATCGTCGCCAACAAGCTCGAACGGCCACTCGGCAAGTCACTCGAAAAGGCCAAACCCAAACGTGCCGAGGACTGGCGAAGCGAACGCTCGCTCCCCAACATCATTGCCAACCTCGAGACGATCAGGGCACTTTACACCGAACCCAGCGGCCTTCACGTATTCCTGTCGGAGATGGGCCAGGATGGACTCGATGAGACTATCCGGAAAGGGCTGGATCAAAGCATCGCGACTGCGACGTCAATGGAGCTCAGTCTATTCGCAGCCGTCGGGGATGAGGTTGCACGGAAACAGGTGGAGCAGCTCCTGAGAGAAGTCAAATCGCTCCGCGCCCTCATCACCGGGACCCTCGCCGATGCCGCCTCGCTGACCGTGGGCTTTAACAAATCCGATGGCGACTAGAGCATGGCGATCTGGTTGATGTCGGCTGTGAGCCTACCCCAATGATCTCGATCAATCGCCGAGCTGTGCTAGGAGGCGCTGCTGGTGGCTTGCTAGGCTTCATTGGCATCCAGGCAGCCGGAATTCGAGGGCATGCCGGACCGCTCTTTGTCGGCTGTCGTGCGGACGCAGTAGGCAATCACTATATCTCAGGTTTCGAGCAGCTTGGTGATACACGGTTCAGTTTGCCGCTGCCCAATCGCGGGCATGCGATGGCCTTTCATCCGACGCGCCAGGAAATGGTCGTTTTCGCCAGGCGTCCGGGCCGTTTCGCCGTCGTGATCGACGATGATCAGGGTATCGCCCTTTACCGAATCGATGCAGCACCGAAGCGCCACTTTTATGGCCATGGCACCTTCTCACCGGACGGCCGCATCCTATTCACGACTGAAAACGACTACGATAGTGGCGAGGGCGTCGTTGGCCTCTATGATGCCGACGATGGTTATCGCCGGGTCGATGAGTATCCGTCCCACGGCATCGGTCCCCATGAGCTAATCCTGATGCCTGATGGCAAGACGCTCGCAATTGCCAATGGCGGCATTCACACCCATCCAGACCATGGACGCGCCAAGCTCAATCTCAACGACATGACGCCGTCTTTGGTATTCGCCGACATCGCCGATGGCCGGCATCTCGACCAGGCCTCTTTGCCTGAGAGTCACCATCAGCTCAGCATTCGGCATCTGGCGGCGCTGAACGAAAATCGCATCGCGGTTGCGATGCAGTATGAGGGACCAAAAACGAACAAAGTGCCGCTAGTTGGCATTCATAACGGTAACCATATCCAGATGCTGTTCGCACCAGACGACATTCAGCGCCGTATGCGCCACTATGGCGGCAGCGTCGCTATCGATCACTCGGGCGAGTTGATTGCCGTCTCCGCGCCGCGGGGCAATATCGTGACATTCTGGGATGGCGTTAACGGACACTATCTGACGTCGACTAAGCTAGCCGATGGCTGCGGCGTAGCACCGACTGATCGGTCTAGCGAGTTCCTGCTTACAGGCGGCGACGGTGATATCCAGCTTGTTCGACCGCGTCGCGACGAGATCAGCACCATCGTTGTCGATGGCCTTGCCGCGGCCCGTTGGGACAATCATTTGCGTTTGGTTCCACAACGTCAGGAGTTGAGTTGAGCAAAATCCCATCCCCCTGCATCGACGTCTGCAAGTTCAAGCGTAAAGGTCATTGCATCGGTTGCTCCATGACCAAAAAGCAAAAGTCGAAGTTCAAGAAGCTGGACAAGAAAAAAGACAAGATGGCTTTCTACCGGACCCTGCTGGAGCAGCAGGTTGACCTAGGAGGCTATAGCCACTGGGAACGCACCTTCGAATATCGCTGCCGCAAGAAAGGCCGCGAGTCGCCACTCACGAAGCTAAAAACCTGACAAAAAAGAGCGCCTAAAACCAAGGCGCTCTTTCGACGCATATCGACACCCCTTACCAGGTCGTGTCTAGATCAACGTGCGGTCTATCAGCCGCGGAGATGGGAACGAAGCATCCAAGCGAATTTATCGTGGATCTGGGCGCGCTCAATCGCCAGGTCGTTCGTGACAACGTCACCATGCTTGTCGGCTACAGCGGCGAGCGCGGTGAGCGTGGCAGACAAGGTTTCCTGGTCTTCTTGCAAATTCTTGATCATCGCCTTTGCATCGATCTTGCCTTCGCATTCCTCGACTGCACTGCGGCGGAGGAAATCGGCATAACGGCCCTCAGCATGAGCATCAAGCGCCTTGATGCGTTCGGCTAGGTCGTCCTGCGCCACGAAATGATCTTCATACATTTTCTGGAAGAGATCATGCAGCGGGCCAAAGCCCATACCTTCGACATTCCAGTGATAATTCTGCGCCTTTAGCGTCTCAATCGCGGTCTCAGCCACGGCCTGAGTCAGCCCTTCTACAAGTTCTTGTTTGGCGTTGGGTTCAAGGGCTGTGACGACATTGCTCATCTCGGTGCTCCTCTTTTTGCCATGGCGGATGGATTAGTTTAGAAGATTTCTAAACCTATCCCCTATATAACTACGTCATCGGCGCTTTCCAGATCATTTCCCTGCAAAAGTCGGCCTAGCTGAACGATTAAGAACGTCGCTCGTCGCTGTGCCAACGAAGCGACCCGCCAACCAATGAGGGCTTCAACATTTTCATGGTCCTCAACGACGGCCGCATTGAGCATTTGTAGGAACCAAAGCTCATCATTGGTCACCGCTTTGACGCCGACGGTAAAGAAACGAAGTTCGCGCTTGGCATGGGTATCGAGGAGACGAAAAAATGCAGTCGCATAGGCGCTAGCCTCAGATGGAATGTCGACGGCCAGGAGAAAACAAGCCTCCTCCACGGCGGCCTTCGCGGTCAGCCTACTCTTGATCAGCCACCAACGCGCAGCCTCGAGCAACGCCTGGTCGGCAGCATCGAGCAAAACCGGATTGTTGGGCGCCGGTTCACAAGCGTTTGGGAATGGAATGACCACACTGCTCCCGGGCTTGGGACTGGGCAACTGGTTGGGACTCATCCTTTGCTCACCATGGCAAGTTGCATTGGCCAAAACCATCATCACTCGGCCTGAGCATTCACATCAAAGTTGGAAGGGATTGTGTTGGCTTCAAGGTCGACACCGCTCGCCTCAAGCATCCTGATCGCCCGCACAAAGCAAGACGTACTACTGCTCCGAAGCGGTACAAAAGGTTTGGCCCGTCGCTTGCAAAGGTGCTTTGCCTTCAAGCAGGCTTGGTGGCTGATGCAGTCGATTGGGCAAAAAACGACATCTGCTTGATCCACAAGGCCATCTAGTGACTTCAGCGTTTCTTCCTTACCACCGTCGTGATGCAACAGACAGGCGTCAAGCGCCTCAACACGTGCGCGCAAATGCGGAACCAGTTGGTAACGTCCTCCAACATAGAGAATCTGACAGCCCTTTAGATCCGGTGGCATCGTGTCGTCTTCAACCTGCGTTCCGGCTGTCTTGGGCTGTAAGCTTGCCGAGAGATCGACATCCGCAATCGCATCCAGAAGGTGCCGCATGCGTTCATTCTGCTGTTCCAGCAGGCGAATGCGGGCTCTGGCGCTACTAAGCCGGCGCTCGCTGCGACCCCGGTCCGCTGGTTTCGTCCGAGACGGTGACGTCGCTTTGGTCATCCTAGCATAGGTGGAGGTGAGCTGCTGCCTCGTTACCTTCAACTCCTTTTCGAGGTCACCGATCTGCCGATCCTTGCCGGCAATCGTGTCCTGCGCATGCTGTCTCGCTTTGTTAAGGCGTACGGCAAGCTGCTCAATCTGCCTTTCCGCCTGCCAAAGGGCCTTGGCGTTTTGCCGGTTATGTCCCCCCATGAAGTGGGACAGCATATGAACATCACCAAAGATGTTATTGCGCAGCCAGTCCGGTATATGGCTGTGACTCATAAAGGCCCAATAGGCAGCGGCAACATCTCCCTTGGCGCAAAGATCTTCCCAAAGCTGCTCAAGATCGGCATCGTCGCTTTGCTGCCCCACCAACTTGATGGTGCGCGCAAACTTTTCATCAAGAACCTTGCTCAAACTCCGACTGATCGGACCGTTTTCTGCAGCCCGCTCGACGAAAAAGCTATGGATCTGATGTTCACGAACATCGCCTTCAAAGCGTATTTTGTGGCGCTTGGTCACACGTTTGATGTCAGGAGGCCCCAGACAAGTTCCAACAATGGAACACATGAGCCACTTATCAAGCTCGAAGAGCCTTAGCCGTTTTTTGGGCCGCCGGAGGTTTCGAAGAACCAAGTCCATGCTTGAAGGTGGCTGTCCATCCATGCTGACGCCATGATTCAGAAACTTGAGCGTGGAATCGGAGCCCATTGACGTCTTCCGTCTCAGTGCAGAGAAACGGAATGCTGTTTACCGTAGGTAACCAAAGGACGAAGAGGCAGGCGTAGATTGTGACGCTGCATAAGGAGCGAGAGTGTGGATGCGTAGTTGAGCAGGTCATCGACACACTTTCCGAAAACCAGCGAGCTGCCAATCTCTCTGGCATGAGCCGTCATGCCGGCATGGTTTGCAGCAATAATGCTGACGATCAGGATCTCATCACTACTGACGCAGCGGCACCGAGCGGCATGAAAGCCAAGATCGCGTTTGCAGTGACAAGAGACAGTGTTGTAGAATCCATGAAAGGCAGAAAGTGCTGCCTCCACCGCCGACAGGCCGAATGCCACATGGAAGCCCTGGACGATCGCTGTCTCCGACCCTTTGGCCAGGCGATTTCGGAACGCCCAGATCACTAATTGCTCACCGATCGACAACTGATCGATGGTGATGGCGGGGAAGCGCCCATCCGTCTGATCATAGGTCCGTGCGTCAATGGACTGGGTCAAGGAGTCCCTCCTCTAGAAGCCTGTCTTGCCAAAAGCGTTTGTCTTCCGCCTGTCGCTTTTGCTCGATCGCCAGATAGCGAGTCATCAACGGGCAGTTTGGAATGGCTGCAGCCGGTACTGGCGTTGGGCAGCAGTCCCTTGAACAGCAAAGGGTGCTCACGATCTCCGTCCGGGTCGTTTCATCTACAAGGTCGAGCAGGCAGAGTTTCAGCGTCGTGCACACGGTCCGCAGCACCGCGGCTGTAGGATCGAGCTCTAAGCGCAACAGACGCAGGATCTGATCCCGGCCATCGGGAGTCGTGATGAGCTGGTCACCGTCTCCGGCGACCTCGACATGCCCCTTGTTCCAAAGAACTTTGATGCGGTCTCGAATGAAATCGGTTGTTGGTGTGAAGTGATCGCCACTAGCTCGTTTGATCCTTCCAATGAGAACCGACGCAGTCTGCGCCTGGCTCGATGCGAAGCCGAGCAAGGCCAGATCGACCAGTGTCTTGGAATTAAGGACTTCATTGTCTCTCATGATCACAATCCAGAGCGCGATAAAAGGAACCACGCGATAACAACAGAATTACGCATATCCAGTTTACGATCAACAAAATACTTCAATATTATAGTAGATTGGAATTTTTATAGATTAATTTTAATTCACTGTTGCTGATTTTTATTTAGATCAATTCAAAATAGAACGTGACGTGAGCATGCTTGGAGGATCTTCATTTGACGCTGGCAGCGTAACAACGAGAGGAATGGCTTGGCCGGGATGATCGAGCACAGCAGTACGGATGGCGAAGACGTCCTCGATCATCTGAGGGATCAAAACTTCCTCGGGACGGCCGCTGGTGACAAGATGACCACCTTTGAGCAGGCAAACATGGTCGGCCACCGATGCAGCAAGGTTCAGATCATGGAGAACCGCAAGGATTGTACCTCCCGCCTTCGAAAAATCCCGAGCGATAGCCAAGACCTGTTGCTGGTGAGCGAGGTCAAGGCTTGCTGTCGGTTCATCGAGCATCAACAGTCGGCCACTGACGTCTCCGCTACCGTCCATCAGTTGAGCGAGCACACGCGCGAGCTGAACCCGCTGCTGCTCCCCCCCGGAGAGCGTCGGATATCGACGGTCGGCCAGATGTGCGACATCGGCTGCTACTAACGCAGCTTCAATGACCTGACGATCAAGAACTGCCGAGCTCTGACGGACATGAGGGCTTCGCCCAAGCGCCACCACCTCGACGACGCTAAAGGCAAAACCAAGCGTGGTGCTTTGCGAGAGGACAGCACGAGCTCGCGCTAAGTCGTCTGGCTCCCATTGGTCGAGCGGCCGCCCGTTAAATTGAACCCCACCCCGGCTTGAAGCCAGCGCACCACTCAGAACCCGTAGTAAGGTTGATTTGCCAGCGCCGTTGGGGCCGAGCAGGCAAGTGACCGTACCAGAAAGCAAGTTGATGGAGACATCGTCCAACAATCGGACATTGCCCATCTCAACGCTGAGATTCCTCGCTGCCAGTAGAGGCTCTGATTCTTGACTACTCATATCGACAAGCCGCGGCGGCGAGCGAGCAACCAGAGGAAAAAGGGGCCACCGAAACAGGCGGTCACGATGCCAATCGGAAGCTCGGCTGGTAGGACGACCGTGCGCGCGACCATGTCGGCGAGCAGCAGGAGACAGCCGCCGAGCATCGCCGAAGCCGGCAGCAGATACCGATGATCTGGACCAATCGCCAGGCGCACCAGATGTGGCGTCACCAAACCCACAAAACCGATCACACCACTCACGGCGACCCCCGCACCGGTAATCAAAGCGGTCAAGACAATGATAGTCTGCTTCGTTCGATCAACGTCAAAGCCGAGATAATGGGCTTCGGATTCGCCGAGCAACATGGCGTTGAGGGCACGTGCCATGCGCGGTAGCAGCAGGGATGGCACAAGAATTAAACCGATCGCCGGCAGCAGCGAGGTCCAGGTGATTGCCGCGAGGCTGCCCATCATCCAAAAGGTCAGCTCCCGCAGCTGCTGATCATCACTGATAAACGTGAAGATGCCAAGAACGGCACCGGCAAGCGCATTGATCGCGATACCCGCGAGTAGCATCGTGGCGATGTTGATAGCGCCGTCTCGCGTTGCGATACGCTGCACGATTAGGGTAACGGTAAGCCCACCGACGAAAGCGGCGAGTGGCAGGAAAAAGGGACGTAGAGCAGGATCGAGGCCACCAATTAGAACCCCACCAATCACTATAGTGGCGACGGCACCGAGTGCTGCTCCCGTTGAAACACCGATGAGTCCAGGGTCGGCCAAGGGGTTTCTGAAGAGGCCTTGCATTGCCGCGCCTGCGATCGCTAATCCACTGCCGACGGCAAGCCCGAGAACCGCACGAGGTAGGCGAATGGCTAAGACAACCGACTGATCCCGCAGCGCGATTTCTGCGCCTGTCGGCAAGCCAATGGCATCCATGAGAATAGCTGCTACCTGAAGCGGTGGAATTGCGATCGCACCCCAGCCGATGGAGAGGATAAAGCAGAACACCAAGGCAATGCCGAGTGCCGAAAGGGCGATTGGCCCCATGGCTTTTGGCCACAAGATGGCCTGTCGGGTCGAATTGCGCGTCGTATTGATGGTGACGTCAACGATTCCCGCCATGGCGTTGGCTAGTTGACCGGTTTCGGTTTGAGATCAGCCAGGGCGGCTGCAAGTATCCGCGCCGCTTCCGGTGTACGCGGGCCAAAGCCGAGCAGCAACAAGCCCTCCATGCTGATGAGGGCTTGGTTCTGGCCTGCAGGCGTCAAGGCGATATCCGGCAACGCCAACAGTGCCTCCTTGCCACCCGAGGCCTCAACGGAGCGATTCATCATAAGAATGACATCTGGTGCTGCCTCGATCGCTGCCTCTGGCGAGAGCGGCTTGTAGCCTTCGAGACCAGTCACAGCATTCTCGGCACCAGCCAGATCAATGATTGCATCAGCCGATGTGCCCGCGCCACCAATCATCGGTGCGCCACGTCCGGTGTTGAGAACGAACATCAATCGTTGTGGCGACGCTGCTACGACGTCGACTTCCGCAGCGAGCGCTTCGAAGTCGGCTTCGACCTGTCGAGCAAGTTCGTGTCCTTTCTCAGTCAAATCGAGTGCGATAGCCACATCGTGGATCTTGTCAATGATGCCCTTGGGACTGGGTTCATCCTCGATCATCGTGATTTCGACGCCAGCCTCCCGCAGCTGATCCAGCACTGGTGCGGGACCGGCATCAGCGATGGCCAATATGTGATCAGGCTCGAGCGCAAGAATCGGCTCGGCAGATAGACGGCGCATATAGCCGACATCCGGCAGCTCCGTCGCAACGTCGGGATACAGGCTGGTGCTGTCGACGGCAACCAAACGATCGCCAGCCCCGAGCGCGTAGACGATCTCGGTGACCGATCCGCCAATTGAGACGATACGTTCCTGATCAGCGCGCGCAGGGACGTTAAGAAGCGTAAACAACAACAACACAAAAATGAGGCGTAGCATTATCCGGCCTCCTTTGATGCGATACTCTCGACCAGCTCACGCCAAACTGGATTCTCGGGCTGACCTTTCTCACGTCGGCCGAACAACGTGAGGACAAGCTGCTCGTCGTGATCGAAGATCTCGTAGGACGTGATCTGTCCTCGCTCAGTTGGCTTCTTAACAACCCATGACGAGCCGATCTCATCTTCCTTCAGATGGAGATTGAAGCCAGGATCAAGGATGTTCCACCATGCTCCCATCCCTCTCAGTTCCCGGATAGGACCAGTGTGAATCTGCGTACAACCTCGATTATTGACAAACACCATGATTGGCAAATCGCGCGCGGCAACTGTCTCCAGCAGCCCCCGATGTGCGATCAAATCGGTTTCATAGGCGAACTCGGGGCCAACAGAGCGAAGGGCATCCAACCGATCAATCTCAAACCGCCGAAGCAACAGGTGGAAATCATGGACGTTCTGAAGTTCCCGCCAGGCCATTCTTAGCCCTGTCACATCGTGTTGGCGAGGCGGCCGCTTTTGAGATTGTGGCTCAACAGCGAGATCATCCTCCCAGGCGACGGTTGCCATGTCGGCAACCAACCGCTCGAACGCCGCATGATCGCTCTCTGGTCGGAGATGCACTTTGTGAACCGCGTGGCCGCTCACGTCGAAAAACTGCAGGCTACGTTTCGGAAGTTCGCTCTCAGGATTTGGCTCCTCGAGTGCAAAACCGAAGCGCCAGTTCCTTAGGAAAAGTCGAAGATCAATCTGATCCCCATAAACGCCGGCAACCTGACCGTCCCCTTCGAGCTTGCCATAGGTCCCGACCTTTTCGTGAACCGCTGCCTCGTTGCGTGTCAGGGCCATGACTTGTCCGAGCGAAGGCAAACGCTCGACGATGGCGAACGCTGCATCGGGCAAGCGCTTTGCTACCTGCCGCCCCGATGGACCGGCCGTAGCGGCAACAAGCTCTGCCTCACTTATGCCGATACGCGCTGCCATATCCCGCGGTCGCATCGCTGTCTTCTGCGGCAAGGCTTCAACGGCATCGCGAATGACCTGATGAGCTGGGCTTTCATCGGGATCGAGCATGGGAGACTCTTCATTGATGAGTGGATGATACCGATAGCCATCGGAGGCCTATAATATGCATGTCAGCAGATGCAATATTCAAGTAGAAACTGTCAATTTGGAATCGTTCTATTTACAAAGAGAAATATTTTGTCGATCATTACTATAGATTAGAATTGTTCTTATTTGAAAGCGAGGTACACAATTGCAAAAATGACATCTTGCCTATTGGCAAATACCCATCAACGTCATAAGAAGACATCAAGCTCAACCAACTCCAGGCGACAAGGTGTATATGATGGCGACCGTTCATCAGCTCCAGACATGGGCGACAACACAAGCCGAAGAAGACGGCATGAATGACGGCCATGCGATTCTCTGGCGACGCATGATCGAGCTGATGGCGGAGCGGAGCCTAGAGGGCAAACGCGTTCTCGACTTTGGCTGCAATCAAGGCGGTCTTTTGCGGATGCTTTACCAGAGTCACGGTTTTGCCAAAGCCCTCGGCATTGACATCGCTGCTGAGTCGATCGAGAAGGCACGAAGCTACTCGCCAATGATCCCAGCGCGCTTCGAGGTACGCAAAACCCTGAATGGACTGGAGAACGAGTTCGATGTCGCGCTAAGCCACGAAGTCCTGTATCTAATCCCCGACCTTGATGACCACGCTAACCAGATCTTCAACAGCCTAAAACCGGGCGGAGTCTACTACGCGGCCTGCGGCTGCCACCTGGACAATCCGGAATGGCAAGATTGGAAGTCGGAGATTCAGTCGATGTCCAATCTACCGGTCCAGGACTATTCGCTCGACGACTATGCCCACGCCTTCAATCGAGCGGGTTTCCTCGTGTCCGCCCGGCCGTTTCAGGTGAACGAGTTCATACCGATCAAGGTCGACTGCTCACTGATGCCCAAGGTCGCCGCAAAGCTCCACTATTGCACCAGTGTGAAGACCATGTTTCGCCTTGTCAAAGCTTCTTAGGTCAAAGCTTCTTAGGTCAAAGCTTCTTAGGTCAAAGCTTCTTAGGTCAAAGCTTCTTAGGTCAAAGCTTCTTAGGTCA
>JANQPX010000002.1 GCA_028285265.1 Geminicoccaceae bacterium
GTTCCTCGCTCGATCCATGAAGGGGCGAGAGACTTGGCGCGAAAGATCGGTAAATCTGAAGCCGGCGAGGCGTCAAAGCGCGATCGGAAGAAAGTGGAGCTGCTCTTCGCTCATCTCAAACGGATCTTGAGACTTGGCCGACTTCGGCTTCGCGGTCCCTGTGGTGCTAGTGACGAGTTCCTGCTTGCTGCTACTGCACAAAATCTTCGAAAACTCGCCAAGCTAAGGTCCAAACTCGAACCCATCGGCCAAGCGGCGTAACCAAAAGGCAAACCATCATCGAGTAACACCTTCAGCCAACCAAAAAATCGGGCGTCAACCCGATATAATGACCTCGACGTCATCGCACGTCAGAGCTAAAGCCTCAAATCAAACCACCTTTTTCATCAAAATCGGCACGACCTCGCCAAAGGGCTTGCGGCAGAAAACCGCCCGAAAGCCCGAACACCAGGCGTTTTCTTGCTGGAGCATCCGGTCACCGCCACATTGCCCGCACGCCGCGGATGGCTGTTACCGGAAGCCGTTGACCCAGTCCGGACTCTACCGATTGACCTTCAAGTCACGTAGCACCCGCGCAAACGTCGCCTTGTAAGCGTCATTATCCTTCCAATTGGTGAAGTTGCCGATATTGCGAGCCCTGAGCTTACCCGCCCATGCCTCACTGGACTCCATTACTGCATCATCTAGTCGGATTGGGAAGAGCATTGCGTCCTTCCGTAGACGCTCTTCCTCGAACGCCATCGTAACTTCATCCTCGACCCAATCGCTGGCTATAGCTTCTTCCGACAGGATGAGCACGACTTTGTCTCTCATTCGGATTGCCTGGTCGATGCCGTCGAGGATCTTCTCGCCGATTGGGAGATCGTGCGGCGCGAACCAGCAGCGAACGCCATTGTTGTGTAAGTCGGCATGAATTCGCTCGGCGAACTCCTGATCCTTCGACGAATAGCTGATGAAGCAGCTATAGAACCGGATCACGCTGCTGGTCAGCGACGACGTGTAGTCAATAAGCGCGTCGGGCAGACCGCAGCCGCGCCAGAACTCCAGCGGGACGTTCTTGGACTTCTCGATTGTGCGGTGATCTACGGTACATGGACCTAAATGCTTACAGCTGGACAACCCTTTGGTTGTCGAAAGATCGACATCTGCAAGGACTGTTTCTCTGAGATTCACCTTTTCGAGATTCGCTTCTTTTAGATTAGCTCCCACGAGGCTGGCCCAAACAAGGGTGGCGTCACTTAGGTTGGCTCCTTCGAGGTCGGCGTTATCTAGCATGGATCGGGCCAACCCGGCGCGAAAGAGATTTGCTCTTTGGAGACTGGTCCTCAAAAGTTCTGCCTTCCTGAAGGTGGCACGAGCAAGGTTTGCGTTATTGAGGTTGGCATCAACCAGACAAGCGCCATCGAGATCGGCAGTGTTGAGGTCAGCCGATTCTAGGCTTGCACGAGCGAGGTTGACGTCGTAGAGGAGGGCATGCCCGAGGTTGGCTCCTGAGAGATCCGCATCTTCAAGATCCGGCCTCAACAAAGGATGCTCTTCACGCCAAGCATTCCAAACTTCGACACCCTGATTGAGTATCGTCAAATCTTTTTTTATCGCCATTTTCAGTCTTGAGTTTGGTTCACTGCAATTCTAGCTGGCACCGCCTAACTCAACAGCTGCGAGCGATTTATCGCCAGCGTGTCCTCTTGCTGGCGAATTGCGCGCTACGAGCAACAGTGCTATTCAAAGCCCATGACACACAACTGACGAAACGCCGGGCTGAGCCTAGCAGAGTTGCCTGTGGAAACCACTCCCGCCATGGTCAGGCGTGGATTGATCGGGTTGCTTTGCCACCTGCGCCATCCAAAGAGTACGTAACCAAGAAAAAGCGTATCTGATCTGGAAAGGAGAAGAAGCGCTCCGGCGAACAAATGTCAACCGAAGCGCTTTGATGTTCAGGACGTGGCGTTCAGACGCTTGTCCTGAAGCGGGTCGATGATGGGATCGAGCTCGTCCATCCAGGCAAGAATAGCCGGAATGGTGTTGAGTGGCTCGTCGGCTTCCATGATCTCCTGGGCGTCCTCCGGCGTCCACACAGCGCCCGGCTTCAAGATCGAAGTGCGTGACGTAGTCACCAGGGTCAGGAAGGTCTCGGCGGTAATAATCGAGCCCATCGTGCCGAGCTTGTTGCCCTTCCCTTCGAACGCCGCCTCCAGCAGGATGTAGAGCCAAAGCGGTGTGCGATCATAGAGACCATTCTCCTCCATGGCCTCATCGAACTTCGCGTCGATTACGCCCTTCATCTGCGCCCTGGTCAGCATCTTGACTGTCTTCAGTTCACGCGAGACGTCCTGTCCTGACGGCAGCCCGCGCATTGAACCGCGGCGAAGGTTTAGCGTGGCCAGGTTAGCTGAGGGCGGTTTCTTGTCCGCTGGAACCGTGTCGTCATCGATCATTCGCTGGATTTCGGGCAGGGCCCCGAGAGCGCTTGCGATATAAGGATCAATTGCCTTGGTGAAGTTTAACGTGCCGGGCCTTGATCCTTCGAGATTTGGAAGTCCTCGGTCACTGAAGTCATAAAGTCGCCGGAAGTCGGCAATCCAGTTGGTCGGCAAGGTCGGATTGCCACCTAAGTTGCCAGAAAGCTCGGAGAACTGGAATAGAAGGCTGAATGGTGCTTGGAACACATCGCCCTCCGGACCAAAATTTACGTTCCAGTCATACTGTTCCCGAACCTGACTATGACCATGGCGGTAGGCTGCCACGGAGAACTCCAACGGCATGAAGGCGTACTCGCCTGGGCAGTGATGCAAAATCTTGCGGTTGCCTTTGACGATCACGTCCTCAAAGACGTCTGGCTGAATGTAACGACGCACGAAGTCATTCAACACGACATACTGATAGTGTTTTGTCACTAAATCGCGCGCCATCTCAAAAACCATAGCTTCCGAGTGCCCAAGGTGACGGGAAGCGACCTTATCGACAACGTGATTATGAAACTTCAACCACATCAAATGAGTTTGAGCGACCGCAAGATTTTCATCATTTCGCTTGTCGCCGATCAAGGCGATTCGGGCCGCACCGCCAGGGCCGACTTCAGCCTTGCGCGGAAGATCGTAGCCGATCTCTGAGCCGACTGGTCCTGTCCCTCCCCCGCTACCGGTCGTCAAGCCTATCTTGAACTTTGGGCCATCGAAGAATTCGTCATTACGCCTCTGCGCCGAGCCATAGAGGCTGTCAAGATCAAGCGTAGGGGAACGCTCTTGCATGAGATCAGCAAGCGGTGTGGGTTCGATCGCATCGGTCGATCGGTCATCTCGCTCGTTCGCTGTTCCATCGAATGAAATGTCGTGGTCAACAAACTGACCAAAGTAGGTGTAACCCGCTGGAACGTCGCTTTCCTCGCGGGACTGCTCTGGTTGAGCCGTCATGTGGCGGCCGATGGTGCGGCAGGTTCTTAGCTTCAAGATCACAGGATGTTGCGACGCATAAGGAAACATGCGGCCGAAGCGAAAACCGCTCGGCACGTTTTCTGCGCGCCCCTCACCTTCGATGGTGATGTTGTCATGGGTGCCGTGACCGCTCTTGCCAGGTGACGCTAATTCGTCGGCCATGAAAATTCCTCCTGGAAGTGTTTGGAAATTGAAAACAAATAATTGATCTCTTATCAGGCATTGGTTCTGAAAGGTGTGAAGCACTTCACATTTTTCAAAGTGTTGACGAAAATCGTTTTGCTTCTCAATACTCTACCGGCTGCTTTGGCACACATGACTCGCGAGCCTTGCGGCGGAAATGGGGCGGTTACCGACCGTCCCAGATGTTTTCCCACCGTTGTGGCCGGTCTCGGAAGCATTCTTCCCACCGCGCGACCATGTATCGGCCTTGCGGGACAATCTGGTCGACATGAATGCCCTGACGCTCGATGCCATGGTTACGGAAGAACCGCGTGACGGCGGCCCGTCGATGATCGTGACGGGCAAAGGAAAGACGCTCCAAGCGATCCTTCACATGGTACCGGCGCATGCCGCCGAACTTGACAAGATGCCGGCCTGGTCTGCTTTGGCGGCCATCAATCAGGACGGCGTTGTCCTGACCGTCACATCACCTGATGAAACGGTCCAGACAAAGATCAAGGGCTTGGGCTTCTTTGGGCTGATGGCGACCGGTAGCCATCATCAAGCCCGTCGTCTCGCCATCGCGTAGGGCATGTCCGTGCACGAGCATCACTGACGTCAATGGCCACTATTAGCCCTTTCCGGACGATGCCGTTCTTCGACGGAGCCACATAGCCAGGGAGAAAAGAAGCAACGTGACGATGTGGAAGACCACAAGCGTATCAAGATAAGCGATCTCATCCGGCGATCGCGTAAACGGCTCGGGTACGTCGACGATCCAGTCCCGAAGGACCGTGTATAAGATGATCTGGCTGACGGCTGTGATGACAAATGCGACATAGCCGATCGACGAACTCAGCAAGAAGCTTATGACGACGGTAATGTCCAACACAAGATAGACGACGTCGAGAATTTGCCACTTCGCTGGCGCATCCATCCAATCAAAGCCCGTCATCCCCAAGATGTTGAGGACGTGTACAAGCGCACCGTAAGCGTAAAAGGCGGCAATGATCCAAAGAATGATCTTGGCTATCCGAGACGCCATGCCTTTAATCCGGTGTTCAAGTAAAGATGTCCGTTAGCGCAACATCAGCTTCGCCGGCCTCTTGCGAAGATCCGTTCTAAGGCTATCTCGGCTATGCCAGCTTGAATACGGCTATCGCGTTTGACCATCCAGTTACTGGAAGGGCTAAGCATGCCTAGCTTTCGGTAAACTGAGGGATGTCGATGTGGATGAGGGTCGTGGCGACTAGTGAATCCTCGACACTTGCCGGCCTAGGCGCCAAGTCAGGTTTCTAACCACAAAAAGTGCATAGAGAGTGTTGCATCCCCCCGCAACCACTGAAAACCGCATATCCCCATCATCCAACACTGGCCTGGGCTTTTGGCCCGAAGTCAATGCAGGGATGGCGGCCAGCTCGCCATGAAGTTCGGCTTTGACCTCGCCTCGCTTCTTGCCGGGTGTCAGCACGATCTTCTCGGTGAGCCCACGCATGGCCTCGGCGGCTTGCCAAAGCCTTCGACTCTACATGCTGAGGCGCTGGGATACCTTCGCCCGCTTTCTCGAAGACGGCAGGATCTGCCTGACGAACAATGCAGCAGAACGATCGCTGCGCACTTTGGCTTGGGACGGAAGTCATGTTTGACCGCTTGTACCACCCAGAATCCCACCCCGACAGCGCCTTGGCCTCGCTCGCACAGTTTACGTAGTGAGAGTGGGGCCAAGGCGCTGTCGGGATGGGAAAGCCGAATAATATTAGGCGGTTATGGAAGCCAACCTGCCGAATACCATTTTCGGCACCCTTTTCGCACGTTTGAGCAGCCGGCTGTCGACCGGCAAACGTGCTTGCGGCCTGCCGCAAGCCGCTTCTTGACAGCCAACCAGCATGCCCGAGACCAAGGTGAAGGACGGTGCAGCCGAGCTTTTGGGAGATGCTTTGGCGCTGCTCTTGTCCGAATACCCCGGGCCACCTCAGACATCCCGAAGTATGCTGCCTATGCCACCTTCATCGAGATGTAGGCGCTGCCATCGAAACGTCCCACGCACATGCCAGCGGACTCGCGTGTGAAAAGCCCGTTCTCGACGACGCCGGGTATACGGTTCAGCTCGATCTCGAGCTGTTCGGGCTTGGGAATGGTTCTGCAGTGGCCATCGAGAATGAAATTGCCGCTGTCCGTCACGACAGGATCGCCTCCTTTAACGCGCCGCTCCAGAATGGCTTGATCAATGCCGAAGTTTGGTAGGATCTCCTTGATGCGCCGCTGTGTCTGTAGCCAGCCGAAGGGCACGACTTCGATGGGCAGCGGGAAGGCACCGAGCTGATCGACGATCTTGGTTTCGTCGCAGATCGTGATCATCGTCGTCGAGGCATGGGCGACGATTTTCTCCCATAGGAGGCACGCACCTCCGCCCTTGATCATGCGATAGAAGCGGTCGATCTCATCGGGACCGTCGACGGTGAGATCAATCGTACCGACATCGTTGATGTCAGTGATGGCGATGCCGACCTCTTCGGCCACGGCCGTCGTGCTTTTTGAGGTGGTCGTCGCCCTGATGTTGAGGCCATCGCGCACCTTTTCGCCAAGGCTGCGCACAAAGAAATGCGAGGTGGTGCCGGAGCCTAGGCCAAGGGTCATGCCATCTTTGACGAAATGCTCAATCGCATGGCGGCCGGCGGCGATCTTGGCTCTATCTTGTGGGGTCATGCGATCATGGCCCATCAGCGACAAAGGCGGACAGGCGGTTGTTCGCCTCGGTGAGCGAGCCGTAGAGGGTGCGGTAGATCTCAAAGAGCTCGCTATAGGCAGCATGACGGCCTGCATCAGGCGTCCAGCGTTTGTCGGTCGTGCAGACTTCGGCGGCTTCGTTGATGCTTTGCCAATGGCCGGTGCCGACCGCCGCGAGCATAGCGGCGCCGTAAGCGCCGCCTTCGGCCGCACTCTTGGTGGTGATCACCTCGGCATTGAACATATCCGCCTGCATCTGGTTCCAAAGGGAGGAGGAGGCGCCACCGCCTGACGCATTGATCACGTGCGTTTCTGTCATGCCGGCATCTGCCATGAGGGCAGCCATGTCGCGCAGTGAGAAGACAACACCTTCCAGGACGCTGCGGGTCAGATGGGCGCGGCCGTGTTGTGCGCGGAGGCCGACGAAGGCGCCGCGGGTTGACGGATCGGGCCAGGGGCAGCGCTCGCCCATCAGGTAAGGAAGGAAGAGAAGGCCTTCGGCGCCGATGCCGACGGTTTCGGCCTGGCGCACCAACGCGTCATAGTCCCGCCTGTCGTGCTTGGATCCGCGCATCAGTGTTTCGAACCAGGCGAAAGCACCACCTGCATTCAGCGAGACACCCATGCAGTGCCAGCGTTCGGGAGCGACATTGCAGAAGACCTGAAGACGCCCTTCTTTGTTCGGTATCGGTGTCTGCAGGGCACTCGCGACGATGCCGGCAGTGCCGATCGTGGTTTGCAATACGCCGTCGGCGACAACGCCCGAGCCCAGGGTCTGGATCACTGCATCACCACCACCACCGACAACGGGCGTGCCGGCTTCGAGACCGAACAAAGCAGCGCCGGCCGCTGACACCATGCCGCTCACGACATCGGACTCTGTGCAGTCGGGAAGAAGTGTCGGGTCGAGATCGATGCGGCTCAGGAGTTCATTCGACCAGCGGCGGTTGACGGTGTCGAAGAGGCCGGTGCCGGATGCATCCGAGACTTCGGTCGCACGCTCACCGGTCAGACGAAAGCGGAGATAGTCCTTCGGGTTCATCACCATGACCGTGCGTTCGAACAGGTCGGGCTCATGCTTTTGCAGCCAGCGGATCTTGCCGCCGGTAAAGCCCGGCAGCATGCGATTGTTGGTCATCAACAGCAGCGCATCGAGACCGCCCGCGGCTTCGGTGATCTCGTCGCACTCGGCTTCGTTTCGCTGGTCATTCCAAAGGATCGCCGGGCGCACGACCGAATCATCGGCATCGAGCGCGGTCATGCCGTGCATCTGGCCGGAGAGGCCAATGGCGCTGACGCTCACACCTGAGCGGCTGACCACCGCAGCGATCGCCTTGGCGGCCCCGTCGACCCAGTCGTCAGGGTTCTGTTCCGACCAACCCTGCTTCGGCGTCGAGAGCGGATAGTCCACCGTTTCGGATTCAAGCACCTCGCCCGACGGCGCCATCAACAGCGCCTTGCAGCTCGATGTTCCGATGTCGACGCCGAGAAATGCGCTGGTCATGTCACTACTCGCTCCTCTGCAAAGCACAGGCGGATATGTTTGATGTTCAGATATTCGAGCAGCCCTTCGCGTCCGTGCTCGTGACCGATGCCGCTCTGCTTCCAGCCGCCATAGGGCGCATTGATGATACCAGCGTCGACATTGTTCACAGCGACATTGCCATAGGCCAGACGCCGCGTCGCATAACGCATTTCGTCCAGGTCCTTGCTGTAGAAATAGGACGCAAGACCGAAGGGTGTGTCATTGGCGAGACGGACGGCGTCGGTGAGCGCATCATAAGGGGTGACCCCGACCAGCGGGCCGAAGGTTTCCTCGGTCATGACCATCATCCCGTGATTGCAATCGGCGACGATCGTCGGGCGGAAGAAGTAGCCTTTTTCGAACCTTGCCCCTTCGGGTACATCGCCGCCGGCGATCAGCCTTGCGCCCTTGGCAAGGGCATCGGCAAGGTGGGCTTTGGTTTTTGAGAGCGGTTCGCTCGAACACAGCGCACCGAGATCGGCGGATGGGTTGGCAATCCCGTCATCGACGACGAGCGCGTCGGCTGCGTGTCGCAGCTTGTCGAGGAAGGGCTCGTAAACGTCGCGGGCCACGTAGATCCGGTTGATGGCGATGCAGATCTGTCCGCAATTGCGAAAGCTTCGGCGTGCCGCCCCTTTGACGGCGTCGTTGAGATCAGCCCTTGATGTGACGATCAGCGGGCAGTTGCCGCCGAGCTCCAGCGACATGCGCTTGATCTGACGCGCGGATTGCTGGATCTGCAGGCCGACCTCGCTCGACCCCGTGAAAGCGATCTTGTCGACGTCGGGGCTTTCGATCAGCCGCTGCCCGACTACAGCGCCCGAGCCCGTGACCATATTGACCACGCCCGGTGGAACGCCGACGTCATGCAGGCAGGCCATGATCGCGAGCGGGGTCAGTGGTGTCAGTGCCGGCGGCTTGACCACCAGCGTGCAGCCTGCTGCAAGCCCGGCAGCGACCTTCCATCCGATCAGCTCGGCCGGATAGTTCCAAGGTGTGATTGCCGCAACAACGCCGATCGGCTCATGGACCACCAAACTCTGATAGGCGTTATCGCTGTTCGGAATGATCTCGCCATGAATGCGCACGGCTTCTTCTGCGTAAAAGATGAAGGTGTCAGCAAGCTTTTGGATCTCGCCGATCGCCTCGTTCAGGGGTTTGCCCTGTTCTTCGGTCATGACGCGGCCGATGTCTTGCGCACGCTCCGAGATGGTGGCGGCGATGCGCTTCAACGTGGCTGCGCGTTCGACTGGCGATCGGCTCGACCAGTCTTCGAAGCCTTGTCTTGCAGCACTGATCGCTCGATCGACTTCGGCAGGCGTAGCGGCCGGAACGGTTGCGATCACTTCTTGGGTTGCGGGGTTTTCGACCTCGATGACCTCACCGGCGCTCGATACCCAGTCGCCGCCGATATACATGTCCCGTGCCGATACCCTGTTCTCTTGATCCCTGCTCAAGACATCTCCTTCATGGGTGTTGAGCCATCGGCGCTCAGCTCAGCGCCAGGCCGCTCCTTGCATCGAACACCACGGTGCGCGCCGGATCGCAATGTAGCGTGATCGGATCGTCTCGTCCGCCGCGGAAGTCTTCATCGGCGAGAATTTTCATCGGTCCGGCCGCGCTCTCGACAGTCACGACGCACCGATCGCCCTGAAATTCATTGACGACAATGCGTGCGCCGATGCCGGCAGCACCGTTCAAGCCCTCCGGTCCGCCGATCCGGATCCAATCGGGCCTGACACCGATGCTGACATTGCGTTCGGAACTTTGCACCACATGCGGCATAGGCAGCGAGGCACCGCCTTCGAGCCGCAAGATTTCGCCATCGATCGTAGCGTCCATGAAGTTCATTGGCGGATCGCCGAGAAAGCCGCCGACGAAGCTGTTGGCCGGCTGATTCCAAAGCTCGGAGACGCCGCCGATCTGCTGAAAGGTGGCATCGTTCATGACGATGATCCGATCGGCGAGCGCAATCGCCTCTTCCTGATCATGGGTTACATAGACGGTGGTGGTATCCGGCAGTCGGTCATGCACATTTCGGATGCGCGCTCTGATCACCGTGCGCAGCCTGTGATCAAGATGGGAGAGCGGTTCGTCGAGCAGAAGCACCCGCGGTTCGCGAATGAGGGCGCGCGCCAGTGACACCCGCTGGCTCTGTCCGCCGGAGAGGCCAGCCGGTTTTCGTTCAAGAAGATCGGAAAGCTCGAAACGGTCTGCCATCTCATCGACGCGCCTCGCAATTTCGGCGGCGTCGAGGCGGCCCTTCAGCGGGAGGATCAGATTTTGCCGGACGGTCAGTGGCGAATAGAGAGCATAAGACTCGAAGGCGAGCGCGACGTTGCGCTCGCGCGCCGGGAGATCATTGACCACCTCACCGTCGAGCAGGATCTCGCCGCCTGAAATGGCTTCCAACCCGGCGATCATACGCATGGTCGAGCTCTTGCCGCAACCGGAGGGGCCGAGCAGTGCGATGAACTCGCCACTCGCACAAGAGAAATTCACGCCGTCGACGGCGGTGACATCGCCGTAACGTTTGCTGAGATTGCGGAGTTCGAGGGAGCTCATCTTGGCCGCTACCTAGTAAGCTCGAAGGTCTTGTCAAAGAAATGCGCCTGGCTCAGATCGAACGCCATCCAGACCCGCTCGCCAACGCCTGGCGTTGCATCAAGCGGCGCTTCCGCCGTCAGCATGCACGGGCCTAGATCCGCATGGATCAAGGCACTATGTGCGGAGCGTTCGACTCCGAAGACGTTCATTGGTGTGGCACCCTCGCATACGCTCGGATGGGCTTTGACATCGCGCGGTCTTATCCCAAGCCGCACGCATCCGTTTTGTCTATCGCCCAAGCGCGCTCGACTCTGCTCCGACAAACGAAGGGAGAGCTTCTCAGTCTGGAACAGCAGATCACCACCTTCAGAGCGGATCTCGCCGTCGATCAGATTAGTAACTGGATCGCCGATCAGATGGGCGACGAAGTCGGAGGCTGGCTGCTTGTAGATTGCACGCGGCTCGCCAATTTGCTCGACGCTCCCTTCGCGCAAAATGCAGATGCGATCGGACAGGCCAAGCGCTTCACGATAGTCGTGGGTGACATAGATGATGGTGGCGCCGAGGCGATGCGCGATGTCCTTGAGATTGGCGCGTGCAGCGGTTCGAAGCTTGGCGTCGAGATGGGCGATCGGCTCGTCCAGGAGAAAGACCTCGGGCTCGCGCACCAGCGCACGCGCCAGAGAGACACGCTGCTTTTGCCCGCCCGACAACTGCGAGGGGTGGCGATCCAGGAGATGGCCGATCCCGAGCTGATCGGCAGCTTCCTGCGCGCGCGCCTTGATCTCGGTCTCGGTCCGTTTTTTCGCGCGGGGTGAGTGCAGCGGGAAGGCGATATTTCCCTCTACCGTCATGTGCGGATAGAGGGCGTAGTTCTCGAACGCCATCGCGACGTCTCGCTCCTGAAGCGGCATGCCGTCGACACATGCCTCTCCGATGAAGATCTGGCCAGCATTGCTCTTTTTGATGCCGGCGATCAGCTCCAACATCGTGGTCTTGCCCGCACCACTTGGTCCGAAGAGCGTGAAGAACTCACCGTCCTCACAGGCGAAGGAAACATCATCGAGCGCTGCGGTCTTGCCGAAGCGTTTGCTGACCCCTTCAACGCGTACGCCAGCCAAATCTCACTCCTCATCCTCGTAGGGCCAGGCCTTCATCGCATAAGTGAAGAAACCAACGGTCAGTACAACGGCAACCGCGGTGCCGACACCGATCGGCAGCATCGTCTCGATCCAGGTGAGCCAGATGAAATGCACACCGAGGAAAATGGCGACGCTCCAGAATAGGCGTTCGACAAAGTCCATCCCCTTATCCCTTCACCGCGCCGAAGGTCAGGCCGCGCACGATGTGGCGCTGCATGAGCCAGGCGGCGAGCAGCGTCGGCAGGATCGCGATGCCCATGAAGGCGGCCATCGGTCCCCACTGGATTTCGACCGACCCCCAAAAGGTGGAAAGCCCGACCGACGCCGTGCGCGCGATCCGGCGGGTGAAAAGGAAGGCATAGAGAAATTCGTTCCAGGACCAGATCAGGCAGAACATCGTCGTGATGGCGACACCCGGTTTGATTAGCGGAAAGACGACGCGGCGCAGGACATCGATCCTGCTGTAACCATCGAGCATGGCCGCATCTTCGAGGCTGGTGGGGATTTCTTTGAAGAAGCCGTAAAGCAGGAAGGTCGCGAACGACATGTTGAAGTAGACGTAGAGCATGATGAGCCCGAGATGGGTGTCGAGCAGGCCCAGCTCCTTGAACGCGATGAAGAACGGGATGGCGGCGACCACGCCCGGAAACATGCGCGTCGAGATGGTGATGAACAAGAGATGGCCGTTGCCAGTGTTGAAACGGGCGAAGCTGTAGGCCGCAGGAATGGAGATCGCCATCACGATCAGCGTGCTGAAGATGCTGACGATCAGCGAGTTCAAAAGCTCGTTCAGGGAAGGCCGAACCTCGACCAGATAGGTGTAATTGTAAAAGGTCGGCTCGAAGATCAGGCCGGTGCCAAAGATGTCGTCCGGGGACTTGAAGGAGGTCACGTAGACCCAGAAGACTGGGAACAGGAAACCGAAAAGCAGGAGCGCTATCGCAAGCCAGAAAAGGACGGTCCGCATCACCGGTTCACTCTCCCTGGTTCATGGCGGCCATCAGCCGCTTGTACATCAAGAGGCAACCGATCAGCGTCAGGTAAAGCGCGAACATCGCGTAGGCGGTGCCGAGCCCGATGTCAAAATCGACGAAGGCGCTTCGGTAAATCATCCAGTCGAGAAGCTCGGTATCGAGGCCGCCGCGGGTCGTTCCATAGAGCGGATCGAAAAGGCGCATCAGCCACATGGTGCGCAAGAGCACGATGATGATGATGAGTGGTGTGAGCATCGGAAGTTGCAGCTGGAAGAAGACGCGCCAGGCGGGAACGCCGTCGACCTGGGCGGCTTCGAACTGATCGCGCGGCAGGCTGCGCAGACCGGCGAGCAGTACGAAAATCGAAAACGGCAGCCACTGCCAGACTGAGATGAAGACGATCGACCAAAGCGCCAAGCTTTGTGTCGAGAACCAGCCGACAGCCGGGAGGCCGAAGAATTGAATGACATCGTTCACGACGCCGAACTGGATGTGGAGCATGTAGTTCCACATCAGGGACATCGCGAGCGGTGAGATCAAGAGCGGTACGAAGCAAAGACCTTTGACCAGATCCTGACCCACGAATTCGCGGTTGAGCAGCACGGCGATCGCAAGGCCGAGACCAAGTTCGATGACGATGCAGGCGACCAGGACGAACAGCGTGCGTTGCAGCGCTTCCCAGAAAACCGGGTCGTGCAGGAGATAGCGATAGTTGTCGAGCCCGACGAAATTCGGATCGCCCCGCATGATATAGTCGGTGAACGACATGTAGAGCGAGTAGACGGTCGGGTAGATCATGAAGACCAGAAGGCAGAGCAGCAAAGGCGAGATCAGGATCCACTTGCTGGTTCGATCCTGATTCAGGAGATGGCTAAGCCAACCCGTCTTGGAGCGCTTCTCTCCTGCCGTCGCTTTTGCCATGCCCGACCTCGATCCAGGGTCAAGTGGGCTGGCCCGACGATGTGCCGGACCAGCCACTCATACTCGTTCAGTTAGCGAGCTTGGCGTCGTCGTAGCGGTTCTGGAAACGCTGCAGCGCCCGTTTCCATGCCTCGACCGACTCGGCAGGTGACTTGGCGCCGATCGCGTTCTCATGCGCGATAATGGTCATCTGCTCATAAAGCTTGCCAAAGGCCCGGCTGTTGAAATGCAGATAGTCGTCGATGTCGTCGAGCTGTCCGTCCCATTGCCCGACCGTCGCATCAATCCAGCCGTAGCTCTTATAGGCGTCGTCGGAGCCGTCGTTATCGACCGCCATCAGCGCATCACGGCGTGCAGATGCCCAGCCGGTATTGGCCATTTCGAGCTGTGTCGCCTTGGAGCCGATATATTTCAAGAGCCAGTATCCCGCCTCGGGATTGCCGCTGTCACGGCTCGGCGCGAAGTGGAAAGCGCCGGTGTAGGGACGCTCGCCAACCACGGCCGCGGCTCCAGAACGACCACCTTCGGCATTGCTCTTGACGTCGGTCGACCAGTTCCAGAGCGGTGCATACATATAGGGGATCATCATGGTGTTGCCTTCGACGAACTGCGCGGTCGCGAAGTCCCAGAAAGCGTTCTCGGTGCCCGGAGGTGCGAATTGCATGAGATCGCGATAGTAGGTGAAGGCGTCTTCAAGCTTCTTCATGTCATCATCATTGATCTCGAAGCCCGTAACCTTACCATCGTCGTCACGAACGGCGCGCGCCCAGCGCCCGTCGACCTCCCAGAGCATCGCGGAGACTTCATCCTGCACATGCGGAAAGCGCCCGGCCATCAATGAGATGCCGTAGATCGGCTTGTCCAGCGTTTCGCCCTTCAGTGTGTCGCCGGATTCACGCGTCAGGAACTCGGCGATGTCGCGGAGCTGATCGCGCGTTGTCGGCGCCGCCAGGTCATAGCCGTAGCGCTCCTTGAACGCCGCCTGTTCGGTTGGATCGTTCAGCACATCCTCGCGGTAGATGTTGATCATCGTGTAGGTGTAATAGGGGACACCGACCAGCGTGCCGGACCGTGTCGAGGCCATGCGCAGGATGCCGGGATCATGGCCCGCGATATAGGAGCGGAACCCTTCCACGCCTTCCGGATCATACTCCTCGGCCAGCGTTTCCATCGGCGAGAGATAGTCTTCCCACTCGTTGGTCCATGAGGTTTCTGTCACGACCAGGTCATAGGCACCCGTGCCGCCTTGCAGCTCGACGATCTGCTTGGAATAGAGCGTCGCGAACACCATCGATTCGTGCGTCACCTCGATGCCGGTGTGCTCCGCGAATTTTTCGAGGAACGGAATGATCAGGTCAGCGCCGCCGCCGGCCTCGAGGGCGACATGGATCGCATCCTTGTTGGAAAGCTCCGGCACGTCTTCCAGCGTGAAGTCGTCAGCCAAGACCGGCAAGGCCAGAGCTGACAAGGCAACGCCCGTAACGACATTGCGTAATCGTCTCATCATTCCCTCCCTGGTTATCAGGCGCTGATGCGCCCATTCTTTGTTGGCTCGACGTCGATCAACTCATCGTATCGAGGTCGATCAATTCGACTTTGTATCCGTCCGGGTCTTCGATGAAGGCGATCTCCGTCGTCCCATGCATCATCGGCCCGGGCTTGCGCGGGATGTTCGCTCCGGCCTTCTCAAGCTCGGCGCAAATGCCGTGAATGTCCCGCACACCGAGTGCGACGTGACCGTAGCCATTACCGAGATCGTAGGGCGCCTCCTGGCCGTAATTGTAGGTGAGCTCGAGGACCGTGTTGGTCTCTTCGGGCCCATAGCCGATAAAGGCGAGGGTGAATTTGCCATCCGGGAAATCCAGTTTGCGTAGCAGCGTCATGCCCAAGAGGCGCGTGTAGAAATCGAGCGACGCATCGAGGTCACGCACACGCAACATCGTGTGCAGCATCTGAAATTTAGAACCGTCGATCCCGCCTTCAGCAGCCGCCATTTCTATGGTCTCCCTTGTTCATGCGACAACATCCGAAGTTTCCTTCTTGTCGGTATGACCGCCATAGCGCGCCGCAAACAGAATCCGGCACATCTCGGCATTCGCCTCGACGCTGCCGCAGATTTTTCTGGTCTCTCGCAAATAATCGAGAAGCCGGTTCGCAGGAATGGCCAAGCCGTCGAGGTCGACGAAAGCGAGCGACTGGTTGTTTGCAGCCGTCTCACTGCGCAGTCGCAGGGCCTCAAGATAGCGACGGACTTCTTTCGCAGAGGAGCGATCCGCCATGTCAGTGCGACGTTGAAGATCAGCGATCGTCATGGCGACGATCGCATCGGCTGGTTCCTTCTCCCGGCGAAGCGCCTGAATGACCTTGGCCTGTCGGCTGAGATAGCTCTTGTCCCGGAAGGTCACCCTTATCGCATCCAGGCCATCCGCAGCTTCGGCGCCGAAGACCTCCTGGAAGCTAAGCCCCTTGGCGAGGCCGTCATTGATCTTCTTCGCGGCGAAATGGTCGACCAGCTCAATCCTGATCGAGGAGAGCCACGGCACGTTGTTGAGCGCCGCGATCATGTCCTCGCCCATGATGTAGACGAAGTTCGCCGAGCACCAGAATGTCGGAAGCCGAAGCTGAATGCGCACCGCATCGCCGTCGATCCTAAGGTTATCGATGAAACCAAGATCGATCAGCGGTTCGTCGAGCTCCGGATCAAGGACGTCGGCCAGCGCCAGTTCCACGTCTTGCCGACGCTCGGCATCTACTTTCGGAAATCTGTCAGCCTGACCTGGCGACACGGTCCACCTCTCCGGATGTTACGCTTTCGACATATAGCCTTCAACGTCGATGCCGTAGAGCTTCGCGCAATTGAGGCCAAGCAGCTTCCGCTTGACCTCCAGCGTTAGCTCAGTGCCGGCTTCCTTCGCGGTTTCGTCATCGAATTCGAACGCCATGAAGTGCTCGATGATCCATTTCGGATGAGTGATGGCGTAGTCGGAACCGAAGATCAGGCGATCGGGACCGACGAAGAACAAAAGATCCGCCATCATGCGCGCGAAGTATTTCGGACGCGCGTAGATGAACGAAGGGACCAGCGCCAGCCCGCCATAGACGTTCGGCTCCTGGCTAGCGATGAAACAAAAGTCCTCAATGCGCGGCATGCCGCAATGGTCGACAATGAAATTGAGATCGGGAAAGTCGGTGGCGACATAGTCGACATCGCGCACATCGAAGGCGTCCATGTTGAGCGGGTGGATGGTCGGACCCTTATGGATGTGGACGTTCTTGATGCCTAGCTTGATCAGCTTTTCCATCACATCGGTGACGAACGGGTCCTTCAGACTGTAGCCTTTGGAGACACCTTTCCATTCCGCCGTATAGAGCTTGACGCCGTTGAAACCCCACTGAGCGTGATCAGCTTCGAGCTTTTCGAGGCCAGCCTTGCCGTCGCGCGGATCGCAGCGGCCATTCAGGATTACCTGGTCCTTCCGCTGCTCCCAAAGGGCCGCATTTTGCTCGGTCGTGTTGAAGCCTTCATTGTAGAACTCGTACAGATAAGTCGGCAGCATGACGACATAGTCGCAATAGCCGTCATCGAAGAGATCCTTTGCAGCGAACTCCGGACCGTAATAGTCGAACCGCTCTCTCGGCCACTGCGCTTCAGGCGGCGACATGCCGACATGGCCGTTCCAGAACGTGTCGATGAAGGTCTCGCCATAACGATTGCGCCGATTTTCCGGCCGCGCGTCCCAAAGATGGACATGGCCATCGATGACGAAAATTTTTTCGCCGTCGTCCGTGACGAACATGCGTTGCCTCCCGCAGGCCTAGCCGCTTTAGAGCGGCCTTTTAATCGCCTTGCTATTGTTATGATTTTGTCCAGTGCCGGCTGGGATCAAGACCCAATGGACCGATTGAGGGTGTGATTGCAGAAGTCAGAACCCTTCAATCATGAGCAAGTTGCGCTTCATAACATGCGGTCGTGATCCAGCGTTTTCGGGACATAGAGGTCGGCCGCCAGTTATTGGCCTCGCGGTGATGATCCTTATCAAAACTTGCCGGAGACAAACCTTTCCCTCGGGCAATTAAGAAAGGTTTCGGTCAGCAATTTCCGACGCTCGATCCCGAACATATGCTGCATCTACCCTGCATGCCAACTTGGTTGTCGACCGAAATATCAAATCTATATGTCAAATAGAAAAGGCGCCCATAAGGGCCAAGAGGGAGGCATGAATGAGCCAGGCTGAGCTCGTTCTCGACTGCCAAAATCATCATGGCGAAGGCATCTTCTGGAACGGCGATGATCGCCGCATTTGGTGGACAGACATTCAGGGCCGAAAGCTCTGGTCCTTCGATCCGATCACAAAAAACGCCTTGTCCTACCAGACGCCCGAGCGTGTCTGCTGTTTCGCACCGCGCGCGCAAGGTGGGTTGATCGTCGCCTTCGCGAAGAGCGTCGCTTTTTACGATCTGGCTACGGGCGCCATTGACACCATTACATCCTTTGAACCGGGCAACCCGGGAACGCGCTTGAACGACGGACGTACCGACAGGCAAGGGCGGCTGATCGCCGGCGGTATGAACGAGGCCACAGGCGCTGCTGACAGTTCGGTTATTCGGATCGACGCTGACGGCACCGTTACCACGCTGATCGAAGCTGTCGCTTGCGCCAACTCCACCTGCTTCTCGGCAGACGGCCGGACCATGTTCTTTGCCGACACGCCCGAGCGGACGATCCGTGCCTATGACTATGACCCAGCCACGGGCATGCTTGGCGCGATGCGGACCCATGCCGACTTTTCCGGCGAACCGGGGCTGCCGGATGGTTCCTGCGTTGATGCAGAAGGCGGAGTCTGGAACGCAGAGTGGGAAGGGCGCCGCGTGGTGCGCGTGGCACCGGATGGAACGATTGACCACGTGATCGAGGTTTCGACCTGGAAACCGACCTGCTGCGCCTTTGGTGGTGCTGATCTGGACACGCTTTTCATTACCTCGTCGCGGCTGATGAGCAGCGATGACGATCTGGCGGCTGATCCCTATGCCGGGGGGCTGTTCGCTGTCAAACCGGGTGTGCGGGGCGTCGAAGACAAGCCGTTTGCCGGATAAAAATTTGCTTTAGGGAGGAAGAGAGCCATGAAAACTGCGTCAACGACAGTGATAGCGTTTGCGGCCATGAGCCTCGCTTCAAATGCAGCATCGGCGGCAGACTACACCAACCCGGTTCCGTTGGCGGAAGGGGCCCAGGCGCCGATCTCCGAGCTTTCCAATGATGGCGATCTGCGCATCGCCTACATGCCGCCTGCAACCGAATTCAATTACTACATCGCGATCGGCGAGGGCATCAAAGCCACCGCCGCCGATGCTGGCGTTGATGTGTTTATGCTGGCTCCGCAATCAGGCGCCGATATCAACGGCCAGATGGGTATGATTCAGGATGTCATAACCCAAGGGGTCGACGCGATCATTCTCTCGACCCATGACGAGGCGGCAGCCGCACCGCTGGTCGGGCGCGCCGTTGATAGTGGCATCGCGGTCATCATCGTCAACTCCGACATCGCCAATTTCCCAACGCCGGTGCATGGCGTCGTCGGCTATTCACAGCGCAACGGCACCCGTGCCATCGGCGAATATCTGGTCGAAAAATCAGGCGGCGAGGCCCTCAAAGTCGGTGTGATCGAAGGCCTCCCTGGCTACCACTCGACCGAGCGGGTTGGCGGCTTCCTAGAAGGCATCGAGGGCGCTGACAATATTGAGGTCGTGGCCTCGATTGCCGGTGGTTGGAACGTCGAGGGCGGCAACACCGCTGGCATGGATCTGTTGCAGGCCAATCCCGGCATCAACGCGATGTTCGCTGCCAACGATTATATGATCATGGGTGCAGCGCTGGCATCGAAAGCGCTCGGCACGCAGGATCTCATGCTTCTGGGCAATGACGGCGATACTGCCGCACTCGAGCAGATCAACGATGGCGAAGTCTCCGCTACCGTCAATACATCGCCCTTCATCATGGGCCAGATTGCGCTTGCGGTAACCCTTGATGCGCTGAACGGCAACTATCCAGGCGGCTTCGTCGAGACACCCACGACCATCGTCGATGGCGCTAATGTCCTGCCCGTCCTGCAGGACGCGGATAGTCTCTATCCGAAACCGTCGAAGTCATACTGATCTTTCGGTGGGTCCTGCGGTACCTGCCGCAGGACCGCAGCAACTGAGATGATGACGCCATGACCCGCACCCAGCGACAAGACACGCCCGCCTGGAATATTCGAAACCTGACCAAAACGTTTCCGGGTGTCGTCGCCAACAATGCGGTCGATCTGGTGCTGCACTACGGCGAAATCCACGGCCTGATGGGCGAAAACGGCTGTGGAAAATCGACCTTGATCAAAGCGTTGATGGGCGTTCATCAACCCGATAGCGGTGAGATCAGGCGGGACGGAATACCTCTAACCGTAGATAACCCGACGGCCGCGAGACGCGCCGGGATCGCCGCGGTATTCCAGGAGTTCTCGCTCATCCCGACCCTGAGCGTCGCTGAAAATATCCATTTGGGCGAACTGCCGGGCACAGCGCTTCGCGTCGATTGGTCCGGCATGCGCGATCGTGCCGGCGAGGTCTTGTCCAGGCTCAATGTCGATATCGATCCGGATGCCACCGTCGGTGATCTCTCGGTTGCGGACCAGCAACTGGTCGAGATTGCCAAGGCGATTGCGACCGATGCCACGATGATCATTTTAGACGAACCGACCACCGCCTTAGGCCTTGATGAAATCGCGCAATTGCACGGTGTCCTGAAGGGCCTGAAAGCCCAGGGTGCAGCCATTCTCTACGTCTCGCACCGCTTGGATGAGGTCGTCGAGCTTGTCGATTGCGTCACGGTTCTCAAGGACGGCCAGGTGGTCTCCACCGCTGAGGAGACACCGGTCACGATTCAAGCCATCGTCGCCGCCATGATCGGCGAAGTTTCCGAGCACTATCCCAAGATCGCCTCGGTGCAAAATGAGGTCGCGCTGGAGCTTCGGGATGTCCGCACAGCCAACCGCGTCGACGGCGTCAGTTTTGCCGTCCATCGCGGCGAAGTCTTGGGCTTGGGCGGTGTCCTGGGTTCAGGCCGCACGGAAATCGCACGCGCCATCTTTGGTGTTGATCCGCTAATCGGCGGCGAGATACTGATCGACGGCAAGCCCGTGTCCTTCAAGTCACCTCATGATGCGGTCGCCGCCGGCGTCGCTCTGGTTTCTGAGAACCGCAAAGCTGATGGGCTGTTCTTTAATTTTCCGGGCCTCGCGAATATCACCGTCTCTAAACTTAGCAAGCTCGGATCGACAAGCGCACTCAATCTGGGTCTAGAGCGCGACTTGGGCAAGGATCTCATTCAAAAACTCGAGATTACCCCTGCAGCTGAAGACAGGCTCGTCGGTCTTCTCTCCGGCGGCAATCAGCAAAAAATCGTTATCGCGCGCTGGCTCTTCGCCGATGCCCGCATCTTCGTGCTTGATGAACCGACTCAGGGCATCGATGTCGGTGCAAAAATTGCGGTCTACGGGCTGATCAACGAGCTGACAGCGGCGGGCCACGCCGTGGCGCTGATTTCCTCCGACCATGATGAGTTAATGGCGATGTCCGATCGGATCGCCGTGGTCAATCACGGCCGGATCACCGACATAAGACAGGCCAAAGCCTTCAAGAAAACCGATCTCGTCCGCGCCTTGGCAAAAGAGGGGGCGGCCGCATGAACGCGATCGCACGGTCGCCAATCCTGGCACCATTGCTCGCCCTCCTGATTGTCGCGGTGGTGACTGCCGTCACCACGCCACGATTTCTCGATACCGGCAATCTCTCCAATCTCGCGCTACAAGTCTCGATCGTGGCCATTGTAGCGATCGGCTCGACCTTCGTGATCTTCACAGGCGGCATTGATCTCTCGCCCGGCTCCGCCATTGCCCTGCTCACTATGGTCTTTGCGGTCATGATCAAGTTCGGAGGTGTGCCTTTGCCGATCGCCATTCTGCTGACCATCGCACTGGGCGGCGTGCTTGGTGCGCTTAACGGCGCGCTTACGGCCTATCTTCGCATTCCGGCCTTCATCACCACGCTTGCCGCCCTCTCAGCCTTTCGTGGCGTCGCCTTCATGTTCAACAATGGCTCGCCGGTCTTCTCCGTCCACGAAGCGCTCGAGAGCATCTTTTACGGCACGTTTCTGAGCCTGCCTTTGCCCCTCTACTATTTGATCATCCTCTTCGCTGCCGCCTGGTACGTGCTGCGCTACACAGCCTTCGGCCGATCAATCTATGCCGTCGGCGGCAATCCAAGTGCTGCGAAGCTCTCCGGCCTGAACGTCCAGCGCACACAGTTCTTGGCCTTCGTCATCGCCGGTCTCGCCGCCGGCCTAGGCGCCATCTTGATGGCTGCCAGGTTGAACTCCGGCTCACCCAATTATGGCGTTGGCTTGGAGCTTTCCGCCATCGCCGCTGCCGTGATAGGTGGCGCCAGCCTCGCCGGTGGACGTGGCAACATCATAAACACCTGTATCGGCGCGCTCACCATCGTCATCGTGCAAAACGGCCTCAATTTGAATGCCGTGCCCACCTCAGTTCAAACGATTGTTATCGGCGCGATCATCGTGATCGCCGTCGGCATCGATATGTGGCGCCGCGAGCTTGGCGCTAGCCTGCAACGTCTAACCGGCTTCAACCGTGCCACTTAATCCACGAGCGGGTTCAACCAACCCCAAAGTCAAGGAACGCAATCATGGCCGCCATCACCTTTTCCCATATTGGCATCACCGTGCCCGACCTCGAAAAAGCTGTTGAGTTTTATTCCAAAGCGTTCGACCTCTACGTCATCATGCCACCCACCGAAATACTGCATGACGACAGTGCCATCGGACAGATGTGTGACGATGTTTTTGGTGAGGGCTGGGGCTCTTTCCGCATCGCGCATCTGTCGACCGGCGACGGTGTCGGCATCGAACTGTTTGAATTCCCCAACACGAATGCCGAATCCAATGCCTTCGAATACTGGCGCCCCGGCCTGTTTCACTTCTGCCTTCAAGACGAGAACTTGGAAGAGCGCGTTCGCCGCATCGAAGAACTGGGCGGGCGCCAGCGCATGCAGCAGGTTCGCAAGTACTATCCGGGAGAAAAGCCCTACCGCATGGTCTATTGCGAAGACCCGTTCGGCAATATCGTTGAACTTTACAGTCACTCCTACGAGCTGACCTACTCAGCCGGAGCTTATGTTTAAGGGGGGCTCTAAAGATTTATCAAATGATTTCATGGACTTTCAGCCGAGATCAGGTGAGGATGAGGAACAATTCGGCGTATCCGTAGAGCACTCAGAACGCCTTTAAACGGCGAGCCTGCGCTTCATCAGGGTGGGATGAGGGCCTCTGGACCGAGGTGTTGCAAACGGCGTCTCCTGCGAGGGCATCGACCCCGTCCAGCTGAACATTACCATTGCGGCGATCGGCTGCTGCTACCTGACCAGCCGCTTCTGAGTTTGACGAAGTTGAAGAACACGGCCTGGAAGATCTCATGCGCTGGAATGTCGGTCATCTGCCGCCAGGGCACGCTCACCAGAGCGACCTCGCCCAACTGACGAACGATTTGGCAGGCATCCAGGACCGTGGCCTCATGGCCGGAACAATCGACGGCGATCGCCACCTGCTTCGCGATCGCCGGATCTTCGAGCGGCATCTTGGCGTAAGGTCGAGCAGTGCCGGAGGCTTCGACCTGGGAGCGGCGAAGATCGTCCGGCTCGACCACACTGACCTCATAGCCGTTGATACGGAAGAGATGGGCGGCGCAGATGCCGACCGGTCCGGCCCCGTGATGATCACCTGATCACCGGGACGTGCCGCCATGGTCATCAGCGTGGTCATCGACACGCCCATGAGACGGTCGATCACGGCGGTCTCGACGGCGAGGCCTTTCGGCACCGGTAGGGTGAAACGTGCCGGATATTGCTGGGTGGAGCGGTGATGACCCATGCAGAAGCGAAGGTCGCCAGGTTTGACGTCGCTCGCATCAGGGCCAACATCGGTGACGCGAAACAGCGTGCCGTAGCTCGGACGGATCGGAAAGTCGGCGCCTGCCGCCCTGGCGAGTTCGGGACCCTGGCTGATCAGGGAGCACACGTTTTCGCCGCGGATTTCGTCCGTGTTGATCGGCGTGTCCTGGAAATCGGCAAGCTCGAAGGTGTTCTTGGCCGGCAAGAGAATTCTGGTGGGCATGGCAGCCAGAGCTCCTCGGTTCAGTTGCTGACGGAAGCGCCGCTTTCGGCGTCGAAGATGTACATGGTCTCGGGATCGAAGCGCACAAAGACATCGGCGTTATCGATTGGTCTCTGTCCTGCCGGGACCTCCGCGATCAATTCCTGCGCGCCGACACGGATATCGAGCAGCGCCTCCTTGCCGAGATATTCCGAGACTTCGATGCGCGCTGCGACAGCACCCTCCGCGTCCCTCTCAGCGAGGGAGATGTCGGGCGGGCGAATGCCGACAGGACTTTTTGGCCTCCCGCAACGTTGCCTTTCAGCCTTGCCGGGACCGGCAGGTCCAGGTGATCGCCTTTGATCCTGCCGTCTTCGACAATCGCTGGCAGCATGTTCATCGCGGGACTGCCGATGAAGGTGGCGACGAAGGTGTTTCGGGGCCGGGCGAAGACCTCTTCAGGTGTGCCGACCTGCTCGATATAGCCGTCCCGCATGATTACGATCTTATCAGCGAGCGTCATGGCCTCGACCTGATCATGGGTGACGTAGACTGTCGTCGTGCCCAGCCGTTTGCGCAGCTTGCCGATCTCTCTCGGCGGATCCGAGTCTCTAGTCTGCCATCCCGCCTCCACGACCCACTCAGGCGTGCCGGAAGCGGCGCGCGATATCGCTGGTGTGACGGAGGGGCTCATCCGACTTTCGGTTGGCCTAGAGCCCGCCGACGACCTGATCAGCGATCTGGAACAGGCGTTTCGCCAGGCGGTGGATGGTGCTGCTCAGGCGGCGGAATGAGCCGATGACTGATTTTTTGACGCTGCGTGACGTCGAATGTCAGGTGCTGTGGACGGCGATGTAGACGTTGCATGAATGAGCCCTCGAGCGGGCTTATGGGATGCCTCTTCGCTGGGAGATGGCTCCGCGGCCTAAGCGGTCACCAAGAGCGCCGGCGCCAATTCACCCCTCTGACCTACTAGGTCATGAGCCACCGATCAAGCTACCATCGAAGATGTGAAATACACACCGCAGATCACATATAGACCGGTTGACGAGATGGATGTGACAATCAGCCTGTTCCGCCGCAGAATGCCGATGCCGAGATACAGCTGATCTAAAGAGGAGGAAAACCGTGGGTGTCACCACCGAAGCCTACACATCCAAGCCGCAAGGCATGATCCCCAACAGTCGTTTTCCGTTGCTGGTCCACCGCAATGCTTTACCTGGCGGCGGGGCGGACAAGGTGAAAGAGCACTTCCGAGGGAACGGCTGGTCCAACAACTGGGATTACCCCGGCATTTACGAATACGCCCATTTTCACTCGACGACCCATGAGTGCCTCGGCTGCGCAAACGGCTGGATGGAATTTAGCTTGTCGGTGGGCGAAGGTGGTTGGACCCAAGTAAGGATCGAGGCCGGTGACGTTATTGTCATGCCCGCCGGCGTGAGCCACGAGATGACCGCAATGGCAGATGACATCCACATGTGCGGCGGCTACCCCGATGGGCGGGACTGGGATGACATTCAGGAAGAGTTCCTCAGCGAGGAAGACTATAAACGCGCCTGCAAACGGATCATGATGCTGCCGATTCCTGCGAAGGATCCCGCTACGGGGGAACCCATGCACCAGTGGCACGCAGCGCCATCGTCGGTGGATGGCGGCTGGAACGATTGGCGTCATGCTCTCGACAGACGCAGCTAGGGCTAACGTCGGATATGAGAGCTCCAGACTGCAGAGCTCAAACGTCTGGGTTCAGCATGTCTTCGAAATCGCCACGAGAGATGATTCGAAAGGCCGTCAGCGATTGCGATAGCCCTTTGCACCGCAACCGGTGATCCAACCGGCCCGAAGATCACGCTCGATCATCTCGGCATCTCTTTCTGATGGGTCACCATATCCACCTCCGGCCGGCGCGATGACTTCCACCTGATCGCCCCGGCGCACGATGGCGTTGGAGAATTTGCTCGCCGAGACCTTGCCGCTGTCCTCGCGAAAGTCCTTCCAGTCGTCGCTGCCAGCGCGGCGGATATGGATGCTGCCTTTCATGCCGGCTTCGCCACCGAACAGCCCCCAGGGTGCATTGACCTGCCTGTCGGACATGAAGGACAGCTTGAGTTCGTCGGCAAGGCAGGTCAGCGTCTTGCGCAGCGCAAGGCCGCCTCGATGTTTGCCCGGCCCACCGGAATCGGCGATGAATTCGTGGGAATCGACACGCCACGGAAAGCGTGTTTCGAAAACCTCGACCGGATTGAGCCTGGAGTTGCCGCTCACAGCATTGCAGGCATTGTTGCCGTCCGCATGGCTTCTTCCGCCCCAACCCGGCACGGAGATGTCGTAGCAGACAATGTATTCGTCGGTGCGCGTGTTGTACCCGCCGAACAGGAAGTTCGAGTGCGTGCCGCCATCGGCCGCGAAAGCCCGATCGGGTACCGCGGTGGACAGCGCGCCGATCACCGTGTGGCAGATCCGGATATGGGTTTCGGTATTGCCGCCAACCTCGGCGGCAGGATAGTCCGCATTCACCAGGCGGCCGGGCGGGGCGACGATCTTGATCGGGCGGAAGCAGCCTGAGTTCTTCGGAATGGTCGGATCGGTCAGGTGGAGAATGGCATTGTAGCATGCCGCCCACGCCACCGAGAGCACTGCGTTTATCGGCCCGATCGCCTGCCCATCGGTTTTGCGAAAATCAACAATGACGTCATCGTCACGTATGAAAACCTCGGCGGCGATCTTATAGGGGCGGTCGGAGATACCGTCATCCTCCATGAAATCCTCGAAGGAATAGATGCCGCTCGGAAACTCATGAAGCTCCGTCCTCATCCTGGCTTCGGAATAGTCGAGCAGGTTGGCGATGGTCTTATCGAACTGCTGGATACCATATTCCGTTACGGTGTCCGCGTATCGCTCGGCGCCTAATTCGACGGCACTGATCATCGCGCGGAAGTCCCCGTAGTTTTGACGCGGTGTGCGGTAGTTCGCCAGCATCAGCTTCCAGATATCATCGACATCCTTGCCGCGCCGCTTGATCTTTACAGGCGGCACACGAAGTCCTTCGTGAAAAATCTCGGTGGCTTCGCTGGCGAAGGCGCCGGGGGCCATGCCACCGACTTCCGCCACATGGCCGATTGCAACCGAGTAACCGATGAACGTATCGGCGGCGAACACGGGCATGACGAAGGTATGCTCCGGCGTATGCATGCCGCCGCGATAGGGATCGTTGTGGACAATGATATCGCCCGGTTCGAGCGATTCCTGCGGAATTTCCTGCGAGATCGTGTGAATCACCAGCGGCAGACCGCCGATCATGGACGGCTGGAAATCGCCGGTGGCGATCAGGTTTCCTTTCGTGTCGGCCAGGCCGCAGGTGAAATCGAGGCCCTCGTTGAAGATCGTCGAATAGGAGGTCTTCATCAACGTAATGCCCATTTCCTTGGCGATCTGGACGAGCCTCGAATCGAGCACAGTCATGGCGAGCATGTCTTCCGGCGAACACGCGAATGCCGCGCCATCGCACTTCTTGGTCCATGATCCGACATCGGGTCGGGTGCCCTCATCGCGGCGGCGCTTTGCGTCCCAATCAACGCACCACTTCGAACAATAGATTTCCGACGCGCCTTCAATCTCGACTCTGATCGGCTCGCCGTAGAGCAAGACGCCGCAATTGGCGCATTTGGCGTATTCCTCGAGATAGTATCCGTTCGGCGAAAACCTCATCGCTCATCTCCACTCTCGACCGCCAGCAAGAGATTTCCATAGGCATCGACCGTGAGCCGATGACCCGGATGCAGCAGTGTAGCAGTCACGGCTTCTTCGACGATCGCGGGCCCATGGATGGTCAGTCCTGCGCCGATGCACTCGCGCTGATAGACCGGCGTGTCTCGCCAGCCCTGGGGAAACCGGACGCGGCGCTGGCCCAGCGGCTTCGGCAGGTTCTTACTCAAAGCGACCTTGGGCAGCGTCGGTTTCGGCAGACGACGGACGGCGATGACTTCGAGGTTCACCAACTCGATGACTTCGCCTGGAATGTTGAAGCCGAAACGCATTTGATGCGCGTCATGGAATGCGGCCCAAAGGTCGGCCACCGATGTTGCCGTGAATTCGGACACCGGGAACGGGATCGAAAGTTCATAGTTCTGGCCGTGATATCGCATTTCGATGTTGCGCTGGACGTTGGCGTAACCGTCGCCCCCCTGGCTTTGCAGCTGGTCGAAGCAGGCGGTCTCCAGTTCGCGAAGCGCTTTGGTCGCTTTCTCAAGGTTCATATGCTTCGATGTCATCTGGATCGTGCGCTGGCGGTCGACCCTGGCATCCGTCGCAGTAAATCCGAACGCGGAGAATTGACCGGGATGAACCGGCACAATCGCGTCACAACCGGCCATCTGGATCATTAGATCGCCGGCGTGAACCGGGCCGGCGCCACCGAAACACATCAGCCCGAACTTTAAGGGATCTTGACCCTTTTCGATCAGAACGGTTCGGATTGCGCCCACCATGTGGTTGTTCACGATGGTGATGATCGCCAGCGCCGTTTCCTCTACGGACATGCGCAAGCTCCCCGACAGTCGGGCGATGGCCCGGTATGCGCCCTCATGGTCGAGCCTGACTGAGCCGCCGAGGAAATTGTCGGGATTAATGCGCCCGAGAACCAGATTAGCGTCGGTGACTGTCGGCTGGGTGCCTCCTCGCCCATAGCACACCGGGCCGGGCCGCGCGCCGGCGCTTTGCGGACCGATCCGCAGGAGCCCGCCCTTGTCGATCCACGCGATCGATCCGCCACCGGCCCCGACGGTACGCACATCCACCATCGGAATCTGAATGGGAACGCCCCATTCGATCTCGAAGTCGGTCGTGATCGATGCTTTGCCATCGACGCACAAGGCGCAATCGGTTGATGTTCCACCCATGTCGACGGTGATGAAGTTGGCTGACTCCGTCAGGTCGCCGATAAACTGCGCTGCCACGACACCCCCAGTCGGTCCGGACAAGGTGATCTGGACCGGGGCCGCACATGCACCTTGAACTGAGGTCTGACCGCCGTTGGATTTTGTCACAACCAAGGTGGCGTTCGGAACAGCATGTGCAAGCCTTTGCTCCAGCTTGGAGAGCTGGTTGGCGACGGTCGGCTTCACATAGGCATCGGCGATTGTCGTCGAAGCGCGCTCGTATTCCTTCCACTTCGGCAGGACCTCGAAAGAGGTCGAGATCGGAAGCTCTGGACATGCCTTCATGAAAAAGTCGCGCGCACGGATTTCGTGAACGGGATTTAGATAGGAGAAAAGGAAGGATATCGCGATCGCTTCCACATCGCTGTCATCCCGAATATTCTGCACGACCGCCTTCAGGTCGCCTTCTTCTATGGGAGTGATGATGTTGCCGTCGCAATCGATGCGCTCTGTAATTTCGTAGCACTGTTCTCGCGACACCAGCGGCTCGGGCTTTATCCATCTCGAATTGTAATGAAACCGTCGATTTCCGCGTTGAATGAACGGAACGTCGCCAAATCCGCGCGTGGTGACAAAGGCGATTTTGGCGCCGTCACGCTCGAGCACTGTATTTGTGGCGATGGTGGTGCCAAGGCGGACCGCGGCAATCCGTTCCTTGTCAGCAAATTGCTCCAGGCCCTTGAGAATACCTTCGGCGGGATCGCCGCGTGTGGAGAAATCCTTCCACACTTCGACGTTCTTTGTTTCGCTATTGTAAGCGACAAAGTCCGTGAAAGTTCCCCCGACATCGACTCCGAGCACATACACCATCGCGTTTGCTCCCGCCGATCCAACTGCGATTCAAGAACGATTCATAAGGTGAAACCTTCGCTGCCCAAAAGAAATGCTCTAGTCGCTAAAGTAGGGCACCCCCTGGGCACCAACATAGGCCGCGTAGAGCGACGTCGTCCCGCAGATGTAGAGGCGATTGCGTTTAGGACCGCCAAAGCAAACATTGGCGACGGTTTCAGGAATCTTGATCTTGCCGATAAGCGCGCCGTCGGGCGTGATGCAATGCACGCCATCGCGAGCGCTGCTCCAGATATTGCCATCAAGGTCTAGGCGGAAGCCGTCATAGAGTCCATCGTCACATACACTCAACACACCACCACCGCTAAGCGTTCCACCTGACAAGGAAAAGGCGCGGATGTGCCGCGGTCCGTCTTCGACATGGGTGGCGCCGGTATCGACGATGTAAAGGGTCGATTCATCAGGTGAAAACGCCAAGCCGTTGGGCTGCACCAAATCATCGGCAACGATGGTCACCTCGCCACTTCCTGGGTCGACCCGGTAAACATTGCTGGCGCCGATCTCTGATGGCGCCATGTCGCCCTCATATTGTCCATCGATGCCATAGGTCGGATCGGTGAACCATACGGCCCCGTCGCTGGAAACCACCACATCATTGGGCGAGTTCAATCGCTTGCCGCCGAAACTGTCGGCGATTACGGTAATCGACCCGTCATGATTGGTGCGGGTCACTCGGCGCCCGCGATGTTCGCAGCTGATCAGCCGTCCCTGCCGGTCTCGGGTGTGGCCATTGGTGTTATTGCACGGCGTTCGGTAGGTGGTGACCTCGCCGGTCATCTCGTCGTAGCGCTGAAGGCGGTCATTGGGGATATCGGAAAACAGCAGATATCGTCCGTCGCCGAAATAGGCTGGACCTTCAAGCCAACGCCCACCGTCCCACAGTTTCTCCAAATGGGCGTTGAACAGGCAGTATCGGCGAAAAGATGGATCGATGATCTCAAAATGCGCGCCTAACATGGGCAACATCGGGTCCATGATTTCACCTCCCTGCTTTGATTAATTGCCACCAAACGATTTGCAGCCAAATCCGCGTCAACGGTCAAGGGCCAAAGGCTGGCCGCCGCAATAGCCGCTTGGCGTACCTGTAGAATTCTGCCTTAATGAAAGCTCTTTCGCCAATCCCGTGATTAGCGAGACGACAAAAGAAGATGATGTCCGGTGGTGAGGTCACACCACCACGACTGATAGGGAGGTTGTTTCATGGGAAGAGTCTCAATGATCGCCGCAGCGGTCGGTATCGGCGCGCTTTTTGCCGTCAATGTCGCCAATGCACAGCCGGAAGTGGTTCCCGGACCCGGTCACAATCCTGAGTGCTTCGCGCCTTGGGCAGAAGATACACCCTACTTCAAGTGGGAAGCCCGCGAGGGGCCATTCAAAGTGGCCGTCGTGAATGGATTCGTCGGCAACATTTGGCGTATCCAGATGATCAAGACCGCTAAGGCTTACGCCTCGCAACCCGAGGTCGCCGAGAAGATCTCGGAATTCAAGGTGGTATCGACCGGCACGGATGCGGCCGCGCAGCTCGGCGCTATCGAGGACTTCATCAACCAGGGTTTTGACGCCATCGTCACGATTGCCGTCAGCCCGACAGGTTTTGACCGCGTCATCAGGCTGGCCAACCGCAACAATGTGGTGCTGGTGCCTTTCGACAATATTCTCGACACCCAAGACGTGATGATGGTCAACGAAGACCAATTCGCCATGGGCGTGATGTCGGCGAATTGGATCGTCGAGCATATCGGCAACAGCGGCAAAGTGCTTGAGGTGCGCGGCTTGCCCGGCAACTCGGTCGACCGTGACCGCCATCTTGGCTTCCGCTCGATCGCCGAAGCGGACGGCAACGACTTCGAAATCGTCGAGGTGGTTGGTAATTGGGCGCCGGGCGATTCGCAGAAGGTGACCGCTGATGCGATCGCCGTGCACGGCCAGTTCGACGCGGTGTTCAGCCAGGGTGGCACTAATGGCACCGTGCAGGCGATGATCGATGCTGGACATCCCTTCGTGCCCATCGCCGGCGAAGCGGAAAATGGATTCCGCAAGCAAATCGCCAATCATTCAGACGACGGACTGAAGGGCTTGAGTTATGGTCAATCGCCGGGCTTGGTAGCGATCGCAATGAAGGCTGCGCTCACCGCGCTTGAGGGCGAAGCGCTGCCTCAGCTGATTTCGGTGCCGATCCCGGTCGTCGACTACAATACGGTGGAAGATGGCGTTAACTTCTGGTCCGATCTCCCGGATGACTTCTTCACGCCCAACGAGTTCCCGCCCTGTGACGTGAACATCACTGCGCCGGAAATCATGGCCAATACGGAAAGCGACGAATAACGCGCGCTTCGCCCCGAAAAAGAAACCGCCGGGCCCAGTTTGGCGGCCCGGCGGTCCTTCCATTGCCCGCTTAGTGCCCGAGGGGCTTTGATATGGCAACCGACTCGCCCGCCCAACCAGAGAAAGCCGGCGGCGATTTTCTGACCATGCGCGGCATCAGCAAGTCGTATGGCGGCGTTCATGCGCTGACCGATGTCGACTTTTCCTGCCGCCTCGGATCGATCCATGCGGTGCTTGGCGAGAACGGCGCCGGAAAATCCACCTTGATCAAAATCATCTCAGGCGTGGTGCAGCCCGATACTGGCGAGATGAGGTTACAGGGCCAAGACGTTCAATTTCTGTCACCGCTGCAAGCATCCAAGAGCGGTGTTGTCTGCATTTTTCAAGAACTCTCGCTGATGCCAGATCTGTCGGTGGCCGACAATATTTCGATCACCGAACCGCCACGGAACAGGCTAGGTTTGATCGATGACAGGGCATTACGTCGCCGCGCTGAAGAATTGCTGGCGCGGGTCGGTTGCGAGGACATCAATCCGCGCGAGCAAGTCTCCAACCTTCCCTTGTCCAGGCGTCAGATGGTGGAGATCGCCAAGGCGCTTGGCCGGGAACCGCAGCTTTTGATCCTCGACGAGGCTACCTCAGCCTTGACCAGTTCTGATGTGGAAAAGGTCTACGCCATTTTGCACCAACTCCGCGATGATGGTCTTGCCCTTTTGTACATCTCGCATCGCATGCATGAGATCGAGGAGCTTGCCGATACCAGCTCAGTGTTTCGAAACGGGCGCCATATCGAGACCTTCGCTAAGGGCACGCACAGTGACGAAGAAATCGTGCAATTGATGATCGGCCGCGACATGGAGCATGTCTATCCGTCGAAGCCAACTCGCGACGCACCTCCTGAGCCGGGCCTCGAAGTCCGTCATTTGAGCTGGCCGCCGATGTTGACCGATATCAGCTTTTCGGTCGGCCGCGGCGAGATCATCGGTATCGGTGGGCTCGATGGTCAAGGTCAGCGGGAGTTGCTCCTAGCGCTGTTCGGCGTGTTGCGCGGGGTCAGTGGCGAGATATTGATCGACGGCCAACCAGCGCGTGTCGGCAGTCCTGCTGATGCCAAATCAGACCGATACGGCATGGCGCTGATCCCAGAGGATCGCAAGACTGAAGGACTGATGCTTCCCATGGGCGTGGCCGACAATATTTCGCTGGCGGCGCTTCCGAACTTGACGAGCGGTGTCACCATCGATCGGTCCGCAGAAACGCAAAAGATCCAGGAAATCGTCGACCGAGTACAAATCAAGGTGGGCGATCTGGACAATCCGGTGGCCACATTGTCCGGCGGCAACCAACAAAAGGTGGTGATCGGCAAATGGCTCCTGACTGGCGCGCGCATCGTTTTGCTCAATGATCCGACACGCGGCATCGACGTTGGCACCAAGCAGGAACTGTACCGATTGTTCCGCGAACTGGCAGACGCCGATACGGCGATCCTGTTCTACACCACCGACTACGATGAACTGATTGGCTGCTGCGATCGGGTGTTCATCCTTTACGACGGCGCCATCGTTCGAGAGCTGAGGGGCGACGACATCACGGAGACCAATATCGTATCGAGCTCGCTCAATCTTCCGACCGGCGATGACGGCGGGTCTGATCAAGCGCGAGGTCATTCATGAAGACCTTGCGTTTGCTGATCGGTCAAAATCTCGGCCTGTTGCTGGCCGTCGGCATGTTTGCCGTCTTGTATTCGATCTATGTGTCGATGCATCCAAATTACGGCATGAACGTTGTCAATCAGAACGGCAATGAAATGCTGGCTCTGATCTTCGTCTCGATGGCGCAGACCATGGCGGTGCTCGTTGGTGGACTTGATCTTTCAGTCGGCCCGTTGATGACCCTGACCAACACCGTTGGCTCCCACGTCATGGCCGGATCGGGCGGCAGTATTACACTCGGGGTTATCGCCTGCCTTATGGTCGGCACCGCTGGCGGATTCATGAATGGGCTGATCATCGTCTACGGTCGCATCCAGCCGATCATCGCCACGCTTGCCACTGGAGCCATCTTCATCGGCTTGGCGCTATTCCTCCGTCCAACACCGGGTGGCATTGTCGACGGCGACGTCGCCTGGGCATTCACCAATGATATCAACGAGCTCGGTTATACCTTTGGCTGGTGGGAGGATTTGGGTTGGATGGGAAAGCTGCCGATGCAGCTGTTCATTCTGTCGGCGGTCGTCCTTCTGGTATGGATCCCGTTTCGCCGTACCGCCACCGGCAGAGGTTGCTACGCCATCGGGTCTGCGGAAGGGGCGGCCTTTATGTCCGGTGTCCAGGTCGATCGTTGCAAGATCGCAGCCTTTACCATGGGCGGCTTTTTTGCCGGATGCGCCGGCGTGTACTTAACCTTGCAAATGGGCTCGGGCAACGCTGATGCACCACAAGCGGCGGAATACACGTTGCGCTCTATCGCTGCCGTGGTCATCGGCGGCACCTCTCTCTATGGCGGCACCGGCGGCGTGATCGGCACGATTTTCGGCGCCATGGTGCTTCGGGCAATCTCATTCCTGTTCCGCGTCGTTCCGGAAGAATCCACGTTCGGCTTCATCGCCAATCCGCTGCTGCAGCCGCTGTTCGAGGGCATCATTCTTCTGGTCGCCGTCAGTCTGGGCGCAGCGCGGGTGTTCCGCGTGCGCAATCGACTGTCGCTGTTCACGTAGCTAGGGGTCGTTGTTGTTGCAGGCCATCAAAATAGACAAGCCGATTGCCATCGGCATCGTGTTCATCGTCCTCATTCTTGCGGTGGGGACAGTGTACACCATGGTCACCCTTGGCACCGCCACCTTCTTATCTCCCGCCTATCTGCTGCAACAGCTGCATTTCGGCGCCTTTCTCGGTATCACGGCGGCCGGCATGATGATGGTCATTCTGCTCGGCCATATCGATCTGTCAGTCCCCTGGACCCTGACCGCGAGCGCCATGCTGGCGACGGCCATCGGCGGTACGCTGGGTGACGTGACCTGCATCGCGGTTGGGCTGGCGGTTGGTCTGGTCAACGGCTTCGGTGTCGCCTTTCTGCGTGTGCCCTCGATGATCTTCACACTCGGCGTCAACACCGTTCTACTCGGGCTCATGGTGATGTTGACCGGCGGACACGCGCCGCAAAGCGCTGCCACTGATTTGATGCTATTCTTGGGCCGCGATCGCACATTCGGTGTGCCGCATTCGGTGGTTCTCTGGGCTCTTGTCTCCCTCGTTCTGGTTACCATCCTGACCCGCACCCCCTTGGGCCGTTACATGTTCGCAATTGGCAATAGTGAATCTGCGGCCTATTTGTCCGGCGTGCGCACCAAACTGGTCATTCTTTCGACCTTCGTGATGTGCTCGTTATGCGCGTCGATCGCGGGTCTTGCGCTCGGGGGCTATTCGGCGCGCGCCTATCAGGCCATGGGCGATCAATATCTCTTGCCGTCGATCGCCGCGGTCGTGCTTGGCGGCACGCATATCCTGGGCGGCCGCGGCCGTTATTCTGGTACCGTCGTTGGCGTCATCCTTATCATCCTATTGCAGAGCGTATTGTCGGTCATGCAAATGGAAGAGGCTTTCCGCCAGGTTATCTACGGCGCGGTCATCGTGATCATGTTGCTGATTTACAGCCGTAGCGAGCGCGTTCAAAGCTGACTCCGGGCTGACGACCGAAACGCCGCATCAGCGCGACCCATCAGATCAGAATGGCCAGTTTGCTAAGCCGCTGCCCCGAGCAGCCCGAGCAAGAATCGTTGGTATCGTTCCCCTGCAACCATTGCTGTGCACTTTTCTGCGACATCCTCCCCAATTCCGCCGTTGGCCTTTTTCGCAAAGGACAGAATCCCCGCGAGATGGCCATGCAGGTCGATCGCCAAGGTCTTCTTGCCCTCAACCAGCACCGGCATGAGCTCGATACGGTCGATCAGCGTGCGCAGGATGTCGGCAGCCTCGGTTCGATTATCCGGATGGTCCAAAGCATCGCGTAGCTTTGAGACCTGCTCGCGATAGTAGCCAGCTATGTTCGGGTGCATGAGTGGCGGTGGTGTGTCGGCGTTGGTGAGCTTGGCTTCGATCTCGACGTTGCGTGCTTCCAGCTCTGCCATGCGGTCCCTGACTTTGCTGCCGGGGACGCCGTCGCAAATCGCTTGGACGATCCGATCAGTCTCGCGCTCGATCTTGGCGAGTTCGGCATGCATGCCATTGAGTGACGCTGTCGCATCCATCCCCCAGGCTGTTCGTATGCTCGGTGGGTTCCTTGCAGAAGACCTCTGTGAGTTCCGGGTCCATCAGGTGGTGCTGCAGTCCATCGAGCACGGCGGCTCCGAGATGCACCTGGCGGATGGTGGGCTTGTTTGAGCAGGTGCCGTTGTCCCGATCATTGGCGCAGCCGATGCGGATCTGCTTCCAGATGACGACCCCGCCACCGCATTCGCCGCACTTCATGAGGCCGGAAATGAGGTGCTCTGATCGCCGGTGATCGTCCCAATCGCTGTTTGAGATCTTTTGAGATGAGGCGTCGAGCTTGGCTTAGCGCCCATTCTCTTGCCGCCAGGCCCTGAAATCGGCGCGGCTCTCATCGGTAGCCGGGTAGAGGCCAAAGATCCGTCGTCCGGCACCCACCTGCTCCTCGACGAAATCCTCATACGCAGTCATCTCGAAGGCTTCTTCGGCGATTTCGCCTGCCAGGTGAGCGGGCAGGCAGATCACGCCGTCACCATCGCCGACCATGATGTCGCCGGGGAACACCGGCGCGTCGCCGCAGCCGATCGGTACGTTGATGTCGATCGCGTGATTGATGGTGAGATTGGTCGGTGCGGAAGGTCGGTGGTGGAATACGGGAAATTCCAGTTCAGCAATGCCTGCCGCATCACGAAAGCCGCCGTCAGTCACCACGCCTGCGGCCCCTCGTGTCATCATCCGCTTGATGAGAATGCTGCCCGCGGAGGCTGCGCGATAATCTTTCCGGCTATCATAGACCATGACATGGCCGGGTGGGATCTCCTCGACTGCTTTTCGCTGGGGATGCTCCCAATCCTCGAACACTGTGATCGGGTTCAGATCCTCTCGTGCTGGAATGTAGCGAAGTGTATACGCTTCCCCCACCATGCGCGGTGCTGTGGGATTGATCAACCCGACATCCTGAATGAACTGGTTGCGTAGCCCCCGCTTGAAGAGGCAGGTGGCGAGTGTGGCGATGCTGATTTGCTTCAGCTTGTTGCGGTGGTCGTCGGTCAAGGTCGCGGGCATAGGACAGTGTCTCCAAGAGTCGAAAGGGATGGGTTCGGAAGGATTTTTGCGGCGTGTATCTTTATGAGATCAGGCGGTCTGAAACACTTTGGGGATGACGATCTTGAACTGCCGGTCCTCGCTGTCGGTGACGTAGAGATTGGCGTGATAACCCTGATCGTCGATGAAGGAAAACAGCCTCTTCGGTGCCGATTTCGGATAGGGCACCAGGAGGGTGGCGATGATCTGGGACGGAGCCTTTGGAAAGCTTGCTTTTAGATGCCATTGGGTCTCCAGCCCCTCAACCTCGGCAGGATCGACATCGGTATAACCTTCGGTCTGTGCAAGGACGGGGCGGCCGGCCGGGCTGTAGACGAACTGGCCGTAAAAGCCGGCACGCTCCCCGGAATAGCGAAAACTGTCGCCGCCGATTTCCAGAGATCCTGACGTGTGGATCAGCCAGTCGACGGTGACAGGTTTTGCCGCTTCGATCCGATCAACGATCACGAAATAGCTGTCATGAACGAAATAGACGAGGCGCTCGGCAAGGCGAATATCGGGATTGACGACTGCATAGGCGGGCGTCTGGTCTGAAGCGATGAAAAGGTGATCGGCACGCTCCTCGGCTTCAAGGATGCGTCCACTAGCCTTCATGGCGAGTGCCTTGTCGGCATCGGCATACTGGCCCTTGCCATCGATCAGAACAGCGTTCTTTGAGCGGGTCTGGCGGCGCCAGTTTTTGTGCATCGAGCTGTTGAAGGCGATGTAATGCCCGCTTTGAAGGGCGAGGTCCTCGCCGAAGGCTGACATCAAGAAAGCCCCCTGGTCGCCATGGCTGTGGCTGACCGAGCCGTAGGGGCTGCTCTTCAAGATGAATTGGATGTGCTCCGAAGGATCGTCCATGCGATGCTGGATCGCGACCCAGCCGACATCCCGGAACCATTTGAGCTTCGGCAAATCCGAGGGCGGATTGGCCTCGACTTCAGAAAAATCGTGGCGATAGACGAGCTCGTCAAAATTGAGATCCCACCAGCCGTAATTGTAAAAGGCCATTTCAGTGCCGGGATCGTTCCGCCGGATCTCATCGAAATACCACTGATAGTGACCGTTGCCGGTGACGCCAGCGAACTGGCGAAGGTTGTAGCCGACCTTGAGGCATGGCAGATCGCCCATGGTCGAGTCGTCACCGAAGCAGGTGCGTCTGGTGCCGGGCGCTTTGGTGTAGAGCGGAAAATCGCCAGTGCGCTCGAAGAAGGGCCGCTTATAGAGATCCAGGTTTGAGAAGTTACGGATGAGACTGGCGGCCTCGGTGAGATAGGCCATTCCGGTCATCCAGTAGTGCGGCCCCTCGGCCCAACCACCATCTTTGCCGCCCCAAGGCGAGTAGACCGTGAACAGAAAATCGAGCGTGTGATCGAACCAGGCTTTGGCTTTGGGCTCGTCGTCGAGGAGAGCGATGCAGGCCGGTGTGAGCGCTGCGGACAAGGCACGCACAGCGTGGCTGTCATAGGGAAAGATATGGATGTTCGCGCGATACATGACGTGATCGGCGATCTCTTCGGCGCGGATCGAAAGCGCGCAGCGCACCGTCTCACGCTCCTCTTCGTCGAGATGGTCATGGAGCCAGTCATAGCCCCAGGCAAGAGCGGTGGTGATACGAAATGCCCACTCGTCGGTGTAGGTGTGTGACGTTGTGCCTTTCGGATTCCAGGCTGCCACGGCTAGGAGCCAGTCTTTTGCACGGTCGAGGAGCTTGCGGTCGTCAAGGACACGGCCGGCGATCGCGAGATGGCGAATGGCGTAAATGACCTCCTGACAGAGGATATAGTTTTGACGCCAAACGTCGGAGACTCGGACGTTGCCGGGATAAGGCGGCAACTCCTTGATGATCTCGCGTTCTAGCCAGGGCATGACTGACTTTGCATAGAACGTCTGCCAGCCGCAATGATCCTGATTCTTTTGGACCTGCTCCTTGAAAACCTGTAACTCGTGAGGGCCAAGCCAGAGCCTGGGATGGGCAAGATCAACCTTGTCGTAGCGTCCTGAACGTCCGGGTAGCGCCGGTCCTTTTAGCCCCTCGGCAAGATCGAACTCACGCACGGTCGACCAGGTAGAGGCCGTCTCGCCCGTCTCCGGGTTCCAGACTGCATAAGTCCAAAAATAATGACCGGGCTCGAAGTGTCGATCAGGGGTGAAGAAGTTGATGCGGATATCCTCGAACACCATCGTCGAGCCGTCCGCGAACGCGGCGTCCCGGGACACGCGCAGCACGTAGCAGGCCTCGTTGTCGATCACCGGGATCCAGGAAAAGCGAGGCGGGTTTTCGTAGACCTCGTCCTCGCTGGTCGGCCGGTAGGTGATCATCAGATGACCGGCTTTGGGTTCGTCAAGCACGGGCAGTTTGTCCAAAAGCGAAGGCTGGTCGAGATGCACAGTGTTGTCGATAAGAGTGTCAGCTGACATGCGATTGCCAACCCTTCAATTGCCGAGAGGTCGAGGAAACCCCCGGCGACAGATACCGCCGGGGGTGACCTTGCCGTCAGGAGTCGGAGTACTGCCGCTCATAGGCGGATTGCATCACCGTGAGCACCTCGCCCAGACCGCGCTGCTCAAGTTCGGCGATATACTCGTCCCACTCGGCCTCGACATCGCCATTGCCGAGGATCCAGGCCTGCTGACGTTCCAGCATGTAGTCCCGGATCGATCCCCAGTATTTGTCGTAGACTTTCTGCTCGTCGACTGTGAACGCGACGCCGAGAAATTGGTCGATGAGATAGTCGCCCTGATCATAGAGTGCGATGCCTTCGAGCGCGTATTCGTTCGACCACTGCTTTTCATAGTCGTAGTCCTGATAATAGCCCCGCGCTTGAAGCTGAGCGCCGGCCGCCCAAAGCTGGCTATTGACCGGCTCGCCGCTGGTTAGCACCTCCTCGGTGAATTTCGGCTCACCATCGACCATGGTGTAATGCTGTCCTTCAGCACCGAAATTCGCGAGACGACGACCTTCCTCAGAGAACCAGAAGTCGAAGTATTTGATGGTTTCAACCGGATGCTCATTGGTGTAGCCGATGGCCCAGCCGTCGGGTTTGATCGGGATGCGACGATGTTCCTCGATGCGCTTGCCGGAGATCGATGCGGGCGGAGCGAAGGCCTTGAACAGGAACCCGTTAACTTTGTCCTGCAGCGAGGTGTTGTAGCCGCTGGTCGAGGCGAACCAGTCATGGGTCATCCCGCCCAGGTTTTCAGAGAGCAGATATTCGCGGGACGAATTTCCCCGGGTGAAGATCTCGGCGTCGATCAGGCCTTCGGCATACCATTCCGCCAGATTCTTGATCCCCTCACGATAGCCTTCGCCGGCATACGGATGCTTCAACTGGCCCTCGTCGACATAGAAGTCATGATAGGTATCGGAGCCCGATGAGCGTCCGTCCCAGAGTGTAACGAGGCGGATCAGCTCCGGCCATTGCCGTGCGAAGAACGGGACTTCGTCCTTCTGACCATTGCCGTTCGGATCCTGATCGCGGAAGGCTTCGAGCGTCGCTTTCAGCTCGTCGACGTTTTCCGGCACCTCAAGACCCAGCGTCTCCAACCAATCGTAACGGATGAAGTAGGCGCGGCCATATTTGCCGTCGGGAAGATACGGAATGTAGTACATGTTACCATCAGCGGCCGAGATCGCTGATTTGATCTCCGGACGCTCCTCGAAGAAAGCCTTCAGATGCGGCGCATGCTCTTCGATCAGGTCGTTGAGCGGTAGAAAGGCGCCTTCCGGCCCGTACTGATTAACGAAATCCTTCAGCCGGCTGGATCCGACGATGTCGGGAATCTCACCTGACGCCAGCATCAGGTTCAGCGCTTCGGTCTTGCCGCTGTTTTCGTCAGTTCGGAGGTTCGAGCCGACCGTCGTATCGACCAGGTGAATATTGGTCAGCGCGCGCGCCTCCTGCTCGACCGGCCAATCTTCTTTGTAGCGGGGATAGCGGGCGTGGTTCATCTGGATGGTCAGCTCGAGCGGCTCGTCCACGATCTTGAGGTGGTCATCCGCGCTCGCCGGTGCCGTCATCGCCGTTGCAGCGAGCAAAGCGGAAGCTAAAGTCATGTAGCGCATGAGTCTCTCCCTGTTACTATGCGATGTCTTATTCATTCCTTCACGCCACCCAGAAGGATGCCTTTGTTGAAGTATTTCTGGATGAACGGGTAGAAAATCAGGACCGGGATGATCGAACAAACGATGATCGCACCAGTCACGGTCTCGACGCTGTAGGGTGCGTCGAGCAAAGTTGCCGAGAACTCGTTGTCGTCGGAAAGTTTGGTGATGGTGTGGCGCAAGTAGACCTGAAGTGGGATCTTGTCCTCGTCCTTCAACAGCACCATCGCCCAGAAGAACCCGTTCCAGCGCGACACCACACAGAGGAGCGTGATCGTCGCAAGCGCTGGCTTCGACAATGGTATATAGACTTTCCAGAGCACCTGGAAATCATTGGCGCCATCCATGCGCGCCGCCTCTTCGAAGGACTTTGGAATGCTCTCGAAAAAGTTGCGAAGGAGGATGATGTTGAAGGCGTTGCACGCGAACGCGATGATGATTCCGAGATAGCTGTCCAGGAGACCAAGGTCCCGTATGTTCAGCCAGAACGGGATCAAACCAGCATTGAACCACATGGTGAAAGCGACCATCAGGTTCCAAAAGCGCCGGCCCAGGAGCTGCGGCCGCGAAAGAGCATAGGCGCCGGGAATGATGATCAGGAGGCTCATCGCCGTGCCACCGATCGTGTAGATGAAGGTGTTTGCATAGGAGCGCCAGAACTCAGGTTCCGACAGCACGCGAGCATAGGCGGCCAAGGTCGCGTCAACTGGCGTCAGCACCACGATGCCGGAGCGCGCAGCGAAGCCCGAGCTGAATGACACGGCGGTGATATAGATGAAGGGGTAGAGCGTGCTGAGCGCGAACAGGCCGATCAGCACCATGTTGATCCGGACGAAGAGTTTGTCGCCGCGCGAGTAGAGGTTCATGTTCGCCATATCGCCCCCCTCACCAGAGCGACGTGCGCGACACGCGCTTCGAGATGGTGTTAGCGATCATCACCAAGATGAAGGCGACAACGGCGTTGAAGAGCCCGGCGGCGGCAGCCAGATCATACTGCCCGCTTTGCAGGCCCTGGCGGAAGATGAAGGTGTTGATGACATCGGCCGTCTGATAAGTCGCGGGCTGATACAGGAGGATGATCAGCTCGAAGCCCACTTCCATGATGTTGCCGATGCGAATGATCAGCATGATCAGGATCGTCGGCATGATCGAAGGGATGGTGATCTTCCACATCATCTGCCAACGGCTTGCGCCATCGACGACGGCACTTTCGTAGAGCGATGGGTTCACGCCGGCGATGGCGGCCAAAAAGATGATCGAGGTGAAGCCCGCCTCCTGCCAGATCCCCGATCCGACGAAGATCGGGCGGAACCATTCAGGCTTAGTGAGGAAGTAGATGGAATCGATACCGAGCCAGCCGAGCACCGTGTTCACGATTCCCGCACTCGGCGAGAAGGCGGTGATCACGATGCCGGCGATGATCACGGTCGAGATGAAGTGTGGCAGGTAGACGATGGTCTGCGCGGTCCGCTTGAAGGTCGCGTTGAGCACCTCGTTGAACATCAAGGCAAGGATGATCGGCACCGGGAAGCCGAAAACCAGCGTGTAGGCTGAGATGATGACCGTATTCTTGATGGCGCGGATGAACTGCGAATTGGCAAACAGCGTCTCGAAATGCTCGAACCCGACCCAGGGGCTTTCGGCGACACCGCGAAAGATCGAAAAATCCTTGAACGCGATCTGTAGGCCGTACATCGGCTTGTAGAGAAAGACGAGAAACCAGATGATCATCGGCGCAAGAAGGACGTAGATCTGCCATTCCTTGCGGAAATGGCGCACCAGCCAGTGCAGCGATGATCCAAGGGATGCGGATAGTTGCCAGGCCTCGTTTGGCCTAGCGCCGATCTCTTGGAGCGGGGCTTCGGATTTTGCCACCGGTCTAGCCTCCGTGACCCATCGAACGCGGACCAAGGGTATTGCCGGTTTCCTGGTCGAAGACGTGCATATGCGCCGGGTCGACAAAGAGTCGGTCGATGGCGCTCAAATGGGAAACACCGCCCCTGGTCTCTGCCTTTACGATGAAGGGGCGGCCGGCGACGGAGGTGTGCACCAAGGCCTCCGAGCCAAGCGGCTCGACCAGATCAAGGACGCAGGGCGTACCCTCCGATCCGTTTCGCCGTTTAATCTCGACGTCCTCCGGCCGAATACCGACGGTGATCGAACGGCCTGTCGCGTCGGTCAACCCGGTTGCCGGTGGCAGCGGAAAGCTCGCTTTGTCGTCGACCCGCGCTTTGAGGACACCGTTTTCGCTCACCACTTCAGCGTCGATCAGGTTCATCGGCGGCGAACCAATGAAGCCGGCGACGAAGACATTGGCCGGGTTCATGAAGAGATCCATCGGCGTGCCGATCTGCTCGATCCGCCCCTCGTTCATGATCACGATCCGATCCGCAAGCGTCATCGCCTCGACCTGATCATGGGTGACGTAGACGCTGGTAACGCCGAGGCGATTGTGCAGACGCCGGATCTCGGCACGCATCTGCGTTCTGAGCTTGGCGTCCAGGTTGGAAAGGGGCTCGTCGAACAAAAAGACTTCTGGATGGCGCACGATCGCCCGGCCCATCGCGACCCTTTGGCGCTGACCGCCGGAAAGATCGGATGGCCGCCGGTCCAGATAGTCGGTCAGCCCCAGGATCTTGGCGACCTCGGTGACGGACTCCGCAATCTGCTGCTTCTTCACCCGGCGGATCCGAAGGCCGAATGCGATATTCTCGGCGACGTTCAGATGCGGGTAGAGGGCGTAGTTCTGAAAGACCATGGCCACATCCCGGTCCTTCGGCGCCACCTCGTTGACCACCTTGTCGCCGATCGAGATCCTGCCCTCGGTGATCTCCTCTAGTCCCGCGATCATGCGAAGGGTCGTTGACTTGCCGCAGCCGCTTGGCCCGACCAGAACGACGAATTCCTTGGAGCCGATCTCCAAATTGACGCCGTGGACGACCTGGACCGCCCCGTAGCGCTTGACGACATTGTCGAGGGTTACCGAAGCCATTCTTGTCCTCCCTGACCCTGCTCCGCAGCGCGTCGTTAGGCCCGAGTCATTCCGCGTGATCGTCTCCTGATCTCGAAGGCGTTCAGTTGATCAATGGATTCGAGAATTTTCGGATGCGACGACAGCGTGTCGATCTCGCTATCGAGCGAGCCGATATGCTTGATCAATGCCTCCTCGGCCGCATCGGGATCATGTTCGCGCACGGCCTTGGCGATTGCCTTGTGCTCCAGAACCACCTCGGCTGCGCGGCTGATCTTGTGGATCCGCTTCATATGGCGGATGCGATCGAGCTCCGCCTTCGACTGGTTTAGGACGTTCCAAACGCCGGGAATGCCCGCAATCTCAAACAGCTGGCGGTGGAAGCTCTCATCGAGACGGAAGAACCCAACACGCTCATTAGCGGCAAGCATCTCTTCCTGCTCGCGAATGCAGGCCTCTAGGCGGATGATTCCCTCGAAGCCGCCCTGGCGCTCGGCGGCGCGGCGCACCGCACCGGTCTCCAGGCGCAAGCGGATGAAGCAGGCTTCGATATAGCGATCGAGCTGGATCGGCGTCACATAGGTGCCGCTCTTGGGCACCACCTCGACCAGGCCCATGTCCTCCAGCCGGATGACAGCCTCGCGCACCGGCGTCTTGCTCGCACCCAGGGCCTCGGCAACCTCCTTTTCGGAGATCAGCTCGCCCGGCTTCAGCGTGATAGCGACGATCATGTCCTTCAGGATTTCGAACACCTGGGAGACCAGGTTTTTCGAGGGGTCCAGCGCGACATCCCGAAGCCTGTCAGCAACCGATCGTGATTCTACGGCCAAATCTTGCATATCAGCCATGTATTCTTCCGATGTTTATCGCATCTTGCACATCAGTTACTTAATCTGATATCTTAGATTTTTGATCGATGCAACCCAAAATCGTCAGTGCTGCTTGTTTCTCAGCAACGAAATCGGGAAAACGCCATGGCTTTCGGATCGCTTCGGGAAGGGAAATCCAAAAGGATCCAGTCAGTTAAAATCACCCCGCTGGCCGTGCCCGATATGCCGCTTTTGAACTGCAAAGGCGTGCATCAGAAGGTCTTTTTGCGAAGCCTCATCGAGGTGACGACCGAAGGCGGTCTGGTCGGCTTAGGCGAGACCTACGGCAGCAGACGCACGCTCCTCGGGCTGCAGCGTTCAGCGGATGCGCTGGTGGGGCTGGACCCGCTCCATCTGCACGATCTTCGGCACCGAGTGGTCGAAGCCCTGCCCGAAGGCGGCGGCGTCAATGCGCCGACGGCGGTCGCCGACCATCAACTCACCGACGTGGTCACCAGCGCCTTCGAGGTCGCCTGCATGGACCTTCAGGGCAAAATTCTCGGCCGTCCGGTCAGTGATCTTCTGGGTGGCAAGGTTCGCGAGCGCGTGGCGTTCAGCGCCTATCTCTTCTTCAAATTCGCCAAGCAATATGATGCCGATCGGCCCGATCGATGGGGCGAAGTCCTAACGCCTGATGCCATGGTCGGTGAGGCGCGCACCCTCGTCGAGGAAAATGGCTTCAAGTCTTTGAAACTGAAGGCAGGCCATCTCGAGCCGGCGCTTGAAATCGAGACCATGCTCAAACTAAGGGAAACCTTTCCCGGGGCGCCACTTCGCATCGACCCCAATGGCGGCTGGACCGTCGAGACCGCCATTCGCATAGGCCAGACGCTGGACGGCGTGCTCGAATATATGGAGGACCCGGTTCTCGGCATGGACGCCATGGCCGAGGTCGCGTCGGCGGTCTCGATGCCGCTTGCCACCAACATGGTGGTCATCGAGTTCGAGCACCTGGAAGAGGCGATCAAGAAGAACGCCGTTCAGGTGGTGTTGTCCGACCATCACTATTGGGGTGGCCTTCGCGGATCGAGCCATCTCGCCCGGGCCTGTCAGGCTCTCGGCCTTGGCCTCTCGATGCACTCCAACTCTCATCTCGGCATCAGCCTCGCCGCCATGACCCACCTCGCCGCGGCCACTCCCAACCTTACCTATGATTGCGACACACACTATCCCTGGATCGAGACGGACATCATTGAAGGCGGCAAGATGCAATTCCAGGACGGCACGCTCACGCCGCCAGCCGGTCCTGGTCTTGGCGTCGCCCTCGACCGCACAGCCGTGGATCGCCTGCACCAGCTCTATCTCGAAACCGGTATCGACGACCGCGACGACACCGCAACCATGCGCCGCTACATCCCCGATTATGAACGACGCGTGCCGCGCTGGTGACCATCCCGTTGCCGGTGTCAGAAGGCTTTGGGGTGGGGCCATTGCCTGCAAAGCACGTCGGCAATCATTTCTGGCCTAATCCGGTTCTTAGCTTGATCGAGCAGGACGGCTGATCCTGGCACCCGACTCTTCGAGAGACTCGGCATGCGTCAGGTGACTGTCGGCGATGGTGTCGTCAAGGCGGCTCAGATGCAGTCGGACGATGGCCGTAGCGTCTTCGGCAGACCCGCGTCTTTCTAGCTCGCCGAGCAGCTCAGCCTCGACCTCACCGCGCTTAGCGCCTGGTGTCAGGAAGATCTTCTCGCTTAAGCCGCCCATGGTTTCGGCAGCTTCGCGCTTCGGTTCCGGACGTTACGGCCAACTTCAGTCAGCAGCGCTAAGAGAGGTCTGCTTTGGGCCGCACGCTATCAGAATGGCTTCCCTTGGCTGCTGTCACCTTTCTCGCTAGCCTGGAGGGATAAACGAAACAGGAGGCTTGGCCGTGACCGACGTTGTTGCCGACACCCGTTTCATACGCCATGCGCTGCCGCCGCGCATCTGCCATCTCGACAGACTATTGCATGCGCTGAAGGCTAGGGATCTAGACGGGATCGTCGCGACAACGGCGCTCAATGTCTATTACCTCACGTCGTTCAACGGCGTCGCTCACAAGTCTGATGAACCGCGCCCCTACGCGGTTATCATCTCGCGCCATCAGCCCGACCATCCTATCCTAGTGATCGCCGAATATTATCTGGCAAGCTTTTTGACCCAGCCAAGCTGGGTCGAGGACGTCAGGCCATTTCGTGGGGTGATGCTGCCGATCGACCGGCCGCCGGAACAAGATGAAATCGAACGGTTCATCCCAAAAGATGCCGCCGGCGTTGACTGGATAGCGCAAGCGCGGAAACGCTACGCATTCAGCCAGGCCGAGGCAATGAGGCAAGCCCTTTCAGATCTGAAGCTTGACCAAGGGCGGGTCGCCTTTGACGATATGGGCTTCGGCGTGCGTCTCGATATCGAAGGTATGACGGTGACCGACGGCTATGATCCGATGATGTTCGCCCGGGCGGTCAAGACCGAGACCGAGATTGGCCTTCTGGAGCGCTCGACCGCTCTCAACGAGACCGCGATCAGGCGTACCATGGCTGCCTGGGACAAAGGGGCTACCTGGCGGGACCTAAACCGGGCCTACGCCATTGCAGTTAGCGAGCTAGGCGGCTTTGTCCGGGATCCGGGCGGCATGGTCTGGGGGCATCCGCGCGGCGCCGATCCGACACTGATGCTGTCCAACTGTCTTGAAGACAGTGAGGTTAAGCCCGGCACCCATGTGATGTTCGACTGCCATGGTACACTCGATCTCTATTGCTGGGACGGCGGCAAGACTTGGGTGGTCGAGGGCGAGCCGGAGGCCGGCGCGAAGACGTTTTCCGATGCCACCGGCAAGGTTGCCCAGATGCTGGTCGACGAGATGAAGCCAGGTGTGCGCATCAGCGAGTTGCAGACGAAAGGGCGGGATATCTACCGCAAGGAAGGCGTGCCAGATCCAGGCCTCGCGCTGGTGTTCTTCCACGGTCTCGGTCTTTCTCATATGGATGTCGAACTCACCACGGCGGATGGTCAGCCGAACGGCGATTGGATGTTGGAAGAGAACATGATGGCGCCTGTCCACCTGCTCTATCCCGGTGGTGAGCATGAACGTATCTGGCTTGAGGATGTCATCCATGTCACCAAAGATGGCGGCAGGCCGCTCTTCTCCTGGGGTTTTGATCCGTTGATACGTTAGTGACAGCGATTGGCTGACTACGTGATCAAACGACGTTGCACGATGAGCCAGAGCTTACCAAAACCGGACAGCAACCCACCTCAACAATGAGACGGCTGATGTCAAATGCCTTGGCTGGAAAAGGGCAGCCCGATTTGACAATGGTCCGATGCTCTTTCATCCTTTCGTTCGGCAAGAGGCACCATTAGTGCTGACAAAGGCACTTCAATTCATCCAAAGAATGGGGGCCGGGAGGCTGCATAGCTTATGACATTGTATAGAGAATATCTTTCTGTCGCACTTAATCCCAAGGCCTGGGGAAGAATCGTGTCGCCGCGTTCTGTGAGCGGAGAGAATATTAATGCCTTAGTTGGGCCGGAAGATTTTGTCTCCATTGTTCTTATGATTCTCTCAATATTTATTTTTATACTAGAGATTTTATTTGGAACATCTGACGGTCAGTATGCGATCGCAAACCGTCTACAATTTCTTGGGGCCCTGTTTATCCTCTTCTTTTTTACAGTGGCTAAGTCTCGAGCGATGAATCAAGGCCTATCGGTTAGGCAGATGAATAGACACCGTATTCTCCAATGTTTCGGTATCTGGTTGAATGGAGCTGTGCTGAGCCTTTACCTGATGAATGCCTCTCATTAGCGGCAGCTTGCGGTGCAAATCTGGAGTCTAGTCCTCCTGGAGCGATGCCAGCTATGCGCCGCCAAGCTTACGCTCAGGCAAAAGTTTGCGCGGGATCATGGCTCTCGGGCATTTTTACTGGGAGTGTTTTTTCGGCTAATGGCGCCAGTAGCAGTCGTTTCGGCTTTACTTGTCCAACTAGGCGTCATTCGGACTGATTGGATAGTGGCAGGCGGCGAGGGTTTCACCGTTTGAAAGCGGAGGCAGGATTTCCCGACAAGTCGCCTCGGCCTTCCAGCAGCGTGGTGCGAATGGGCACCCGTCGATTGCATTCAGCGGTGAGGGCATCTCGCCTTTCAATTTGATCCGTTCGGTCCTCTTAGTCGGGTCGGCATGCGGCGTCGCTGAGAGAAGGGCTTTGGTGTAGGGGTGCCTGGGAGCGTTGAAAATTGTGTGTTTGGGGCCCTTCTCTACCGCACGTCCGAGATACATGACGATGACGTTGTCAGCAACATGGCGGACGACGCTCAGATCATGGCTAATGAAGAGGTAAGCGAGGTTCAACCGTTCTTGCAGATCGGACAGCAGGTTTAGGATCGCGCTCTGGATCGAGAGATCCAGCGCCGAGACTGGTTCGTCCAGAACCAGCACCTTCGGCTCGAGCATCAGCGCCCGCCCGACCGCGATGCGCTGGCGCTGACCGCCCGAAAACATATGGGGATAGCGATCGAAATGCTCAGGCCGAAGGCCTACCAGGCCCAGCATTTCTCGCGCGCGTTCTTCCCGGGTGGCCGGCGTCAAATCGGGCTGGTTGATCAATAGGGGTTCCTGGAGGATATTGCCGATCTGTTGTCGGGGGTTAAGCGAGCCGTAGGGGTCCTGGAAGACGATCTGTACCGACGTGCGTAAACGCGGCCAGTCTTCTTTCATGATGGGCTGACCGTCCAGGATCAAGTCGCCCGCGGTAGGCTCCTCAATCATGGTGACCATCCGGGCGAGTGTCGACTTGCCACAACCGGATTCGCCGACCACCGCCAATGTCTTCCCAGCATGAAGCTCGAAGTCGATATCGTCGACCGCTCGCAGCAATCTTGTCTTCGAGAACAGACCGCCACCGATATAATAGTGCTGCTTCAAACCCCTCACTGCAATCACCGGCGTGCTCATGAGGCGATCCCGTCGCCGGCGTTAAGCGGATAGTGGCAGCGCGTAAGGCCTAGTGCCGTGCCGAGAGGGTCCGGTGACTCGGTCTGGCAGCGGTCTTCGGCAAAGCGGCAGCGGGGGGAGAACAGACAGCCCACCGGCCTGTCAAACTGGCCAGGCACGACGCCCGGGATGGTGGGCAGGCGTTTCCCCGTTGCCCGCTCTGGAAGCGCATCGAGCAGTGCCGTGGTGTAAGGGTGATGCGGCGTTTCGAAAAGTGGAATGACGGGCTGCTCCTCGACCTTCTGGCCGGCATAGAAGACGGCGACCCGTTCCGCCGTTTCTGCCACCACACCCATATCGTGAGTGATCAGCACGAGCGCCATGCCGGTCTCTGCCCGAAGGTCGGTCAGGAGTTCGAGGATCTGCGCCTGAATGGTGACGTCGAGCGCAGTTGTTGGCTCGTCGGCGATCAGGACTTTCGGGCTGCAGGCAATGGCCATCGCGATCATCACCCGCTGGTTCATGCCACCGGACAATTGGTGCGGGAAGGCGGAGAGACGCTTTTCGGGATCGGAGATGCCGACCTGGTGAAAAAGCTGAATCGCCCGCTCATGGCGGTCCTTTCCGTTCAGCTGCAGATGGGCACGAAGGGCCTCCTTGATCTGCCAGCCTACCGGGAAGCAGGGATTGAGCGAGGACATTGGCTCTTGAAAGATCATGGCAAGATCCTTGCCGATGATATGCCGACGCGTCCTTGCATCCACGTCGCGTAGATCTTTGCCGTCGAACCGCAGCTCGTCAGCCTGGATGGTCGCGGTCCAGGGTAAAAGTCCCATGAGCGCCAACATGGAGACCGACTTTCCAGACCCGCTTTCCCCGACGATCGCCAGGAGATCACCTTTTTCGACGTCAAGATCGACGCCGTCGACCGCTCGAAACCGACCCGACGCGGTGGCAAAATCAACGGAGAGATTGCGCATGGACAGGAGCGTCATCGCTTAGCTCCGCTTCAGCTTGGGATCAAGCGCGTCGCGAAGGCCGTCCCCCATGAGATTGATCGCAAGCACACTGATCAGGATCGCGAGACCGGGAAAAGTGACGACCCACCAGGCGCGGAGGATGAACTCACGGGCTTCGGCAAGCATTGTTCCCCATTCAGGCGTTGGCGGCTGGGCACCCATGCCGAGAAAGCCGAGAGCGGCGGCATCGAGAATGGCCGTCGAAAAGGAGAGTGCCGCCTGGACGATGATCGGGGCGAGACAATTGGGGAGCACGGTCACGAACATCAGCCGCAAGCGACCTGCGCCAACGACGCGGGCGGCGGTGACATAGTCCCTTTGACGCTCAGCGAGCACACTCGCTCGCGTTAATCTGACGTAGTGCGGCTGTAGTACGATGGCGATCGCGATCATTGCGTTGATCAATGACGGCCCGAGGATCGCTACCAGTACCAAGGCGAGCAGCAGGGACGGAAAGGCAAGGATGATGTCCATGATCCGCGTGATGATGGTGTCCAGCCATTTGGGCGCGAACCCTGAGATCAGTCCGACGAGGACGCCGCCGCTGGCGGCGATAGTGACCACCACGATCCCGACGAAGAACGAATAGCGCGCTCCCTCAATCAACCGGGAGAGCATGTCGCGGCCGAGCGGATCGGTGCCGAGCGGAAAGGCCCAGCTCCCGCCCTCTTGCCAGGCGGGCGGCTGCAGCGCGTGTTGGCGGAACTGTTCAGTTGGATCATAGGGCGAAAGGAACGGTGCGAAGGCGGCACAGAACGCGAAGGCCAGAAAGATCCAAAGTCCGAAGACGGCGCCCCGGTTTTCGCGGAAGTAGTACCAGAACTCACGAAGCTGGCCCGGACGCTCGGATGCAGAAGAGGGATGGGACGGTGCCAGCGCGTTCGTCATCGTGCGCGAACACTTTCGTTGCGGACAGGGCCAACGTCTTCGATCTTAGTCCTATAGGCCCAAGACTGGGCCGTTTGCCGTTGGTCGAAGTGACCGAGGCGGAAACCACATGATGTGGATATTCCAATGGTCATACCACTTATTCCCCTCAGCGCTTTCTGATCTTGGGGTTAATAACGCCGTACAGTACGTCGACGGTTAGATTGACGATCATCACCATCACGGCGATCAGCAAGAGCCCACCTTGGACAACCGGGTAGTCGCGGCGAAAGATGCTGTCCACCATCCATTTGCCGATGCCGGGCCAACTGAAAATGGTCTCGGTTAGAATGGCGCCGGCCAGTAGAGTACCAACCGATAGGCCGATCACGGTGACGACTGGGATCAGCGCATTGCGAAGGGCGTGGATTCCGTTGATGCGAAGCGGCGGCAGCCCTTTCGCGCGTGCCGTGCGGATGTAGTCTTCGCCCAGGACTTCGAGCATCGCCGAGCGAGTCTGGCGCGCGATCACCGCGAGCGGAATGGTGCCGAGTACAATGGTCGGGAGGACGAGGTGTCGAATGGCGGAAACGAATGCGCCCTTCTGATCAGAGGTCAAGGCGTCGATCAGCATGAAGCCGGTGGGGTTCGGAAAGTAGTAGATGAGATCGATCCGTCCTGAGACAGGCGTCCAACCAAGCTTGCCGGAAAAGACGATGATCAACAAAAGCGCCCACCAGAATATGGGCATGGAATAGCCTACCAGGGCGGTCGACATGAGCATACGATCGAAGAGCTTTCCGCGATTAACCGCGGCGATCACTCCAGCAGGAAGCGCCAACACGATCGCGAAGATCATTGCGCAGATCGAGAGCTCCAGGGTCGCCGGAAACAGGGCGAAGAACTCATCCCATACCGGGCGCTTGGTGACGAAGGACTGGCCGAGATCGCCTTGCAAAACGCCCGTGAGATAGTCCCAGAATTGCACATAGATCGGTCGATCGAAGCCGAACTGTGCTGTCAGCTCGGCGTAGCGCTCGTCGCTAAGGCCTCGCTCGCCCGCCATCACGATGATTGGGTCGCCAGGCAGAACACGGATGAAGGCAAATGAGATCAGCGTGACGCCCAAGAACGTCGTGATAAAGGTTAGGAGGCGCGAGACGACGAATTGCGGCATGGTAGCACCTGGAGATCGGTCGGAAAGGTCGTCAGCACGTCACAACCATCGGCAGTAACCAGGACGTCGTCTTCGATCCGCACGCCAAAATCACCAATCTTGTATAGACCGGGCTCATTCGTGAACACAGTGCCCGCCTCGAGCACGACGTGATTGCCGCGCATGATGTAGGGCGCTTCATGAACGTCCCGCCCTAATCCGTGGCCAGTCTTGGTGCGGATGCGGTCGGCATATGGCGAGGATTCGAGCACACCGATGACAGCGTCATCGATCGCATGGGCTGTGACGCCGGCGCGCGTGACCTCGAGCCCCTTACGGTTCGCACGCAGGACGGTGTCGTAGACCTGCCTGCCTTCGTCGCTGACGTGATCAAGGAACACGGTGCGCGTGATGTCGGCGCAAAACCCGTCCTTGCGCGCACCGAAGTCGAGAAGGAGCGCATCGCCTGCTTTCACGGCATAGTCGGCACGCGCCTTGGCATGTGGGCGGGCCGAACCGTCACCGGCCGCGACGATGGGCGAAAAGGCTTGGCCGTCTGCCCCCTCTGCAAAGAGGGCCTGGATCAGCGCCTGCTCTATCTCCTTTTCAGTCTGGCCGAGACAAACATCGTTCAACACGCGGGCTAAGGCGCGCTCGGAGATCGCAATCGCCGCCCGCAGCGCCCGGATGTCATCGTCGGTCTTAATCACGCGCGGGCCGGAGATGGCCGCCTCACCGTCGATAATCTCAAGATCGGGCTGCGCACGCTTGAGTGCATGATGAACGAAGACGCGCATGATCTGGCCTTCGACGGCAAGCGATTTAATTTGTAGATGTACGAGTAGCGCGTCGAACGCAGCATCATAGCCGTCCTGATCACGCCAATCGAAAACGGCACCTTCGAAGCCGACGAGATCCCAGCTGCGCAGCTCCAGGTTGGGCACTAAGGCCGCAGGTGGTCCGTCCGCTTGGATCACCAGGAGAAATGGGCGTTCATGGCTCATGAATGGCCGACGGACAGCGCGAGTGAAGTTTGGCCCAGGCACCAGGCCGACTGCGTCGACACCAAGATTGCGCGCAATCTTGGTGTATGGATTTAGCCGCTGGCCCAGAGAACCCATCACATTGTCAGCCTTCGACAAGGAAAGGCCGGGGCAGCGCCGAACGGCCGCCCCTGCCGGTCACCATCTATTGTGAAAGGCCGACCTGGTTGAAAATGTGGCCGCCGAGCGGATGCACGACATAGCCCTCAACCTCCGGACGCATCACCATGAAGACCACGGAATGCGCGATGGTCGCCCACGGTGCCTGCTCCTTAAAGATAAGCTGTGCTTGCTCATAGAGCGGCTGACGTTCCTCCTGGGTCGGCAGCACCTTCGCCTGCTGGATCAGCTCCTCGAAGGGCTCATAGCACCACTGCGCACGATTCGAGTTTTCGCGACCGTCGCAGCCGAGGAGCACGGCTAAGAAGTTGTCGGGATCGCCATTGTCGCCGGTCCAGCCAAGGAGGATCGCACCGTCGCGATCGAGCGCCCGTGATCTAGAAAGATACTCGCCCCACTCAAAGGACACGATCTCCACATCGACGCCGACCTTGGCGAAGTCCTCCTGCATAAGCTCGGCCATACGACGCGCATTGGGGTTGTAGGGTCGCTGTACTGGCATGGCCCAGATCTTCATGGCGAGGTCCGAGACGCCCTCGGCCTCCAGCATCGCCATCGCCTGATCGGGATCATAAGGATCGTCGACGGTTTCCTGATTGTAGGACCACATGGTCGGCGGAATTGGGTTCTTAGCGATCTGGCCTGAGCCCTGGAACACCACGTCGATGATCGCCTTCTTGTCGATCGCCATGTTGAGCGCACGGCGCACATTGACATTATCGAAGGGTGGGATGGTGGTGTTGTAGGCGAGATAGCCGACGTTCAGACCTTCCTGCTCCATCACAACGATGTTTGGATCGTCTTTCATCGCCTGGATATCGGCCGGGGTCGGATAGGCCATGACATGGCACTCGCCTGCCTGAACCTTTTGATAGCGCACGCTTGCATCCGGCGTGATCGCGAAGATGAGCGCTTCTACCTTGGCCTTGTCGCCCCAATAGTCGTTGTGGCGCAGATAGCGGATGACCGCATCCTTCTGATAGGCTTGAAAGGTGAAAGGTCCTGTGCCGATCGGCGCTTGATTGACCATCTCGGGCGTGCCGGCCTCCATCATCACATCCGCATATTCCTTGGAGACGATCGAGGCGAAATCCATTGCCATATTGGCAATGAACGGCGCTTCTGGGCGAGTCAGGTTGAAGACCACCGTGTAGTCGTCGACCTTCTCGATGCTCTCGATTAGATCGGGCATCGACATGCCATCGAAATACTCCCACGTGCCGCCGGAGACCTCATTATAGGGATGACCGTCGTCCTTTTGACGATTGAAGGTGAAGATCACGTCATCGGCGTTGAAGTCGCGCGTCGGTGTGAAGTTTTCGTTGCTGTGGAAGGTGACGCCTTGGCGCAGCGAAAAGGTTACGGTCTTTCCGTCCTCGGACACCTCCCAACTCTCGGCGAGGCCGGGAATGACCTCGGTCGTGCCGACCTTAAACTCGACAAGGCGATTATAGAGAGGATGGCTCGATGCGTCGAAGGTGGTGCCGGCGGTATAGAGCGCGGGGTCGAAGCCTTCAGGTGAGCCCTCCGAGCAATAGACCAGCGATTGCGCTGAAGCGGCAGACGCGCAGAGCGAGAACGCTGTGGCCCACAATGCGAGAGTCTTCTTCGATTTCATTCTTGTCTCCAGTGAGGCAGCCGGGGAGGGTTCTTTCAATAAAGCAGGCTTTGTCAGTGGTTACCAGCATTGTGGCACCCCTCGAATAAGAAGGCCTGATGGGTAAACGTGTCCGCCCCGAGCGCCTGACATGATCGCACCTCGCGACATCTCCAGACTCTAGTCGTTGCCCTTCTAAATCTGATCGTTCCCTCAATCCATGTCATATGATGAATCGTGTCTGGATGGGGTCGAAGCTCGTTATAAGTGCTCACCATTGAAAGACGGCTTCGGGGCACACTTCTCGGAAGCCCGATGACGAGATGTGCTCGGACCGGTCATTCGACCATTCAGTACCGCTTAAAAAGGCCGCTTTGCAATCTCGAGCAATTCATTGTCAGTTTTCGATTCTAGCGAGAGTATTGCCTCATAGGGGTCGCCTGACAGCTCCAGTAGTTTGGCGAATGCTGGTTCGGTTTTGAAACCAAGACGCTTGAGTCGCAGAACTTCACGACGCAGGTTGGGCTCCAACGACAACAATCGTTCCTCGACCCGAAAGTGCCGAACTCCCCACTGTTCTTCTGTTCTCAGTCGTTGGCAAAATAGTTCGATTTCCCAACCTGAGCTGACGAATGTAGCCAACATCGCAGGCTCACTCAGATGCTCGACATTGCGTAGGGAGAAGCGCCTTAAATGGGCAAATTCTTTTCTGGCAACGTCGCCGAATTGCTCCAAGTCAGATGCGGAACATGCGATGTCGATATCGCTACTTTCTAGCGCAATGCCCAGGGGTGGTGTGCCGATCACGATTGGGTTGAACCTGGCAAGACAGTGGAGCAGGTCCAAATCATCGATGACGTCATCGAAATGAGGTTTCATGACGACTAATGATAGAGGCAACGGAACGACCTGCAAGGACGCCCTCGGGTTAAAGAAGGCGAACAAAGGCTTGGCAGAGGAGTGTGGGGGATGCAACCGTAAGCCGCTATGCCGGTCGCAAATCGCTTAAGGCGGTGGCTACCTGCCCTATGTCAGCCAAAAGGCATAGGGGTCAGATGTGTCACCAGCCGACATAAGGAAATATCCCTGGGGGCTTGCACTATCGCCGCAGATCCGAGGCGAATTGACTTCCTGCCCTCGTCTCGAAATCGTGTTTCGTGCAACCAGCGGCGTTAAGCTTCAGCCGCCATCAATATCAATGAAGACGCTGCCGTCTTCCACCTTCACCGAATAGGTTTTGAGCGCGACACAGGCTGGCGCCACGGTTGGAATGCCGGAGCGATAGTCGAAGGCGCCGAAATGCAGCGGGCATTCGATCTCATGACCATCGACAATGCCTTCGGCCAGGTGGGCATGTTCATGGGTGCAAAGCCCATCAGTCGCGAAAAACTCACCGTCGGGGGAGTGGTAGATCGCGAAGGTGCGATCCCCATGATCGAATCTGTGCACGCCCTCCTCTTCGATATCATCCACGCTGCATGCTCGAACCAATGTCGCCATTGTCGGTAACTCCTTCGCTGTTGGAACGGGAACCGCCGTTTCGACGGTCCTCATGCGACGCGTTTGCGCTGAGCCTTTGACGTCTTCATCCGAAGCCTTTCCGTCGAACGGCTTTCGTCGTGATACAAACGAAGATGGGCCTTGATCGCCTCGATGCAGCCATCGGCGTCACGCTGAATGGCCGTATCGAAAATCGCTCTATGCTCGTTGATGGTTCCCGGTACGATAAAGCCGAATTCGGCGATCTGTGCGGCGGCGTACATGCGGAAGGTGTCGTAGACCGATCGGTAGCGGCGCATGAGAAGCTTCGAACCACAGGCCGACAGAACAGCGCTGTGGAAGGCCCAGTCGAGCTGGGACCAGCGCTGCACGAACGGCGTGATGTCGTCAGCTGTTGCCATCTGGTCCTCGATATAGGCGAGGTTGTGGTGGGCCGTGTTGACGGCCATTTCCCATTCGAAATCACCGCGCTTCACCGCAAGCTCGGCTGCCTCGCATTCCAGCAACAGCCGCAAGTGAGCTGCTTCGCGAAACGTTTCCTCGTCATAGGAGGCGACGCGGAAACCTGCATTCTTCACCAGCAACACCATGCCCTCGCCCGAGAGGCGGAGCAGGGCCTCGCGCAGCACACCCGAGGTGCAATTCAACTCGTCCTTCAGATGCTGCGGCTTGAGCTGCTCGCCCGAGCGCCACCGGCCCCAGATCAGACCCTCGCGAAGGGTTTCGTAAATCGGTTCGTTGGTTTGATCATCAGCCATGGAAAACCTGCAGCTTTAGAGAGCGGTGCGGTGATACCTCGGATCACATTGTTCTCGATCTGGCTTTCGAAGGAAAGAGTATTTTCGAAAATAAATTGATTTTCGAAAATTTGTTGACAGCTTTGTGGAAGCCGACAAGAGTGGACCATGGGGCAGGACTGCGGAGAACTCGCCATGGCCAAGCCGAAAACGACGATTGATGAGCACGGTCAGGTGCGCGACCGGCGTGGCGAGTGGCGCTCGGGGCGACCCGTCTATCTTGAGCCGCTCCTCGACGACCCCACCAACGTCAAGAAAATCGTCAAGTGGCTGACCGGCTTCCCCGGCTTTTTCTTTCCGTGGTTCGCGCTCTACATGATCGTGATTGGCGCGTCGTTCGTTTGGTTCACGCCTGCTATGGAGCGTATGCAGACATTTGAGCTCGGCTGGATGCTGGAGATTTTGCTACGCAATCTCGTGATCCTATGGATCTGGAACGGTGCCTTTCATCTCTGGTTCTACAGCTACAAGATGCAGGGGCGTCTCAAAAAATATAACGCCAACTGGCAGGCCGAAAACAACAGCATCTTCCTCTTCGACAATCAGGTCTATGACAACGTCTTCTGGGCACATTCTGGCCTGTTGATCTGGACGGCCTACGAGTGCGGGCTCTGGTGGGGCTATGCCAATGGTTGGCTGCCCTATCTCGACCCACTCGAGCATCCCGTCATCTTCTGCCTGATGATGATGGCCGTGCCGTTCTGGCGGAACTTTCACTTCTATTGGATCCATCGCCTGATCCACTGGAAGCCGCTCTATGACCATGTGCACTACCTCCACCACAAGAACGTCAACGTCGGCCCCTGGTCAGGGATGGCGATGCACCCGGTTGAGCATCTCCTTTATTTCTCGTGCATGTTGGTTCACGTGATCGTGCCGAGCCACCCGCTGCACATGTTGTTCAACGGCTTCCAGACGGGCCTCGGTCCAGCGGTGAGTCACTCCGGCTTCGATGAAATCGTGTTCGGGGACGAGGCAGCGCTACGCAATGACCGCTACATGCATTACCTGCATCACCGCTATCACAACGTGAACTATGGCGAGAGCAACGTGCCGTTGGACAAATGGTTCGGCAGCCTACATGACGGCTCGCCGGAGGCGGATGCCCACTTCCGTCGTGTGCACAGCGAACGGGTCAAGGCAGGGACCGCATGAGTGAGGGCATCGTGATTGCCGGCAACCGGACTGTCGTGACAACTTCCTGGTTTCTTCAGCAATGCCTCAGGGACTCCCCGACCAACTGATCAAAGCGTCAGCGGCCGGGGAGGGATAATCGACAATCAAGCAGCTGGGTTCTTGCTGCTCCAGATATCATGATGCCAGCGCCAATTGCCGTCCTCTTTCTTCCAGATCACGACATATTTGCCTTCGTCAGTCACTGAGCCGTCGCCGAGCATCAGCTTGAAGAGGCCGACCTCGTTGACCGTGTCGCCGAGATCATCGAGCTCGACCGTCTTCAGCTCGACGGCCTTGATGCCCATGTCGATTGCACCTTGCCAGAACGCGCGAATCTCATGGCTGCCTTTGATGATCGGACTGTTCGGCGGCATGATCGATCCCAAGGCGGTATAGACCGAGAGGAGTCCTTCGGCATCAGACCGTCTCATCGCCTGCTCGAATTGCCTGTTCACCTGATCAATGGCGGCCGAGACATCGGCATTCGGGGACGTGATCATATCGCTTCCTTTCTGGTTGGTGTCGTCGGTTCAAATCAAGTGTGTGGAACAGGTGGCGTCATCGTGCCGAATCGCTGATATCGGCAACCAGTCTCTCCGGGGAAACGGTCCAACAGGCCAGCGTTGTGGCCGAGAGCTGCTGCCCTAGGACCTGGTGCTGTCGCCCTGTTCGATCGGCCGCGATGGATCTTGCTTCCAGGCCGCGAACGATCCATCGAAGAGGGTGGCAGGCTGGTCCAGCCCGGCAAGTGCCAGGAGGATGGTCGTCGCCGCATAGCCCGAACCGCAGGATGCGATGATCGGCTTTTCCCGCCATGTCGGTGCGCTTTCATCGAGCACGCGAGCGATCTGGTCGCTATCGAGAAAGAGGCCCGTGTCCGGATCCAGCACCGAACTGAACGGGACGCTGATGGCACCCGGAATGTGACCGGTGCGCGGGTCATCGGGCTTGCCGGCATAGCCCGCCGGGCCGCGTGCGTCGATGAGACAGGCCTGGCCGTAGGTTTCCAAAAACACGTCCAGGTCGATCTTCAACCCATCCTGCTTTTCGGGCTGGAACGTTCCTATCGTTAGTGCAGGCACATCGCTGGTGACCGGCAGATTGAGCGATTTCCAGTATGTCCAGCCGCCGTTGAGGACACGCACATTGTCGAAGCCCCAATGGCGCATGGCGAGCCAGATGCGGCCGGCCTGCATGTGGGCGTAGTCGTCATAGAGAACGACTAGATCGCCCTCATCGATTCCGAGCGCCTCGAACGCATCTCTGGCGCCGGCATCGTCGGCAACCGAGGCGAGACCGAGCGGGACACCCTCTTCGATGAAGTGTTTTGTCCAGTCGAGAAAGGCGGCGCCTTGAATGTGCTCGGCTTGGTAGTCCTCGGGCAGCGCGCGCGCCGGCGTGCTCCAGGTGCCGCGCACATCGAAGATCTTGACGTCGCTTCGTCCCAGCATGCCGGCCAGATCCTCGGCCGCGATCAGAGGCGAGCGGCCCAGAGCCGCTCGCTCCCTGCTATCGTCAATATCGTTCATTCGGAAATCGCGAAGTCAAAGGGGACATCCTGATAGAAGTATGTCAGGCAATCGACGGGACTGTCGTCGGCGCAGCGCGTGACATGCGCGGCACCGGCTGGGACATAGTAGTAGCTGCCCTTCGTCAGGGTCACGTTTGATGCCTCATCGCCATCGATTGGGTTCTCGAAGTTTCCGTCGATGACCACGGCGTGGTAGGCGGCGTCATGGGTGTGCATCGGTGTGGCCTGCCCAGGAGGAATTCTAACGAACGTGCCATGCGCACCCTTCTCACGATCGCCGGCAACAGTGGCAAAGGCGACGGTGCCGGGGATGATGTCCTGGAATTCCACATCCGCCGATAACAGGAAAACGCCCTTGTCGTCGTTCGCCATCGCCTGTGTGCTGAACGCGGTCATCGCTAGGCCTGCAGCCGCCAACAGAGATCGCCTCATCAGTATGTCCCTCCTCGTTGATTAATGCCTCCCAAACATCTCAAACTCGATCAGGACAGCCCATGCACAAAATCGACTTTGACATGGACAAAACCGTTCACCGCCGCAGCTGGTCGCTCACAGGCCTGGAAGAATCGGTTGGCTGTGAGGGCAATTGCTACCTCACCGGCGATTTTGAGGAACCCTGAGGCGGGGTCAGTTCAATTGCGGATTGGCGAAGTACTCGGAGGGTGAGGAACCGAATTGCTTCTTGAAGAAACGCGAAAAATAAAGAGGATCGTCGAAGCCCAGATCGAAGGCGACTTCCTTGACCGACTTTTGGCCTGATCGCAATTCGACGCGCGCCGCGATCGCCAACCGTTCGTTGAGAACCTGTGTCGCCGTCTGCCCAAGCTCGGCTTTGAGATGCCGGTTGAGCGTGGTCGCCGTCACCCCAAGCGTGTCGCAGAAGAACGTCATATCCTTTCGATCCAGATAGTGGTGTTCAACCAGATCCTGGAACCGAAGAACCAGATCGGAGATCCTGCCATTGGGAACCGAAGGATCGGCGTCCTCCGCCGTCGTGCGAAGCTTGCATTCGGCGGCCTGCAATAGGATCGACCGCAGCGCACTGATCGAGCGCTCAGCCGCGAAAGCGCCTTTGGTCCGCACGATCTCATTCAGCTCGTCGAACCGGCTTATAAGCAAGGGCCATTCCCGTTCCGGCAGGGTGATCAGCGGTTTGCCGGCGACTCGATTGAAAACGATACCATCACAGTAGACCTCGCCACGCTTGACCCTCACGCAAAAGAAGTGGTGATGAAAGGCAAGGCTTAGGACGGTCGCGGCGCGGTCGAAGCAGATGCGTTCTCCCGGTGAGACCGGCAGCACTTGTCCCGCGATGATCGTGAGGCGTCTATTATCCAAATTGATGACTGCCCGCCCTGTCTTCTTGAAATAGATCCTGTAGAGGTCGGGCGGATAATCGGGTGGCATGCCGGCGTCGACCTGCACCCAGAGACTGGGCGGATCCGTCAGGCGTTGGACGTCGGGATCCAGGCGGGGTTCCATTGGGTTATCGGATGTCATCGTCGATTCCGCATGGCGTCGTCTGCATGCTACAGCCTGGCCTTCTCCCTTGTTCATCCCGAGCGTTCAGGCTCTGCTGCCGACGGGACGATCCTGGCTCACCAGCCAGATCAGCGCGGCACCAGCGAGCAGCAGGAACGGGATCATGGCATAATTGACCGCGCTCCAGCCGTCGACGGGCGTGCCGCCGGAACAGTTCATCAGACCGCCCGAGGCCAGGCTCGCCACGGTTACACAGCCAAAGACGATCATGTCGTTCAGACCCTGGGCGCGGCCGCGCTCATGCGGTGCGTGGGCTGTCGCGAGGAGACTGGTGGCGCCGATAAAGCCGAAGTTCCAGCCGAGCCCTAGGAAGATCAGCGCAGCATAGAAATTGCTTAGCGTCACGCCGGCAAGGGCGGTGATGCCGGCGACGCCCAGGATGATCAGGCCTGCGGCAATGACCCGAGGTGCGCCAAACCGCACGATCAGATGGCCGGTGAAGAAGGATGGGATGAACATCGCCAGGACATGAGCGGAGACGATGTCATTGGCGTCTTCATTGGTGAAGCCGCAGCCGATGACCGCAAGCGGCGTCGACGTCATCACTAGGTTCATCAACGCATAGCTGACCATGCCGCAGACGATCGCGACCAGGATGGTCGGATTGCGCAGCAGCTCCAGCCGGGAGGCTCCCTCCGGCACGGTTTGCCCGGCGTCGCTGCTGTCGTCGCCGTCGGGAAGGTCAAGGAGGAGGAAGAGGAACATGCCGGCGAGATTCAAGACGACGATGGTCAGATAGGTGCCGAAGAAGGGAACGACGGTCGCGTCGTAGACCAGCTTGTTCAGCTGCGGACCGAAGACAGCGGCCAGAAGCCCGCCCGCCATGACATAGGAAATGGCCTTGGGCCGGAATGCATCCGATGCGGTGTCGGCAGCGGCAAATCGATAGAACCCCTGCGCCGACATGTAGATGCCCGTGAAGTAAGAGCCCAGGAGAAGGATGGGGAAGGATGCGAGATACAGACCGATGGCGGCGATCGCCGCACCGACAGCGCCGGCAACGGCGCCGATGAAAAAGCCGAAACGGCGCCCCCGTCGCTGCATCAGCGGCGAGATCCAAGGCGCGGTGGTCATCGAGCCGAACACCACCAGGGAAATCGGCAGCGTGGCGAAGCAGGGATTGTCCGCCAGCATGGCACCGGCGAGGCCACCCACCACGAAGATCATCGGCATCTGTGCACCGAGAATGGCCTGTGCCGCGACCAGCACCGTGACATTTCGCTTGGCGATAGCATCACCCGAAGGGGTCAATGGCCTCGATCCTTACCTAGGCGGCACCGCATCTTGGATTTCTCGCTTCATGACAGGGTTACGGTTCTAAGCGGCAGCTTGTTTTTTGGCGGTCGCCATGAAAACGCCGAGGCCGGCAATGACCATACCCACCCATGCAAGCGGCGGCATGATCTCGTCAAGCACAATCCAGGCGACTGCGGCGGCCATAGGCGGCACGAGGAAGAATAGGGCGGATACTTTGGAGACCTCGCCCGCCCGGATCATGGCGAGCAGCAGACCGACGGCGATCAATGAGCTCGCGATGATTAGATATACCAGGGCGCCAATCAGCTGCCAGGTCCAGACGATCTCCATCGTTTCGAACGCGACCATGAAGGGGATGATGCCCGCCAGGCCAACGGAGAAACCCACCAGGTTCGACATCACCGGATGCTGCGCGACGCCGAAGCGCTTTTCCCAGAGCGAGCCGCCGGTGATCCCGAAGAGCGCCAGGGACGCGAAGACGAAACCGATCACCGACGGCACCGCGATTTCCGATCTCGCGACGATGACGACGACGGCACCGGTCAGGCCGAGAACCAGGCCCGCCCAGCACTGCCAGCCGATGGTTTCGCCGTTCCATCTGGGGGCGATCAGCGCCACGATGATCGGCTGCAGCGAGAGAATCAACGCAAGTGTGCCGACGGAAAGCCCCGATGTGAACGCCATGTAGCACATCCCGAAATACATCGCCTGCAGCAAGAAGCCGACGATCGCCAGATGCAGCCATTCGTCGCGCGACTTCGGCAAGGGGGGATGCAGGATCACGAACAGCACCGCCATGATCGCGACGACACAGGCAAACCTCAGGGCGAGGAAGGTCATCGGCTCGATATAGTCGAGGCCGAATTTGGCCGCGACATAGCCGGTGGACCACATCGCCAGGAAGATTCCGGGCGCGAGCACCAGCCAGAGAGGTCGCTCCGTGGCGATCGGGAGATTGTCGGTATTTGTTGCCATGCGATGATCAGGATTTCGGACCAGTATGCCGGGGCCATCGGTTAGACCCTCGACAGAGCATAGATCATTTGTTGTCATCGGAAAAATGAATTGATACGATCAAAGTCATGAACAAATCCGAACGACCTCTGGCCGATGGACACCTGCTTAGAACGTTCGTCGAAATCGCCGACTGCGGTAATCTGACCTTGGCGGCGTCGCGGCTGAACCGCAGCCAGTCCGCGATCAGCGTACAGCTTCGCAAGCTGGAAGCCGCGTTGAAGACGTCGCTCTTCTTGAGGGAAGGCAAGGGCATGGCGCTCTCCGCCAACGGCGAGAAATTGCTGCCCGCAGCAAGAGAGGTCCTGGCCGAGCTCGCCAACGTGCAGTCCCTGTTCGCAAAGCCGCTGAATGGCAGAATCAAGGTAGGCATCCCCGATGATTTTGATGAGGGGGTGCTTGAAAGAGCGCTGGGTGACTTTACCCAGACCAATCCAGGCGTCGATGTTCTCGCGAGGTCGGGCTGCACGGCGGTCTTTCCGGAGGCGATCCGAAAGGGAGAGCTTGATATCGCGGTCTATTCCTCCCCGGACGGTGGTCTCGGCAAGGTTTTCTTGGAGCAAAGGCCGGTTTGGGTGGCGAGTGATGCCATGCCTACACCGCACGTCGATCCTGTCCCGCTTGCCCTCATCAGTCATGGTTGCTGGATGGGCGAGTTGCCGAAAACGGCGCTGGAGCAGTGTGGGCGCCCTTACAACATCGCTTTCGAGTGTAGCGGGCTCATGAGCCTGAAAGCAGCAATACGCGCAGGAATTGCCGTTGGAATCATCTACGAAAGCAATGTTGGACCGGGCATGAGAATATTGTCAGGCAGGGATGGCTTTCCGCCACTGCCGAGCGCCAAACGATCCATCATTGTGCATCCTGATGCACCGCAAGACTTGGCGAAAGCGATGGCAGAAGCGATCCAAAGAGCCGTCTGAACAAGCGCGGTCGCAATCTGGTTGTCGAATTCCTGGTGCCGCGCTGTCGGTTGCCGTCGATCGTCGACGGTTCCCGGGCCGATTTTGCTGATTTCCTTGGTGTTCTCACGGCGAATGACAGCGAAGGTTGCCTATGTTGCGACCCACCCACGAAGATCCCCAAACCTCTGCTCGGGGATCACCCAGTCCACCGAAAGAAAGAGGACAAATGCGCTCCCATCGGGCACAAAGGGAGGCGCATTCGCTGGTAAGTTCCTTGACCTTTTCCAGACTTTGCTGAGACCATTATCTGAACCGAGCCTTGCCAAGGCTGGCTGAGAATGCGTCCGATGCCCAGAGGCTTGATCTGCTGAATAGCCCGAACCAAGGATCTTGATGACCGCAAGCCCACAAGAGAAGGAAAACCTGCGACGAGGTCGCGGAAGGCCTGCATATGATGAGTCCGACAAGTCCGCGGCGGACAATTTTCACAGGATTGGTGCGACATTTGTCCTGGACAGGGAGAAGTCCACGCCGCTTTGGCTCCAGCTTCGTCTTCAAATTGAGGTAGCGATCAAGAACGGTGATTTGGCGCCCTATTCGCGCATGCCGTCGGAACAAGCTCTTTGTGACATATTTGGGGTATCGCGACCGGTCATTCGTGCTGCTCTAAGCGCGCTCGCCTCGGACGGGCTTGCGATCAAGATGCCGCGCATCGGCATGTTCGTGGGAGCTCCCAAACCCGAGACCGACTTCGTCACGTCGAACCTCAGTGTGTTCGGTGATATGGCCGCTCGTGGCTACAACGTGACGACGAAGACGTTCGAGTTCCGGAGAACGCGGCCCGATCTGAAGGAGCAGCAGGCCCTGCATTTGCCGGAGACGGGTAGCGTCGTTCGCATCGGGCGCGTGTATTTCATTGAAGGTCAGCCGACGACCTGCACCCATATCGCATTGCCTGGTCATAAGGTTCCTGGGCTGGAAGATCTGGATATGGAAAACAAGTCCATCTTTGCGACGCTTCGGGAGCGCTATGGTGTCTGGCCGAAGCGTGCTGAGCGCTGGTTTACGGCCGCGATGCCAAGTGAAGAGGCCGTCGAGCTGATGGGTGTCTCTCCGACAGACCCGATGATCTGGATCGAATCGATCGCCTATGAGGCCGATGGTTCGCCGATTGAGTTCTATCGCGCGTTCTACAACTCGCAAGCATCACGCATCCACATCTCCGTCGGCTCCTGACGGGATCTGTTAAGGCCGAGAAAGAGACGTTTCTGCGTGGCAAGGTAATTCTGCTCATATCCAGATTGACAAGCTAAAATCGTGAGCATAGCGTGGTGGTGTAAGCAGCGATAAGGCCCTCGCCTGGAAACGAAAGATCATCAACCCAATGATCCTTCCAATAGGTGACAAGAAGGTCATCGAGCACTGAAACAGGACTGCTTTGGGGGGCTTGGATGAAAGCTGGAAAGCGGGAGCGGTCGGGGGCATCCGGTCTGGCACCAAGGGCGAGGCTTTGCCCTGCCATGATTGTGGTAGCCAGGTCGGTAATTCCTTCTCCTTCGTTGAAACAGATCGAGTGTTTGAAGGCGAGCATAGCTCGGTGAGGCTATCAAGTTTGGGGTAGCAGGCAGGATCGGACACTAGGAGGTCGAAAAAAAAGTAGGCTGAAGACAAGGCAAACCCAGAATCCAATCAGCAGGAGGACAACGATCATGACGTCGACAACAGGAACAATTTCGTGCCGGGCCCGGATTCAGGCGAGCGTTCTTGCCCTTGCTATGACGGCCTTGCCGCTCGCCGTAGAGGCGGAAGAGCTCTCTCTCGAGGGCAAAACAATTGGCGTCACTGTGATCGGAACCGACCACCACTGGGATTTGATGGCCTATCAGGGGCAGCTTGACGAAATTGAACGTCTTGGTGGCGAGGCGATCGCACTGGACGCGGGACGCAACGATCAAACGCAGATCTCGCAGATCCAAACCCTGATCGCGCAAAAGCCTGATGCGATCATCGAGCAGCTCGGCAACATCGATGTGCTCGATCCGTGGCTGAAGAAAATCGTCGACGCCGAAATTCCGCTGTTCACCGTGGATACTGCGACGCCCCATGCGATCAACAACACCACGTCGAACAATTATAACATTGGTGCCGAGCTCGCCCTGCAGATGGTTCAGGATATGGGCGGTGAGGGCAAGATCCTGGTCTTCAACGGCTTTTACAGCGTGCCGGTCTGCAAGATTCGCTATGATCAGCTGAAATATGTGCTTGAGAACTTCCCGGAGATGGAGGTGATCGAGCCCGAGCTGCGCGACGTCATCCCGAATACGGTGCAGAGCGCCCATTCCGACGTCACCGACATGCTGACCAAGCATGGTGAGGACAGCGGCCTTAAAGCCGTCTGGGCCTGCTGGGACGTGCCGATGGTCGGTGCAACCCAGGCGATCGAAGCGGCCGGACGTACGGATGTGAAGACCTATGGGGTTGATGGCAGTCCTGAATATGTCGAGATGGTCGCCGATCCGGCCTCGCCGGCGGCCGCGGTTGCTGCGCAGCAACCCTATGAGATCGGCAAGCAGGCCGTGCAGAACGTTGCCCGCTACTTAGGCGGTCAAGAGGTGCCCCCGTTCTCCTTCGTACCAGCCGTGCTGATCAACAAGGAGAATGCCGCGACCGCCGGCGCGGACTTCTTGCCGAAGGAATAGCCTCCCTTGATTGGCCGTGCCGCCGCCGGCTTGGCGGCACGGCCGCTTTCTCCGGATCGATAAAAACTGCTCTGGAGCTTCTGCACGCGATGACCAGAGACACGACGAATTCTGCCGAGACGGCTGCGATCGAGATGCGTGGCATCGACAAGACGTTTGGTCCCGTTCGCGCTCTCGTTAACGCCGACCTGGTGGTCGAGCCGGGCACGATCCACGGCCTCGTTGGACAAAACGGTGCCGGCAAATCGACGATCATCAAGGTGCTGGCGGGGATCTACAAACATGACGCCGGTCGTATCAAGGTCAGCGGTCAGGACGTTCCCGTTCCAACGCCAGCCGGAATCGAGGCCCTCGGCGTTCACTTCATTCACCAGGATCGCCTGCTATCGCCCACGTCGACGCTGGCCGAGGCGATCTTTTTGCGGCATGAGCCTAAGCTCGGTCCCTTTATCAACCACACCGCCATGAACCGCGACGCCCGCGCTTTGCTGAAGCGGTATTTCGATCTTGATCTGACACCGACGACGCTTATACGGAATCTGACGACGGCGCAGCAGAAAGTGGTGCAAATCACCCGAGCTCTTGCGCAAAGTGCCAAAGTGCTCGTGCTCGACGAACCGACCGCTGCTCTTGTGCAGCGTGAGGTCGATAGCCTGTTCCAGGTCCTGAAACGCCTCCGCGACGAAGGCATCGCGATCATCTTCATTTCCCACTACATGCAGGAGATCAAGGAGATCTGTGATCGGGTCACGGTGATGCGCAATGGCGAGGTCGTCGGCACGGTCGAGACCGCTCATATCGACGTCGACGACATCATTGCCATGATGATCGATCGGGATGTTGACGAGATGTACCCGCCGCGTTCGATCGAGATCGGTAAGCCGGTATTGGAAGTTTCGAAGCTTACCTTGAAAGATGCGTTTAAAAATGTCTCGCTCACCATTCGTGCTGGTGAGATTGTCGGGCTCACCGGCCTGGTTGGATCGGGTGCCAAGGAGTTGCTCCACTGTCTTTTTGGTCTGAAGCGGCCGGATGCGGGCGAGATCAGGATCGACGGGGAACGACGATCGTTTCGCGCACCGAACGACGCCGTCCATGCCGAGATGGCCATGATCCCAGAGGACCGGCGCGCCCATGGCGTCGCGATCAACCTTTCGGTTGCGGAAAATGTGTCGCTGGCTAGCCTGAGACGCTATTGCAACAAAGGGTTTGTCTCTGCGGCTGCCGAGCGGAAAGCCGTTGACGGCCTCATCCAGGATTTGTCAATCAGGACACCCGACCGCCGTACGCAGGTCCGCAATCTCTCCGGTGGCAATCAACAGAAAGTCGCCGTCGCCAAGTGGCTGAGTTGCCAATCCAAGGTCTATCTGTTGGACGAGCCGACAGTGGCGGTCGATGTCGGCGCGAAGGTTGAGATTTACACGCTCCTGAACCGTCTTGCTGCAGAAGGTGCTGCGATCCTCTTCAACTCCTCTGACCTGGAGGAATTGGTAGGCATGTGTGATCGGGTCCTCGTGGTCTATCGTGGTCAGATGACGAGCGCCTTCGACAAGGACGACTTGGACAGCGACCGCCTGCTTGCGGCGGCGTCGGGTGCGGCGACGACAGACGTTCAGGAGGTCGCGTGAGCGCGGGTGAGACAGCGGCCGCCGATTCGGCGGCGCGGGGCTTTGATCAAAAGGTGCTTGCGGCGTTATTCGTCCGCCTCGGCGCGTTCGGGGCCTTTGCGCTGATCCTTCTTTATTTCGCGCTCACCGCCCGCGGCTTCACCTCCGCCTTCAACATTCTGAATGTCGTCGAACAATCGGCGATCCTCGGCATTCTCGCCTATGGTATGACTGTGGTGTTCATCGGGACTGGCACTGATGTGCAGACGGGCGGGATCGACCTCTCGATCGCTGCCAATGCCGGTCTCTGCGCGGCGGTCTACGCGACCCTGGCGAAGACGGGCTACCCGGATACGGTCGCGGTCATTGCAACCCTGGCGACCGGCCTTGCGGTCAGTGCGTTGAACGCAGTTGCTGTGGTCTGGCTCGGCATTCTGCCACTGCTCGCAACTCTCGCCGTCATGAACATCGCCGCGGGCGTGGAGCTGATCCTCACCGAAAACACTGTCGTCAGCGCGTCCTCGCCGCTCTTGAGCCTCTTGGTTAGCGGCAGTTTTCTCGGTGTGTCGGCGCTCGCCTGGTGCCTGATCATTGTCTCGCTCGTCATGGCCGCCGTCATTCATTTCAGTCGACTAGGCCTCAGGCTCTATGCCGTCGGCAGTCATCCCGAGGCCGCTCGCGCGGCAGGTATCGACGTCGGGACCTATCAGGCGATTTCCTTTCTGTTTTCGGGCCTGGCGGCAGGCGTCGCCAGCATCTTGATCGTCTCCCGCTTGTCGGCGTCGACACCGGGAACCGGGCTCCTACTCCTACCGATTCTGGCTGCCGCCCTGCTTGGGACGGTGTTTTCCAGGCGGCTCGTACCGACGATCGGCGGCACGCTGATGGCAGCACTCTTCATCGGTTTCCTTGCCAACGGTTTTCAGCTCTCCGGTGTCTCCAGCTACTGGGTCAATGGCGTGCAGGGAGCCCTGATCCTCTTGGTCGTCGCCGCGACTTCCTTTGCTCGACCATCGGACGGAGGCTGAGAACCGACATGGCTTCCCTTCCGCTTCGCGCCAAAATCCCGCCGCTCACGAACTACACGGTGCTGATCGCCTTCGTCGCACTGATCGTCTTTTTTTCGATCTCGGCGGAGGGGTTCCTGTCCCTCCAAAACTTCATCAATCTCACCGTCAACAAGGTCGTCCTGCTGGCGATCATTGCACTTGGTATGACCATCGTCATCGCATCCGGCGGCATCGATCTCTCGGTCGGCGTGTCGGTGGATATGTCGTCGATGGTCTTCATTATGTTGCTGGCCGCCGGCTTTTCCGGCGTGCTTGGCATTGCTGGTGGCCTGAGTGCAGCCCTATGCGTCGGCCTGTTAAATGCTGCCTTGATCAACCGTCTGAATATCAACCCCTTTCTCGCCACGCTCGGCATTCTGTTTATCGGCCAGAGCACCCAGCAGCTCGCGAGCCGCGGCGGGCAGCCAATTTATCTGACCCGCGCCGAATTCGCGCCGACCTTCGAAGCTATCTCTAGGACCGACCTTCTGGGCATCCCGACCCCAGTCGTCGTTCTTATGGCCTGCGCCTTCGCCGTTTATCTCGCCCTACATCATGGCGCGTTCGGCCGCTATGTGAGAGCGCTTGGCGCTCAGCCCGGCGTCGCCTGGTATTCCGGCGTGCGCGTGCCCGTGCAGCTTTCCATCGTCTACGTGGCCTCGGCCTTTCTTTCGGGTATCGCCGGCATCCTTCTTTCGGCCACGGTCAAATCCTACGTGCCGCTCTCTGGCAACGCTTATCTGCTCGACGCAATCGGTGCGACCTTCATCGGCACAGCGCTCAGCACCGACCGTCGCCCGAGTGTGCTCGGCACTTTGCTTGGTGTGTTTTTGCTGGCGGTGACGCGAAACGGTCTGCTGCTGATCGGCTGGAACTTCTTCTGGCAGCAGGTCGGGATCGGCGTCCTCGTCTTCCTCGTGCTCGCTCTATCCTTCGGGCTGAACCGCCGCCGTGAATAAGGAGAGATCTGCTATGGCTGACGTCGATCATCTGCCGCTGACCAGCAGCCATTGGGGCACCTATGCAGTCGAGACCAAAAACGGCAAAGTCGAAGCCCTCCACGATTTTGCTGAAGACAGCGATCCTTCGCCTATCGGTCATGGTATAGTCGACGTACTCGAAGGCCCGACCCGGATCGACGCACCAATGGTGCGCAGGAGTTGGCTTGAGGGTGGTCCAGGCACGGCGACCGATCGGCGCGGCCACGAACCCTTTGTGCGTGTCTCCTGGGACCAGGCAGAAAAACTGGTCGCCGACGAGCTGAACCGCATCAGGAGGGACCACGGCAATCAGGCGATCTACGCTGGCTCCTATGGCTGGGCGAGCGCCGGCCGTTTTCATCACGCGCAAAGCCAGATCCACCGCTTCTTAAATTGCATCGGCGGCTATACCCGCTCCAAGGACACCTATTCTTTCGCCGCTGCCGAAGTCCTGCTTCCCCATGTCCTTGGCGGCTGTCGGGAGTTCTTCTATCCTGGCAACAGCTGGCAGTCAGTGATCGACAACACCAAGCTCTTGGTTGCGTTTGGCGGCATCCCCATCAAGAACGGCCAGATCTCCCAGGGCGGTGTCGGGCGGCATCGGCAGCGAGGGGCGGTGTGTGAGGCTGCGGCTGCGGGCGTGCAGTTCGTCAACATCTCGCCCATGCGAAGCGACATGATGGACGGAGCCGGTGCTGAATGGTTGGCGCCGCGCCCGTCGACAGACACCGCCATTCTTCTCGGTCTTGCCCACACGCTCTTGAGCGAAGGACTGCATGACCAGGCCTTTCTCGATAGGTGCACCAAAGGGTTCGAAACCTTCGTCGCCTATCTCGACGGCAGTCAGGATGGGATCGTCAAGTCAGCGGATTGGGCTGCCGAGATCAGCGAGCTGCCGGCGGGAACCATTCGCGATCTCGCGAGGCGCATGGCCCATACGCGCACCATGCTGTCCGTCAGTTGGTCCCTGACCCGGCAGGATCACGGCGAGCAGCCCTTCTGGGCAGCGGTGACGCTGGCGGCGATGCTCGGGCAGATGGGTCTTCCTGGCGGCGGCATCAGCTTCGGCTTCAGTGCCGTGAACTCGGTCGGCAATGAGTTCACGGTCATTCGCGGCGCAGCCCTTCCCCAGGGCGAGCGGGGTGTCGAGGACTTCATTCCGGTGGCCCGGATCGCCGATCTCCTTCTCAATCCGGGACAGCCCTTCGACTATAACGGCCATCGCGGCACCTATCCCGATATCAAGCTGGTCTGGTGGGCGGGCGGCAACCCGTTTCACCATCACCAGGACCTGAACCGCCTGCGCCACGCCTGGACGAAGCCGGACACGGTGATCGCCAGTGAATGGTGTTGGAACGCGCTCGCCAAGCATGCGGACATCGTTCTGCCCTGCACGACACCGCTGGAGCGTGAGGACATAGCGCTGACGCCCAGGGATGGTTTCATCGTCCATATGCAGCAGGCCGTCACGCCCAGGGGACAGGCTCGTGATGACTACGCCATCCTAAGCGGCATTGCCCAGCGGATGGGAGTCGAGGAACGTTTCACCGAAGGACGCACGGCTGGCGAGTGGGTCGAGCATCTCTACAACTGGTCAAGGCAAAACGCGGCACAGGACGGCATGACCCTTCCGTCCTTCTCGGAACTCAAAGCAAGGCGCTGGTTCGAAATGGAAAGACCGGCAACGCCCTCGACGACCTTTGTCGATTTTCGCGCTGACCCCGTGGCACATCCTCTAAAGACGCCGAGCGGCAGGATCGAGATTGGCTCGAAAACCATCGAAGGTTTCGGTTATGCGGACTGCCCGGGACATCCGTTCTGGATGGAACCGGCCGAATGGCTCGGCAAGGCAAATCGCTATCCGTTGCATCTCATTTCCAATCAGCCCAACGACAAGCTGCACTCCCAGCTCGATCACGGAGCGGTCTGCCGGGCCGGCAAGGTGAACGGTCGAGCGCCGGTCATTCTCCACCCGGACGATGCCAGGGCGCGTGGCATCGACGCCGGTGACGTCGTTCGCGTCTTCAATGCACGCGGCGCCTGTTACGCCGGCGCCGTCCTCGACGACGGTATCAGGCCGGGCGTGATCTGCATCAGCACCGGCGCCTGGTTCGATCCAGAATCGTCAGACGGGTTGACTGCCTGCAAGCACGGCAATCCCAACATCCTCACACTGGACAAAGGGACGTCCAGTCTGGCGCAGGGACCAACGGCCCATTCTTGTCTCGTCGATCTGGAGCGCGCCAACAATCCGCCTGATGTCACCGCCTTCGATCCCCCTGAGATCGATGACGCCGATAGGTCCGGAGGTCAGCGCTGAGCCCACTGTAGCATCGTACTCAACTGGAGTATCCCACCCGTGCGTTCCAAAAAAGAAACCTCGCTTCGCCAAGCCATCATCGATGGCTGCCTTCGCATGAATGCAGAAGGCATGAACCAGGGAACCTCGGGCAATATCAGCGCTCGCTATCAAGACCGCATGCTGATTACGCCGAGCGCAACGCCTTACGCGGAGATGAAACCGGGCATGCTCGCATCCATGTCGCTTGATTCGGTGGACGATTCCTGGGAAGGACCGCTGAAGCCGTCAACCGAATGGCATTTCCACCGCGACATTTTGATGAACCGTCCCGAAGCTGGCGCTGTCGTGCACCTGCACGCACCATTTTGCACCGTGCTTGCGATTGCCCATAAGGCCATTCCAGCCTGTCACTACATGGTGGCGTGTTTCGGTGGCAACGACGTCCGCTGCGGCGGCTATGCACGCTATGGCACGCCAGAACTCTCCAGGATCGCCGTCGAAGCCCTCAAAGACCGAACGGCCTGCCTTCTCGCCAATCACGGCATGATCGCCATCGGCGATACGCTGGATAAAGCTTTGTGGACTGCGGTCGAGCTCGAGACGCTCGCCAAGCAATATTACCATTCATTGCTGATTGGCGGGCCGGTCATGCTTTCCGATGCCAAGATCGACGAGACCTTGCGGGCCTTTTCCGGCTATGGGCTGCAAGATTGAAGCAGGACTGCGAATGATCCGATGGAGAGAGAAGAGATGACCTCGTGCTCCGATCCAGGATAAGCGTCGCCTATGGAGGCAATGCAGGCCTCTCGGGAAACGCAGCTCTAGACCGCGAATGTCTAGAGCTGTCGTCACGATATCACCGATCGATCGTGCAAGGCATCCGGTCCTTGAACCTGGAGGTGGTCGGTTGCAGCAGGAGCATCGTTGGATGAGTCAAGAACAAGATCATGGTGTCCACCGACGACCTGAAGTGAATGAAGAGACCCATGAAAGGAGGAAAGCATGAGGATCTTAAAGACAGCGGCAACGGCATGTTTCCTCATCTGCGCCTTTAGTGACGTCACCCTTGCCACGGACAGAAAGTTCTCTGGCACCTGGCAGAGCATCAACGGCCGAACGACCTACACAGTGATGGTCGTTCACGACGAGAAGACCATCACCTATTGCTATGTCCAGTCCTGCCGCCAGCGCGATTGCTGGACGTGGGACATCGAGGGCACGACTGACGGCGTGTTCACATACGAGAATTATGCGGGGTTCTGGGAGTTCGAGCGCCTCGAGAAAGACGTGATCGAGGGCACCTACACTAACCCCGCTGGCGATACATCTTTCGTCTTCTACAATCCGCACAAGAAGTATGGATATTCATCAACGACGGCTGCCGCGACCAACTGAGCTCCAACAGCAACTGGTATAGTCGAGGCGCGTATGAGCGACGTTTTGATTGGCTTGGTCGACGCCATGATCCCAGGCGACGACTGCTTTCCAAAGGCCTCCGAGGTTGGCGTCCACGGCGTGTTAACACACCGCCTGCGCGAGCTTCGGGGCCCGGATGCCTATGGTGATCTTTTGAAGACAATCGGCGAGGATCATGGGATCGCCGCTATCCGCAGGATCGAGCAAGGCCGACCGGATCTCTTCGCGACTCTGCGCATGATTGTTTATCTCGCTTATTACGAGCAGCCGGCGGTGATTCTCGCTGTGCGCAGTCTTGGTCATGTCTACAATGATGCGCCACAGCCAAATGGCTACGATCTGGATCCCTTCGATCCGGCCATCGATCTTCCTGACGTGAAGGGGCATTATGTCCCGACCAGCGCATTCGATGACGATCCGGAAGCGCCGTCATGACGTTGCGGACGATTCATGACGAGGTCGACGCATTGGTTATCGGGGCTGGCTGCGCCGGCGCAATCGTCAGCCAGGTCTTGGCCGAGGCGGGCGTCCGGGTCACCTGCTTGGAACAAGGGCACTGGTGGCAAACGTCCGATTATCCCCACGACCGAGCGGACTGGGAGTGGCGCCGGCTTACCGATTGGAACACTGCGGTCAATGTCCGAAAGCAGGCGCAGGACTACCCAATCGACACAGGCGACGAGATGACCCTGATGTGGTCTGGCGTCGGCGGCTCGACCACGATCTACACCGCGACCTGGCCGCGCTTTCGGCCGTCCGATTTCCGGAAAGGCCGGGAGCACGACCTCGCTCCCGACTGGCCGATCGCTTACGAGGATCTGGCGCCGCACTATGAAGCGACCGACCGGCTGGTTCGTGTGAGCGGCGTCCAAGGGGATCCCGCGATGCCGCCGCGCGGTCCCTTTCAGACGCGACCACTGCCCCAAACAGCACTTGGCCGAGTCGCTGCGAAGGGTTTCCGCAAGCTAGGCTGGCATCACTGGCCAACGCCCTGTGCCATCCTGGCCGAGGACTTTGACGGCCGTCCCGCTTGTAACAATTGCGGGAATTGTCAAAGCGGCTGTCCTCGCGGCTCGCTGAACAGCGTCGACATGACCATCTGGCCGAAGGCGCTGGCTGCTGGTGCTGAGCTTCGAACGCATGCTCGTGTCGAGATGATCGAAACCGATCGGCAGGGACGCGCGACCGGCGCCGTCTATGTCGACAGGAATACCGGCGTCAGACATTTTCAGCCGGCGGATCGCGTGATCCTCGCTTGCAACGGCGTCGGTACGCCAAGGCTGCTGTTGCTCTCGGCCGGAGGCAGGCATCGAGACGGCCTCGCCAATGCGAGCGATCAAGTCGGCCGCAACTTGATGCATCACGTGCTTTCCATCGTGGAAATGTGGACCGAGGAGCGTTTGGACAGCCACAAGGGGATCATTTCATCGGCTCTGATCTGTGAAGAGTTTGCTGAAACGGACGAAGCGAGAGGCTTCGTCAATGGCTTCACTATCCAGATCGCGAGACTGAATGGGGCTGGCTATCAGGCATTGGGCTCCCATTCCGGCCATGTCTGCCCTTGGGGCGAAGGCCATCATGAGCACTTTCGAACACACTTCAGTCATGGGCTCTGTGCCACGATCACCGGAGACGATCTGCCCCAGGCCGATAACCGGGTGACACTATCGGATAGCATTGTCGATTCCAGCGGGCTGCCAGCAGCGAACATCGACTACAAGCTTCACGACAACGACAAAAAGCTGATCCGCTTCGGAATCGACCGCGCGGTTGACCTTGCATGCAGCATTGACGCCTTCGATCACCGGATCAACGACTTCGGTCTGAGTAGCACTAGCTATTGCCCGCCCGCCTGGCATCTTCTCGGTACCTGTCGCATGGGTGATGATCGGGAAACATCAGTCACCGACAAATGGCACAGGGCATGGGATTGTCCCAATCTCTATATCGTTGACGGTTCGTCAATGGTCACCGGTGCTGCGGTCAATCCGACCAGTACCATCTCCGCTCTTGCCTATCGTGCCGCCCAAGCGATGGTGACGGCATCAACGTTGAATGGCGCCGGTGCGTAGCAAGACGAGGTAAACTCATTCTGCAGTGCAAGTCGGAGCATTGTTGGTGGCCGTTTCGAACTGACGTTGCTCCCTGAGCCCGGACCAGGGCGGTAGATATGAAACCGACCTGGAGGGACGATATAAGCAAGGGAATGAGGCGTCGTTTTTCGCCTGAATATAAGGAACAGTCGGTAGCACGGCTTTCTGAGCCTGGAGCTACGCTTGGTGGTGCTGCTGCTGAGCTTGGCATCACGCCGACACAGCTGAAGACGTGGCGACTTGAGCTGGAGGCAGCAGGTTCGGCCACGGCGATCGCGACGCAGAAGGTTGCGGCTGCCGAGCTGGCAGACATCTCCTCTATCCCGATGGACGAAGGCTGGCTCTACCTCGCCGCTGCCAAGGATCTCGCCACGATGGAATCGTCGGCTGGTCAATGTCCGAGCGGCTGAAGAGCACTCTTTGCGAGGATGCGCTGACTATGGCGATCCGAAATCGGCGACCGCCAAGAGGATTGATCCACCACTCTGATTGCGGCGTGCAATACGCTTGTAGCGACGATCGCAAGCTGCTCAGGCTCCACGGCATCAATACGTCCATGAGCTGTAGGGGTAATTGTAGTTGTCTGGACAACGCGCCGATGGAAAGCTTCTTCAGCTCACTCAAAACCGAACTCGTGCACCGAACAAGGTTCGCCACGAGACGTGAAAGCCAAAGCTGCGCTCTTCGAGTACATCGAGATCTTCTACAATCGCCAACGACGCCACTAGAGCATCGGCTACCGGACACCAGAACAAGCAAGGACGGACATCACTGTGGCAAAGGCCGCATAGATCAACAACGCCCTGGTCCGGGCTCAGGGAGCAACGTCAAGATTGGGATAGTCAATCCAGCGCTTAGGTGGCGAGAGATTGTCTGTTTTTTTCCAATCGAAGTTCATATGACTTGAATAGACAGATTGTGCAGAGGCAGGTGTCTTTTCTGATAGGAATCTTCATACGTGCCGGGTGAGTCGTCGTGATCCCTTTTGATAGAGACTTTTCCCACACATGACTGAAAAAGTTCGCCTGCTCACGAGAGAAATAGCATTGCCATCACCATCAAGTGTGAAGTGCTTCACACTTGATGTGGCGGTTCAGTACCAATATCGGCGCAATGCGAGCACGAAACACAGAATGAGCAACAAACAGAAATATTCGAAACGACGAACAATCTTTTGCCTTCGATAGAAAACTTGAAGGCGGTCGCTGAAAGGCTGGCGGATAGTGGTAACAAAAACGTATCGTTGGGCGGCGAGATCGCATTGATGGCAAGCGGGCTGGAAGCCCTTCTGCTTCAACCACCTATGCCGAAGACAGATGACTTTTCTCACTCCACCGGGGACGAGATCTCGCTGGATGATCAAGTGGAAACACCAGCCGGTGTTCTTGAGCGTCTTATCGACGAAAGTGATCTTCTGCCGGTATGGTTTTTAGAACAAGGCGCTCACGCACAACGGGCTGTTGCCCGTGTGGTTCTGACTAAGCCCCATACGGTCCACGGGCACACGTTTCCGCCGGGAACAGGGTGGGCAACCGGCTTCATGATTTCGTCTAGTCTCTTTCTAACCAATAATCATGTTATTCCAGACAAGGGTTTCTTGAATAAAATCCGTCTTCAATTTAACTTCCAACTAAGGCCAGATGGCGCCGAGCAAATCACCGAATCGTTTTTCCCTCATCATGGAGAAGTTTTTCATACCAATGAGGCACTCGACTATACGATAATCCGGCTCCGTACAAACAAAACAGACACTAACCCAACGGATGTGGTATTCGCAGGCGATCGTTGGGGAATTATCCCTCTTAATGAGACACCGACTTTCCGCAAAGAGCAGCATCTCAATATTATTCAACATCCTTCTGGGCGCAGGAAAGAAGTGGCTCTACAGAACAATCAGTTGGCACGCCTTTTCCAGAATGTCATCAGATATCAAGCGGATACGGAACCTGGATCGTCAGGTTCACCAGTGTTTGATAACCTCTGGCAGTTGGTCGCCTTACATCATGCAGGAGGCGAACAAGATGCAAATGGCAAATGGCTTAACAATCAAGGCATTCGGATTGACGCGATCATCGAGGATATGCGCAACCATTTTGGGGCCAATAGCGCAGTCTTGGATGAACTTGGAATCGCATGAGGATCAGGTCTTCAGCGCGATCATAGTCCGCATGCTTTGCCGGAGAGTTAACCAGGGCCAAACGAACAACGCGTCATTAACAAGTTGGTTCCAGGATTCGGCTTGAGTTAACTGAACCTCGCTTCACTCTTATGGAGCTGATCCCAGTAACGTCATCGGGATCAGCTCCATCATTCCATGGTTTTGCAATGGCACCGCTGATTTGACATTCCACATTTCAACCATGAGGAAGAAATTGAAAGTCAGGAACCACATCTACAAAAAGCACGTCCGCCAAAATGAACCACAATAGTAATCAGAGCCCTTGCAACAAGGCCAGCAACTCCCAATGCTAATGTCACTGCTTGAACAACGGCACTGGAGCCAAGTGCCATATGCGGGTTCGAGCAATAGTTAAGATCGACGCAAATAACATCGTAGAGCTTATCCCTGTAGCGTTCAAAAAGTTCTCTTCCGCGTTGTGAACGGGCCTCAGCGCCTCTGCTTTCCAGGCCGCCTTGTTCCTGCGGATTGGATGCCTCATCCAACATTAGATAAAGCTCATCGATATCTTTCTTGGCTAGATCTTCAATTGATTCTGTATCTGACAAGGCAGTGTCCTCTCTTTTGAAGGGCTGCGAATGGAGCAACTGTCGCATTGCTTTTAAGACGATTGCAGGCCCAATTTCGATCGCCTGATCGATTACTCTTACTTCGATTAGGAGAGAACAACGAATTGATCACGAGAACAAGGTCGCTTTAATCGGCTCGAGAATATTTTTTGAGCGAAAAGCGCTAAGACAGATGAAAGCCGACCACGCAAGAGCTTCTGAGACAAGTGCTGAAGTAAATGAAAAGGAAAACGCTGATGACCAATGGCACCGAGATACCGACGATCACTGACAAGACCGAAATCAGTGACAATCACAGCCTCGAGATCGAAATTGCAGCCTTGGCTGCGGTCCGCGACATCTGCCGGGATATCACCGCAAGGATCGTCAAGGTGGCCGAGCCGAAAAGGCAGATCATTCTTGCGGGTGACGAGGCTCTCCTCGCTGCCGCTGGCTATCGCCACCTCATTATCCAACTCGATCTGCTGATCGATGAAGGTGAGAAAGCCCGCGCTGCCGAAGTGACCGCTCCATCCACGCCGGCAACCGTCGCGCCCGAAAGTCTCGCGGCGATAACCGGAGGTCTCACATCGCTTGTCAGCATTTTGGAATTCTTCCGTGTCGAAACGTCCATCAAGGGGCGCGACGTCGCCATCAATGACAGCGCGCTTAACGCCAGCCTTGTCGGCGCTTTGGTCGAGGACGGATTCGACGTCATCAGGCCTGAGAGGATTCCAATCATGGCAGATGAAGGCAAGCGTGAGCTGATCCGGAGACTTCATCGGCTAAAGGCGATACGTGCAGATCTCAATGCGAAGCATCCGGAGCATCCGCTTGCTATCAGGATCGACGAGCATCTGAAGGCCATAGAGCAAAAGGATGCTGATCAGCCTTCGCTCTTGAGCCGGGCGATCGGCGGCGCGCATATGGCGACGCTGCTCAAGCAGGAAAAACCGCCGCTCGTGTTATCCTCCAAGGTGGAGACGGCGGGGGGCAGTTTCACTATCAAGAAGCATCTCTGGAACACGCTTTTCTTTGGCAACCAGCTGTCCTATGGCGCCGGAGCTGCCGTGTCTTTTTCATTGATCGATGGAGCAAGCGAACGGATCCTCCTTTCCGACGTTGTCTACAAGGTCAACGGGCCAGGCAGTTTCAAGGGGTACTGGTGGCGACTGGATCTAAGCAATCTAGGCTTTAGCCCTTTGCGAAAGGCTAGGGCCGGTGAGGATACCGATCAGGGTACGACGAGCTGAAGTCCGAAGACTGTCAGGAGAAGGACGATTGAGATGAAGACGATCGAGCCCGATATTGAATCCACTCTCGGCGACGAGCGTGATGAAGAAGATAGGCTTGAAGAGGGGCTAGACACGCCATCTGTATCCCTGCCGGCACTCGACACTGACGCCTGGCCGGGGATTTTTGAGCAGTTCCAGCCAAGCCTTCTTAGGATCGCGGCAGTAAACCGACTGATGCAGGCAGACGGCCGGTCCGACGAGGCGATCCCCGATTGCCGCATCGTGATTGCGGATCAGGAGGTGACCACTGATAGGACCGGCACGGCGACGCTCGATCTTTCGCGCCTGCCGGACGGCAACCTCATGGTTACCGCGGCGACCGTCGATACGATCGACGCTGAGCCCGGCCCCGGCGTACCGGCGGAGACGTCGCGCGAGCGCGCCTGGGCACCTTACGAGGCACTTCTCGAAAAGAGCGGCGGCACCGTAAGGCCAGGGCAGGGCGGGCAGCCGATCAAAGTCGAGGGTGACCGCGTGGTCCTGTCGCTGACACCGCTTTGGATGAGGGCGCGCGGTCAGTCGGCGCGCCGGGGCGGGCCGATCGATCTGATCATGATGCATCACACCGGCAGCAACAATCGACGGGCTGACCTCAACACGCTCGTCTTCAGTGGAACGGTCTCCGCCCACTATCTGATCACGCCGGATGGAACGGTGGTGAAGCTGGTCGACGAGGGGCAGAAAGCCTGGCATGCCGGCCATACCGATTGGCAAGGTGACGAGCAGCTGAACGGACGTTCGATCGGCATCGAGATCACCCATGCGACTGGCCGTGACTACGAGGCGGCTCAGATTGATGCTGCACTCTCGCTGGTCGAAAAGCTGTTCGCTGCTTTTCCCAGCATCCTTGCGGAACGGCTGATCGCACATAGCGATGCCGCTGTTAACCGGCCACAGAACCGACCGCCGAAGCGTCACGGTCGAAAGTCGACCGATCCCGGATCCGCCTTTCCCTGGGAGCTTTTCGAGGCGCGAGGCTGGGGGCTAATGCCTGTGCCGGGATCGTTACCGGAAGCAGCTTATGGTGGCTTCTTTGAAGGCTTTCCTGAGGGAAGCCTGCGCTCCGGCGACAGCGATCGGAGGCAGCGCTATGACGGTGTGCATCGACCCTCGATCAGCGGGGCAGTCGCGGAGCTGCAGACCGATCTCAAGGAGATCGGCTACCATGTCGGCAGCGTGGATGGTGCGTTCGGTGCCATCACCCACTGGGCGCTGCAGATGTTTCAGCAGCACCTCTTCAGCGGCAGCCGACGTCTCCATCCGGAAAACAGCGGCGATGGCCGCTGCGATCAGGCGACGGCCTTGATGATCAAGCGGGTTCTCGGAAAAGCCAGACCGCCGTTGATTGGATAAACGTCACCGCTGGTTGATCATTCAGACTATGGCGGCGAAGACGCGTTTTGGAGGGTGGACCGCAGATGTCTTGATCTCGTTACTATTGAGCATGTTACGGTCTCTCTTATCAGGCTATTGGCAGCGGTAATCCAGTCCAATGGACTTGATGCTGTGCGATCAATCCAAGACGCCGGATTGACGCTGTCATCAGCAGGTCCACTGCCCGGCGGGTCATCACAACTTACCACGCCGCAAGGCTCAAACGAAAAGTCGCCATTGAAACTGAAGTCGCCTGGAACGTAAGTTCCGCGCCCGTCGATGAGGACAGGTTGATAACCTCGACGCCAGCGCTCAGGTGGTATCCAATTCCTGCTTCACCAAGTCGAATGTCCTTCGAATGATTGATCGAGACGTGCGGCGCAATTTCCATTGACGACTCGCCGATCTCGACATCGACTTTATCTGCCCAATCCGCAGTCATGAGTCCTTGTGGAACATCGATTGATGTTCCATCATCGATTACTTGAGCTAGAAGCGGGAGTTATCAAAGTAAAAGGAGAAAAGGAAATGGCAATATGACAATAGAGTAAATGTGGAAGTGAACTTTAGATTTTTGATTTTCGCATTTAGATACGCTCACGTAAGATTAGCTTATTTACAATAATAACTATCTTTGAAAAATCTGCAAAATGTTTCGTTGAATGAACGTTTACCTTTAGATATTGCCGCCAACCGCCACGAACATGTACGACCAACCTTCTATTAAGACGCATGCGCTATTTGATGCCAGCACGCATGAAGCTTTGGACGAACTGGCGCTGGAATAGGAGGAAAGCGATCAGGAGTGGGCCGCTGGTTAGCAATGTAGCGGCTGTGATCACCGACCAGTTGATACCCTGGTCGACTGAAGAGAAGACTTGAAGGCCAACTGTTACAGGACGTGTCTCGACCGAGTTGGTGACGATCAGCGGCCACAAGAAATTGTTCCAATGATGGCTGATCGAGACCAAGCCATAAGCGACATAGACCGGACGGGCGAGCGGGACGTAAACCTTCCAGAGGATCTGCAGAATGCCGGCACCCTCGACACGCGCGGCGTCCTCGAGCTCTTGCGGGATCGATTTGAATGTTTGGCGCAGGAGAAAGATGCCGAAGGCCGATCCCATATAGGGCAACCCTATCGCGGTAATGGTGTCGATCAGCCCGAGCTGTCCCATGGTCCGATAGTTCTCGACGATAAGCACGTCGGGCATGATCATCAGCTGCAGCAGTACCATGATGAAAAGGATATCCCGACCGATAAAGTCGAAGCGTGCGAAGGCATAGGCAGCAAGAGTGCAAAGCAGGAGCTGGCCTGCAAGGATCATCGTGACCAGGATGAAGCTGTTCAGCAGGTAGCGCGCGAAGGGTGCTGCAGCCCAGGCTTCGGCAAAATTTTCGAGGGTGAGCGGTGCCGTGAGGTCGAACCGCACCGCATAGGCTGCTGGATGAAAGGCGGTCCAGATGGCGTAAAGAAGAGGGGCGACCCATATCAGGGCCAGAAGCCAAGCTCCGGCCGTCGTCAGGCCATGCCAGAACCATGCCTCTTCGGCACCGGCCATAACGCTCTCGTTGTCGCGCGCACTCATCGGTTCCGGTCCATCATCGGTAGTGTACCCGTCGGTCCATATAGACAAATTGGCCAATGGCGATGGTGGCGAGGATCACGAGTAACACGACGGTCAGAGCCGAGGCGTAGCCTGTGTCCCAGAATTTGAAGGCGACTTCATAGATGTAATAGAGTAGTAGCGAGCTCGCATTGTCGGGGCCGCCTTGGGTCATGGCGACGATGTGGTCGACCAGGCGAAAAGCGCCTATGACTGCATTGATCAAGACGAACATCGTGGTCGGCATCAAGAGCGGAAAGACGACTCGTCGAAAGTAGGTCCAAAGACCGGCACCCTCCAGGATCGCTGCCTCCTTCAGCGATGGTGGAATTGCTTGGAGGGCAGCCAGGTAAAAGATCATGAAAAAGCCGGCTTCTTTCCAGATCGTCACCGCCATCAGGGCCCAGAGCACTTTACTCGGATCGCCGATAAAATTGATGTCGGGCATGCCGAAGAGGCTGCCGATCTGGTTCAGGAGCCCGTAGCCGGGCGTGTAGAAAAAGAGCCAAATGTTGGCGGCCGCGACCATCGGCAACACGGTCGGTGTGAAGTAAGCCATGCGGGTAAGGGCTCGCCCGCGAAGCCGCTCGTTGACCAGCATCGCCATTAAAAGTGCCAGAGCGATTGAGAGCGGAATGGTACCGATGGCATAGAGCGCGTTGTTCCACAGCACCTTCCAGAAGATCGGATCGTCGATCATCTGCCGATACTGATCGAGGCCGATGAATTGAGCTGGCCGCCTGCCACGTGGCGTGGAGAAGAAGCTGTCGATGAACGTACGGATGGCGGGATAGTGGGTGAACGCCGCGAGCATAACGACGGCCGGCAGCACCAGCAGCCAGCCGTAAACATGGGTGAGGTGACGTTGCAAGACGGCGTTCTGGGAGGACATGCGAGCATGTCCTCCCTAGCTTTATTGCTTAACGATAGGCGGACAAGACGCGATCCGCCTCGGCCTGCGCTTCGGCCAAAGCGTCAGCGGGCTCTTTCGCCAGTGTGAGCGCCGCCTGCAAGGCGTCATTGAAGATCTTCGTGACACGTTGGTTTTCGTGGGTTGAGAGTTCGGCTGTGGCGAACTCGAGCTGATCCCGAGCGACCGTCGCGACCGGGAAATCAGCAACATAGGCCTTGAGGCGTTCGGTCTCCCAAGCCGCTGGACTTGTGGCGACATAGCCGGTGGCGATGCTCCAGTCTGCTGCCTGCTCTGGTGATGTCATCCACTTAACGAAGTCGAGGGCCGCCGCTTGTTCCTCCTCAGTCAGGTGATTGAAGATGAAGAGATTGCCGCCGCCAGTCGGCGCGCCTCGACGTTTGTTCGCCGGTAGCATGGCGACACCGAAGGGAAACGGCGCATTGTCCCGGACGTTGGTGAGATTCCCGGTGGTGGTCCACATCATCGCGGTCCGCCCCTCGAAGAAGTCCTTCGGTGTGGTACCCCACTCGATGATCTCGCCTGGCATGGCGCCGTGGACCTTGGAGAGGTCAACCATGTATTGGAGCGCTTCGACGACGCCGTCCTGATCGAAAGAGACCTCATTGCCGTCTTGGTTCATTAAGAACGCGTCGTTTTGCGTGGTCAGTCCCTGAAACAGCCAGTAGGGGAAACCGGAGCTCGGGATCTGGATGCCATACTGCGTAACCTGATCACCGTCCTTCTTGGTGAGCTTCTTGGCGAACTCGACCTGCTCCTCCCAGGTCGCAGGCGGCGTGTCGGGATCGAGTCCCGCTTCAGCGAACGCGTCCTTGTTCCAGTAGAGCACAGGCGTTGAGCGCTGGAACGGAATACCCCAAACCTTACCCTCGACCCGACCGTTTTCCATGAAGGCAGGATAGAAGCTGTCCAGCCAGGCTTGCTCTTCCTCCGTGCTGATCAAGTCGTCATAGGTAAGGATTGCATCCTCGTCATAGAGGGTGAAGGTATCGACCGCGAGGATCACAGCGATGTCCGGAGGATTGCCGCCCTTCACGGCGGTGATGGTCTTGGTCACTGTGTCGAGGTAGCTGCCGGTATAGACAGGGGTGACCGTGACACCCGGTGTCATCTCGCTATAGGTCTCCGCATAGCCGTCGACCACTTTGGTCACCGGTCCGCCGACAGCGACCGGATAGAAGAAGGTAAGCTCCACATCCGCCTTTGCGGCAGAGCCCAGGCCGATCATGGCGAGCGCAGCCGCGCCGATCACCGACTTGTTCCTTAGTCCTCGTGTAACGGATTCCAACATATAGCTTTCTCCTTGCTCAACCGGTCATTCGCTCGTTAATTGCCGACGCCGGTGTCGTCAGCCTTTGCCCACTCTTACGCTCGAAGCGATGCTCGGCATCCTTGTCCCAATCGAGACGAACGGAATCCCCTTTGTCGAACAACACCTCACCGGGATGCCGGACGAGCAATGCTTGGGTCCCGACATGGCAACTTAGGATGGTGTCGGCACCCAGATACTCGATGGCATCGACAACAGCCGCGATCCCACCCTCATCGACAAGTTTGATCGCCTCCGGTCGAATGCCGAGTGTGTCGCCGTCATCACGTGACGGCAGCGCTGCTGAATCGATGACGTTCATAGGTGGCGTGCCAATGAAGCCGGCGGTGAACATCGTTGCTGGTTGGTTATAGAGAGCGGCGGGACGTGCATCCTGCTCGATTCGGCCATGGTTCAAGAGGATCACCTGATCGGCCATGCTCATGGCCTCTGCCTGATCATGGGTGACATAGAGCATGGTCATGCCGAGGCGTTGCTGCAGGTCGCGGATCTCGCGGCGCATCTCGTTTCTAAGTTTAGCGTCGAGATTGGAGAGTGGCTCGTCCATCAGGCAGACCTTGCTCTCCGCAACGATCGCCCGACCAAGGGCAACCCGCTGCTGCTGGCCGCCGGAAAGCTGGCTTGGCTTTCGCTCCATCAGATCACCCAGTCCGAGAAGATCGGCGGCGCGCTGCAGTCGCTCCTGTCGCTCTTTCGCTGGGACCCGCCGGACCCGCAGCCCAAACGCGATGTTTTCGGTGACGCTTAGATGGGGAAATAGCGCGTAGTTTTGAAAGACCATCGAGAGTGCGCGCTTCGATGGCGGGCGGTGGGTCACATCCTGATCACCGATGATGATACGTCCTTCGCTCACCCGATCGAGCCCGGCGATGAGACGAAGCGTTGTCGACTTTCCGCAGCCAGACGGTCCAAGGAGAACGGCAAACGCACCGTCAGCGATGGTGAACGAGATCTGATCGACAGCGACAGTCTTCCCCCAGCGCTTGGTCAGATCCTCGACGCGGATTTCCGGCAACGGCCCCCCAATGTATTGTCTTCGATCCCTTTGAAGTCCAAGCTAAACCATTAAGGGCGACCAGGACAACCGCGCCGACCTTACCAAGGCTCACTTCCACTACCATTCGGCCAAATTCGGCCCGCGTCAGACCTCCTGCCACCGAGCTTTTCATCATTCACGTCAATCTGGGATCAGCTCAAGGCGACGAAGCGCTCGCCGGGTATCCTGATCTCGAAATCGAGCATGTTGTCGTCGACACCATGACCGTGCATGTGATCGAGCGTCCCGAGCACTTCGACGTTGTGGTCTGCGAGAACACCTTCGGCGATATTCTGTTGGATCTCGGGGCGCCACGATGGGCCGCATAGGCGTCGCACCTTTCGGAGGCGGCGACGAGCAAGGCATGTTTCAAGGCTCCCACGGCTCCGCCTCGAATATCGCCGGGGACGGTTTGGCCAACCCGATAGCCTATATCCTATCCGGCGCGAGCATGCTGGACTGGCTCGGGCAAGGCAACCAAGATGAACGCTTGACGGCAGCGGTGCTGGCGGAAGGCCGAGATGTTGCGCCTGACGTCGGCGGCAATAGATCGACCAATTCTTGCGCAGAAGCCATTTGCAGGAAGCTGGGTTGACGTGGTGATGGCAAAGGGAATAGTGGCGCATGTTTGATCTGACCTGCAGACAGCACGTCGCCGCCACGGGGTTGCGCCTGCCGGTGATGGGCCAAGGCTGCGGCACGCTCGGCGATCCGGACGAGGTCATATCGGAAATGCAGGCGCAGCAAACTCTGCAAGCTGCCTGGGATGGTGGGATCCGCTATTTCGACACGGCGCCCTGGTACGGTAATACCAAGAGTGAGCATCGCCTTGGCTATTTCCTTCGCCAGCAGCCGAGGGATGAGTTCGTCGTCACCACCAAAGTCGGTCGCGTTTACAGTCGGCCGATGGACCCAGAAAACTTCGACCGATCGCCCTGGATGAAACGATGGCAAGGCGGGCTGCCCTTCGATCTGCGCTTTGACTACACCAGGGACGGCATTCTTCGATCCTACGAGGACAGCCTCATGCGCCTCGGATTAAATACGATTGATGCGCTCGCCATCCACGATCTCGACCTCAAGCATCAGAAAAATGAGACCAATGTCCTGAAGGCCCTCGACGACTTGTCGAACCACGGCGGGTATCGAGCCCTCGACGAACTTAAGGCCAGCGGCGCGATCCGAGCGATCGGCGTCGGCATCAATCATACCGGCATGATTAAGCTATTTTTGGAACGCTTTGATATCGACTATTTCCTAGTCGCCATGCCCTATACACTGCTCGATCAGCCGGCCCTTGATGAAGACTTCATACTTTGTGAAGAGCGAAAGGCGAGTGTTGTGATCGGGGCGGTTTTCGCCTCTGGTGTTCTCGCGACCGGCACCAGTCAGGATGCCTCCTATGCCTATGACAAGGCCTCCCTGGAGATCCTGGGGCGGGTGCGCGATATCGAGCAGGTTGGCGCCGACTTCGACGTTCCACTTGGTGCCGCGGCTATCCAGTTTCCTTTGGCGCACCCGACCGTCATCTCGGTCATTCCCGGTGCCAATTCGCCAGGGCAGGTGAACGAAAACTTAAAGGCGCTGGCTCACCCCATTCCGGATGGGTTCTGGTCGGGGCTGAAGGAGAACGGTCTTATCAGAGCGGACGCGCCGATAGGGGCCTATCGCCGTTGAGGTCAAATCCTGGCGGGCCGCTTAGCGTGCCAAGCCTACTTCGCAACACCACGCCGAAGGACAGTTTGTTATGACAATCGCCAAAGGTCAGAAGATTCCTAGCGTTGACATCTTTGTGCTTGAAGGCGGTGCTCCAAAAGCGGTGTCGATCGACGCGCTGTTCAGCGGCAGGCGTGTCGCTATGTTCGGCGTGCCCGGCGCCTTCACGCGCACCTGTTCCGCCAGTCATCTGCCGGGTTTTGCTAACAATGCCGACGCCTTGAAGGCTGCGGGCATTGACGAGGTGCTTTGCCTTTCCACCAACGACGTGTTCGTGCTTGATGCCTGGGCACGCGCCTCTGATGCTGACGGCAAGGTCAGCATGGTTGGCGATGGTCTGTTGAGTTTTGCTCGTGCAGCCGATCTTGACGTTATGTTGCGTGACAACGGCTTTGGCAAGCGTTGCAGGCGTTTCTCTATGATCGTCGACGATGGCGTGGTGACCCACTTCCATACGGAGAAGCCTGGCGAGTTCGGCGAGACCAGTGCTGAGACCCTGCTTGACGATCTCTCCGGCGAGCGATCCCAACTTTGTCGAGTTGGAGAGCGGTAAATGTGAGAGGATGGCTCATTCTAAAGCGACAACTTTTCGAGATGACCGCCGGCGTCGTCTCGCCTCCGACAATGAACGGCCTCGGCCGGCCCGATCGATTGGTGTGCGCAGGATCGCGGCAGTCTCAATGCGATTGTCAGGAAGGTCCGACACGTCGCCTAGTTTGCCGACGTGTTCGCGATAGTAGAAGGTCGTGTTCGGATAGATGAGTATTGGTTAAATGTTGCTGAGCTTTGCGTGAGTCTCGATCTTGCGCGCTTCCGGATCTGTCACACAGTCATGACCTTGCTGCCGGGTACGTCGTCGCCGATCGCTTGGACATCTGGTCAGTCTCGTGCTCGATCGGTGGTGTGCCTCTTTGAACAGGTGTTCTTGTCGCGGGCATTGGCCTAGCCGAACGTCGAAGATAAGCAGCCTCAGCGCGGATGACCAGTATGCTCGGTCGCACCATGTAACAACCTAGGGTTGTTTTTTATACCCAAAAGTTTATCCATACGTCCAACAATTGGCGCTGTTACCAACTAACAACATATCAACAAATGAAAAGATTCTACTTTAGATTTTAGCTTGACAGTTCCGGTGCTAATGAGGCCATTACACCACTCAAGGTTGTTTTTTAGAAAAAATGAATCTCTTTGGAGGATCAAAGTGAGGATCGTTAAGGCGCACAAGACGGCTTTTATAAGTCTGTTTGCTGTATTTGCTTTCGTCGGCTGCGAGACGGTCGGCACAGTAACGGATCAGGTTAAGAAGGCGGTTGTGGCCGAGAATCAAACACCATCCTGCGATCCTGCCTTTAGCCTCGCTGGTTTTTTTGATAGCCGGCCGGAGATTCTAATAGAAAAACCTGCCAAACACCCTGCAGCTGGTGATTTGCGACGTATTGCTGTCATCCCGCCAAGCGGTGATGGTAGCGACGAGTTTACGCGCCGGTTCGAAAGCGCTCTCGTGTCTGTCAAGAATGGCGATCAGCCCTATTTTCAGGTGGTGACGCGTACCGACCTCGATAAGGTCATGGCAGCACAAGGCTTTGATAACTCCGGCGCGGTGGCTGCGGGATCAGCCGCCAAGTTGGGTCGGGTGCTCGGTGTAGACGGCATCTACATCCCGCAAATTGTCGAATACAATATTGCTGATGCGACCTTTACGAAAAAAAACGCGGCCACATCGCGTTGTCAGAAAAGGACTGCATCATTTCGTTCCATTCCAAAGCTGGTCGATGTCAGTACCGGACAAGTCGTCTATGCCGAGGAGCATGGCGGAATTCAGGAAAAGGTTTATTGCCAGAATAGTGGCCGCAGCTCTGGTGGAGTCTTTGATTTGGCGAGCTTGGGAGGTCAGCGTGGATTGCCGGAAGGCTCGACCATGATGGGCCAGATCCTTGAGCAAGCCATGACGGAGTTTGTAGCCGACGTGGCTCCTAGAAGTTGCCTGAAGAAAATGAATGTGATGGACGAAACCGAAGGGCTGAGCAACGAGGTTTCGCTAGAGCAATTCGAAGCCGCCGTCGCCTTTATGAAGACCGGCCGGCATGATCGTGCTTGCCCCGCCTGGCAGTCGCTGGAGGCCTCCGGCGAGCGGGCCATCTCACTCTACAATAACCTCGCTATCTGCGCCGAAATAAATGATGAGCTGATTGTCGCCCGCGAATACTGTGCCAAAGCCGACGCGATGTTGACGTGGCCAAATGAGGATATCAATCAGTGCATCTCAACCGTTGAAAAACGACTTGTGGAAACGGCTGCCAATCGCTCAACTGGTTGCAGCGTGTTGGCAAGTCGCGATTCAGTGCGTGAGCTGCAGCAGCTATTGGTCGACTTTGGCTATCTTGATAGCAATGCTGCCGACGGAATCATTGGCCCAACTACGTTAGGCGCAGTTCTCAATTTCCAGACTGAGAAAGGGCTGCCGACCGAAGGACGGATCGATAGTTGCTTGCTCGATGACCTCAGGAGTTTGTAGCGTCATGACAGGCGACAAGTTGTCGATAAGATGCGCTATCCGCAAGCTCGCACTCGCCCTTGCTGCTATGAGCCTGACACTTGGCGGCAAATCAGTCGCTATCGCTGCTGAGTGCTTCGATGATCAGCGGATCGGTCTCTTTACAGAACGGCATTACAGTGAGCTCAATGCTAAGACTCGCAGCAAAGCTGGTGACACCAAAATCGATCATATGGCAACAACTGCCCTTCGCATCACGCGTGCCAACGTAGTGTCGATCAAGGCTAACAGCAGACAAAATGCCATTACTATGGCACGTGGGGACGGCCTGTCAGTTCTTGCTTATCTCGAAGTGGAGGCCAGCAGTTCCGAGATCAAGTTGCAATTCGGGCAGACCAGTTTGGTCATGGTTGAGACAGCCGCTCGCCTACAGTTCTTAAACAGTGTCGACGGATCCATACTCGGCGAGAGCAGCGACTTCGGCAAGAGCACAGGTCTGGATATCGAGCACGCCTTGCCTGAGATGCTTCAGCCGACGCTGGTGATGATGTCTGAAAAGGCTGCGAGGGACGCCTGTAAGAATGGTCTGTCAAGTGGTCCTACTGTGGCGAAAGCGCCGGGATCTACTGACCTCGAATCAGCAAACGAGGATCGCGCTTTGATAAGCGAGATCCAGCACGTTTTGATTGACCTCGGCTATTACACTGGTGACGTGGACGGCATTGCTGGTGGTCTAACGCATCGGGCGATTGAACATGCCGAAAGCGAGATGCGACAGCCGGTAACCGGTCAACCGAGCAAGATGTTGCTGGTCAAATTGAATAAGAGACTTGTGACCGATACGCAGGTTCTTCTAAAGAGTCTTGGTAGGATCAAAGGCGAGCCGTCCGGCATCTTAAACCGTGAAACCAAGATGGCGATCAAGGCCTTTGAACGAGAGCAGGGTCTGTATTCCGATGGCAAACCTGACGGTGATCTGGTCACGATCCTTGAAGCTGAAGTGAGTGGGGAAATTGCCTTATCCTCGGCAGAGTCGGAACTCGACCCAAGGCTTCGCTTTAGAATAGAAGAGCTTCTCGTCGACCTCGGTTATCTCAATGGTGTGCCATCCGGCGAAGATTCGTTCGATCTAACAGAAGCCATCCGCCAAGCAGAATTGAAGCACGGGCTGCCTGTCGACGGCGTACCGGATCTCTCTTTGTATCGCAAATTGCAAAGCATAAGACATGGATCTTAGCTTGCGGCCGCGACGCTGGTGGCTGCGAGCTTGTCACTGGGTGCGCAGCGAACCGTGGACGAATAGGTTGTCATTTGGATCCGAAGCCAGATTTGATGCCGACATCTTTTGCCCCAGTTTCCCTCGGTTTTGAGGCTTCTGTGTATGTTTTCGGAGCGCTCAACAAGCATTCAATTTACTTGGGAAATGTCATGCCAAATTGGTTGTCTAAGAAAATTCTCTATATTGTCGGCAGCATCGCCCTGGGAATACTTGGCCTCGTCGGAACGGTCGAAATCAATCTGAACGTTGGTGGCGCAATTGAACATCCCAAACATGTAGCAGATCCGCCTTTTCAGCGTTCGGGCAGGACGTCGCATGACGTGATGCAGGCATTGGTGGCTCTGAACCGCCTCAACGCCATCTCTGAGGATCCTAGAGTGGCTTCTGTAACGAACGCTATCGAAGCGGCTGAGCGGGAGTTTGGGTTGCCTATTGATGGCATCGCCGATCGGAGTCTTTTGGGGCACCTCATGACCAAGTTGCATAGTGAGCGGACTGATCTAGTTTCTCATGAATCTTCAACGAACGATACCAACTCACTGTGGCCATCGATTGGCGCAGCTTTCGGAGCTTTCTTGTCCGAATTGCTTTCGAGCCACGATGACGCCAATCGCGATGACAAAAAATCCTAGCGTGCCAGGAAACTAGTCAGCCATCATGGGGCATAGACGTATTTCGTAGGCCGCCAATACCGTTGAATTCTATTGGCCTGCCTTGTCGTTCCACCCCAGCATCCGAGAGATCTCTCGCGTCTTGGCCGTAAGAGAGGCGCCTACGCGATCATTCAGCTGCTCGACGGCCAATATCCAGGCGGCATTGTCGAGACACCCAAGATGATTGTCGAGTCGATCAATTTTCTGCCCTTTCTGTGGGATGCGGATAGGCTCTATCCGAAACCGCCAAAGGGTTACTATCACTCAACGAGCCCTTTGGCGTCTGCCGAAGGCACGCTAGCCGCAACCGGTCTTGAGGACCCCGAAGAAGAGCCGGCCAACGCGCATCCTGGATACCAACAACAACCTAATCTTCAAGCTTCCCATGTGGTAATGACCTTGCACGCAGCGAAGTATTCGGCGGATTCGATCCGAGCTGCGAGAGGCTGCCGCTTCGGAAGTCGCCCATGTACCCACTAGTCAAACATCGCAGTTTCCCATCAATACCGTCCGGCTGGCCAACATCTGAAATCCGATCGCTTCGTTATCCGACACTTGCAAAGACTTTGATTGCTTGATGTCAGCATATTTTAGTTGGAACAACCTGTGTTGATTAGCCATTATTGCCGCGGCACTGTCGCTTGCGCTCGTAATTTGTATAGATCGACGAAATGGCGTTTTTTGATAGGTTTGCTTGCATAAGTCAGAGCTTAGCAAGAATGTTGGAGCAACTGGAATATGAATGGCCCTCTTAAAGGCATTAGAATAGTGGATTTGACAAGCATCATCGCAGGCCCCCTTGCAACAATGATGCTGGCTGATCAGGGAGCTGAAGTCATCAAGGTCGAGAATCCGAATGGCGGAGATTTCACCCGACAGATGGCCTTTCGACGTTCTGGCTTTTCGGCGACATTTCTCAATAACAATCGCAACAAGCGATCAATCGTGCTGGATCTAAAGAAACCGGACGGTCTGGCTGCGCTTATGCGCATCCTTAAGGGGGCTGACGCATTTGTGCAGAACTTTCGGCCTGGCGTAGCTGATCGCATGGGACTCGGAGAAGCTGCCGTTCGCGAAGTCGCGCCTGATTTAGTTTATGTCTCGATCTGCGGATTCGGCAGCGAAGGACCTTTTGCGCAAAAGCCGGTTTTCGATCCGTTGGTTCAGGCCGTGTCGGGGCTAACGACGGTTCAGGCAGGATCCGATCAGGCTCGTCCTCGTCTCGTCCGTACCTTCCTGCCAGACAAGCTAACTGCGGTCAAAGCTGCTCAAGCTACAACGGCGGCTCTTTTTTCGCGAGAGCGCTCCGGGAAAGGGCAGCATGTTCGAATATCGATGCTTGATACTGTTCTCGCCTTTCTATGGAGCTCTGACATGGGTGGGCATACATTCGTCGGACAAGAGGCGGAGAGAGAGGAGGGACAATCCTTCGTCGATCTCATCTATCAAACAGCGTCCGGCTATATCAGCGTATCGGTCATGCGGGACGTTGACTGGGCAGGTCTCGCGAGAGCTGTAGGTCGTCCGGACTGGATCACGGACGAACGTTTCAAGACGGCGGCGTTGCGCGAGACTAATCGTGACGCTCGGTTGGGCCTTATTCAAGAGGCTTTGCTTACTAGAACGGCTTCGGATTGGCTCAAACGTTTAGAGCGGGAAAATGTTCCTTGTGCACCAGTTTTGACGCGTAAAGAGATCGTAGGGCACGCGCAGGTCGCGGCCAACGCGTCGATCGTTGACGTCGATCATCCGATCGCCGGACAACTCCGCCAGGCGCGGCAAGCAGCACAATTCTCAAGTACACCTGAAACGCCGTTCGCCCCAGCCCCTTCGCTTGGAGAACACACGCGAGGCGTCTTGGCGTCGGCTGGATTTTCAGACGAGGAGATTGATGATCTACAGGCGATGAAGATCACAACTCCTCGTTCTGAAATGTCGTGAGCGGCTCCTAAGAGACCGTTTGCGAGGACTTCGCAGCACTGGAATTTTGGTCTTCGGGCTCTTGCTTTATTGGATCGATGATCCTGCGAACAGCTGCGCCAACAACCATAGAATCAACAGGTTCGGTGTTTGTGGTAGGCTCAAGGCCAACACCGGATATGAGCAAGATGCCCTCTCCCAAATCGGGTAATGCAGGGAATGTCGGTGGTCTACGTCGTTCTATCAAGGCAATACCGAAACGCCTGGCATCGAGCACATAAGATCCACTCCCGCTTCCAGAACGGAGTTCGATAATAAGGCCATCCGGCTCTACGCGGCGATTGAGTATTGTCCTACAAAAATCTTGCCGACCTTCTCGTCTGATGACAACACGTCGTCCGGGCGTATACCGATCAGCTAGAGCTTCAGCATCTCTTTCCGTCCTTGTTTCGATCTTTAACGTCATTGGCGACTGATCGATCGGTATAGCCTGATCAGTCGTTAAACCATCATGCCGGCGCACACCCTCCAAATACTCTCTTCGGTGAGGTGATTCCATTTCCCCATCGAGAGTTGGCCCCTCCGGTGGTGTAAGCACGATGACTGTAAGTTGTGCTTCACTCTCGCAAATCGCTATTCGAAAACTGGTTATACCACCGGGGCACATCCAATAGCTGCTTACGTGTTTTGGGTTCTCGAGTCCCTTTAGTCGCTGAATGATCTGGTACAGCGCTTCCGTTCGAATTTCCTCCACGGGTTCGAAGGGCCACCAACCTTCTTCGTCCTGATTGTACCAATGTTTATCGATATGACGGTGCCGCTTCGGGTCGTCATCGCCTCGTTTCTTATTCTCATCGACAATCAGTCTATGTCGTATTTCTGTCCAAAGTTGCCCTTGATTAATGAGATCTTCTACATTTTCTCGCATTTTCTTTGAATTACAAACGCTATCAAATTCAGAAAATCCCGTCGGCTTTGCAATCCAAAGTCCCGCCATCCCCATTTGTTTATCTCCTCATAAACTAAGAAATCTACGACTCTATTCACAATCCGTTCTGCACTGAAGATGAATGATGTCAAGTGATATGCGAACGATGTGTTCAACTCCGACGCTTCAGCTGTGAAATATATTTCGGGAACAGGTTAACATCGTTAAGCGATCTTATGCCAACTGTACTCGCGTTACCGATCAATTATGCCCGATCTTGATCCCAAACAACATCATACAATTCAATCGAATGAGTCAGTCCTTTCAAGTAGACATTGCCGACATTGCTACAGGTGACGCCCTCCTCAATCGCATTTAAAGATGTCGTCTCTGAAACTAAGACTTTGCCAGGCTCGCATAGATCACAGATCCTGGATGCAATATGCAAAGCGAGACCAAAGGGCCCTTCGCTTCCAGCAATAACTTCACCTGAATGAACGCCAATGCGAATCCGCATTGGTGTGGCTTTCGAATCAGCATTATAGGCCTCGAACGCTCGCTGAACATCACAAGCACAACGGACTGCCGAACTTGCCGAGTCGAACGACATCAGGAAACCATCACCCGAATGTCGGATTTCATTGCCGCCATTTGCCCGCATGCAGGCCCGAACCATTAGATCGTGGATACGCATGATCCCGATAGCACGATGATCACCTAGACCCTCAAGCATCGGCGTCGACTTCTCGAGATCTGTGATCATGATGGTCATCGGTATTGATCGTTGTCCAACGACAGGAAGAGTGCCGAGTTTCTTGGCGAGCTGCCTTGATTCAGCAGCCAACGTACGCGGACTTAACACAAGGGCTTCGGCTATTCTCTCGAACGGCTCGCCGCGTACAAGACAATCAAGAATGCTACGTTGGCGTAGAGCAGGCAGCGCTTCTACGTCATCGCAGGGATCGTAATTCTCGATCCGAACGTTAGCCGAATGCGCGAGCTGTTGGGCTTTCAGAAGCCAAGACTTCATGCCTAGAGCGCGAAAAAGGCGTGTTGCTTCCCGCAAACTGTGAACGGCTTTTTGCTCTTGCGCCTCACTTCTCGAGATCAAGATTCGCGCTAAGTCGTGATGGGCGCGCGCTAATTCCGTTTTAGCATCTGTTTTCTGTAACTCTGCAATTACGCGACGCAACAGCCTTGTTGCCTTGTCGGTGTCGCCAGCAAGAAAGTATGCAGAGGCTAGAACCCTAGGAACATAGAACACCCACCCATGTGTAAATGAGATTTTGTTTTTCCTCGCCCATTCCAGATTCTTGACGAGTTTTTTGTCAAAACCGCTAAACTGAAGAATAAAACAGATTTCAATAATTGCGCATGTTTCTGTAATTGTATATGCATTGGGTGATTTAAGGGACAAATCTTCTATATGCTTGACAATCTTTTTTTTACTAAAAGCTTTGTTCGACCTAAGTGAATTTTCGTCGGGATTGCAGATAACTTTGATGTATCGACGAAATAGCCTGCACGAGGCCTTCAGCCAAGAGCCCGGACTTTCGAAGATGCGTTCCGGTTGCTCCAAAGCTTCGATTGCGTCGTTGGCCCCGTCGCGATCTCCGAGCCAGCTGCGGGCACATGCGAGAGCGCGAAGCGCGATATAGGCTCCAAATGAATAACGCGAGCGCTGAAACGCCTTGAGGCCATCGCTGGCATACTGTTGGCAATCGTCGAAGGTGCCCGTCACGACTGCGAGTTTGGCTAATCCCGCAAGGGCCATGCATGCCTCGCCGGGATAGCGTGTCTGCCGAGTATGCTTCAGCCCGCGCAAAGCATTTTCTTTAGCAGCCTTAAGATCTCCCATCGCATAAAGGGATAGCGTCAGGCGTTGTCTTGGTATGTTTTCGAGCCATGGATCACCTGCGCGCTGCGCATGATCAATTGCTTTACGGTAGTGTGTAATGGCTTGCTCAACTCGTCCTAGCTGATGTTCTGCAAGCCCTAAAAATGTGCAAGCATCGTTGCTTAGACGGTCATCTCCAATACGCTCGCCCAAGACGAGTGCCTGCCGTGCTGCGGCGGCAGCAAGCTTGTTACTGCGCCCGTGTGAATACGCGTCCGATAGGCGCACCAGTATATAACCGCGTAGCGCCAAATCATCTTCACCAACGAGGCCCAACGCTGTCTTGAATGGCGTGAGATCAGGCACAGTCCCAATGGGAACTGATCGGATCAGTTGACGGGCCCTATGAACCTGACTTTCAGCAACGCCGCGGTGTTCCCCAATCTTCTCGAAGCCTTGGATAGCAAGGTCATACTGCGCGACGCAAGGCCCTTGATCCCAGGAGTAGCGAAAGCATGTCCCAGCTCTGAGATGAAGCTGAGAGCGTTCACATAGATCCGCTGTTGCCGAAGCAGCGGCTGCGTACGCATAGGCGGCATCGTTCCAAGCAAACACTGCTTCCGCGCGCTCAGCTGCGAGTCTGGCATATTTACTGGTCTTTTCGGGATCAGCAGATCGACCGGCGGCAATGAGATGCTTTGCGACGAGCCAAGGCTCTGCCTCGCTTCTAGCAGGATCAATCTCCTCAAGCTTCAATGCAATTTTGGCGTGAAGTCGACGGCGCTCCGACGGTTTTCGTCGACGATAAAGGCAGTGTTGGATTAGTGGATGCTCGAATTGATAGGTCGAGTCTCCACACTCCACAACATGATCTAGCGATTCGAGAATATCGACAATGCTGGCCTCCGCTAATTCGCTCACGGCGGCGAGATCTCGAACTTCGAATTCATCGCCGATATGCGCGGCAAATGTGAGTAGTTTGTCTGACTCTTGATCGAGTTCGCCGAGCTGCTCATCGATTGCTGCTGTAAGATCGGGGGGTAATTCGATGTCGTTTGATGATAGATTGCTAATCGCGAAGCCGCTATGCGACTCGATCTTTGCGCGTTGTTGCAGCTGCCGGACCGACGCTTTAACGAAGAGCGGATTGCCTTTGGTTGCCTGATAGATGGTATTGGTAAATTGAAAGGATGGGCGGAGGATTCCCAAGTCTTTGATGTAAGCAGCAACTGTATCCAGGTCTAGGCCACTTAGCTTCAAGCCGTCATGAGCCTCTTCACGCTCTAGTCGGGACAATACGCGTCCAAGTGGTCGTTCTGACGGCGTTGGACGTGTTGCAATTAATGTCATAACCCGAACGGGTTGGTATAAGCTCTGATCTAAGAGGCTAACGAGCAATTGAGTGGAAATTTCGAGGCTCGGCATATCCAACCAGTGAAAGTCGTCAACCACTAGAAGAATTGGCGTATCTTTCTGCACTTGCATAAAAAAATCGACGAATTGCCCATAATATCGACTCCGTTGTCCTTCCGTCTCATAGAGATGATGGTTTTCTAAACTCTCAGAGCTCTCGTGTCTCAGGAGCATTGAAGTAGAAAAAGCGACTGGCAGCTGTGCCGCGATGGAGTCCGATAAATCTATCCATGGTTGATACGGAGGTGCTTGACCTTGATGACCGCGGCCGAATCCAGGGACGACACCCATACGTTTCGCTTGCGCGACAAATTCGCGTATTAGGCGAGATTTGCCGATGCCTGCATCGCCAGTGATCACCGCCAAGCCCGGTTGACCAGCTAGGCTTTTTTCCAGAATGCGCCAAAGCCATGCAAACTCGTAGCTTCTTCCTAAGAAGCGAGAACTTGGCGTCTCAAGGTTGGCCCCGTGAGGCTTGTAGCTGCTAAAATCCGGATCAGATACTAACATCTGCGAGGCGCCGATCATTACATAATAAAGCTACTTAAATCACAAATATCGAGTATAGCCTTCCACTTGATTTAGGTCATCTAAAAGTACGCTTAGTCGATTGATCAACAGTACAGTCAGTGTCCATCTGGGGCGACGTCGTCAACACTTGCAGCATGAGTCTAAGGGTTTTCCTCGATATCCGCTCTAGTGCACCGAAGACGTTGCTGACCACGCTAGCACCCAGGCTGGCACTCACCAGGAGGCTGTTTGACCATAACCGCTTGCCACATCGGGGTTTCTGGTCGTGGTAGTCAGGCCAGCCGATCTATCGTCATGCGCTCTAAGCCGTCGGCGTTGAAATCATCGCTTATGTTTTTTTGCCCGAGCAAGCCGCTGCCTCATTAGGAGTCGAATTTATGGGCAAAGCCGTACTTCTGAAGTGCTCCGATTTCATGCTGATGCAAGCACCGATGACCTTTGAGACTAGGCTTTATTGAGTGATGTGGAACTCGCTGCGACGATGCCGGGGGGATCGCGGTGAACACAGGCCGTGGATCGACCGTCGACGATAAGGCACTTTATTGCACACGCACCGAAGGCACGCTTGCGGCAACCGGTCTCGACGGCCCCAAAGAAGAGCCTGCCAACCGCGCAGCCTGGATGCCTGACGACAACCCAATTTTCAAGCTTCCCAATGTGGTAATGACCTCGCACGCAGCGAGGTATTCGGCAGAGTCGATCCGAGCTGTGCGAGAGACTTCCGCTAAAGAAGTCGCCCTTGTTCCCACCGGCCAAACACCACGGTTTCCCATCAATGCCGATAGGCTGACCAACATCTGAAATCCGATAGCGCCGAGGCAAAAGTTGCGAGCATCTGACAACAGTCATTTGATCACATCCGGCAAGCTTGCAGCAGCATTGCTCGTCTACTCTGTCGGTGTGTCACCAACCTCAAAATTGAACAGGGCTTGGTCAAATCTACTGTATTCCTCGTAGCGCAGAAGATCGTATAGGTCCCGACGGTGTTGCATCCTATCGAGAATGCCATTTTGGTCGCCATCACGGAGGATGGCGTCAAGGCCGCGATCGACTTCGCCCATGGCGAGACGGAGCGTGGTCACAGGATAAATGACCAAGTTGAAGCCGAGGTTCTCAAGCTCTGATTTATGGAGCAAGCGGCTCTTGCCGAATTCGGTCATATTCGCAAGAAGTGGGACGTCGATCGAAGCTCGAATCGTCTCGAACTCTTTCTCGTTTTGCATCGCTTCTGGGAAGATCATGTTAGCCCCGGCGTCGACATAGGCCTTCATGCGGTCGATCGCTTTGTCCAGGCCTTCGACCGCACGAGCGTCCGAGCGAGCGATGACGCAAAAGTTGTCATCGATCTTCGCGTCGGCGGCCGCACGTACACGCTGGGTCATGACAACGGTGTCGACGACTTCCTTGCCATCGAGATGACCGCAGCGTTTGGGCATGAGCTGATCTTCGATATGGCAGCCCACAAGGCCAGCCTCTTCCATTAAACGAACCGAGCGCGCGGCGCTCATCGGTTCGCCGAAACCGGTGTCGATGTCAATGATCGTAGGAAGATCAGTGACGCGTGCGATTTGGCGGCCGCGCATGACAAACTCATCAAGCGTGGCGATGCCGATATCGGGCAGGCAAAGATCGGCGGACATGACACCGCCCGATACATAGACACCGTCGAAACCCTTCCGCTCGATCAATTGCGCACAGAGTGGATTAAATGCGCCAGGGAAACGATGGAGTTTGCCGTCGGCCAGCATTGCCCTGAAATCGGCACGCTTTTGATCAGGCGTCTTCTTGGTAAACAACATCAGAAAATGCCCCCTGCAAGATTCTCGACCAGGTAGCCATCGGGCACCGTAGGATTGAGTGCACGAACGTCGTCGGCGCTGAGGTCCGGCAGGCGCTGCACGAGTTCAAGAAAGCGCGCACTCTCTGCCGGGTCTAGGATATCGTCAGTGAGGACTTTGAACTTGTTGACGTATTCATTTCGCCCAAACGGTCTGGCGCCGAGTGGATGGGCGTTGGCGACAGCGATCTCGTCTTCGACGACGTGGCCGTCCTCCATCGTAATGACCACGCGCGCGCCGAACGCCTTCTCCATCGGATCGTGCGAGTGATAGCGCCGGGTCCACTCCGGGTCCTCGACCGTCGAGATTTTTCTCCAGAGCCTAACGGTATCTGGGCGTTTCGCGCGTTCGGGCGCGTAGCTATCGACATGATGCCAACGCCCGTCCTGCAGCGCGACGGCGACGATATACATGATCGAGTGGTCGAGTGTTTCTCGTGACGCATCCGGACTGAACTTCTGCGGATCGCCGGAACCCGTGCCGATCACGTTGTGGGTGTGATGCGAAGTTTGCAGCACAACCGATTTGATCTTGTCAAAGTCGTCGATTGTCCTGCCCATCTTGAACGCTAGATCGATCAGCGCTTGTGACTGATATTCGGCGGAATGCTCTTTTGTGTACGTTTCCATGATCGCGCGCTTGGATTCGCCCGGCCCTGGCAGCGGCACGACATAGGTTGGCTCATAGGGGGATTGACCCTGATCGCGCGCCGTCCGTCCGTTGAGGATAAAAGCGAGAACCGAGTCTTCACCTTCATAGATCGGGCTTGGCGCACCTTCCCCCCGCATACATCGGTCGACGGCTTCGATCGCGGTCTTGCCGGCGTAAGCGGGCGCGAAGGCTTTCCATGATGAGATCTCGCCCTTTCGCGATTGCCGGGTGGTGATCGTGCAGTGCAATCCTTGCTGAATGGCCTGATAGGTCACTTCTTTGCTTAGGCCTAACAGGGTCGCCAAGCCGGCGGCGGCTGATGGGCCGATATGCGCGATGTGATCGATCTTGTGCTCATGCAGGCAGATGCCCTTCACCAAATTGACCTGGACCTCATAGGCCGTGGCAATGCCACGAAGAAGTGCGGCACCGTCCTTGCCGCATTGTTGGGCGACGGCGAGCAGCGGCGGAATGTTGTCTCCTGGATGCGAATAATCGGCAGCGAGGAAGGTGTCATGAAAATCCAGTTCGCGTACGGCCGTGCCATTTGCCCAGGCCGCCCATTCTGCACAGACCGTGACATCAGCAGAGGGACCGAACAATGTGGCGCCGACATGGCGTGGATGCGCCAATGCCATAGCCCGCGCTGATCTGATCGGCCCACGATTGAGCGATGCGATCGCCACGGATGCATTATCGATGATGCGATTGATCACCATGTCCGTGACATCGTTATCGATCGGTACGGGATCAGCCGCGACCTCGGCCATCTTCCAGGCAAGCTGCTGTTCCTTTGGAAGCTCATCTTTGGATGGCGACGCGTGTACTTTGTGGTTCAGCATAGCCTAACTCTCACCTGCTTCGATCGACGTTCAGTCTTTGCCTATCGAAAATCGCCACAGGTGAACAGTGGCATAAGGTCTTCCTGGTCCCTCGTTACGGCCTTGCGCCAGGTCATCGTGGTAAAGGTCAGGCGATAGGCGTGCATCAGACCTGGCCGGACCTCGTTTCGTCTTTTGGGTTCAAACCTGGCCCCGATTATCTTGGTTCAGCCCAACCGTCGCCTGCCACCTGACTGTTAGAGGCGGTTGGTTTACCAGGGGTGCACGTTGTTGATGCTCGTCAAAAGCAAACGGCGCTAGCCCGACGGAGACCGCCGGACCTTGCCTTTGGGACCGCGCTTTGGCGCGGCCCCTTCATGCTTACATCTATCAGAGAGCACCCTGAGTCAGACCGGCGGGCGGGCTGGACTCCAGGCTGGCGTCGCCGATGGAGCGAATGATCGGCCAGTTGTTTTCAGCGCCTCGGATGAAGCCCGGGACGTCGGTCAGCCAGCGCTCCTGAACGTTTTTGTTGAGATTGAGGTAGAGCTTATCGTCAACGACCTTCCAGGCGTGAGGATCGCCATCGAATTTGCGGCCCATCGCCGTGCCGAATGCGCAATAACCGCCATATTGCGGTGCATACTTGGCTGGGTCTGCAGTGAAGGCGTCGCGATGCTCCGCGCTAGCAAAGCGATAGGTGGCACCGTCGTAGGTCGCCTGAAACTCATCGGAGCCCTCAGTCGGTTGGCCCTTGGTGAAGTAGGCGACAACGTCGTAGCCGTGCACCGCATAGCCGCTGTTGATGTTGACCTCTGTCTCCGCCGTCGCCGAGCCAGCGAGCGTAGCAAGAGCCAGGCCGACGCCGATTACCGCAGTGCGAATCGTGCGAAAGAACGTGCTGTGAACTGCAAGGCTGGTCATCTCTTTGAACTCCTCCGTTGGGAACCTTATCTCTCGATGTCACCAAGATGGGCTTCCTGGAGAGCGAAGGAAAATACTGAGTTTCTATCGATCAAATAGGCAGTGTCTATTGATGTTCGCACTGGCAAGGGGATATTCTTCAAAACTCCGTGATAATCAAAGGTTTTTGCTATGGAAATGCACCAGGTGCGCTACTTTTTGGCGGTCTCGGAGACCTTGAACTTCACCCGGGCGGCAGAGCAGTGTCATGTGGCGCAGCCTTCTTTGACCAGCGCCATCAAAAAGCTGGAGGCGAGACTAGGGGGCGAGCTCTTTCATCGCGAGCGCAACCGCACTCATTTGACCGAGTTGGGACGCCTGGTGCTGCCTCATATGGAACGGATCAGCGAGGCCGCAGCTGCGGCTGAGGCGGATGCAGCCGGATTTAGGACTCTAGAAAACCCCACTTTGCATTTGGGTGTGATGTCGACAATCGCCGCCCGGCAAATGATCGACTTCGTCGCGGCTTTAAACAAAACCCTGCCCAATCTCAACCTGACCATTCGTGAGGCTGCGGGCAAAAGTCTGGTCAAGGATCTGCTGGAGGGAGACATCGACATCGCTCTTCTGGCCCTGCCTGGATTCCCCGATGCATTCCACACGACCAGCCTTTACAGCGAGCGTTATACCGTAGCCTTCGCCAGTGGCCACCGCTTTGAAATGTTGAATGAAGTCCCTGTGACCGAGCTTAACGGCGAGGATTATCTGGTCCGGCTGCATTGCGAGTTTACGGACCATTTCGAGGCTTTGGGAATCAAGGAGGGATTTGAGGCGAATGTACGCTACTCGACGGAGCGGGAGGACTGGATCCAGGCCATGGTGCTGGCTGGGGTCGGCTGCAGTATTATGCCGGAGTTCGGCCCGCAGATGCCTGGAATCATGACCCGGCCGGTCACGGCGCCGGCGGTTTCGCGGACCGTGTCACTGGTCACAGTTGCCGGTCGCCGCTATACCCCGGCCATCGATGCCTTTGTTCGGGTGGCCAGGCGTCACGACTGGCCTGGGCAGCGACTATAGATCTTGTCATGACGTTGGCCGTTCTTCAGCGTCTCTCTCTCTGAGATTGGTAAAAGCCATCCCATTGGTTCGAATAGCTGTGACGGAACGGGGCCAAATGACGACCACTGCGGCCGGCATAGAACGATGGCGTTCGCGCGCTCCATTGCCGGTAGCACCTCAGCCTCGATGTACTGTAGCTCCGGGTGAGATCGTCAAGGCACGTTCGTTTGTCCCGGATTTGTCGACATCTCGCACGGGGCGCATGCTACGGTTGGAGGCGATAGCTATCTCGGTCATATGAGCCCGGTCGTCGTCGAACACCAGTCGGCCGGACTCTTTGGAATTGCCCACAAGAACGGGGGAAGACGGGAGTTCGATCTTGAGGCTGTGAACAGTCAATTGTCCTGAACCAACAACGTGACAGACACCAAGCGAAGCTGCCTCAAAACCTATGCTGGGGTCATGACTGGTATCAGAACCCTTGCCTCCGAGACTTGTTAGATGCGCGGCTTGGGGGCTGGTTGGCGGTCTGAGTCACCTGAGTTTGGCTCACCTTTGGGTTCGATTAAGAGGACTTTGACCTCTTTCTCAGCACGAGGGCGATGAACAATGCCTTTCGGGACGACAAACAGCTCACCAGCTTTTACTGTCCGGGACGGAGCTCCCTCAATATCCATCTCCATCTCACCCTCCAGAACGTAAAAGAAATCATCTGTCGTATCGTGTTTGTGGAATGGATATTCGCCTATGAATTTAACGACCATGACGTCGTTGTCGTTATAGTCCGCAATCACATGGGGATCCCAGTGGCTAGAGAATTGGCCCAACTTTTCTCCGAGGTTAACTGTCTTCATCCGCGTGCTCCTGTTTCTGATTGCCTTTATTGTTGCCGGAAGCGGCCATCTTTCCAACAGCAGCGAACGCTTGCTTGTCCTCGATTATAATCGATCTGCCAGTCTTGTGGGTTCAGGGAGAGCACATGAGTTGCCGGAGAGCCTCGGGCTACGAAGTTGAACGCTAGCCAATGTCACGTTCCAAAAGTCGGTCTTTTGCAGGTTCTCAGCTCGACAGCGGACCTCTGCCGGAAGGCGCTCATGCGTGCAGTTTCTCCAAGGCAGATACGAGCGACGAAACGACTTTTGATAAGGAGCCTTTTGGCACAGCCAGCTGGCGTATGAGCGAGCTAGCTACTGTTACTGACATTCAAAACCAATACGTTGCCGTCCTCATCGGTCTCGGCATCTGTCGCTTCCCAGTACTCACCATTCCATCGCTTTACGACTGGTTTTTCTGGGTCGCTCGCGTCTCTCCAAAATGCCCCAATAGGCGTGCTTGAAGTTGCCTTCGGTTCCTTAAGCCTGCGCACCTCGGCGATGAGATGGGGAAATGCGGTTCGAGCAAGTGCGGCGATCTCAGCATCGACGGAATTTTTAAAGGGCACATCATCGTTGATCAGCGAATAACGTTTTCTGCGATCATCTCTCGCCGTCAGCTTCCCCGCGACCGGCATCAACGAAAACCCCCAAGGCCCAGGCGTCGCTGCCCTATCGAGGTCTTCCCATTCGTCAAGTTGGTCGTCATTGATCGAACAATCAATCATTTACACTACGCTCCGAGACCTTTCGAGATATTCGCTCTTAAGTAGCATTAAATTCGATATTTATTCAACCATTTAGTGTCGTGTTGCCGATCTCAATTAGCGAGGGATGAGGAATGTCTTGAAGGAGCTGGGCATTGGCGCGCCACTTTGCAGACGTCGACGAGCGAGCCGTATCTAGCGGGCAGAAATGGCATACCTCGTCGGTTCCTGTCGCTATTACTGACTGTCCCAAGCTGACGATGGGGCGGACGCGAAGCCAGTTGGAGTGACGAAGCTTAATCTTGGCCGCATTTCGTGCCGAGTGTCAGTGAACAGCGTCGATGAGTTCCTGGAGGCTAACCGCCGCTGCCAATCCCTGCACGGTCAAAAAGCCAACCGTTCGCATGAGACGAGCGAGTCCAGCGAACTTATAGGCCTCCATTCTGCAGCGCCTAAATCCAGTTCCGTCAAGTTGCGAAGTCCTGCCTGAAATTTGCTTTTCTCGCTTTCCCCGCCAAAGGGCTACCGAACGTCGACACGGACGGGAAGGGGACTGTTCGGAGATTTCGGGTGGCTTTTGTGATGGATAGATGCCGCACTATGCGAGCTTTCTTGCGACGATGAACCGGCTGGGCGGAGGCGTGGTGCTTGTTTCGATGATCTTGAAGCCTGCAGTTGCGATGTGACCCTCAAGCTCGGTGATCTCCATGAACTTTACGAACGGAGCTTTCTTGAGCAACTGCATCAACGGTAAGATCATGAGCATGAGCCGGAATTTGAACGGCGTGCCCTTGCCGGGGCGACAGACCGTCTTGGATACGAACAAGCCACCTGGTTTTAACAATTGGTTTATCCGCTTCATTGCTTCTTCAGTGTCTTCGATGAGGTGGATCAGATTCAATGCCAAAACAGCGTCATAGGGACCTTTGTCGAGCGTAGAGTCGAAGAGGTCCGACGTGACAAAGCGGACGTTCTGCACGCTTTGACTCGATGCCTTCTGCTGGGCAATTCGGATCATGTTGTTTGAGATGTCACTCGCTGTAATGTGGGCGACGCCGGGCGCAAGTAGCAAGGCTGTCGAGCCAGTCCCACAGCCGACTTCGAGAACGCGATCGGTGTCCGAGAGGTAGGACTTGATTCGCCCCAACGTGTATTCGTAGGCCTCTTTGTCTTTGATCGGTGATTTGGCGTAGCTGTCCGCAGCTCCGTCCCAAAACTTCGCAGCCTGTTGCATGTGGCATCTCCTTTGATCCAGACATATTCTTGGATAGCGCGGAGATAAATTGCCGGAATTCGTAGGGGTGCTATACAAAAATGCATGGACTGGAAGCTTGTATCATTTGACTGGAATCAGGCCCGTGCCTTCTTGGCGACGGTCGAAGAAGGATCATTGTCCGCTGCTGCCCGCGCCTTAGGGCTAACGCAACCAACATTGGGACGACAGGTCGCGTCGCTTGAGGCAGCGCTTGGAGTCGTCCTATTCGAGCGCGTCGGACAATCGATGCTGCTGACGCCATCTGGCGCTGAATTGCTCGATCATGTGCGGGCGATGCGTGATGCCGCAGGTCGCATCTCACTTACGGCATCGGGGCAGTCGCAGACCATTGCCGGGAGGGTGCGTATCACGGCTTCGGACATTTTTTCCGCCCATATGCTTCCACCGGCTCTAAAGCGACTGCGCGAACTTGCCCCACAACTTGAAATCGAAGTCGTAGCCGCTAACGACATCCTTGACCTGCAGCGGCGCGAAGCCGATGTCGCGATCCGACATTCACGGCCTGAGCAGCCCGATCTGATCGCGCGGCTGCTGTACGAAGCGAAGGGGTATTTTTATGCCTCATCGTCTTATCTCGACAAACGCGGCCGACCATCCTCCTTCCAGGAGCTTGTCAGCCATGACTTCATCAGCTTTGGCGATGTCGATCGCATGTTGGGCTATATGCATGCGCGCGGGCTGCCTGTGACGAGAGAGAATTTTCTGTTGGAATCAGAAAACGGCATCGTTGCGTGGGAATTCGCTTGCCAGGGTCTCGGCATCGTACCGATGGTGGAAAATGTCGGCGCGAAAACTCGAGGTGTGGAACGGGTGCTGCCCGACATGGACCCTTTTGTCTTTCCCATCTGGCTCACCACCCATCGCGAGCTTCATTGTAGCCGTCGAATCCGGCTGGTTTTCGATACGCTGGCAGAGGAACTGTCGTCAAAGCATTGGACCAACGCGACAGATTGAATTTGATCCTTCGATGCTTTTGTTGCCAAATCTGGCAGATTTTGATGAAAAAGTCGGCGAAGCCATTGGTAGCCCGCGCGGCTGAGAAACTGGTTCTAACAAGGACGTTGCCTTAGAATTGATTTTCTTGAAATGCGCCATTCCGGAATGCCATTCTAACGAATTTTCGCGCCAAGTATTCGTTCGGAACTTTTTCATGAATATCGGCACTTCGCAGCCACGAGGCGTCCGGCTGGAATGGGCTCTCATTGACCAATGTGGCAGCATGGATCGCGACGCTGGCGACATCTTTATCGACGCTTGCCGGGTTCGTCGCAGCGGCCCATTCTCGCTGCTCATGGGCTGCTGACGACGACGGGACCTTTCAAACTATTCTGCTGGTATAGTCGAGCACGATTTTCGAGCTCGAAAACCCCACTGCCGCTCAAGCCGCAGGTTAATGCGCGTGGCTTTTCCATCCGCCAATGCTGATGGGCCTTTTCAATGTGTTAGCTGGAAATTAATCCCCGCCTGGCATCCTCTTCGCAAGAAATTCAATAACGCATGTAGGGCACCATGGCGCCACGAGAGATTGGATTCCGCCAAAACCGCCCATCCGCTCCTATCCCCAAGACAATGCCGGGTAAGTCGCGGACGGCAACCACAATTCTATCGGTTCTTTTTGGCGCCGCCTTGTTGGCAGGCGGTTGGATCCTCGGATCCTGGGGCCAAGGGAAAGCGTCAATCCACATCAAATTGATCAAGTTCGCAAGCGACAATGCCATTACGACGTCCGCAAGCACGATTGATCCAGCCAATGACGACCGCCTCGTGTTTCTCACTGGACAGCTTTCGACGGCAAACGGGGTGTTTGACGAAGAGATCGGCTTTCAACAAACAGCTATTCGACTTTCACGACGGGTTGAAATGTTTCAGTGGGAACAGACAACTCGACGCGTCAACAGTCGACATCGCTATGAATACAGGAAAGTTTGGTCCGACGAGATTATCGATTCGCGCGATTTTCGCCGAAAAAGCGGTCACGAAAACCCAGCAACGTTGCCATTCAATTCAGCGAGTTTCGAGGCAAACGATATCAAACTCGGCGCCTATGATATATCTGCGACCCTGATTGAGGATTCGATCAAAGAAGAACGAGTCGCCTTCACCGAAGCCATGTTCGCTGAGTTGCCTGATGAAACACGCAGCCAGTATCGCGTTAAAAGCCCATATTTGACAACGGCGCGCGGTGACCATCCAGAAATCGGCGATATCCGCGTCAGTTATCGAATCGTCGCTGCAGCTGAGATTTCAGTCTTCGCGCAGCAAAACGAAAGCGCACTCACGTCGTTCCCGACCCAACACGGTCCATTGGTTTGGGTCGAACAGGGCGTCCATGACATGCAAGAACTTCTCGATGGCGCCGAAACAATGAACAGCCAATTGGGTCAAATTCTAGCTGGCATCTCGGTGATCATCATGATCATAGGCGCCGCTTTCCTTATGCGACCGATCGGCCTTTTCGAACGAACGACCGCCTACATCCGCAAGGCCTTCGGGTTTGGCATTGTCGCAATCATCGGGTTGGCATTACTTTCCGTCGCTGCCCTGTTTTTCTGGATGCTCGCAATGATTCCCGGCGCTTTGATCGTGTTCTTCGCTGTCTTGATGCTGATCATCCTCTCTACGGGATTTTCAGTTTGGCGGGCGTTGTAGTGCATCCAAGAAACAGCCAGCGGACCAATAGAACACAAAGGTGATCTCCGACCGATTGAGGTCAGAACCCGAGCCGCGCAGGCCGGGGGATCAAACATGGCGTCTCAGGCTCGGATTTTGAGTGTGCAGCTGCGATGGTCCCTGTCTGCGATCCCGAGACCCGGTCGCCCCAAAAAGACTGAGCCGATGATTGGTGTCGACGTTCTTAGTCATGTGTTGAAGCTTGGAAGGTCACTGGAAGAACGGGTCGGATGGGGCGCTGAGATGAAGAGCTGACGTCTGAGGCGGGCCGATCCTCCTCAGCGCTGCCGAGATTTCATAGGCCAATTAGAGCATCGTTAGCTGTCATCATCGCTAATCGTTGCCGAATGCTTTGATTGTTCAAACACAGCAATTTCAGGGTTAGTTGCCATGATGACGTAGAATTGCTCATCCTGTTCTTTGACGTTGTCATCGATGAGCTCGATCTTAATCTCAGCTTTCCTCACTCCGGGATCAATTAATAGAACACCATTTTGGTCTCGAAAATCGCGCTCAGCTTTTGCCGTACCATCAAGCGTTTGAAATGCGATGGGCAATTGCTCATCAGAGGATCTCGAGAGCATTATGTTAAACGCAATCTCTGATGCACCCTCTGTCGATGTCGCTTGATTAACTTCGATTTTGACAGGATCTTGGGCAGCAATAGCAGTACTATCATGGGTTACAAAGCTATCCACAGCAGCGGGCTCAACGGCCTCGAGCTCGCTGACATGTTCAACTTGGTTACTGCGAACATGGATGATCTTATCACCCACCCTGAGCTGGACAGTGTCTTCAATTGGCAGCTGTCGGTCACGGTCTAGCCATTCTTGCGCTGGCTTGAATCGCTGCCAGCCTGGAATTTCCGCGGCGAGGTCGACATCCTTCCATTTTGGATGACGCACAGAAGAGTCGCTGAATTGATCAAAGTTGCTGAAGAGCGACTCAACAAATGTGCTTACTTTAGCGTAGCGCTCATGATCAGGCGACCAATCATAAACCGCAAGCACTTCAGGCACAGAGATGGTCGCAATAGATTCTCCCTCTTCGACGAGCGTTGGATAGTCCTCATGCGTGAGGGTCGACGGCAGATAGGTTTCTTCGAGATTTTTGTTTATTGGCACCGGGAGCAGATGCAGCCCGTCACTAGCCCCGAGGTCGTTAAGCGAACTTGCAGGCTTTCCTGTTACCACAAATGCTGCTGCGATCTCGTTGTCTTTGACTTTCTCTATCGCAACATCGCGCTCGTAATGCACGGGCTCGGGCTTAATGCCCAGGCTTTGGAAAACGTTCTCGGCCGTGATAAAGGAGCCCCGGCCTTCGACATCGTAGCTAACAAGCTTTCCGTCCAAATCCTGAATAGATTTGATGTGTCGCGCGGCGATCAAATGAAGCTCACTATTATAAAGCTTGGTGATGTAGCGCATCTTCCTTCTGATGTTCGGATGAATGCTATTGCGCTCGACATACGCAAGCACGTCTGATTGCAGGATGCTGACATCGATGCCACGAAGGTACATGACGTCGGCAATGCCTTGCAGGGATCCATGGCCAATGACGGGAAGCACGCGCAGTTCTCCTGTCTTGTTGAGAACATTCGCCATGTCGGATGCAATAACCGTGCAGGTGCAACCAAGACCCTTGGTGAGTATTCGCACCGTGCCTTGATTTACGGTCTGTTTCCAAGCAGCCTGGCTCTTCGGCTCAAGGGCAAGGTTTTTCGCCTCGAGCCCTGGAACAGCGAAACTCATGACGATCAAGATGGTAGCTAGAGATCTGGCCAACTCACCTGCTTTTCGTGCCATTTTGCCCAAAGTTAAACTCCATTCTTTTTGATTATCTGGCATATGGAACTATCGCATTGGTCCTAAAATCGTCTAGGGAGCAACAGGTGCCCTACACCGACATCGTCAATGCGACGCAACTTTTGTTCAGTAGCTGACCAATTGAAAACAATGCTAGATCTATTTTATTCAAGTTTTGGGCAGGATTGATTCTCATGTGCCAAAGGCTGCAAGCAAGGAGCGGACGCGAAGCCTGCTGATGCGCGTCAACGGCTACTTTCAGGCCCTAAGCCCGCGCTCGGCGAGCTGGTGCTTGGGCTCACAGACGACCGAAGCCGTCACCGGCGACGGTCCGGGCTTGGAGACCTTAAGAAGGATTCTCGCGATCTGTTAATGCGGCACTTACCATTCTTGGCGATCTGTCGATAAGGCTCATCATTTGTCGAATGGACAACGAGGTATCGCGGAGAAAGCCTTGGTTTGGTGGAACCTGCTCAGCAACTAAGTGACGGGTGGAAACCCCTAACGCTTGCATTGCCTCGCGGTGAAAATCGAAAACGCTCATCCTGTGCCCGGCGACGTGTACCGTCCCTGTGAAACGCAATATTTCGATCTCGAGTATGATGGCCGCTGCTTCATTGACCTCCAAGGGACTCTTGAACATGTCACTAAATAAGCTGACGTCTTGCCCCCGGATGAGACGGGATCGAGTGGTCTCGAGACGAGAATCAAGCCTTCCCATTGAGAAACCAAAAAGGTAGCTCGGTCGCACAACAATGTGATTGGAGCAGGTGCCGCGTACCGCATCCTCCATAAAGGCGAGGCCTTTGCCATAATCGCTATCTGGAGAAACTGGATCTTTTTCGCTGTAGAGACCTCGACGGCCGTCGAACACAGCATCACTTGAGATGTAGATTATGCGACGATCGCGACAGATCTGAAGAAACGACTTCGCGCGTTCACGCGCTGAATGACCTACCAGCATCGGTTCAAAATGTGCAGCTATGACGATGAGCTGGGGATTGACCTTATCAAGCAAGACGTCAGGGTCGTCTCTCAGGAGATCGAATTTAATCGATGCTTTGCGAATCGGCCTCGATTTGTGTGTTTCGAAGACGTTCAGATACTCGGATGCAGCTTGAAAAATGGCGTTTCCGAAGAATCCGCTGCCACCAACAATGAGTACGGTCTTCATGTCGTTTTGCATATTTCAGATATTCGAAACTGACGCTCGACCGCAATGAAGAAATCTGCTGTGCCTGAATTTGGCAGGAGACCGCAGGTAGGCGTCTGATGGCCTTAAACTCGATAGCGGCCGTTCACTCGCAGGCGCTAACGCGGGCTGTTGAACGCTTGCAGACCTTGCCAGCTGTGTGTCTTTTAGCCCCTTCTTGTCCAAGAGAGGGAGTAGGGGACATGGCCATCGGGGGTGAGTTTACCCACCGTCTTCTGAAAGATGCAGGTCTGGGTGGCGACATTCGCGTATTGGATCTTGGATGCGGTACCGGTGATGTCAGCTTGCTTGCTGCCGCTTTGATCGGCTTAGGTGGCTCTGTCGTTGGTGTCGATAAAAGTGCCCAAGCGCTCAATGTTGCCCGTGATCGCGCACGCAAAGCTGATGTGCAGAATGTCGACTTCGTCGAGTGCGATTTGCGGCATCTTTCCGATGATTTTGGTATCTTTGATGTCATCGTCGGCCGCCGCGTTTTGATGTATCAGGCCGACATTGTTGAGGCGATCCGCCGGTTTCTGCCTTGGCTGCGCCCTGATGGGCTTGCAGTCTTTCATGAACATGACACGACCATGGTGCCGTTCAGCAGTGAGGCCATGCCGCTTCACCACCTCGTTCAGGGTTGGATGCGGGAAACGATCGCGCGTGAGGGGGCAGACATCCACATGGGCTTCAACCTGCACCACGTGCTCACGAAGGCTGGGCTCTTGGTTGAACATGTGAGGGCGGAGGCCATTATCCAAACACCAACGCAGAAATACCCTCTTGCACCGATTGTTCGCGCCATGCTCCCAAGGATCGTAGAACAGGGCGTGGCGAGCGAGGACGACATTGACATCGACACACTTGATCGACGTCTGGACGCGGAACAGGAAAGCACCAACGCGACCTATGTTGGCGATATGATGTTTGGTGCTTGGGCTAGAAAGCCAAGCTAGCACCGGGTGCAAAAAAAGCCATTTGGACGGCATCAAGGCCGAGGAGCCAGGAGCAGCTGACCTTCAACGGCGAGAGGCCAGCGCAACATGATGAACCCTTGCGGACGTTCGGATGGCTCATGAACTGGCTCGGCTGCTTGCACACCCCTAAATTCAGCTTCGAATATTAGACAGGGTAAACGGCGTTTAGCGTCTGTAGTCCGCGTCCGATTACCTCTTCATCGGAAAGGTCTGCCAAGGCCAAGGCCGGTCGTCCGCCGTTGAATGCCATGATCAAGGGGACACCGAAATATTTGTAGAGATTGAGCCATTGATTGAATTGTCCCGGCGGTAGCCCGTTTTCCGGCGTGGCGATCCAAGTTGTATCCCGATCCCAAAAGGCCTCCTCGAACAAGAGGTATACCTTGTCGAGGGTGCCCATGCCGAGGCGAATGATGGCGTCGAGCTTGTTTTGGGGAAGTGGCGGTGAGAAGCGGACGCTTCCCTGCTTAAGGACGCCAAGCGGCAGTGTTACGACGACGGCGTCGTAGTGCGCCGGATCAGCGTCTGCGAAGGACAGCGCCACACCAACATCGGTTTGGGTGATGCCCTTAACAGGCCTGCCAAGCTGAACCTCGTAGGCTCCCTTCAAAGCCGATAAGATGCCAGCATAACCACCGGGAAACTTGACGTCATCACCGCCATAGTCGTGTTGAAGTTGATAGGCGTCGGTATTGATTTGCTCGAAGTCGGCACCGGCAGTGTGCTGTACGGACACGACATTCTCGAGCCATTCGGGTGTGTCGTACTCGGCAATCATCCGACCACTCTTGCCACGAACAATGTAGCTTTCATCAGTCACGATGTAGTCGTTCTTTACGGCATCAGCGAGTTGGATCAGCGGGTTGCCGTCCACACCGTGGATCCAACTTGCGCCCAAGTCCAGCGGCCAATCGAGACTGTTATCTGTCCAGATACGGCCACCCAGACGACTTCGCGCCTCAAAGACGGTCACGTCCATCCCTTCGCCACCAAGCTGCTGAGCTGCAGCCAGACCGCTTATCCCGGCACCGACCACGGCCACACGCTCAACCTTTTGATCAAGCACGAAGCTCGCGGTTCGCATGCCCGACTCATAGGCAGCATGGACGGTGCTGTTATACTTAGGAAATACTGCCTCGCCGGCAAAGAATATCCTGTCATTCAACGGCGCCTCGATATCTTGACGATCACGCTGCATGGCACCTTTCGCAACGTAGGAATATGAGCCAAAAGCAAAAGGATCTTGGCTCCAATTGGTTCGGATATAGCCGGTTAACCGATGCCCCTTTGCAGCAACGGTCCATGGTAAGAAACCGGATAATAAGTTGCCGCCCAACAAGCCAAGTGCGGCTCGACGTTGCATATCACCTCACCTCAGATATCGAGAGTTCGCTCTTGATCCCAGCGCCTACAAAGATGGATCAGGGACCGAAAGATCGCCAGCTGCAGTTCTGGCCGAGCTGAATGCTTCCAATACTGCCATCCCAGGCACTCCACTCCTACGACCAATAACTGAAGTCGGCACATTGGCGGATCAACGTTTCCATAGGTTAGTCGCTCGTTAGCGGACCCTTGCCGGTGGGCGCTAGCAAGCAGTTACGACACACTCCAGCCTCTAGAAATCAGCATCAGGTTAGGCATTGCCTATCGCCGCCAACGCATCAACAATAATCTTCAACGGCAGGGATCGAACACAGAATAGAAGGGGGATGCGTTGGCCAAAAACTCCTCACACGTTGGTCCAGGAGATCCTCAGGTCGTCGTCCTCATCGGTGCTACAGGAGATCTCTCGCGGCGCAAGCTGCTACCGGGCCTGTTCCATCTTGCCGCCACGGGTTTTGTTCCAGGCATGCGGATTGTCGGCGTCTCATTGGATGACATCAATCTGGAAAAATTCCGGAGCTTCGTCCGGGGTGCGCTAGACCAGTTCTTCTCCCGCAAATTAAGCGAGGATGACTGGGCTGCCTTTGCTCAGACCCTCGACTATGTACCGCTCGCCAAAGGTGCAAGGGCACTCAAAGCCGCGGTCAAAAAGGCGGAGAAATCGCTCGGCGCCAAGAGCCGCCGCCTGCACTATCTTAGTGTGCCGCCTGCAGCGGCTCTCTCGGCAGTGCAGCTGCTGGCGGAAGCAAATCTCGTCAAGCGGTGCCGGGTTATCATGGAAAAGCCCTTCGGCACCGACCTCGAGAGCTCCGTAGCTCTCAATAGCCGTCTGCATGAGGTCTTTGCTGAGGAGCAGATCTTCCGCATTGATCATTTCCTGGGCAAAGAGGCGGCGCAGAACATCCTAGCCTTCCGCTTTGCCAACGGTCTGTTCGAGCCGATCTGGAATCGTAACTTTATCGACCACGTTCAAATCGATGTGCCCGAGACGCTAGGCCTCGATGGCCGCGCCGGCTTTTACGAGTCGACTGGGGCTTTCCGGGACATGGTGGTGACCCATCTCTTCCAAATCCTTGCCTTCACAGCAATGGAGTCACCAACCTCTCTAGAACCAACACCAATCGGCGAGGAGAAAAACAAAGTCTTTCGGAGCATGCTGCCAATTCAGCCGGAGGACGTCGTGCGGGGTCAGTATGCTGGCTATCGTTCAGAGCCAGGTGTCGACCCCGAATCGGATACCGAGACATTTGTCGCTCTTCGATGTGAGATCGACAACTGGCGTTGGGCTGGTGTGCCGTTCTACCTACGCACAGGCAAGCGGTTAGCCGAGGGACAGAGGATCATCTCGATCGCGTTCAATGAGCCACCTAAGAGCATGTTCCCTGCCGGGTCGGGGGTGGGTGCACAAGGTCCTGATCACCTCACGTTTGACTTGGCGGATGCCTCGCGGATGTCGTTGTCTTTCTATGGCAAGCGTCCCGGCCCCGGCATGCGCCTGGACAAGCTCAGCATGCAGTTCGCCATGGGGGAGACAAGTTGGATTGGCGACGTGCTAGAGGCCTATGAGCGCCTAATCCTTGATGCAATGCGCGGTGACCACACCTTGTTCAACACAGCAGAAGGTATTGAGCGGCTCTGGGAAGTGTCGACGCCGCTGCTCGAGGCGCCACCGCCAGTCCGGTTCTATCAGCCGGACTCATGGGGCCCGAAGTCAATCCACCAGCTCGTCGCGCCTCGTGCATGGCGACTGCCTTTTGAACGTGCGTGGCGGAATTCTAGCAACAGCAGCGGTTAACAGCCGGATGCGAGTGTATCAGCATGACGTCACGTCATGTTGCACGGGTACCTTCCGTACAAAGCGGGCTTAAGCCTAAAAATTGGAGCTAGGCGAGGATGGCGAAAGCTCAACTCAAGACCACAACGACGGATGCTGATCCGGTCGCGTTCATCAATGCATTGGCTCATGAAGGGCGCAGGCTTGATGCGCTCCGTTTGCTCGATCTGTTCAATGAAATCACTGGGATGCGGCCGCGGATGTGGGGTGCATCGATCATCGGCTACGGTCGATATTGCTATAAGTACGAAAGCGGGCACGAGGGTGAGTTTCTGATGACAGGCTTTAGCCCGCGAAAAGCTCATCAAGTCGTCTACATCATGCCGGGCTATCTTGATATGGCAGCAGACCTTAAGCAGTTGGGCAAGCACCGCATTGGCAAGTCGTGCCTATACATCAACAAGCTCGCCGACATCGACCTCGCGGTGCTCGAAAGGATAGTTAAACTGGGCCTGGAGGATATCGAAGCGCGATACGAAACCCATGACGAGTGATCTCGGCTGGCAGCTGATCCGCAGGAGGTTCAGGAGTAGCTGTCGGCACATAGCGAGACGCAAGCCTGGAATGACGCCATGTGCCAGATTTAACTGCTGAAGAGAATTGCTCTAAGAGCAGTGTGGCTTAGATACTTGCGATCTAGAACCAGTCGCGAACAGATGACTGGGAAGTGTTGGCTAGGAGTCCATAAGCATGTCAATTGAAAACTGGACTGCCTATGCGATCGCTTATGTTGTGATCTCGATCATCCCCGGCCCAAGCGTATTCATGGTGATCGGGCAGGCCCTCTCGCGTGGCAATCGTGCGGCAATGGTTTGTATAGCAGGTGATCTAGTGGGTGGGATCATCGTAATGACCGCCTCCTATCTCGGATTGGGGCTGATCTTAGCATCTTCCAGTCTCGCATTTATGGCCATGAAATGGGTGGGCGTTGCTTACATGGCCTATCTTGGAGTCGCGCAGATAATCGCAGCGCACAACCTCAAGGAAATCAAAGCTATCAGCACGACATCGTTTCGAGGAAGTTTCGGTGCAGGATTTTTGACGGGGATACTTAATCCAAAAGCCATTATGTTCTACATGGCATTTTTGGCCCAGTTCATCGAACCAAACGCTGCTCAACTTCCTCAGTTTCTAATTCTTATGACAACATCAAGCGTGATCGTAGCGCTCGTATTGGGTACTTACGCATGCTTGAGCGCGAAGGTCAGTGCAGGACTACAAAGCATCCAGGCTCGAAAAAGGCTGGGTTACGCCGGTGGTTCCTGCATTCTCGGTGGCAGCGCAATCATGGCCGCGACCCGGTAGTGTTGGCTAATCGCTCATTTTGCCCACTGCTGTGCCGCACCGTCTTGCTATTGAGGGATGGTTCTAAGCGCCATCGCACTCATTCGCTATGACAATGTAGGATCAATTCCGGAATCCAGCTGTCCTGGCGTAATGTCTGCTATGCTCCGCTCACTTGTTCGTCAGACAGGATCTTGTAAAGGATGGCAGGCTTCGGGCGCATTTCCGACGGGAGCATCTTGGCAGCGAAGAGTCAGGTTCGATCATTAGAACCCGCACCGCAGTCGGTTTTGGTCATCATCACGGGTTAGCGGCGAGATAGATGACCTCGCTCAGTATTGCATTAAGGGCGCTTGGCTGCTCCAGCGGCACGTAGTGACCGCAGGACGGGATGATGTGAAGACGCCCATGCGTCGCAGACGCTGCAGCCGCCGCGTTGACGGCTACACCCGGTGCCACGTCTTCCTCGCCAGTCACAACGGCTACTGGTTTCGGCCAGTTAGCAAGGAATTGATCACGGCTTGGACGACTGTGAAAAACTTGAACGCCACGAGCAAGATCTTTGGGGAGCCGCTGGAGCGCATTCTTTCGGGCCGCGTCAACGACGGCCTGATTGGCCTGCCTGGAAAACAGCGGTTCCCAATAGGTCTGCCAAGCTACATCGATCCCCCGACGTTCCAATAGCTCAAGCGCGGAGGCACAAAATGATGGATTAGGTCGATGCGCTGCCTTGGTGCCAATGAGAACTAGGGCGATGATGCGTTCAGGTGCTGCGATGGCCACTTCGACCGCGCAGGAGCCGCCAACTGAGCACCCGACAACGATAAGCCGATCACTCGTTGTGAGCTGAAGTGCCCTGGCTGCCCATTCCTCGACAGAATCACCAAACGTGTAGAGCGTTGGCGCGATCGCAGAATTCGGCAACAGGTCCATCTGATCTGCCCACATGGTGTTATCGAGCGGGAGGGCGTGGAGGAACAGAAGCTCCACATTCATCCCTCTAGGCGATCGGAAATGAAGTCGAGGGCGCGAATGAAGTCCACATGCCAATTGTAATCTGGCCGATTGCCCAGCGCATACCAATAAAACTTGAACATGTGGCCACCGTCATCGCTCGTCCAATGTTCCCAGGAATCAGGGCACGGTTCAGCGCTGCATTGAAAGAAATGCCAATCTTGCGCGATGTCGTCATACCGCAGCGATCCGAGGAATCGCTCGATCGAAACGACCAGGCCACTCTCTTGCAGCATCTCTCTCGCTGCAGCATCTCGTAGGCTTTCGCCTGGCTCAACAGTGCCTTTGACAATTTGGTTGCCTGCCATTGGATGGCGAAATGCAAGGACTTCGGTATTAGCCCCAACGCCACGCAACAGCACCGGGCAAACTTTGTGAGCCACCACGATCAAACTTCCAGTTCGCCTAAACCGACCCAGCCTTTGCCGGTTCGAAGTGATTGGCAAGAGGCTTCGGGCCAAAAGGGTGAAGTAGCATCATATCGAGCCTGGCCCGCTTTGCTGGGCAAAGCAATCTTAAGGCGAGAAGTCGCCTGGTATGTCTGCAGTCGAGTGCATTCTCGCCAGAAGGGCCTTGGTCGCAATGTTCTCTAATTCCAGCTGCTGGGAAACCGCTGACCAAGCTCTGCAATTGACAATGAGAGGGGTATTTTCATACACTGTTATATAACAAGATATATATTGGTGTGACGATGGTCGAAGACATTGTGCGGGCGATGAGGCATCTGATGCTGGGAACCCGGTTGAAACGCATCGGAGAACGGCTGCAATCCGATACGCAGACTCTGATCCATGGGGCAGGAATCAGCATACCGACTGCACAGTTTCCCTTGCTGGTCGCCTTGCATCGATACGGACCCCTCAATATCGGCGATCTTGCCGGATCCCTTGGCATCAGCCAGCCGGGCGTGACCCGCATGGTACGACTGCTGGAAGCGTCCGGTTTGATACGGACGGCGCCTCTGCCTGAGGACCAGCGTATCAAGACCGTGGCCCTGACGTCCGAGGGGGAAGAAATGGTGACGCGTTCGATGGAGGTGCTTTGGCCGAATGTGGAGGCAGCCGTTGTCGATGCGTGCGCTGGATTCTCGGAATCGCTGCTCGAACAGTTGGGCAAGCTCGAAGATGCATTGGATGAGGCATCATTGGCAAAGAGAGCACGGCACACAGGGAAAGACCGGACGTGATGCTGCAGCAATTGGATCGGCCGGTCTGGGCAACGCTCTCGACCAACCATAAGGCTCTGAGCCAAGGCGGAGGCTTGGCGTTGAGATATGCGCCCGACGTCAATCTTTTCGCTTCGGCATCGGATGACAGTCACGAAGCGTTGTCGGCGTTGGTCCGGTTGGTCCCGCCTGGCGAGCAAATTGTCGTGCTGCAAGTGCCGGAAATAAAGATTCCCAAGGGCCTCGGAATAGTTAAGGCTGCAAGAGGCGTGCAAATGGTCGGGAGATCGAAGGTCGTGGTGCCGGACGAGGGCGAAGATATCGTCCCTCTGACTGACGAAGACGCACCAGAAATGCTTGCTCTGGCGACCCTCACCGAGCCCGGCCCTTTTCTGCGACATACTCATGTCACGGGCGGCTTCTATGGTATTCGAACCGACGGCCAGCTGGTCGCAATGGCGGGTGAGCGTTTGTGCTTCGACGGGTTCGCCGAAGTCAGTGCTGTGTGCACGCATCCGGATTTCAGAGGACGTGGGTTTGCAAGGCGATTGTCGGCCAAGGTTGCTGCGTGCATCCTGGCACGAGGCGAGACACCATTTCTCCACGCCTGGAAGACGAATACTGCCGCCATCGCACTCTATCAGAGCCTGGGATTCCAATATCGCTGCGACGTAAATGTCGCTGTGCTGGAAAGGGCCGATTGACGTTTGTACTGGGGCACGACCTGCATTTAGCCCACTCTTCGCAATGACTGCCTTGCGCTCGTTAGCCGCTGTTTCGGGCAATCCGTGACTGAAATGACCGCTTAACGGCATATTTTTGCTACGACGCTGGGGGCAACTTCGTGCGATTTCTTGCCCCTAGCCAGAAAGGGGGTAGGGCAGCAGGGAGCAACCATCAGCGTTTCTCGCTACACGCATATTCTGCGCATTACACCTGGGCTGAATTGGCTTATCCATCGCAACGACTGACCATGAGGTCCGGACCAAGCTATTGGCTGCCCATTCGCGGTCAGCAGGAACATATCATCTTTGGTAGGGCCCGCTTTCTGGGCGAATTGCGGGAAGACATGTGGCGCCTCGTTGCTGAGCCAAATGACGCCAGCATCGACTAACATCCTCGCAAAGTCGTCCCGGTCCTTCTGATTCGAAACGTAGCTGAGAACCGCGGTATGAAAGATGACGACCTTTGCATCAGAAGGCGCTTGCGCGATCAGCTCTGGTAGATCGTGATTCAGGTCGCCCGCTTCGACTCGTGGCAGAATTTGTTGAGCAACCGAGATGGCTGCGCGGAGCCCGGCTAATCGGCCCTCATGCTCGGGCCAGACAAGATGTTCAAGCCAGGCGACATCTTCATCATTTGAAACATCCAGAGGGTTCAGATCGATACCCGCTCGCCATACGACCTGTGGATGACGCGATGGCAGCGGTGTGCCTGCTGACGCCTCACAGGAGAAGGTGGGCGCCGTCGCACCGGCCCAATCTGGGGGTATGAGCCGCTGGCGGCCCCAGTCGTATCCGTAGGCATCGGGTAGGAGGCAGAGGCCGGCCGACGCCCCCACTTCGATAAGCGCGAGAGGGCCTTCTATCTGGACCAGAGCCGGCAATAATGTGGCACAGCGGCTAGGCTCGTTTGTTTGCGTCGTGCGTGTCAGCATGACTTCGGCGATTGCGTCAGCATGCTCACGAAGAGCCGCATTCAATTCCTGGGTCGACGGAGGTATGCCGGCCACAAGACGAATGGCTGCGAACAGAAGGTTCGGCTGCTGACGATCGAGCGGAAGACGTTCGAGAAATCTGATGATGTCTGGAGACTGAGCGACTTGCATCGCAAATGCCTCATAGACTGGAGATCGTCCTTTCGCCTCCACACGAGCGAACCGTTGATAGCGTTCGGCGACACTGCCCATTATTCCGCTCTTATCCGCAATAGAGCCCTACTTTGAAGTCACTAAGCGAGAGCTACAAGATCCGTTGTCTGACTCATACCGACAGCAACGACCGCTTGAGCGAAGGTCTGCAGCAGGCCAAGGACGGTAGCGAGCGCTCGGACTCCCAGCGTGCCCAATGTGCTCGAAACTGGCCGAAGTGGCAGAGACTTCGCTTGGGAAGGTTGGTAACCACCCCCCTTCTGTTGGAAGGATTTCTCCGAGCCCGTGTCGAAGCTGCCTCTCCAAAGCAGGGCTGTAAGGCCAGCCCCAGCTGACAATTGCCTTCGCGCCGTAGCCACATGTAAAGAGATATCCGTCCAGTGCCTTTCGTCCCTTCGCCTGACTCACTAAAAGTGACCCAGCATAAGTACAATGGAGGGTTACAGTGACGGACTCCGTGGGGTTTGTTGGCCTGGGACGCATGGGCCGAGGTATGGCCTGCAATCTGGCAAAGTCGATTGATCCCCTGCATGTCTTCGACGCTAATTCCGAAGCCGTCGCGTCACTTGCGGACGTTGGCGCGCGCAGCTGCAGAAATGCGGCAGCGATCGCCGAAAGCTGTAATCTCATCTTCTTGTGCCTTCCCTCTTCTGCTGAAGTCAGGACGGTTGTATTTGGCCCAGACGGCATCCGGGATGCGGCCCACAATTCAATGACCATTATCGATACGACTACGCTTGACCGGACTGAAGCACTATCGATCGCCGAGGAAGCGGCAAAGTACGGAATGAGTTATTGGGACTGTCCCATATCCGGCATGCCGTTTCGCGCAGACGATGGAACGTTGACGGTCATGTTCGGCGGCACCGATGAGGCGTTCGAGAGTGCAAGAGAATATCTCGAATGCTTCGGCGAATTCGTGATCCATAGTGGCCCACTGGGCAGCGGCCAGGCCATGAAGGCTATCAACAACATCATCTATGACGTCAATATAGCCGCTCTTGCCGAAGTCCTTCCGATGTCTACCGCCCTTGGCTTGGATCCTGCGGCTGTTGCCCGTTTGGTGACAACGGCCAGTTCGCGCAGCTTTGCATCGGAGTATTTCGTACCGCGCATGCTGGAAGGGCGCTTCGACACCGACTTCTCGATGCTGGGAGCCTACAAGGACATCGTCAACGTGCAGCGAATGGCGATCGAGACGCGGGCTTCACTCCCTGTCGTTAATGCCATGATCTCAAGCTATCAGGCAGCGATTGCCGCCGGCTTCGGCGACGAACCCAAGAGCGCAATGTTGAAAGTCTACGAAGATGCACTTGGCGTTCAGTTCCGTGATAGGAATGCTAAGAATTAGAAACCGGTGACCCGACCGATCTGACGACTCTCGGCGATCGATGACATCGGGTTTAGGGGTGCAAGGGGCTGGTCTTGGGTCAAATCCGGAATCTAGCTATCCTGGCGTGATGTCTGCTAAGCGCCACCAAGCTGCCGCTCCGGCAGAAAGTCACGCGGGTTGGCTGCTTCTGGGCGCATTTCTGCCGTAAGCTCTTCGGCCGAGAGGTGCTGCCAATAGTAGCCGTTGGCTCAAGCTTATCTATGTACGCCATCGGCACATGATTGGTGTTTTGCACGTCCAGATTGAGAGCTTGGCTAGAGCTCCAGTACGGACTTTACCGATCCAGCGCTGCTGAACGACCAGTCTATCGGATTGTTTTCCATCAAAAAGATGATCGAGTTGTCTGGATTGAAATCGATCCCCCGTAGTCGATGACGAATATCTTTGAAGAGGGCCTCTTTCTGCTCGTCAGAACGACCAGCAAGCAGCGCAATCTCGATAATAATGGTCGAAGCTGGATCTCTCTTACCCAAGAAACTGGGGTGCAGAATCATATCCTCAGTTGAATATCGAGAGATGAGGCAGAAGTAATCGTCAGGATGAGAGCGACAGGTTTTGACCAAACTGTCGTGCAACAGATCGTTGATGGCATGACATGTCTCGATGGGGAGAGATCGAGGCACATGAAGTTTGTTGAAAGGCAAAGAGGGATCCTCGCATTACCGCTGTTCAGCGTTTCATCGCGATTAATCATATGCTTGTCGAGCTCGGTGAACAATGTCCCGCCTGGGTCAGGTTCCGAATCTAGAGCCTTGCCTCGTAGCGCGGAGAATGCGCCCGCTAAGGCAGGACCTCACTCTTTGTGGTCGGTAACCGCCTGTTTTTTGCTGCAAGCCTCGATACCCCTTCGTGCCAGATTCAGCCACTGGCAGAAGCGGCTCTCCCATATCCATTGGCAACATCTGATCCAGGAGCAGGGAGGCACCGTACCTAAGCACATGTCAGCAAAACCAGTGTTCTTACATTGCTATGCTTACCCAATCTGCAGTGGGGACATGGCCCTTTAAGCCGATGGTGTTTGGTCTCGATCATCTGGACAAGAGACGGCAAAAGCGTTGCTCTGTTTCACGTGCTAATGATTGAGATAATTATGCAACTCGATCTCAGCTTTATAAATAAATATATGTATGAAAATTGGCTTGTTAAATAACAATATAGTATAACGTCTATATTTATAAACCTTCTATTAATATTTCTTCCATATCTTCTTGAAGAGTAATGCCATTCTGGAGGAATCTTCAATGCTCATCAAGGATCGCCAAGAGTTCGTGTCAAAACCAAAGCCAACGATGGCGTCGAAAGATCTATCTGTCTACGATGCTGTGATAAGAATGACATCTAAGAATTTTGGTTCGATCATCATTGTCGATGAAGACGAACGGCTTTTGGGCATGTTTACAGAAAGGGATTTGCTCAAGCGGGTCGTTGCTGAAGACAAAGATCCTAAGGCTGTACGGCTCGCTGATGTGATGACGACAGAGCTGCGCGTCGCGCGTGAAGAAGACAGTATTCTTGAATGGCTACGAATCATGTCAAACGAGCGATTTAGACGCTTGCCAATCGTCGATGATAATAACCGGGTAACGGGCATCATGACTCAAGGTGACTTTGTATCTTATACATGGCCTGATTTGATCTATCATGCGAAGCAGTTAGTAAAAGCGTCGGTTTCTCCTGATCAGGCGCTCAGGCCAATGCTCATGGTGGGCGCTGGTCTGTCGGCCTATACGATCGCTTTGGTGGCCTTTTTTTCCTGAACAAGAATCGAGCGCTACCTTATGGAGAGCCTTAACGGTTCTGCTTCAGATCACATGCGAAGGCGGTAGCAAACACCCCGCGTTGTCTCGTAGACAATCCGTGGGTGAACGGTCTATATGTGCCTATCTTTGGTTGAAAATGGCGAGGCCGGATAACGTTGCCATCGGGCTGGAAGGTCGGATTTATCTTCTTTCCAGCCCACCAAAGCAATCGTCTCGGCGACATCTCCATTCCTTCCGTTCAGGGTTCAACTCTTACCATTAGGCCGCCCCAGCTAGAGTCTGCATTGCTTTCGAAACCTGCCGCGCGGCCCGTTGGCAATCATTAGGTTACCGGCTCTGGCGCTCCCAAAGGTCCATCATCTTCTGGAGAAGCCTGGCCTGGCTGCGATGATCTTAGGCAGATCTACCGAGTGCCTCCCAACGTTGCTTTATCCCTGCCTATGATCGTAGCCAGCGAACGACGGCCGGGGCTGCAACGCCTCAGACCAGCATCAGTCGAGAGAAGGGTGGTTTCTCTTCCACCAATCGCGCATGGCGTAGAACACACCTTCAAGATCTTTCGCAAGCGGCGTGGCTCTGTACTCAACGCGCGGCGGAACCTCGGCATAGACTGTGCGTTTGACCAGTCCATCGCGCTCAAGCGCTCTCAGCTGATTGGTCAACATCGTCTGGGTCACGCCATCCAAGCGCCGTTTGAGTTCGCCAAACCTTTGAGTGCCATCGAAAATGAGGATCTGCAGGATGATCAGCTTCCACTTACCGCCAATCAAGCCGACGATGTCCGGCATCGGGCAGGGAAGCTGGCACAAACCTGCAGCTGTTGCCGAAATCGGTGTTGCTGCCATGCCTGTCCTCCCGAGCCATTAGTACAAAAATGCATACTACCACAAAAAAAACTGCCTACTTGCAGGAAGATACTGGCCCTTTAGATTCAGCGCAATCGCCGTGATTGATCCGACTGAGGTCAGCCGCAGCTCTCTAAAGGGAGAACACAGACATGGACACGATCGACGTCAACATCACGCACCGCGTGAACGAAATTTTGGCAAGTTGGGGTAGCGATGCGAACGGCCTGCCGACTGAGAAAGCCTGGCAGGCGTTGGCGCACTGCGCTCCGGATCAGCCGGTGACCCTGGTAAATTTCTTCAAGATGCGAGAACACGCTGCCTATCCGAAGAGCTACGCTGGCGGAGACACGGAGATCACCGGCAACGAAGCGTTCCAGCGCTATGCGAATGTCAGCATGCCCAGTTTGGAGAAGGTTGGCGGGCGTTTTCTTCTCGTTGCACCATTCGGTGAGACCTTCATTGGTGCTGAAGAAGATTGGGATCTGGTCGCAATTGGTAGCTACCCGAACCCGAGTACACTGTTGGCGCTTTTCGAACTTGAAGAATATCGCGGGGCTTATTTGCACCGCATTGCTGCCTGTGCTGACCAAAAGGTTTCGCTCTGCTTTGGGTGATGCTTTTGGTTCGTCTTTCAGTTGGAATTTAGCTGCGCTCAACGCTTCTATGCAGGAGCGTTGATTCTGGCAAGACTCGCCTCCAGCTGCTTTTTTCGAGTGTCGGCTCCTGGGTTCATTCCTGCTACCAGCAGTCATTGTAAGCGGCAGCTCAAATATCTATCCTGCACTTAGAGTGGGGAGGGCATATATGATTAGTCGGCGCGATGTCCTGTCTGGCCTCTTGGCTTTTTGCCTGCCCCTGACGGCGGCGGCCCAAGACATCACCACCGCGCCCTCCGCACTCGCTGATGGTTGGGCGGTTGCTAAGCCGACTGAAGCCGGGTTTGATCCACAAGCCCTCGCAGAGCTCGTGGATAAAGTCGACTTGGGCTGGATACCAAATGTCCACGCCCTGTTGATTGAGCATCAGGGGAAATTAGTCTTCGAGCGATACTGGCCCGGCGAGGACGACAGTGTGGCGGGGCCTCTCGGCTATGTCGATCATGGCTCAGCAACCCTGCATGACATACGCTCGATCACCAAGAGCGTAACGTCGCTGCTTCTCGGGATCGCGCTTGGCGGTTCTTGGAAGGACGCACTCGCCCGCCCGATCACGACCTTTTTCCCTGAAAGGGAGAACCTCAGGAGCAGGCTTAACGTGGTAACACTTCACCATGTGCTGACCATGACAGCCGGCTTGGCGTGGAACGAGACGATTGTGCCGTATACCGACGACCGGAACGATTATGGGCGACTTGTCACAACCGAGGATCCTGTCGGATTTGTGCTGGCCAAAGAGCTTCACGATCCGCCCGGAAGCCGTTGGAATTACAATAGCGGGCTGACCGACCTCACCGCCGGCGTCATCGAGAACCTGACCGGCCAGCCGCTGACTGACTATGCCGACGAGATGCTTTTCGGTCCGCTCGGCATCACCGACTATGAATGGCTCCGTCCCCGCGCATGGCCAAAGGATGTCTTTCCAAGCGCCGGAGCAGGACTGCGAATGCGGGCGCGTGATTTGGCCAAAGTCGCATCGCTCTTAGTGCATGACGGCACATGGCACGGGCGTCGGATAGTGCCCGAGGATTGGCTCAGCGTGTCGACCACTCCCCATGTGCAGGACTTCCCGTGGTCCTCCGGCGGCGTCTATGGCTATGGCTATTTTTGGTATCCCGGTACGGTAAAAGATGGACGCTCGCCCATCCACGGCAGGACGGTGATTCGCGCGAGCGGATTTGGAAACCAAGGGCTGTTCGTTGTGCCTGATGCGGGGCTGGCGATCACGGTTTTCGCGGGCAATTACGAGGACAATAGCCGCTCCGTTGACACGCGGCTTATGGGGCTGATCGCCCGGGCGCTGCATTGATCCAACCTGCGCTGTGTTTGAAATCACCCAGTAGATAGCTGTTCAAACCACTTTCGGTAGTGGCTTTGGAAAGTCCGCCGTGGCGTCCATCGCGGATCGTGAACATCATCTAGGGATCAAGCTCTCAGCTTTTGTTTGAGGCTGATGAGCGTTCACCACGGCCGACAAATTTCCGAAATCCCGTTCACGGGCGTATCAATGCTTGCAAATCAAAGGCAAGTGGCCTCGACGGTAGAGCATTGTTCGGCGTTCGCGCTTGCACATCCTCTTCAATCACGTCGCTCCTCCCGGTTCATGGAAGCCTTCCACATTTTTGCAAGAGTTGCCTGTCATCTTGGTTGGCGTCAGACTGTTATAAAAGACAGTGGATCGATCCACTCAGCTGTCGACTAATGACGGGCTACTCAAAGGGGAGGAGATGTCATGCCGACGATGCCGACAGTTACTAGCGATGTCACTATGAGTAATAGCTTTCTGACCGAGACGATTCAGGTCTACGTGGTCACCCGTGACTATCAACGGACGATGGAAGGGTTGGTCCAGACTGGGATTGGCCCTTAGCGCGTTTACACCTTCGATCCGACGTCGGTCAGCGACATGACCTTTCGCGGCAAGCCTGCACAATACTCCATGAAGCTCTGCTTGGCCTTTACAGGCAATATGATGTGGGAGATCGTTCAGCCGCTGACCGGGCCTAATCTCTATGACGAGTTTTTGGATCAGCATGGTGAAGGCATCCATCACGTCGCCTTTGCCTGCGACGATCTTGCCTGGGACGAAAGGATCAAGAGCTTCCAGGAGCGAGGTTTCGAGATGATCCAGTCGGGAGTCTGGCAGGGCCGGGTGCCGTAGGCCTATTTCGGCACCGAGGACAAGGCGTCAACCACCTTCGAGATCTTCGATATCCCTTCCGACTTCGTCCTTCCTGATCCCGGGGCTTGGTATCCAGCACCACCGCCAGCGTAAGATCAGGAGAGCGCTCCACATCAAATGGGGTGATGGTGCTGGCGGCCGAATGGATCAACAAGAGAAGCTAGGCATCGCTTCGTAGTGGTCGCTTTACCCCCGATTCCTGCCGTAACGGCTTTTGCAGAGGAGTGCCAGGCCCGGATGCGAGCGATCTCGGCCATAACGGCACATATGCGGACCTTGCTGTCATTGGCGGCTTGATCGTCAGTGGCCTGTTTGGTCCTTCCTCTATCGAGACTACCACGGTTCTTCTCCCGGAATGGGAGGGGCGAATAATTTCCTGTCAATCTTGACATTTTTTGTCGGGCGCCTATTTTCTGTCACTATTGACAATTTATTCAAACTCCTGGGCGATGCGCACTGGCGCCACATCGAACCGGCAGAGTGGATTCATCATTGATGACACAGAGAAGTGGCGTTGGAAGGCCATCAAACCGTGACGAACGCTACGAGCAGATCATGCAGGCCCTAGTCTGCTGCGTTTCAAAGTTCGGTTTGGAGGGTACGACACTCAAAAACGTTGCAGATGAGGCTGGTCTCAAAAGGCCATTGATCCGTCATCACCTCGGCAATCGCGATGATATGATCGAAGCGCTGCACAACTACGTCCTCGCAAGATTTGACGCCGATGTCGAGAACCTTGTTCGTGCTTTGCCTCACAAGAATAAGGCTGATGCGCTGGTCGATATTCTCTTCTCGGATCGAGCCGCTAGTGACCCTGATATGACAATGGCATTTGCCGCACTGACGTCGAGCGCTCGTGAAAATGCCGAACTGCGTGAACGCTGTAGGAAGTGCATCCTGCGGTTTGAAGAAGTTGTGGCCGGGGCACTTTCAAACGATATCACTGACAATCGTGCAGCAGGACAAGCGGCGCACGGAATTGTAGCCCTTTACTTCAACGCAACATCCCTTGCGACGCTTCAAATGCCCAATATCTGGATGGCCCAGGCAAAGGAGCTTGCCCGCGAGCTTATAAAAATGACACCTCACGATGAAGACCGGTCGAACTAAGAACTTTGCGGCGTTTGTCGTACTTATAACCTCGACAGTGTTGGGGTTCTATTCGCTTTGGGGTGTCCTGTTTCTCTATTGGACAAAACGAAGCCTGAAAACGAAGCATGCGTTCTTGCTCTCCGAAGTTTCCCAACTCGAAGACCCGCTGTTGTTTTGGCTGATCCAGATCGCCTGGATCGCACTTGGATTGCTGATGATTGCCGCCGACTTTCTACCGGGCTGGAGCTAGCCCAAAACGCTAATCGAAGGAGTGTCCAGATGGGCGCGACATACAAGCCCGACTCAAACTTCGTTTGGACCGACCTGTCATCCTATGACACAGCTGCGTCGCGTAGATTTTACGAAGCGGTGTTCGGTTGGAAATCCTATGGCATGGGACGCATCGATGCCGAGCCAAGTGACAGATTTGGCATGGATCACGTCAACTACCACATCGCCACACTAAGCGACCAACCTGCGGCTGGAATATTCGACATGCCGCCGTTCTTCCAGGAGATTAAAATGCCGCCGTTCTGGATGTCTTACTTAGCCGTGGATGACATCGAAGCGGTTGTCGCCCGCGCCGGTGACATTGCGGGGGTTACAATCGACGTTGAGCCGACAGCTTTTGGTGATGGGACGATGGTCTTGATCCGGGATCCGCTGGGTGCCGGTTTTACTTGCTATGACGGCCCCAACATTGACGCTAAGGGTGATGGTAGCCAGTCCGGTCGCATGGTCTGGAATGAACTGATCACAGAGTCGATACTGGCTGTAGAGCAGTTCTATCGAGAGGTTCTGGGTTTCGATCTCGTTGAGGACAATGGCCATGATGGCAACCGCGTCAAGCTGACTAACGGGGCTGGAGAAGAGGTCGCTGGCATTCAAGAAGTCGATGCTTCGATCCGATCCAAGAAAGTATATTGGGTTCCGTTCTTTAGCGTCGACGGGCTGGCAGAATTAACATCTCGAGTGAACAGTGCCGGCGGAACCCAGATCTCAAAGACGGCTTATGGTGGCAGCCTGAATTCAGCGATCTACTACGACAATACTGGGGCGGTCTTCGGAGTTGCTGAAACCGGCGCCAGGTATCGGGATGTTCGTCCCTGGTATCGCAAGTCCTTTTGATCTAAAGCACAAATGAACGTCCTCATCAATTCCGGCACCTATAATCGCCGACCGAGGACACATCGGCTACTGTCCGAAGTGCAGAAGGTCTGCACCGAATATGAGATCGTTTCCGTATTCGCTGAGCTATGTGGCAATGCTACATCCGTAGCGCAGAAAGTTACGTGGTTTAGGTTCAACCACCTGATCGTGAAGGTTGAACTAGCTGATGTGATCACATGCGCGACACCCAACTATCAAGGTTCTATGATCGGGTTCTTGAAAGTCATCATCGATCACATCCCAGAACACGGTCCCAAGGACAAATCCATTGGCTTGATCGCGGTCAGCGACGGGATCTGCATTTGGATCGGCGGCAACAAAGCAGCTTCTGCCTTGGGGCAAAGCGCGTCATAGGTGCCCACCATTGAACGACGGCTTCGGAGCGCATTTCTGCCGGAAGCCCTTATTTGCTAGGGCCGATCAATCATTACGCGGCTGGACCTCTTTGTGCGCTGCAATTTGGACAAGGTTTCGCGCTGCAGCCGCGGCTGTCTCGGAATAGCGAGGATCACGGTGGACGAGCATTGTCGAGAACGTGCCGTCCAATAACAGAACGATTTGCTGCGCCAGATGCTCTGCATGGCTGATGTTCTCCGCTCGAAACCTTTCGGCGAGCCAGGCTTCGAATTTCTTCTTGTGGGCAGCACCAACCTTCATGGCCGGATGGCCAGGCATGTTGGCCAATTCAGCCGCTGTACGCAGGAACCCACAGCCCTTCCACTTCGGATGCCGGGCCGACTTGGCGACATTCAGAAAGATTGCAGCAATCTTGTCTGGTAACGAACCTTCGGCCTCAAAGAACCACCTTTCGTAGAGCTTTAGATTGGGTTGATCTCGCGAGAAGAGATAGGCGGCGATCAGATCATCTTTGCTCTTAAAATGGTAGTAGAGCGTCTTCTTTGTAACGCCTGCCTTCTCGGCGATCGCATCGACGCTGACAGCGCGGATGCCCTCGCCGTAAAACAGGCGATTTGCTGCATCGAGAACGCGATCTCGAGCGGATTTCGTGGTCGAGTTCATCAACTATGTATACTGTCTAGTGAGTATATTTCAAATCAGATTGGGTTTAGCGTTTCCTGAGACGCCGATAAAAGGGAATACGCTCATGGTCGATACTGTCCTTTTTGAAAAACGAGACGCTATCGCGCTCATCACGCTCAATCGCCCTGAAAAGCTAAATGCTCTCGACTATGCGACCGTCGATTTCCTCATGGAGGTGCTCAACCAGATTGAAGACGACAAGGGGATCCGTGCAGTAATCCTGACGGGAGCCGGCGACCGAGCATTCTCTGCCGGCGCCGACATTCATGAGTTTGCTGATAGTGTTCGAATGGGGCCTGAGCGAGCTGTGAAAGCGTTTTGCCGGCGTGGCCAGGCGTTGACTTCGCGCTTAGAAGCCTTCGACAAACCGATCATCGCGGCGATCAACGGCATGGCGTTCGGCGGTGGCTGCGAAATCGCCGAAGCCGTCCATCTTGCCGTAGCGAGCGAACGGGCATTGTTTGCCAAACCTGAGATCAAAATCGGCATTCCGCCAACCTTCGGAGGCACGCAGCGCCTACCGAGGCTCGCTGGACGTAAGCGTGCATTAGAGTTCCTGCTCACTGGCGAAACGTTCTCGCCAAACAGGGCTTATGAATTGGGCGTGGTGAATAAGATTGTGCCGCATGACGAATTGATGCAGGAGGCGTTAGCGCTCGCTGAATGTATTCTACGTCATTCCCCACTAGCAGTAGCTCGGATCATCACCGCGGTCACACGTGGGCTCAACACGACCATCGAAGAAGGCCTTCAGATTGAACGGGAACAGTTTGCTCGGATGGCGGCATCGGACGACATCCGTGAAGGACTGACGGCTTGGATCGAGCGTCGAATCCCCCAATACGCCAATCACTGACTAGCGAAGCTAGAGACATGCTTGGATCAGAGGCTGGCGGTGCGAACTGGATCATCAACACAGGAGTTAGTTATGGTCGTCGTCATATTTGAGTCCTGGCCCAAACCAGGAAGCGGCCAAACCTACTTGGAGATGGGGCAGAGTATGATGTCGCTCGTGGAAGGGTTTGACGGATTTATTTCGATCGAACGCTACGAAAGCGTCTCGGAGCCAGGTAAGTTTGTTGCGTTGTCTTTCTGGCGCGATGAAGCGGCGATTGAGGCTTGGAGAAATGTAGCCGAGCATAGGCGCATTCAAGATGGAAGCCGCAAAGCCGTTTTCAATGACTATCGGCTTCGTGTTGCCAAGGTGGCACGTGACTATGGTATGTACGATCGCGGTGGGGCTCCGACGGATAGCATAGAAGTTCACGGCTGAGCTCGCAGGAGAACGGCTGGCCTAGGACACGACCGGAGTCTAACCCGCTCGTCGCAGTGACCACTATGTGCTCGTTTGCTGCTGTTTCGGGCGATCCGTGACCGAAATATCCGCTTAATGGAATACTTCCGCCACGAAGTTGGGGGACCCTCGTGCCATCTTTGGACACATGGGAGCATCCGCCGAAGGGCGAGAATGCGGACTTTGGCGTTGTCGCGATTTCAAGGTAAGCTTCATTTACCCAGAATTCGGAGGTGACAGTGTCCGCACAGCTTGGCCGCATCATCATCTACACCAAGAAGCTCGAAGAAGTTGGGACTTTTATTGCAAGCACTTTGGCTTTGAAGTTCTGCGGCTCCAAGATGACAGGATCGTTGAACTTGTCGCTCAAGGGACTGGAAGCAATATACTTCTGTACCCTATGTCGACCAGCAGAAAGGACGGCCAAACTCTTGTCAAACTGGTTTTCGATGTTGAGGATGTTGAAGAGTTTTGCCGAAGCTCGGAAGAGCGCGGGCTAAAATTCGGCTCTGTTCATCGCGCTGACGGTTACTGCTTCGCTAATGCAAAAGACCCTGCCAAAAACTCTATCTCCGTTTCAAGCCGCGCTTTTGTGAAGCGGTAGGTCTGAGCTCTTTTTGGCCGCTGCGCCTGCTAAACCTTGAGTCAAGTGTGGGTCAAAGCACGTCATAAGCGCCCACCCTTGGACGACGGCTTTGGGGCACATTTTTGCAGGAAGCTTTGAGTCGCAAATGTGTCAGTATCAGACTCAGGATTTGCTGTGTTTGCTCCATTGCGCCGCCGAGATCGAACCATCAAGATGAGTTGACAGCAGTTCCAGACCGGAGCGTTTTAGATGGATGTCGTTGCGATCGTATCTGCCATTGCAGGCGCAATTTTCGTTGGTGCCATAAGCCCAGGACCGAGTTTTGTTGTCGTGACACAGACCGCTGTTGCCACGTCCAGGGCCAACGGAGTCGCTGCGGCGATCGGGATGGGTGTTGGTGGCGCTATCTTTGCTGCTGCGGCGTTGATGGGATTGCACGTTGTGCTGAAAAACGTTCCTTGGCTTTATGTCGGGTTGAAGATTGCCGGTGGTTGTTACTTGCTTTATCTCGCCCTCAGGCTTTGGAGAGGGGCTGGCGAAGTCCTCGCCAATGATGCTCCGGTGTTTGTTCGATCCAGAGGAATTGCAAGGTCGTTCATACTTGGCCTGACCACACAACTCAGCAACCCAAAGACGGCCGTTGTTTATGCGAGCGTCTTTGCTGCGCTACTTCCGCAGGCCGCACCGCAATGGGTCGCCATCGTCCTCATACCAATGATCTTTGCAATTGAGGCTGGATGGTACGGCTTGGTCGCTGTGTTGTTCTCTTTGGATCGCCCGCGCCGTGGCTACTTGAAGTCAAAGCTATGGATGGACCGGCTCGCAGGTGGCGTTATGGGATTACTGGGTCTCAAGATCATTTCAGAGGCGCGCTGAACGTCTCCGCCAGGTCTAGTCTGTGCATTTGCATGAGACGTGGCTTTCGAGCTTTGTGCCGGGAAGCGGCCTTACAGCTAGGCGTTTGACCGCCATACGGGCTCTCAGGCCTATTTCTGTCACAAGCTAGGTAACTGGGCAGTGCCAGGAACCGACACGACCTAATCGTCCAAGCATTGGGTAACCTGCTTCAATCGAGAGTCATTCCGCGGAAAAAGAGACGACCGAGCGACGGTTTTTCTCTTGCCGACGTCGAAGCTATCAGCAATCAATTGGGAATTCCAACAAGCCCGTAGGAGCCTGACTCTTGCCATCGTAATCGCCGGTCTCACCAGCTCTCGTCCGCACACATGACAGCATGGCTGCTGTTGTGAAGGTATAAATGTGTTCGTCGAGGTGGCGGCCTGAGGCCGGCAAGGCAAGCCTAAATCGCTGAGAAGCGGCTCTGTAGCCTTCGTTCAAGCCATCTTTCCACGCATTGTACGCCCACGCCCTGCCGATTGAACCACGTTCTCAACCGTCGTCTCAACGGACTTCCACCAGGAAGACCGAGGCGATATGTCAGGCATTTTGCGTGTCCGATGGACCGTTACTCCGAAAGATACACCACAGCCCCTGGTCACTTGCAATCGATGCGGTTGTCTCAGGCCCTTTCAGAGTAGTGGCAAATTCAGATTGAATGCCCAAGGCAAGAAGCTGGATGCGTGGCTCATCTATCAATGTACATCCTGCGATAGCACATGGAACTGCCCGATATTCGAGCGCAAGACTGTCAGAGAAGTCGATCCTGCCACTATGGAAGCTCTCCAATCCAACAGTCAGCCCTTGGCCAAAGCAATGGCCTTTGACAGGGGGTGGCTCCGCCGACATGCGTTGTCGGTCACTGATCTCAATGGCGCAGATGTTCATAAAGAGCTGGTGTCCGGTGCAGCTAAGCCATGGCTTGCCCTAGAAATCCTGCTGGCCTTGCCATTCCAACTTCCGTTACGAACGGATCGTCTTCTAGCAGGAGAGCTTGGCTTGTCGAGAGCGCAGCTCCGAAATCTCGAACGGAATGGTAAGCTTCGCGTTGTCCAGCCAAAGAACGCATCCATTCGGCGGCCGGCAGAGGACCGGATGTGTATCTGCATCGATCTTCAAGAGGTCGCTAGAGGAGCTATTGTCGGCACGGCGACGGCCCTTGATCTCGAAAGCATAGCGTCAGACATCTTTTGAATAGCCGCAATCCGAAGGAGCGTGCTGCGCGTTCGGCCGACGTTCCAGTTTGGGCTTATCCCGCTGGCTATTGGTCAGGCTGTTATGAACGTTCAGGGTCAAAAGGGGTGATTTAGCGACAAAAAGAGGTAGCGCCCGCTTTCCTAAGCAAAGCAGTCTCCAAGGCCGGAATTCGCCTGACATGTCTGATGTCGAGCGCATTCTCGTCATAAGGGCCTTGGCCGCGAAGGGGCAAGACCGGTCGCCCGCAACAATGTGCGAGCGCAAGAACCGGGTCGCTGAACGTCTCTGTTCGGCGTATTTCAACGGCTCACCTCAAAATGGAGAGCCCTGATGAAGCTCAATGGGAAAACCGTCATCATCACCGGGGCGAGTAGCGGAATCGGCGCATCTGCAGCCCTGCTGTTTGCCTCAGAAGGTGCCAATCTGGTTCTCGGTGCACGTCGCGCAGAGCGTCTGGAAGATTTGATCAATCGAATTGCGCGTGAGGACGGTCATGCCGTTTTTTGCGCCGGTGATATCCAGGATGAAGACTATGCAGAGGCTCTAGTTGAACTAGCGAAAAATACGTTTGGTGGCCTCGACGCTGCCTTCAACAATGGCGGAATCACAGGCGTACTCGGACCCGTACCTGGCATGGATAGGGTGAACTGGCAAACGGTAATATCGACCAACTTAACTAGTGCATTCTACGCTGCGAAGTACCAGATCCCGGCGATGAAGCTGAATGGCGGCGGATCAATCGTGTTTACGTCATCGTTCGTAGGTCACACGATCGGACTACCGGGCATGGGGGCCTATGCTGCCTCAAAAGCAGGGTTGATTGGCTTGACGCAAGTCCTCGCTGCTGAGCATGGTCGCGAAGGAATTCGCGCCAATGCCTTACTGCCTGGAGGAACGAAAACGGCCATGGCTGGTGATGATGTCGAGTTCCACAAAGTGGTCAGCGAATTTCATGCCCTGAAGCGGATGGCCACTCCCGAAGAGATTGCCAAGGTGGCTCTTTTTCTTGTTTCAGGTGAGTCGTCGTTCATCACGGGAAGCGCGCTGATCGCCGACGGCGGGAACTCGATCAACAAGATCTAGTGGCAACAACGGGATATGTCACCGCAATAGCGCCCATAGCGCTGCTGTCTGCTTGAGGCCGCAAAGCCATCGCCCCGAGTGTCTTAGCCCCGGAATGGTCCGCTCTTTAGCGCCTTCTTGCCAGAACGCCGGCTTCGTGTTCGTGCCAACTTCTGGCGCTACGAACAACGCGGCATCGTCTCGCTTGGATTCCAGAATCGCAGACTAGTCGCCTTACCAGATTCGTCGTAGTCGAACTCGACCCGGTGCTCCATGTCTTCGATCACGAATTCGCTAGGCGAACGTGGCATCAGGTAAAACCTACCATGCCTAGGACTTTGGATTTCAAGTCGGGCAGCGTTTCGTCGAATGATCAGCCTATCTCGATTCCAGCGATATTCGCCACAGAGGGCGTCCATCTCCGCCTCAGCTAAAGCGTTCGTTTCACTCGATCGCCTGAATTCGGGAATGTCGATCAGTTTTGGCTGCGCGACGGGCGGTTTGGTTCTGGCTCTGAGGATCATATCGACCAGTTTTCGTAGATCTGCGTCCGGGATCGGACGCCTCCAATTCCGATAGGTATCAGCACGAAGCAAGATGACGAGCTGCGCACGCGGGATCACGTAGATCCGATGCCCTACGCCAGCAGCATAGTAAGCGCCAAGCTCGCCAATCGCCTCACCTTCAATCCACCAAAGATAGCCATAACCACCATAACGAGGCCCGTCAGAATGAGCACGCGTGCTCTCACGGATCCACGCTGATGGAATTAGCTGTTGATCCTGCCATTTGCCTTCGTGCAAGTAGAGCAGACCAAAGCGAGCGAGGTCACGTGCCGACATGCGGAACGGGTAGGCCGGGTGGGTCGAGTGCTGAGGCTCAAGGTGGTAGTAGCCATGGCGCGGCTGAAAATCCTGCATTGCCATGGGCTTGGCGAGTTGGCGATCAAATGCATCAAATACATCGCCTCCGGTTTTTAGATTGTAGACGGTGCCTAGGACGTTGAAGTCCCAATTGTTGTAATGCCAATGGCTGCCCGGCATATGGCTTCCTCTTGCCGGGCGATCCTCCCTCATGTTTGGAGATTCATAGGCTGCGGGGAGATAGACGCCTGAACGTGCCTTCAGCAGATCGGAGACCCTTGCGGTTTTTTCAATATCAGTTAGCGGCGGATTGTCGTCGATAGGGATTGAGCCAAGGGTCTCGTCCAAATCGATGCAACCCTGCGAGACGGCTTGCCCATAGAGTGCACTCAACAGGCTCTTACGGATCGAATGGCACATGAAGCGACGCTCGATCTGACCCCAATGCGTGACCACGATGCCGTTGAACACCACCATCACGGCAGCTGATCCGATCTTCTCCGAAAACCGTCTCGCTTCCGCAAGCGCACGTTCAGACCACCCCGCTTGCTCGACAGTCTCATAGCACTGCCAGCACGCACTCGGGTAAACAGCTTCGAGTGTCCTGGCCCACTGATCCCAGTCTTCGACGGGATAGCCACCTTTGATAGAGACGTCTCCCATTATTGGCTCCTATGAGGCTGCTTGGTCTAGGATAAGCTCATGCATGATTGTGGCAGGGGCATTCTCTAAAGATAGATGTCGGTCCGCAGGGTTCGATTACACGACAACGAGAATGCCCGAAGGGGGTCAGCAAGAGAAACTAGCGCTCCCGTCTAACTGTCCGCAAAGCACAGCCAAGCTGCCGTTATCCTAGAAACTCGCACGAAATGCCGGCTTTCGCGCACATCTTTGTCGGAAGTCTTGATTCGCAAATGCGCCAGGGACAGACCTTGGCGCTATCGGCATGCCGGCGATGGCGTGTATTCTGCAGACCTTGCGCGTTTGTGGGACGAGGTACAAAATTCTCGGAGAAACCTAGTAGTTAGTTGGATCAAGCGCGCTGTGTCAGAACCATTCGCCGAGGCACTCCTTTTATCTTTAAGTCACTATCTTGAACGGGCAGAACATCTGCTGCGTCGTCTTGCGGAAGAGGATCGCCCGAAGGATTTGCTCAGTTTCCGATTGGCGCCGGACATGTTCGACACAGGCCTCAATTTTGCTATCGCCTTACAATTTGCTGCGCGCGCGATTTGTCCGCCGTCCGGTCTGGAGGTGCCTGAAATTCCTGATGAATTCACGCCTGAAAGTTTGTTGGACTATAAGAATGACGTCGCGAGTATCTTAGGAACAGTTTCAGCCCCAGACCTTGTCAAAACGATCCGTCATCGCGCCGGGAAGGCTGACCTCAATCAAGAGCCAGCCGACTACATCGCCCAGTTTGCCCTGCCAAACATGATATTTCACTTAAGTATCGCCTACGCGGGGCTTCGTCATGAAGGTATGAAGGTCGGCAAGGCCGATTTTGACGGTCTGCATCGCTACTAGCGTGAACAAGCCTCAGATTATGGTTAAGTCATCCTTGGGTCAAAATCGTAAATTCGCGCGCTTCCACCAACGTATGCATTGGAGGGCAAAGCCGTCTCTGCGGCCGACATAGGCCCGAAGGTCCGCTCATAGGCGCCATTTGTCGGAAGATCGACTTCGCTTTCATGCCAAAGCTGGACAAATGGAAGGGGCTCCTAAGAGAAAACTCGTCGGAAAATCATTGCGCCGCTTTCTGCACAATGACACCTCCGAGGCGTTCCTGATTTCTATGGCGTGGCCCCAGCTACTATTGCTTGATATCAAAGCAACCTGCCATCACGATCAGCTTGCATGATCAAAGCCAGCGTTATCAATGACTATCATCAGAGGTCGCTACCAAAGAATTGATCACCCTTGATGAGAAACGCGAAGGCACAACGCGCGAGTTTGATAAACGGATAGTTGCTTATTGGTGGTCGTAGTTTGGGCTAGTGAGCGATCTGCAACCGTCATTACAAGGGTCCGAATGGCGGTTCGAATACTGTGCCCGGATATCAGCGGCGATACAGCAGAAGGTGGCTCCGGAACGCTCGACCGATACGATTCTTCGACGTGCCGCGAGGCTTTACCGCAGTGCATGCCTTTGGGCACTCAGCCGCTGCCCCTCGATGTCAGCTAAATAAACCATCGCGTTAGAAAACGACGTCGGATTTCTCAAAGCTTGAGATGTAGCTTCGAGCCGCAGCTAAGGCCTCGGCCAGGCAGCTATCACGGAGTCTCACATGGCCTTGTCACCGAGCTTTGATGTCCCCGAGTACGCCTATGATGGATATCACCGCTCTCGGCAGGACACTGCTGTCGTAGGCGGGAGACACGCATAAACCTGACCACACAAGGCACCAAGGGAGAAAGCACTCATGCTGAAACGATCAGTATCGTTGATCGCGCTTGTCATGGCTGCACAATCGACGATTGCGGCAAGCAGCCAAGCTCAATCAGTAAACGACGGCCCGGATAATGAATATTGGTGGCCGAATCAGCTCGACCTAAATCCGCTTCGCAACAATTCGCCATTGTCTGATCCGATGGACAATGACTTCGACTACGCAGAGGCCTTCGAAAATCTGGACCTTGCTGCGGTGAAGCGGGACATCGAAATGGTGATGACCACGTCGCAGGACTGGTGGCCCGCGGACTATGGACATTATGGTCCCCTCTTCATCCGCATGGCTTGGCATAGTGCGGGCACCTATCGCATCACCGATGGTCGTGGTGGAGCTGAGTCAGGCACCCTTCGCTTCGCGCCGCTCAACAGCTGGCCCGATAATGGCAATCTGGACAAGGCGCGCCGCCTGCTTTGGCCGATCAAGCAGAAATATGGCCGTGCACTCTCCTGGGCGGACCTGATGATCCTAACAGGCAATGTCGCGTTCGAGTCCATGGGTTTCGAGACCTTTGGCTTTGCCGGCGGACGCGAGGATGTCTGGGAACCGGACGACATCTATTGGGGCCCTGAAAAGGAGTGGCTTGCCGATGAGCGCCACAGCGGCAATCGCGAATTGAAGAAGCCGCTCGGCGCCGTGCAAATGGGGCTGATTTACGTCAATCCGGAAGGTCCGAACGGCAATCCGGACCCGCTGGCAGCCGCGAAAGACATCCGCCAGAGCTTTGGCCAGATGGCGATGAATGACGAGGAAACTGTCGCGCTGATCGTCGGCGGCCATACCTTAGGCAAAGCGCACGGCGCTGCCGATCCTGCCCAACATGTCGGTCCGGAGCCGGAGGCGGCAACCATCGTCGAACAGGGGCTTGGCTGGAAGAACAGCTATGGCACCGGCAAGGGCGCGGATACGATCACCAGCGGTCTAGAGGGGGCTTGGACAGCGACACCTGTTACCTGGAGCACGGGTTTTCTCGACAACCTTTATGGCTACGAATGGGAGCAAACCAAAAGCCCGGCAGGGGCTACGCAGTGGATACCGGTGAATGGTGAAGCCGCCGATACGGTGCCGGACGCACATGATCCATCGAAGAGCCACGCGCCCATTATGCTCACAACAGATCTCGCGCTTCGCTTTGATCCAGTTTACGGTGCCATCTCCAAGCGCTTCCATGATAATCCACAAGAGCTCGATGACGCCTTCGCACGCGCCTGGTTTAAACTGACCCACCGAGACATGGGCCCGCGCTCCCGCTATCTCGGCGACGAGGTGCCCGAAGAGCAGTTGATCTGGCAGGATCCTGTGCCTGAGGTGGACCACCCTCTTGTCGATGAAGCGGATATTGCTGAACTCAAGGCTGCGATCCTTGCATCCGGTCTTTCCGTGTCCGACTTGGTCAAGACCGCCTGGGCGTCCGCTTCAACTTATCGCGACACCGATAAACGCGGTGGCGCCAATGGCGCTCGCCTTCGACTGGCGCCGCAAATTGGCTGGGACGTCAACGATCCGGCGGATCTTGCAGGCCAGTTGCAGACCCTTGAGGGCATCCAAGCTGACTTCAACAGCGCCCAGACCGACGGCAAGATGGTATCGCTCGCCGATCTGATCGTGCTTGGCGGTGCAGCAGCGATCGAGCATGCGGCCAAAACGGCGGGGCATGAAGTCGAGGTGCCCTTCACGCCGGGTAGGACCGACGCGCTCGTCGAGCTTACGGATGCTGACTCCTTTGCCGTGCTCGAGCCGTTTGCCGATGGTTTCCGCAACTATGTAGGCTCCAGCGATCCGGAGATCTCACCGGAGTTGCTTGTCCATCGGGCGGACCTCATGAATCTGACCGCGCCCGAGATGACGGCTCTGGTTGGTGGCATGCGGGTCTTGAACGCCAACGCTGGCGGCTCTGCCCACGGTGTGCTGACCGAGCAACCGGAGACGCTCAGCAACGACTTCTTTGCGAATCTGCTGGATATGGGAACGGCCTGGGTCACATCCGCGGAGGCGGGCGTCTATGAAGGCCGCGATCGGGCAACCGGTGAGATCCGGTGGACCGCAACCGACGTCGATCTGGTTTTCGGCTCGAACTCGGAACTGCGTGCACTTGCCGAGGTCTATGCAGCTGACGATGCCGAGGAGAAGTTCGTCGGTGATTTCATCGAAGCTTGGAGCAAGGTGATGAAGCTCGATCGCTTCGATCTGGGTTGAATTCAGCCGGACGATGTTTGACACGCCCTGCAACAAGGGATCAGTGCTGACAGCTGCTTTCCTAGCCCCATCTCGATCCTGAAGAAAACTAAACGGTGGCGCCCCGTTTCCACGGCGCCGCCGCCCTCTCATCAAACAGTAGTTATGGATATCGGGGGACGGTGGATAGCTGATGCTGAACGTCTGTTTGTCGATTCATCGTGACAGATAATGGCTACTCTGGGTCGACAGCGCGCCTCGAGTGGTTGATGCCTGCAAGTAAGGGCGTCTTCTGTCAGGAGACACACAAGTGAATGTGGCTGCCGTCTCCTGGCTGATCCATTTCCTTAAGTCGTTGGCTAGTGGTCGGTGAAGCCTCCGTCGACATCAATCGCCTAGCCAATTCCGCGACCGGCACCCGTGACGAGTGCGACCTGGCCCGATACATCAATAATCAGTATCCCTTTTTTGGGTTAATTTGATCTCGTAAACAATAGTGCGTTATGCGGCGCCGGTTCTGGTGCGTGCAACATGTGCTGTACGATCTCTGGTCGATGAACAGGACGCACGTGACACAGGCTCACTGCGACAAACATTTAGAGAGGCGGTAGGCTGAATTGGTTAGAAGGACTCGGCAGAGCGAGGGGCAGCTTCACGATGGCGAGATGCGATTTCAGTGACTCATTGTGAATCAAGCCTGGCTTATGGATGTCAAGAACTTGAGACTCCAACCTAGTTGAATATCGCTCCTATGATGTCTTGAGTCAGTAGACTCCGGAATCTCGCGCCCTTGCCGAACAGTCTGCAATGTACCGCCGTGCTACAGCGCCATAAGGAAATTACGCTGTATGACGGCCTTCGGACGCCTTATGGCTGCCACCTTTGGACAGAACGTGAGTCTTCATTAGACTGGCACTTCCTTGTTGGACCATGGGATGCCAGGTGAAAGACCTGGAATCGAAAACTGATCCAGTTTCCCACACAGACGATGCCCCTTCCAGGGATCAGAGGAGCTGAGGTTAGACTTTCTGCTCAATAATCCAGCTACAGCATAGCCTTCTCGGATCTATAGAAAGCCCATCAGGCATCACACTGGTGACAGCGCTGCCCCAATTCGATCATCTTCAGGCGGTGGCTGGATTTCCAACGCAGGGTTCTGATCAGCGCGTTGATCAACGGGAATCTTAACGATGAATTCGGTGCCTACATCCGGCTCGCTTTGAACAGATATTGTTCCATCGTGCATTTCTATCAAGTGCTTCACTAAGTGAAGACCGATGCCGGTTCCAGCAATTCCCGTCGATGTTGACGCCCGAAAAAAGCGTTCGAACAGCTTTTTTTGCTCTCCCTTGGGAATGCCGACGCCCTGATCACGGACCGAGACCAGAATGTGCTCCGGACCATCGGACTGACCGTTTACCCAGATTGTTGTGCCAGCAGGCGAATACTTGACCGCATTCGAGATTAGGTTGGAGAACACCTGCCGCAGCAGTTTTTCGTCAGCGACGATCGTTTGAGGAAGACGTTCTAAATCTGTAATGAACTTGTGACTATGGTCGAACTCCTGATAACCGGACGTCGCTTCGTTCAGTAGGTCGATGACGCGGCATTCGCCAGGCTGAAACTTGATCTTGCCATCTTCGAGCCGTGCTGCGCTCAAGACGCTTTCCATGAGCTCGGTCAGCCGGGCGACCGTGAGTCTGATCTTTCCAAGGATACCATTCATTCTGTCTTGAGAAACCGGCGTTTTCTTGCGCAGGAGGCGTTGCGCGTTGCCGTCAATGATCGCCAGCGGCGTTCGGAACTCATGCGACACCATGGAAACGAACTGGCGTTGCAGTCCGCTCAGCTCGCGTTCCTTCCTCAACCCGCATTCCAGCTTGTCGCGATAATCGGCGATTTCCTGATAGGCGGAATGAATACCGACGTGCATGATATTCATCGCCCCGGTCAGCTTATCCAGCTCATCGGTTACCCTGCCTTTGGGTTTGCGATTCAGCTTGAATTCAGGAATTGGCTTTGTCAGATCGAAATCTTGAAGATGCGTAGCAAGGTCGATCAGATGACGACCGATGGTGCAATAGAACAGGTAGAGTATGATGATACTCATGCACATGGTCTTTACAAAATTCAAAACAAGAATAATTGCGAACTTCTCGGCAAGAGCCCAATAAATCTTGTCAAGACTTGATATGATAAGCAGCTGCCCAAGAACTTGTCTCTTGTCGCCTTCTCCAACAGCTAAGGGGATTTCTTGTTGAAGTGTATAGACCGATTGCCGCTCACCGGCAGACCATTGCGTTCCATCTTCAGAGGTAATTTCTGCCGCTTCGACCTCTTTGAGGTTCGCAATCCCGTCCAGCTGACTTTGAACGAGACCATCATCATAGGTCCAAAGGCTAGAAGCCAGTGAGGCGCTATAGGAAAGGCCGACTTGGCTATGAACCTGATGCGTTAAGGCGAGGTTGGATCTGTAGTCGAACCAAATCTGTATCGATGTGATCACCGTAGTGAGCATCGTACTGGCCACAATGACCATCAAAGCGAAGGATCGCGAAAGCGGGCTCGAGAAGAAGCGCATCATTCGATCGGTCCGACGGCGTCCATCAGCGGTTTGGCAAGAGGTCTGACATCGACTGTTCGAGATCAGTTTCTTAGATCAAGCTGGCTTGATCTTGTCGGACGTTGCTTCACTTGGCGATATTTCTCGTAGATCGCATCGTAGGCGCCGCTTTGGCGCAGCTTCGCCAGGCCTCGGTTGAATTGGTCTCGCAATGTCTTGTCGCTAAAGGCTACCGAAAACACCGTTAGGCCACCAAAAATTCGGTGGCGTTCAAGATCCTGATCTATTTCGAAGTCGTCAGCTAGCAATGATGTCATATAGTCGAAAATGACGTCATCGATCACGATGACGTCGGCGCGCTCAGACCAGAACATCCTGACCTGCGCGACTTGGTCGGCAAGATCGTAGTATCGTTGAACATAGTCGTCACGCACATGATCGCCGAAGAGTTGCTGAAACTCGCCGCCCAAATGATCATGCGCATTCTGCCAAGCGACAACCCGATGGCCAGGGAGATCGGCAATGCCACTGATTTCGATGCCGTCGTTCTTTCTTACGATCGCAACATTGTCGAAAGCAATGCAGGGTTCGGAGAAGTAAAGGTCTTCTTCGCCCTCGGGCATGGCACCTGCGGCTCCGTCAAGACGACCTTGTCTCACCTGCTCCTTGATTCGCTTATAGGATTGATAGGCTGGCTTGATATCAAGGCCAACAATTCTGAACGCCTCGCGCACGATCTCGACGGAGATTCCCGGATCCAAATTGTCAGGCATGACATAGGGCGCAGAATGATCGGCAAAGCCGATCACGAGATCCTCGGCCGAAGCAGCCGTGGAGGCGATGACGAAAATAAGGCTCAAAGCCATGCCTTTTGCGGATCGCATCACCGTTTCCCAAATAGTCGACTGAATTCGGTCCAACACTTTCACACCCCGACCTTTTGCTATCAGCTGCGCATCGAAAAGTCTGAGACTAACCCTCGATCTTCTCTGGAACGGCATGCGCGATCTGAGCTTTCATTAGTTCTCTCGACATTCTGGAGAGCTGCCTTCAAAGCTCTCAACTGCCGACGCTCAAATGTACGCTTCAGCGGCCTAAAGAGTGGTTAATATCGAGAACGTTGCCCACATGGCGTGGTTCGTGCTGGCGGAGTCGACCTGTTGGCTACGTCAGCCAAGTGTGCGCTTAAAGGGAACTGTATAGAACTCGTCTACGCCAGTTTCATTCGATCATCGACTGGACAACTCTGTATGGTATGCCCTCAAGGTGCTACGCGTCCCCAAGCCCCGGAGTATGCTCCTAGCCAACAACTTGCCAGTCACTTTCTACCTCCTCATTTGGATCAGTAGGAGCCGCTTGCGATCGGCAGCTAAGGGCTGCTCGGGCCATTCGCTTCCGGAAGCCCAGCTTCTGAAAAGTGCCAGAAGAAGATGGTGGGCTGGCAGCACGTCACTTAAAAGCAGAGGATTTGAAGAATCTTTCCCGTTTTCTTATCACTATCAGATCATTTTGATCAAAAGGAAGAATGTCTCAGATAGGATAATAGAAACATACTTTAGAAAATTTCCTACTGCTATTGATAGAGGTTCAATGTCAAGATACAAAATAGTTGCAAATATACTAAAGAATATGAACAAAGCAACCAATGTGACTTTTAAATTTATTTTCATTGCCGAGCGTTTTTTAGATCAAAGTTCATTAGTGGATTTTAAAATTTAGTAATCAACCAGGCTTTGTCAATGTGTATAAGGGGCTGGCCACAATCAGAACTGGCCGCATGTTTGATTTGCGACTCCATCACCGTATTGGATTCAGGCGGTTTAGGGGCGATGACGGTAGAAAATGCCTCGCCCCGTAGCGCGGAGAATGCGCCTGAAACCGGCTACTAGGGCCAAGATCTGCTCGGGGCGATCAAAAACTGCCTCATTTCGGCCACAAAGCATGCGGGTCTGTTGTGCCAAAAACTCCCGTCAAAACCTTGCAGCTTTTGAGACGTTTGACCGGGTTCAAAATTTGGCCCTAGTCCCGCCGGTCCAACGTCTACTTCACACCCATCAACTGCCGAATGCCTCGCTTCAGGAATCTGCCAATGGTTGGCTCAAGCGGCTTTCGTCGAACGAGCAAGGATGCGGACGAAGCCGTCATCCGGCTTACGTCCGAGGTGATCCTATTCCACGTCAGGAGCGAGCATTTGGCCTACGCAAGAGATACGCCATAAGCTGACATTCAATCATCGCGTCGTCGTTAGGCCAAACCGTGATCCGCGAGCGGCAATGATCGAATACGCCGCCCTGTCGCTGCGAAGACGGCATTACACACTGCACCGGCGAGCGGTGGCACACCCGGTTCACCGACGCCGCCAAGTGGTGTGCCGCTCTCGACAATTGCGACGTCAACCTCCGGTGCTTCATTCATTCGGACGAGCTCATAGTCAGTGAAGTTCGACTGGATTGCCGCGCCACGTTCCAGCGTGATCTTAGCCCGTAGCGTTGGGCCCAACGCATCAATGACAGCGCCTTGAACCTGGGTCTGCACTTGCCCTGGGTGGATCGCCCGGCCGCAGTCAATCGCCGCATAAACCTTGGGAACGCGAACAAGGTCATCTTCCATCTCGATCTCGGCGATCTGAGCTACGAAGCTACCATAGGAGCCTACGACCGACGCACCGCGATAAATCCCTTCGGGGGCAGCGGATGACCACGTCGCCATCTCGGCTACGCGCGTCAGCACGGCGTGCGCTCGGCTATCGGCAGGGAGATTGGCAAGCCGGAATGCCACAGGATCCATGCTGGCGGCATGGGCAAGTTCATCGATGAAGCTCTCCATCCAATAGCCGGTAAAGCTCGCAGCGATCGACCGCCAAGGTGACAGTGGCACTGGCACCGATGTCACGGCATGGTCGACTTTGTAGTTAGGGATCGCGTAGGGCGTATCGACGAGCCCGAGGAGCGAGAAAGGGTCCATATTGTTCTGACGTACCAGGAAAGCCCCCATCTGCGGTCCAGCGACGCGAACGCTCATCGCTGTGATGCGGCCCCGCGCGTCGACGGTTCCACGAAAGCGGGCGCGCATGATTTGACGATAAAAACCGAACCTCATGTCATCCTCGCGCGACCAGATGACCTTGACGGGACGACCGCCAAGCGCGCGTGAGGCGAGGATCGCCTGCACGGCTTCATGATGCCAAGTCTTGCGCCCGAACCCGCCCCCAAGAAAAGCGGTATTGATCGTGAGCTGGTCAGCCGTGATCCCTAGTTCGCGTTCCAGGTTCATGCGGATCCAGTCATGCCCCTGCGTGCCGGCCCAAAGCTCGGTCCGCTCCAGCGTCGAACTTGCCGTGCAATTGATCGGCTCCAGGCACGCATGTGCGAGCATCGGCACGGCGTAGTCTGCTTCGATTACGCGGTCAGATCCATCAAAGGCCGCCCCCGGATCACCGCGCATCAGCGTTGTTGGCACATCTTCACGGTCAAGCCCTTCGGCAATCAGCGCATCCAGCGCCACTTGATCAAGCGCATCGGGGTCGGTCCCGGTGAAGGTAATATCGAGTGCGTCGGCGGCACGTTTCGCCTGCCACCAACTTTCGGCAACGACGACCGCGCCGCGTGGCACTTCGACGACCTTCAGAACACCAGGCATCGACTCGATACTGGCTGGGTCGAGCCGCACAACGCCGGCGCCGAAAACCGGTGCCAGTCGGACCGCACCGTAAGCCATGTCTGGGAGCGTTACATCGATCCCATAGACTGCTTCGCCGCGCACCTTCGCAGGCGTATCCAGTCTAGGCACGTTCGTTCCCGTAAGGGTGCGTTGAGGGTCCGGACGCAGTACAGGTTCCTCAGGAACAGGAAGGTTCGATGCCGTGATTACCAAATCGGCGAAGGGCACTCGGCGACCGGTGGCGCTGTGTGTGACCTCGCCATCACGTGCTTCGAGCTCGGTTGCGTCCACATCCAGATGCTCTGCCCCAGCCTGGATCAGCATCATGCGCATACGCGCTGCGGCTTGGCGCATCGGATCATGGAAGAAACGGATCCCATAGGAGCCAACCGAACGCATCTGACCAAACGGCAGACGATAGGGTTCAGAGGGTTGCTTTGGCATTTCAACTCGGATGGTGCGCCAATCCGCCCCCAGCTCCTCGGCAAGGATCATTGCTTGGCCAGTATGCGTGCCTTGACCCATTTCGCATGTCGGCAGGATGCACGTCACCACGCCATCGGTATCAAGCCGGAGAAAAGCGTTCGATATTACATCCGAAGGCGTTCCGGCTTGGGTGACGGTCGGTACCATAAGCGGAACAACGACGCATGCGGAAGCGCCCTTAAGGAATGCGCGGCGGGATGAAATGACGGTCATATCTGGCTCCTCCTCAAGCTTGCTTGAGATCGGCGGCGCGCTTCGTCGCGGCGCGGATCCGGTTGTACGTGCCGCACCGGCAGAGATTGCCGGACATGTATTCATCAATGTCCGCATCTTTCGGGTCCGGCACATCGCGGATGAGCGCCGCGGCCGACATCATCTGCCCGCACTGGCAGTAGCCACACTGCGGCACGTCAAGCTCCATCCAAGCCGATATCACCGGGTTGCTGGCCTCGGCCGATAAGCCTTCGATCGTTGTGATCTCTGCACCCTCTACGGAGCCGAGCGGTAGCGTGCAGGCTCTGACCGGGTCACCGTCGAGATGCACGGTACACGCCCCGCAGGATCCTATGCCGCAACCAAATTTCGTTCCGGTCAGCGCAAAGTCCTCGCGCAGTACCCAGAGCAAAGGCTTTTCCGGGTCTGCGGCCGTCTCAACAGGCATTCCGTTCAGCTTGAATGATGTCATTGGGGATCCTCCTGATGGATAAACTACCATGTTGTGTTGCATCAGCGCATGAGGAGTGTCAGAATTGACAACTCACTGTGGACTGATCAGCAACACATTATGCAGCGCGCAGAGGAGATGGCGTTTCTCAAGACCGTTCAGCTCGGTTCGATCCGCGCTGCGGCGCGCGATCTCGGCCTGGATGCCTCAGGTGTGTCGCGCCGTATCACCGCTCTGGAGCATCGGCTTGGTACGCGGCTCGTTGATCGCTCTGGAAAAAAGACTCGTGTCACCGAACAGGGACGGCATTTTTTCGAGCGATTGCGAGAGATCATCGATCAACTTGAAGCGCTCGAGGCTGAAATTGGAGGCGAGAGCCTTCATCCGACGGGTTTGCTGAGGGTGACGTCGGCGATTGACTTCGGACAACGGTTCCTGACCGGATGGCTGCTTGAGTTCCGAGCTCTTCATCCCAGCGTAGAGTTTGATCTCATTCTTTCGAGCAGCTTTCTCGATATGTCGCAGTCGCGGATCGATGTCGCGCTTCGTACGGGAGCCTTGCCGGATTCCAGCCTTATCGCCCGCAAGCTTGCCAATGTTCCTCGGGTTCTCGTTGCCGCCAAGGCGTACCTTGATTGCAAAGGACGGCCAAAGACTCACGAGGATCTTGGGGACCACGACTTTGTCTTTTTCTCCCCTGACCACCGCAACCAGCCTTTGGCGCTGATCGACCCAAATGGTGAGCATGTGCAGGCGTCGCGTGGCCAAGGCGTTGCCATTAACGCTGTGAGCGCGATCGTCGAGGCGGTCTCCGCGGGTGCAGGCATCCACAACGGACCGCTCTGGGCATTCGCCGACCGGATTGCTACGGGCGAGGTTGAGGTAATCCTGCCCGGATATCGCCTGCCGACTCTACCGCTCCATATCTTGCGGCTACCTTCGACGGTAACGCCAGCGCGCGTCACGGCATTTAGCGACTTCATCGCCGCGAAGGTGAGCGACGTAAACGGTCTCGATACCTAAGCTAGTGAACGATGCGAGTGTCCGGATCCGCGCATCAATCCGCAAAGCGCGTTGCAAATGAATAACCACGGACGTCCCTGCTCCAGTCAACGGCGAATGAAGACTGATGATCTGCTCTGGGCTCTTCCCGTCCACCAGGGTGCCCGGTTCTTGTGGCTGGGTCGGATCAAAAAGGGTGCATTAGCGCCACATCGAGCTACGGCCAGGCTTCAACGTCGAAGCTGCGAAGCGCGAAGATGTAGATTAGAGAAACTTCGAGCAAGAATTCACCGAACAACTACTGGACGGTCTTTGTAAGGCTGGGCTACCTGACTGAGCAATGGGCACTATACCAGTCAATTGTCATAATTCACATTTGCGAACTTTGACATGAGACCCAAAAACGAGCGGCTGTTTTGTCCTCGATGGAGCCCACGGGCCTGGCGGGTAGAATGTGCCAATGATTGCCAATATGGAGGCCGGTTGCCGTCGGTCCTAAAGCGCGCAACGACTATGCTTATGCGAGCGAGGTTATCGTTTGGCGCAAAGTCTCATAGCTCGTAATCACTTGATCGGCGCCGTGCGCTTCGAGGAGAACGCTATGTCCTTCGTCGCAATGACTGCCGGCTGTAAACCCAATCACACGCATTCCAGCCGCCTTGCCGGCGCGCACCCCATTTACGCTGTCCTCGATCACGACGCATCCCGATGGATCAATACCAACAGATGCGGCAGCGTGGAGAAAGAGATCGGGCCAGGGTTTCCCGCGCTCGACCATCTCGGCCGAAAAGATATGTGGCGAGAACAAGTCAATAAGGCCGGTTCGCTCAAGCTTCCAGATCAGCCGTGAAAGCCCTGCGTTGGATGCAACGCAGCAAGGGTGATCAAGAGCCTCAATCTCCCGATGCGCGCCGGGCAGAGCCGTCAATTTCTCTTCTAGTGCCGCCATGGAAAATGTAGAGAGATCCTCAAAGAATGTTGACGGCAAGCGTCCGCTGGTCCGTTCCATCATCAGTGCATTCAGTCGTTCCTCCCAGACGCCTAGCGATAGCCCCATGAAGTCTTTCATATATGAAGCCCGATCTAGGCAAAGACCGGCGGATGCAAGGAACTCAAGCTCAGCGGCGACATAAATCGCCTCGCTATCGACCAATACCCCGTCGCAATCAAAGATGATGAGATCGACAATCATGTTACCCCATCAAGCTGCCGCGGTCATTGAATGCGCATACCCTCATCGCCAAAGCGATGCATCCCACAGCTTGATAATCGATTCTTATCACTCGTCTGAGGCTGCAAGGGTATGCCAGCGGTAAGTCCCCCCTCACTAAATGGCTGCTTTCTCGCAGAGTCAGGCCGCTTGTCATAATACCAATTTTCGAACTTTGAGCCTTAAAAATTTAAAGGCCGATTCGTCCTCGAGAAAGGCCACAAGCCTAGCGCGCGACACGTGGCACTCGCAGAATCAAAGAGCTTCTTTACGGCCGTGTCGCCCAAACGCTTCAAGAAGAGGAGCAAATATATCCTCGTCAGGCGGGATGAAAAAACTGTCGTGGCCGACGGCATCATTAAAGGTGATGTCCGGCCAGGCTCGAAGGATCACTGCAGGGATGCACTCGGCGCCTTCACCCATCAATCCAACGGCGGCGGCGGCCATGGCATCCGGAAGGTTCGAGAGCGTAACACCTAACGGCCGTCCAAATATGTCAGGCTGTCCTCGATAGTCTATTAGCGCATCGAAGCCATAGAATCCTATTGCGATGCCGACTGTGCCGCGACGCAGTGGAATGCAATGGCTATCAGTCAGGATAATCCCCAGTCTTGAAACGGCATGCTTTTTCCTGAGGTGTCGTCCTATTTGAGCCGCTGTCTCTGATGGCTGGAGAGGCCATAGCACAAAGTGATTATTGGCATTGCTAGCATCGATTCCGGCACTAGCTATGAGCGTTCCGCCCTTAATAGCTAGGCTGATTCTATACTTAGAAGATGCTTTCGGAATCCACGCCTCAGCTTCGGCTTCTATCAGGTCTTCCAAATTCTCGACATTGGCAGTCGGCACACATCTGCCCTGATGGATTGCTACGACTTTGGACGTTATGGCGAGGACATCGCCTTCTTCTAGGTTTGGCAAAGCTGAATCAAGAGCATCCCAGAGATCATCCTTCGGAGGAATCAAAGGGCGTGTCGGGATGCGGATCAAAGTGGTTCTACTAGCGCCAGACATAGTTCTTGCGGACATCGTTTTCGCCCGTCAGTTAGAGACGTGCCGGACTGAGGAATTCCAAGATATCGCGCTTCGGTTTGAATTCAAACTACACGCGGGTTCGTTTCCCGAAGCAGGTCAAACGGTAGGTAGCCATTCTGACGGAATGGCAGTTTTCAGCCAGATTCAGACCTCTTGTCATAATACGGATATCGCACTCAAAAGAAGAAAAGCCCGGCTAATGCCGGGCCTCGAGATGAGGGAGAATTTCAGGGAGGCTCCTCATACCTTCGGGATAGGATTGTGGAAGTTGGGTCAATCCGGATAAGGCCCGTTGAGTAGATCACCAAGTGCGCGTCGCTTGAGAACCGTAATCCGGGCACGGCGGCGGTGTTCCTTGCGGTCATGACGGAGATGACATCGCTGACAAAGCGCCTTCATATTGCTAGGCCGATTGTTTCCGGGGTCATGATCAAGATGCGCCGTCGCTAACACGAACGTCATCTGCTTAAGCGCAGCACAGTCCTGATAGGTCGGCCAATCTGGATTGGCTATTGATCTCCTTGTCGCAACTTATGGCAGAACGGAAGGGCGTGTCGCTCATCGAACATGAGCCAGCCTAACAAACTCCCGAAACCATCGACACTGCTGGAGGAAGTAAGCGCAGGCCGTTCAGCCTCGAACTCAAGCGCACTAGTCAAAAAAACCAGAATCTCCCTCTGAGAGGTACCGTTTCGCCGCCTTTTCGACGAAGTTCAAACCGAGGCCTGGGCGGTCCGGGACTTCGACCATGCCGTCCTTGACCGGGAAGCCTTCGAAGCCTTCCGTGATGTCGTACCAGAACGGCTCGAAACGCGCTGGATATTCGAACGCGATGAAGTTGTCGGGCAAGGTCGCACAGACCTGAATGAGAGCCGCGAGGCCTAGGATACCGTTGGCCGTGCCGTGCGGTGCGATCGTGATGCCGTGAAGGTCGGCATGTTCGGCCACCCATTTCATCTCTGCAAGCCCCCCGACATCGCACGGATCTGGGCCGATCACATTGACAGCATGCATCTCGATCAGATGCTTGAAATTCTGCCGAAGGTAGATCTGCTCGCCCGTGTGAATCGGGGTCGTCGTGGCACGGGTGACATCTCGATAAACGTCGTGGTTCACGAAGGGCGAGTAATCCCCGGTGATCATGTCCTCAATCCACATCAGATGGAGCGGCTCGATCGCCCGGGCGAATTTCAGGGCGTCTTGGGGCAGAAACCCGGGCCCGGCATCGACCGCGAGGCCAAAGGCGCTGCCGAGTGTCTCTTTTGCCGCGGTCACGCAGTCGACGAGATGGCGCATACCGTCCTCGGTGACGACGCCCTTGTGCGGATAGGGATACGGCGCATCCGTGTGCACGTCTCCAACATGGAAGTCGCGAAAATCCCTGACCATGGACGAATGGAAAGCGGACGGAAGCTTGAACATCTTGAAGCCGCCGGGCAGGGACTTTCCGTATTCGGCCCAGGTCGCATAGTCGTCCGGTGTATGCCCGACGCCCATCTCGTGATGATAGAGCGTCCGATAGGTGCGCACCTCGTCCCGGACCTTGCCGCCCAGCAGCCGATAGACGGGAGCATTGAGCGCCTTGCCGGCGATGTCCCACAACGCCTGCTCAATGGCGCTGACCGCCGAGCCGAACGGCTTGAAGCCGCCGCGAACCCGAATGCGTCGCATCACGCGCTCGACATCGCGCGGGTCCTGACCGACGATCCAGTCTTTGAGTTGCAGGACGATCGGTTGCAGATAGGGCTTCGGCGTTTCGATCTGGCTCCAGCCGTCGACGCCCTCATCAGTGACAACACGGATGACCGGGCTTCCCGCGATCAACGCGCATTTGAGATCGACGATTTTCAAGGCGTGTTTCCCCTCATCTTCAGTCCTGCGTTGAAAGCGGGGTCGGTGGCGCGTTCATTTTCCTTCTCGAGACTTCCAGGCCTCATATTCGTCACGAGCCTCGTCGGACAAAGGATAGTAGCGCCGGAGATCGCCGCCTTCGCTCAGGCGAAGACGTGAGAATTCCTCCCATTCAACATGCGCTTTGGCGCGGTGCAGCAGCTTGTCGACGTAACCGATCGGCACCACCACCGCACCGTCGTCATCCGCGATGATGATGTCGCCGGGTGCGACGTAGCAATTCCCGCAAGCAATCGGCACGTTGACCCCATGGGGAAAGATGCTGCGCTGCGTGTGATAGTTCGGTGTGAGGCCCTTGATCCAGCAGCCGATGTCGATCTTCTGGATGTTCGGCCAGTCGCGCAGGCATCCGTCAATGATCACACCGGCCCCGCCGCGACCCTTTAGGTAGGTCATCATCATCTCGCCGAAGACGCCGCTGTCCATCTTGCCGCGCGCATCGACTACGACCACGTCGCCAGCTCTGCAATGATAGAGCGCATGGCGGTGCAGCTGGGCTTCAGGGTCGCCATACTCGTCGTCCTGATAGACATCCTCGCGGATCGGCATGAACTGCAAGGTGATCGCAGGTCCGACGATCGAATGGCCAGGGGTCCAGCTGTTGACGCCTTCAATATGGGTGTTGCGGATGCCGATGCGATGCAACTCAGCGCTGGCAGTTGCCGCCCCGATTCCCCGGAGCGCTTCGATCAATTCTGGCTTAGGCCGGGTGATGTCCGGGGTATGGGTCATGCGAAGAAATCCCTGTCTTCGTCCTTAAGGTAGGGCTGGGTGCGCTCCTGGTTCAGCTCCACGCCCATGCCGGGACGGTCCCATACCTTGACCATGCCGTCGCTCACTAACGGGTCCGGCAAACCGTCGACGATGTCGAACCACCAATCCGGGCGCCCGGTCGGTAGTTCGAACGCGATGTAGTTGAGCGGCATGGTCGCCGAGACTTGAACCAGCGCTGCGAGCCCGAGCAGGCCGTTTCCGGTCCCGTGCGGTGCCATCATGATGCCGTGCAGATCGGCATATTCCGCAATCCACTTGATCTCGGCAAGACCTCCGACGTCGCAGGGATCAGGTCCGATGATGTTGACGGCATGACCTTCGATCAGCGCCTTGAAGTTCTGACGCAGATAGATCTGCTCGCCCGTGTGAATGGGCGTCGTCGTGGCGTGGGTCACGTCGCGGTAGACGTCGGCGTTCACATATGGCGTGTAGTCACCGGTGATCATGTCCTCGAGCCACATGAGGTTGAACGGCTCCATGGCTCTTGCGAACTTCAGCGCATCGATCGGTGTGAAGCCCGGGCCGCAATCGAGGGCGAGACCGATCTCGTCGCCCAGAACCTCCTTCATAGCCGCGACGCAATCGATCAGATGCGCCATGCCGCGCTCGGTCATGAGACCGCTGGTGTTGAAACCGTGGAACGGGTTTGGCTTTTGGGTCTCGCCGTAGTGGAAACCCGGGACCTGGTCCTTCATGGGACTGTGGAACGCCACCCCCATCTTCACGAAGGAAAAGCCGTGCGGCAGCGCTTTCATCTGCCTGACCGCGTCGGCGTAATCCTCCGGCTCGGTGCTCGTCATCTCGGTACGAACGGCACCGTTATAGACCCTGACCTCGTCCCGCACTTTGCCGCCGAGCAGTTTGTAGACCGGCACGCCTGCGGCCTTGCCGGCAATGTCCCAGAGTGCATGCTCGATCATACTGATGGCCGCACCCCAGGGCTTGAACGCGCCCCGCTTTCTGATGCGCATCATCACGCGTTCCACATCTGTAGGATCTTCGCCGATGATGGCGTCCTTGAAATGGAGAACGAACGGCTTGAGGAAGGGCTTGAAATACTCCCCTTCGCCATAGCCCGAGATGCCCTCGTCGGTGATGATGCGGACGATCGGGTTGTCACCGATGACCGCACATTTTACATCCGTGATCTTCATGCCATCCCCCTCCCATTCCAGCCATGCCGTGCCTGCCCTACCGGGCAGGTTAGGTCGGCGGGATCCTCTTTTCGGTCACAGCGTCAAACACGTGCAGGCGATCCTGGTCAAATTCGATCCATACCGTCTGGTCGGCACGTATGCGACGCTGCGGGTCGGTGCTGATCACCAGGGTCTCGCCGCCCAGTTCTAGATGCGCATAGGTCAGGTCGCCGGTCGGTTCGACCGTGTAGACCTTGGCGGGAACACTGCCCGCCTTTTCCTCGTCGTGCAGGATGAGGCTGCTGTGCCGGGCACCGAGAACGATGCCATCCGTCGTGGCAGTCCGGGCGCGTTCGGCATTGCCTTTCGAAAGACCCAGCTCCCAGCCGTCCGCTGCGGCGAACATGTTGCCGGCGCGCTCGACGAGCTTGGCGGAAAGGAGGTTCATCGCAGGACTGCCCACGAACCCGGCAACGAACAGGTTTGCGGGCTCCCGAAAGATCCGCTCCGGGGCGTCGTACTGCTGGAGCACCCCGCCGCTCATGACCGCCATCTTGTCGGCCATGGTCATCGCTTCGAGCTGGTCATGGGTGACGTAGATGACGGTGGCGTTCAGATCCGAATGAAAACGTTTGAGCTCCGCGCGCATCTGGACCCGCAGCTTCGCATCCAGGTTCGATAAGGGCTCGTCCATTAAAAAGACCTGCGGGTCGCGAACGAGGGCGCGCCCAAGCGCGACCCGCTGCTGCTGCCCGCCAGACAGTTCGCGTGGATAGCGGTCGAGGAGATGGGTGATGTCGAGAAGCCGTGCCGCTTCGTCGACCTTAGGCGCGATCTCGCCCCGTGCGACCTTCCGCATCTTCAACGGGAAGGCGAGGTTGTTGCGCACGGTCTTGTTGGGATAGAGGGCGTAATTCTGGAAGACCATGGCGATGTCGCGATCCTTCGGATCGAGGTCGTTGACGGTGTTCCCGCCCACCTTGATGTCCCCTGCGGTGAGGTCGAGCAGGCCCGCGATCAGGTTGAGCGTCGTCGTCTTGCCGCAGCCGGACGGTCCGACCAGGGCGACGAATTCGCCGTCACCGACCGTAAGCGAGACGCTTTTGACCGCCTCGACGCTGCCGTAGGATTTCACGACCTTGTTCAGTTCGACTTCTGCCACCTGACCTTCCAATTTTCCCGATCGGCGTCGTCGCCGATCACGCCTTGACAGCACCCTCCGTCAGGGCACGAACGAAGTATTTCTGCAGAACCAAGAACATTACGACGACGGGCACACTCATGATGAAGGAAGCGGCCATCAGCCCCGGCCAGTTCGTGACGAATTCGGCGAAGAAGCGCTGCAGCCCGACCGGCAGCGTCAGTTTCTCGTCGCTGTTGAGGAAGGTGAGCGCATAGACATATTCGTTCCACGCGGTGATGAAGGAGTAGATTGCCGTCGCGATGATGCCCGGTGCGGAAAGCGGCATGACTACCAGGAGAAATGCCTGGAAGCGTGTGCAGCCGTCGATTCGGGCGGCCTGTTCGAGTTCCAAGGGGATGTTGTCGTAGAATCCTTTGAGCAACCAGATCGAAAGCGGCAATCCGAAGGTGAGATAGGTGATGATCAGGGAGCTATGGGTGTTCACCAACCCCATCCAGCGCATCATGATAAAAAGCGGCATCAGGAAAACGACCGCCGGGAACATGTTGCGAAACAGGACCGAAAAGAAGAGCGCGTTGCGCCCGGGGAAGCGAAAGCGCGAGAAAGCATAAGCCGCCGGCACAGCAACCGCGACGCCGAACACGGTCGTCAGGGTCGAGACGAAAATGGAATTCCAGAGATAGCGAAGGAACTGTGTGCCGATCTCGCTCGTCGGTGAGAGCAGGCGCCGATATTGCTCGAACGACGGATTCCTGGGGATCAACTCTGGCGGATACTGGACCGCGGCAAACTGGCTCTTCACTGACGTGATCAACATCCAGAGCATGGGCAAGACCGAGAACAAGAGGAGCAGGAAGAGAAAGATCCAGCCCGTCAAGCTCCAGCCACCGATGCTCCGCCTGCTCATGACGCTCGCCTTTTCTCGTCGCCGCCGGTCAGCGCGCGTACGTAAAAATAGCCCAGCACCACCATCACGATGAATAGGATCACCGAATAGGCAGACGCGATGCCAAAGCGGATCCGCCCAAACGCGATCTGATAAATCTGGGTGATCCAGATGTCGCTCGCCCCGACAGGTCCGCCGCCGGTCATGATCCAAGGAATCGTGAAGTGATTGAGGTTCGCGACCAGGAGCAAGAGCAGGGTTATGATCAGCACGCCCTTGAGATGCGGCAGCGTCACATGGAGGAACTGGTTGAATGGGCTGGCGCCGTCGACCCGAGCCGCGCGCAGGAGTTGCTCGGGTACCGTTTGCAGGCCGGCCAAAATCATGATCATAGCGAAAGGAAATTCTTTCCAGACGTTCACCACGATAAGGGCCGGCAGCACCCAGTCGACATTGTCGAGAAGATTGAGTTTCTCGTCGGTCAGACCCAGTTGAATGAGGATAGACCCGAGAATGCCCAGGTCGCTGTGATAGATCCAGCGCCAGACATAGGAAGCCGCAACTGCGCTGATGACGAAGGGTACCAGCAGAAGACCCCGGACGAGACCGCGGCCGATGAATTCCCGATTGAGGACGAGTGCCGCACCAAAGCCTAGAATGATCGAGAAGAACGTTGACCAAAAAGTCCAGACGACGGTGTTGACGGTCACCTTGTGAAAGCTGTTGGACTTGAGAAGCCTCACATAGTTGTCGATGCCAACGAAGATTTTTTCGGACATCGCAAGGCTCGGCGGCGTTTTGTAGAACGAAAGCACAAAGGTGTAATAGATCGGATAGGCAATCACGAGGAGCATGACGATCAGCGCCGGAGCGATGTACAGGTAGTCCCATCGGCCTTGCCAGATCCGGCCGAACAGGCTGGACCGGCTACCGCGCGATGGCCGACCTTGCTCAATCTCCTGCCTGACCGAGATGGAGTCGCTCAAGCGCTGTTTCCCCGGGAACGATGGGCGCCCGGCCGGTGAAAAGCCAGGCGCCAACACATATGATCAGATGCCGTCGAGAAGGCTCTGGATGCGCGCTTCGGCGTCGGCCGTCGCCTCTTCGACGGTCATCGTCTCGGTCATCACGTTCTGTAGCATTTCCGGAATGATGATGTTCATGATCTCGGTGCTTTCCGCCACGACAGGGAACGGAATGCCGCTTGGCAGCATCGAGGTCGACACATCGAGGAACTTGATGGTGTCGAGCCGCTCTTTCATCGCTGTGGTCTTGAAGCCGCGCGTATTCCCTGGATTGGAGCCCGTCCAGTGCAGCTTCGTGGACCATTCCGGACCGGTCATGAAGCAGATCAGTGCCAGCGCCGCATCCCGGTCCACATCTCCCTGAACGACGTCTGGATGCATCAGGTGCACGTTGCCGCCACCGAACACCACGGCCCGCCGGGCGTCGCCGCGCGGGATCTTGCCGTAGCGCATGCTCTCGACGACCTTCATCGCCGCTTCCTTTTCACTACCTGTCGCAGCATTAGCACGGTCGAGCATGGCGCCGTATTCGCTTGGATGCGCGATCACCATCGCCAATTCGTTGGCGATGAACGGATCCTGGTTTTCGTTCTGTGTGTTGGTCAGGGCCGAAATGGGAACCGATTTATCCCGCACATACATGTCGTAGTAGTTCTGCACCGCTTTGCGGGCACCCGGTGTGTTGATCTGTATCGCCTCGAGCGTCGGCTCGGGATCGGCCTCATCCAATGCGCCTCCACCTTCGCCCCACATCATCGGCATGAAGCGGAAAGGCGTGTTGCCGGCGTTGACCCTTGCTACGAGCCCGTAGCCGTTCTTGCCCGTGTTGTCCTTGATCTGCTTCGAATAGGCGACGACGTCGTCCCAGGTCTCCGGTGCCTTCTCCGGATCCAGCCCGGCCTCTTCGAAGATGCTGGCGTTCCAGATGAAGGCCATGGTTTCGTTGTTGGTCGGAACCCCCCAGGTCTTGCCATTCAGGGTGACCGACTTCATGGCACCGGGCCAGAAATCGCTGGTGGCGTACCCAACGTCTTCCGGCTTCAACTCGGAGAGCTGCCCTTTTGAGGCGAACTCCGCCCCCCAGAGAATCGGAAGCCGCGCCACCGTAGGTGCCGCGTTGCCAAGTGCTGCCGTGCGCAGTTTGTTGAGCAGGTCGTTGTAATTGATGTTCTGCGCGTCGAGCTCGATGTTCGGATAGGTCTCGGCGAACGCGTCGAAGAAAGCCTTCTCCATATCGCGCTCGATCTGCGGATGGGCTTCGGTGGTGCCGTAGAACCAATAGGAGACCTTGCCCTCATGATCGAGTGGCGTGATCTGCGAGCATTCCTCGGCCGTGTTCGGATCCTCCGTGCCTGCAATGCTCATCACATAGTCGGGAGTCCATGTCTCGGGGTCGATCCCGGTCTTGCTCTCCTGAGCGAACACGGCTCCAGCAAGGAAAAGAGCGGTTGAGGCCAAGAGACCTCCCAGCACTGCCTGCGGAGGTCGCTTACAAAAAACGGATTTTGGACGCATTATTTCCTCCCCGATTAAGAGTGATTTGTGCTTTTGGATATCGTCTTTTGTTATTCTGAATATCATCTTTTGCGTACACATTGGTGTCAAGCTAGAGACATAAGCGAAACCGTTGGCAAGGGCACCGCAAGCGGCCAGCCAGCGTCGAGGTTCGTAAGCTGAGCAGCAGAAGGAAAGTGTTGTACGGCAGGACCACCAACAGAATACATTGCCTACAAGTGCAAGTACGTCGTGGCTACTCGATGGCAATCTCATAAGCTCGCCTACCCTGATCTCGGTGCTCCCTCTCCCTGAAATCTCGGGGGATAGCACCTGCACAAGCCAATTCCCTGCCAGAGTGTTGTGTCCGAAAGGGCAAGACGAATGTGCTTTAGCGACAAGAAAGCTGGCAAACCAGCCATTCACCGAAGGGCGGTAGCATTCCAATCCATAGAGTTCTTCTGGACGATGCAGCACAAGTTTTTGACTGGGCAGGTGATCAGCAGCTCGCTTTCGGATCAAGCGCGCACCAAATGACCGCCATCGATGTCGAGCACCGTACCTGTCAGGTAATGATTGGTCATGGCGAAGATGACCGTTTGCGCAATATCCTCCGGTTGCCCAATTCGGCCTACTGGGAGAGTCCCGCCAACTTGGGCATACATGCCTTCTCTGGCATCGTCAGGCATGCCGGCATAAGCCTCCGTCGCGACCAGACCCGGGCTTATGCAGTTCACCCGTGCTTTGCTACCCAGTTCCAGCGCCAGAGCTTTCGTCAGGGTCTCCACGGCCGAGTTTACGGCCGCGAGGCCAGTTGTACCCACCGATGGGCGGCGGCTCAGGACACCTGAGAAGAACGTGATGGAACCACCATTCGTCAATTTGGGCAGGACTTCTCGCGCGGTCACGTATGGTCCAACAAACTTGGCCTCAAACATTGTGCGCAGGTCTTCTGTAGGTAGATCGACAAATGCGCCACGTGCGACGCCTGACGCCGAAATGACCAAATGATCAACAGCGCGAAGTCCAATCGCCCAAGTTTTGACAGCTGCTTCATCCGTCGTATCGAGCTGCGTGATGGTCAAAGCGCCACCGATCTCATTGGCTGCGGCCTTAAGCTTGGCGTCGCTTCTGCTGGCGATGGTGACTTCTGCACCGAGGCCGGTCGCCAGTTTTGCCGTGGCCTTTCCCATGCCGCTGCTGCCGCCGACGATGACCACCTGTTTGCCGTGTAGGGCAGCTTCAAGAAATTTGATCATTCATGTGCGCTCCGCTGTTTTGTGTCGATTTGCGATATCCTGCACCGTCTCGGCGCGTCGTGGGTGGCTTGGGACTTTGAACAACAGATTAGACCCAGCAATTTAATCATTGAAATGGATTTTCAAAATTCGATAAATTGAAATGATGAATGTAAAGACCCTCGATCTGAACCTGCTGAAGGCGTTTGATGCGTTGTTTAGGGAACGCCATGTCGGCCGCGCCGGCGCCCGGATAGGTTTGGCGCAACCATCGATGAGCAACGCGCTCAACAGGCTACGTGCACAGTTCGACGACCCCTTGTTCACAAGGGGCCCCGATGGAATGGCGCCCTCCCAACGCGCCCAAGAACTCGCGCCGCAAGTCTCCAAAGCGTTGGCAATCGTGATCGAGATGCTTGAACCACCTCAATTTGATCCGACACAAGCCGAAGATCAGGTCACCCTTGCGGTCTCTGACCTTGCGGTTCTAAGGCTGGCGCCCTTGCTGCTTGCGTTCTCGGCTGAGTTCGCACCTAAGCTGAGTTTCAGTTTTCTGCCGTTAGACAAAAGGGAACTGGTAGCAAACCTGGATTCCGAGGCCGTGATGCTGGCCATTGGCACATTCGGCACCCTGCCTGCCCGATTCCATCGCAAGGTGGTCATGCCGGACAGCTTTGTCTGCATTGCACGCAGTGATCACCCCGAGATCGATGATACCCTGACATTGGATGCATTCGTTCACTCTGGACACGCCTTGATGACCCTCAACAAGGACGACACTGGCGCGGTCGATCGTGCTCTCAAGCGAATAGGAATGTCGCGGCGTGTCGTCATGACATGTGCACAGTTTACCTTGATGCCCGATGTCGTTGCGAATTCTGACCTCATCGCGACGGTCCCCAAATCGCTCGCGCCAATCGCAAAACGTGCCGGATGCAAGATTTTAATGCCACCATTGGATTTACCGAGCTGGGAAAGTGAAATGGTCTGGACGCAAAAGACAGCGAACTCTCCTTTGGGTCGGTTTATTTTAGACGCAATTCGGAAAATCGAATGGCAGGAGACGGCGCCCATGTGATCTGCTCCTACATTCTGCTTCGAGCTGTCATTCGCCGTATCGCCGCATCAGACTCTTTCCGGCCGCGTTCTGAGTCGCGAATGGGTCTTGGCTGTGCGAAAAGAAAATATCGGAAAAGCCGAATAGAAACTCATTCTACAGGTGGGCGAATCGTCCCCGGACTTCAGATAGAATGGGGCTCAAATGGTTAAATTCGGCAGCTGATTGAGCCTCTTGCTGTCCAGCTATAGAAAATTATTCTAGTTGAAATCTGAAAAACGGTCTTTTGACACGGCCAGGGGCAATTCCGGCATCTAGCTCTCCCGGCCAACCGTCGGCTATGCGCCACCAAGCTGCCGCTACGCCAGAAAATCATTCAGAATGGCTGCTTTGGGGCGCATTTCTGCCTGAAGCCGCATGACCAGGAAGTGCCATAACCCGCCTTTCCGAACTTATTCCTACACATTGATAATCTATCCGAACAATATGCTATCGATACTGACATATCGAACCTCGCCAAGCGAGCCAAGCTCAACTCTTTGTTGAAAAAAGGCCGTTACTCCATCGCCCAATCGAGACCTGCGCATGCTGCGCATTTTCTGACTAAAACAACACCTCACAGCCCTTGGGGTCTGGCCACTGTTGTCATAGGACATACGTCGGAGCCGATCCGTTCAATCCGATATGCCACTACAGGGCACGCAAACTTCGGTTTCCTATTGCCGCAAAAGCCTCACGCAGTGCGCGTACTGTTACAACGAGCAGCGAAATGGAGAGCGGCAATCCTATGACTAATTCACCAACGGCGTCCGCTTGCTCCCAATTGATGCAGTCGGTGATCAAAAAACTGAACCATTGTTGCGGAATCCATCCCGGCAGTGAGCCTGCTGAAATAAAATAGCATCTTGCAGTCAATAAATTAATAGTGAATAACAAGATAGTTGAAACTGAAAGTATTATCCCCAAAAGAATCTTCGCCAACAAAGAAAATGCCGTTCTCTTCTCTGGCGAGTTTTTTAGCGATTTAAGACTTCTGCTGTTGCGATAGCCAGTCATTTGATAAATGGCCCAGCGAATAAGCCTCATACCTGTTACAAATGCTGCAGCTGAAGCAACGAAATAAACGATTGTATCAACACCAAATCCAAAAAAATTCAGATTCTCCACGTATTCAGCTAAATCCACTTGTTTTGCGAGCTCAAACATATCGTAATATTTGGACGCAAGAATAATAAAAATAAGAACTCCCAACGTAAGCAATCCCATCATGGTGATGGTAATTCCAAATATCAAGATAAATAACCCTATAAGAAAATCGAGTTGGCTAGGTGGTTTGTATACGATATCTATTCTATCGTTTCTATCAAATTGGCGATATCGTAACACAGATCGACCGCCAATTTTAATTAAGCTTATAGGTATTATTGCAAATAACAGCATAAAAACAATTAAAATACTAAAACCTAATACTTCCTCACTTGAAGGAAATTTGTTTTTATAGATTTCAATCAAAGCAACAGCTGATCCTATCGCTAAAAATATCAGAAATACAGAAGAAAGTACGCCGAGAATTATTCCAGACCATCCGAGCAAAAAGTTCTTTTTTCTCTTCGTAGATAGAATGGGCTCAATAAGCGCGTCATGACTGAGCTCATAGTATGTGCTATCCGATCGATTGTCGGAGCGCAGCAATCGGCTGCCGACGAGATTAGCGAGTTCTTCTTTCGTCATACTGAGCTGACGGCGGATTTCATTTTCCTCCAAGCTTAAACGCCGTCCTTCCGGACTAATCAAATAATCTTCACACAAGCGGCGGCACGCTCGACGTTGGCCACTGCCCGGTAAAGTGCTTATAGTATCGTGATAAAAGTCTTTGAGTGTTGCTGCGAGCGCGACTTCTCCTCCAATTTCCTCCATTGATACTGGTAGGCTGGAATTCGATGACTGCTGTTGAGCAGCCGCAATCTGCTCGATCCGCCTGCAAATCAACTGTAGATGAAATGGCTCAATGTACGCCTTAGTGTCAGACACTGCATTTGTTCTTCGTTGCGATAGATAGTCCAATATTGAGTTGACCGCGTCGTCCTCCAGAGAGAAGGGCTTGGTTTCAAGACCGATGTCATCAACCCCTAGTGGACCAACAATTGCCTGCTGCGCGGCCTGAAAATCAAGTGGAACCAAGCGGTAGCGAACGTCGAGGATTTGTGGAATGTGGTCGGCTCCCTCCTCAAGAAGCCCCAAAAAATCTTCCCTCAGAGATAGCACTACATGAACCGCCGGCGGGCGTACGCTCAGGTCTTCTGCTGATGATGAAGCAAGCCATGGAGGACGGACGCCTCGGATTAGGTGACTCAACTGATCAAGGAAATGTGTTCTCATCTCTGTGCTTTGTAGCGTAAACAGTTCCTCGAACTGATCGAGAATTAAAATCGGCGTCATCAGAAAATCATCACGCCAAAACTCGGCTGTTTTAAAGAAGCTCCATAAAGAATCAACTAGTCCAGGCGAGTACTCGATCTGTTGTCGTTTTGCCTCTGTAGCCACATCTTCTATAGTTGATTGGAGTACTTCCGTTTGTACATCGTTGACACGCACAAAAAGTGGCAAGTGATGTTCCGCTCGAAGTCGCGGTGCTACGCCAGCTTTCAACAGCGACGTTTTGCCAAGGCCGGATCTCCCATAGACTACGACCAAACGATTCGTCAGAATCTTGTCAGTGAGACCCTTTGAAGCGTCGTCTCGTCCGAAGAAGACCTTTTGTGAAAGGTCGTCGTCTGCAAATGGCTGTGCTCCGGGAAAGCGGCTTCGATGATCGGTCATGGCTGGTCACCATCTTTATCTTTGTCTGCGCTGAAAGTCGCGACGCATTGAAGAGATCACTTTGGCCATGTCGTCATCGAAATGATCGAGCCTCAGCTGCATTTCGTGGAACTCACCTAGTTCAGCGATGCGATGTTCATCTTGAATCTCCTCTGTACGAAGTGGAATAAGAAATGGCCCACGAATCTGAAGAGAACGCTGTCGAGCAATCATGATTTCTCTATTGACGTAGCTGTCCGTCTTCCTACAAAGCGCTGACGTATAAAGTACAAGCGCAAAATCTGCGGCGTCGAGTTCATCGCTTATGCGGTCGTTCCACAAATCTCCGCCACTTAACGACTCCTTATCTAGCCAGGGATTGAAGTCGGCCTTCTGTAGTGTGTCGAAGACTCTAGCCGCGAGGCTGTTATCCTCACGAGCATAGCTGATAAAGACACGCGGACACGGCCCGAGGGGAGCACTTCTCTCAAGCACACCACCTTCGGCCTCAATACGTCGGTCCAACTCGGTCAGAAACGCACCAATCTCAGCGTCTTCGATTTCAATGCGAGTTCCTCGTTCATAGAATAGAATGGTTTGCTGGCGATCAGACTCTGACAAGCCGCGAAGAGGTTCGGTTGCTACCGAACTGCTTGTGCGATGCAACTCAAGACTACGAACGAGTACCTTTAGTAGTACTCTCAGATACCAATGTTTGATTCCGAACCCAACAAAGAGGAGATTCTGTCCTCCACGCTTAAGCGCACGAAGGAGACTGTTGGGTAGAGGTGGTCGCTCGGAAACGATTGCGACTAAGAAGTCCAACAAGTCATTTTCGCTTAAAACTAGAGATCCTGGTTCATTGGCGTCGCCAAAAACATGATACACTAAGGGATTATCGGGCGAATTTGGCAGTATAAACTCAGGATTGTCGCGCTTATCTCCACGCAGATGGTAGCGTTGAACGATGGGTTCTTTTCCATGGTCTACAAGCGCACGAACTAGCAGATCATCCTGGCAAGTCGTCAAAATCAGGCCAAAGGGAAGCGATGCAATGCGGGCGTGCACACTTGATGGAGTGTAATGTGTCGAGCGATATAGTCGTTGTGTAAGTGCCCGAAGCGCGTTCGGGCCGAAGCCTTCGGCATCTTCATACTGCTGGGCGACCGCCGCCAAAGTCTTACCCGCCACTTGATGACCGTCATCTTCAAGCTCAGAAGTGAGCTCGGCTGTCAAAACTTCCGCCAGATTTTCGTTTTCCTGATCGGCGGACGTTGTTGTCAAAAACGCTACGGGAATTTCCGGCCCAAGAATAAGAACGCTTTGTCCGTGTCGAATACTGGCTATGAGGCTGATCCAATGCCGTTCTTTCATTCATGTCGACCCATTTTGCTAATCGACCTGCCCATCCTGGCCAATTACTTTTTCATTAAACACACCAACAGCTGTCGAAGCGAAGAATGGTTTCCTGATGAGTTGTGCCAATTAGCTCACGCATCAATATGACTTCAACGTTAATAGAATGTCTCCAGTCACTACTCCGTTGATATCTTGACTTGCCCTTTTGAGATTATCCAAAATTCATTCATAGAGTTCGGCGGCTTCTAACAATCGGTGAGGAAATCAGAATGAACTGATGGAAGCTGTGCTCTGGCACACCGAAGTCAGCACAACGGGCCAGGTTGTTATCGCGATATAAGTTCCACATTACAGTCTCCGAGATCTGGGACCATCCACCTCTCACTTTTATAGAATCAAAACGTCGAAAATGCACGAGATAGCTAGAAATCCCACACAACCCGCTCTTGTGTTTGGGAATTTTTACCTTACTCGTTCCTCAATCGGCCTATTTACGGTCTCCTGTGGGTCAAGATCTGCCCCTAACGCAGCCTGCGCAATGTCCGCTGTCGGCCCGAGAGCTGCCTCTTTGGCGGGCCCAGCCCCCGAAGTGTCCGCTCTCGAGCGCATTTCTGCAAGAAGCCTCATGACTAGGGAGTACCAACTTCTGCCTCAAGACCTGCGCGCGTTAGAGTCAGAAATGTGGGCGAAGCGGTCATCGTAGATTTTACCCCAATGACCGCTTCAGCATGATTACCTGAATTCGAACGCTTCGACATGAATGCGCCTACGTTTTATGCCTTCTTTCTTGAGGTCGCTCATGAGCCCATCAACCATCGGCTTCGGCCCACAAATGAAATACTCATACTCCGTGAGTTGACCAGGCAATCTCTCCTTCACTTTATCGATACGAGCAAAATCACCTTCGTCGGAAAACAGAGGATAGAGGGTTACGTTGCCAAGATCGGTGGCGAGAGATTTCAGCTCGTCAAGAAAGATAGCCTCCTCTCTACTCCGCGCAGCATAAGCGAAGTGGATTTCCCGGTCGTCGCTTTCTTCCATTGCCCGGAGTTTTGACAGGAAAGGTGTCAGACCAATACCGCCTGCAATCCAGACTTGCTTTCTGCATTCGGCTTTCGATGCATCGAACCGCCCGTAGGGACCGCGGACAATGACTTTGCCACCCGGCTGCAAGTCTTCGCGAACTTTTCTGGTCCAATCGCCAAGGACCTTCATGGTGAACCGCAAACGGTCCTCGCCTGGCGCGCTGGAGATGGTGAACGGATGAGGTTCCGACCATTCTTTACCCTGGATTTCGACAAAGGCGAATTGACCAGGTTTGAACGTCAGCATGTCACCAACCGGTTTCAGCACGACCTCAGTCGCCCTTTCCAGAGAGTTCACCGCCTCGATGGTGAAGCGCATGGCCGTGCGCTTGTTCATGCCGAACATCGTGTAAATGAGTGCGATTGTGCCCATCAGCGCGGCGACGATCAACAGAATGCCGGATGCGCTGAAGCGCTCAAAAAAGATGCCAGGCGCATTCACGAAGTGCCCGATGACCAGAATGTAAACCAACGCCATGACCTTGTGCGGATTCCGCCAGCGGGAGTAGCTGATCTTCCTGTTCAGAGCGACGAAGAGACCGATCACCAGCAGGACCATCGAGGCCATACCGATCTGCGCCGATGGGAAGGTTGAATTCAAGAGCGGGTCGACGCCAGCTGGCAGCTCTTTCGGGATGCTGAAGAAATGCACTAGGGCGAAAACTGCCGTGAACGTACCCGCCACGCGGTGGACCTGATACATCCGATCCAGCCCACCAAACATGTCTTCAAAGACTTCCAACCGCGTCGCCAACACCACCGAGCAGGTCATCAGCAAGAAGCCGATACCGCCCAGAAGCGTTGACATGGTGGTCCTGACGACGTGTTGCTCCGGTACGAAGGCGAGATGCAACACGACGAAGAATATAACTAAGGCGATGATGGCATTGATGCCTTGTAGACGTAGCACGATTCCGCCTCCTCATTTGCTACTTGGAATGCCGGTATATCCGGCGCGGACCGCGCAGAAGAGGCCGAGCAATCCGACAACGGTCCGGAACCAATGCATCTGTTGCCACGTTGCGAGTTCGGCGGTGATAGCGTTGGCGTCTAGAGTTCCACCAGCAAGAAGCGCGTTGGCAGAGCCGAAATAGATTGGAACAGTCACAAGCATAATGAGTGTGGCTGCGGCACCACCAGCGAGCCAAATCCGGTCCGGAAGCTTCTTCCAAAGAGAGAGCCCGGCCGCCAAAACCATTAAGCCTGTTCCTAGGATCGTCAGGACGATCATTGTTCCGCCCACTGTGGGCAGGCTGGCACCAAATGCTTGCGTGAACTCTGCTGGGTCCAGTGAGCGCCAGTAGGGTACAAGCCCTGCTGCGATCAGGATCATGCCTCCAGCTAAAAGTCCAAACATCGTGGTCGCCAGTTGTGAAAGTGCTTTCATCGTTGTTTCTCCTTTGGTTGCGGTTCGCGTGAATTCAGGACGCAAAGGATCAGCCGCTGCAGCGCATCGGTGAGACTTTGCCTGGTTGTGTGTGATTGGGGGTCTCAGATCATCCCAAGGAGATGATCGCGGATGCTTCCCAGGACCTATTCGATCTGTTTGTTGAGCTGTTTTCGGTAATCGGAGGGCGTTTTCTCCGTCCATCGTTGAAACGCCCTTCGAAACGCCCGTTCATCTGAGTAGCCAAGGAGGAATGCGATCGAGCCGATGTCATTGCGGTTGTCGCGAAGAAGCTCCGTCGCTCGATGCTCGCGGACTCGATCGATCAGACCTTGAACGGTCGTTCCGTGTTCCGAGGCAATTCGCTGCGCGGTGCGAACACTCATATTGGCGGCAGCGGCTACGCTGGCTGCATTAAAAACCCCGGACTGTGCATTCTCTGCAGCTGCCTTTCTAAGCGCCTTTAGCTCCTTCGGCTCTTTGGCAGCTTCAATTTGTTTTTTGATGCCCGACAAGTGAGTCTGAACGTAGTTAAAGAGATCGACGTTTGCTTGCTTGATCTGCTCGTCCAGCTTTCCCGGCCTGATGATGAGGCTGATTTCGCTGGCGTCGAAATCAACGGGGACGCCGAAATAGTCGACATAGTGCGTCACATCGTAATGAGGCTCATGTGAGAAGGTGATGCGTTCAAAGCAGTCAGGTATTCCGAGAAACTCCGAGAACAGCCGTGATATCAGCGCAGACCCAATTTCCGCTGAACGGCCACCATCCATGTGGTTCATGGGATGGTTGGAGACGATCTTCGCCTCCGAGGGGTTTTCGTGGAATGTCAGTTCCAACTGATCCGATATGACCGTGCAGTTACTTGTCAGAAGCATTGTTGCGGCTCGGAGGTCATCGGCAAATCGGGCACCGTCAGCCAGGCCCCCAAAGAATGAGAAGGGAGCGGCACGCGCAATCTCCAGTGTAATCGGTACCTGTGGAAACCGTTCGCCGAGCAGCGCGACAATTTTTGGCATGACGTCTTCAGGAGGACGAGCCTCGGGGTTCATCAAAACATTGCACGAGATGCCGGCTGCATTCTGAACTTCAGATATCGTCAATCCGCGTGAAAGTGCTGATGCAACGACAGACATGACGGTGCCATTGCTTACTGTCGTCATGATTGGGCCTCCGAGCACTCTGTCCGGGGCAAAGTACGGCGCAGTCGAGAGTCTGATCTGTCAGAGCTGAATATTGTGCTCCCGACGAACTCCTGAAAAAAGCGTTTCATCTCAACCCTCTGGGCAATCGGCGATGAGGCTAGAGTGAACGCTTGCAGCTCAGGCGCACAGGACAATTCTCGCCAAATGCCGGACAATATCCGCCAAAGGCGGTCATTTCTCGCCAGCACTTGCGGCGGTTCTCGCGCTTACAGGCCTTCGGCAGTACGGGGCCGCCTTTGTCCGAAGATGCGCTCTGCAGCGCCTTTTTGCCAGAAGGCTGACTTCGTGTTTGTGCCAAAACACCACATGACGACACTGATCTAAGGGCAGGTGCCGTCGGCGCAGCATCGCTTGGCGCTTGCGACGCCGCGTGGATCATACGCCATGATCTCGCCTCGTTGGTCGAGCTGAACGACACAGCATCGGAGAATGGCTTCCTTGAGCTTGCGGCGCGCCCTTTGAACGCGCGATTTCATGCCTGATACCGAGAGACCGCGTTCGGACGCTGCTTCCCTTTGGCTAAGCCCTTTGATCTCAACCAATATGAGCGCGTCACGATAGAGTGCGGGCAGTTGTTCGATGAACGGTCGCACGCACTCGGCGAGATCTTTTGATGCCTCAGCGTCGGATGACTCAACGCCATCAGTGCCATCTGACAGCGAGGCATCGGATGCAAAGGTGATCATCGCACGCCGCTCTGATGCACGTCGCCGGTGATGATCCGTCACCGTATTGGCGGCGACCCGCGTGATCCAAGCAAAGGGATCACGGGCCGCCGCCAGTGCTCTTTGGTGTTGCACCAACTTGAGCAGGATCTCACTGACGACGTCGTCGCGCAGCCCTGACGGAACGCGCGCGGCAACGTAGCGTTCAAGCCTTTCGAGAAAGGCTGGCCAAACAGAAGAATCGATCTCACTTTCGCCAGGCAACGAGACTATGACCTCAGGCGCAGCATGGCTCTTTCGCTCCAATATCCTGATTACAGCAAACATCGTCATTGGAGGCTGCCGCTACAGAAGGGTTGTCGTCAACGATGCGATACCATTCCCAGTTCAAGCCCTGATGCTCCTTCGACCAAATCTTGCTCTGAGCGGCATGGCAACAGACGGTCTCTACCTGCACTCGATCGAGAATGCCTCCCTCGGAAAGCCGCTTGGCGGCGACGTCAATCTCTGCGCCGTCGAAGACCTCGACACCTAGATGATTTAGCCGCTCACTCGCCTCCGAATTCTCGAAGAGTACCAATTTCAGCGGCGGTCGGTCGATGGCGAAATTGGCATAGCCAGATCGACGTTTATGAGGCTTGGCGTCGAACAGTGTTGCGTAGTAGCGAACGGCCTCATCAAGGTTGCTTACATTCAACGCGAGTTGCAGACGCATGGTCTTTCTCCCAATTGCTGACGTTCCAACCTGTAAGACGCAGCTCGACCCGCAAAGACGCAGGTTTCTTGCGGATGATCGATGCCAGTTCATCCGCAGGAGGCTCAGCCGGGACCAAAGGGATACGGACGTAGCGGTTGGATTGGGTCTACTCCCGCCCCTAGGGCATCTTCCACAACACCCACTCAGCCCCAGAAACTGACCATGCGCATCACCATCATGGTTACGGAAGACCGCTTGTCGTGAGCGGGTAGGGCGGTAGCTGCCACAATCGCTGGGGAAGTGATGTGCCAAAAAGTGACTTTGGCGATTTCTGCCATACCGGCGGAGATGCAGACAAAGGGGGCAAATACCGATACTCTCTGCGTGTACTCCCAGGCGAAAAATGAAGATCAAGACATGTATGTTCCAACGCACTTTCAGGAAATCAGTGCCGACGAGATCAACTCGATCATTCAGGCCGCTCCATTAGCCTGTATCGTGGCCCAGTCGGCTGAAGGCCTGATCGCCAATCATGTTCCACTGCGCAAGGCTAAGGATGCTAGCCTGATCGGCCATGTCGCATTGGCAAACGACATGCATCGATTGATCAAGGATGGTCAGGAGGTGTTGGTGATCTTTCGGGGAGATGACGGCTACGTTTCGCCGAATTTCTATCCTTCCAAACCTGAACATCACCGGCATGTTCCGACATGGAACTATCAGGTCGTGCACGTGTATGGCGACATCGTCTTTCAACATGAGGAGTCTGCAAAGCGTGCCGCGGTGGGTCTGCTCACACGCGAACATGAGCGCCGATTGAACGGTAAGAAAGCCTGGAGGATGGCTGATGCGCCGGCCGAGTTCATGCAGGAGATGCTGGGAAACATCGTTGCGTTCCGCATCAGCGTCCGGAGGATCATCGCAAAGTCGAAGCTTAGTCAGAATCGTGAGGAACGCGACTACCTAGGGGCAGTCTCAGGCCTGCGCGCCTCTGGGAACGATGTCTTGGCCGAGCGAATGGAGAGACGCCTGTCAAAAGCGGAGTGAGAGGCAAGCATTGCATCTGCTTCAGGCTCCGTCCGACCGGAGACGCCACCTACTCTTGGTACCGTTCAGGCTCAAAATTTGCCCATGGCCGGGCAAGCGCAGTGTCTGCTGTCCACTCCGAAGCAGATGAAACACGGACTTCGGCTTGGTTCCATCACTTGACGGAAAGAAGATATTCCTCACATGCACCTCAGCTACATCGGGCTACAATGAGAGCAGCCTAGAATTCTTAGCAACGAGCGTTCTCTTTAGGTGCATTGTCTTATCAAGCCTTCGGCGACCGAAGGTCTTTCAGATGAACGAGAGACCGGTCGCCGTCAGCGAAACGTTAGTCGGTGACCGGCTCTCCCGTCGGTTTCGCATTCGGATCGCCGATCTGAACCATCTGCTTCTTCATGCGTTCTTGAATATCCCAGATACCGGTCCATCCTTTCGGCATCACAAAGGTGTCGCCTGCTCTGAATTCCTGCATTGTGCCATCGTCATTGGTGATGACCAAATGGCCACTGATCATCAGCACATATTCGGTGAAGGGATAGTCGATCAGCTTAGTCTTGCTGACGTCCGCCTCCCAGACACCGATACGAGCCACCGTTTCGCCATCATGGTCATGAGTATCGGCGAATGTGATGGTCTGACCCACATAGACGCCCGGCTTGACCGGAAGCTCGTCTGTCGGTGTTGCACTGTCGATCGCGACGATGGGCGGTGCGTCCGCTGCGAGCACGGCAGTTCCGTATAAAAGAACCAGGCCGGCAAGCCAGGATACTGATCGCATGAGGTTTCTCCCTGATGGATGATTGTTGGTTGAGGTTGGAAACGGTGTGCTAGAGGTTGGACCAACCGCCATCGACGCTGACCTCTTCGCCAAGCATGTAGCGTGAGCCGTTGGAGGCCAAGAACACCGCCGCATCGACGATTTCCTCGGTGTGGCCAAAGCGGCCGAGAGGCACCATGGACGCGACGTAGCCTTTAGCCTCCTGAAGCTGGGCGGGTTCCATGCCGAACTTGCCGTGGATCGGTGTCTCAAACGGCCCCGGTGCCAGCGTATTGACGCGAATGCCCCGATCTTTCAGCTCGGCGGAGAGCGTGCGCGCGAGCGAACGCAGTGCGGCTTTAGACGCTGAATAGACGGCATAACCAGGAATGCCGAGCTGATGCAGGCAAGACGTCGTCAACACAATGGAGCCGTCCTTATTCATGATCGGCACCAAGGCCTGGACTAGGAGCAGCGGACCGGTGAAGTTCACCATCATCTGGCTTTGCACGGCTGTCGCGTCGATTTCGCCGAATGGTGTTGGCCAGCAAACGCCAGCGTTGGCAAAGACAAAGTCGATAGCACCATATTTGTCCTTAAGCACGCCAGCCAAACGCTTGGTGTCGTCAGGCTGATCGGCGCGCCAGCGAATAGCTGTAACATCACCAAGCAACGCAAGAGCATCCCTGGCGCTGGCAAGCCTGCCCTCGTTCTGGCCAGTGATGGCAATCGCCGTCGCCCCTTGTTTAAACGCATGCTTCGCCGTCTCGAAGCCAATCCCCGTGGTTCCGCCTGTGATTAGGCCGATCTTGCCGTCAAGCTGCATCACGCTTTTCCTTCCAACATCGCGTTTGCTGGAGTTTTCTTGAGTTTTGTAATGACCATTATTAAACTTGATGAAGATATCGATCAAGGGTTTTGTAATGGTTAGCACAAAAAAGATAGGAAGACCGCGTGGCTTCGATGAAGACGAGGCATTGTGGGCTGCTGTAAACGTCTTTTGGGCGAAGGGTTATGACGGTGCCTCTATGAAGGATCTGACAGAGGCGATGGGCATCAACAGCCCAAGTCTCTATGCCTCATTTGGCGACAAGCGGGCTCTCTATTTGAAGGCGATCGACCGTTACGTCTCGAATGATGCTTGCGCGCCGTTAGTCGCTTTCGAGGGAGAGCCGGACATCGACAAAGCCGTACGCGCTTTCATGGAGGCGTCGATCGACTATGCCACCAGCCATGAAAGCGGCACGCGTGGCTGTTTCCTCAGTTCCTGTGTTTCGACAACGGCGGGTGAGTTTGACGTTGTCCGGTCTCTGCTTTGCCGAGCGATTGAAGAAACCGATGCGCGTCTCGCAGCGAGATTCGAGCTGGAAAAGGCCAGGAACATGCTACCGGCCGACTTTCCCTCAGAGGAGCGTGCACGCCTGATGTTTGATCTTCGTCAAGGCCACGTTTTTCGAGCTCGCGCAGGCATGGCGCCAGAGGCGATGAAGAGAGACCTGGATCACAGGGTCAGAATGGTGCTTGCTTGATAATTCAGAAAACAAACCGCTTAACTTCCCAAGCGCTCGTGATGTGATCGAACTTCAGCCTATGAGAGTTTTTGATATCGACATATCACCCATCCCCTAATGCCAACTTTGGGTAACAAGTGTGAGCTAGCGCCACACTGGGTAACGCCGGCTTTGCTAGGCAAAGCAGTCTTTAAGGCCAGAATTCGCCTGACATGTCTGCTGTCGAGCTCATTCTCGCCAGAAGCTCAATGGCGAAGTCCTGCCCGATATGGACGTTTCGATCCAACAGCGTTCACGTTTGGCTAATCATCTATGGAACGTCCGATCGCCTGTTCGACGCACTTTTCGCAAATCGGAATCAATTTCACATACCAGTCTGGATAGTCGACAGGGAGACGAACGTCGCCCACCTCGGTAACTTCATGCTCGGCAGCAAACGACTCTGTCAAAAAATTGACGTCACGAAGGCCTTCATAGCAATACGTAACTTCTCTAAACGGCGGTATTTGACGACCTGCGTGGATGCTGCCTGCCAAGTCGGGCGACACATGATATCCCATCTGATAGCCGCCGTGCTTATCGCACTTAATCATTATCTACTGATCTTTCGTTGTCTCTAAATGAACATGCCACCAACGGTTCCGATACCATTCGAAGTCCATATTATTCTGTAGGCTTCTAACTTTAGGGGCGGATTAGACCACGTCTTAGAGCTCGCTTTATACTGCGTTAGCTGCTGAATAGGGAAAGCGATCGTTCGATCATGTCGGTCGCGTTTTCGGCAGGTATGCCCAGCAGCTTTGGATCCTCGGCACCGGCGGCTGGGCTGAGCGACATGTGCTAAGACCTGTACTCATCGTTCTCGACTGCGTCGCTTGGGGGAAAGGGAATTGGACAGCGACGAAACGATCTGAAATACCGATTAGCGATTGAAGCGAAGCGCACAGATCATGAAAAAAGTCATCGTCACCGGAGCCAATGGATCTGGCAAGAGCCATTTTGCTGCTCGTCTCGCGACAGTACGCGCTGATCTTCCAGCGATCTCCTACGATGCGATGCGGCTGGAAAATGGTTGGATCAAGCGCCCCCAGACTGAAATCGAGGCGGATCTTTCGGATCTATTAGAAGCGGATGCATGGATAATTGAGGGTGGGCCAAGCCTCTTGTCTTATGCTCTTGCAACAGCCGAGGGAGTTGTCTGGCTTGATCCGCCTGAGATTCTTAGGGCTTGGCGATTGGCAATCCGGCCTTGGAGAAACATTGGAAGGACGCGTCCAGAGCTTCCCGAGGGGAACGTCGATTGGCCGCTTGAGCAATATCGATTTGCGCTCCGAAGTTTGAAGAGCCGGACGAGATTCCGTGAAATCATCAAGTCGAGATTATCGGCGCAAGAGAATGTGTATGTCTGGCATTGCCGGCGACAGAGAGATGTTGAGGCGGCTATCGGTGATCTCGTAAGATCTACGAGCTAGACTCAAGAGAGGGTCGAACCCGAAAGCTAGCTCTCCTTGCGTGATGTCGGCTATGAACTGCCAACCTGCCGTTCAGGCAGAATTCGGTGCATGATGGCTGCTTCCTGACACATGATTGCCGGAAGTGCCGGCAGCGAAGTGCCGATTTTGATGAAAAAGGCCGCGACCCTCGAAATGGCCCTCTCGACTTAGAAGCTGTTTCTAACGACTACGTTCTCTTAGAATTGAGTTTCTCAAGGGGCGACTTTACGGAATGCCATTCTAGCGAATTTTCGCGCCAAGTATTCGTTCGGAACTTTTTCATCAATATCTGCCAGAAATGGTCATTGGTAGTAAGCGAGAAATCATGCCAGGGTTCTGGTCCCCGACCCAGGGGCAGCTTAGTTGTTTGATAATGACCAAATTTATCTCGCTGCTGGGCGATATGGCGGAGGGGCGATGCTGACCCAAGACAACAATTGGGTGCCGAATGACGCTCAGCGGATTTGGGTAGCGACGCCGGCCTACCTGATTGTCATCTGCTTCTTGGCGGGGCTCATTTTCTTAATTCCGTTAAGTATTGCTATGGAGTGGGTAGGCTTGGACCCTTTTGAGCCTTTGCCGGAATCTGTCCTTCAGGTTCTTTTTTATCTGATCCCCGTTACATGTCTCTGGGTCGTATCGCGAGGAGGTAAAGGCTTTTCAAGTTTCTCGCTTGGGGAATCTATTGATCGATCTGCTTTGGTTCGTGCGATCTTGCTCGCAATTCCACTACTTGGGATGTCGCTCGCACTCTTTTACGCAATTTATGTCCCACTCAGCTTTCTTTTTCCCGAAATGGTTTCATGGTGGCTTCTCGATAGGCCGTCCTTCATTTGGCTTAGTCTAGATTACGAACTTTTGGTGGCCAGTATGGTCAACATATTTGCCATGATTGTATTTGCTCCGTTTGTCGAAGAGATTGTCTTTCGCGGATATCTACTTCATAGATTAACCGTGAAGTTTGGACCCATTATTGCGATATCATTTAGCTCTCTTATTTTTGGTCTTATTCATGTTGATTTCGTTGGTGCATTCATTTTTGGCGTTGTTTTGAGCTGTATGGCGCTACACAGTAATTCGCTTATAGGCCCCATAGTCACGCACGCCTGTAATAACCTAATTGTCGTGATAGTGGTTCTGGGTGACGGTTTCTACCAAGGAGAAATCTCTGGGACTATGTCTCTCCAAGAGTTGCGTGAATTCTGGTGGGTAGGCGCAGTTGCTGGATTGGTGGCGTTTCCATGGCTCATCCATGCTTGGCGCAGCCGTCTTGAGATTAGGCCAAGACAATGGTCTCAGCCCTTAATCGAAACATTCAGGTCGCAAATGTAATTCAATCCAGCAGATGCTGCGGGAAGGCAGCGCTAGCCTTCACAACAAGCTGCGTCGGATCGTAGGGGCCGGTTCAAACCGTCACATTAGGGGCCTGTTGCGCGGTGCGGCCTTAGCGCCGGTAATCGGACTCTGAGGGCCGACCTTGGACAGCGCGCGGGCTTTCGGGCGGTTTTCTGCCGCAAGCGTTTCTTCGGCTCGGTGCCAAAACCGGGTCAAAGGAAAGTTGTCCGATCTGCTGTCGCTGTTTTGCTTGGATGCCGGCTCCATTCGAGTCACCACGGAGAGCCTAATCCCCACTAAGAACCGGCAAACGCCCCTGGACATGTTCGATGTGGTCGGCCATCCCTCTATCGACTGTGGGGCGGCAGGGCAATAGCGGATCGGAGTCAGCATGGTTTTCGAGGTCTTTGCGATCAGCGCGGCATTCGCCTTTGGGCTCCTGGTGCGCCAGGTCGGGCTGCCACCTCTCGTCGGTTTCCTCGGTGCAGGCTTCGCCATCAATGCCTTCGGTCCGCAGTTCGGCATGCCGTCGAGCACCGGGCCGATCCTAGACTATCTGGCCAATCTCGGGGTGCTGCTGCTGCTGTTCACCGTCGGTCTCAAGCTCAAACTCAGACAGCTCGGCGAGCCCCACGTGATCGGCGGTGCGGTTCTCCACTTCATTCTGTCGGTCGCGATCTTCACGCCGGTGGCGCGGCTCCTCTTCATCAGCGACTGGATGGTCGCGCTTCTCATCGGCATCGCCCTTGCCTTCTCATCGACGGTTCTCGCCGCCAAGATGCTTGAGGCCAAACGCGAACTCGGCAATTTCCATGGACGCACCGCGATCGGTATTCTCATCGTCCAAGACATCATCGCACTGGTGGTACTCGCCGTCTTCTCGGGCAAGCTGCCCGGGCCGTGGGTGCTTTTGGTGTTCGCCACGCCGCTCCTGCGGCCAATCCTCTTCAAGATCCTGGATTACGCCGGTCACGACGAAGTCCTCTTGCTGACCGGCATGGCGCTCAGCCTCGTTGTGGGCGGCGTCGGATTCGAACTCATCGGTTTGAAGGGTGAGATCGGCGCCCTTGTCATGGGCCTTCTACTCTCCACGCACCCTCGCGCCAGCGAGCTGTCGGAGTCGCTCTGGTCGCTTAAGGAGGTCTTCCTCGTTGGCTTCTTCCTGTCCATTGGCATGGCCGGTCTACCGGATTGGAACGCGATCGTATTTGCTTTGGTAGTGGGGCTGCTGCTGCCCGTGAAGGGCATCCTCTTTTTCTTCGTTTTTATCGCGTTCGGGCTGCGGGCCCGTACCTCTTTTCTCTCAGCGCTGTCGCTGACTGCTTACAGCGAATTCGGCCTGATCGTTGCCGCGGGCATCCCGGCCGCGGAGGCCTTTCTCGTGCCGCTTGCCATTGCGGTCTCCGTCTCGTTCCTGATTGCAGCACCGCTCAATCGAGCCGCACATCCCCTCTTCGAGAGGTTCGGCGACAAGCTGCAGCCCCTTGAGCGCGCAACGCGTCACCCGGATGAACAGCCAAAGGACCTTGGCGATGCGGACGTCCTGATCTTCGGCATGGGACGCACCGGCTCGGCAGCCTACGAGGCGCTCGTCGGCGAAGGCAAGCGCCCGATCGGGCTGGACGCCGACACGTACAAGGCCCAGGCCCATGCCGACAACGCGCGCAACGTGATCTTCGCCGATGCCGAGGACAGCAATTTCTGGAATAGCGTCAATCTCGATCGGATCAAAGCCGCCATCCTCGCGATGGACGACATTGAAGCCAAGCTGATTGCGGCGCGCATGCTTCGTGCCAGGGGCTTTCAGGGGCCGATTGTCAGCCATGCACTGTACGAAGAGCATGTCGGCATGATCGCTGACGCCGGGGCCGACCAAACCTATTTGACGATGCGCGAGGCTGGCCGCAGTCTGGCAGACCATGCCCTGGAGGCCATGGGATGACGAGGATTGAAAGGCAGAGGGATCATGGCTCGATCGCGGTTCGGTGCGTTGGGCGCGAATTTCTGGCAAGGACAGCGTTCGGTAAGTGGCAGCAAAGGACTGTTGACCTGCCGGAATAGCCGCCCCGCTTCGGGGGCCGCCTAGGCTTTTGCATTGGAGCACCGTACCGGGCGCGGGCTATACTGTTCGCCGACAGCTCCATCGGTGATGGTCATAATGCCGATTTGCGAACTTTGAACCCGCGCTGGGACCCACCTCGAAGCCGGCCACAAGATCCTATGGAGTTGGACAGCGTCTGGAGCGTATGAGGCCTAGATCGTAGATCCACTTGATAGGCGGCGACTGATGTCCTCAATGCCCCCCAAAGACCATGACCCCGTTCGACGCTGCTGTTCCGGTTGATTCTGCCCCGCTTTGCGTTTCATTGGAACTCAGCCGTTCAACGTGGCTGGTGACATCGCTTGAGCCAGGCAGCGCCAAGATGTCGAGGCATCAGATCGAGGGATGCGATGCTGCAGCCTTGCCGAACCTTTTGCGTCATTTGCAGGGCAAGGCCGCCAAGCGGCTAGGTATGCCGGTCAGGATCATAGCGATCCAAGAATTGGGGTTGGACGGATTTTGGCTCGATCGTTTGCTCCAAGCGGAGGATATCGAGAGCCATGTGGTCGACCCGGCATCGGTGGCCGTGCCCAGACGCCGCCGACGGGCCAAGACAGATCGGATCGATGGTGAGTTGCTCGTGCGGACGCTGTCGGCATGGCTGCGGGGTGAGCCCAGGGTGTGTTCCGTGGTGATGCCGCCAAGCCCTAAGGAGGACGATCGAAGGCGGCTTACGCGCGAGCGTGATATCTTACTAAAGGAGCGGGTTGTGCACACCAATCGGATTGCCGGTCTGCTCGCTGCTCAGGGGATCCACGGCTACCGCCTGCTGCGCCGGGATTGTCGCGCTCGGCTCGAGGGACTGGAGACCGGCGACGGCCGGCCCTAGCCTCAAAGATTGAAGGCCGAGATTGGTCGCGAGCTCGACCGGCTCGAGTTGGTCAAGCAGCAGGTCGTCGAAGTCGAAGCGGCGCGCGATGCTCTGCTGGCTTTGCAGAACAAGACGGCCCAAGACGAGGTTGCTGCGACACCAGGCAGGCTGTTGCTGCAGCTCAAGAGCATCGGCCAGGAGATCGCCTCGGTTCTCTGGCTCGAGGGCTTCTACCGCAGCTTCGACAATCGTCGTCAGCTCGCGGCCTTCAGCGGACTGGCACCCAGCCCTTGGCGCAGTGGCAATGTCGACCATGACCAGCGAATCGCAAGTCGGGCAAAGCCAAGCTGCGAACGACCATGATTGAACTTTCCTGGCTGTGGCTCCGCTATCAACCTGATTTGGCACTAAGTCGCTGGTTCCGGGATCGTGTGCAAGGCAACGATACCCACCGCTACCGCAAGATCACGATCGTCGCCATGGCACGCAAGCTTTTGATCGCTCTTTGGCGCTTCGTCACCAAGGGCGTTGTGCCGGAGGGTGCTGTGATGAAGGCAGCGTAAATCTTGCCGCAACGGATCGACGATTTCCTCGAGGCCTGATCAGCCTCGCTGGATCCGGGTTGGGCGGCCTGGCTGAAAGACGCCGTCCATAAGACTGGTCTCGCCTGCCCGAGCCCGATGCTTCGTGAACGAAGGATCTTGGTACAGCCGTCGTGAACGGCAACCGCATGTGAGGTGATGTGGCCTTGGTGTCGCATGGAATGAACGGGCTCGAACCCAGAAATCCAGAAACCAGGAGATCAGCAATGCTTTAGCGCCATCGTTTGTAGGGACGAAACACGGTAATGGGCCTCGAGCACTTGATGCAAAAAACCTCATGTGCGGCTGGTTCATGCTTCGTGCCATGTGCTGCCTTTTCAGGAACTCGGCGTGAATGCCATAATTGTGCAATATGGTCACTACGCATCCATTGTTGAGAAAGGCGCACATTCGATGCCTGATGCTGTTCACGTTCCAGAACCGACCTACCCAGATGGTTCCAAGGAAATCGACATGCATGTCTTGCTGCGTGCATACGACACCGGCAACACCATCAGCCTCTTCGAGGAGATAACTCCGATCGGCAAGGGGCCGCCGCTTCACATCCACCACAACGCGGATGAATTTTTCCGCGTGCTGGCAGGCGAATACCGTTTACACGTCGGCGACAGGACCTACGATGCCCGATCGGGAGATACCCTCTTTGTGCCACGCGGGAAAGCGCACTGTTTCTTGAATGTGGGCAACACACCGGGACGATTGTTCATGGGCTTTGTGCCCGGCGGTGCTGAGGCTCTATTCGATTGGATGGCGGAAAATGGACTGTCGACAGGTGATTCGGGTCAAGCCGAGATCATAAAGCGAGACTTCGGAACCGAATTTCTTGGTCCCAACCCACTCGCAGATCACACCTAATCGGAAAGTCCCTATGACCTGACAAGCGGGGCCTCGCCTGTTGTGGCGGCTTTCTGTCCAATTCGATCCTCAAGGCCTACGCGGACTCAGTGCCAAGAGCGGCCAATTTGTGACTTGCCGGGCCGGCACGGGAAAACGTTCTGCGTTTAAGCAATCAGTCCACTACAATTTGAATGATAGTCAAGAATCTACGACGACCAAGACTGCTTTCAACGGCGTAGCTCAATTTGGCGTGCGAGCCTCTCAAAGTTGTCGACAACTACCGTTGAATTGATCCGCTTCTTTCGTAGTTTGCGCCAGTCCCAAAACTGCCGTGCTGAGACCACCTGGGCAAGATCATCGTTTGCGAGGAGCATCGGATCCTCAAGTATTCGGGACTCGATAAAGTAGATCGGTAGAATGAGATCGTCTCTTCCAGCCTCCTTCTCTAGTTTCAAGAAGTTCCGAAGTTCATTACGACAATTCCGGCTCTTGAAAAACTTTGGGGTCAAAATTGGAATGAAGAAACGTGTCTCGTTGATCTTTGCGTCGAGCACAGAGTTCCAATTCTGACCAATCCTGACTCCAGTTTCATCGTCGACATCGTGAAAAATCTCGAATCGGTCGCCGGAGACCTCCTCAACTATATCGCTGAGATGCTTCCTGAATTCAGCAACTTTGCCATATCGGTCGTCGAATCTGGTGTAACTCAGAAAGGCATCTGGCTTTGTAACCAAGGAACACATTGCTGTCGCATCCAGCTTTGGCAGGCATCAACCGTGACCCCTTAATCCGTCTGAGACATTGAATGTGATCGTTCAGAACGCGGCTAGGATGATGTCAAGCCAGTTCGCTCTTTACTCGAATATCTGCACCTCGACCTTCTCTTCGAGCTGATGATTCGCGATTGAGAGCATCGATCAACAACTGCCAATCCGCTAAGGCGTTTCTTTCTTCACTTACTGCGGATGGACGATGTACAGAGCTGGCTGGACGTATTGGCACGTCGCCCATCTCATCAGTTTCAGCGAGAAACCGATCTAATATTCCCTTGATGAACGTCATCGACATTCCTCCTTGGAGCCAAGCGCAAGGTTGATTTCGTTCGAAAAACGAGACCTCGAAACCGCTGCGCGTACTCACCACTAGCGAATGCCGTGCCAAAGTTAATTTGATGAATTAAATCAGTGATTTACTTCCAAGGTCAATTGATATTACAAGTATAAAATCTCGAAATGATTCTCAAACTTAGTCTGATTATATTAATTTCTTATCTTTATTTCAATTTTTTGCAATGAAAATCTGTTGAATCGGCACCAGTGATCAGGAGGAGTTATTAGGCCGGTGACGCTCGTTGGTATCTCCTTAGGGTTCAAAGCACGTCATAAGCGCCCACCATCGGCCGACGGCTTTGGAGCACATTTTTGCCGGAAGCCTTAATTCGCAAAAGCGCCAATCCCAGCCGATAAGCCTACGCAAGTTTGCCCTATTCTCGGTCGTCGTCTAAGACCGCGGCTAAGAAAATTTGAGAGGGACTATGGCCAACCAAGAGCATTTGGTGAGATTGGAACAGGGCGTCGTGGCCTGGAACGCTTGGCGAATTCAGAACCCTGATGTTCAGCCTAACCTCATTGGAGCCAACCTCAGTGGCGCTAACCTTCGCGATGCCGACCTCAGCCAGGCAAAACTTATTGAGGCCAATCTCAGCGGGGCCAATCTCAAAGACGCTACCCTATTTGAGGCTAACCTCGTAGCAGTCGACCTGAGCAGTGCCAACCTCACGTCGGCGAACCTTGATGACGCCAATCTCAGCAGGGCTAACCTCCGCGGCGCCAACCTCAGCCCGGCCAGCCTCAACCGGGCTAACCTCGTTAGGGCGAACCTCAGCGGAGCCGAACTGGAAAAGGCTGGCCTCAGCGAGGCCAACCTCAGCCGGGCCATCCTCCTAGAGGCCAACCTTAGCGAGGCACCGCTAGTTGAAACCATATTCGCGAATGTGGAGCTAACGAGAACTAAGGGCTTGGAAAATTGCATGCATTTGGGCCCGAGCATTGTTGATCATCGCACGCTTACGCTATCCAAGAATGTACCGCTGGAATTCTGGCGTGGCTGTGGCCTACCGGACCAGCTGATTGACTACATGCCATCACTGTCAGGTGATGCGATCCAGTTCTATAGTTGCTTCATCAGCTATTCCTCGAAGGACCAGGAGTTCGCCGATCGGCTTCATGCCGACCTGCAGAACGCTGGCGTCAGGTGTTGGTTTGCTCCGCACGATCTGCCGATTGGCAAGAAGATCTTGGACGGCTTGGATGAGGCCATCCGCATGCGGGACAAGGTGTTACTGATCCTGTCACACGACGCCATTGACAGCGATTGGGTAGAGGACGAGGTGAGCACAGCCTTCGAAGAAGAGCGTCGGCGCAGAGAGACGATTCTGTTCCCAATCCGGTTGGACGATGCGGTGATGGACACTAGCGAGGCTTGGGCCAGCAAGCTGCGAGCTCGCAACATCGGCGATTTCACTCGCTGGAAGGACCACGACGCCTACATGGCGACACTCGATCGCATTCTTCGCGATCTGAAGGCTGGTCGCTAGAGGCAACAAAGGGTCACGAGGAGCCCCTAGCGACCGCCAATGAACGACGGCTTTGGGGCGCATTTCTACCGGAAGGCTGGCTTCCAGATTGTGCCAGGAGCGGTCGCTTAATGACAGTGGTTGTCACCCACTCCACAGACTTTATATTTGCGTTAGCACATTTTGCAGGTAGAACATCAGCGTAGAAAGCTATCAGCTCATACTTAGATAGCCAATGATAGTAAATTCTACTTATAATTGGATTAACGGATGTGCTTTCTCCCCGCAAACCGTTGAGGTAGTAAGATGGGATTACTGGAAGTATTGACAGTAGGAGTTGGGACCGGCGTAGCAAAGGGAATTCTGAAGGTTTGGCTTAAAGAGAACCCTGTGACTGCCGCAATCGGAGAGAGCTTGCTCGATGTCATCAGGGGCTTAACAGAAGAAGAAATTGAGCAGAGAAAAGCGAATAAGCAATTTAAACAAGTCGCGACCAAGGTCGCAGAGAGCGTCAAGGTTATTGTTGAAACGAAATATCCTGGAATCCCAAAAGATCGAAAAGAGTCGATCGCAATAGCAGCTGGCGTGACAGTCGATACCACAGAATTCTCTGCGGAACTGTTCGCAAAAGCCAATCTCTCTCCAGATGAGCTTTTGAAACTATTCTTGCTAAAGTCTGGAGCAGATGGCGGGCACCCACCGCTGAGTGGCAGAGGTGATAAGCCCGCCCCACCCGAAGAGTGCAATTTGTATCGTGCTATCCTGTCAGAAGCCGCACAACTAATCGTCGACGGTGCGTCGCAATATCCAAACTATTCAAAGGCTGTTTTCTCTGAATTACTTCAAGGACAAGATGAGCATGTTCGAAAAATCAACCTGATTCTAAATGAAGTACAACGAATACGTGATGGGCAACCTCTGCACATCACCGAATACAGCGAATTTGATGAAAAGTATCGCAGGGCTGCAATTCGAAGACTCGATGAGCTTCAGCTTTTCGGAATTGATGTTGCGTCTGGCAATAGACGGTACAGGCTAAGTACAGCCTATATATCGCTACTTGTCGAGCGGCAATCCATGCGGAACGAAGAAGCTCGTGGGAGCTTACTTAAAGATGACGGAGAGGAGGATTCTAGAGAATCTGTAAGGGTTGAACGAGCCCTGGCACAAAGTTCCCGCATATTCCTTCGTGGTGCTCCTGGGTCGGGGAAGACGACGCTTCTTCAATGGGTCGCTGTAACGTGTTCAGCTCGAAATCTAAGTGAGGATTTGTCCGAATGGAATGACTTCGTCCCGTTCTTTATTCGTCTTCGTGAGTTTGCTCAAAGAGACTTACCTTCGCCAGATGACTTTGCCGCGCTTATTAGTGAGAGTTTAGAAACTGCTCCTGTCGGCTGGGTAAGATCGCAACTCGAATCCGGTCAAGCGATAGTACTAGTTGATGGATTGGACGAGTTACCCCCGCACAGAAAGGGAGACGTACGCAATTGGTTGCGGGATATAACTGCTGAGTATGGAAAAGCTCGGTACGTACTGAGTTCACGTCCAACTGCTGCGCAAGAAGGTTGGCTTGAACCTTTAGGCTTCCTCGATGCAGAATTACGGGATATGACATCTAGCGACATTGTCTCTTTCATTGCACATTGGCACGATGCAGCGCGGGAGATGTTGAGAGATCCTGAGAAGATTAGGCAAATAGACGAACTGGAAGCAGCACTTGAGTTTCGGATTCGGAAGAGTCCCGCAATTTTCAAGCTTACCAAATCTCCTTTGCTCTGTGCAGTTGTCTGCGCGCTTCATCGTGATAGGCTCCAGAACATCCCTGATGACCGCATTGAGTTGTACGAAGCATGCATAGATATGTTCTTGAGACGCGATCAAGAGCGAAGGATTGAGCTGCCACAATTTTCCAGACTGAGCAACAGACAAGCAAGGGCTCTGTTGTCCGATTTGGCCTATTGGTTCGTCCGTAACGGCGTGTCGCTCGCCGATGTTGATGATATCGACGACCGACTGCAGAGGAAGCTCGAAGACTTCAGAGGGGTTCCCGAAGGCACGACCGGCACTTTGGTCAGAAAAGGTTTTGTCGCTAGGTCGGGCATTTTACAAGAGCCATCTAGCGGTAAGGTCAACTTCCCGCATAGAACATTTCAAGAGTATCTAGCCGCCAGGGAAATTGTTGACGAAAGGGATTTCGGTGTTCTCATCAAGAATGTCGATGATCAACAGAATTGGAGGGAAACAATCATTCTAGCGGCCGGATTGTCAAATCAATCTGAAGCAGAAACGATTATCTTCGGATTGCTCGAAAAATTCGACAATAACAGGGAAATTGAGATTCTTCTACTTGCCACCGGATGCCTTGAAACGGCGGTTTCAATCGCCGATCGGGTCAGAATTCAGGTCGAAGGGCGCCTTCGCAAATTCGTACCTCCAAACAACCTTTCTGATGCGAGAACATTAGCAAACGCGGGCGACTTAATTGTGCCATATTTAGTTAACTTGCGTGATATGAAACACCGGCAAGCTGCGGCATCGGCTACAACGCTCGCTATGATCGATTCACAGATGTCACGAGAAACTTTGGCACGGGAAGCGGCGGATGATCCCCGCCCTTCGGTCTTAGCAGTAGTAGTGAAGGGTGTGGATTATGCGAATGACCCAACAGATTATTTGGAAGCGATGAATATTGGGGTTCGATGGAGTTTCCTCTATGTCAATGAAAGGTATGTAATGACAGATAAGAGCACATTCTACCTTCCAGACCGATACGTCGAGATTATTGGTGAGTGGGAATATCTTGAAAGTAAAGAAGTGCCGATCTTGGAAAAAAGAGCCCTATCGCATATTAAGCGTAGCTATGCTGTAGGTAAATTAACCGATTGGAAGAAACTTGTCTGATATGATCAATCTGGATCTATTATCTTCAAGAAATTTCGTATTTTAAGAGCACTCAATGCGTACCAACGGGCCAATAAATTGAAATTGACGTTGTAGTTTCTATTTGAACCACTCGCACGAACATGGGAATAGTTTGCTGAAGAGACTCTGAATGCAAATCTTTTGAAAGACTAATTCAACTGTAGGCTGCTTAATTCGAGATCCCTTCAGGTGATGAGATTGTGGCGAGATCGTGCGCTTTCAGCCATCTCCGGGGTTACAAAACGCGGATATGATGAGACCTGCCAATTGTTTATTGAACGCGTACTTCGGTATATGAGACCCGGGTGCAAAGGTCCGGAACGGGTCAACCTCTTCCGGTCGAGGACTCTGGCTAGCGGGCGCTAAGCGCCACATTCCTGCCATAACGACTTCGGCAGAGGTGTGCCAACAACTGCCATACGAAGTTCTCTGTTGGCCTAGTTCGACGCTTACTCGATTGCGACCTTCTCGACAAAAAGCCCAATTCTGCGATTGGAGATCTACGCTTAAACAAATCTCCCAATAAGAATTTCCAATCTTTGAGATAAGCAAATCCTATAAAAGTGTGGCAATTCTCACAGTGGTCTCGATCTTACAGTGCTAACTTCAGCCCAAAGAATTTTCAGTTGATAATGTGAAATCCAATAAGGGATTTAGGCAATGAAGACATTTCTCACGACAAGTTCATTGTTGCTCGTGTCATTCATGCCGATTGCTGGCAGCACATCGGAACCTAAGCTTGCAGAAAATGATTCCCTCACGATTGACCTGCTGCTTGGCCATTCCGTATACGATGTGCAAGAGCACATAGCAGGCGTTGTGACAGCTATTTCGATCACTCCAAACCAGCAAGGTGCTTCCTATCTGACGTTGCTTTGCGAAGAATTGCGACTTGCGGCCAGACTTGAAGATCTTACCAATGACGGCCTCGCTCTAGAGACCCTATTTGTCGTTCCCTACAAGGGCATGGCAATAGAAGGATACTATTTTGCGACCAGTGACGATTTTGGCAATGGAACTCTCATTCCAGGCAAGAGTGCCACGAGGGAAGCCATAGACGATATCGTGAGTCGCGCTGGTATTCCGCCCAGTGTTCTTGATGAGACCGATGTCGAACATGAGATTTCGTGCGAGGTCAACGAACCTTCTTGGCATGTGCGTTGGGAGGATGTCCGCCCTATTGACGACAAGAAGCCAGATACGGTTGTTGAACAGGCCCGTCGCCGGTTTCTGGCTATCCATCAGGACGTTATCGACCACAATAAGAACGGCCCGATGTCAGCAGGTCTTCACTAGCCTGCATCCAGCAGACTTTCGCTGTCGGCAAATTCAATGGCGAGGTTCTTCATGTTGCTAGCCGCACTCATAGCAGCCTGATGGGCGTCAGACTCGGTTTTAAGACCAGTACCCTAAGCGCCGTGTTTTTGGCCGATTTCTGCCAGAAGCCTAATGGCCGGGGAGCACCAAAACCTACCTCTAGACGTTAACGCTCTATTTCCATGGATGGAGCTTCTCGTTCCGGTAACCACTTGACTAGGCCATTCATAGCCACGCGATCGTCTTCAAATTTGGTGCTGTAAAATAGATCACCGCTCAGGGCAGAAGAATTTGCCCATATTTTCGTCGACGAACCACCTCGCCGGTTACTTCAGCTTCGAGGAGGGCAACAATGTTTGAAAATTTCACCGATCAATTGCTCCACATGTACGCAAAAGTGGTCCAATCGGGACGGCAAAAGATAAGGCAGGGCCTCGATGCCCTAGGTTTTGATTATGAACAGATCAAGACCCATCGGATTCCGTTGGTCTGGAACGGCTGGGCACGACCGACGGACAGGCTATTGATGATGATCCGGTTCAATGTCCTAGTTGCAATTATCTGTGGCTCCTTGCTGATCGCAAACTCACAAGCACAAGAGGTGCCGGCTCCGAAGTTCGGCTTAGGGGTACCAGACATGGTTGAGTTACCTTCTGGCGCGTATCTGATGGGATCGGTCGAGGGCGAAGGCTACGATGATGAGCATCCCCAGCATGAGGTGGCGATCGCTGGCTTTGCGATCGGCAAGTATGAGGTGACGTTTGCAGAATGGGATTATTGTGTTGATGCGGGCGGCTGTCTGCATAGGCCCAATGATCAGGGCCAGGGGCGAGACGCGCGGCCCGTGATCAATGTGAGTTGGGAAGATGCGCAGGCGTATGTGGCCTGGTTGAGCGACGTGACGGACGAGACCTACCGTTTGCCGACTGAGGCGGAATGGGAGTATGCGGCGCGCGCGGGCACGACGACGCAGTATGCTTTTGGCGATAAGATCAACCAGAAGCAGGCGAATTTCGGCCTGAATGTCCGGAAGACGTTGGAAGTTGGCAGCTATCCAGCCAACAGTTGGGGCCTTCATGACATGCACGGCAATGTTTGGGAGTGGGTAGAAGATTGCCACCACGACAACTACGAAGGTGCCCCGACCGACGGCTCTCCTTGGCTGCAAAGCGGTTGTTCCAAGCCCGTTCTGCGCGGCGGCTCTTGGGTCGACTTCGCCGAATACCTGAGGTCGGCGGCTCGCTATTGGAGCCCTCCAGGCTTCCGGCACTACTTCATCGGGTTTCGCGTTGCTAGGACGCTTACCCCTTGAATCTCAATGCTGTTGAGGATGTCGCAGAACTAAATGGGTGAACTGCCTGACTGCGCTGTCACCTAAAACCAAAAATGGCTTAATTTGGCTAGTCTGACAGCAGGAGGCTTGAGGCGGCTTCGGGTCAAACCCGGAAGCTAGGCATCAGTTCGTAGCGGTCGCTTTACCCCCGATTCCTGCCGCAACGGCTTCGGTAGAAGTGTGCCATGAACGCTCATTGCTCGATCAATCCGGTTTGGAGTCCATCGAGGCTCTCGACGTTTTCTTCTCGCCAATAGTCCTCAATACCTTGCGGCCCCTTTTTCTCTGTCCAGCGGTCAAGTGCAGAGCGTTCATCCTTGTAGTCAAAGAGTGGTACGCCAAAGCCGCATGACGTCTGCAACATCTCAATATCAAGGCGAACCATTTGACGCGCTCCAAGCGGAGCATTGCCATCGAAGTGCTGTTCCAACAACTTGGCAAACTCTTTGCTGGATCTGTGCAAGATGCGCCCACGCCCATAGAGACGCATGATCTGGGGTGGCCCCTCGAAAGCGCAAAACATGATTGTCATGCGCCCATCGGCCTTTAAATGCGCCGCAGTTTCGTTCCCACTGCCTGTGCGATCCAGATAGAGCGTTGAAGCCTCATCAAGGACCCGAAACGCATCCGTGCTTCTCGGTGACACATTCACCTTGCTTTCAGCCGCTGCTGTCGCAGTGAAAAAGATCTTCTGTCGCGATATGAAGGCTTGGTGCTTCTGCTCAAGCTTCGAATACTGATTTCCCATGCTGCTTCCAATTTTCTCTTCGTTCGGTGGGAGCTTACCAAGAGACTTGCCTTTATGTCATTGCGAGCAGCGCTGCTCGGGATTCTCTTGAGGCGCAGGTTCGGGTCAAAGAACGACGCGCGCGACCTGCATAGAAGGCGGCTTTCGGGCGCATTTCTGCCGGAAGCGCTTCTTCGGCTTGGTGCCGATTTTGTTGAAGAAGTCGAAGTGCGCACTTGGTCCAGAAATTTGATAGAATTTCATTCCTGAATGCGATGCCAGGCGAAATGAAATTCCGAGAGAGCGCTGTGCTAGGAAATGGTTTCTAAGTCTCTAGTGTATCCTCGGATGCGCCGGACTTTATCAACAATCTGCCAGGAAGAGACGCAAGAGTGATGTTGAGTTAGCGCTTCGCCACCAGGACGTTCATGCCCCGAGCGATCTGCTCTTTTGCGATAGTCAAGCCCACGGAGGCAAGCTCTTTAGCAACCCATGCAGGCGAAAGCTTTAGCTTCGGGTAAGAACTCTTGTGCAGCTGCCAACCTTCTGCTTCCCGGACATGAACGAGGTCGTGCACCACCACTGTGTCGCCGGAGTCTTCAAGAAAGCAGGTCATCAGCTTGTCGTCTGTCGCCCTCACAGGGATAAAGCGTTCGATCCCTTGCGGTGGCGAAGACAGGTCCCGCCAGGATAGGACGAGGTGCCCACCTTCTGAGAGACACTTAGCGATCTCAGCGAATAGCGCCATGACGTCACTGAGATTGGCGAGATGCGTGAGAGTATCGCCCATGCAGACAATAGTGTCAGCTGGCCCGTCCAACAAATCCGCGAACCGCATTAGGTTCATTTCGTACGGAACGATCGACCTTTCGCCCACATGTTCCCGCAGCTCCGCTAGCAGGGTGCCACTCGTGTCGATCGCATGGACTGTCTCCGCCCCGAGATCTGCAAGCGCAATTGATTGGAAGCCAGAGCCGCAACCGAGATCCATAGCAATGCCCGGCGCATCAATGCCGAGGTCTTTCAGTAGTTCAGTCTGCTCGCGTACCTTCCCACTGAATGGTAAGCCGAACATCCAGCTGTAATGCTGGGCTAAAAGTCGCTCGTAATGTTTCTGCGATGCAGTCATCGAGTGTTGATCCAAAGCTTCCCAACGCAGGCCTCTCTACCATCTGCTGTCAGCACCAGGAAGGTCAATTGGGAATCATTCTCATCGGATCGGCCTTTCTTAATGGGGGCCACTAATTGGGGTCAAAAGGGTGAACTCGAGCCGCGTCGAACCGCGCCCGCTTTGCTAGGCAAAGCAGTCTTTAGGGCCAAATTCGCCTGGCATGTCTGCTTTCGAGCGCATTCCCGCCAGAAGGGCCTTCGCCGCGTGCCAGGGCCGGCCATTCACATTGCGATGTGGTCAGATCTTGTGGCATTCGGGAGCAGCATATTTTCCTTCATTTCATCTGGAATGCCGACTAGCGCCACTCCTGCTGAAGCAACGCCGGTCGACCTTTTATAGAACAACGAGCTGTGCTCGCATGTTTGGATGAAAAGCGCAGAGGTAAGCGGTGGATATGTCCTCAGAGACCATCACCGTTGCGCTTTGTCCCTTTTGCAGTTCACCAGTATCCCAACTGCCATCTTCAGCCGTCGCGGTATGAGGGCTGATGTCCCAGTTCGTCCAGCGGATTTGATCACCTGGGCGAACCTCCAGGATCGTAGGGTTGAACTCGAACCGTTTGATCTCGATGTCGTGCAATGTCTGAGATCCGGCGAAGATGAGCCTTGGTCTCCCCGTCAGTGCGACAGGGAGACCAAGGGTACCGACGAGCAAGTGCCGTCTCATGACCCTGTTAATCATTGCAGGGCTTTGACCATCATTTCGGCGTGGCCTTCGTGCGTTTTGAAAATCCGCAACCCTTCTTCGAACAGGGCTTTGACCTCTTCGTTTTCTATGTTCGGAATGAAGGTATTTTCGACGAGCTCATTGACCGCCTTGTGGTAGGCCAGTTCGTTCTCCGCATAGGCTTTGTCAAACTGAGCACCGTCCAGAGCGGAAAGCTCCGCCGTGATTTTCTCAGCATTCTCATTGAGCGTCTGACTGAGGAAATTGTCCTCCGCCTGCACGCCGAGCTTATCGAGCAAGCCGAGGGCTGCCTCATTTACCGCCTCATGATCACGAATCATGGTTTCGGCGAATTTCCGAACTTCTTCGTTGCTGGACTTCTCGAGCGCTAGTTTTGCATAGGCGATATCGATATTGTCCGCGGTATAAGCGACATGCGCGATCTGAAGATCATTCAGTTCTGCTGGGTCATTGGCGGACGCCGGGCTGGTGAAGGCAAGGCCGGCCGCCAAGAGGGCAAGTGCAACTTTGTTCATATCTTTTAGTCTCCGTTTTGTACTAGTCGGATCTAAAAGGACCTCATTGCTTCGAACTGTGAATGGCAGATAGTTCATAAAAACACTCAGATCGTACAGATCCATGGACGATTGCGGATTTCTCCGAGATAAGAAGACCATATTGGATCTGCTCGGCGATATTCTCACGCGGCTCTCGGTCGAGGGCACACTGTACTTTCGGATGTCCTTCACGGCGCCTTGGGGTGTGGAGGTCCCCGCCTTCCAGAACGTCGCCCGATTTCATTTCGCCCATTGCGGTGACTGCATGGTGCGCATCACCGCCACAGACGAGACCCTGATGTTGGCGCAAGGTGATCTGGTGATTACTCATCTCGCCGCTATAACTTAGTCCATTAGATGTCTGCTTCGTCTGGCAGATCGCTTTTTGCAACACCTTACCAATCAGAAGGACCTCAGCCCGTGAGTCATCCCGAGGCGGAAACTGCGGCCTTGGCCGTCATGCAGGCTCATATCAGCGCGCTCAATGCGCGAGACAATGCCGCCATCGCCGCCACGCTCCATTTCCCACACTACCGGCTTGCCGAAGGCCATCTAAAAGTCTGGGAGGCGCCGGACAGCTATTTCGCGGACTTCAGTGCCCGCGCCGGCGACGACTGGAGCCATTCGGCCTGGGGTGACCTGACAATCCTTCGCTCCAGCCCTGACAAGGTTCATATCGACGTTCTAGTCGAGCGCTACAGCGCCGATGATCACCTCACCGTCAGCTTCCGTTCCCTCTGGGTGATCGCCCGGCTCGACGGCCGCTGGGCTGCCCAACTCAGATCTTCATTCGCCCCCGACAGCACCTTCGCGAGTCGTGAATGACCACCAACGACGTTTCACAGGGCGCAAATGCACCGATCATCTAGTGGAGTAGGCCGGTGCCGATTCATCGCCAGCGGCGGGGCAAAGCGTCGATCCCTTTAGTCGAAGATGGTTCTCGCTGGTCCACTCAAATCCCTGCAGCGGCGCGCTTTCGAAGAATGGTATGGCGTCACCACAGGCACGTAGAATAACTGGCGAACTTGGCAGGTCACTGCTCCAAGGTAGGCCGCCTCACTTGCTGCTTTTGGAAATTCTGTGAAATCGCCATTCTGAGTCAGGCGTACGGCAAGTCTCCGTCGCATTCACGCTAAGGTCACCTGGGGGTCAGCTACAGCACGATTTTCCTTCCTGGATCGGAGGACATGCTACTGTTCCGTAGGAGCAGTAAACGCAGCAATCGCCCTTCTTCGGACGCAGCAAAACCTTGCAGCCCTTGCAGTCATAGAACCATTGGCACGCGTCGGTC
>JANQPX010000032.1 GCA_028285265.1 Geminicoccaceae bacterium
AACGACGCGACCGCCATCAACCTCGCCGCTGTCGGTGGCAAGTTCAAGAGTGCCGACATCACGTCGGCCGCCATCGGCAACGCACTGAACATCACCAACCGCTAATCTGAGCGACGCTGGAACAATCCCAGTCGCTTCGAATGAACGGACGCCGACGACTCGCGGGTGGTCTTATACCACCCGCACTTTTTTGACATGGTGTTGAGGCCACATCATTGGTCTACTCGAAGCCGACACCACCTCTGAGCGTGCTTACACTCCTCGAAAGGCCGGTACCAAGCACCCGAAGGCCGGTGGTCTCAGCATCAACAATTAACGGCCGGTCAAAGCCGGTTTGACGAACCGCGGACACGATGTTGCCCCGATTGTCGTAGACGATGAAGCCACTCGGTGACGAACGAATGACACGGTCCAATTTGCCTCGACCGTCATAGATCAGAGTCGACCCAGCGCTCGCTTGGAACGACAACAGCATCGCAGATAATGCGACCAAGATACCGAAACGCATGATTCGTTTCCCTTTTCCTTGTTGGTGGGCCTAGGCCTGATTAACCATATTTGGACGGCTGTCAGCGTTGGCTGCAAGTCGCATGCAGCCATGGTAGGCATATCAGAATGCGTCGATTGTCATTTGGAGATCGATTGGCAATGCGAGGTCGGTCTTCGAACGTCATACCGACTGGATCGTTGTTCGCAGGCGCAACACCGAACGGCTGAACCGAGGACGATCGATGCAATAGCGTCGACGACGCATCATCAGCAGGCTGGCTGCAGCGACCACGGGATGACATCAAGAGGACCATGCCCTCATACGCGATGATGGCACCGGGAGACAGCACCTCATCATCACGCCGCATTGGGCGGTTTCAGGTTGACGGACGACGCGCCCCTAGGCCCACATCGGGAACAGGTGCCGCGACATCAACGCCTTAAAAAACGGAAAAAGACCGGCGAGCGTCCGGCCGTTCGCGCCTTCGCCTCATACCGTGTCTGCGGCCAATCTTCCGGACGTTTGCGCCAGTCGTCTGGGCCTTGAGCCAGCCAATCAAATTGGCCATTTGCGAGTGTGCTTGAGAGCATGCTTCGCGCATAGCTCATGATGTCAGTTGCGAGGCGAAGCTCGCCACCAGGTTTCAGAATACGCGCCATATCCGAGAGGGTCTCAGGATTCACGATCCTTCGCTTATGATGCCGAGTCTTAGGCCAGGGATCGGGAAACAGCACGAAGATGCGATCCAGCGACGCCGTCGGCAGGGCCTTCAAGAGCAGCCGAGCATCGTCAATCACAACACGAACATTATCGGCGTTCTCAATCAGGGAGAGCAATCGAGCAACGCCATTCACATAGGGCTCACAGCCAACCAAGAGAACGTCCGGGTTGGCCGCGGCCTGCTCTGCCAAGTGTTCCCCGCCACCGAAGCCCACTTCCAGCCAAAAGGATCGGGCTTGTTGAGAGGGAAGCTCGTCAAGATTGATGGCACTGCCATCCTCAGGAAGCCGGATTTGAATGTCCGGCAACCGATTTTCAAGAAGACGTCGTCGCGCCGGACGAATGCGATGGCTTTGACGCCGACCATAGATCCGCCGTTGGACCGAAGGAGCCACGGCATCAGCATCGTCACCGATCTCAACAGCCGTCGTCAAAGCCTCTCTACCCTGAGTCGATCGCCAATCCCCGGCGATCGCCGGAGTTTACATCCCTGGCTAGAGAGACGCCGTGCGGAGATTACGGACGAGATCGGTCTTTTCCCAAGAGAAGCCACCATCAGCATCAGGCTCACGGCCAAAATGGCCATAGGCAGCCGTACGCGCGTAGATGGGTTTGGAAAGACCCAAATGCTCGCGAATCCCGCGCGGCGACAGGTCCATTAGCTCCATCAACACGGCCCCAAGCTTTTGCTCGTCCACTTGACCGGTCCCTTGCGTATTGACATAGACCGAAAGGGGTTTCGAGACGCCGATCGCATAAGAAAGCTGGATCAAGCAACGCTCGGCGAGACCTGCTGCCACGACGTTCTTGGCGAGGTAGCGCGCAGCATAGGCAGCAGACCGGTCCACCTTGGTCGGGTCCTTACCCGAAAAAGCACCGCCGCCGTGAGGTGCCGCGCCGCCATAGGTGTCGACAATGATCTTGCGGCCAGTGAGGCCGGCATCGCCGTCAGGACCACCGATGACGAAATTGCCCGTCGGGTTGACGTAAAATTCCTTTTCTGGACACATCCAGCCGCCAGGGAGCGCTTCTAAGACAAACGGACGCACGGCTTCGCGAATTTCGGCTTGGGTCAGCCCCTCCTTATGCTGTGTCGAGACCACAATCGATGTCGCAGCGACTGGCTTACCCTCGACATAGCGAAGCGTGACCTGGCTTTTAGCATCGGGTCCAAAGATGGACGCTTCATCGACATGACGCGCCTTCGCCATGGACTGCAGAATGCGATGGGAGAGCTGAATCGGCGCTGGCATGAGCTCTGGTGTCTCATTACAGGCATAGCCGAACATGATGCCTTGATCGCCGGCGCCCTCATCCTTTTTGTCGCTCGCATCGACACCCATGGCGATGTCGCTGGATTGCTCGTGGAGCAGAATTTCGACTTTGCAATCTGCCCAATGAAATCCTTCTTGTGCGTAGCCAATATCCTTCACGGACTCGCGCGCTAACTTTTCGATGTCAGTATGGGTAACGCTGTTGCCACCGCGCACTTCACCGGCGATGACGATCCGATTGGTGGTGCAAAGTGTTTCAGCCGCAACCCGAGCATTCGGGTCATCATTGAGATAAGCGTCAACGATTGCATCAGAGATACGATCGCAGACTTTGTCCGGATGCCCTTCGGCGACGGATTCGCTAGTAAACAAATGTTCGGTATTACCCATAGAGACTTCCCCTCGTCGCCCGATCGTCTGCAGTTCAAAGTTTGCTAAATAGGACCATCGACAGCCGATTTCCGATAGTAGATGGCCGCTGACCGTAAGATTTAGGCGATTAATGACACCACACAAGGCTGCTGTGTGTGGCCCAAATCAAAGCCGCAGGTCAAGAGAATTGAAAGAGAAAGGCGCTTTTTGGCGACATTCACTCGTTAGAAGCCTCAAGGACAGCTTCAGGACTGCCAAGCGCCTTGGCAAGCTCGAATAAGCGTTTTCTAACCTGCGAATCGCTAATCCGGTAATAGGCTCGGACCAGCTCGAGAGTTTCCCGTCGTTCTAGCAGTAATGTGCCATCAAGATTCCGTTGGAAATTCGCCGATTCTTCGGCAAGTCCGGGCAAGGCGCCATGCACCCGGCTGGGTAGGCGAGTGCCAACCATGTCATCAAAGAAGAAAGAAACTGGAACATCAAGGATTTGGCCGAGTTCGTACAGCCTCGATGAGCCAATCCGGTTCACGCCGCGCTCGTACTTTTGGACCTGCTGAAACGTAAGGCCGAGTAGTTCACCAAGCCGCTCCTGGCTCATACCAAGCAGCGTTCGTCTCAACCTCAGTCTCTTGCCAACATGGACGTCGATCGGATTGGGATTAGCTACCATCGGTCGGCGTTCACCATCAAACGACAGGGCTCGATTCATCATCGAATGGCCATCACCGGAGACTGCATCGTCGTGCTGGCCCGATTTGGCTATCTAAACTTTACGTATCTATTTTTTAAAACTTTTTCAATCATAAAGATCAAAAATAGTATCACCACCACCATCGAGAGAATTCCAAACAGGCGCTGTTTGGCATAAAATGTGGGGCGTTCCAGGGCATTGGGAAGCCTTTCATCGAGAACGCCGGTCGCACCTAGATCGAGCTGTGCACGCACCCGTCCGAATGGATCAATCACCGCAGAAATGCCGGTATTGGCGCTTCGCACGAGCGGCAGCCCCTCCTCGATCGCCCGCATGCGCGCCATGGCCAAATGTTGGTAGGGCCCTGAGCTATCACCGAACCACGCATCGTTGGTGATGTTCAAGAGCCATGACGGCCTTTCACCGTCCGGTGTCACCCCTGCCGTGAAGATCGCTTCGTAACAGATCAACGGGCTGAATGCCGGTAAATCGGCTATCGCAACGGAGATAGCACCGCTGCCGGGCTGAAAATCGATCGAGCCATCGGTAATCTTCTTGAGTCCGATCCGTGAGAGCACGCCGCGCCAAGGAAGAAATTCGCCGAAAGGTACGAGACGATGCTTATCGTAAATCGCCTCAAGTCCACCTTTGTCATTCAGTACCCCCAGACTATTCCAAGCGCGTTTGGGCTCATTCTTGAGGTCAAAACGGTTGAACCCCGTCAACAAATACCCGCCCGGCGGCGTTACCTCAGCGACCAACTCACGAGCGACCGGATCCTCATCTAGAACATAGGCGCTCGCTGTCTCGGGCCAGATAACGATCGATGCCTGCGGCGCGCCATGGGCCGGTTCGCTTGCCGTTAATGCCAGATGACGTCTGAAACTATCGGCTCTGAGTTCGGGATCCCATTTGTGATGTTGTGCTATATTGGCCTGCACAAGACGAAGCCTTACTCCCTCTTGATCGCCAACGCCATCGCCGGCAAGCCGAAAGCTTCCCGCAGCGAGCAGGACGGCGATGATGCCTAAGGACAGGGCCGGGCCAAGCCAGCGTAATCGGCCACGCTCGCCGAGAAGACTGAGCCAAAGGGCCCCAGTCAGGACGGCCACGAGGCTCAGTCCATAGATGCCGGCATAGGCAGCGAGTTGGCTCATCGGCAGCGAAGTAATCCATGCATAGCCGATCAAGTTCCAGGGGAATCCCCAAAGAAACTGCGCCCGCAGCCACTCACTCAACACCCACGCCAGCGCCAACGCCATGGCCTGTGCCAATGAATTTGTCGGCCGCATGAGGAAGTAGGCAACACCCGCAAGGGCTGGAAAGACAGCCATGACCGCACAGAGCAAGACCACGGCAGGGATAGCGAGGGCTCCGAATTTCTCAGCATCCGTGAAAAACGCGATCGCGATCCAATAAAGCCCAATCAAAAAGAAGCCGAGGCCAAACCACCAGCCAAGGAGAAAAGCTTCCCGGCGATGTTGGGCACCGTTTAACAGACTTAGCCAGACTGCGAATCCGAGAAGGCCAGGCAGGATGTGAAACGGAGGCAACGCGAAAGCAGCGGCCCCACCGAACAGAACCGATGATACAAACGCCTTGCGTGACGCCATGGCCATAAAAGCCTGAAGCCAACCTTTCGCGTTAGCGGTCGTGCCTGCCTTGTTGACCCCGAACTGAACCACGGGTCAGTCTGTCTCAGCAGTTCGGGAATCTTTGGCCGATGCAGTCCTCGTTTTTTGTCGGATCAGCACCCGTTTGATCCGACGTGGATCGGCATCAAGCACCTCGAATTCTAGCGAGGTTGGATGGGTTACGATCTCACCGCGTGCTGGCACACGATCAAGCAGTGTGAAGATCAAGCCACCGAGCGTGTCCACGTCCTCCCGCCTGTCCTCGTCCAAGAGCGCAACGCCGAGATGTTTTTCCAGATCTTCAACTTCCACTCGGCCGTCAGCCTCGAGCACACCATCAGGACGTTCGGTAAGACTTGGTGGCAGGATCTTGTCGTGCTCGTCTTGAATTTCACCGACGATTTCTTCGACGAGATCCTCAATCGTCACCATGCCATCGGTGCCGCCGTATTCGTCAACGACGATCGCCATGTGGGTTCCGGTGTCGCGCATCCTCATCAAGAGATCGAGCACTTTCATCGAGGTGGGCACAAACAGAAGTTCGCGAATAATCGCCTTCAGCATGAAATGCTTGCCGTCTCCCCAAAACGGCAACAGGTCCTTGAGATGGACCATACCAGCGACGTCATCAAGCGTATCGCGTACCACGGGCATGCGCGTATGGGTACTTTCGCGCATGGCTGTGATCACCTCATCAAGGGTCGCCGTACTATCCACCGTTTTGATATCGGATCGTGGCACCATGACGTCCCAGACCTGAAGCTCGCCGAAAGAAAGCGCGTTCAACAGGATCGCGCGTTCTTCCTCGCTAAAGACCGGACGGCTTTGCTGATCGTCACCTTCGCTTTCCTCGATCAACTCTTCCAAGGTTTCGCGAAGGTTGTGGCTATCGCCATTTTTTCGGCGCAGCAGTGTCTTCAAACGACTTAGCAGCCCCTGGATAAGGGGTGAACTTTCATCGCGTTGGCCAGTGTCGCTCATATCCGTCACGATATCGCACTCAGCGCGGCACATTCGCCATCAGCATCGGCCACCGGCTCATAGGGCGCAGCAAAGTCCAGCATCCTCAGGATTTCAGCTTCAAGCGCTTCCATGGTTTCCGCGCTGTCATCGATGTCATGATCATAGCCAAGCAGATGGAGCGTGCCGTGAACGAGGAGATGCGCGAAATGATCAAGGGGCGCTTTGCCAAGCTCGCCCGCTTCGACCCTCAAACGGCTATGACTGATCACCACATCGCCGAGCGCCGCGATGCCAGGCGGCTCTGCCCCTTCGGCGTCGCCTTCAACAAGATCCAGACCAGGAAAAGAGAGGACGTTTGTCGCCCGGTCCTTTTGCCGGTAGGCGGCGTTCAGCCGTCGGATTTCCTCATCGTCCGCCAAGACCAAACTGACCTCGCCGCGCCGCAGCCAGGCAACATCTGTCGCCGCACGCAAGGTCGCCCGAACAACGCGTTCGACCCAAAAAGAGAGCGCATCCGGCGGCTCGTCCGACTCATCGAGTAGGTCCAGCCACGCGTCAGTCGATACGGTCAGGGCAACCGTTTTTGGTCCGTCACTGTCCATGGTTTCGGAATTGGATTTGAGGAAGAGCGTTGATCGGCACCAGCCATCGTCAGCGCCCGGTGGAGGGGTCGGCATCGCCAACCTTTGGTCGGTAGGCATTGATAATCTTGGAGACAAGCGGATGGCGCACAACATCAGCCTCAGTGAAGTGGACCATACCGATGTCGGGAAGACCTTCGAGCTTACCGATAGCATCGTCAAGACCTGACGCTGTACCAAGCGGCAAGTCATGCTGCGCCGGATCACCGGTCACCACCATGCGCGAACCTTCACCAAGCCTGGTCAAGAACATCATCATCTGTGCAGGCGTCGTATTTTGAGCTTCATCGAGGATGACGAACGCATTTGACAATGTGCGGCCACGCATGAAAGCGAGCGGTGCCACCTCGATCACACCGGTTTCAAGCCTAGTCGCAAACTTGCCTTCGGGCAGCATGTCCTGCAACGCGTCGTAAAGTGGCCTAAGATAAGGATCGACCTTATCCTTCATATCGCCGGGAAGAAAGCCTAATCGTTCGCCCGCTTCGACCGCAGGCCGGGATAAAATCAGGCGGTCGACCGTGCGACGACGTAGAAGCGACGCACCCATCGCAACAGCGAGATAGGTTTTGCCTGTTCCGGCGGGTCCGAGCCCAAAGACCAGGTCGTGCTTTTGCATTGCCTTGACATACTGGGCTTGGTTGGGAGAGCGGGGACTGATGCGCTTTCGCTCAGTCTCGATCAGTTCGCCTTGGCCACGAAAACTCTTCTCATCACTCTTGGCCTTACCCTTTTGGGGAGCTGGCTCGCCCGTAACCATTCGGATCGCCGCGTCCACTTCGCTTTTGCTTAGGTCAAGGCCCTGCTCGAGCCGATGATCAAGATCGGTAAGTACGGCCTTGGCTGCAGCGATCTGCTCCGCCCCACCGGAGATGGTGACCTCATTACCGCGGGTAACGAGTGTTACGGGAATTTTCTGCTCAATTTGAGCAAGATGCTCATGATGTCGCCCAAACAGCAAGGCGCATCGGCCGTTGTCATCGAATGTGAGCGTGCTGCTGGCGACGTCCAGGGATGCGGGCACCGGTTTCAGGCTCGTCTCTCCAGTCTTGAAGAACTTTGGTCAATTTTCGCTGGATCAGTTGGCTTCGTCTGGATCAAGCGTCCTGCCAAGCTATGAGCGTGATGCGCGACAATGTCGACCTCGAGCAGATCGCCAATGTCTGCTCCTTCCGCTTCGACATGCACCGCCTGTAGGTAAGGACTCTTGCCAACCAGCTGTCCGGGATGCCGTCCTGCTCGCTCCAGCAGTATCGGCATGCGACGACCGAGCATCCGCTGATTAAACTCGCTGCTCTGACGTTCCAACAATTCTTGCAGCCTCGCTAAGCGTTCGCCTTTTACGGCATCCCGCACCTGCTTGCGCTGATTGGAGGCAGGTGTTCCCGGACGCGCACTATATTTGAACGAAAAGGCTTGAGCAAAACCGACACGCTCGACCAGGTTCATCGTCGCCTCAAAGTCATCATCGCTTTCGCCGGGGAAGCCGACGATGAAGTCAGAGGATAGAGCCAGGTCTGGTCGTGCCGCACGCAGCTTGTCGACCAAGCGTAAGTAACTTTCAGCATCATGTTGTCGGTTCATCGCCTTCAATACGCCATCAGAACCAGATTGAACCGGCAGATGTAAAAAAGGCATTAACGATGACAAATTTGCATGAGCATCGATCAGATCATCGGCCATATCACGCGGATGGGATGTGGTGTAGCGTAGTCGCTCCAGTCCATCGATCTCAGCGAGCGACCAAAGAAGACGGGCAAGCGACCAGACTTTGCCGTCAGGTCCGTCGCCGTGATAAGCATTGACGTTCTGACCAAGCAGTGTGATTTCCCGCACGCCAGCCGCAACGAGCCGCTTCGCTTCAGCCATCACATCCTTGGCCGGTCGGGATGTCTCAGCGCCTCGGGTGTACGGCACCACGCAAAACGTACAGAACTTGTCGCACCCCTCCTGTACCGTCAGAAAGGCGCTGACGGGCTGACCAGGCTCGACATCTTCAGGAAGCAGGTCGAACTTGCTTTCTGCTGGAAAATCCGTATCCAGCACCGTCCCTTCCCGGCGCGCTCGACGATGCAGCATTTCCGGCAAGCGATGGTATGCCTGGGGTCCAACCACCAGATCGACGAAAGATGCTCGCTCAATCATGGCGTCGCCTTCAGCTTGGGCAACGCATCCCGCCACACCAATCGTCAGATCTTGTCCCTGCTCCCGTCGCGCATCGCGCATCTGGCGAAGGCGGCCAAGTTCCGAATAGACTTTCTCAGCCGCTTTCTCGCGGATGTGACAAGTATTCAAAATAACGAGATCAGCCTCTTCGGCACGCTCAACCCGCCCGTAGCCGTGACGCGCCAAGAGCGATGCCATGCGGTCGCTGTCATAAACATTCATCTGACAGCCATAGGTCTTGATGAAGAGTTTCTTGGTCACACGCTTACGGCCGCGGGCAATCTGGAAAAGCGAAAGACAATATGGAGCCTCTAGGCATGAACGCCAAATAACGATGATTTGATGACGATCCGCCTGACCGTCAATTTACCAGTTATGGGAAGCTCGTCCGGTCTCGTCAAGGCACGGCGTTTAGGTTGAAAGGACCACCATGCCGTGAAACATCACCGATCCTGAAAAACGAAACCGGTCGGCATCGCTGCCGACCGGTTCGTAGAACGTTAACGCGGAACAAAAAAGATGCGACCGAAGTAGCCCGCTACTCTTAGCGCTGACTACGCAGCCCCGCGGCGACCACGGCCGCCGCCGGCGCTACGCTTGGTGCCAAGACCGATCTTTTTGGCGAGGTCACTTCGCTGTTGCGCATAGCTTGGTGCCACCATCGGATAGTCCTCCGGCAACCCCCAACGCTTCCGATAGTCTTCCGGCGTCATGTCGTAACGAGTCTTGAGATGCCGCTTCAGCATCTTCAACTTCTTGCCGTCTTCCAAACACACAATATATTCAGGCGTCACCGACTTCTTGATCGCGACGGCAGGCTGAGGCTTTTCGGGTTGCTGCGGCTCAGGATCTGGCGACAAGGTGTTAAGACTTCCATAGACCTTCTGAATGACTTCAGGAAGATCACTTACGGCAACAGTGTTGTTGGAGACATGAGATGCTACAATTTCCGTTGTAAGAGCAAGAAGCTCATTTTGGCTTAACTTTTCGGTCATAACGTTCCGCGCCTTCTTTCAAGCAGATTGTTAATGTTGCGGAAGAATATATTTAAACTTTTTACTTCTGCAAGGGCTTTATGTGAGGTTTCTGTAGAGGAGGCAAGAAATGATGAAAAAGACTGAATACAGCTTGGACATCACCGCTGATATCTGTCCGATCACCATGGTGAAAACCAAGCTTTTGCTGGAAGACATGCCGGTTGGTGAAATTGCGATCATTCGGTTGAATTCTGGTGAACCCTTGGAAAATGTGCCACGGACTTTACGTGACCAAGGTCACGAAGTTCTAGAACTTGAGCCTGAAGCAAAGGGAAGCATTGTTCACCGTCTGGTGGTAAAGAAAGCGGCCGGTCGCTTTTAGCTTATCTGGTCTTGCTCTTCGTGCGCGACTTGCGATTTGGCGTCGTCAAATTATCGAAGCGCGACAATATTGATTAAAAGGCCAACAAATCAAAGAACCAAATTCAGCGGCAGGTCTGCAATGTTGGTTCAGGCAATGTCGTCCCGTCGAGATCAGAGCGCATCGTGTAAGCGCTCATCCGGCTGCCATCTGGCCTCTGATAGTATCCCTCGCGCCGGCCCACTTCGACAAACCCGAAAGCCCGATAAAGACTTTGGGCCGAGTGGTTGTCCGCGGCTACTTCTAAGAAGACCGAAGTCGCCCCAATTCGCTGGCATCGTTCCATGCAGTCACGCAGCAATACTGCACCGATCTGACGCCGACGATAGCTAGGACCGACGCCAATCGACAAGAGCTCGCCTTCGTCTCTAATCACGCGACAGAGAGCAAATCCGACGCCACGCATACCATCAATGCCGGAGAGACTGCCCTCGAACAGTCTTGCAAGGATGCCAAAACCTCCTGGCAAAGCGAGAAGGTGCGCAAGATCTGCCCTGCTCCACGCATCGTCGAAGCAGCTTTGATGCAATCTCGCGAGGCGGCCAAGATCAAAAGGACCTACCGTCTTAATGCTAATCGTCGGCTGTCGCTTCAAGGCGAGCATGTCAGGCCAAAACCTCTATATCATCGCCTTTCGATACCAACGGAGTCGGCGGTACCGCGTCGGGCGCCCTAATGTAAAGTGGCTTGAGCGTATCCCCCGAAACTGGCATGTCACCCGCGAACAGTCGTTCTACAGCCGCCAACGCCACGGCTGACGCGTCGATCGATATCGCATGCATCATCTCGACTTTGGTCTGGGCGTCAAGCATCGGGGCTACCAAGGCAGCGCCATCGCCAACCAGACACCAAGATCCCGCCTTCAGCTGGTCCGCCACGGCAGCCGGTCCCTGGCTCGAAATCGCGGTAACCGCCTCGCCATTGGCCGAAAACGTCTGGACGTAGACCTCGCCTCGTCGAGCGTCCAAACTCACCACCAACGGACAATCCCGCCCGGCGTCGGGCCGATCGTGGCGCAACTTGGTCGCGACGACCTCATGGCTGGAGACCCCCAGGACAGGCAGACCCGCCGCAAGCGCAAGACCACGGGCGAGCGCAACGGCGCTTCGAATCCCCGTGAAGCTTCCTGGTCCACGATTCACGGCGATTAAGGCAAGATCGGGATAGCTCAACGACTCGTTCGCAAGAAGCTGCTCAACGATCGTAATCAGTTGATCTGCCTTACCGCCCCCAGCCGGCAACGTCGCGCCAGCAAGCCAGCTGATCCTGCCATGCGTCGAGCGCCACAAAGCAGCACTTGCGACGTTACCCGAGCTTTCGATGGCAAGGCCAAGCATGGAAAAAGTACCAAAGCGTTATTCGATCGGGCGAACTTCGCTAACTTCGGGTACGTAATAGCGAAGCAGGTTTTCGATACCGTTCTTGAGCGTGATCGTCGAACTCGGGCAGCCTGCGCAAGCGCCGCGCATATGGAGGTACACGATGCCGCGTTCGAACCCATGGAAGATGATGTCGCCTCCGTCCTGGGCAACCGCGGGGCGCACCCGTGTGTCAATCAGTTCCTTGATCTGCTTGACGATCTCGTCGTCATCTTCATGGATGCTACCGGAATCAGGACCAAGTTCGGCATCTGGTGCGATTACAGGATCACCCGATTGGAAATGTTCCATGAGGGCGCCTAAGACAGCAGGCTTCAGTGTATACCAATCCTGACCTTCCGCCTTGGTCACTGTCACGAAATCGCGTCCGAGAAAAACACCCGTCACGCCATCGACGGCAAAGACCCGTTTCGCTAAGGGTGACCCCTCGCTCGCTTCCGCCTCAGTAAAATCGGCGACACTTCCGCCCATGACCTCACGGCCCGGGAGAAACTTCAGCGTCGCCGGGTTCGGTGTTTGTTCGGTCTGAATGAACATGATGGAACCTCCCGGGAATCGCCTCGACTACGTGATCCCACAAAAAGATGGCCCATGCCATCAGCAGGTTCAAGCCGTCATGGCAACGACAATTGATCCACCCAACGATGAAACCGTCACTTCAAGAGAATGTTGGATATTTCCTTAAGCTGCGTGCGGGCCCTCAAGAGGTAGAATCCCTGCGCCGATAGATGGCTTGGTCGAAATTGAGCTTCAGGTGAGCCGTTCGTGACCACCCATGGCTGCAGGGTTGCTGCCTGTTCGAGGCTCTTCAACGTCAATCGCCAGGCATTTCCCAAGCTTCGCTCGGCGATGACGTCGGCGAAGTCTTCGCGCATCGCCCGCATCAAAAGGTAGTAGGCATACAACCGGCCTTTATTCGCGTAAAAGAGGTTGTCGGCCTGAAAGTCGAGCAAGTTGGTCGAATGCTCCTCGATATGTCGGCTGATCGAAGCCGACACACCGCCGATATCCGAGGTGACTCGATCGATCAGTGTCTGCAGATTGTCAGCTCGCGCCTCGAAACGCGCCTCGCCATTGGCCAGGCGGTCATTATAGCGGCGGAGGGCAATCATCCCCTGTTCATACTGCTTTTCCGACGGAGCCGTGGGCGTCCACCAGGACACATCGGGATTGTAGATCCAGACAAACGGCGAATAGGAAAGAAAGCCCGCCGCCTCCTTAGCGTCAGGATCTTCCGAACTGGAACCGCGCGTCCGCGCAATTTCATCTCGTAGCTCAGACGTGAATCGGAACAATGCCGTTAACATACCCTGCTGAAAATTTGGCGCATTATCGAGCAGATAGCCTGGCATAAACACTGGGTCATTTGAAAGCCAACGATTGGACACCGCTTCTCGTTCGATGAGGTCAGCCGCCAGCGCCACAGTAACGCTTGCTCCCTCCGGTGCCGAACTCGGCTGCCCGAACTCGATGTCGTCATCAATCCGGTGCAACCAGATCATGCCAAGGACGTAGTAAGCGAGAACCAACAGGATCAACGCAAGAGGGGCCAAGGCAATTGTACGGAGGGTCAGCCAGCTGCGCTGCGCCGTTGGTCGCGCCCCGCCCGTCGCCTCGTTAGCCTCGAGCGGCGACTCCGCTTGCGGCGTTGGCGCCTTGCTGGAACCTGAAGAATCCGAAGGTAAGGTTGACTCAGCCATAATGTTTCCTCTGCTTCCGCTCAGCGCGGCAGAAAACCGACGATGTCATAGACCTTGGCGATATTGTCGGACGCGATCGCCTCTGCTTTGGCTGCACCTCGTGCCAAAATCTTTTCAATCTCGCCACGGTCGTCCATCAACCGCCGCATCTCCATCGTAATCGGCTCGAGCTTAGCAACCGCTAAGTCCGAAAGACGCGCCTTAAAATCGGCAAACGACGTCTCAGAGAATTCGGCCTCGACCTTCGAACGTGGTTCTTCAGCGAGCGCGGCATAGATTTGTAACAGGTTCGAAGCTTCCGGCCGGCTTTCCGGATCGTAGGACAATCCCATCTCACTGTCGGACTTCGCCCGCTTGATCTTCTGCGCGATCGTATCGGCGTCGTCGATCATATTAATCCGGCTTTGATCGGATGGATCCGAGCTGCTCATTTTTCTCGAGCCATCGCGCAAGCTCATAATCCTCGCCGCCTCTTCTTGGATCACCGGCTCCGGCAGCGGGAAGAAATCCTGCTCATATTTGCGATTAAAAGCACCGGCAATATCACGCGCCAATTCAACATGCTGCTTTTGATCCTCGCCCACCGGCACATGGGTTGCACGATAGAGCAAAATGTCAGCCGCCATCAGAACCGGGTAGGTATAAAGCCCAGCAACAGCTTGATCTTTCTTCTTTCCAGCTTTGTCCTTGAATTGCGTCATGCGGTTCAGCCAACCGAGTGGTGTCACACAATTGAACACCCAAGCGAGTTGGGGATGAGCGGCCACGTGGCTTTGAGCAAAGATGGTCGTCTTCTCGACGTCCAAACCTGCTGCCACAAAGCTAGCCGCCACCTCGATGGTTCGCTCCCGCAATGTCTGCGGATCCTGCGGCACCGTGATTGCGTGGAGGTCGACGACACAATAGATCGCCTCGTAATCCCCTTGCAGTCGCACCCAATTCCGTATCGCACCCAAATAATTCCCGAGATGCAAATTGCCGCTAGGCTGAATCCCAGAAAAAATTCGCCCCTTCATTTCACCACGCCTTTATTGGAACCAAGAACACCAAATCGTCTCAACCTCTTATGGTGATCCCCTCCGCCAGGTGCAAGACCGAGCATAGGCGGACGGCCTGCCAGCAATTTCTTGGGAACTGACGAGCTGTCGGCATGCGAGTAGAGATTTCTGAAAACACCAGGAACGGCGTGAGGCGCGCGGTACATGCCTTGAGCCTTGTGCAAGCAAACCCGACATGCGACTTATGGATCGGAAGTCGACTGGCTCGATCCTTTAACGCCTTGACGATGAGCCCGTGCGTTTTGGCAATCTCACCGGGAAGGGTCGTGACGCAAGCAAGAAAGTGTTCACCGAGACCCTTCGTCAAATCGAAGCCCAAGGACTGGTGACGCGTCATGTCATGGAGGCCGCTTCCGTATCGGTTCAGGATGCAATCTCATCTCATGGCAACATGGCCTTGGTCATTCTTGACGGATTGCCTCGATGCAGTGAAAGCCTGTCCAACAATGGGAGCAGGGTCAACAAGACACCCAGTTAGGCAAAAGCGCATGGCATGAACGATTATATCGATCCCACAAAAGAAGCCTTCGCCGAATTTCGAGGCAATGATCGGCAGGGGCCCATCCACATGCTCAATCTCGTGCGATTCCGCGAAAAAGCGGCCTATCCAGACGGACGTGATGTAACCGGCGCCGAGGCCTACGCGGCCTATGGCCGAGAGAGTTTTCCAGTGTTCTCAGGCCTCGGAGGCAGGATTGTCTGGCGTGGACGATTCGAGATGATCTTGATCGGCCCAGATGATCAACGTTGGGATGAGTGTTTCATCGCAGAATATCCCTCGGTATCAGCCTTCGTCGACATGGTCCGAGATCCGGTTTATCGAGAGGCCGTCAAGCACCGCCAAGCAGCGGTGCGCGACTCGCGTCTTGTGCGCCTGGCACCCGCCGACGTCGGCTCTGGTTTCGGTGGGCTGGCCTGACATCATGGATGCCTTTGAACGAGTTCTCGTCCATTGAAGCTTTCGCCTGATATCCTGGTTGTTGGTGGCGGTAATGCGGCACTTTGTGCCGCGATCACGGCTGCTGAGCTTGGCGCGTCGGTCCTGATGCTTGAGAGTGCGCCGCAATCCTATCGCGGCGGGAATTCGCGACATACACGCAATTTTCGTTGCATGCATGCGGGGCCACTCGGCACCCTCACGGACGCTTATGACGAGAACGAATACTTCGATGATCTGATCAGGGTGACAGGCGGTCAGACCGATGAATCGCTGGCTCGAATGACCATCGGTAGATCCGAAGCCTGTTACAGCTGGATGGAAGAGCACGGTGTCCGCTTTCAACCGTCACTCTCAGGGACCCTTTCTCTTAGCCGCACCAATGCCTTTTTTCTCGGCGGTGGCAAAGCACTGGTAAACGCCTATTACCGCAAAGCGGAGGACCTAGGCGTCACCGTCGCCTACAATGCCGAAGTGACACATCTAGAGCAGAACGGCGGTCGCATCGAACGCGTCGAGGCAACGATCGACAACGAGCCGCATTCGATCATGCCACGCGCGACGATCGTTGCTTCTGGCGGTTTTCAAGCGGATATCGACTGGCTGGCCGACGCATGGGGCCCGGCCGCACGCAATTTCCTCATTCGTGGTACGCCCTATAATCGCGGCGTGGTCTTAAGAGACCTATTGAGCCAAGGCATAGCGAGCGTCGGTGATCCTACCCAATGCCATGCCGTCGCCATCGATGGCCGCGCGCCCCAATTTGATGGCGGCATTGTGACCCGGTTGGACTGCGTACCTTTCTCCATCGTGGTCAACAAGCATGGGGAGCGCTTTTACGACGAGGGCGAGGATGTTTGGCCCAAACGCTATGCGATCTGGGGGCGACTGGTAGCAGCGGAACCTGATCAGGTCGCCTATGCGATCATCGATGCGAAATCACTCCCGCTGTTCATGCCATCCGTGTTTCCGCCGGAGAGCGCCGACACCATCGAAGGCCTCGGTCAACAACTCGGTCTGCCCGGCGATTCCCTCCGCCGCACCGTCGATCGCTTTAATGCAGCATGCAGACCCGGGGATTTTCGCCCAACCGAGCTCGACTACCTATCGACCGAAGGCATCACACCACCAAAAACCAACTGGGCTCGCCCAATCGCCGAGCCACCGTTCTATGGCTATCAACTTCGCCCGGGTGTGACCTTCACCTATCTAGGCTTGAAGGTGGATGAACGAGCGCAAGTGCAAGTGGCCGAGGGTCCGATCGAGAATCTCTGGGCAGCAGGGGAAATCATGGCGGGTTCTATCCTTGGACAAGGTTATCTCGCGGGTTTCGGGATGACGATCGGCACCGTGTTCGGTCGCCTCGCGGGTGAGGAGGCAGCACGCCATGTCCAGTAATCCTATCGAGGAAGCACGACGCCAGGTCGAGATCTGTAATGCATGCCGTTACTGTGAGGGCTATTGTGCAGTCTTTCCCGCCATCACCTGGAAACGTGCCTTTAGCGATGGTGACATCACCCAGTTCGCCAATCTCTGCCACAACTGCAGGGGCTGCTACTACGCCTGCCAGTATACCCCCCCCCATGAGTTCGCTCTGAATTTGCCAAAAGCGCTCGCCGAGGTCCGCCAGGCGAGCTGGAAAGACATGGCCTATCCAAGGGGGTTCGCCTTGCTCTTTGATCGCTCAGGCGTGGCCATCGCAGTGGGTCTCATCGTCGCCATCACCCTGCTCTTTTGGCTCGCTTCGGCCTTACGTCCAGAGGGTGGTAATGGCTTCTACGCGTATATGTCACACAGCCTCATGGTCACGATCTTCGCACCGGCCTTCATCTTGCCATTGCTTGCCATCAGCGTCTCGATACGACGTTACTGGATGCATGTCGGTGGCGGAGCAGTGATAACCCAGGATCTCGGCGAAGCGCTCCATTCGGCAGGTCGATTGACCAATCTCGCTGGGGGCCATGGCGAGGGGTGCAATTACGAGGACACGGACCGTTACTCCAACCGGCGGCGAGCGTTTCATCACGCGACCCTTATCGGATTCCTCCTTTGCTTCGCATCAACCTCCATTGCCACCGTGATGCACTATGCCGTTGACATGGAAGCACCCTATGCGCTGTTGAGCCTACCGAAGCTGTTCGGTGTCACGGGCGGCCTTCTCCTCTGCGTTGGCGCGGCTGGCTTAGCCGCACTGAAGATGCGTGCGGATCGGCAACTCGGCGCGCCGGCGATCTGGGGCGGTGAAATGGCGTTCATCTTGCTGCTTTTTACTGTCAGTGGAAGCGGACTAGTCCTCTACGCAGCAACGGGGACAAGCGCGGTACCTTTTCTTTTGGCTTTTCACCTCGGCACGGTCCTAACCTTTTTTCTGATCACTCCTTATTCAAAAATGGTTCATGGCTTCTACCGTCTGGCTGCGCTCACCTATCATGCCGCTGCCGATCGAACACGCCGGGTGTAAGGACAACATAACGCGATCAGGAATAGGAGAGAGACGATCGACAGCCTCTCAACGCGCCCAGCACATCGCCTTTCTCGTACCGACGCTACGCCCACCCCACCGACCATGCTGTCCACGCCTCTTCGTTCTTGATCGATTGCTATAGCTTTGAACCGCTCGTGGCTCAGGATAGACTGCGATGCGGAGTGCGCTTCTTCTTCTTCGTCCATAAGGGGTCGACGCAGCCTCAGCGTTGCGCTCGGCAACGAATGGTGACTCCCGATGACAACAGTGGCTTGGGACCCGGACGTTCACGGGTGCCGAAACCAAAAGCCGTCGCATGCCGACGCACCCCACTGACCTTGCTTGGCATAGGATAAGGAAGCGACATGACGATGCGATCGACCATCAACACGAATTTTGAAGAGATCCGGGAGGCTGTCAGGGCGCTTTGCGCAGCATTTCCCCCCGAATACCACAGGAACATCGATGAGCAGCGAGGATATCCCGAGGCATTTGTCGAGGCGTTGACCAAGGACGGTTGGATGGCGGCGCTCATCCCTGAAGACTATGGCGGGTCTGGTCTCGGACTTTCAGAGGCGTCTGTGATCATGGAGGAGATCAATCGATCAGGCGGGAATTCAGGCGCCTGTCACGGGCAAATGTACAATATGAACACGCTACTCCGTCACGGCTCGGAAGCGCAAAAGCGAAGCTATCTGCCCAAGATCGCGACCGGCGAACTTCGGTTGCAATCGATGGGCGTGACCGAGCCCACGACCGGGACCGACACCACGAAGATCAAGACTTCCGCCGTCAAGAAAGGCGATCGCTACGTGGTGAACGGCCAGAAAGTCTGGATTAGCCGGGTTCAGCATTCGGATCTCATGATCCTGCTGGCCCGGACGACGCCGATCGACCAGGTCGCCAAGAAGTCCGAGGGACTGTCAATCTTCCTCGTCGATGTCGCGGAGGCGATCAAGAGCGGCATGGATGTAAAACCGATCCGAAATATGGTCAATCATGAGACCAACGAGCTGTTCTTCGATGACCTTGAAATTCCTGCAGACAATTTGATCGGCGAGGAGGGTCAAGGCTTCAAGTACATCCTCACCGGACTCAACGCCGAACGAATCCTGATTGGGGCCGAGTGTATCGGCGATGGCTACTGGTTCATCGACAAGGTGAGCACCTACGCCAAGGATCGGGTGGTCTTCGGTCGCCCTATTGGTCAGAATCAGGGCGTTCAATTCCCGATCGCTGAGAGCTTCATCGAGATTGAAGCCGCTAACCTGATGCGTTTTCATGCCTGTGCCCTCTTTGATGCCGGCAAGGCCTGTGGTGCCGAAGCCAATATGACAAAATATCTGGCCGCTAAAGCGAGCTGGGAAGCGGCTAATGCCTGCATTCAATTTCATGGTGGCTTCGGTTTTGCGGCGGACTACGATATCGAGCGCAAGTTTCGCGAAACACGGCTTTATCAAGTCGCGCCCATATCAACCAATCTGATTCTGTCCTACGTGGCCGAACATGTTCTCGGACTCCCGCGGTCCTTTTAACGTTCCTTCGTGGACTTAAGTTCCTCATGGCCAAAGAGTCCGACCCAGCCACGATAAACCGTCTGAGCAGAAAGAGGGACGCGAAACATGCGCATGTGCGTCTGCGGCCTGCCATCAGTGCTTTTGAGAACGCATAAATTCCACGCCATGTAAAAGGCGCCTACACCAAAAATCACGCCGCCCAGCGCCTGGCCGAGCAGCACGCCTGTGGGGCCAAGCCAGCTAGCGCCTAGCCACACCAGTGGAACCGTCCCGATGGTGACACGCCCCCAATTGGATAGCGTCGACCAGAGCGGTTTGCCCAAGTTATTGAAGGCCGCATTGGCAATGAACTGTGCCCCGGTGAAGACGAAAAGGATGGCGATATAGGTGGAAAAAAAACCAATCACCGTCGCCGCACCAACGCTGGCGCCAAACGCCTCTGCAATCAGGTCTTGCGCAAGAAAAAGAATAAGCGAGGCGACAGCTACGACGGCGGTAGAGAGCTTCAAGCTATCGATGAGAGCTTCCCGTACTCGGTCGAACCGGAGCGCCCCATAGTTTTGACCGATCACAGGGCCGACCGCGCCTGACAACGCGAATACGACAGCAAACGCTACGGGTATGATGCGCCCAATGATAGAAAAGCCGGCCACAGCATCGTCACCGAATGCAGCCATGCTGGTGACAACATAAGCATTGCCAAACGGTGTCGCGACATTCGTGAGGATCGCAGGCCCGGCAATCTCGCCGATTCTCAACACATCCCTTGGAAAGGCCTTTGCCTTGAATCGTCCGAGCATGCGCTTTTTGACGATCACACCATACGCACCAACGATCAGCACGGCGATACGCGCGCCGACCGAAGCCCAAGCGGCACCTTCGATGCCGAGATCGAATCCAAAGATCAAAATGGGATCAAGGATGGCATTGACGAGTCCGCCAGCCAACGTCGTGCTCATGGAAAGCCTTGCAGCTCCCGCGGCACGGAGTGCCCCACCGCTCGCGATCGCAAGGGCCAGGATCGGCATCGTCGGCACAATGATTCTTAAGTAGACCACGGCGAGTTCATGCGTACGGCCTTCAGCGCCTAGCAGGCTGAGGAGAGCCGGCAGCGAAAGCCAGACCGCTACGGCGAACGGCACCGTCACCAAGACCGCTAAGACGCTGACATGAGCGACATAGCGATGGGCTCTTGCGCTTTCGCCAGCGCCAAGAGCGCGTGCGACCAAAGCGGCCATGGCAATACCAAGACCGATACAAATTGACGTGGTGAAAAACAGAACTGAGCCCGCATAGCCGACTGCAGCTGCAAGCTCGACTTCGCCAAGCAAGCTCAAGAAATAGAGATCGATCAGATCAACAGCAAAAAGGGCGATCAGGCCTGTAGTTGCCGTTGCGGTCATAACCGAGATGTGGCGAAGCACCGAGCCTTCGGTGAAAACTGCCTCAGATGTTGCCGATTGGGTCATGACATAGGGGCTTTACCGACAATGGGTTACGCGATGAGCGATTGGGATTGGTCTCTCGCCACACCGAATGCAGACTGACTACTCATTGATGTCTGTAGCGTGATTCCGTCACCCACGACACTGCCTTAGCGTCGCCTTCGTTCATCATCGAACCGTATCGCCCAAGGGCAGGGTCAAGACTTCGCACCTTGGCCGGTCTGCGCACGTAAGATGATGATGCCCCCCATGACAATGACAATTGCACCAAACACGGTCCAGAGGTCTGGAAGTTGGCCAAAGACGACATAGCCGAACGCGGCGGACCAGATGAGGATTGTATAGCCGAACGGTGCTATGGTCGGGGCTGCGGCGAGCCGAAATGCATTGATCAGCGCGAAATGACCGATGAGCGCAAATGCACCAATCAGCAACATCAGCGCCCACCCCCCTAAGTCCATCGGCTCCCAGACAAATGGCACAGCGAGACTTGCACCGATCGAACCGACAAGAGCGGTGTAGAATAAGGTGGTCAGCGGGCCGTCGATCCCCCCAATCTTCCGCGTGCTGAGCTGATAACAGGCATTGCAAAAGGCACTGAGCAGCATCAGGCCTGCGGCGATGTCGATCAAGCCACTGCCAGGCCGAATGATAATCATCGCCCCTGTAAAACCGACGGCGACACCGATCCAACGTTTGAAGCCGACCGGCTCGCCTAAGATCGGTTGGGCTAGGATCACCACCAGGACCGGGGTTACGAAATTGATGGCGTTAGCTTCGGTTAACGGCAGGAACTGCACGCCGGCGAAATAAAAGGTGGTCGCTCCCAGCATGAAACCCGAGCGTAGGAGCTGCAATTTGAGATTCCCGCTCCTCACGACAGTCGCCAACTTTGGGGCAAGGATGATCAAAGCGAGTACTAAATGGAAGACATACCGCCCCCAAACCACCTGCACCAATGGATATCGGGTCAGCAGAAATTTTCCGGTAGCGTGCACACAAACGAAGAAAAACGCAGTGACCAACATCCAAAAGATGCCACTGTTGAGGATCGAGGCAGGCCTCCACGAAGAGGCAGCATTGGGAACCGGCTTGGTGGTCATGGACAGCCCGAGACGGCCGCCTGATCGAAGACGTTTAGCTTGGTCATCGGGAGACACTAGCACTAAAACCTGTGTGAATGGAGAGAAGCACTGGCACTTCAACATTGAAGGCTGGCATCTTGAGCCATCAGGTGCGATCGTTCGTCGATGCAACTAAAGGCTCCTGAGCGACAGACCGGCCAAGCTTCCTGGGCTGAAAGGCCGCCTTTTTGGCTGATCACGCTCCCGTTTGCGCTTGCTGAAACCATTGTTTGGGCGGCCTACTACTACGCTTTTCCAGCCTTCCTGCTCATATGGGAAAGCGATCTCGGCTGGAGTAAGACTGAGCTTTCGGGAGCCTTTACCGTGGCTCTCATCGTCTCGGCGCTTCTAGCCCCGCTTGTCGGCAGGCTCATCGACCGAGGACACGCCACCCTGATCTTTGCCGGCAGCGCGTTTGCCGCCGCTTGTCTGCTGGCGACCCTCGCCGCGGTGACGGAGCTCTGGCAATTCTACTTGGTTTGGCTCGGCCTTGGCGTCGCCATGGCGGGATCACTTTATGAGGCCTGCTTTGCTGTTGTGACACGCACGCTCGGCACGTCAGCCCGACGAGGTATCACGATGATCGCCCTCATCGCCGGGTTCGCTGGAACCGTTTCCTTTCCCAGTGCGCATCTGCTTTCCGCCTGGCTTGGCTGGCGGGGAGCTGCCTTAGTGTTCGCGGCTACCGTTGCCTTCGTTGCTGTGCCGCTGATCCTCTTCGCCGCCACGATCGGCGAGCGTAATCGTTCGAAAACGATGTCTGACGCGAGCCTGCACTTTCGCCATGCCCTCACCGTGGTTGGTGATCCAACATTTTGGCGCCTCTTTCTCTTATTTGCGGCAGTCGCCCTTAATCACGTCGTGTTACTGACTCATCTCCTGCCCATTCTGGCGGACCGGGGGGTCGCCCCGGAAACAGCCGTTCTCGCAGCCTCAATGATTGGGCCAATGCAGGTCGCAGGCCGCATCGCCATGTTGACTCTCGGACGCAACGCTTCGTCACGGTTGATTTTCGTCGCTTGTCTTACGGCAACGGCGTCGGCATCGCTCTTGTTGCTCGGCGCCGGTGCGTCGATGATCTTCCTCTTTGGTTTCGTCGCGCTCCAGGGCGCTGGGTATGGGGTGACCAGCATAATTCGGCCGGTTTTCACCGCTGAACAATTCGGACGAAAGAACTTCGGTACAGTCGCGGGATTACTTGCCATCGCTTTCGTTGGCGGAAGCGCGGCCGCGCCGACGATTGCTGCGTTGATTTGGACGGTAGGTGGTTATCGCATGGTGATTGGCTTTGCCTGCGTCACCTCGATCATTGGTCTTTTGACCCTGGCAACTAGACGAGCTTAGCCCGCCAGAAAAGATCTGAGCGTGGCCCGCCGTCTTCCCAATCGCACGGCTGCGTCACGCCGGACGCCCGAAGCGGCGAGCGAGTGCTGGTGGTGAGGTGCTCTGATATCGCTCCTACCCTCGCCGTCGTCACGCGGACAGCATCACGATAGGCGCAACATGCCGGCGGGATAACGAGCAACGCACCGTGCTTTGAAAGATCGGACATTGATCCGAAAACGGTAGCGCGCTGTTCAAAGCCGATCAATCCATCAGGTCGATGCCACAAAGATCATGACCATGACAATGCGACGCTACCGTCGATCGGCAACGCTCATCATTGGTTCAAAGATTATCAACACGCGTGACGAAACAGTCCTGCCCCTGTTCCTTCAGCCAACCGCAATAGGTATCGGCCTCGCTTCGCCGGCCGAATGAACCAACCCAGATACGCAGATAGAGGCGCTGATCGACGATACGCTCATTGAAGACCGGTTTGATATCGGAAAAGACGCCGGGCAATCGCTCATTGACTTCTCGCCAATAGACCTGAGCTGCGGCTTCATTGGCGACAGCAGCAAGCTGGACACGGTAGAGGCGACCGCGATCCTCCGCCGAACCAGTCGATGTCCGCGAAGGCGGCGGAGGGCTGGACGTGGCGACAGGCGCAAGCGCAGCAATGTCAACGCCATTGGAGCCATCATCTGGCTCGATGTCAGCCGCAGGCGGCAATGGCTTGGCTCTATTCTCTTCGGCCGTCGCGACTAGATCTGCAAGGATTTCCTGCGGGGCCACGTTCCCGTCTCCTTGGTCGACCTTCGTTTGTTCCACGGCGGGTCGGTCAAGAGCGGATGCTTCCGACGCATCCCCTGTTTCCAAATCGATCCCATCGGAATCGATACCGCCAGGCTTGGCGTCGACATCTTGTTGCGTTTGCGCGTCATCGGCGGGCAACAATCGTTCGGAGGTTGTTTGCTCGGGCGAAACCGGCCCATCAAGGTCGGCACCTTCTGCCTGATCCACCTCCTCGACCGCCGGTTTGAGATCCTGCCCAGCAGTCTCACGTCGCCCGCTCCCCTCGGTCGAGGTTAGCGCTGGATCAAGGGACGCCAAGCGCGCTTCCGATCCGGTTTGTTCAGCCACTTCGGCGATCGCAGGCGGCTCAGTATCACCATTCGATCGCTCCGGCGGCGCCACGCCGTTGATCGACACACCACCCACAGTTGGCGCCTCAGGACCGGATTCTTCCACCGCAGACGGTGTTGTCCGCATCGCTTCGTTCGCTGACGCCACACCTGGAGCCGTCGGCTCGTTCTCTTCGAGATCGACGAGATTGATGTCGTTGCTTTGGGGCAACCAAAAGCTAGAAGTCAGAAGTGTTGCGCCGATACCCAACAGGATCCCGATACCCAACCAAAGCCAGATAGACTTCTCTGTCCGTTCATGACTGTAGGCCGGCGCCATCGGCGCAAGGGCCGGATGCTGTTCTGGTCGTTGGCGATTGGGCAAGGGCCGAGAGGTCTTGCCGGCATCACGCCGCGCCTGTTGACCCCGGGGAGCAAAGCCATAGCTCTCTCCGTCCTCTCGATCACCCATTGAGGACTCCTGATTGAAACAAGTAGCTCAAGATAATTCTATCCGAAATTTCAACGATAAAGCATTAGCGGTCAACTGTGTATTGTCATGTAAGAGCATACTCTAATCCAGCCTTTTCACTCCCAAATTCATGCAAATCATGCGGAAAATTCTATCTTCATCTTTGTTTGCTACCTAGGCGTTATTTTAGACTTGATTCTTTCTCCTTATTATTCACTATCGACCATCGTATATTTGTCGTCACAGCGGCGTGCGCTGCCCGAGTCGGACGCGACATCAAGCTGCGAAGGCTTGCGCTTGATTTTGAAGAGGTTTGGCGCCTAACGTTCGCCTATGGAACCGATGTCCCTGCCCACGCGCCTGATGGAAAGATCAGTTGTCCCGTCTGTCGAAGTTGCCGCGTTTCTTCCGGCTCTTCAGGCGAGACTGGCCACGGTCGATCCTACAGACTCCAAAGCTCTTCTCGACCAACTCAAGTCGTGGCTCAAAGAGCATCAAACGGCGCTGCAGGAGCACTTCTTGGCAACCAACGATGGTGAAGCTCTCGTCTTTGATCGCTGCCACTTGATCGATGCGCTCATCACTGGCCTGCTCGACGTTGCGATGGCGAAATTATTCCGCCTTCCGAACCCAACGGAAGGCGAGCGCATGGCCCTTTTAGCTGTTGGCGGATATGGCCGCGGGGAGTTGGCGCCACATTCTGATGTCGATCTCCTCTTTCTCCACCCGTACAAGATTACGCCGCATACCGAAAAGTTGGTCGAATTTCTGCTGTACAAGCTCTGGGATCTTGGTCTCAAAGTCGGCCAGGCGACCCGGTCGATCAATGAGTGCGTTCGCCTTGCCCAGGGTGATGGTGCCGTCCTTACTAGCCTTCTCGAAGCTCGTTTCCTTTGGGGTGACCGAGGCTTGATGAGCGACCTAGCCGAACGCTTCGATAAAGAAGTCCGCGGCAACAAAACGATCGGTTTCGTCGAAGCCAAGTTGAAAGAACGAGATGAGCGTCATCAACGAACTGGCGATAGCCGCTACATGCTGGAGCCCAATGTAAAGGAAGGCAAAGGCGGCCTTCGAGATCTCCATACGCTGTTCTGGCTTGGTCGCTTCCTCTATCGTATCGACGACGTGGACGACTTCGTGCGCCATGAGGTCCTCACCAAGAATGCCCTCGAAAAATTCCTTCGTGCAAGGCGGTTTCTCTGGGTTGTCCGCTGCCATCTCCACTACCTCACAGATCGACCTGAGGAACGTTTGACCTACGACGTTCAGCCCGAAATTGCCGAACGTATGGGATATCGGGACCGAAAATCTGCGCGCGCCGTCGAGCGCTTTATGAAACATTACTATCTCTACGCCAAAGAAGTTGGCGCTCTCACCCTGATTTTCTGCGCGGCGCTCGAGGAGAAACATCGTCAGCGCTTTCTTTTTCGTTTGGATCGTTTCGGCTTTGGTAAACGTCAAGTCGAGGACATGATCATCCAAGGCGGTAGGATTTCGCCGGCCGAAAACGACCTCTTTGAACGCGATCCGGTCGCGATGTTGCGGCTGTTCCATCTCGCCCAGGAACGTCAGGTCGACATCCACCCAGAGGCACTTCGTGCTGTTACACAGAATCTGCATCGTATCAGCCGCGAGGTTCGCGGCAATCCGCAAGCCAACCGTCTGTTCCTAGCGATCCTCACGAGCACCAATGATCCAGCCAAGGCTCTTCGCCGCATGAATGAAGCCGGGTTGCTCGGGCGATTTATCCCCGAATTCGGCCGGGTGATCGCGCTGATGGAACACAGCATGTATCACACCTACACGGTGGACGAGCATACGATTCAAGCGATTGGGATTCTGCACCAGATCGAGGCGGGCGAGCTCGGCGACGAGTTACCACTCTCCACAGGCCTCATTCCCCACGTGCTATCGCGCGATGAACTCTATCTCGCATTATTTTTTCACGATCTTGGCAAGGGGCGCGAGGGGCATCATAGCGAGGTTGGCGCTGAACTGGTCGTACAGGCCGGTCCCAGGCTCGGGCTCCGTGAAGATCAGATCGAGACCATCTCGTGGCTCGTTCGCCACCATCTTCTCTTCAGCACCACAGCCTTTCGACGTGATCTCGATGACGCAACGACGATCGCTGACTTCGCCGGTGTAATCCAATCGCCAGAGCGCCTCCGTCTGCTTCTCTTGCTCACCGCAGCTGACATCCGCGCCGTGGGGCCAAATGTCTGGAACGGCTGGAAGGGCCAACTCCTGCGCACCTTGTATCACGAGACCCTGGAGGCCTTAGAGGGAGGTGAAATTGGCAGCCTCCGCGAAGCCAGAGTGCAGGCAGCGCGCGATCAGTTTGCCGCTGAATGCGCCGACTGGACCCATGATCTAATCGCCGTCTACGTCGACCGCCACGACCCTCGTTACTGGACAAGCTTCGACACGCCAGCACATCTCAGACATGCGAAGATCGTCGATGCTGCTGAAAGCAATGTTCCTCCCTTTGGCCTTGATTACTATATCGATCAGTTTCGTGCGCGTACCGAGATGGTCGTCTATACCGCAGATCATCCCGGTCTCTTCATGCGCATTGCGGGCGCACTCGCCTTGGCCGGTGCTACCATCGTCGATGCTCGAATTTTCACCACCGGCGACGGCATGGCCCTGGATAGCTTTGGTATTCAAAATATCGAGGAACGTACGGCGGTCGAGGACGTCGCCAAACTCGAGCGTATCCGACAGCATGTCATCAAAGCGTTGGCGGGAGAGGCTTGGGCAGATCGCCAACTTGCCAAGCGCAGATCACTGCCGGAACGCACGGAGGTGTTTGCCGTCGAGCCAAGGGTCCTGATCAACAATCATGCCAGCCGAACCCACACCGTTCTCGAAGTCAATGGCCGAGATCGGCCAGGCCTGCTATACGACGTCACCAAGGCACTGAAAGACTTGGGATTGGTGATTTCGAGCGCGCATATTGCAACCTATGGTGAACGAGTCGTTGACGTTTTCTATGTCAAGGATGTGTTTGGATTGAAAATCCGACAACCGTCAAAGGCCAAGCAGATCCAGCAGCATCTGGTCAAAGTCCTGACAGAGCGAGAACAGGGCACCCGATCGCAGAACGGAACGCGTCGCAAAGGTCAAGATTAGCGTGACTGCCGAAGACCTCGCCCGGAATTCCCCCCCTTCAGAAACCCGACCGCGACACGCGCTTGTCGCATCCGTTGCGACGGTCGGCTCGTTCACCATGATATCCCGTGTCCTTGGGTTCCTGCGCGATATGATGATGGCAGCGCTCCTAGGCGCTGGTCCCCTTGCCGATGCTTTCTTCGTCGCCTTCAAGCTACCGAATTTCTTAAGACGCCTCTTCGCAGAGGGGGCTTTCAATGCCGGCTTTGTGCCGCTGTTCGCGCGCACACTCGAAGGCGATGGCAAAGAACGTGCGCGGGAGTTTGCCGCTCAAGCGCAGGCCTTGCTGTTAGCCGTCCTGGTGCCGCTGGTGGTCGTCGCCATGGTCGCTATGCCTTGGGTCATCCGGGTGATGGCGCCCGGTTTCGAGGTCGGAAGCGAACGTTTCGAGGCCACGGTCGAGCTCTCGCGGATCACATTTTGCTATATCCTCTTCATCTCGCTGGTCGCACTTTACGGTGGCATGCTGAATTCGCTCGGCCATTTCGCCGTGCCGGCAGCTGCGCCCGTCGTTTTGAACCTATGCCTGATTGCAGGCATGGCGCTGAGCTATTTCTGGTTCGATGCGCCAGCCAGAGCCCTCGCCTACGGCCTTGCCGCTGCCGGGCTTGGACAGTTCCTCTGGGTGCTTGCGGCCCTCAAGCGTGAAGGGATGGCGCCGGCCCTTCGTCGTCCACGCCTGAGCCCAGAAATGAAGCATCTCTTCGCTCTCATTTTGCCGGGCGTCCTTGGCGCAAGCGTCGCACAGATTAGCCTGTTTGCCGACGTCATTTTTGCCTCATTCCTCAAGGAAGGCTCCGTCTCCTACCTCTACTATGCCGACCGCGTCAGCCAACTGCCGCTCGGCGTCATTGGAGTCGCCGTCGGCACAGCTCTCTTGCCACTGATGTCGAGACAACTAAGAGCAGGTGAAACAGCAGCAGCCGTCCATAGTCAGAACCGAGGTATCGAGATCGCGCTTTTGCTTACCATCCCAGCAGCCATCGGCATCGCGATCTTAAGCCTGCCCATCGTGACCGTGCTCTTCCAGCGCGGGGCTTTCGATGCATCAGATGGCCTTGCCACCAGCGCGGCATTGTCCGCCTACGCCCTTGGACTTCCCGCCTACGTGTTGATTAAGGTCCTTGCTCCAGGATTTTTTGCGCGCGAAGACACCAAGACACCTGTAAAAATTGCGATCATTTGCTTGATCGCCAATGTCCTCCTCGTGATCGCGATGATCGGGCCGCTGCAACATGTCGGCATCGCCCTCGCAACCGTGGCCTCTTCATGGCTAAACGCCTGTCTACTCGGCTATCTTCTCCATCGGCGCGGTTTGTTCCGGCTGGATGATCGACTGATAAGGCGGCTGCCAAGAATTCTCCTCGCCGGCTCAGCCATGGCGGTTCTGGTCTGGTTCATGATGGACTACGCCGACGGGCTCATGCCGAAGACGGCAGCGCTAGCACTTGTCATCGGGCTGGGCACCATCGTCTTCTTTGCGGCGGCAAGCCTGCTTCGGGCCTTCGAACTCGACGAGGTCAAAGGGCTAATGCGGCGCTCTTAGCACGACCAAGCGGAGACATGTTGGCGGCCTCTACCGGTGGTGTTTCGCAGCGCGATTGTCGCGATGTTCTGATCAGCCCGTGTTCGTCCGATCAGGAAGCTCAACCAGTTTCAGGTTGTCGGCATCGTCATGATGGGGAGACAGCGATTGAGCTTGGCCGATCCAGCGATCATCAGTGATTTGATGGGCCGTCACGTGGATGGCCTGCGCTAACCAATCGACATCGCTTGCGGTCATGTCAGCCAGCTGTCGGAAGTAATAGCAGCCGTTCTGATTGAGCTTCTCCTCAATCTCGCCCGTAATGCCGCGAATCTGCTGGAGATCATCAGCGTCATCGGGCCGTTCGGAGAGTAGGCTACTGGGCCGGGAGAGTGCGTCGGGGGTGCCGGGCACAGGTCTAAGCTCAATGCGATCGGGAACGGCCCGAATTTGTACGTCATCGTCATCGGTAGCCTTGTTGGCTTCGACATTGAGCGTTGTCTCAGAACCAAGAGCAACATTGGGCGATAGGTCGAGGCCAAGGTCCTCGCGATCTTCACTGTCAGCTTCATCATGGTCGGGGTTGTTCAACGCATCGCCGGCCGCAGCGATGTCGGTCATCATATTGACGGCTTTGGACTTACCTTGCTGTCCCAGCGTGATTCCACTCGCTTGAGGTTCCGAGGGGCTTTCTTCGCTTGCGGTACCGGCAACCATGTTCGCCGCCTGCTCGCCAAACGTCTTCGCAAGGGTCGAACGAATGTCATGGAGTGCATGCTTCGCCTTTTCATGCAAAGCACGCTCAGCGTCGAGCTCAGCCTGCATGCCGGCACGCATCTGGGCAAGCTCGCTGCGCGCATTCTCAGCCGCCAGCTTTTCGGCGCCGATGAGAAGACGAAGTTCTTCGATTTGCGCACGCGATTGCGCTTCCTTGGCCGTGGCTGCTGCAGCGGCAGCTTTTTCAACATTGGCAGCACGCAAAGCGTCGTCAATCGCGCTCTGATCGGCAGCATTGCCTTGACGTGTCACGTCCTCAAGCTCTTGTCGGACCACACCCAGTTTGGCCTCAGCAGCATCCGCCCGTTTTCGCTCAGTTTCGATCATCGGTTTAAGTTCGCCAAGTGACCGCACGGCATCCGTTTTTGCCTGTTCAACCGCTGCCTTCGTTCTTTCGTCGGCTTCGGCGAGGGCAAGTCTGGTCTCCTGATGTGCCGACATTTCCGAGTCAAGACTTGACGCCAGATCTTCTCGTATTGCTCGAAACCGTCGTCGGCTTCCAATACCCCAAATGACCCACCCACAAAGCAGCCCGACAAAGGCGGCTGCCAGAAGATACAGGACAATTTCCGTCGCAAGATAAATCACGACTTTTCCCTTTCTTTGCCTCTCGGCTTAGCTTTTCGAGTCCGAGCCATCCGTACCGTTGGATACCGACCACTCGAACGTAATCCGCCGATTTGCTGCTCGTCCATCATCAGTGCTGTTATCGGCGATCGGCAGCCTTTCGCCATGACCTATGGCGATCAAAGCGTCAACATTGACGCCGCGCGCCGCAAGCGCGTTGAGAACAGCATCCGCACGCGCCTGGCTCAAGTCCTGGTTCATCTGTTCGGCACCGCGAGAGTCGGTGTGACCGCCGATCTCAAGTACAAGATCACCCGATCCGAGACAGGCGATGGCAAGACCGGCGAGCGCATTTAGGAGCCGTTCAGCCCGTTGATCCAATGTCTCTTGGCCACGCAAGAACGTGATCTTGTCCGTCGCCAGCATCGCAGACGACTGCTCACCGCAAAGCTCATCATCCGCTGCAATATTGACGACTGGAAGCCAATAACCTCGGTGATAGAATTCCTCCTGTCCCGTCAAGGGACTGGTCCGGGTCTCACCATCTACACGGACTGTCGACGTCGTCGCAATCTCCACTAAGGGTTGGCGGTTGTCCCCAAGCGCGCGTGTCATCTCATCGGCAACGGCGACAGCATCGGCGTGAAGATGAACCTCTCCATTCAATGCGAACGTTGCGTCATTGAGGGTCAGGTCGATCTCGTCGAATATGGGTAGAAAGGCACCAAGGGATGCGAGCTCTTCGCGCCAGATGTTGACGGAGCCCCGAGCCCCTTCTCGAAGCTCGCCGACAAAGCGGCTGATACCCAGCGCTTCAGTCGCATCCTGTTCGTTCAGGCCGTCCGGAAGAGCGCCGCTGAGTGATACCTCGCCGTCCGGCAAAACTTTCAACGATAGCGTCGCAAGCGGCCTGGGGTCGACCGGCTGAAGATCAACGGTCATATCGTCATTGATCGCCGCTAACACATCCTGAACTGGCTTGATGTCTTCTGGTCTTCCGACGACCCCGATGAGATGCGCTTCTCGGTCCTTAAGCTGAAGACGGCCAGCACGCACGACATCCAGCGTCCGGATGTGCCTATTGGCAAAGCGAACCCAGTCTTCATCGGCATCGCCATCTCGATGATCGAGTTCGACGTCGACGTCATCGACACCAGCATGGTCTTTGATGGTAGCTACAAGTTCATCTTCGGCTTCGGGACTCGGAACAAGACCGCGAATAGACCAAGCATCTTCATCGACTTTGTCGACGACCAGCGCCAAAGCCCCCTCATTGGTCGCGCCGCTATCGGGTAGCAATGCCGCATCAACTGATGAATCACCAGCTGACGAGGCGGTCCGAGGTGCGGCGATCTCGGCGGCCGCCGTATCAAGCTGCGAACTGCCAGGCAACGTCGCGACGGTCGCCTCGCCCAATTCGTCAGCATCGTTAGCTTCTGCATTTGGATTGCTGGTGAAGGCGACATCACTGTCCACGATATCCAGCCGGCCAGACTGCATATCCTGCATGGCATTGATACCGGCCTGTACCATCGACAACCACTCATCGTCAGGGACGCCATCCGCAATCTCAATATCAGCGATGACTGGAAGCCCATCACCAACGTTCTTGCCAGCATCAATCAATACGTCCCGCGCCGCCTCATCGGGAGCAAAGCCTTTGAGGAGGAGCCCGCCCCGCTGATCTTTCACCACGGAAAATGTGTAAGGCTCTACCCGTCTCCGCTCAGTCGAGATCGGATCGTTGCCACTTGCCGATCCTGTGATTGCCTCCTGCCCCGAACCGGTTCCGCTGCTAGCAGAAGAGTCGCTGCTTTGGCGTTCGAGAGCAGGGGCCGTTGTATCAACCTCCGCTGATGTCTCGACCTCCGCTGCCACAGATGGTGCCGCCACAACCTCAAGAGGCTGAGGGTCACTGTCGTTGCCAACGCTCAAGTCATTTGTCCAGAGGTAGCCGTCCGGCACCATTTCAGAGAAAAATTCGATGGCATCAATGTCGGCTTCGCTGGTGACTTTGGCGTCGAGAAGGATCTCCTCATTCGCGATCGAGAGCGACCCTTGAAGTGTTATTGCCAACGCATCCAGGGCTGCTGCCGCAGCTTCCGCCCATCCCTCCTTTGGCGCGCCGTCCGCCAGGTCGATCGTGATCCTCGCATCGTCACCAAACAGGGCTCTTGCTGTTGTTACGATTGCCATCTTCGCACTGTCGTCGGGTGCATAGCCTGTAACGGCGACTTCGCCATTGGGATCCTTGACCGCACCAAGGCGATAGGGCGATGTGGCGTCCGACGAGTCTAATCGATCGACGGTTCGCAAGACACCGGGCAATGCCGACACCGCGTCCAGCACCCTTTGTCGCTGATCGTCATCAGCGATAGGACCTTCGAGCGTGATCTGACGACCGTCTGCACGCACATTGATCGCATCAACGTTGCCATTCACTGCCGTTGCTAGCAAAACCTCTCGGGTGCGCTCTTCAAGGTCTGCCTGGATCTTGGGCGCCTTGAACGTCAGTGCTGAATAGCCTGTAAGGCCAAGTGCAGCCAGGCAGAGTAAAACTCCGAAAAACCTCATGTTGCCTGCCTTTTTCCCTTAATCCCCGGACCAAGCGGGCCTGGCGAAGCCAGCTTGTGAACCGCCGCATAACCCAGCGATGCCCGCGCAAATTGGGCCACGCCAGGTGTTCCATTGTCCGCGTCTGCCGTCAGCAGCGCCGCTGTCACAACCGGAATCCAATCGTGATAGCAGAAAGTCGTCAGAACGATGAGTAAACTTTCCAAAAAATGGTGATAAGAGCACCCTATAGCGCATCTATGGTCAAGTCTACGCAGGCTCCTGTAGCAGTTTGAAGGCCAAAGTGAAGACAACCAGCGCGATTCGAGCGTCGCCGATTGCAAAGACATCCAGGCCTAGCTGGAGCACGCTCAGTCGCGCCACAGTCTTGGCCAACCCAGCATCGCGACAGGCATGGTGATCATGCCCCCTCCTTGACCGACGGTGATCAAGCCGACCAGGCCCTGCGAAAGCCAACCGTCCGAGATCGGCCCTGGAACCGATGAGGACACAAGGTCCCTCGAGAACCGTTGTCCTACACCGGCACGCTTTTCGGCTCGATTAAGGCCAGCCCGTGGCGACCGGATGTTGGAAAAGAGAACTGCTCAGGATACTGGGCAACATACGTCTCGAGACGCGAAACATAATCGTCAAGCATTGATCCGATCATGTCCTCATGCGACGCGCCAGTCGGACGAACCAGCTGGTGTTCGATAATCGTCTCGACACGGCCGTCGGGCTTCTGAATCGTAAACACCGGGAGCACGGACGCCTCAGCCTTGCAGGCGAAATTCAGTGCACCAGTTGCGATCTTGATGGAGCCGTGGAGGAACGGCAGCCGACTGGTACGCCGACCCAGAGGTGTCACCGTGACCAGAAGCGGTCGATTTCCCCGAAGTTCCGCCAAAATCCGCTTATTGACCGCTTTGGTATCCATTCCCCTGAAGACAAGACGGTCACGCAGATAACGGCGTTCGATCGCAACATAGACGGGATTGAGCAGCGCTTTACCGAGGCGGCTCTCAGCGAAACCGTGGCTATCTCTTGAGAGATGACTCGCCCAGATCCCTGCCTTTGCGAGTGCAGCCTTCGTCATAAGATCTTTGTAAGCAAAGTTCGCCGTCAACAGCACGACGCCTCGCCCTCGTTGAAGCGCGTCATCAAGATACTGCTTACCGATCAGTCGGGGGCTTGGCTGCCAACGCCATGGGCGATAGCAGGCCAAGAGTTGGATCCAGCTCAAATATTTGTGCGCTAGCCAGTCCCGACGAAATGTCTTCTCGATCCAGTCTTCTTTGCCCTCACCATGACCGACGACAACCTTCACCGTCTCGAGCTCATCGGGCGCAAGCTCAGCGGAACTCGCCAGTCGTCGACGTGCCAGCCAACGCGCCAAACTGAGCCAACGACGCTCAGGCACGCAAATGGATGTAAGCCAAAATGTGACCATCAAGACCATCACGAAGACATCGCGTCCCCGGAGCCAAGGAACGGCATCCTCTGTCGAGATCGTTGCAGGTGGCAAACCATGCGTTACAGTTTTGGCGGACGAGCCCATTGTCAAACAAACACTCCTGACGCAAAGCCTTGTTGAGACCGAGTCATAGAAAGTCGAAAGATTTTGAAAGAACTGTCACAGATAAATCCACCTTATATTTTAGACTTTCTTCGTCAAGAGTTTAAGATTTCAAATATATGTAAATAAAAATTAGATAATTTCTTTATTTTGCGAAAATTAGCTCATAATTTTTGTAATCTCATCACAGATCTCGATGTGACATGTCTGTTGCCGCTCAACACAGTGCGACCTGATGATGATAGGGTGGGTTACAATCGGCGAACGGGCATGCCGTGCATCAGCCCGCATCGGTTCTGCCGTGCCCCAGCGACTTGTCTCGACGTTGCGCGCAACAACGGCACCCAGGAGTCGAGATGATCTTAAAGCCCGTTCGCAGAGCCAACAGTTGGAAGGGCTCGACGATGCCCATTGTTCAGGCAAAGCGCTTGAGGCTTGCACCACCGTAAACGCTCAGCGCGCGCCCCCTTTAAAGGGACGATAAGGCACTGAGATTTCGACCGGAGAACGTTTGCGAGGATACCATGAAGCAGGCGACGATGGATCGATGCTGAGAAGCCAAACCGTTAGATGCTATCACTTCGACCGATGGGTCCGGCGATCAATGTATCTTTGATGAGGCTGAGAGCGCGTGCGAGGCGCTCTCGAGTCTTAGCGGCACTCAGGCTGATGCGAATGGCGTGAGGCTCACGCTCCGGACCGACGGCGAACAAAAATGCGGGATCTACCGCGACGCCGCGACTGCGGGCGGCATCCGTGAACGTCGAACTCCGCCAGGGCGCGGCGAGCGGGATCCACAGGTGATAGGACAGCGGTTGGGCCCGATAACGGACGCCATCTAGACAACTTGCCGCGATTTGCTGTCGTGCCGTTGCTTCGCCACGCTGGCGTTCAGTCAGATGTGCTGCTGTACCGTCGTCCATCCATTGAGTGAAGAGTGCAGCCATTAGCGCTGGACAGATCAGGAAAAGATCACTCTGAGCATCGGCGAGCCGGTCGAATAGCCGTTCAGGGGCAACCAGCACACCAAAGCGGAGATTAGGGGCAACAATCTTAGAAGCAGTCGTGATATAGACCGTCCGCTCAGGTGCCAGCGCTGCTAGGGGCGGTGGCCGATCCTCAGGCAGTTGGCCGTAGACATCATCTTCCACCAAGATCAGATCATAGCGTTCTGCTATCGCCGCAATCGCCCGGCGCCTTGGCTCCGACATCGTTGCTGTCGTCGGGTTGTGCGATGTCGGATTGAGCATCAGCACGCGCGCTTCCGTTGAACGGCATGCCGCTTCGAGGGCATCCGGACAAAGCCCTTCGTGATCGAGCGACAATCCTTGCAATCTCAATCCAAGACGTCCAGCAACGCGCTTGATGCCGCTGTAGACAAGATGTTCCGAAAGCACTGTATCACCAGACCGGGTGAGTCCGGACAGTGCTGTCAAAATGGCTTGATGAGCCCCACCAGTAATCATCGTCTGGTCAGGCAAGAAGGTGACTCCGACGCCACTTGCCCAACGCGCCGCAGCCTCTCGATGTCGATCCAATCCGACTCGTGGCGTATAGGCCAAGAGCTCACCAATCGATGGATCGTTGGCCGCAAGACTGGTCAAGCTTGCAGCCACGAGCTTCTGCACCCCATCATCCGGCTGGCTGTTGACAGTCAATTTGATGAGATCGTCATCACCATCCATGACCGGATTGTGGAAACTGCCGACGGTCGCCAATGACCGCACGAATGTGCCCCGCCCGACCTGTCCCTTGACCAGTCCACGTTGCTCCGCAAGCGCATAGGCGCGGGACACCGTGCCGACCGTTACGCCAAGCTTATATGCGAGATCACGCTGTGGTGGCAGTTTTCGTCCAGGCTCGAGATCGCCTTGACCGATGGCCACATCAATCGCGTCGGCCAAGGCCTTATAGCGTGGCCCATCAAGACTAGAGATATCGGGACACCAAATTGCCATGGTGACAATATATCATTTGACTTGGGCAATTGGTCAAGAGCAAATGGCATTGCATAACTTTTTGCGGAGACAATCCATGAAAAGCGGAAATTGTATCGATACAATCTCAACATCACCAGCGCAACATGGTTTCGGCCTGCCGCCTTGGTTCATGGCGCTCTTCCGCAAGATCATGCACTGGGGCGAACTGCATCGACAGCGGATCCACCTCGCGCAGCTTGATGACCGAATGCTGCGCGATATCGGGCTCTCACAGATGGATGTGCGGATTGAGATCGAGAAACCGTTCTGGCGATATTGACGTTACCTGGCTCATCAAAGGAAACCAGCATGCGACGCCGCTTCATTACTGCTGATGTGTTTACTGACCAACCGTTCGGCGGCAATCCTCTTGCCGTGCTGCCGGATGCGCGCGGGCTCACAAGCGACCAAATGCAAATCCTTGCAAGAGAGTTCAATCTTTCTGAGACTGTGTTTGTCCTTCCGCCAGATGACCCCACCCACACCAACCGACTTCGCATTTTTGTGCCCAAGCACGAAATCCCGTTTGCCGGCCACCCGACGATCGGTACGGCAATTATATTGGCGGGCCTAGGGGGCTTCGATGCAACTGGCGAGCAAGTTGGAATCGTTTTCGAAATGAATGCCGGTCTGGTCCCGGTCACCATTCGATTTTCCGATGGCAAGCCGATCAATGCTACGCTTACAGCACCGAAACGACCTGAAGTTGGCGAAGCACCGACCCGTGAGCAGATGGCGACCCTTCTCTCGTTGAGCACCGACGATGTTCTGGCAACTGGTGCGGCGTCATCGGGCAATCCTTTTCTTCTCGTCAAGGTCAAGGATCGAGCCGCGTTGGCGCGATCGCGCATCAATCTGGCTGTGTTGGATCAGATCGACGATCTCTTTGCCAAGGAACCGCTCGTCTTCACCGAAGATGCCGCCAACGGCTTCGATTATCAGGCCAGAATGTTTGCGCCGCTGAGCGGCATTCCAGAGGATCCGGCGACGGGCAGTGCTGCTGCAGCACTGGCAGGCTGGTTGGGTGTGCATGATACGATGGAAAATGGAACGCTCAGACGCGTTATCGCTCAAGGGATAGAGATGGGACGACCAAGCCGGCTCGAGATCGAGATTAACAAGCAAGACGGCGACGTCGCTGACGTTCGCGTCACCGGCAGTGCGATCCTCATCAGCGAAGGCAGCATCGAGGAACCACCGGCGTGACAGTAAGGGCGGCCCCCCGATTGACAACGAGGAAGATGCAATCGTCCTCGTCTATCCAAGCCCTCGTTTCGTGCCGACCATATTCCAGCCTCCAGCGTTGCGCTGCGACGCCACGGACGATGAGATTGAGTTAGGCACCGCCTGCTACGACCGATCTTGGAACGGGACAAGCCTCCGCCTCGAGACAACATCGACGTGCCGTTCATAACGCCCCAGATTTCGGCCGAAGGCCTGTCGCCGGAAAAGGCTCTGGCGCGCTAAAACGCGCCTCTCTTTTGAAGCTTTGCAACGACGAGCTCGGCAGCCTCTTCCGGTGAGAGCTGTTCGGTCTTCAAGTGAATCTCCGCCGACGCCGGTGGCTCGTAGGGCGAGCTGATGCCAGTGAAGTTAGGAATCTTACCAGCCCGGGCGCGCTGATAAAGGCCCTTGGGATCACGACGTTCGCAGGCTTCGATTGACGCGTCGACGAACACCTCGATGAATTCACCATCGTCGAAAAGTTCGCGAGCCAGATCACGCTCGCTCCTGAAGGGAGAGATGAAGGACGCCATGACGATCAAGCCAGCATCCACCATCAGCTTGCCAACTTCGGCAACGCGCCGGATGTTCTCAACCCGGTCAGCATCGGTAAAGCCGAGATCCTTATTCAGACCATGGCGGACATTGTCTCCATCCAAGAGATACGTCCGCTGGCCCAAGGCATGGAGGTGTTTCTCCACAAGATTGGCGATGGTTGACTTGCCAGCACCCGAAAAGCCGGTGAACCAGAGAAGGCAGGGTTTCTGCTTGTTCTGCCTCGCCCGTGCCGTCTTATCGACATCGACTTCCTGCCACACGAGATTGGTGGCACGCCTAAGCCCAAAGGCGACCATTCCCGCAGCAACCGTTTGGTTCGAAACCCGGTCGATGAGGATAAAGCCGCCAAGAGTCCTACTCTTGTCATAAGGCTCAAAGGCGATCGGCTGATCGAGGCTAAAGTTGACGAAGCCGACTTCATTCAAACCCAGCGTATTCGCGGCAAGGTGATCGCCGCTATTGACATCTTCCTTATACTTTAGCCGCGTTACGGCCGCACCGATCGTCTTGGTACCAAGTTTGAGGAGATAGGAGCGCTCAGGCAGAAGCTGTGCCTGGTCATCCATCCAAATAAGATGGGCAGCAAACTGATCAGTGACTTCAACGGACTCGTCAACACTAGCGATAACATCTCCTCTGGAGATGTCGATCTCGCGATCAAGACACAAGGTCACCGCATCCCCATTCAATGCAGAGGGCTGATCGCCGTCCATGGAGACAATGCGGGTGACCTTAGCTTGATGGCTGCCGGGTTGGACGATCACCATCTGGCCGGGATGAATTGAACCGCTGGCCACCGTGCCGGCATAGCCACGGAAGGTATGATCCGGACGCGCAACCCACTGAACGGGGAAGCGGAAGGCATGATCGCCATCCGCTTCGATGTTGACCGTTTCCAGATGGCTAAGCAGCGTTGAGCCGCGATACCATGGCATGCTGTCGCTTGCCTCAAGCACATTATCACCGTTCAAAGCCGACAGGGGGATCGCAGTAATGTCGGTGAAACGGAGACCTTGGCTTTCGGCAAAAGCCGCATAATCCGCACGGATCTCCTCAAAGCGAGTCTCACTGTAGCCGACAAGGTCCATCTTGTTGACCGCCAGTACAATATGCCGAATGCCCAAAAGATCGGCGATTCGACTATGGCGCTTGGTTTGAGTGAGAACACCTTTTCTTGCATCGATCAGAATGACAGCGAGATCCGCGGTCGATGCCCCCGTCGCCATGTTTCGAGTGTATTGTTCGTGACCAGGCGTGTCGGCGACAATGAATTTCCGTTGACCGGTGGAAAAATAGCGATAAGCGACATCGATAGTGATGCCCTGCTCTCGCTCAGCCTGGAGACCATCCACGAGAAGCGCGAGATCTAAAGCACCTCCCTGGGTACCGTGCAACTTGCTCTCGGTCTCGAGCGACTCAACTTGGTCCTCAAGAAGAAGTTTCGCATCATAAAGGAGTCGACCGATCAGGGTGCTTTTACCATCATCGACGCTGCCACAGGTGAGAAAGCGGAGTAGCGACCTCTCCGCAACATAGCTGCCGGACGCCTCGGCGAGAGCGTTCTGGCTCATCAGAAGTACCCCTCTTGCTTCTTTTTCTCCATCGAGCCAGGCTGATCTTTGTCAATCACACGCCCTTGACGTTCTGAACTCCGGCTAAGCGCCATTTCTGCGAGAAGCTCTGGAAGCGTGCCTGCCGTCGACTCAATGGCCCCCGTAAGCGGATAGCATCCAAGCGTGCGAAAACGCACTGACCTCACCTCGGGCGTCTCGCCCGCTTCCAGAGGGATCCGGTCGTCATCGACCATGATCCACATGCCGTCCCGCCAAACCACTGGCCGTTCTTTGGCAAAGTAGAGCGGCACGACAGGGATGTTCTGCAGCTCGATATAGGTCCAAATGTCGAGCTCGGTCCAATTGGATAGCGGAAAGACTCGAACGCTCTCGCCCTTGTTGACCCGGCCGTTATAGAGGTTCCAGAGTTCAGGGCGCTGGTTCTTCGGATCCCAGGCGTGAGAACGATTGCGAAACGAAAAAATCCGCTCTTTAGCGCGGGATTTTTCCTCGTCCCGACGCGCGCCACCAAAGGCAGCATCAAACTGGTGTTGGTCCAGCGCCTGCTTGAGAGATTGGGTTTTCATCACATCGGTATGGATGGCCGAGCCGTGGCTAAACGGTCCAATGCCTTGCGCAACACCGTCCTGATTAATATGCACCATGAGCTCGAGACCAAGCTCCTCGGCCCGGCGATCCCGAAACTCAATCATCTCCCTGAATTTCCAGGTGGTGTCGACATGCAATAGCGGAAAGGGAAGCTTCGCGGGATAAAACGCTTTCACCGCCAAGTGCAACAACACAGAGCTGTCCTTGCCGATTGAATAGAGCATGACAGGCTTTTGGAAGCTCGCTGCCACCTCGCGAAAAATCTCAATGCTTTCCGCTTCAAGGCGCTTCAAATGCGCCGGCAGGCTGCGCTCTTGAGCAGACGTCGCCAGGTCGGCACGTTCGCTTGTCATTGTCATTTCAATGTCTCCGAAAACCAAGGGGCTCAGCGTTCCTCGCCATCCTATCGGTCATTGGCGAGTTACCCGGACCCCACCATGTCGTGCTGGACAAGTCGGTCAGCTCTGGGTTTCTTTGCTTTTCAACAGATACACTTATATAAAATTCCCTTAAAGGCTGGTGTCACGTGTTTGTCCAGTCATGGGATGCATAACAGCATCCTTGGGTGCGTCGAGACTGCTCAAATACACATAGGGACGCAGAGGATCTAGGTTTCATTCGCCGATTGATCTACTTTTTTCAAGGGATCATTCCCTAGTCTGCGTCAGTAGTTCCTGATACCCGTAGTGAGAAAGTAGAGGTCTATAAGTTGCCAAAGGGCGTATTCTTATCGTTGAACTCCAGGCTATCGATGCCGAGCAGTTAAATTTCAAGATCGTCAGTCACGATGTCGTCGATTCCTGCGTCCCCAAAAGAAGTCGGATTTATGAAACGCGATTTCTGCTGAGCCGTCTGTCTCGATTTCGCCCCCAGAAGATTTAGTTCGCGCGTAGGGGCCGTCGGTAAACAGCTGATTCAAAGAACGTGTGATTGGATCAGGCTTTACCGCCCCACCCGTCAGCAAGTCCACTTACGCGAAGACCTGGCTGACGGAAAGGGCATAACGATGGCGGCGATCCTCGCGGCACGTAACAACGATCTCGTCATGGCTTTGGTTCTGAACGCAGGTGGTTAAAGGATGGTGCCCCACACTAGGGGCGGGCTTCGCCACTCAGGCCCATCAACGCCAAGTTTTGTCCAACTGTGGTATCCGCCAATACAAGACTTACTCCTGCAGGAGGGTGGATCAGACTGCGACAGGACTGTCAGCAATGATGTCGATAAGTTCTGATGTCAGCGCCCTGGTGCCTTGACTGCCACCGAATTCCATCGGCCTGAGCCGACGGTCGTGAAAGCCTTGATTGACGGCAGCTTCGATCAGAGTGGCGGCATCGGCAGGCGCCCCTATGCCCGAACGATCAGCGAGGTAATCCAGCATCAAAGCCCCGCTTAGAATCGCTGCGAGTGGGTTAGCCTTGTCCAGTCCCATAATGTCGGGTGCACTGCCATGAGCGGGCTGAAAGAGTCCATGCTCATCACCAATCTCGGCGCAAGCAGCCATACCCATGCCGCCAACCAGACCGCCGGCTAGATCAGAAATGATATCGCCGAACATGTTCTCCATGACGAGGACGTCAAAAACCCAGGGCTTCCGAATCAAATCCAGTGCCATCGCGTCGACATAGCTGTAGCCTTGGCCGATATCGGGAAATGCAGAAGCACGCTCGTCGAAAATTTTCCGGAAGAAGGCCATTGAACGGAAGACATTGGCCTTGTCAACGCAAGTGACATGTCCCTGACCGCCTCGAGCCTTACGCTTCGCCGCAAGCTTAAAGGCAAAGTCATGCAACTTTTCCGTCGTCGGGCGGGTGATGCGAAGAATGTCTTGCACCTCATCGTCATTGGCGATCGTATCGCGTCCGTGAGCGGCGGCTGAATAGAACAACCCTTCGGTCGACTCGCGCAGCACAACAAGATCAATGCCAGCAGCGTCAGACGCAGCGAGACGCTGTGGCGCATTCGGGTAGGCTTTGACCGGACGGACGCCAGCATAGAGCTGAAACATCTCTCGCATTCTAAGATGCGGCGAGATTTCCGTGCCGTCTTGATACCGAATGTGGGGAAGGCCGATAGCCCCAAGAAAGATAGCATCCGATCCCGCTGCAGCGTCTTCAGCACCGGGTTCTAGATCGCGCCCAGACTCCTGAAAATATGCAGCCCCAGCGGCAAGCTCTTTGACGACAAGTTCGAATCCACCGATCCGCGTTCTCGCAGCCTCGATCACCGCGAACGCCGCCTCCGACACGTCCACGCCAATGCCATCACCTTTGAGCAGTACGATATTGAAGCTAGTATTCGTCATAGTTCCTGCTTGTCCTGAAGGCTCACGTTCAGCATCGACAGCGCGTGTCGACGATCATGGTCGCCCTTTGGCGATGGGCTGGACGAACTGCGGCTGCTGGTCCCAGGGGAAGAGAATCCAAGTGTCTTGGCTGACGCCCGTCACAAACGTATCGACAATTTCTCGCCCTTTAGGCTTTGCGTAGACCGTGGCGAAATGAGCCATCGGCAACATTTCACGCACGATGCGGCCGGTGCGGCCGGTATCAACCAGATCATCGACGATCAGCCAACCTTCGCCACTGCCTTCAATGCGCTTGAGGATCTCAGGTCTGCGCTGCACCTGGTCGTCATAGCTTGAAATGCAAATGGTATCGATCAGCCGCACCTCGAGCTCGCGAGCCACAATTTGCGCCGGCACCAGGCCGCCACGGGCAATCGCAACAATGCCTTTCCAAGGTCCCTTGTCGGCAAGCCGCCAAGAAAGGGCACGGGCATCTCGGTGCATCTCTTCCCAGGAAACGGGAAAAAGGCGACGGGCATCTTCGCTCAACGGTTTTCTCTCTGCTTGCCAGACGATGGCCGAAACGTCCCCGCCGCTCCAAGCTTTGTCAAGGTCGTCGAGGCCCCCGCGGCCCCGCCCACATGCTGTACATCAAGTTTTTTTTTGCCTAGGGTCGCGAAAGCTCGGGTGAAATGCCTGATTAACGCATACTCGCCTGCAGGCGCGTGGAGCGATCACGGGCACGCGATGGCCGAACGCTTCCGCAGAGCGGCTTCGTAAGGATCAGGTCGGCAATCGTTCCGTATGTTTTGGCTGATGAGCGATCCGGCTGACTCCGGACGACGCTATATCATCCTGTCGGATGGGTGCTATTGGCGATATGGCAAGACGTTGGGATTTGTCACCACTTCTGATCAGCCGCGTTTATCGGCTGCGTCCTGCAATGCGCCCAAACCAGCCCGAGCACCAAGGATGCCCGGTTGCCGACCACGCCACCGAAACCCATGATCGTAACACCACGTGAACTGAAGCAACGAGATTTCCAATGGATGATGACGAAACACCCCGAACCCGCCAATCTCAAGTCGGCCCTCCTGATCTGAGCGGCTGGTCTGTCGCGGAGCTCGAAGCGTACATCGCTCGCCTCGATGTTGAAAAAGCGCGCGCCCAGGCCGAGATCGAGAAGAAAAACTCGGTGCGCGACGCCGCTGAAGCCTTGTTTAAAAAGTCATAGATGGATCCTGCTTGCCGATGCAGTTTTGCAGCGATTGCGGCTCACCGAACCAGCGCTCGACGCCTGAAGGCGATACCCATGAGCGAGACGTCTGCACCGACTGCGGAAAAATCCACTATGTGAACCCGAAAGTGGTGGTCGGTGCTGTTTGCACCTGGGACGACAAAGTCCTCCTTTGCCGGCGCGCGATTGACCCACGCAGGGGCTTTTGGACGGTGCCTGCCGGCTTCATGGAGACCGGCGAAAGCACGGAACAAGGTGCCATTCGCGAAACGCTTGAGGAAGCCAATGCCCAGATCGAGGTCACCGATCTACTCGCGGTCTACAACATTGTGCGCTTGAGCCAAGTGCAGATCTTTTATCGCGCCAAGATGCTTACGCCCGACTTCAGGGCTGGTATTGAGACCCTCGAACTCGACCTTTTCCCCATCCGGAAGATCCCATGGGACGACCTTGCCTTTCCAACGGTGCATTGGGTGCTCAACAAAGCGATCGATGTGAAGGACCATCCGTCGCCTGTCATACCGGATCTTCGAGGTTGACGTAGTCCTCTCTTGGGGGCCTAGTCAAAGCGCCAGCATTGCCCATTCCCCCGCTCACCCAGAGTCTATCGCGGCTTGGTAGTGGTTGGTGACCTCGCACCAACCAGGCCACCGGCGTGACAATCAAATCAACTCTTCGCCACGATCATCCGTCTCGCCAAATCGCTTAAGCACCGCAGGCTTGGTTCCCTCATAGACCTTATCGAGATTCGCGGCGATCTTGGCGTTTTCGCGTTCGAAAAGGCTGTTACCGTTGAGATCACTCTCAACGATGAAAGGGCCAAAATTCTCGACGTCGATGACCCAGATTGCCTGCGCTAGACCGAGTTCGTCGCGCCAGTGGAGGTCGCGCACACCCTTGACGCCTCTACCCAAGAGGGCGCCGGTACCATAACCAACAGTGGTGAGATAAATGGCTCCGTTCGGGACAAAATGCTGCTTATAGTCAGCCGGATTCATCCCACCCTTGCCGATAATGAGCTTGCATCCGGAAGCCTGGAACCAGGGCCCGATCCATCTGGAAAAGCGGAAGGACGCTGTTGCTGTCACGGCCCCCATCGTGAAGGAGCCATCAGGGTTTTGTGTCGCCGCCGGCGAGCAGTGAAAGCTCGTTCTGGAAAGCTTCGTTAGGTCAGGGGGCAGCCGGAAGCCGTCATCGACGACATGTTTGTACACCCCCTCGCGCCCCGTGTAGACAACGCCATCGAGATAAACGACATCGCCGAGCTGCAGCTGTGCAAGCGCGTCAGGCTTGGGTGACGTACTCAGGCGTAAGCGTTGACGTTGGCCGTCTCCGGCTCCAACCATTCGACCGTCTCCCGACGTTGATAATCCGTGAACCATTGAGGGTCCGTACGATACTCAACACGCCCGTCGGCAAAGACCCGAGCAACAGCGCGTCTAGAGGACAAGCAAAAGGCATGGACGCTCATTTGCATGCCACCCGTGTGGCAATAACCAACCTCGATATGGCAATCGATAACCATCGATTTGCCAACAAATCCCATGGCCCCCATGCCAATGGAGTTGCCGAGGTCTTTGAACTCATTCTCTAATTCAGCGATCTTCGGGTCAGGGTTACGATCACCGACTACGCGAAGACAAGCAGCGCGTTTGCCCAGCACCATGCAGCTGTCCTTAGAGCCTCCGAGCCCTATCCCGATAATGGCCGGCTGGCAAGCAAGGCCACGCTTGCCGAAAGCGACCAAGCTATCCAAATAAAAGCGCTTGATTCCCTGAAGTCCATCCGATGGAAACAACATCCGATAGTCCGTGCCGAACAGTCCACCTTTGTGCACGGTTGTCAGGTCAATCCATTCACCACCCGGTTCAAAGCCATATTCGATTTCAGGCGCGGCGATACCGACGTTGTTGTCATGGTCGGTCCGCCAAAGCGGGTGGACCCGATTGGGCCTGAGCGGCACCCCATTCGTCGCCTTCGCTGTCGCGCGTCGAAGCGCGCTCTCAAGCGCCACGGGACCACCTTCAATGCGAGCTTCATTACCCATCTTGACGTACCATCGGGGACAACCGGTATCGCCACACATAGCCCGGCGATCCTCCTTCGCGGCTTCATAATTCTCCAGCATCGCCTGGAGCACGAACGACGAAAGCTCCCCATCTTCGACTGTGGCTGCTGCTTTCAGACCGTCAAGATAGTCCTCAGGAATCTCAATCGCCGCTTTCGCCATGAGATCAAGCGCCGTCTCTTCAATAACGTCGATCGGTATCATTCCGCCGCCTCCACAAGGCTTCGCGCCTCTCCGTCCTTTAGAAGTGTCTCGCCCGGCCTGACATGCGTAAAGTCAACGGCTTCTTGTGTCACCTGAACATCGCTGTCCATCAGGAAGGCTTTGGTAAAGGTCGACGTGTCCAAATCGCCAACGTCCGGAAAATCTTCTCGGAAATGCGCACCTCGAGAGTTTTCTCTTGAGAGCGCAGCCTTACCGACGACTTCAGACATTTCGATGAGGCTGTGCAGATTGAGCCAATCATGCCAGGTCAAGTTGAAGGCAAGGTTTGAGCGGTCCACGCCAGTTGTCATCAGTTCTTCCTTGATGGCCGTGACATGCTCCAGACCAAGTCTGATGCCATCAGCACTGCGCATCACACCAACATGATCCCACATCACATCCATCAAGCGATTGCGAAGAGGATGTACCGCTGTTGGCTTGTTCGAAAACGGCAGACAAGCCCGATCAATCTCCGCTTGTAGGATTCCTTCATCCACCTCCCGAAGGACGCCGACACGACGCGCATCCGCGCTCATAATCTCACCCGCAATACCACCAAAAACCGTCGAGTTCGCAACACCGTTCCCGCCCAGTCGGTTGGCCCCATGCGCGCCGCCTGAGTCTTCACCGGCAACATAGAGGCCGGGCATCGCCGTTCTGGTATCTTCATCGACGACAACGCCACCCATGAGGTAGTGGGCGGTTGGCACGACCTCGACCAAGCCACCGGCTAGATCAAAACCACAATCCGCACAACGGCGGACCATGCCCTTAAATTTCTCCGCAACCTTTTCAGGCCCCAGATGCGACATCGAGATATAGACACCACCATTCGGGGTGGTTCGCCCCTCCTTCATCTCCTGGTAAATCGCTCGGCTCACGACATCACGCGTTGCACGTTCCGCCTTGGGGTCGTAGTCCACCATGAACCGCCCCTTAGAACCGTTCAATAAATGGCCGCCTGCGCCGCGAAGCCCTTCTTCCAGAACCGTTCCTGTCATCCGCGTGCCTTCGCCACCCAGAAGGCCTGTCGGGTGAAATTGCACCATTTCCATGTCACGCAACGGCAGACCCGCACGCAGCGCCATGGCGAGGCCGTCCATCGACTTGTCACCAGATGGCGTATGATAACGGTACATCGTCGGGCCACCTCCCGTGGCCAAGAGGACCGCCCGCGCTCGGACGACGTGAAAACATCCACGGCGTATATCGACAAATAGAACTCCGGCTAGCCCCTCACCGCCTCTTGCGGGTATCAGGCCGACAGCACGAAACTCCTCCAATCGACGAACCGGCCGCGCCAGAACCTGCTCCATCAATCGACTAATAATTTCAATGCCGGTGAGATCGCCCTTGTGAACGGTTCGATCAGCGGTCTGCCCGGCAAAGGCCTTGTGATGGAGCGAGCCGTTGGGCTCGCGGTCGAAAAAGCAGCCTATCTCGTTCTCGAGCTCCTGCACGCGGGTGATCGCAGCCTCGCAAAGGCGCCAAGCCATACCCTGATGGGGTAGCCATTTGCCCCCTTCGATCGTGTCCATGAAGTGCCGCTCGACACTATCCCCTGGCCCGAGTGCAACATTGTACCCACCCTGCACCATCCGTGTGCAGCCACATTTGCCAAGTAGTCCCTTGACTGCGATCGTGACCTCAAGTTCCGGCGCCGCTTGGAGCGCATGGAGTGCTGCGAAAAGCCCGGCACCACCAGAGCCGAGAATAAGGATGTCGGTGTCGTGCCGTTCTAGGTCCATCAAATCGCGCTCAACAGAAAGCTGCCAGAAATCAGAAAGGCGATCGCTGCGGATGCGGCCGCATAGGTTTTCTGGTGATCAGACCAGGGCAACCATTCCATCGCCATCAATCGAAGTCCGCCAAAAAAGTGAACAGCGAGCAGGAAAACAAGACCAAACTCAGCGAATTTGACCAACGGATTTTGCGTCCAGTGGAGAACTTCATCCAACGCCGTTTGATCGTGAAGGGCCAGCGCCAAAACATAGAAATGCACTGGCAAAAATAGCGCAAGAAGCAACCCTGACACACGATGTAGGATGTAGGCTATCCAAAGGGCTTGTCGCCGATACCCCTTCACAACACGACAACCGCATAAACAGCACGCCCACCGAGCGCCAAAAGCCCCAGCCCGATCAAACCGGCCGCCGCGTTCAGGGCAAGGCCGCCTAACGAGAGCCATTCCTGAGCAATATTACGGAGCCCGATCGCTGCATGAGCTGAGGCCGCCAGCACAAAGAGGCCGTAAAAGGCGCCCCAGATGACGCTGCCCTGAGTCCGGCCGAGAATTTCAGCGGCAGAAAGCCCCCCTTGAACGGCATAAATCATGACGACGATATGGCCAATCACGAGCGGTACCATGATCAAAGCCGACAGGCGTTGGACGATATAGAGTTGAAATTCCATGGCTAATCGCCGAATCCTAGCCGCTTCCTCAACGCCATTCGCTTCAGTCCAACAATGCCCGCGGTGGGATTGAGGTGGTTAGGGCAGAATGCGGCACAGCCTTGCTGTGCGTGGCAATTCTGGCACCCACCGTCACTGGTTACCGCCTGAAGGCGGTGATCACGGTTTGCATCTCGGACATCATTCATCAACGTCCAGGCGCGATTGAGCGCCGCGGGGCCGAGATAAGCGGGATTGCCGGCGACAACATCACAGGCTGCATAGCAAACCGCACAATTGATACACTCAATACCGGCTGACGCTGCGCGCCGGGCATCGCTCGCGGGTTCGACGCACTCGATCGGTTCGTTACGCGTTTTCGACGGCGCGAACACACCATCCGCCGCTTGCCACTTTTCGAAGAACGGCGCCATATCAACAGCGAGGTCGCGGATGATGGGCAGATTGCGCAAGGGGGCAATCTCAAGCTTATCGCCGCTGATAACCTTTTGCACGTGGGTTCGGCAGGTCCAGCGTGGCGTGCCATTCACCATCATTGCACACGACCCGCACATACCCACTCGGCAAGCATAGCGAAAAGCGAGCGTCGGATCAGCATTTTGCTGAATCCAAACGACCACATCGAGCACGGTCTGACTGGCCTGGCGCGGGACGTCAAACCGTTGGAATTCCCCTGAAGCCTCACCTCGCCAGACCGTCACACTTATGGTTCGATCAGATGTCAAAAATGCCGTCTCCTGTAGAGATTTTGCGTTGTTTCCATCAGAAAAAGCACGTCGCCAACAAACCAAGTAACAAAAACAGGACGAAAAAGGCGAGATGCGGCATTGCTTTTTTACCTAACCAAAAGGTCAATCGACGCTTTTGAAAGCACGTCAGCACCGGTTTCAGTGACAATCGATGTACGTCCCAGGCACATCGCTAAACCAGCTTCACTGTCCATCAAAATCATGTGCAGGAAGAAAACCATGTTGGCTTCGATGATGACGGGGTTGCCCGTGTAGAACATCGGCCAGTCCATCCAGCAGGGCGCATAAACTGTCCCGAGCGAATAGCCGCAAGCATTGAGTCGATGCGCGCGCATACCATGCGCGTCCATGACTTGGGCATGGGTGTCGAAGACAGTCCCCATCACGTTTCCGGGGCGCAACGCTTCTTCACAGGCGAGCAGCGCTTCTTCAGCCGCGGCAGCCATGGCGACCTCGCGAGTAGAGGGCTCGCCTATAACGAGTGTACGCATCAAGCAAGCGTGATATTGGCGATAAACACCGGCAAACTCGAGGGTCAGCTGATCTTTCTCGTCCAACTTGCGCCTGCCGGACTTATAGCGGCAAAGCAAGGCATCAGGCCCGGACCCAATGATGAAGGGATTACCTGGATAGTCTCCGCCGCCCTGGAATACAGCTCCCTGCATGGCGGCAAGAATGGCACCTTCATCGACACCAGCTTTAGTCGTGTCGACAGCAGCGTGAAGTGCGTCGTCAGCGAGTTCGGCGGCCCGTCTGACATAGTCGAGCTCCGCATCCGACTTCACGAGCCGAAGTGTCGACACCAACTCAGATGCATCGGTGGCGACAGCGAACCCCTCAAGCTTGGCGTCCACCTGCTTGCCACGTGCAGCAGTGAGCCCCGTGGCATCATACTCGATACCAAGCCGTTTCCCTTCGAGACCGCCACGTTTGAGCAGATCTTTCAAATCATCGGCAGGCGTTGCGCCATCCCGGTCAACCCAAATACGGATATCATCAATGATTGACGTGTTCTGTGCCTGACGAAGATCTGGCGCTCGTGTCAGCAGCACCATCTCGCCATCGGCGCGCAGGATGAGGCACTGAAAGAAGCAATAACCAAACGTATCGTAGCCGGTCAGCCAATACATGCTCTCCTGCTTGAACATGAGGAGAGCATCGAGGCCGCGCTCGACCATCGCGACGACTGTCTTTTCCTTTCGTTGGTCGTAGTCTTTGCGATCGAAATGGAGTGCCATGTACCCTTCCCATAACCGGCTTCGCTTCGCCACCAGTGCATTATAGAGGCGTGTCAGTCTAAGGGTTAAGGGAGCGATCGACCAGAATGGACGCGCACGATCTAACGCTCGCGGTAGCCTGCCTCCTGCTTTTCAAGCTGATCGATATACCAAAGAAGGGCTCGATTCATACGCTTTTGATAGCCACGCCCTGATTGGCGAAACCAATCGTAAACTCGGCGATCAAGTGTAACCGTAATACGGACGGTTTCCTCGTCGTCTTGCTCTCGAACATCAGGTATTTGCAAGGGATAGGCTCCAGATTTTAGAGCCGAATATTAGTGCATAAAAAGAGAAAGATATAGGCTTCTTTAACGCACCAGTTTATATGCTTTTTTCTATGCATAAATACACACTAGTAATGTATGTCAAATTAGGTTATGCCGCGATGGATTGCTGGTGTGGTGCATATTGATATCGCGATTCCATCCCTGCGACGTCCGTTGTGCCATGTCAGGATATGACTTTCTATCGATCGGCGATCCGGTCTCTATGGGCTGGATCGCCATATTTTTTATCGCCTGATCAAATTGTGAAATGGCCGCTGCCACGAAGCGCTCGGCGACCAGCGAAAACGGCCTTATCACCTAACTCCTCCTCGATTCTCAGCACCTCGTTCCATTTGGCCATGCGCTCGGAGCGAGCAAACGAACCAACCTTGAGCTGACCAGCACTCCAGCCGACGGCCAGATGGGCGATGGTAACGTCCTCGGTCTCACCCGATCGCGCGGAGACGATCGTATCGAAGCCGGCGATGCGTGCTGCGTCGAAGGCGGCTTTGGTCTCCGTGAGCGTACCGCGTTGATTAGGCTTCACCAAAAGTGCGTTGGCAGCATTCAAAGCTGCAGCCTTGTGAACGCGCTCTGCATCAGTAACCAGAAGATCGTCTCCAACGATCTGGACGCTGTGACCGACCTGCGCAGTGAATGTACGGAAACCTTCCATGTCGTCTTCGGCAAGCGGATCCTCGACTGACACGATGGGATAGCGTTTGAGCCAATCTTCGAGAAGCGCAATCATCTCGCCTCGATCCAACTCACGCTCCTCGAGACCAAGAGCATAGCGACCGTCTTGCCCGAACTCTGAAGCCGCAATATCGAGAGCGATCGCAACCTCATCGACGGGCCGCAATCCCGCTTTTTCAATGGCACGGAGCAACATGTCGAGGGCTTGCTCGTTGGTGTCGAAGACCGGCCAAAATCCACCTTCGTCGGCAACGCCTGCAAGCAGACCGGCTTCTGCCATGAGCAATCCCGCAGCACGATAAATTTCTGCGGTCCAATCTAAGGCCTCCGCAAATGTGGAAGCACCGGGACAGACGACCATGAAATCCTGAATGTCGACCCGACGACCGGCATGCGCACCACCCCCAAAGATTTGAATCTCTGGAAGTGGTAGGATGAGGGATCGGTCGCCGGCGAGGTAACGATAAAGCGGTTGTCGGGCCGCAGCTGCAGCGGCATGGGCGACAGCCATGGAAACAGCGATCGCGGCATTGGCGCCATGTCGAGATTTATCGTCGGTGCCATCGATCTCAATCAGTTTCTGATCAATCAAAGCTTGGTCTGTCGCGTCAAGCCCCTTCAAGATGGCACCAAAATCGACAACAACCGACGAAATGGCCTCGCGTACGTCGTAGCCACCAAAGGCATCGCCCCCATCGCGACGATCGAGCGCTTCCGCAGAGCCGGTCGATGCTCCCGCCGGCGCAATCGCCCGACCGCGCGCGCCACCAGTCAACGAGATCTCGGCTTCGACCGTCGGCCGGCCCCGAGAGTCCCAAACACGACGGCCGCAAACCTGTTCAATTAAGGTTCGATTGCTCACGTCCGATCTCCTACCGTCAAATTCCTGCTGTCATTAGTGTCATGACCTGCCCAGGCCCCTCGAATATCATCAAGGCGTTGGGGCGGATTGCTCAGCCGTTCAGTCGCGAAACTTCGAATACGGTCCTTTTGGGGTTCGTCAACGAGGTATTCAACGGGGGATTTGCCATCGATTCGCCCGAGAAGAAGCCCCGGAATAAGGCAAGCAACTCGAGCTTCGAGCTCGGCTGGCTCCTCCCAAGTCACACCATCGAGATAGGCATGGTGCAAAGCATCGTAGCAGGCGAGGAACGCCGCTTTAGCGGTTGGCACCCAAGCCCCCTTTAACAAGAGATGGTTGAGGCAAAATGCGAGGTCGAAGGCAGGATCACCATACCAAGCGCATTCAGCGTCGAGGAAGACGGGTCCGGATTGACCAATAAGGATATTCTTCGGGCTGACATCGCCATGGACCAGGGCGCGTTTGGTGCTTTGGGTCGTGTCGACAAGTCGGTTCAAAGCTGCAGCATGCTGAGGATGCGCCTTGGCTGTTGCGATCAGATAAGGCTCAAGGCGGATCTCATAAAAAATCTGGTCTGTGGGAAACTGCGCGGCGATATCAGGCTGATAGGCGGTTGCGTTGTGTATGCGAACCAGACATGTTCCAACTGCCGCCGCAGCTGCAACATCTGCTCGCCCCCACCGCAATTCCTCTTTCCAATTCACAAAAGCCTTTGGTTCTAGATATTCCATGACCAAAAGGCCTTTCGCCTGGTCTTGGCCGAGCAGTTCCGGAACAGCGTCAGACACGACCTTTGCGGCTTCTCGCATCCAGGCCGCTTCATAAGCATTGCGTTCGATCGGGGCGTGCCAATCCGCTTCGACCTTGAGCTTGGCAAGTGCTCTTTTGATACATACTGCCCGAGCCGAGGTCTTCACCTTCCAGATATCCGATGATACTCCGCCGGTAAGCGCCTCCATCTCAAGGCACTCACCCGGCTCGACAAGGCCAAGTCGCCCCAGAATCTGTGCCACATCACTATCGATTTTCACCGCAACTCTCGATGCCTAATTCGCGACCGACCTTCGTCATCATGATCATGAAAGGATGTGTTTGCAATCGGGATCAGGGTTTTTGACAAGAGAGCATTGTTCTACTCTTAGTTACTATTTCGCTTCGACTATTTGATCGTTCGGATATCCTTCTCGATCTGAAATTCAGCGTCTTGAGAAACCTTTACTACACGCCGAGAATAGACCTCTCTTGGAACGAAAGCGTCCACATTAGGTAGCGGGCAGGAGAACGATTGCGAAGATGCTTGCCGACAATGATCAGGATGGTCATCGTCGTAGCTCCGCTCCGATCAACGACCGTAGGACCTGGTGATAACTCTGCCCCAACAGTACAGCTCTCCCGGACATGCAAGGTCACATTATCGGTTCCGGTCGAGCCCCTATTCTCGTTAGGCCAGCTTCTACGGCTGACAGAAGTTGGTGCCATATTGGCGCCAAATCCATGTTCGAAATGTCGTTCTCAAGGGCTGATCGCCACGATATCGCGTTTCGGTGCCTTGCAGTTTTTCTAGCAGCGAAATTCACCTTAGACGTTGGCGACTATGGCTCAAAGCTGGTAGCCGATTCGAGTGAGCCACATGTTTGAATGGGCCGATGAAGATGCGAAGACCGCTGCTGATCAAACGCGTGCGGATAGAGGATGATGTGTTAAACTTGTGGTCGGCTTTGACGACGTGAATGAGGAAGAAAGGATTGGTTTGGCATGGCTGAACAGTCGATTGCGAATTTCTTGTAGGCCGGTGTCTCGATGATGCGTGCCCTAAAGTGGATGGCTGGCGGCTTGCTCGCTTTCACGCCTCTGATCGCCCTCATCGGCGGTGCTGGCTATCTCTGGTTGCTCAGAGGTTTGCCGGCTTTTGATGGTGAGTTCGCGGTCGATCATATCGAGCGTCCGGTCGAGATCGTGCGCGATCGCCACGCTGTCCCTCATATCAATGGGCGACGCATCACCGATGTGATCTTCGCCCAAGGCTTTGTCCATGCTCAAGATCGGCTCTGGCAATTGGAGTTCCAGCGGCGACTTGGTGCTGGCCGGCTCGCAGAGATCGTTGGGCCGGATGCGCTATCGACCGATCGGTTCATGCGCTTGCTCGGCTTTTATCGCGATGCTGAAGCGAGCATCGCCTATCTCTCTGACGAAGCAAGAGATTGGCTTGGCGCTTACGCGGACGGCGTTAACGCCTATTTAGAGCAACGGCGTGGACCTTTGCCGCCCGAGTTCTTGCTGCTGCGCCATCACGATATCGAGCCCTGGAAGCCGGCCGACAGCATCGTGTGGATCAAGATGATGGCGCTGGATCTCAGCCGAAATTGGCGGAACGAACTGCTGCGCGCGCAACTTGCCAGATATCTGTCGAAGGAGCAGATCGCCGATTTATGGCCGGACTATCCAAGCGACGCGCCGGTCACACTTGCGGACGATCTTGGCAGCATCGATCTCGATGAACTGGCCTCAGCTCTCCCACCTGCGCCACTACCCGGTCTCGGCTCGAATGGCTGGGTCGTGTCTGGCCAACATAGCAGCACAGGCGGTCCTCTCTTGGCCAATGATCCGCACCTCGGTTACCGCGTGCCCGGAACTTGGTATCTCGCCCATCTCAAAGCACCCGGGCTGGAATTGATCGGTGCAGGCCTGCCCGGCGTGCCGGGAATCGTGCTTGGTCACAATGGTGAAATCGCCTGGGGGATGACCAATACTGGCCCCGATAGCCAGGATCTTTTCATCGAAAAGCTCGATCCCTCCAATACAGGCCGCTATCTGACCCCCGACGGCGCTCAACCCTTTGACGTCAGGACCGAAATCATTGCCGTCAAGGATGCCGACGACGTTGAAATGACCGTGCGTAGCACGCGCCACGGGCCGGTCATTTCGGACATCATCGATAGTGACCAAGAGCTCGTCGGTGACGATCGTGTCCTGACGCTCGCCTGGACTGCGCTGCGCGAAGATGACACCAGCATCGAAACGCTGTTCTCTTTAGGGAAGGCAACGGATTGGCAGAGTTTCCTCAAGGCAGTTGAAGGACATAATGCACCACAGCAGAACCTGTTCTTCGCTGACCGAACAGGTCAGATCGGTATGGCTGCACCTGGACGCGTCCCCATTCGGCGTTCCGGTGATGGCCTGTGGCCCGTCCCTGGTTGGACGGACGCGTATGACTGGATCGGCTTCATTCCTCCCGACGAACTCCCGATCAATGTTGATCCGAGACAAGGGAAGATCGTTAATGCCAACAATCGAATCGTCACCGAAGACTACCCACACTTGATCACCGCAATTTGGGAACCGCCCCATCGAGCAAGGCGCATCAACACGCTGCTGAGCGATCAACAACATGATCTCGAGGGCTTCAGCGCAATTCAGCTTGATCAATTTTCCCTTCTTGCTGACGACCTCTTGCCGTTCCTGCTCAAGGCAAAGCCATCAGACCATCGAGCCAAAGCAGCAATTGATCGGCTCGCAGCCTGGGATCGGGTGATGCGTGTTGATTCTGCCGAACCTCTGATCTTTGCGGCTTGGTATCGTGAGTTCACGCGCCTGGTCTATCAAGACGAACTGGGGCCGATGTTTCGATCCTACTGGGGCATTCGTCCGCTCTTCATTGAGCGCGTTCTGACGCAGCGGCCGGTTTGGTGTGATGATCAAAAAACGGATGATAAAGAGAGCTGCACAGATCTTGCCGGGCCGTCTCTGGACCTAGCCCTCGACGACCTCACGAGCCGGTTCGGTGACGACCCAGAGGCTTGGCGTTGGGGCGACGCCCATCCCGCAACCATGGCGCATCCGATCTTCAACGGCGTGCCATTCTTGAGAGACATCGTCAACATTATCCATCCCGTGGGCGGAGATAGCGTGACGGTCAATGTTGCGCACTACAGCCAGCATAATGAGGCCAATCCTTTTGCAAGCACCCAAGGCGCAAGCTATCGTGGCCTCTATGATCTTGCCGATCTCGACCAGTCTCGCTTTATCTCGGCAACCGGCCAATCAGGCCATCCATTGTCTGATCATTATCGGGATCTGACGCATCTCTGGGCGACAGGCGAGACACTTCCTATGATACGCATTCCCGAACACTATAACGATGGCGCTCTGGGACGTCTCATCCTTACGCCCGTCAGACGTGAGGACGGCGATCCCCTGTCTGAGTGAAGCGATGTTGAAAGGCAATATCTCGGCTGAATGGAGGTGTTCGCAGAATCCATTCTCCGATACGTGCCATAAACCATGCGTTATCTCCCTTCAGGCGGAATTGTGTAAATTTAGAGGCGATTTTTCATCAATATCACTTCGCGTGTTGGGAGATTGCACAGAATTATCGGTGTGTTGTAGCTAAATTTTTCTCGTTCAAGTTGGCATTTTCAAGACACACGATCTAGACCTTCAACCAGAGAGATGGTTTTTGCCTCACACAAAAAATTGATGTTTATCATATAAATAAGGATAATTATCTTGGATTTATATCGAATTTTATCGAACTCATTTGTGGTTATAGAGGAATGTCAATCAATTTTTTCTACATTTTTTTCTAGCGCAAAAGTTTCAAATGCGCTTATTTTACCTTGCGTAGTCATATTGCGCTTGGAATTCACGTTGAGCGGGAATCCCGTAGAACGGGCCTTGGAGCTATTGAAGCGATGAATCAAGTAGTGAGTAAAGTCGCCAACACTGGAGTGGCCGGACGCAGCCGTGCGTTGGATGTCGATCGCTACGTTAGTATGCGTATTCGCCAACGCAGAATTATGCTTGGCCTAACCCAGCAGCAAATGGCAGAATTGATTGGCGTTACCTATCAGCAAGCCCACAAATACGAGACCGGCATTAACCGCATCTCTGCTGGGCGCCTCTATCAAATTGCCCGTGCCCTCGGTGTCGAAATCAGCTACTTCTTTGAAGATGTTGATCCAGGTGGCGGCGCCCAAACACGTTCTCATGAGTTGATGCCACAACAGCGGATGCTTCTCGAATTGGCTCGGAATTTCGCGTCGATTAAGAGCAGAAAGCATCAAGAAGCGCTCTGCCATCTCGCAAGGGTGCTAAGCGATAGCGAAAATCGCCGCTAGTGACCGCCGTTGCCCGCTTTATTTTGGATTATCACCCGCCACTCTTTCACGGGCACCGCTTCTCAGCTGCTAAGTTGATGATACGAATGGTCTCCGACCAAAGGTCGAGGTGCGGGATATCTTGGCGTGCGAACCAGCGGGCGTCGACGGCATCATCGCCCGCAAGCAGATCTGTTTGCTCGGCTTCAGCGACAAAGTCGACCAGCGTGTAGTGGTGACGGACGCGCCCTGAATCATCGCGGTCAATGAGATCCAATGTCGCCACAATATCACCGAGGCGAATGTCGATACCGGTCTCCTCATGGACCTCGCGCTTTGCCGACTCCGCCAATGTTTCCCCCAGCATTTGAGCGCCACCGGGTAAGCTCCATTGGCCGGCACGTGGCGGCTTGCCCCGCTTAATAAGAAGTACGTGATCGTTATGCCAGACGACCACGCCAACGCCGACGATGGGCTGGCTCGGATACGCTCGGCTCACATCGTGCACTCGCCTAAGAATAGAGTCAGCACCGCTGCATAACCATACAGCCGATCCCGGAAGATCTCACCATTCGTTTGAAAACCCGATAGAGGTACAGGACCCAGGTCTTCATTAAGAATAGCGAGTTCGGCTTCATCTGTCCCAAACAGATGCTGACCCCGTCCAATCGAGCTATGGTATAGAGCACCTAGAATGGGGCGGGGTTCGGCACGACGCTTCAGATCAGCAACGAGACGCCGAAGATCGGCTTTGGCGCCTTCTGGGTCGCGCTTGACAAAACAGATATCATCGCCGGCCCGAAGATCGTCGCCAATCGTTATAAAATGGCGCAATGGGTCGATGTCTCCGAGATTGCGCACGAGATAATCAGTTTGATCCTGCCCCTTTTCCTGCCGAGCTGCGAGAATGAAGCCCGAGGCGCGTTCCAGGTTACGCGCAAGCACCGGGCCCACATCTTCCTTCAAACACGCCAAGGCCGGTTTGCCATCCAAGGTCGTTACCCAAGGTCCGTCGATACCGGAGACCGTGCGAATCGGTCCGATCGGTGAGCAGCCCTGCGTGAGCCCTGTGACAATGGGGATGTCGGCTGACAACAGCATGCCCGATAAGCCCCCCTCGGTCGGCCGATCAGCGATCTGTAAGACACCATTACCAGAAGCGGAGGTCATGCCACCGATGAGAAAGGCGCCCGAAGTTTTGGCGAGACGCGCGATCAACGCAGGTGTCTTGATCTGACGTGGATCGCCATGAACGATCGCGACGGCAGGAGGGTGATCGCACTGAAGGCCTCTCGGGCCTTCCGCAGCCGTCAAGGTCTCCAAGCCGTCAAACGCTCGAATTCCATCGGTTGGCAAGGCTGCCGTGAGAACCGAGATGGCCTTCTCGCGAAATCCTCCCGCGGATTGATCGCAAACGGCACTGCCTCCGGTGCCAATCCATAACCCGATACCTGTCGCTTCCGTGAGCCGCGTGGCGATCAAATCCAAAGCGTGAGCAAAGATGCTGCCGACATAGACAACGCCGACATTCGTATCAGATGACAGGTTGTTCAGTGCCGATAGACAGTTGTCGCAAGCACTTAGCCAATCCTCACCCGTCCCGGAGGATGCTCTAAAGGATCTCATAGGCTCCCCATTTTCCAAGGGCTACCTAGCTCAAGCTATGATCGAATCCAATAGAATGTTGGTGGCGACAAGCAAAGCCGCTAGCGCCCAGTCTACAGGCGGTTTGTTCAAAACGCCGCTGAATAACACAATGAGCAATGCAAAACCAAAAACTAATAAAATTTGTCGAAAAAGCTTGATATTGTCGATGACGAACAGCAAACCTCTCCTATAGTGATCGTTATTCGCTTGTCTTGTTGCACCATGATGTTTGGATTGAAGCAATTTCAATGATTGGCGGACGGACACCGACTTGCGCGGTGCAATTACAAGCAAGGTTTGTTTGATATCGTTTCTACAAGAACTTGAAGGAAGAATGGCTGTCCAGTAAGCATGTCGGAATCGCCACCCGACAAGGGCTGTCGTGTCGCCGTTCCCCAAGCTGACATCTCGGATGCGGGTTGACCATGCTCAATGTGATTGTCATCGACGACCGGGTTACCAATCGCAACATTCTGACGCGATTGGCGATGTCGGTTGAGGAAGGGATTCGGGTCAAAGCCTTCGCAAGCCCCAAACCTGCTTTGACCTGGCTGGAGCAGACGACACCTGATCTCGTGATTACCGACTTCAAGATGCCTGATATGGATGGCGCGGACTTCATCCGAGCCTTTCGTGCCTTGCCCGGTACAGCGGAAGTACCGGTGATGGTGGTCACGGTCTATGAGGAACGCAGCTATTGCTACGAGGCGCTCGAAGCTGGCGCAACGGACTTTCTGTTGAGTCCAGTCGATCAGGTCGAATTTCGAGCTCGAGCCAAGAATTTGCTGACCATGCGGAAACAGCAAAAACTGCTGGAGGAACGAGCAGAAGCTTTGCACCATGAGCTCAGTCAAAATCGTGAGCGCCTGGCGCTACCCGCAACAGAACGTCGGCTCCGGAGACTGATTGACTCGACCCAGACCTTGATCAACTCGGTCGACCGCCAGGGCCGACTCACCCATGTCAATGACGCTCATCGCGCCATCTATGGCATCAATCCAACGGGCGTCATTGGCCAGGATCTATCGGCACTTTATGGCGCGGATAGCGCCACTCAGCACCATGTCCAAAATGCCAAAGTCTTCGAAACCGGCGATGTTCTTGGCAGCTTCGAGCAAGAGGTCATTCTTCCTGATGGCAAGGGACGACGGGTGCTGTTTGCCAGCAAGTCGCCACTCTTCGACGACGCTGGTCAGGTCATCGAGGTCATCACCGCATCGATCGACATTACGGCCCTTAAGATCAAACAGGCGGAAATGCGCCGAAAGGTCGATCATGACCCACTGACCGACTTGCCGAATCGCAATGTCTATAGGCTCTATGTCGAAAATGCCCTGAAACGAGCTCGACGCCGCGAAGCCCGCTGTGCGGTTTTGTTGGTCGATCTCGACCGATTCAAGGGCGTCAATGACGCCTTTGGTCTTGTGGTTGGCGACCGCCTCCTAAAGGGAGTCGCCGAACGACTCGCATCTTGCCTGCGCGAGACCGACGTCATTGGTCATCTCGGCGGCGACGAGTTTGTCATCCTGCAAACGGATATTCGCGGACCCGAGGAGAGTAGGGCCCTTGCGAGACGCCTTGGCGACAGTTTTGGCGAGCCATTCGATGTCGATGGCGAAGAGCTTCACATCAGCGCGAGCATCGGAATGACGTTGTTCCCGGCCGATGGACATAGTGCCGACCGCCTCTTGAAGAACGCTGAGCTTGCGATGTATCGGGCAAAGGCGATTGGCCGAAACAGCAGCTGTTTCTATTCACCGCAGATGAATTTAGCCGCGCGTCGTACCGGTCTGATGGAGCGTGAGCTTCGCCAGGCCGTCGCTGCCGACCAGTTCACCGTACACTACCAGCCGCAACGTGCTCTCAATAGCGACAAGATACTCGGTATGGAGGCGCTCCTGCGTTGGCGACACCCCAGACGAGGCATGGTGCGACCCACTGAGTTCATCGGGCTCGCCGAAACGATCGGTTTGATCAATCCGATTAGCGAGCAAGTGCTTGAGCGATCCTGTCGACAACACCGATCCTGGATTGACGCCGGCTTGCCGCCACTCCGGCTCTCCGTCAACCTCTCACCCATACAATTCCGCGAAGAAGGCGTTGTCGACTTGGTTCGCAATACGCTCGAACGGACTGGTATCCGTCCTGAAAGCCTCGAGATCGAGCTGACCGAAGGCGTCATGCTAGAGAACAGTAAGGTCACCTTCGACAGTCTTCAAAGCTTGAACGATCTTGGGGTCACCTTTTCGCTCGACGACTTTGGAACGGGTTATTCTTCGCTCGCTTACATCAGGCGCTTGCCGGTACATCGCCTGAAGATCGATCAAAGCTTTGTCCACCGTCTGGGTCATGACGGACAGGACGATGCTATCGTACGTGCGATCATTGATCTGGGGCACAGCCTCGATCTCAAAATAACGGCCGAAGGAGTCGAGACGAGCGGACAACTCGAGCGATTGCAGGAGCTCGGTTGCGATGAGGTACAAGGTGACCTGATCAGCCCACCACTACCCGCCGAAGCTTTCGAGTTCCTGTTCAACGATGCGTCTTCGGATTGTCCTGCGCCTCATTAAAGGCAACGGCTCCCTCTTTCGCGCGCATCGAGTACGTCAGCAAAATCTTGCCAAGAGGCCCCAATCCATTACCATCTTTAGTGGATGTGCTTTCTATTCTTCTTACATAGCTGCGTTTGTCATTTAAGCAGGATGGGTCCTCGGGATGACAGGACAACGAATGCCGGGCGAGGGATTGCACGCATCTTCCAACGGCAAATTTCAAAAGGACAATCTGAACGTCTGGCAAAAGCTGCGCCATCGCTTACGCAATCGCTCCGACAGCGAGCATGAGCAGATTCTGATAAGGGTTGGATTCGCCGCTGCAATCCTGGCGTATTTGGTATTCCTGGTGGATGGAGCCAAGGCATCATCGATTTGGCACGCCTGCCTCTTCATTGGCGTGATCTATGCACTTGGGTCGCTTCTGCTTGTCGGTCATGTGCTTTGGCGTCCAGACACAAGCGTGCCGCGACGCTTCGCTGGGATGCTTCTCGATCTGGCTTGCTTACCGGCAGGCATGATTGTTGGAGAGGCTTGGGTAGCCCCGCTCTATCCGATGTTTTTGTGGATCACCTTCGGCATGGGGTTCAGGTTTGGCGAACGCTACCTCTTTGCATCCGCCGGACTGAGCTTGGTCGGTTTTGGGACCGTGATTGCGCTCACCGACTTTTGGGGATCGCAGCTGGTTTTTTCCGCAACTCTCCTCACCGCACTGATCGTTCTACCTGCTTATGCCTGGACGTTGTTGAAAAAGCTCACGGCTGCAGTCGAACGGGCTGAACAGGCTAGCCAAGCTAAGAGCCGTTTTGTTGCTTCCATGAGCCACGAACTACGAACGCCGCTCAATGCCATTATTGGCATGTCGGATCTCTTAAATATCGAACGACTCTCACTGCAGCAGCGCGACATGGCAACCACCATAAAGACGGCAGGCCAGACGCTGTTGGATATGGTGGACGACGTCCTGAACCTTGCCCAGATCGAGGCCGAGAACGTCGCCAAAGCACATGTCGACTTCGACCTTCACGCCCTCTTAGCGACCGTTCGTTCACTGCACCTCCGCCCGGCCTTAGAAAAAGGCCTGGATCTCCATGTGCATATCGAGCCAGATGTGCCTTTCCAGCTCCGCGGCAATGATCGTTCGCTTCGGCAAATCCTGGTCAACCTCGTCACCAATGCGATCAAATTCACGGATACCGGTCAGGTGGCCATTCATGTGGCAGTAGACAGCGTGGCGGGTGATGATGTTCGTTTGTCATTCGTGGTCGAGGACACGGGATGTGGTATTGCGCTCGAAGATCAGGAAAAGATCTTTGAACGCTTCTTTCAGACGGATCGAAGCGTTGACCAAGAGACCGGCGGTGCCGGGCTTGGGCTCGCAATCGCACAACAATTGACCGAGTTACTTGATGGTCAGCTGACTGTCCGAAGCCAAATTGACCAGGGCTCACATTTTTGCCTCATCGCTTCATTTGGTTATCGGGTTGAATCGGAGCTTGCACTGAGCGGCGACGTCATCGTTCTGGGCGAGACTGAAGCAACAACATCCATTTGCCGACAATTGGACGCTTGGGGCGCGCAAACCAGGAGGCTTAGAGAGCCTATTGATTCTGATGCTCTCTTCGCCGCTAGTGACCATGGTCAGCAGGCACTGATCGTCGTGGACACGGCCGGTTCGCCTCGCCGAATGAAAGAAATGGAAAGAGTTCTCGACCACATGACCGCTGCGGGAAGCAGCATCATTCTGATCGGGGATCGAGCCACGGGTGACAATCACGCCTATCTAACCGAACTTGGCCGGGAACCCACAACCCTCGAGCTGTTTCGTGCAACGCACGCCGCGCTTGCCCTGCCGAAGGAATCGGATAAAAGGCAATCGTCTGCGCGCGCACGACAAAAACTCATGAACCAAAGGAAAGCTGGCGCACGTATTCTTTTGGCCGAAGACAACCCGGTTAACCGCAAAGTCCTTGCGAAGATGTTGAGCTATGGCGGCTATCATACAACCATGGTCACCGATGGTGAATCGATGCTCGACAAGCTGGAAAACGACGCCTTTGACCTCGTGCTCTTCGACCTCAATATGCCGGGCCTGAGCGGACTTGAAGCCTTTCAACTCTATCGATTTGGCAGCTGCGATAAGCACCCTCCGTTTCTCGCCTTAACGGCGGATGCTACGGAAGAGTCCCGTCGGCGCTGTATTGAGGCAGGCATTGATGGGTACCAGACCAAACCTGTCCAGCTTGAACAACTCCTTGATGTTATCGATGGTTTGATGGCATCACGACACGAGGGCCGACCGGCCGGCGACGACGACGAAACGGTGGTCCGCCATCCTCGATACGATGCCCAGCTTCCCGTTGTCGACCCGGATTGTCTGGAACGCTTACGCGCGCTTAGCCAAGGCGATAACTTTTTGGTCGAGGTGCTCTCCGATTTCATCGAAGATACGGAGAGCCTCGTCGATCAGCTCGACTGGGCTGTGAAGGCCGGCGACGAAAGAGCATTTCGCGACACCGCCCATGCCTTACGGAGCAGCGCGGCCTATATCGGTGCCAAGCGGCTGGTCGATCTCTGTCAAGGCTGGCGCGGCGTGACACGTGAGGACGTAGAGCGTGATGGCACGGAGCATCTCGAACGATTGAGGGCGGAGTTTGCCCGCCTGCGTGGCAGTTTGATTGGAATTATCGAACGAGAAGTGCCGGACGCTAAGAGATCCTGATAGAGATCGCTACCGACTCCTATCTGCCTTTGGACATGCCAATCTGCGCGCCTTTTAACCGGATCGTCGCGTCCGACGGCGGTCCTGTGCGGCCACCAGACGCTCCATGCGTCTGAGATCAGGCTCCTGAAGACTGAGCGTTGTATCAACCCAAAGCTCGGCGACATCAATCAACTCCTCATAGGTAACGGGCTGACAGCGCCTGCCGACCTTTGACATCGCGGTCAGGAGCCTGTGCCGACGTTGGTTTCGTTCGATGAAATTGCGGAGTTCAACTTTACCGTCTCCTTTGCGACATAAGACATCGACGATGCCCAACTCGTGTAGCTCTTCGGCGGTGTACAAACGGCCACTCATGATCATGTTGCGTGCCCGGACAGCATCCAATCTCCGGCTAAGAAAGCTGTACGCACCCATTCCAGGAAAGAGATTGAAGACCACTTCGGGTAAGCCGAATTTCACGCCCTCTTCGGCGATGATCAGGTCATTGGAAAGCACCGATTCAAAGCCACCGCCCAAGGCATCGCCCTGGACCAAAGCCACGGTCAATATAGGCAAATCCAGACTGGTGGCATTCAGATAACAGACATCAACGCAGCGCTTCGCATAGTCGTGAAGCCCCTCAGAGTCTTGATCGCGTACAAGTGTGCAGAAATGCTTGAGGTCACCCCCAAGATTATAGATCCCAGGAAGCGATGATGCCCAAACCAAGTAATCGAATGGAATTTGCGGAGCCGCTTGTCCTGAAAACAGCAGCTTTAGGGTAACCTGTAGATCTAACACCTCCTCGAGCAGGCCTGGCGAAAAACAAGGACGTTCCTGATGCTGCTGAGAACAAAGAAGACTTCGATTGTCCGCATCCAGCTGAACATCGAGATAGTGAAACTCGGTCGTCAACCGCTCGAGAGCGTCTTTTAACAACCCCGCAGAGTTCTCGATATCAGCCGCGTCCTGATCAGAGGACTCAACAACATTTGCAGGCAATGCTGACCGTGAAGTCGGGTAAGCAAGCCGTTCGATGTTGGAGACAGCCATTCTATTCCTCCAAAAATTGTTTTCTTCGATTGGTTTAAGACGATCTTTCCGAACAACTAAGAAAAGAAAGGTCGTTACAAATGATTTTATGCAGTTTTAACAAAAAATCAATTACAAGTTTATTTCGTTTTGCAATATTCCTGCATGTATAATTGTCGAATATTGCAAGTTAATTTAATTATGGAAGTTTAGCTAAGAAGTTGATTTCTTCTTTATTGAAGCAACAACGGCTTCAATCGGCGATGCCTGAATGACTACAGATCAATGATCCCGTAGACGCAAAGAGACGACATGCGTAATGGGAGTCGGATGGACGCGGGGATCATCATGGGAGCGGACCGCAACGGCCGGTGCTGATCGGACCGAGCCGATCAGTGCCCTCAACGGTCAGCAGGCGACATGCTGCAGATAGGATCAGTTCAAGATGACGACTTCGACACGTCGATTGGCCTTTCGGCCATCTGCCGTCGCGTTCGAGCTAATTGGCTCCTGTTCACCCTTCCCTTCGATCTGCATTCGGCCTTCGTCGATCTGGAATTCCTCGATGAAGAGCTTCTTGACCAAGGTGGCACGTCGCTCGGAAAGGTCTTGATTGTAAGTCGCATCGCCAACAGCGTCGGTATGACCAACGATAAGAATGTCACGCTGACCATATAGGTCGACAAGTTTGGCAACATCGGCGAGCGTATTGAGTGCTGCAGGCTCGATCTCTTCGCTATCGACAGCAAAGAGAAGCTCTCCAGGAACAGTCATGCTCAAACCGCGATCATCTTGAGAAGCTTTCAGCTGGTTGAGCAAAGCCTCGGCATCCCGACGTTCTGAGGCCGGGAGATCGGTGATCAACGACGCGAGATTGATCGATGGCGGCTCCTCGCCATCTTCGACCGCTGGCTCAATCGGCAGACCGATGCGCCCTGTCCCATTTATCAGTAAATTGCGCGCTGTCGGAACGAGGGTTCCGTTCGACGGCAACGCCGATGCGGGCTCCGATGAAGAGATCGCATGGCGGGGCGGGGATGGGCGCGGAACCCACCCATTGTCGTTCGCTTCAGGAAGCGCTGCCGCCGCGTTCCCAGAGGGCACCGTTGACGCTGGCAGGTTTGCCGCCTCTTGTTCATCCAAAATCGATAGAAACTCTTCCGCCTTCACGGACGCGAGGGCTGCATTGATCTCATTGATTTGGTCTTCGACGGCAAGCAGGTTCTGACGGGCTGCATCGGTAGCCTCACCAGCAGCGGCTTTCAGAACGTCAACTTGCTGCTCGAGACCGGAGTTGAGGGTGCGCATCCTGGTTAAGTCAGCTTCGACTTCCTCCAAGCGTCCGCGCAACTGGTCACCTTCCGTTCTCGCGCTGGTCAACTGTTGGCGCAACACACCTGACTCTTGCTGCACGCCTTCAAAAGCCAGCGTGGTGTCCTCGAGGACCTCCTGCGTCGCGCTAAGGTCGGCTCGAGCATTAGCAAGCTCGGTGATCGTGCCGTCGAGGTCCTCGGCGAGCCGCGCGTTATCTGCTGTACTTTCTTCGTGCGCTTGACGGAGCTCGATCAGGTCAGTCGCTTCTGCAGCCATGTCTCTCTCGGCAACCAGAATGCGCTCGCGAGCTGCATCAAGATCCCGTTGCAACCGAGCAATTTCACTCGCCGACTCTTCAGCAGCAGCCGTCATACTCTCTTCGCGAGCGTTGAATTCTTCGCGAACCGTCGCAAGCGTCGCAGCGGTCTCCCCCGCCGAGGTTTGTGCGAGAGCCAATTCGTCGCCGAGCTGACCATTCTCTAGCTGCATCGCAGCCAATTCATCACTAAGGCGCCTCGTCTCTACATCACTGCCTTCTGCCGTTTGCTCAAGTTCGGCGATGCGCTTCTCGGCGGCCTGATGGGCCGTTTGCAACGCGCTATAGTCGGTTTGCAGCTGGCTAAGGACGGACTTGAGCTGTCGGTTCTCTGCTTCAGTCGATTGCAAATTCTCGCGAAGCTCTCCTGCGACCTTTGCGATTTCAGCAGCTTTCGTCAGTTCGGCGAGCCGTGAACGAGCGGCCGAGAGGGCTTCGTTTAATTCCGAGAACGGCACATCCTCAGCGGCCGGCTCGACAACCGACGCCTCTGGCGCAATCGGAGCGGGTTGCTCAGCGTCAGGCTGACCGTCAGTAGCGACCGGAACGCCAGTCGCATCCGAACTTTGGGCAAGACGGATCTTGGAAAGTGCTGATGACGACGAGAGTTGTCCCAGACTCGTTGCAGCTGCATCTGTGGCCGAAAAACCAGTTCCGATCACAAGCAAAGCGCCCAAGAGTCGCGGTAGGGCCAACTTTTGGCCGTCAACGAATTCAGACATCGCCATGATCCCACGCTAAGGCCCGCATGAATAACAGGGCTTCATCGTTCATTCAGAGCGCCGATCATGTCTCTTATTGCAGTTACGTCAAGGCAAATCTACTTCTAGGCAAAATGCAACACGGACACTTGCGTTTCGAGTTTACAACTTCATCTCGACTTCGCGCAAAGAAGTGCGGTCAGTTGTCGCAGTCTTCACGCCATGTCGCACTCGCAAGCCGGTCTCATATGACCTGGTCATCATTTATCGGCCCGGCTAGAAAAGTGAATTTGGGTATGAAAGGAGCCACGAAACTTTCAAACACCACGAAATTCCTCGAAAATCCTTAGTTACACCTTTGGTCACGTTATCGGAGGCACTTGATTTTTCGAAGGAAAAGCATGTTCGGTCCGATCGTCTTTTTTTGTGTGTTTTTTTTGTTTTTTCGGGATTGGAACGCCGTTTTGGGCGTTAACCTCAATGTCAGACAGAACGCCTCGCAGCCAAGATGAAAACGGCTTCATGCTCTTGAGACAGATTAGAGCGCTACCTATGTCTCGGTCGGGCCACAGTCTGGCATCAAAATGAAGAAAGTTGGACGGCATTGGTGTTGACCAACCAGAGGCTTTGGTCAAGCGCACCCTTAGTCGTTCGTATCACATAGACGGGTTTGTTGAGTTCGTATCTCATGTCCTTTTGTCGACGCCAGTTTATGACGACAACCGCAGGGCTTGCCCTCGGTGTCACTGCGCCGTCATTTGCTTATGCAGCGAGCGATGGTGATCAGCCGGTCAATGGACATATCGAAAACGGTCATGCTTCCGGTTCGAAGGGCATTCGTTTCGATGATGTTCGCGATATCGCCCAGCAACTGGCAGAGCAACCATATCAGCCGAGCGATCTTGTCGTCCCTGAAGAATTGCGTTCGCTCGATGTGCCGACCTATCAGCAGATTACCTATCGTGACGACGCTGCGCTGTGGCGTGACGATGACTCACGCTTTCGCATTGTCTTCCGTCATCTCGGTTCCTTTTATCAAAAACCGATCAAGGTCAACGTGATTGACCATGGTGGCATGTCCGAAGTCGCCTTTAGCAAGGACGTGTTCAACTATGGAATCGATGGGTTGGAAGAAGCGCTTCCAGCTGAGTTGGGTTATGCCGGCCTGACCTTGCATTATGCCGAACACGGTCCGTCACATTTCCCCGAAATTGGCACCTTTCATGGTGCATCTTACTTCCGTCTTTTGGGCCGCGACCAGCAATACGGTCTATCGGCCCGAGGTCTTGCTATCGATACGGCCCTTCCAAAAGGCGAAGAATTTCCGATGTTTCGGGAGTTTTGGCTCGAGAAGCCCGGACCTGGCGCTGACGAGATCAAGATTTTAGCGCTCCTGGACAGCCCGAGTATCACCGGTGCTTACGAGTTCATCATTCACCCGAGTGTCGTCACGGTCGCTGATGTTCGTGCATCCCTCTTCCCGCGCCGAACGATCGAAAAGCTTGGGGTCGCCCCGCTGACCAGCATGTTCATGTTTGGTGAGAACCGCGGCCGTCAGTTTGACGATTATCGGCCGGAACTGCATGACAGCGATGGTCTGTTGATCAACAACGGCACCGGCGAATGGCTCTGGCGGCCGCTCGCCAATCATAGCAAGCTACAGGTCAGCGCTTTTATCGACGAAAACCCACGTGGCTTCGGCCTCTTTCAGCGCGACTTGAATTTCGAACACTATCAAGATCTGGACGAGCGATATCACAAGCGGCCAAGTGCTTGGGTCGAGCCGACCTCACCATGGGGGCCGGGACATGTCGAACTCATTGAGATTCCGAGCGATCATCCCGACAATGACAATGTCGTCGCTTTTTGGGTTCCGGACGCGCCTGTAGAAGTCGGGCGGTCGATCGATCTTTCTTATCGCCTCCACTTCCAGCTTGATCAGCCGCGACGTCCACCACTTGGTCGGGTCGAAGCGACGCGCATCGGTCCTTCGAAAACTGGTGGTGGTCGGCGTTTCGTGGTCGATTTCGTCGGGGGACGTTTAGAAGAACTTGCCCCTGATGCCGACATCAAAGCAACCGTCAAAGCTCACCAGGGTGAGCTTGGTCCCATCTCGCTTCGACATAATCGCGAGCTAGGCGGGTGGAGGTTGGCATTCGAATTGCATCCTAATGGAGAACCTCTCTGTGAGATGCGCGCCCTCCTGAGCGTAAATGATCAGGATGTGACTGAAATTTGGACATATCGTTGGACACCAGCATGAACGACAACAACGCCTCATTTCGATATCAATTGACTCTTGATGACCGTCAAGCGGCCGAACGCAAACTCTGCCGTTTGTTCGCGAGCTTCGGCATTAACGCCGACTCGATGCGCGATCGGCTAATCGAGCCCTATCTCGAACGTGCAGGGTCGTTTTGGCGACCGAATTCTGGTGCTGATTATGCAGCGCTCGCAATGCAAGAAGCTGAAGCTGATCTAGAGAACTGGTTTGCTGCCCTACTCGGCACAACGTCCGAAAATCGCGCATTGGCCGTCATGACGGGCCGTGCTGCTTTCTTACTATGCGATGGGCCGAAATGCTGGGCTGACCAATTTTTGGCCGCGGCCAACACATTGGATCCAGCCTTCGTTGAAGCACTGGTTGGACAAGCTCCGTCGTCTGTGCCGCCGATTGAGGTTGGTGAAATGAATCATCAACCCTATGCGACATGGTCACCGAGTGACGTGGTTGTTCGCGCTCTACCATTGGATCGAAACCTGTTCCAAGGACTTGCGGGTTTTCTCCGCCGTGACGCGGCATAACCCAGGTCCATTCGCAAACGTAGGCGTCTCTATCGGGACCATCGCGCCTCTGAGCGCGCTTCATTGTCGGACGGGCACATGAGAGATCTCATGTCGAGAGCGACGCGCATCACGGGACCGCTCCGCAGGCTGTTGTTGACGATTCTCGTCATCATGGGAACGGCTGCTGCCGTACGTTTGCTTGCAAGCGTGCTAGCGAATGACGGGCTGTCCATGCCAGAGATCGGCATTTTGGTCCTCTTTGCGCTTACGTTCGCCTGGATCTCTATGGCGTTTTGGACGGCGATCGCTGGTTTTTTGCTGCACATCTTCGGCGTTCACTCTTGGGTAAGGGCCGGTCAGTTGGCCGAACCCACGCCTGGGTCTGTACAAGGACGGACAGCGCTCGCCGTACCGATCTATCATGAAGACCCCGAGGCTGTTCGTCAGCGGTTGGCAGCCATTTACCGCTCTCTTCTGACGACGGGACAGCAAAGTGCCTTCGATATTTTCATTCTGAGCGATAGCCAAGACCCGGATACGGTCTTCGAAGAACAAACAATGTGGGCCGAGCTTTGTGCCGAGCTTGGTGCCAAAGAACGCATCTTCTATCGTAATCGCACAGACAATACTGGACGAAAGGCCGGCAATATCGCCGAATTTTGCAGGCGTTGGGGCAAGCGTTACGACTATTTTCTATGCCTTGATGCAGACAGCCTTATGGCTGGCGAGACACTCGTCTATCTCGCACGACTCATGGACGTCAATCCAAAAGCTGGTCTTATCCAAACGTCACCGCAACCGATCGGCGGCAAGACGTTGTTTGCCCGCATCCAGCAATTTGCATCAGCGCTCTATAACCCACTGTTCGCACTCGGTACTGCATTTTGGTATCCTGGACGCAGCAATTATTGGGGCCATAACGCGATCATTCGCACCGCGGCGTTTATGACCGATGCAGGCCTTCCGCGCCTCCCAGGCAAGCCGCCGCTCGGCGGCGAAATCCTAAGCCATGACTTTGTCGAAGCGGCCCTCCTTGCTCGATCGGGTTGGTCCGTTTGGCTTGTACCGGAAGTAGGCGGATCCTACGAAGAGCTGCCGCCAACGCTTGCTGACTATGCTCAGCGGGATCAACGTTGGTGCCAGGGCAACTTACAGCATATGCGCCTCTTACCGATGAAAGGTATTCTGGCGGTCAACCGTATGCATCTCCTCTTTGGCGTCATGTCCTACATGGCCTCGGTCTTCTGGCTCCTCCTTCTCCTTTTGGCCACGTTAGAAGCTGCATGGCTGAACACCGCGAGCTGGGCCTATTTCCCCAATGCAGGCAGCCTTTTTCCGAATTGGCCAGTTTCGAAGACGTTTGAGATGCTCGGTCTCTACAGCATTACCATGGGCATGCTGTTCGTACCCAAGCTGCTGGCCATGTCGATGGCACTCGGCGACTCGGAACGACGACGCGGTTTTGGCGGCCCGCTTAGGCTGATCAAGAGCACGCTAACCGAGCTGGTGTTTTCCGTGCTTCTCGCGCCAATCATGATGTTTCAGCAGACCCAAGCCGTGTTCAATACATTTCTAGGGCGCAAGGTTACCTGGAAAGGCCAGCGCCGTGGTGATGGAGTTGAAACCTGGGCGGATGCGCTTGCGAACTATGGCGCGATCTCACTGATGGGCTTGGTTTGGGCGCTGGTTGCCTATCAGCTCGCCCCCAATCTTCTCGCCTGGATGAGTCCTGTTTTAGTCGGCTTGTTCTTAGCTATCCCACTCGCGGTCTTTGCAAGCCAACCCGCGATCGGCAGTGCCGCTCGACGCTTCGGATGGTTCCTCACACCTGAAGAAACCGATCCGCCAGCCGTCGTGATTGATCAAGCGTCATACGACGAAACGGTCACTGATAGCGGCGATGATGAGTCGAAACCACACAATCGGCTGGCAGCTCCGGCTGGCCGCTAGAGGCGGCCGTTACCCGTCGATCGACTGATCGATCAATGAAGCGATATGCAAAGCTTGCCGTCCCGATCCGTCCTTGATTTGGTGACGGCAGCTCGTACCGTTTGCAATGATCGCGGTGGTTTGAGGATCGGTTTGACGGACGGCGGGAAGTAGAGACAATTCTGCCATGGCCATTGACGTCTCATAATGAGACGCTTGATACCCAAAAGCGCCAGCCATTCCACAACAGCTGGAATCGATCATGCTGTGATCGAGGCCTGGTATCATATCGAGGCAGGATTGCATGGCATCCATCACGCCAAACGCTTTTTGGTGGCAATGGCCGTGAAGACGCGCCATCTGCCAAGTCGTCGGCTTCAACGAGAGGCCAAGACGGTCCTTTTCCTTCTCGCGCGTTAGAAACTCTTCGAACAAGAGCGCAGATTGGGCAATCTCTTGGGTTTGAGGGAGCAAGACTTGAAGCTCGTCTCTTAAGGTCAATAGGCAAGAAGGCTCGAGCCCAACGATCGGCAAGCCGGCTGCCAAGGCCGGCTGCAGCGCTTCGACGAGACGCCTCGCTTCGCTTCGCGCCTCGTCAATCATGCCTGCCGCAAGATAGGTTCGACCACAACAAAGATGTCCACCAGCAACGGGATGATTCACGCGATAACCAGCCGCTTGCAGAACGCGAACAGCGGCACGAGCGATGTCCGGCTCGAACCAGGTGGTGAACGTGTCGACGAACAACATGACGTCCCGCCCATCACCCACCAAGTCCGCAGGCTCCGTTGGCGGTCTGTAGGGTTTAGAATGCCAGCGCGGCAGACTTCGTTTCGCAGAAAAGCCCAAGAGGTGCTCACTAAGCGTGGCGAGACCCGGCACGCTATCGCGGGCATGCATCAACGAACGGAAACGACTGGCAAAAGACGCATAATGCGGCAGATGTGCAATCAACTTGTCCTTGAGGTCCAAGCCACGGCGACCCCGCGATTGATGAAGGACTTCGATTTTCATGCGCGCCATATCGACGCCAGTCGGACATTCACGCCGACAAGCCTTGCAGGACACACATAAATCAAGCGCGTCTCTCATCGCGTCAGATGTGAGCGCGTCCACACCAAGCTGCCCCGAGAGTGCAAGGCGTAAGCTATTGGCGCGGCCGCGGGTAACGTGCCGCTCTTCGCCGCTGACTCGATAGGACGGACACATGACGCCGGGCGCAGTTTTCCGACAAGCGCCGTTATTGTTACACATCTCCGCCGCAGCGAGAAACCCGCCCCAATCGGACCAATCAAGGCCATCTTTAATCGGAAGGGGCGCATAACCGGGCTTAAACCGAAACAGGTTTCGGTCATCCATGCGCGGTGCGTCGACAATTTTTCCGGGGTTCAACACCCCACCCGGATCAAAGGCCTGTTTGACGTCCTTGAACGCGGCCACGAGCGTTGTTCCAAACATCGACTCGTGAAACTCAGAGCGCACCAGACCGTCACCATGTTCGCCGGAGTGGGAGCCCTTATAGCGCTTCACCAGATCGATGGCTTCTTCAGCAATGGCACGAAGCGCTCTGGCGCCTTGTTCATGCTTCAGATTCAGAATAGGGCGGACGTGCAATGTCCCGACAGAAGCATGGGCATACCAGGTCGCCGTGGTCCCATGACGTGCGAAACAGTCCGTTAGCTCTGCTGTGTAATCAGCAAGATGTTCCAGCGGTACGGCGCAGTCTTCAATGAAAGAGACCGGCTTACCATCGCCCTTCATCGACATGACGATGTTGAGCCCCGCCTTACGCACGTCCCAGATCTGAGCCTGCTGCGATGGCTCAGTCGCCTCAAAAACAGCACTGGGAAAGCCGAGATCAGCCATCATCACGTCCAGTCGCTTGAGATCTCTGATGAGTACCTCTTCGTCCTCGCCAGCAAACTCGACAAGGAGAACAGCGTCAGGTTCACCGCGGATAAAGCGGTCGATCAATGGGCGATAAGCGGGAATCTTCCGACCAAGTTCGATGATCGAGCGATCCACGAGCTCCACAGCCGTCGGGCCGAGCGTCACCAAGTCTTTTGTCGCAGCCATCGCCTGATGGAACGTTGGGAAATGGCAAACACCGAGCACCCGACGTGCTGGAAGCCTGGAGAGCTTCAGCTTCAGGCGTTCAAACAAGGCGAGCGTCCCTTCGGACCCCACCAACAACGAGGCCATATTGTGCCCCCGAGGGTCAACGCGATCGAGATTGTAGCCACCCACCCTCCTTTGAACGTCGGGAAAGCGCTTCGCAATCTCGTCAGCATGATCGACGGCGATTTGACGAATCGCCGATATCAGTTCGATCGTTGGGGCGTGACCGTCGACGCTTGCGAGATCACCCGGCACCTGTTCGAAACATGCTCGATGCCCGTCAGCCATGAGAGCATCAATGGCAAGGACGTTGTCGACCATGATCCCGTAGCGGATCGATCGGGCGCCGCAGGCATTGTTGCCGGCCATCCCACCGATCGTCGCCCTTGAACCTGTTGAGATATCGACGGGATAGAAGAGGCCAAAGGGTTTAAGATGCCTATTCAACTGATCAAGCACCACGCCTGGCTCAACCCAAACCGTCTGGTGCTCCAGATCGACGTCGCCAACGCCGTTCAAATGACGAGAACAGTCAAGCACCAGGCTGTGCCCGACCGTCTGACCTGCTTGTGAGGTACCGCCTCCTCGTGGAAGCAATGAAACCCCCTGCTCGCGCGCAATCGAGAGCGCTGCCTCGAGATCCGACAAAGACTTCGGGGTAACGACGCCAATCGGCTCGATCTGATAGATCGACGCATCAGTGCTATAGCGACCGCGATCAAACGCATTGAACAGCACCTCGCCTTCTAGTGCCCGTTCCAGCCTCGCAGCAAGGCCTGGATCACCCGGCTCGACGCCCTGTTCTTTCAGCAGCAAACTCTTCTCCCCCAGCTATGCCAAAGCTTGGCCGCAGATGAACGAGCTTGGCAAGAGCGGGCAGCTTTGATGGGAAGGATACGCAGCCCAATCGACCTCCATACATTGGCATTGAGCGGATTCGAGCGCATACATGACAGGTGCCCTTATTCGCCCCAGGAGCTAGCGTTCATGTCAGAAACCTTCAAGAGCGGTCGACACTTCTTGCAAATTCCGGGGCCTACCAATGTGCCGGACAGGATTCTTCGGGCGATGGATCACCCGACGATAGACCATCGCGGCCCGGCCTTCGCAAAACTCGCCAGTGAGGTCCTCGAAAGCATCAAGCCTGTCTTTGGCACCCAAGGCCCCGTGATTATCTATCCAGCGTCGGGAACGGGGGCTTGGGAAGCGGCGCTGGTCAACACGCTCGCACCAGGCGATCGTGTCCTCATGGCCGAGACAGGCCAGTTCTCAACTCTTTGGGTCGAACTCGCCAAACGTCTAGGCTTGGAGGTGCAGCTTCTCCAGGGCAACTGGCGGCGTGGCGCTGACCCCGAAGCGATTGAAGCTGCACTCGCCGAAGATGCCACAGGTTCGATCAAGGCCGTCGCCGTTGTCCATAATGAAACATCGACAGGCGTAACCTCGCGAATTGCAGAGATCCGGCAAGCTATAGATCGTGCGGGGCATGCGGCCCTGTTCATGGTCGACACAATCTCGTCGCTTGCTTCGATCGACTATCGCCATGATGAATGGGGAGTTGATGTCACTGTTGCCGGATCGCAAAAAGGGCTGATGCTGCCGCCGGGGCTTAGCTTCAACGCTGTTAGCGAGAAAGCGCTTTTGGCAGCCGAGTCATCAACAACGCCCAAGTCCTACTGGGACTGGACTGCCATGTTGGACGCGAATGCTCAAAATGTCTTTCCGTACACGCCGGCCACCAATCTTCTATATGGCCTAAAAGAAGCTCTTGCCATGCTCGACGAGGAGGGCCTGCCAACCGTCTTCGCCCGCCATCAACGTCACGCTAGGGCCACCCGCGCAGCCGTCGAAGCATGGGGTCTAGAGGTTCTCGCTGAAGATTCCCGCGAGTATTCTGGCTCCTTGACAGCCGTCCTGCTTCCTGAAGGTCACGATGCTGATGCTCTTCGCGGCCTTATCCTGGAGCGTTTCGATCTGTCGCTTGGTAACGGGCTCGGCAAACTCAAAGGAAAGGTGTTCAGAATAGGGCATCTCGGTTGGTTCAACGATTTGATGCTTGCTGGCACGCTCTTCGGCGTCGAAACCGGGCTGGACCTCTTCGGCTTGCCGCCAAAAGCAAGCGGCCTTCTAGCGGCACAAGACGTTCTAAAGGAACCGCTTTAAGCACCATCGCCCATGGATTCAAGCGAAGCCCAAACACTGATCGATACACTGGCAGCAGACAAGGGAATCGTCGCCTTGGTCGGGGCTGGTGGCAAGAAATCGACGCTTCACCGACTTGCCGATGCACACCGAGCCATCGGGACGCCGCGGATCGCGCTGGCCGCCACCGTTCAGACCGCTGCACCCCCAAAGTCACTCGGCGTCGAGACGTTGACCATTGATGGCAATGTTGACGTGGCAATCGAGCAAGCGAGGTCGCACGACGGGCCATTTCTGTTTGCCGGGCCACCAACGAAGCCCGGCCGTTTTGGAGGTCTCCCGGAGCAACAGATTGATGAGATTCATCGTCGCGCGGCATTTGACGTGAGCATGGTCAAGGCCGATGGCGCACGGATGCGGATGATCAAGGCACCCAATGACCGAGAACCAGCACTGCCGAAAGGCACAACGACCGTCTTGCCGGTCGTCTCAGCGAGAGTATTTGGACGTCCTTTGAACGCCAAGCTGGTGCACCGACCTGAACGCCTCATCGATGTTCTCGACGTCGAAATCGGCACGAATCTCACACCTCTACATATCGCGAAGTTGCTCACGAGCCGCAAAGGTGCCCTTCAACGAACCTGTGGCATTCCTGTCGTGCCGATCATCAATATGGTCGACAATGCTGAACGGCTGGAACGATCGAAGGAGGCAGCATCAATGGCGCTTGCGATGACCGAGGATTTTGACAGAGTCGTACTTGCATCAATGATTAGCGAAAGCCCATTGGTCGATGTGGTTATGGGGTGACAGTTCCAGCGCTCGCCCGCAGCTGCCCTGGCCAATGTCGCAATAACCTCTTGCTTCTAGTTTCAACTTATAATTGAATATATCCAGGCCTTTTTAGCCGGATGGATCATGTTCTCAAAAGCCTCCTTTGAAAGAGATTGCGCCAACCACAGCAGCAAGCGCGTGTTGCAGCAGATGCTGCCCGCAGGTTGGCGTTTCGCGCATCAGACGGCACTGGATCTGATAAGTCAGATCGAACATCTCGCTTGGGATGATCGAGCCGACAAGCTCGATGCCTATTTCACACGTCAGGCAGATGGTATGTTGGGGTCAAAGCGAATGGGCGCCATGGTCGGCGCACAGCTCTCGTCAATGAGCGACGCGACCGAGCTACCAACGCCTAGTGACCAGGCCGCAACCTTCGCCACATGGTGCCGTGCCGTGACCACAGGCGTCATGATCGATTTAGAGAAGCGCCTTGAGATTGAAGAGCCGACCCAAGCGCTGACCTATTTGGTTGCCCGAGATTGGCATTTCGCCCGATCTGCTGCCGCCTGGGTTGCCGAAAATGGTATGGCGCCCATTGCCGAAGCGATGAAAAGCCTCCCCGGCTATGCCATCGTCCTTTTAGCAACCAGCCCAAATGATACGGCTGAGCGTTTCTTGGCACGGGACGCCTTTTGGGAAGCAGTCCAGACAAAGACATAGTGCCGATGCGAGACAAGTGGCATGATCTCGCCATGCAAATTGATGACGCAACCGGTCGCAGAACGATGTCCTACATCAATGTTGGGCACAGCTTCTCGCATTTGGTCATGCTGCTCTACCCCACGGTAGTGCTCGCACTCGAACCGATCTGGCAGATCGGCTTTTCCGAATTACTGCCCCTAGGATTCGCGGGCTACCTGCTCTTTGGCCTAGGGGCCTTACCAGCGGGCTGGCTTGGTGATCGTTGGGACAGCGGCTGGCTCATGGTGATCTTCTTCTTGGGTACCGGAATAGCCTGCATCCTCGCCGGCCTCGCCAGCGGCCCTTATCATATGGCGATGGCTCTTACGCTGATCGGCCTCTTCGCGTCGATTTATCATCCCGTTGCGCTGGCTTGGGTCGTTGGCGCGAGCAAGCGTCCGGGTCGAGCCCTTGGTATTAATGGCGTTTACGGCGCCATTGGTACGGCGAGCGCCGCGTTGCTTGCAGGCTTTCTCGCGGATGTCATCCACTGGCGCAGCGCGTTCATCTTTCCTGGCATCGCTTGTCTACTCTACGGCATCAGCTTCATGATCGAACTCAAGCGCGGACGCGTTCGCATGGTGCGAGGACCTTTTCGTGCGATGCAGCCCGACCAGGAACACAGCGGTATGCTACGCGGGTTGGTCTTGATGCTGGCGGCGATCCTCTTCACCGGCATGATCTTTCAGATGAATGCCGTTGGCCTGCCGAAGATTTTCCAGGTTCGACTTGGTGATGATATCGGCTTTGGCGCGATGACAGCGGGGGCCCTGGTCTCTGTCGTCTACCTCGTGTCGACGGCGGGCCAACTCATTGGCGGTCACCTCGCCGACCACTTCGATGAGCGCCGGCTCTATGTCATGAGCTACAGCCTTCAGATAGGCTTGGTCATGATCGCCGCCATGTCCGGTAGCTTTCTACTCGTCCTCCTTGTGGCCCTAGCCGTATCCGTGCAAACCGGCACGCAGCCAATCGAAAACTGCTTGATGGCCCGCTACACACCCGCTGCGTGGCGCGCGACGATCTACGGTCTGAAATTCGTCGTTGCCCTCGGCATGAGCGCGCTCGGCGTCCCGCTTATCGCCTATATTTTCGCCACAACAGGCGAGTTTACTGCCGTCTTCTGGTCGATGGCGATTTTCAGCGCGATCGCTGTCATCATCGCACTTTTGCTGCCCGCGAACAGACCATTGAGCGAGACCACGCTCGCGAACACGCCGGTTACCTCATCATGATCCCGGATCACTCAAGCCGCAGCCTTGATCAGATCGCCGCACTTCACGAACGCTGTGTCGCTGGGTTAATGACCGGCACATCGATGGACGGACTCGATGTAGCGATCTGTCGAATCGCGCGGGGCGAACGCCTCACCTTCAAACTTCTTGCCTTTGAAACGGTGCCAATGCCCGACGACTTAAGGTGGGAACTCGCGCCAGAGCGGCTCGATGGCATCGCATCCGTCGCTCGCGTTAACCAGCGTCTTGGTGACTACTTCGCCGATGCTCTAGCTAAAGTGATCGCAGCCAGCAGCTACCGGTTGGATCTGATTGGTAGCCATGGACAAACTGTCTATCACGAACATGGTGTCACCAGCCTTCAGCTCGGCGACCCAGGTCCACTCGCTGCGCGCTTTTGCTGCCCCGTGGTCAGCGACTTCCGCATGAACGACATCGCGCTTGGCGGTTCTGGGGCACCTTTGGTTCCCTATGTCGACCAGCGCTTACTGGCCCGGCAAGGCGAAGCGCTCCTCGCGATCAATATCGGTGGAATTGCCAATTTCACGGCTCTGCCCGGGGACAGAATGGCATTAGATCAGGTTCTTGGCATGGATTGTGGCCCTGGGAACATGCTCATGGACGGCCTGGCGCGCCGCTGGTCCAGAGGACAAGAGACGGCGGATATTGATGGACGTCTTGCTCTTCGCGGCTCTGTCGACCAGCCCTTGCTTGCCTGGCTCCAGTCTCATCCCTATTTTGCCGAAACGCCGCGCCCGTCAGCAGGTCGCGAACAGTTTGGCGATGACTTTCTTGACACCATTTTGGCAAAAGCAGGGACGAACCTCGACGATGATCACGAGGTTTCAAGTTTAATGGCGACGCTTGCAGCCTTCACGGTCTGGGCCATTTTTGACGCCTACCGGCGATTCGTTGCAGGATCGTCACCCGTGGCACATGTCATCGTGAGTGGCGGCGGGAGTCGCAATCCTGCGCTGACAACGGGACTTCAAAACGCCTTCGGCAACATCCCCGTCAGCGCCAGTGACTCACTCGGCCTACCGGTCGACGCCAAAGAAGCGATCGCCTTCGCCATTCTAGCATCCGATCGGATTGATCGCCGCGCGACCAATCTGCCGTCAGTGACCGGCGCCCGCCGCCAAGCGCTGCTCGGCAAGATTACCGAATGCTGAATTTGTGCGAGCCCCTTTAGGCGTCGTCAGCTCGGTCGTCCAAAAGAGTTCAAGATTGCGCAACTGAGCGTTCAACTCCTCTAATGGCTTCAGCTTCGGGTTCTCGCTCAGAGACTGACTTTGCTCGCTTAACATCACATTGATATGGTGGCAAAGATCTCGACCCTTTTGCGATAGACGGATTCGTACGACACGACGATCCCGCTCAGAACGCTCCTGAATCACATACCCGGACTCGACCAAACGCTTCAGATTGTAGGTGACGTTCGATCCGAGATAATAGCCACGGCTCACTAGATCGCCGACGCTAACCTCCTCCTCGCCAATATTCGCCAGGAGCAGGCCTTGGACATTGTTGATATCGCCGATGCCAATGCGTTCGAGTTCGGCCCTGAGCACGTCCAGAAAACGCCGATGCAAACGCTCGATCAGGTTAATGGTCTCGCCATACTCGTTGATAGCCATGAATTCTTCCGTCGGATCACACGTGGATGATGTAAAAAGTTGCTGCATCATATCCATGCTCGACCCGTTTGGTAAACGCCTGAATAGCGCTCGAGGCGATTTATTCGGTTAACAAATTTGCGTTTGGCGATAAATTTTTCATCTGTTGCGATGATCAGACAGCGGGCTGTAGCCCTTCGGCGGTGAGCGCCTTGGCCTGACGCTTCTCAAGCGTCGTGACGTCAAAGCCATCGATCAGCTCCATGAACATCTGATGCCAATTGATCTTGGCGCCCAGATGCATGAACACCGAGCCAAGCCCGATGGCAGCACGATCCATAAGGACGAACTCACGCGGCGGGGTAACGCCGCCAATAGCGCGGAGCTTACCATGGACGTTCTCGGCGACCTCGCGCCCGTAAGCACCGGAGTTGGTCTCTTCAATCAACCTTGGCCGATCCTCCATCAAGGGAGCATAGATGAACGCCGCCCAGATATTCAGCGTGTCGATAACCTCATTTCTGAGGTCTTTAAATCCCCATGTTTCATAGGCATGAACGGCAAGATCCCGGTCGCCGTCTTTAAGGGCATGATAAAGATCAATCACGCCCTGCACCAAGGTGGGTGGAAACACGCGTATGCAGCCAAAATCCAAAAGATTGATGCCATGATCCTCGCGCGCCGCGTAATTGCCGAGATGAGGATCGCCGTGGATCACGGCGTAGTCATAGAAGGGGACATACCAGGCCCGGAACATGTTTACGGCGATTCGATCGCGCACCTCTTGGGAAGCGTCCTTGAAGGCCATCAATTTCTTGCCGTCGAGCCACGTCATCGTCAAAAGACGATGCGTTGAAAGATCGTCGATGACATCAGGAACGTAAACGCCCTGTTCCTTCTTCAGCATGCGTCGATAGAGCGCCATGTGACGAGCTTCGCGACGATAGTCGAGTTCTTCACGGAGGCGCTCTGCCAGTTCTTCGTAGATGCGCTCGGGATTGATCGAGGGATCATAGCGCCGATAAATCGAGAAGATCATGCGTAGCTGGGTCAAATCCGCTTCGACGGCGCTCTCAATGCCCGGATATTGCAGCTTACAAGCGAGATCTTGACCATCAAGTGAGGTCGCACGATGCACCTGCCCGAGTGAGGCTGCATGGGCTGCATCAAGCGCAAAGTCCTGGAACCGGTCGCGCCAGTCGGGCCCGAGTTCGGAGGCCATGCGCCGACGGACAAAGGGGCGGCCCATCGGTGGTGCTTCGGACTGCAGCTGGGCCAGTTCAGCGGCATACTCCTTTGGCAGTGCATCGGGTATGGTCGCAAGAAGCTGTGCCACTTTCATCAGCGGTCCCTTGAGACCGCCGAGCGCCTGCTTCAGCTCCTCTGCATGTTGGCCCTTATCGATCTTCATGCCGAGAAACTGCGAACCTGCGAGCCGCGCCGCGAGTCCTCCCATGGTACCGGATACCTGGGCATAGCGGCGCACCCTGCCGGTGATCGTGTTCTCCCGGCGATTCTGCGGGCCGTCACTCATCCGGGCTAACCCGCTTCCTGCTCAAGACGATCGATCAACCCTTCGACTATGCCAAGCCCCTTGCTCCAGAACGTGGGGTCGGTTGCATCGAGGCCAAACGGTTCGAGGAGCTCCTTGTGCCTGAGCGTTCCCCCGGCTGCCAGCAGATTGTGATAACGCTCCTGGAAGCCATCGGGCTCAGTCTGATAGACCGCATACAGCGCGTTGACGAGACAATCGCCAAACGCATAGGCATAGACGTAGAACGGCACGTGGATGAAATGAGGGATATAGCTCCAAAAAACGCGGTAGCCATCCTCGAAGTGGAATGCAGGTCCGAGACTTTCCGTTTGAACGCTCATCCAAATGTCGCCCAGCTCGTCAGGCGTCAATTCGGCCCGCTGACGTGCATCGTGGACCCGGCGTTCAAAATCGACGAACGCGATTTGGCGGACAACCGTGTTCAGTGCATCTTCGACCTTGCCGGCCAAAAGAAGTCGACGCTGCACCGGGTCGGTTTCAGCCGCAAGCACTGACTGAAAGGTCAGTTGTTCGCCAAAAACTGAGGCCGTCTCCGCCAAAGTTAAGGGGGTGCTCGCCATGAGCGGTCCCTGCCTGCCGGCCAGCACCTGATGGACCCCATGGCCTAGCTCATGCGCAAGAGTCATAACGTCCCGCGGTCGGCCCTGATAGTTCATGAGAACATAGGGATGGGCGCTTGGCACCGTTGGATGGCAAAACGCGCCCGCATCCTTGCCAGGACGCGGCGGCGCATCGATCCAACGGTCGGTGAAGAAGCGATCAACAATGTCAGCCAGCTTGGGTGAGAAGCCTCGATACGCATCAAGCACGATCACCTTTGCGTCGTCCCAGGCAATTCGCTTATCGCTGTCTTCCGGGAGCGGCGCATTACGATCCCAAAACTCCAGCTTATCCAAGCCCATCCAATTCGCTTTGTACTGATAGTACCGATGAGCAAGGCGCGGATACGCTTCTTTGGTCGCCGATATCAGGGCGTCAACGACCCCATCCTCCACCTGATTGGCAAGATTTCGCGACGAGATAGGCCGTTCAAACTTGCGCCAGCCATCTTCAATTTGCTTGTCCTTGGCAAGCGTATTGGTGATCAGAGCGAAGAGACTGACCTGGCTTTGCAGCGTCGCCGCAACGGTTTTTCCCGCGGCTTCACGTGTCGAACGGTCTTTGTCCGACAATTTATCAAATATCTCGGCTGAAGTGAGTTCTTGACCATCCAGGGGAAAACGAATGCGTGCCATCGTCTCATCGAAAAGCCGGTTCCAGGCAGCGCGCCCGGTAATTGACTTTTCGTGCAAAACCCTTTCGATCTCGTCATCGAGCTGATAGGGACGGAAGCTTCGAACATCGCGAAACCAAGGGCGGTAGCGAGCCAGCTCGTCATCGCTTTGGAGCTTAGCATCTAAGTTGGCATCGTCGATTCGGTTGATCTCGAGGGTCATAAAAAGAAGTTTTGTGCCGATATCATTAATGCGTTCACGTACGGTTTGATAAAATCTACTGATTTCCGGATCATCAGATTTCGCCGCATGCAGCAACGACGCATAGCTGTAAACACGGCCGATGGAATCTTCGACCCGTTCATAGCGTTTGACGGTGGCCGCGAGGCTTGTGCCATCCATGCTGGCAAGCTTGCCTTGGCTATCCCGGATCAAGGCATCCGCTTCGTCATTTGCCGTCGACAGATCACGCTCGATCGCCGGATCATCCATGCCCGTGTAGAGATCCGACAGATCCCAAACTGGGAGCTCGCCTGTCGCAGGGGCTGCGCCGGTTGCTTCGGCTTGCTGACGGGTCAGGCTCATAAAGATCTCCGATTGGACAGTACTAAGCTGAACGACATATAAGACGCGATTCTGGTCAATCCAGCCGGAAAGCTTTATCACGTTGCTGAATGGGTAATGAAGCTGCATTCGAAGGCATGCCGAGATCGCGATCTGAGACGCTTAGTCGCTAAGGCTGGGCCTTGGGCGCATCATCGGACGATGGCATGGGAGACGACATGGCGACGCCGGATTTTGGCCGCAACCTGGTTGATATGTTTGAAAAATCCGCTGCCGCAGGTGGCGAGAAACCCTTCCTTTGGGGCAAGGTTGACGGCAGTTATCGGCCGTGGTCCTGGGCGATGGTGCGCAATCGCGTTCATCGGCTGGCCCGTGCCTTTCGTGCCAAGGGGCTAAAGCCCGGTGATCGTGTCCTGCTGGTCAGCGAAAACCGACCAGAGTGGCCGATCGTCGATCTTGCCGTGCTCCGTGCGGGCGGGGTCACAGTCCCGGCCTACACAACCAATACCGAGGCTGATCATCTCCACCTGCTGACGGATAGTGGTGCGGAATTTGCGGTCGTCTCAAACAGCAAGCTGGCGAAGACGCTGCTCCCGGCCATCGCCGCAACGAAGCATGTCAAGCTTCTGTTAACCTTCGACAGCCTTCCCGCGACGGAGCACGCCGGCGTTGAAACCATCCTCTGGGACGACGCCCTCGCTATCGGCGATGATTCGCCGGACTTTTCGGAGGATCCGGCCGCAACGATTGGTGCCGAGAACCTCGCCTGCCTCATCTATACCTCTGGCACCGGCGGCAAGCCCAAAGGCGTGATGCTCTCCCACGGCAATGTCCGGGCCAATGTTAAGAGCGCCTATTATGTGCTGGAAGAGCTTGGCCTTGATGATGACGTGTTCCTGTCGTTCCTCCCGCTTTCTCACGCCTACGAGCATACTGCCGGGCTGTTTTTGCCGATCTCGATCGGCGCTCAGATCTATTATGCCGAAGGCATCGATACCCTTTCATCCAATCTGGTCGAGGCGCGGCCGACCATCATGGCTTGCGTGCCCCGCCTTTATGAGGTCATGCGCCAACGAATCCTCAACGGTATCGCTCGACAAACGGGTTTGAAGCCCAAGCTTTTTGCTAAAGCCGTCGACATCGGCAGTCGCGCCTATGAAGATCCCGCCTCGCTTTCCTTGCTGGACCGCCTTTTAAACCCTCTGCTCGACCGGCTCGTGCGTTCCAAGGTTAGAGAACGCTTTGGCGGACGCATGAAGGCGTTGGTCTCAGGCGGCGCGCCGCTGAATTATGATGTCGGTCTCTTTTTTACCGCGCTTGGCCTGCCGGTGTTTCAGGGTTATGGCCAGACCGAATGTTCGCCGGTCATCAGCGTCAACAGGCCGGGTAAAGTCAAGCTCAAGTCTGTGGGTCCGGCTCTTCCTGGCATTGAGGTGCGTTTTGACGAAGACGGTGAGATCTTGGTACGCGGCGATGCCGTGATGCAAGGCTATTGGCGTGACGACGAGTCGACGAAACGTACACTGATCGACGGTTGGCTCCATACCGGCGACGTCGGCGTAATGGATAGCGATGGCTTCATCGAGATCACCGATCGCAAGCGCGACCTGATCGTCAACTCTGGAGGTGACAATATTGCTCCTCAACGGGTTGAAGGCATTGTCGCCCTTGAACCTGAGATCGCGCAGGTCTTGGTGTATGGCGATAAACGGCCACATCTCGTCGCCCTGATCGTACCGGATCAGGATTTCGTCACCAGTTTTGCCAAAGCCGAGGGCAAAAAGAGCGAACTCGCTGCACTTGCCGAGGACGATGACTTTCAGGCTGTCATCGGCAAGGCGATGAAGCGGGTCAATTCCCGCCTGTCACCGATCGAGCGAATCCGCCGCTTCAAGATCCTCCCGGAAGCCTTCACCATTGAGGGCGGGATGATGACCCCGACGCTCAAGTTGAAGCGCCAAGCGATCTACCGAGCCTATGACGAGGCGATCGCCGATCTCTACCGCGGACGCGTCGCGTAGCAGCCCATGAGCCGTCCATGATCGCTTGGTCAAGACGATCGCCAAGCGAGAGGCTCGGTTATGGCGACCTCCTACGATAAGCTTGCGGATTTATGTGTTCAGTTTCAACACCTTAACAATACGCATCAAAACGATGCCACCTCAGGAATGACACGACCGCCCTTGCCCAACATTCAGCGCGATCATCAGGAATGTGACGTCAAAAAGTGCGAATGCATTGCGGGCTAAGGCCTCAAGCCTTGGTTTTCTGGCCGCGCTTGCCCTATTTATGCGTCGAATGTGTCAGCTTGTCGGAGGCCATCATGTGGTTGGGTTGGACAAAAAGTTTCTTGCTATCACTGCTATGCCTCGTTCTTGTCCAGACGGGTCCTGCCAACGCGGCTAGGGAGGAGTTGGTCATTGGCATGACGCAGTACCCCTCCAATTTCAATCCGAACATCGATTCCATGGCCGCCAAAAGCTACGTCTTGGCCATGACCAGACGCCCCTTCACCACCTTCGACGAAAACTGGAACCTGATCTGCATGCTCTGCACCGAATTGCCGACCCTAGAAAACGGCAAAGCGGTCATTGAGAAGCAAGAGGATGGTTCAGATGGCATTGCGCTGACATACGACATCCGTGACGACGCGGTCTGGGGTGATGGCACCCCGGTGACCACCGAAGACGTCTTGTTCACACGGGATGTTGGTTTGCATCCACAAAGTGGGGTCACCAGCGCCGAAGGCTATCGACGCATTATCTCGATCGACGTGATTGATGCGAAAACATTTACGTTGCATGTGGATCGCGTCACCTTCAACTACAATGCTATCAATGACTTCCGCCTACTTCCCGCGCATCTGGAACGGTCGATCTTCGAAGAAGATCCGGCGACCTACCGCAACCGCACACTCTATGACACGGCTACAACGACCGACGGCCTCTACTTCGGCCCCTACAAGATCACCGATGTGTCATCGGGCGCCTATGTCGTGCTGGAGCCCAATGATACCTGGTGGGGTGAACCACCCAAGTTCAAGAAAATCGTTATCAAGGCGATCGAGAACACGGCGGCGCTTGAAGCCAATCTGCTATCCGGCAGTATTGATATGATCGCGGGTGAGCCGGCTGGCATCACCATTGACCAGGCCCTGGCTTTCGAAAAGCGTCACGGTGACGACTATCAAATCCTCTATAAGCCCGGTTTGATCTACGAACACTTAGACGTCAATCTCGACAATCCGATCCTCGCCGATAGGCGCGTGCGCCAGGCGCTGATTCAGAGTATTGATCGAGAAGCTATCAATCAGCAGCTCTTCGAAGGCCGCCAGCCTGTCGCCCACACCAGCATCAACCCACTGGACTGGGTCTACGATCAAGCCGTGCCGACTTACGGATATGATGCAGACGTGGCGGCGTCCCTGCTTGACGACGCCGGCTGGACTGAGATGAAGGACGGCGTTCGCCACAATGCCGATGGTGATGCACTTGCGATCGAGTTGATGACCACTGCTGGCAACCGGACACGAGAGTTGGTGCAACAGGTGCTCCAGAGCCAATGGAAAGCACTTGGCATTGATGTCACGATCAAGAATGAGCCAGCGCGTGTCTTTTTCGGCGAAACGACAAGCAAGCGGAAATTCACGGGGCTTGCCATGTTTGCATGGATCTCGTCGCCGGAGAATGTACCGCGGACAACGCTCCATTCTGAGGAAATACCGTCAGAAGAAAATGGGTGGTCGGGTCAGAATTACACGGGCTACGCAAATCCGGAGCTCGATCAGCTCCTCGATGAGCTCGAACGCGAGCTCGACAGAGACAAGCGACGGCCGATGTGGGCCAAATTGCAAGCCATCTACGCGAATGACCTTCCAGCGATCCCACTCTACTTCCGTGCCGATGCTCATATCTGGCCGCTTTGGCTCCAAGGTATCGTTCCGACAGGCCATCAATATTCGAGCGCACTTTGGGTCGAGAACTGGTATGCAGAAGACGCTTCGAACTAACGGATAGAGGTCGACGATCCCGTGATCCGTTACTTCGGCCATCGCGCTAGCGAGGCGGTCCTTTTGTTACTCCTGATGTCGTTCGTGATCTACATCCTGCTCGGCCTGATGCCGGGCGATCCGATCGACATCATGGCGTCTGGCGATCCCGATATGAGCACGGATGACATCGCTAGGCTTAAGGCGCTCTACGGCCTGGACCGCCCGCTACTTGAGCGGTATTGGCACTGGCTAAGTGGTGTTTTTGGCGGCGATTTTGGCTACTCGCGTTTGCATACACGGCCAGTGCTGGAGGTGCTGGCCCCGAGGCTCTGGAATACCACGGTCCTGATGGGCCTATCCTTCGTCCTCGCATTGCTGATCGCCCTTCCACTTGGTGTCCTGGCAGCTGTTCGCCCGCACAGCTGGCTCGACTACATGATCAATCTGTTTGCCTTCGCTGGCTTTTCGCTGCCCTCCTTCTGGCTGGCGCTCCTCCTTATTCTCCTTTTTTCCGTGACCCTAGGTTGGCTGCCTGCAGGCGGCGTGCAAAGTGTTGGCCGAACTGACATCCTCGACTGGCTCCTTCATTTGATCATGCCAGTGGCCGCCTTAACGCTTCTCACGATGGGCAGGATTATCCGTTTTACGCGAGCCGCGATGATCGAGGCGCTCCGTCAGGATTATGTTCGGACTGCCGAAGCTAAGGGGCTCAGCAGCTTTGGTGTCGTTGTGGGCCATGCCATGCGTAATGCAATGATCCCCGTGGTCACGGTGCTAGCGCTCGATTTTGGCACCCTGTTTTCCGGCGCCTTAGTCATCGAGCAAATCTTCGCCTATCAGGGCATGGGAAAGCTTATCTACGATTCGATATTGGGATCCGACTTCAACGTTGCCCTGATCGGCCTTCTCTTCGCGACCGCACTCACACTTGCCAGCAATCTTGGCGCCGATTTCGTCTATGGCTGGCTCGACCCGAGAATCAGCTATGAATGATAGCAGTCCACTTGATAACGAGTGGCCGCCATCAATCGTAGGAGCCGGGGTGTCTCCGGGCCGGCTGCTGCTGCGGCGGTTCTGGCGCCATCGCCTCGCCGTCGGCAGCGCTGGCGTGCTCCTGCTCTTTGTGCTCGCTAGCCTCGCTGCGCCGCTATTTGCGGTCCTTCTTGGCCATGACATCGAGGCGGTTGATCTCTTCAATCGCTTCGCGCCACCGAGTGCTGAGAATCCGCTCGGCACCGACGAGCTCGGTCGTGATTTGCTCCTTCGCCTTCTCTTTGGTGGCCAAGTATCACTGTTCGTTGGACTTGTCGGCGCCATCGCGGCGGCCCTGATCGGCACCGTGATTGGCGTGATCGCTGGTTATGCCGGCGGTCGTATCGATTCCTTTTTGATGCGGGTTACCGACGCCGTCATCGCGCTCCCACTGCTCCCGCTTTTGATCATCTTTGCAGCGATCGACTTTACCAAACTTGGATTGCCTGCTGGACTGATGCGCTCTTCTTACGGCAGCCTCTACATCATTCTTGGCATCATCGCCCTCGTTGGCTGGACCACCGTCGCCCGGCTCGTGCGCGGCGCGACACTGTCTGTCCGAGAGCGCGACTTTGTCCGCGCAGCAACGGCTCTTGGCGCCGGCCCGATGCGTATCATTGCATTCCATGTCCTACCAAATGTTGTGTCCCCGATAATCGTCGCGACCACACTCTCGGTCGGCAATGTCATCCTGACCGAATCAATCCTTTCCTTTCTGGGCTTAGGTATCCAGCCCCCCCTACCGAGCTGGGGCAACATGCTGACCAATGCTCAGGAACTGATTTGGCAGGCCCCAGCCCTCGCGATCTGGCCTGGATTGCTCATCTTCATCACGGTGATCGCCTTCAATTTTCTCGGTGACGGCCTACAAGACGCGCTTGATCCCCGTGCAGAGCGCTTTTGAGCCAACTTAAAAGCAACCCATGATATTATAATCTTTATCGATTTTCGCGCAAAAGGCTCATTGATTGATTGCCCTTAGCGAAATTACATGTTAGCGTTCATTAACTCTTTTGATGTTCAATCATAAGTTGTTATGACTATGGCAATCTTGGTTGGGGCAGCTTGGCTCGGACGTCGGATCTGGACGCCTCAGCCTAAACGTCAACCGTCATCGCCAATCATGACGGTGCATCAGGAAAGAGAAGCTTCCGGAGTGCAGCCCGTTTGGCATTTCGAGGTTTTGGAGCATGCTTGCCGACCGTCGAAGCGCTGGCCGTCAGTTCCTTGGCGCGCGAAAGGGTTCAACGATCGGCCCATAGAACTGACGAGTTGATATGGCCAACGAGACGATCCCGATGCTCGGTGCTGCTGAAGGCGGTTCGGGCGGCGACGAGCTTGATCTGCGAGAGGTGTGGCGGGCCCTGCTGCGCCGCAAGCTCATTTTCTTCGCCACCGTGTTGCTGATCACCGGTTGTGTGTACACGTACAGCAAGCAACAAACGCCACTTTTTACTTCGAAAGCCTTAATTCAGATACAAGGTCCCGAAACCAACATTCTCGAGCTTGATGATGTGGTCGAGGATCTCACAGCGGATTCCGCGACCATTGAAAGCGAAATTGAGCGTCTTACCTCCCGCGCTTTTATGCGACGCGTTGTCAACGCCGAATCACTGCAAGGGCTGGCAGAGTTCAATCCCCTCTTGGGCGATCGGGATAACGGATCTCTCCTCGAGTTCTTTGACATCACCCGCTATCTCTCAGGGGCTTGGTTGGAGAGCACATTCGGCGATGGCCAGAGCCGGATCCCACCTCATGCCGACGCCGCGGAACGAGCCACCGTTGAGCTCGAAGGCGTCATCGATGAGTTTGCGAGCCGATATTATGTCGAGCAAGTCGGCAGGTCTTATGTTCTTGCGATTTCGATCACCTCGGAAAGCCCTCGGCTGGCTGCGCAGATCGCCAACACCACTGCTCAACAATATATGCAGGCCCAGGTTGAGTCGAAATACGAGGCTAGCGAGAGAGCCATTGAGTGGCTGGGGAAGCGCATCGAGGAGCTTCGCGGTGAGGTCCTGGAAGCCGAAGGCAAAATTGTCGAATACCGTTCCAAAAACAATATCGTCGACACCAATAACGGCAGCCCTCTGTCGCTGCAGCTGACTCAGCTCAATACCCAGCTCGCCTTGTCCCAAGCACAGCGAGCCGAAGCTGAAGCCAGGCTGGCGCAAACCAAGAGCTTATTAAAGGCGGGGGGAATCCAAGAGGCCGCCAAGGTGTTGACGTCACCATTGCTTGCCGAACTGCGTATCCAAGAAACGTCGCTGGTGCGACGCCTATCCGAACTTTCCGCAGAATTTGGACAAAACCACCCACGAATGCTTAACGTCCAAGGCGAACTTGTAACCGTTCGCTCCAAGCTTGAAGACGAGGTTCGCCGCGTTGTTCAAGATCTTGAAAACGAGGTTGCCGTTGCGAAGGCTCGAGAGGTGGAGCTTCAGTCCAGTCTGCAGAGCATTCAAAGCCAGTCATCAACGGTTGAGTTGGCTCATGTCGAGCTTCGGAACCTAACGCGTGAAGCCGAAACCAATCGCCAACTCTTCGAAACGTTCTTGACCCGGTTTCGCGAAATCGTCGAGCAGCAGGAACTTCAAGAGGCCGACGCCCGCATCATGTCGGCGGCTGACGTGCCGAGCAAGCCTTCTTCACCAAGAACAAAATTGGTGACGATCATCGCCTTCGCAGGCTCCCTGGCAGCTGGCGCCCTTCTCGTCTTCTTGCTCGAGCGTTGGGATTCGAACTACGGATTTCGAAGTGCAGAGGAAATCCAAGCTCTGGGTCTTCGAGCCCTTGCCCTGGTGCCTGACCTTAGTCGGAAGGAAACGAATGGCATTCCCGCCGAAGAGTATATCCTGGAACGGCCGAATTCCGCTTATGCGGAAGCCCTGCAGCGTATCAGGACCAATCTATTCCTGATGGATGCACGAAATCCGCCGAAATCAGTCTTGATCACCTCATCCGTGCCGCTGGAGGGCAAGTCCACCATTGCATCCGCGCTCGCACGCCAATCAGCTCGCTCCGGCCTCAAAGTGATCTTAGTCGATGCAGACCTTCGCCGCCCGCGTCTCCATGATGTGATTGGCATCCCCAACCAAGATGGCCTATCCGAAGTTCTCACAGGTGGCGCCAATCCCGAGTCAGCGATCCAACGGGATGAAAAGTCAGGTTTGGATTTTCTGCCGGCTGGGTTCGGATCCCTTAGCCCGCCTGATCTCTTTCGTTCGTCGACCATGAAAATCTTACTCGAGGAGATGACAGCCTATTATGATCTGGTCATGATCGATAGTCCGCCAGTCGCGGCTGTTTCTGACAGTTTCACCCTGTCCGGCCTGGTCGATAAATCGATCTATGTCGTGCGCTGGGAAGACACACCGCGCAATGTGGCGCTTGCTGGCATTCGTCAAATGTTGGAGTCGGGTGGTGACGTTGCTGGCATCGTTTTGTCTCGCGTCGACGTCAAAAAACATGCGCGCTATGGCTATGCCGACAGCGGTCACTATCAGGGCAACTATCGAAAATACTACGTCAACTAAGCCGACGTCTTGACGCTGTCGTTAGGGCGCTGAGTTTCGCTCAATCCCGATGGTAGGGATGACCTGAGAGAATGGTACTCACACGATAGAGCTGTTCCATGACCATGGCGCGCACAAATCGGTGTGGCCATGTTGCCCGACCAAAGGCAAGCCGAACATCCGCACGTTCGACGAGCGAGCGCTCGAGACCATCGGCCCCACCGATGACAAAGGCGATGACCTGACGACCTTTCATTTGAAAGGCCTGAACCTTTTTGGCGAGTTCTTGGCTTGAAAGATTGTCGCCTCGCTCATCGAGAACGACAAGAGCTGCGTCATCGGGAAGTGCCCGGCGGATTTTCTGGGCTTCCAGGGCGATACGTTTGGCCGTGTCGCCTTCGTTGCGCGGCGCGATGTCAACGACATCGATGCGCCAAGGACATCGCTTTTGATAGAGTTCCGCAAGCTCACTGGCCGGTCCGCGACGATCCCGACCAACCGCGACCAAAACAAGACGCATCGACGCAAAATCTGTCTGGCTACGTGGACATGGACAAAGTCTGGCTAGGCGGTTGCCGAGGCCTGAGCTCTCTCGGGCAGAGCACTACCCCAGAGGCGTTCCAGATCATAGAACCGACGCGTCTCGTCCCGGAACAGGTGGACGATGACATCACCAGCATCGATCAACACCCAGTCGGACTGTCCACGCCCCTCGGCAATGCTCCCGGACATCCCGTGTGCTTTGAGGCGCTCCAACAGGTGTTCGGCCATGGACTCGATATGCCTGCGGGACGTGCCCGTGGCAATGACCATGGTATCGGCGAGGCTGGTTTTTCCGGTGAGATCGATAGTGACGGGATCGACGGCCTTGTCATCGATCAACGACCTCTCGATGAGCTTGGCGATATCGGCGTCAGATGGGATAGAGACCATATTGGTGCTTATGATGACGTACCCTCCGTTGATCCGCTCCCCATCGACGTCGATCCAGCTCCCTCTTCGGCCGGCTGTCCCAACCGGCGACGTATCATGGTGCTAGAGATACGATGCCGACGCAGGCGGAAGTAAACCCAAGCTGGCGGCTTCGTCCCGACCAGATCCGATGCGAATCTCGGTTCCAGGCGGCAAGGCGCATAAGCATGCGCGACTTGACCGGCCAGCGCTCTGTAAGAATATGGTTCACGATCGAAAACAGCAATGGGCACTAGGTTGAGCAACTCCCGCCAGTTTCGCCACTTCGGCAATTGTAGCAAATTGTCCGATCCGATCAACCAAACGAAGTTACATTTTTCATTGCGTTTCAATCGCTTAACCGTATCCACAGTGTAAACCGTACCAAAGGCTCGTTCCAAATCCGTGACAATAATCCGGGGATGGCCTGCAACGATCTTTCGTGCGGAGGCGATCCGTGCCGGAAGATCCGCCATGTCTTGTCTGGATTTAAGGGGGTTTTGTGGTGAGACTAACCACCAGATTTGATCTAGGTCCAGGCGTTTATAAGCTTCTAGACTAATCGCGAGATGCCCTTCGTGGGCTGGATTGAAGGATCCGCCGAGAAGACCGACCCGCAGCCTATTCTGCCGCTGTCCCGAACGATGCTCATCGGTGACCGCCCTTGGGTACGCAAAATGGCACGATGTCGGCTGAACCAGTCTTGCAACGGGACGCCGCCGATAAATTCCGGAATTGGCGGCGCTCGAGGTGATCATGCCGGTCTGATCTGCCCACGCCCGCGCACCAAGTATTTGAAGCTGGTCAGTTGCTCAGCGCCAACGGGCCCTCGAGCGTGCAAACGTCCGGTGGAGATACCAATCTCGGCACCCATGCCGAATTCACCGCCGTCCGCAAATTGCGTAGAGGCATTATGCATCACGATCGCGCTATCAACCTCGGCAAGAAAGCGCTCAGCCGCCACGTCATCGTCGGTGATGATGCTATCCGTATGGTGTGATCCATACATGTTGATGTGGTCGATCGCGGCATCCAAGCTATCCACGAGCTTAATGGACAGGATTGCATCCAGGTACTCGGTCGTCCAGTCGGTATCAGTCGCTGCCATGACCCGAGAATCCAACGCCTGGACATCCTCATCCCCCCGCAGCTCGCATCCTGCTTCGATGAGGTCATCAACAAGTCCAGGGAGCACACTGGCCGCAATGGATCGGTCGACGATCAGTGTCTCGGCAGCACCGCAGATGCCGGTCCGGCGCATTTTAGCATTGAAGGTGATCTCACGTGCTTTCGAGTGATCGGCAGCTTTGTCGACATAGACGTGGCAGAGACCGTCGAGATGGGCGAGAACTGGAACCCGGCTCTCTTGCTGGACCCTTTCGATCAATGAGCGCCCGCCCCGCGGCACGATAACGTCGATCGAATCAGCCATGGTCAGCATCATACCGACCGCTGCACGGTCGATGGTCGGCACCAATTGGATCGCAGCATTAGGCAATCCGGCCTCACTCAAGCCCGTTTGAAGGACATCTAGAATGGCATGAGAAGAGTGAAAACTTTCTGAACCGCAACGCAGGATCGCTGCATTGCCCGCCTTAAGGCAAAGCGCGCCAGCATCGGCGGTGACATTCGGTCTGGATTCATAGATGATGCCAATGACGCCTAGAGGGACGCGAATCCGCGCAATATCAAGACCGTTGGGGCGCTGCCAGCGTGCAATCTCGGAACCCACCGGATCAGGCTGATCGGCAATCGCCTCAAGGCCGCGCGCCATGGCGTCGACCCGATTGGCGTCCAATGCTAACCGGTCGAGCATAGCACCGGTAAGCCCTCGCTGGGTGGCAGCTGCCATATCCTTAGCGTTGGCTTCCAAAATACTGTCGACCGCGCGACGAAAGATGGCCGCCCCAGCAAGCAGAGCCTCGTTCTTCTGAGCCGCTGGCGCCAGCGCCAAGGAGCCTGCGGCGGCACGCGCATCCTGGCCGATCCTGGTCATGACGGTTTGAAGATCCGATTGAAGCACAGTCGCCATGATCAAAGTCTCGCTCGCAACTAGGTGGAGTGGTGTGAGGCCGCAGCCGGTTGGTGCTCCAGGAGCGCCTTGGCGCAAAAAATCTCTGGACGACTTAAACTTAAGCAGCCTCAAGCGTGATGCCAAGACCGGTCGCGCTCCACATGGAAATCCTCTTTGGCTTTCCTTGTGTGGTGGCTTTTCGTTAATACCTAACAGCCATACTTGAAGAGGGTGGGCTTCGCAGCGAACCAGGCGGCCAGTTCTTCGCTTGTTTCGCGTCGCTATGCCCCCTAAATCTTCAGTGAGCGCGGCTTTTACCTCCGGTCCGCGGGAGAATGACAATGCAAACTGACAATCGGCTCTTTGACGATCTGGCCAAGGTGGCCAATGGTGCCCTTCACACCATGTCTGGCGTACGCGATGAAATCGAAACCCGCATTCGCGAACGCGTCGAACGCTGGCTCGGCGAGATGGATATGGTACCGCGGGAAGAGTTCGATTCAATCAAGGCCGTCGCCCAGGTCGCACGCGCTGAGCAAGAGGCGTTGACGGCCCGTATTGCGGACCTTGAAAACAGGATCGCCGCGCTCGAAGCGGGACGCGCCCCTGCTGACACCAAAACCAAAGATAGCACTGCCAAGCGGCGCGCAAGCGCAAAAAAACCATCGACCCGGTCGTCTGCGACGAAGAGCAAGGCGACCGACTGAACGAATTTTATCGACAATTTTTCCCCAATGCGCGATGTCGTCATCGCCCGCTTGCGGAGCCCCCACTGTTTTGGCAGACTCGTGACTGTGAGATGGTGTTGGCGGCGGTCCTGTCCCGAAATCCATCGAGCAGGGCCTGAGCGTGCGATCGTTGATGAGCCGAATAGGCAGTTTGGGGATAGCGAACAAGGAGTACGCCATGGTCTCAATTCGCACCGAAACCGAAGAGACTCTCGGAAATCCCCTGGACCTGGTTGAGCAGGTTGCAGTCGCGAATGAATGGCCTTTCCATCGACAGAACGAGGATGAGCTTGCTGCCGAGATAAGCGGCCATTGGTGCCAATATCGCCTCTGGTTCTGCTGGCACCCCGATCTTGGCGTCATGCACCTGTCGTGCGCGCTTGAGATGAAGGTTCCGGCCGGCAAGCGCCAGGATATCTATGCGCTGCTCGCCATGGCGAACGAAAAACTATGGCTCGGCCACTTCGATCTCTGGTCGGATGAAAACCTACCCGTCTTTCGTCACGCCCTGCTCTTGCGCGAAGGGGTCGGGGTCAGCGGCGAACTGATGGAAGATCTCATCGACATCGCTGTCGCCGAATGCGAGCGCTTTTATCCCGCGTTTCAGTTTGTGATCTGGGGTGGCAAGTCGCCGGTCGAAGCGCTGACCGCCGCCATGTTGGAGACGGAGGGCGAAGCCTAAATGAATGTCCTCAGCGGCCCGATTCTTCTGGTTGGTTTCGGGAAAATGGGGGCCGCTCTTCTACATGGCTGGCTCGATCACGGACTTTTGAAAAGTGATGTTATGGTGGTCGAGCCATCCGACGCTGGTAGGCAAGGATTGGCTGATCTGGAGGTAGCGGCTTTTGCCGGGCCGGATCAGCTGCCATCGACCCACTACCGTGCGGTGATTTTTGCCGTCAAACCCCAGATCATCGCTGGGGTCCTACCGGCTTATCAAGACGTCACGACCCATGACACGTTGATCATCTCAATCGCCGCTGGCACGGCAATAAGCCGCTTCGAGCGCACCTTTGGCGGGAAAGCCTCCATCGTCCGTGCCATGCCCAATACGCCGGCGGCCATCGGTCAAGGGGTGACCGCACTTTTTGCCAATGCAAATGTTTCGGATAGCCAAAAGCACTTAGCGGAAGCCCTTATGTCCGCGGTCGGGCTGGTGCAATGGCTGGATAATGAAGAACAGATGCATGCTGTCACCGCCATGTCCGGTGGTGGACCTGCCTATGTCTTCTTACTGATCGAGACCTTGGCAAAAGCCGGCATGGCCAACGGTCTACCGGAAACGCTTGCTTGGCCGATGGCGCGTGCGACAGTCGTTGGCAGTGGCGCCTTGGCCGCAGCCAGCGAAGAGCCTGCTGCGACGCTTCGATGTAATGTGACCAGCCCTGGCGGTACGACAGAAGCTGCGCTAAGCGTGCTCATGTCCGAAGACTCCGGTGTCCAGCCGATCTTCGACAAAGCGATAAAGGCCGCATCAGGACGATCGCGGGAATTGGCCTGACACGAACGTCCATGCTTGAACCCTTGTACTATCATGTCAACGCGCTCAACGCGGGGATGACGTATGTCTGCAGCCAATGCCAAATCGGGTCGCCGAAAGTCGGTCGACCTTCTTGTTCTTGCCTTCGAGATCATTGCAGAAACCGGTTGGCACAGGTTCAACTTCAGCCAGCTCGCTGAGCGGGCTGAGCTTTCCCTCACAGATATTCGGAAGATCTACAGCGACAAAGCCGGTCTTCTCGACTCCCTCAATGAACGGCTCGATCAGGGCATGCTCGCTGTTGACCCGGAAGATTTGGTTGGTTTGCCGCCAAAGGACCGTGTGTTCGAGTTGCTCATGAGCCGCATTGAGGCCATGACGCCCCTTCGAGCCGGTCTCTGTCGCTTGATGAAGGACGCCCGCATCGACGCCAAACTCCTTGCCATGACCGCATGCCGAATCGACCGTTCGTTGACCTGGCTTCAGGATGTGGCCGATTTGCCAGGCGAGAAGAGCAGCTCGCTGATCGCGCAGATCCGTCGGCAGGTTCAGCGTCGCATCCTGGGCGCCGTCTACCTGCAGGTCCTCATGACGTGGTCAAACGACGACAGCGGTGATCTGTCAAAGACCATGGCTGAGCTCGACAAGCAGCTTCGCCGTGTTGAACGCCTCGCCGGATTGACAACCGATAGACAAAGCGACAATGCGACCTCTGCGGCATGACGCTAGCGTATCGATGTCGTGACTACGATAGCCGAACTACGGGCATAAGGAGAGCCAACCATGACGAAACGGAGCCACAATCCATTTGAGCAAGTCGACATTTCCAAGATGTTCAGTGACTTCAACGTCCCTGGCGTCAACTGGCAAGAGGTGATGGCCTCTCAACAAAGGAACATCACGGCACTGACAGAAGCCAACCAGCGTCTGGTTGAGGGTGCCCAAGCGGTTGTTCAGCAGCAATCCCAAATCATGAGCAAAGCCATGAGCGAGCTCTCGGCCGCCAGCGAAGAGCTTATGAAGGAAGGCGATGTTCAAGCGAATGCGCAAAAGCGCTTCGATCTCGCCAAAACATCCTTCGAGTCTGCGATCGCTAACATGAGGGAATTGGCGGAACTCGCCGGCCAATCCAACAGTGAGGCCATGGAAATCATCAATAAACGAGCCGCTGAAGCTTTCGCAGAGATCAGCGCACTGATTCAAGCGAAAAAGGGCTAGCGGTCGTCTGCCTCTTCGTCATCGATCTTATCGATGAGCTTGCGGGCCGCGGTCGACGGAAGGATGTCACCCGTCATCACTTGACGCTCAAGTTCGTTCATTGCAGCAGCGCTGTCGGGATCGCGCCGGAGGCGGTCGATCAGCGCTGCATGAACATCGTCCCACAGCCAAGATCGGCGCTGTTCGCGCCGCTTTGTCTCGAGCATGCCCGACGTTTCGAGAGCGACACGATGGCGGCGAATCGCTTGCCAGATATCGACAATACCATGCCCATGAAGCGCAGAGCAGGTTGTGACCTCCGGCTGCCAGGCGGAACTAGCCGGCCTGAGGAGCTGAAGCGCGGCCCGATAATCTGCAGCGACACGCCCGGCCTCAGGCAAGAGGGCGCCATCTGCCTTGTTCACAACAATCAGATCGGCAAGCTCCATGATGCCGCGCTTGATCCCTTGAAGTTCGTCGCCAGCACCCGGCGCAAGCAAGAGGAGAAAGCAGTCAACCATATCAGCGACGGCCGTCTCACTCTGCCCCACGCCAACGGTCTCCAGCACAATCACATCGTAGCCCGCGGCTTCGCAGACGACCGCGGCCTCACGCGTGCGGCGGGCAACACCACCGAGCGTAGCACCAGCTGGAGAGGGGCGAATAAAGGCACGGCGATCGGCAGAGAGCTCCGGCATTCTGGTCTTATCGCCCAGGATTGAGCCGCCAGAGCGGCGACTAGAGGGATCGACCGCGAGGACGGCGATCGTCTCGCCTGCTGCAATCACCTCTTTGCCCAGTGCTTCTATGAAGGTGGATTTTCCTGCGCCAGGCGTGCCGGAAATGCCCAAACGGATCGCTTTGCCCATCCGTGGCAGTAGCGCTTCAATGAGGGCATCAGCATCCTCGCGGTGATCGCTCCTTGATGATTCGATGAGGGTAATCGCCCGAGCCAGCGCGCGCCGATTTCCTGCTTGGATTGCAGTGGCGGTATCGATAACCCTCGCCCTCGCTTCCTCACTTTGCCTGATCGCGCCTTTGGCGCTCAAAACCGTGACCTCCTGCTCTGACCCCGATCTCGGACCACCTCATCCAAAACAGCATCGCCAAGTTGGATGGCGTTCTGATCATCAAGGTTCGAACCCTTGATGTCTGATCGATTTGGGCGCATGCGCGCAATCGATCAGTCCCCCCCTTAGCGCCAAACCAAGATGGGGTCCATGCGATCGTATGACTCGGCTCATGTTCATCTGATCCCGTCAAGACACACCAATTGTCGGCATAAGCGAAAATATTGAAGATCGGTAGAACGCAGCTTATCTTCGACGGCTGAAGGGGCAAGAGCGCATAAAAGCCATGGTTTGTTGGGCAAGGTTGACATGATCGGCCCAAAAACTCTCGGTCCAGAACGCCAGCCCGTCGGTGGGCGATGCCGACGACCGTCCCATGACATGGCAGGACATGCGACGGTTTTTGTAAGGTCGATGCGGGGCACCACGCCGGGCATCTCGGCATGAGCTAGCCGGTCATCCGCCGCTATGCCGAGCGATAGAAAGGTAACAGCAACAACCATGCGCGGCTATTTTGGTATCGGTGCTGAGGCGATTAGCAAACCCATGAATCTTGGGAACTTGATCCGCTCGGCTCACGCGTTCGGCGCAAGCTTTGCCTTTCTCGTGGACGCCCACTACACCGTGCGCGAAGCGAGATCCGACACGTCACAAGCGGAAAAGCAGCTCCCGGTTTATCGTTTTGACAGTCCCGGTGACATGGTGTTGCCAAAGAGCTGCCAGCTCATCGGAGTTGAACTCTTGGACGATGCCATCGATCTCCCAAGCTTCCGCCATCCTCTGAATGCGGCCTATATTTTCGGTCCAGAGCGAGGTTCGCTCACACCCGACATGATCGCGCGTTGCGATCATGTCGTGAAAATCCCAACCCGTTTTTGTATCAATCTTGCGGTTGCCGGCGCCATCGTCATGTATGACCGAACCCTGTCGCTCGGCCGGTTCGCCCACCGCCCCGTTCGCTCCGGCGGTCCGCTCGAGGGGCTTGAGGAGCATGTCCAAGGCGCTGTCCGACTGCGGAATGCACGGCCTTAAACAGGCGCTAAAAGAACAACATATTGTAGTATAATTCCCTGTGGATAACGATATACAGTTCTAAAGAGGGGCTTCCTCACGAATTCTTGGGCTGATATAGAACTCTTCATCAGCCACTATTTGGGACGGTCTGGCTCCGTTGCGTATCAACAAACTTCGTCTTTCCGGCTTCAAGTCCTTTGTGCAGCCAACCGAGCTTCAAATCGAGGCCGGGCTCACAGGGGTGGTTGGGCCGAATGGCTGTGGCAAGTCGAACCTCGTCGATGCACTTCGTTGGGTGATGGGCGAAAGCTCGGCCAAGGGGCTTCGCGGCGGCGAGATGGATGACGTCATTTTCGCCGGAACGAATGCGCGCGCGGCCTTCGATCTTGCAGAAGTGGCACTGCAGCTCACACGCAGCGATCAGCCCATTCCGGGTTTCGAAAATTTGGACGAGATCGAGCTCACGCGACGCATTGGGCGCGGCATGGGTTCGGTCTACCGGGTGAATGGCGCGGAGGTCCGAGCCAAGGATATCCAACTCTTATTTGCCGACGCAGCATCCGGCGCGCGCAGTGCCTCCATTGTCAGCCAGGGACAAATTGGTGCGTTGGTGGAGGCAAAACCTGTCGCTCGGCGCAAACTCCTCGAAGAGGCCGCGGGCATTGGTGGACTACAGGCAAGACGGCATGAGGCAGAACTCAAGCTGCAGGCAGCCGAGGCCAATTTGGTCAGGGTTGAGGATTTGCTCATCAATCTTGATGAGCAGTTCACCTCGCTCACGAAGCAAGCCAAACAGGCCGAACGCTATCGCAAGCTGCAGCAGCAGCACCGTGAGACCGAAGCCGCCCTATTGCTCGGCCGCTGGCAGGCGGCCCTGGCCGAAAAGGCAAGGGCGGAAGAAGCGCTGAATTCAGGCCGAAGTTACGTCCAAGTGCACGCAACGCGGCTTGCCGACGCTCGCACAGCACGCGAAACGTCTGCCGAGAAGCTGACCAACCTGAGACGGGATGAGGCAGTGCTCGATACGGAGCTCGTGCGCCTCAGTGAGCGATCAGGAGCCATCGACGCCGAAGCCGCTCGGCTTGATGCCAATCAGGCCCAACTGAAAGACCAGGAGCGCCAGACCCTTCAGGACATTGAACATGCAGAAGCCGCATGCGACGACGCTAACAATATGGTTCAACGCCTCAAAAATGAGCGCGACGCACTCGAAGCTTTGATCCACGGAGGCGACGACGACCGGCAACGGGCTGCCGAGGCAGAGGCTGAAACCCGGCGAGTCTTGGAAACTGCCGAAGTAGATTTTCGTCAGAACCTTGCTGCAAAAGCGGATATTGAAGCTCGCTGCCGCCAGATTGAAACCGGTGCCCTCGCTTTTGTTCAACAGCGCCAAGAGCTTGATGCCATGAGACGTCAACTCGACGGACGCCTGACGGGGCTTGCCGAAGCGCCGCAGGCCCCCTTTGTGGCGGCAACGGGTGAAGAAGGCACGGCAGCATCCTTAGAGACGACACTCCAGGAGGCGATCGTTGCCAGCGAGGAAGCGGATCAGCGCTTGACCCTGGCCGAGGAAGCCAGAGCTGAATGCCAGTCACGGTTGGCTGACGCGAAGGATCGCGTAAGGGCCGCTGAGGAGGCACTCCGCGCTAAAGAAAGTGAACATCGCGAGCTGGAACACACGAGGAGAATTGCTTCAGAACGACTTGCCGATTTGGATCGGCGAATCGAACGGCTGCAAGAACGGCGCCATGAGATCGCCACCAAGACCGGGAGTCTTAGCGATGAGCGAGCCGGCTTCGATATAACATCGGCGGAACGCCGCATCGACGGACTCGTAGAAACGCTCGAACAGATCGGGGGGCGCTGGTCTTCGGCTGTCGAGATGAGGGATCGGGTCATTGCTGATAGCGAGACAGCCGACCAAGCGTCACAAGCAGCAGAAAATGCGCTTGCGAAGCTTGAGGCTGAAGCGCGGGCACTTGCCGAGCTAGAAGAGCCTGAAAGCGAAGCACCGCCCCTTTTGGACAAGGTTCGCGTCAAGGATGGCTATGCCGATGCACTTGGTGCAGCGCTTGGTGACGATCTTCTCGGTAGTGAAGATGACGAATCACCCATCGCCTGGCTCACGGCCATCGGTGGTGCTCCCTTAGATGGCATGCCCTTGCCAACGGGCGCCCAACCACTTGCCAACGTCGTCGATGGACCGCAAGCGTTGAACCGGCGGCTTGCCCAGGTTGGGATTGTGGACGATGCCGACGGCGATCAACTTCAAGCCGATCTCAAGCAAGGCCAACGCTTAGTCAGCCTAAGTGGAACCCTCTGGCGCTGGGACGGCCTGGTCCGAAAGCCAGACGGCGCTCGCACCGCAGCAGCTAGGCTGAAGCAACAGGAGCGACGGCGAGAGCTCGAACAGGAGTTGGTCGTCGCCAAAGCCGAGCGGACCGCCGCCTCGGAGAATGCCGTTGCGGGACGTGAAGCGATTGAGGCAGCTCAGGCTGCCGTTGCGGCGATCGAAACTGAGCGCGAAACAGAACGGCTAGCCGCGGAGGCAGCGCGCCATGCTCTCGCTGAACTTCGCGGTCGTATCTCGGCGATCGATGCCGAGCTCGGGCCGCTCGGCGAAGAGACGATAAGGCTGGATACCGAGCTGCTGGAGCTACAACGCGAAGCCCAGTCTCAACGTACACCATCGGACCAATCGGGTTCGAACGACGAGGGAGCATTCAATCTCGAGAACCTCCGATTGACACTCGATGAGGCACAATCCTATGCAGCTGCGACGGGACAGGCCGATTCACGTGCTGCCACCGAACTCACCGAAGCACGAGCCGAAGCAACCCTAAGAAGACGCAACTTGCTCGGTTTACAGGAACAGTTGGAACAGCGGCGGGCAGACGAACGGCGCGAGGCAGCTGCGGCACAAGAAAGGGCACTTGAGCGCGTACAGGTCGAAGCAAAGCTCGCGCGCCTTGATGAGGATCTGGCGGCTTTGGATCGCCGTGTTGCTGAGGAAGCGAACCAGCAAAGTGATGCACGGAAGACGCTCGATGTCGCTTCAATCGATCTCGAGTCTGCGGAACATGCTCTCGAGTCAGCGCGTCGGCGGCATGCCGAAGCCAAAGCCGAGGATACGAATCTTCGTGACCGTCACGCCACAGCCAGTCGACAGTTGGAAACGTTGGACGCCGATTTAAGCGCCTGGAGCAATCGGATCGACGGGGCGAAAGATCGAGTCGAAGCGCTCGTCGTCAGACGACAACAGTTGATCTCTGATCTCGCCGACCTCGATGGGCAGCCTGAAGAACTTGAACGCAAACGTCAGGAGTTGACCGAGAAGATCGAAGCAGCAAAGAGCAAACGTGAGACTCTGAGCGCGGCTGTGGCGGCTGCGGAGCAAGCCCTTTTAGATGCCGAGGCCGTCCTCGAACGCGTTGAAACTGAGCAAGTGGAGGCCCGGGAAAGTGGTGCTCGTCTTGAGGCGCATCTGGAGCGAGCGGATGCCGAGGCTGCAGCTGCGGAGACCGCCGTTCGCGCTCGACTTGGCGACGAGATTGAAGTCGGCGTCGGCGACGTGCCTGGCGAAGAGGCGCTCGCTGAGCTTGAGGCGAGGCTCGCGCGCATTGAGGCATCGCGCGAACGTTTGGGTGCGGTCAATCTACGTGCCATTGATGAAGCCGCCGAGCTCGACATTCGCATTCAAACACTGACAACGGAGAAAGAGGAACTAACCCAGGCGATTGAACGGTTGCGTCGCGCCATCTCCGCACTCAATCGTGAGGGACGAGAACGCCTACGCGCAGCCTTCGGCGAAGTGGAAAAGCACTTTGAAGCCCTTTTTGTCCGACTATTTGGCGGCGGACGCGCCAAGATCGAGCTCACCGATTTAGACGATCCATTGAACGCCGGTCTTGAGCTCTCAGCCAGCCCACCTGGCAAAAAGTTACAATCGCTCTCCTTGCTCTCTGGTGGTGAGAAAGCACTCACGGCGGTTGCCTTGATCTTCGCCATCTTTCTAACCCGACCTTCGCCGCTCTGTCTTCTCGACGAAGTCGATGCCCCTCTTGACGATGCCAATGTCAATCGACTTGGCGCCGTGCTCGAAGAGCTGACAGAAGCCACCGACACACGCTTTATTGTGGTCACCCATCATCCCATGACCATGGCACGCATGGACCGTCTTTATGGGGTCACCATGATGGAGCGCGGCGTATCGCAGCTCGTCGGCGTTGATCTACGCACGGCGGAGGAGTTGCGTGCAACAGCCTAGATAAGGATGTCGCGGGCCACATCTTTGACGTGACCACAAAAAGGCACCATGGATGGCGCATCAACGGGCCATTCATATGTCCCCGAGTATGGTTGCGCAAATTGCAGTGCCGTCATGCAGAATTGTTGATAGACGCTGGTTTCAAGGCGTGACTAGCATGCCTGAATGGAACAAAATGGGAACATCATTACCTTCCCCGAGCGTCGTCAGGGCCTGAAAGTCGCCGATCTCCGATCATGGCACTACATGCAGGTCACCTGCCGTCATTGCGGTCACACCGGTCGGATCTACCCGCAATCACTCTGGCGACGCTGTTCCATGGATGCACGTATCGTCGATGTGGTCCGACAGTTCCGTTGCCGCGACTGCGGCGCGGGTGGCGCCGTGACTTGGGATATCTGGCACATCAACCGCAATGCCTAACTCCCTGAAAGACAGCGAGAGCCCTCTGGTTCTCTGATTACCTGAGGGTCGCCTCGTATACAACTCTTCTGCGAACGTATAGATAGAAAACAATCGTTTCTGGCTATTCGATGCCGCTAGTACGATGCCATTCGCGGGAGACAATATCATGACCAAGCACAGAAACAGCGACAGCAAGAACGAGCAGACGACATCACGTCGAACGTTCTTGAGAAGCGCTACCGGCGCCGCTGCCGGCGGTAGCGCGCTCTTGGCTGCCCCCAATATCGCAAGGGCACAGAGCACGGTCCTTAAGATGCAGGGCTCTTGGGGCGATCAGTCGATCTTCTCGGAGATGGCTCGGCAATATGCCGATCGCGTTGACGTGATGTCCGGCGGTTCGCTCAAAATTGACTATCTGCCAGCTGGCGCCGTGGTTCAGGCGTTCCAAGTTCAGGATGCATGCCATGACGGCGTGCTCGACGCTGCCCATACCGTCACCGCATATTGGTATGGCAAGAACAAGGCCGCCTCTCTCTTCGGAACCGGCCCCGTCTTCGGCGCAAACGCTGCCCAAATTCTCGCGTGGATCCACTTTGGTGGCGGCAAGGACCTTTACCGGGAGCTGGTGCAAGACGTGCTCGGCTTAGATCTCGTCGGCTTCTTCGCCATGCCCATGCCGACCCAACCGCTCGGCTGGTTCAAGGAGCAAATCGCATCTGCCGATGACATGCAGGGCCTGAAGTACCGAACCGTCGGCCTCGCCACCGATATCATGCAAGGTATGGGCCTCTCAGTAACGCAACTTCCGGGCGGCGAAATCATCCCCGCGCTTGAGCGCGGCGTGATCGAGGCATTCGAGTTCAATAATCCAACCGCAGACAGTCAGTTCGGTGCGCAGGATGTTTCGAAGCATTATCACATGGGTTCTTACCATCAGGCAGCCGAGTTCTTTGAAATCATCTTCAACCGCGACACGTTCGAAAGTCTGCCCGCCGAGCATCAAGCCATTCTCGAACATGCTGCGGAAGCGGCCAACACGGCGAATTTCGGACTCGCCATGGACCGGTATTCCGCTGATCTGCAGAAGCTGGTCAACGAGGATGGCGTCAATGTTTATCGTACCGACGCCTCGATCTTGCAGGCACAGCTAAAGAGCTGGGACAGGGTGATGGAGGGCCTTCTCCAAGACCCATTCTTCGCCAAAGTGGTGGACAGCCAGAAAGCCTGGGCTGAGCGGGTTGCTTTTTACGACATCATGAATCAGGCGGACTACAAGCTTGCCTACGATCACTACTTCCCCGGCAAATTGCCCTTCTGACCGATAGCGTTGGCCAACACGATATGGGAAGGGCGGTCTGTTAGCCGCCCCTTCTTTTTCGCGGGACTCACATAGCCCGATGAGATCATCCGGCTGCCGTTTGGTGTAGGGGACAATGCATGCTGCGCTTCATCGAAATAGCCGATCAGATCTCTGCCTGGTTTGGTAAGGCTTTTGCATGGTGCATTCTGATCATGACGTTCGGCGTCGGTTATGAAGTCTTTGTGCGCTATGTCCTTCGAAGCCCAACCGCCTGGGCTTTCGATCTCAGTTACATGATGTATGGCTCCCTTTTCATGATGGCGGGTGCCTACACGCTCTCCCGAGACGGCCATGTGCGCGGCGACTTCCTCTATCGTCTCTGGAAACCGAGGACGCAAGCACGAGTCGAACTGGTTCTCTACATCCTCTTCTTTTTTCCAGGCATTCTGGCCTTGATCTTTGCCGGCTGGAAATATGCTGGCCGGTCTTGGCAATATGGCGAGGTCTCAGTGATGAGCCCGGCTAACGTGCCGATCTTTCAATTCAAAACAGTCATTGTCGCCGCCGGCATCCTTCTTCTTATCCAGGGTTTGGCCCAGATTGCTCGCTGCCTCGTTTGCATGAGGACAGGTGAGTGGCCAGAACATGCTGAAGACGTCGAGGAACTAGAGGCTGTTCTCCTTAAGAATAAGGACCTTGGCATGCTCGCCGACGTGTCCCAAGCCCTTCCCCGGCAACACCACGACGCCCCGCAAAAAGAGAGCGGCGGTTGATGACCGATCCTCAAGTCGCCGTCTCGATGTTGGGCCTGTTTCTGCTCTGCATTTTTCTCGGTTTTCCGATCTGCTTCACCTTGATGGCAATGGCCGTCTTCTTTGGCTATTTCGCCTATTTTGATGCAGGCCGCATGTGGCGGAGCTATGAGCGTGCGGTCGAACAACAAGCCGACACGATCACGCTTTGGCAGACCTGGTTTGAAGGATTCTTCAACAACCGTATCTTCGATCTCTTCATTAACCAGACCTATTCGGTGATGGCCAATGATGTGCTCACTGCCGTACCGCTGTTTCTGTTCATGGGGTACATCGTTGAACGCGCGAACATTGTAACGCGCCTGTTTGACACGCTCTATGTTGCAGCGAGGAATCTACCAGGCGCAATGGCCGTAGCAGCCCTCGCGACCTGCGCCATGTTTGCAACCGCGACCGGCATTATCGGCGCCGTGGTCACGCTCATGGGCTTGCTTGCCTTACCCGCAATGCTCCGAGCACAATATGATACCAGTTTTGCATCGGGCGTCATCTGCGCTGGCGGCTGTCTTGGTATTCTCATCCCGCCTTCGATTATGCTGATCGTCTACGCCGCGACATCTAATGTTTCTATTGTGAAACTCTATGCGGGAGCGATGATTCCAGGTTTCCTCCTTGCGGGACTCTATATGATTTACGTTGTTGGTCGCGCTTGGCTGAATCCCAACCTCGCGCCCAAGCCGCCTGAAGACGACAATGGACACCATACCGGCGGCCAAGTCGCTTTCATGCTGATTACCTCCTTTTTCCCGCTGGCAATCCTCATTCTCTCGGTTCTGGGCGCTATTCTATTTGGACTCGCCACCCCGTCCGAAGCTGCGTCCGTTGGCGCGCTTGGCGGTCTCATGCTGGCGGCTTGCTACCGCTCACTCACGTGGGAAAGGCTTCGTGAATCCGTCTATCTGACGGTACGGACCTCCGCCATGGTCTGCTGGCTCTTCGTCGGTTCCTGGACTTTTTCCTCAGTTTTCTCCTATCTCGGCGGCGAGCATCTGATCAGCGAGTTCGTCATCGGCTTGGACCTGTCACCCGTTTTGTTTCTGTTATTGGCTCAGTTCATCATCTTCCTCTTGGGCTGGCCACTTGAGTGGTCTGAGATCATCATTATTTTCGTACCGATCTTCTTGCCACTCCTGCCTCATTTTGGGATTGACCCCCTGTTCTTCGGCATTTTGGTCGCACTCAATTTGCAAACCTCGTTCTTAACACCGCCCATGGCCATGTCGGCCTACTATCTAAAGGGTGTCGCACCGCCGCATGTTCAGCTCATGCAGATCTTTAAAGGCGTGATGCCCTTCCTTTCGATGATCTTTCTGTCGATGTTGCTGCTTTACCTTTTCCCGGGCATCGCCCTGTTTCTACCGGAATACTTCTATGGCAACTAAAACCACTGTCCTCACCGGGCTTGACGCCGTCGACCTCGCCGCGGCTATCCGCGATGGTCAATTCACCGCCGAGGAGATCGTTGAGGCTCACCTGTCCAGAATCGAAGCCGTCGATCAACAGATCGAAGCTTGGGCATTTCTTGACCCTGACCATGCCCGCAAGCAGGCCATACAGGCGGATAAGCGTCGACGGGCCGGTCAGCCAATCGGCCCGCTCCATGGGGTTCCCGTGGGGGTCAAGGACATCATCGACACGCGCGATATGCCGACTGAAAATGGCACGGTGTTGGACAAAGATCGCCGTCCGACAAATGATGCTGCAGTTGTTGCGGAACTGCGTGCCGCAGGTGCTGTCATCCTTGGGAAGACGGTCACTACAGAACTTGCCTATTACTTCCCGAACAAGACCAAAAACCCCCATGACCTGGCACGGACGCCAGGCGGTTCATCATCGGGCTCAGCGGCAGCCGTCGCTGCTGGCATGGTGCCCGTTGCCATTGGCACACAAACCAACGGGTCGATTATACGACCCGCTTCGTTCTGCGGTGTGGTCGGCTATAAGCCGACATGGGGCCTGATTCCGAGGACCGGTGTTCTCGCCCAGTCGTTTTCACTCGATACGATTGGAACCTTCGGCCGATCCGTCGCCGATGTCGCCCTACTCGCCGATTGCCTCATTGGACATGACCAAGGGGACCCTGCAACCGCACCGATCGCCCATCAGGGCCTGCTTGCAGCCGCACAGTCCGAGCCTCCGATGGAACCGCTTTTTGCCTTCGTCAAATCTCCGGTCTGGGATCAAGCTGAGGATACGTCACAAAAAGCCTTTGCCGAGATCACACAGTTCCTCGGCGAGCAATGTGACCCCGTTGAGCTGCCCGACATATTCGCCGATGGCTATATCCTGCAGAGACGCTTGATGACCGCAGGCTTCGCTCACAATCTTGGCCATTATGAGCGCCGCGATCGCCAACAACTCAGTCAGCAAATGCAGGAGGCCATCGATGAGGGGCGCGGCGTGCCTGCGCATGACTACCTAGCCGCAGTCGATGGGATCGGCGTGTTGAATGCGGGTCTTGATGAGATCTTTAAACGCTACGATGCCATTCTAACGCCATCGGCGCCGGGAGCGGCCCCCAGCAGCCTTTCATCCACCGGGAACCCCGCCTTTTGTACGCTTTGGACACTTGCGGGAACACCGGCGATCACACTGCCGCTGCTCCGGGACGACGACGGATTTCCAATCGGCGTGCAGCTCATTGGCAAACGAGGCAACGATGCGCGCCTCATGCGCGTCGCAGCTTGGCTTGCCAAGGCAGTCGGCGCATCAGAGACGAAAGAGGGGTGACGGCCTTGCTGGACAAAGTTCTAGCCCTGATGTCGATGACGTGTTTTATCGGCTTCATCGGGATTTTGATCGTCTATGTGAAGGAGCCCGACCTCATCATCATCTGCCTTATCGTTATCGCGATGGCGGTGTTCGACTTTGTCCAATTGACGCGGAAGAAGCAGAAAACAAACTTGAACAAGTAGGACGAACACACTTTCACCATCTCATAGCGAGATCCGTGGCTTCGGTTAAGGATGGTGCGCGATCTTCGGTCACATCGTCGTAACTGTCGGTTGCTAGGACCGAACAAGTCCTTTAGATCGCTAAAGGAACGGTCCCATTTCGTGACCGTCCGGTGACAGCGGGGAGCTTCCATGCGCCATCGGCGTTCGGCAAAAATTCTGGCGACACTCGGTCCCTCAAGTTCGTCAGCCAAGCAGATCAAAGCGCTTTACGACGCAGGCGCCGATGCCTTTCGATTCAATTTCTCGCACGGCACCCATGACGATCACAAACGCCGCTACGAGATCGTGCGCGGTATCGAAGCGGAACTCGGCCGTCCGATCAGTATCGTTATGGACCTGCAAGGGCCAAAACTGCGCGTCGGCGTCTTCGACAATGACCGGGTCGAGCTTGAGGCGGGACAATCATTCCGATTTGATCTCGAAGACAAGCCGGGCGACATTCAACGTGTCCAACTTCCGCATATCGAAATCTTTCAGGCGATTGACAAAGGCACCGAGCTGCTCCTCGATGATGGCAAGATTAGGCTTGAAGTCGACAAGGTTGGGAAAGACTTCGCCGAGACGACAGTCGTTGCCGGCGGGACTCTCTCCAATCGTAAGGGGGTCAATGTCCCCAATGCCGTGCTGCCACTCTCGGCCCTGACCGACAAGGACAGGCGCGATCTTCAGTTCGGCCTCGATCTTGGCGCGGATTGGGTGGCGCTGTCATTCGTACAGCGTCCGGAAGATGTCGCCGAGGCTCGCCGGCTGATCGCCGGGCGCGCAGCAATTATGGTCAAAATCGAGAAGCCAGCCGCGGTCAGTCATCTCGATCAGATCATCGAGATGGCCGATGGCGTCATGGTCGCACGCGGCGACCTAGGGGTTGAGATGCCTCCTGAAGACGTTCCAGGTCTGCAAAAGCGCATGATCCGCGCCTGCCGCGACTCTGGAAAGCCTGTTGTCGTCGCGACACAAATGCTGGAAAGTATGATTTCCGCTCCCTCACCGACTCGCGCCGAGGCATCTGATGTCGCGACGGCTGTCTACGATGGTGCTGACGCAGTCATGTTGTCAGCCGAGACAGCGGCCGGGCAATATCCAATCGAAGCCGTCTCGATGATGGACCGGATCATCAGAAAGGTCGAAGGCGGCCAGCTTTACCGCTCCTACCTGGACGCCTACCACGCTGAGGCTGAGCGAACCACGGCCGATGCCATCATGCTGGCGGCGAGCGGCGTCGCAACCACCATGCGCGCAGCAGCCATCGTAACCTATACAACGACGGGCTCGACCGCCCTTCGCGCTGCAAGAGAACGCCCAGACAGGCCAATTCTCGGCCTGATCACAAGGGAGAGCACAGCTCGGCGCCTCGCACTCCTTTGGGGACTGCATCCCATGGTCTGTGAAGATGCTAACGACATCGACGAGATGGTCGAACGCGCCTGTGCTGCTGCTCTCGATACTGATCTTGCACGGCCAGGTTCCAGCCTGGTGATCACGGCAGGTATGCCTTTTGGCACGCCGGGCGCCACCAACCTTCTGCGCATCGCGTGGGTTTCCTAGGGCAGCGACCAGCATGGCATGCTGGTGAGGTATTGTTAGAGGACAGCGATGATTAGGCGTCCAGCCAAGGTTCACGAAATGTGAGCAACGCATCGCCTTAGAGGGTTCTATTCCCTCGGGCGAAGCGTTGCTTAGGGACGCCGGTCACAGCATGTTTCAAGTGACGCTTTCAATAATGTCGACCAGCTGGTCGAGTGTGTCATTCAGCACCTCAGCGTCGATATTGATCGGTGGCAGCAACATGATGGTGTTGCCCTGCCGACCTCCGCCGTAAACGAGGATCCGACGCTCGAAACAAGCGTCTTGCACCGCACGTCTTCTGACAGGATCCGGTGCACCGTCATCTTGGATAAATTCAATGGCTGCGGCCGCCCCAACGCAGCGAACGTCACGAACCGAGGACCGGTCGAACAACGGAGTGAGCTTGGCGGTAAAGCTCTGCTCTACTGGTCCGGCCGCATGCCCCACCCAGCGATTCGCCTTGATCTCGGCGATCGTGGCACGCGCCATGGCACAGGCAATTGGATTCCCTTGAAAGGTGCTGGTGTGGATGCCGGCAGGCCAAGTTCCAAGAATGTCATCTCGCCCCGCTACGCCCGCAAGCGGTAAACCAGCCGTCAGACCTTTCGAGATACAAACGAGATCCGGTTCGACATCGTCATGCTGAAAGGCGAACCATTTGCCCGTGCGCCCGAAACCAGTCCAGATTTCATCAACGATCAAGAGCACATCATATTGAGAGGCAAGTCTTCGTATCTCGGTCAAAAAACCAGCGGGCGGCTTAATCGCCCCGCTCGTTCCCTGAATCGCCTCGAGAATAATCGAGGAGGGCAGGTCACCTGTAGACTTCGCTTCAGCAAGGCGTTGCTCGAGGGTTTCCAAACATGAGGCTGCAAGCTCGGTCTCATCGACACCATCATCAGACGTCCGGAAACGGTAGGGATAAGGGATGAAGGTGACCACGTCCCTCAGCGTCGAGAAAATACGGTGCAAATGTTCTGCATGGGTGATCGATAGCGCACCGACTGTTCTCCCGTGATAGCCCCCTTCGAACGCGAAAATACGGGGTCTACGGGTATGGTATTGGGCTGCCTTGATCGCCGTCTCGACCGCCTCCGTGCCTACGCTAACGAGGTGGAAGCGCGACAGCGACGGTGGCAGAATGGAGGCAAGATCATGGTAAAGCGCCGCCCGTTCTTGATGGGCGAGCCGGGTGCCAGTGTGATAAATGCCCTGCTCGGTCGTCCGCGCGATCGCTTCACGATGCGCCGGCAATCCATGGCCGAGATTGGTGACGGCGGATCCGGCGATCAAGTCAACATAAGCGTCATTGGTTTCAGTGAACAAATAGGGGCCTTGGCCACGCACAAAAAGTGGTGGCTGATCACCGATCGAAAAGGTGTTAAGCGCAGTTGACTCGTGCCGACGCGTCCAGGCGATGCTACGCTCGCGAATAGGTCCTGCCATTTTTTACTCCCGCCGGTAACGATCCATATCGTCCAACATTCGGCGAGGCGACGATCTTACTTTTTCTTGTGGATGACAAGGAGCCGACGGCTCCGGTTTGATGTCGACCGGCGCGAACACGCAGGACCGCTCAATTCGGGGGAGACGCTCTTTCCGTTGACCTCACCATTGAGAGCGAGACGTTCAAGGCTTCAGGAAGACGACAGGAAGCTAATCACCGAGCGATGTGGCCAGACGGAATTGAAATCCCAGCTGATTTGCCTCGTCCTCGCCGTCCGCCGCATTGCTAACAACAGGGATATCGACACCCAGTCTCATATCCGTGGCATCCGTGATCTGCCAACCAATGCCTGCGCCAATACCGAACGGATCACTGGCAACCGGATAGGTAACGATCTCCGTATTCCACACGATTCCCGTATCGACAAACGGCATGAGTGAAATAGCGCCGCCTTTCGAATCCTTGTCGTCGCTGGACCATGTCAGTCTCCCGAGTGGTACTTTCAGTCCATTGGCAAGGATCCAGCCATCATCAAATACCAAGGGCTTTTCTCGATCACCTGGTACCGCATCGAGCAACGTCAGTCTGGGCGGTTCCTCGGTCGGAAGGTTATCAATGGTCCAAAGGCCTTTGGTGTGGACATCCCCATCGTCGATAGGAGGTGTCGTTGCTCGCCTTCGACCCTCCAGAACGGTCGACAGAACAGCTCCAGGCCGCCGCAAAACTGTCTGGTCAGCGAGCGGCGTAGGACCGTGTGATGCATTGAAGCCATCGTTTCCAGCTTGAGGGAAAGCCGCTTGAGTGATCAGGTGGTCCGTATCTTTCCAGGAGGCGAAGGCAGCGACACGGGGTGCTCGCCTCGTCGTCGCTAACGAGGTCCCGACGTCATGGGGAAGGACATAGCGATGAATCCCGGGACCGCCTTGGTCGGCAAGGCCTTCAATGTGGCGCCTCATGGTCCGTTCGGTCAATCTGACCGGCTGGAGCCTAAGGCCTACATTGACAGGAGCTACGCGATCTCTCTGGATGATCCATGGACCATTAGACGCGACCACAGGGAAGGGCAAAAGATCATGGGTCTCGCGCTGGTCATGCGTGGGCGCCTTGGCGACGTCGTTGATGGCATCTATGACAACACCATCCGGCTCTGCCAACAAGGTCGAGAGGCTGCAGCATGATGTCTGCCGCGCAGCTGGGTTATCGAACCTATCGCAGCCTCGCTCCAAAGCCCCTGCCCTTACCCCAAACCAACCGATCGCAGGCTCAAGGAGCGACTCCCATCCGCTTTCACCGGTCGCAAGCCCACCCGCATGATTCCCCGTACAAGGGCGCGCGACAGCATCGTCAGTTCGTCGAAATGACCGGCGTGTTGTCACAAGCCAATCAGAGGTCCTAGTCAATCCGATCGTGTCCACCGGCTCCAAGGCTTCAGCTGGTAAAGCCGTGTCAGTGTCCCGCGAGACATGCTCATGGCCAAAGACAGAGGCTCCTCCCAAGGCGCTAAAATCGATGAGGTTTCGTGTTTCGAAGAGCGAGCGATGGTTCGACGACGTCGGCCGCGGCTCGGCGTTGACGTCTGCGGCATAGACCGATGTTAGACCTATCGACACAAGAGTGAGTAGGGACAGAAGATTTGGCATAGGGGGCATCGGTAGGCGAGCAGCAACGAATTTGCCTGCCCCCCGCATTCGAAGAAGGCTGAAGTGGCCGTTAGGGCACCACATCCATCCGGCAGATATCGTCGTGGATGTCGTCACGACACGTCCATCAGCCCGTTTCCCCTCCATAGGTCGCTGTTACCAACGCCGCAACATGTCGCAATATTCCGGCAAGGCGGCTGTCTTCTTCGTTGAATGCGACGGAATCCATCTACAAATTCCGATTCGCCAAGACCATAGTTACACACGACTAAGGCGACAAAGTCAAAGCCGGTACCGAAATCCGTGATCTCAACACTTCGCGCTCAGAAGAGAAATCCTGCCAACATGCCGAATCACTGTCAGAGCCTTTCTCTCTTCGCTCTCAAATCAAATATGAAGGCGCTTGGATCAAGCGACGAAAAAACGTTGCGCCGGTCGTCTGCTGACGAGAGGCCCTGGCTATATGTGGGCGCCCTTGATAGCGGTCGAAGCGTCGGCTTCCGACTTGGGGCGTCGCGCAAGGTATCGCCGCGATGGACGATGTCGGCGCATACTTGCCCGACCTTCACGCCCACCATCGATCGTCGTTACGTTTCTCTCCAAGGCGCAAAAGCTGTATTGCGTTGTCGATGTTCAAGAGCCATACGAATAAGCTCTTAGGACAATTCCCCCTTGCACTTGAACTGACTTCGGTGTGATAACCCTTCGCTCTCGAAAAACAGAAGGAACATCATTCACTCGCCGTCCAGGGGAACATCACCTGTATGCTTTTCGCTTCACATAGCTTTTTGATATTTTTGCTTGTTACAGCGATTGCATTTTATTGTTTCATTCCAGCCAAGCACCGTATCAATTCACTCATTTTTGCCTCAATCGTATTCTATGCTTGGTGGTCAGTTAGTCATTTGACATTACTTCTGGGCTCAATAACATTTAATTACATCGTCGGTCTCATTATCGCATCGAAGAAGCAAAAGACCGGATGGCTGACATTCGGAATCATCATTAATCTCCTTCTTCTTGCGATCTTCAAATACACAGACTTTGTCATCAGTTCCATTAGCAAGTTACCCACTTTTGATCTTGAGCCGATTGGCATCATTCTCCCACTCGCAATTTCCTTTTTCACATTCCAGCAAATAGCCTACCTGGTCGATGTTGCTCGGGGACAAGTGAACTCTCATGGATTTCGCGACTATGTTTTGTTTGTGTCATTCTTTCCGCAATTGATTGCCGGCCCGATCGTTCATCATCGGGAAATGATGCCGCAATTCTCGAAGGACCATCAGCCGTCTGAAACCACCCTCAACGTGACCGTTGGCCTCACTTTGTTCGCCTTTGGCCTCTTCAAAAAAATCGTGCTTGCCGATCAGTTTGGAGTCTATGCCGATCAACTCTTCGAGGCGGTCAGCTTCGGATACCAACCAAGTGCAGCAGAGGCCTGGTCTGGTAGCCTGGCTTATGGCCTGCAGATCTATTTCGATTTCTCCGGCTATAGCGATATGGCCATCGGCATTGCACGGATTTTTGGCATCCGGCTCCCGATGAATTTTTTCTCCCCTTATAAAGCGAAAAGCATCTCTGATTTCTGGCGACGTTGGCACATTACGCTCTCGCGTTTCCTCAAAGACTATCTCTACATTCCGCTTGGCGGTAATCAGCGCGGCACACCTCGCCGGTATCTCAACCTCATCATCACGATGCTCTTAGGTGGCCTTTGGCATGGTGCAGGATGGACCTTCGTGATTTGGGGTGGCCTTCATGGCCTCTACCTCATTATCAATCACGGTTGGATTGCACTCACCGCACGCGGCCAAGTTCTAGCCCCTCTTAGCATTGTCGGCAGGCTGATCGGGCCCGGCCTGACATTTCTTGCTGTTCTCGTCGCCTGGGTCTTTTTCCGTGCCGATAGCCTCGCCGATGCCTGGCTCGTCTTATCGGCTATGGCCGGTGCCCATGAGCAACTCTTAAAGGAGCATAGCCTATCCATGTTCAAAGACGCTGAGATGTTGATTTGGCTGGCTGTTGGCCTCGCGATCGTGTGGTTCATGCCAAACAGCCTCCAAATCATGAGGCGCTATCGACCGGCTATCGGTTCCGGCACCGTCATCTCCGCCCATGGATCTTCGCTTGGCTCCCTCTGGAAAGACGGTCCATCCATCACTTGGCGGCCGACCGCAGGTTGGGCTGTTTTATCTGGGCTCATCGCTGGCGCTGCAGTCCTTGGAATCAGCAAGGTCAGCCCTTTTCTCTATTTCCAGTTTTAGCATGAAGAGATGACGCTCAAGAATGAGATCACTTAGAACCTATATCTGCCTGTTCTTGGTTGTCATGCTGCTACCGCTTGCCGCGGTCGTAACCGTCAACGCCATCGGTTTCTTGGTTCATCGAAAGACCCCGAGTTCTGACGTTCTTAACCATCAAATTGCTCGGGTCGAGCAGAGTGAGCCCGCCGATCTTGTTCTTCTCGGCGACAGCACGTTGAACGCGGCAGTTGACGAAGAACTCTTCTCCCAACTCACAGGACACTCGGTGAAGCGATTGCCGCTAACGGGCCTTTGGGGCTATGCGGGCTCATTGGCCCTATTGGAGAGGCTGGTCGAGCGGCAACCTCCAGATGTCGTTTTGATCATGCACACGTCGGATACACTCGGGCGTGAGACGTCGGACTTCGGCTACTTTCTAGCAAGCGATAGAGAGCCCACCCGTCTGCTTACCGATTTCGACGTCATGATATCGGTGAAGGATAATCTGACATCGGCGCAGAACTTTAAAAAATGGTACAAAAACTGGCGTCGCCGCATGAAAAAGACCGGAGATCTGCAATGGCCGTTTCTCGACCGAGAGACGGCCTTGGCCTCACAACCTACATCCAACGCGGTTCAAAGACCGTCAATTAGGGATGAGGTCTTCAGCATTAACAACCCTGAGCACTACATGCGTAAACATATGCACTTGCGCCATATCAACGACTCGAAAGTGAAATATCTTGAACGGCTGGCTGCGCTTTGTGACGACTACAGCCTTCATTGCTTTTACGCTCACGGTCCCATCGCCCGTCCCTTTATGGATGAGGTGAAACGCTTTCATCAAAAAGCCAACCCAATCATTGAAGGGTTGGGGTTGAACTTGTTGACGGCAACACCGGTGGTGATGGATTACGATGACGTCGGCGATACTGAAGATCATGTTGCGCCTGAAGCTCAAACAGCGTTCACCTGCCAAATCGCTGCTATATTGCTGCCTCATCTCAGGGAACAATCGATCGTGGACCAACAAGGGGTGGATTTCTCCTCGCCATGCGCCGATCAACACGGCCTTTAGAACCCGATCCGATCAGCGGATGAGGCTGGACGTTCATCCGGTCACGGATGGTGCTGAGACCGATACAAGGCGTCGGTTCGATCGGCTGAAGCTTAAACGAATCTCAGCCCCCTGCGCGCCGTCAACCCCACAGAACGGGCTGATCGCCATCGTCGTTCCGCGGATAGAATGCTCTAAGCTGGAGCGCCTTGTTCCCAAAAGACGTGTCAATAGGAAAGCGGACCACGCTGTTGGACCGTTTTTCCCTCCGCATCTAGTTCCGAGCGCTTACACTGGTTGGCGTTGCTTCGACAGTTGGATCAAGTCCACTGTCTAAAGAGAGCATCCTCGAAGGCTGTAGCAGTCCAAGACTGCGAATGATGCTCAAGAGATCGTCCTCAACGATCTTTGCCTTCTACTTGAAAAGCCCAGCTCCTGCCGGGCCGAATTGCGGCCATTCCGAGCGCCAAGCGCTTTATTGTTCCGCACAGCTCTAAGCCGCACGCGTCATCGCGTGTCTTCTGGAAAATCGTGCTGCGAGGTTTCACCCCCGCACGCTTAATCGAAAGGAGTAGCTCATGCGCATCCTTCAACATGAATAGCCGCGTTCACTAAAAAGGGACGCTTGTTCAATGCCGGGTCTCAGCAAGGAGATTCTCAATCTGGAATGCCGATCCTTTGAACTCGGTCGGAAGTCAGCCTCGAGAGTGCTGATAGTTTGATCGCCGTCGTTTGCGGTGGTCGGCCTCCGTAAGGAGGGTTTCTTACTGTTGAAAAAATGGAGTTAGGTCATGGCAAAGAACATGAAGACGCAAGCAGAACGCTTGTTAGTTGGCCGTCATCTTGAATTGTCGAGCCGCCACAGAGCGAAGGCTCGTGGTGACGCCTCGTCCAAGATTCGATCGTTGTCGACGTTTCATCGTTATCGTCAAGCACTGACACTGGCGGGAAAATGGGCGCGTGTTCATCACGGAATCAGACGGCTTGATCACCTGACACGCGAGATGGCGCAGGCCTATCTCGACCAGCGACGTTCGTCGGGCATTGGGCAAAAGCAACTTCATAACGACCGGATCGCGATGCAATTCGTGACAGGCAAGCTTCCGTCAGTGACCTCTCTCGAAGCACCTCCGAAAGAAAGCCGTCAATACAGCCGAGATGAGGTTGAGCGGATTGCAATGCGTCAATCTGAGCCGAGTAGGTTGGCAACGCGAATCGCCTACGAAGCCGGTTTGCGAGCCCACGAGCTTTTGACGTTGAGGCGAAGTGATGAGGATGCGCCCTCTTCATCTCGGAGTTGGCGGTCTGATCGCTTTTTAGGACGTCAAGGGGTCCGCTACGTCGTGACGGGCAAGGGAGGGTTAGCAAGGGAGGTATTGCTCTCGTCGAAGCTTGCTGAAAATTTGGAGGCGCGTCGCCTGGAAAACCCCCGTCCGATAACGGATCGCGGCATCCATTATCGAAGCTACTACATGATTGGCGGTGGTCTCGCATGGTCGAATAGTTTTTCAAGAGGGTCGCTGCTAGAGATTGGCTTGTCGCGCGGCGCACATGGCCTTCGCCACAGCTATGCGCACGCACGCTTCGATGAACTTCGAGCGCTTGGCCTAACCGAACAGAAAGCCAAGCTGATCCTGTCCCAAGAGCTGGGCCATTTTCGCCCCCAAATTGTCGATACCTATCTCCGCTAAAGGCGCGTCGATAGACGGCACCACCATCCATTGGGTCGAGCCAATGAATTAACTTAAGGCAGAAATAGGCGGGCGTCGGGGGGTGATGAGAGGCCACAAATAATGCGGCGTTGGCGGAGGGGATGGGATTCGAACCCACGATACCGGTTTCCCAGTATACCGGTTTAGCAAACCGGCGCCTTCAGCCTCTCGGCCACCCCTCCAAAGATGCCCCCGTTCTACCGAACCGATGAACAGGATGTCAATCGAGGTCGCATGCTGGTTGGCACCGTGAAATGCTTTATCTCAGGTGGTGCTAAGCCCTTTCGCCATGGCGCCACCCGTTAGGAGGCTGAGTTCCAGGGCCGTGGTCGGAAAGACGCAGTGGGGGTGTCCTGCAGCAGCATAGACGGTCTCGAACCGCGCAAGGCTATCATCTACAACCGTGGCGAGCGGTTTGGGGTGACCAATCGGAGCGACACCCCCGATCGCAAAGCCAGTCACTTCGCGGACCCGTTCAGCGTTGGGACGCGTCACTAACCCGGTGCGACCGAATGCGTTAGCCAACATCTTGGTATCGCAGCGCCGATCTCCCGCAATCAGCGCCATCACCGCATCGCCATCTATGGTAAACACCAAAGACTTTACGATGGCTCCAAGTTCTGTGCCGAGAGCTGAGGCTGCAGCCTCAGCCGTTGGCACGCTCTCCGCGAGCTCAATGACGTCAGCACCTGAGCCCTTCTCTTTGAGAACGGCCTGAACGCGAAGAACCGCGGGGTGTTCGAGCTTGCTCAAGCCTTTGGAATCTCCTGGCCACGTGCCGGTACATCATACCCCCGCTGAACGCCAGGACGGGCGGCGATCTCTTCATACCATCGCTTCACATTCGGAAAACCCATGAGGCCGTCATCAAGCGCATGCCACTCGAAGCGCGAAACCCATGGCCAAGTCGCGACGTCAGCAATCGTATAGTCATCAGAGGCAAGGTAGGCTTTTTCGCCAAGGCGCTTGTCCATAACGCCATAAAGCCGCTTCGTTTCACTGACATACCGATTGATCGCGTAAGGAACCTTTTCTTTCGCGAATCGATGAAAATGATGCGTTTGACCGAACATCGGGCCAACCCCACCCATCTGAAACATCAGCCACTGCATGACGTCCATCCGAGCCAGCTGTTCTGATGGCATAAGCTTTCCGGTCTTTTCCGCGAGATAAATCAGAATCGCGCCCGACTCGAACAGGGCATAGCCATGATCCCGATCGATGATTGCTGGTATCTTGTTATTGGGGCTGATCTTCAAGAAGTCTGGCTTGAACTGATCGTCTGCGGTGATGTCGATTGGATGGACTTCATAGGGGAGCCCCACTTCTTCGAGCATAATCGAGACCTTGCGGCCATTCGGCGTGCTCCAGGTATAGAGATCAATCAAGACAGGCTCCGTTCGGTCGAATGGGTCATGAATGCGGTGTCCAATTTAGGCGTCGACCGAGGATCTTGCCAAGATCTCAACGCAACTAGCTCGATGACAATAATTGCGGTCTCAGAGCATCGATTGCCGCAAGGCGTTGCTTGACGGCCTGATCTTGCCCTGTCCCAACCAAACCCTGTTCGAACGCAACGATGTGCAATTGGTCACCGACCACCTGGAGCAATTCGCCGGGCCTAAGCAAAAAGTTCGCATTACGAGGTTTACCAAGCGCCTCCTGACCGACGGCGAAGGTCTCATAGATCAGCAGTCCGCCCGGTGCGATAGCACTCAAAATTGACGGCCAAAGCGGTCGATGGAGATAATTGACCACAATCACGGCATCAAATCGTCGGTCGGCAAGAGGCCAGCTTGAACCGTCTTCTAGATCCGCCTCAATGATCTCGAACTGCGAGCGCATAGCGGAGTTCATAGCACTTCGTCGTGCCTTAAGTGAGGCGACATCGCGATCAACAGCCGTGACGGGGTGGCCCTGTTGCAAAAACCAAGCACTGTGACGACCACGACCTGCCGCAAGGTCAAGCACAGAATGTCCAGCCGCCACGAGAGGCGAAAATCTAGAAATCCAGGGCGAAATTGACATATTGTCGCAGTTTTTCACGCTCATAAGTCGAGAAAGCCTTGCATATTTTGTCGGATCGCTCAAATTATGGGGCGATCGGTCATGTTTGATCTTGATGCCGTTCGTTTGGTGGCCGCTAGTGTCCGTCGGCGAGCAATCAACCTCATCTAGATGACCAGGCAGACGGAGCGTCTTTGACGATCCGTAGTTACGACGTAGTGAAAGGAGTAGCGGTGGCTACTGGAACTGTGAAGTGGTTCAACCCGACGAAGGGTTATGGTTTTATCCAACCGGAAGACGGGTCGAATGACGCGTTCGTGCATATCTCCGCCGTGGAGCGTGCCGGATTGCAAAGCTTGCGTGAAGGTCAGAAGGTCGAATACGAGCTTGTGCCTGGACGAAATGGCAAATCCTCGGCTGAGAATCTGGTCGTCCACGACTGAGCGACAGCCACTCGGACATCAAGAATTCATGAGACGATCGGTGACGGCAGGCCTCTAGGCAGCACACCATCGAGATTTGAGAAGGGAGCCAATTTTGGCTCCCTTTTTCATGCGCCGCTTGGGAGTGATTCCTGCCATCAGGCTTGCCAGAACCACTTCTTCATTTCGAGGTCGCGATCGTCCTCTGTAAGGCCGACATCCCGAAGCACCTCGCACGCGAGATTGCCAAGTTGGAGACGGGTCCGATAATTGCGATGCCATCGGCACAATTGGGCAAACCACGGACTAGACCGATGTTCGCGGTGGTGGATTAGCGAGGCCGATCTCAGTGGGGGTGCTGTCGTCATGACGGGTTCCTTTCTTGTCCGCAGTCCAACCCTAGTTCCCACATGATTCTGGATGCTTCGATGTCGGCCGAAACGTTGACATTTCAGGGCTGATAGAATTCCCGTTTGTTTGAGAAGACTGATGGGAGAACCAGCGATGACCAGTCAGGCCCGGTTTGCTGAAATAGCCGCCCTTGTTGGCGATCCTGGGCGCGCGACGATGCTGAACGCTCTGCTCGATGGTCGGGCGCTGACAGCAACTGAACTTGCCAAGGCAGGAGGGGTTACGCCGCAAACGGCAAGCGGCCATCTTGCTCGCTTGACCGAGGCGGGGCTTCTCACCGTCGTGAAGCAAGGACGACATCGTTATCATCGCCTTGCCACACTCGATGTCGCTCGCATGCTGGAGAGCATCATGTGTGTAGCTGCGGCGACGTCACCCAAACCAGTGAAGATCGTAACCGGCCCAAGAAGTGCTGCTCTTCGAACCGCGCGCGACTGCTACGATCATATGGCCGGGCGGCTTGCTGTCTTGCTGGCCGACTCGCTTATCACACAGGGCGTCTTGGAGATCACCGAAGATGCCGGCATCGTCACGGCTGACGGGAGGCTTTTTTTGGAGAGCCTAGGAATCGTTACACGACCGTCGCGATCTACCAGCAAAAAGCAACAACGACTGTTCTGTCGACCATGCCTTGATTGGAGTGAACGCCGCCCTCATCTCGCCGGGAAGGTTGGCACGCTCCTTCGGAATCACTGCCTTCATCAGGGTTGGGTGCGCCGGACGGATGAGCGCCGCGCACTGACGATCACACGACGAGGCGAGCAGGCGTTTCATCGGCATTTCGGCATCCACGCGGACGATCTCAAACGGGGTTAACGCGGAATTGTCGGCATCATCTCTGTCGCCAAGACTGACGGAAACATGTCGCTGCTGCGTCGACACATCAAGGGAAGTAACGCGACCAACCCTGTTTGTAGTAACGAATCAGGGGATGGTCTTGAAGGGTATTGATCGTCACCGGCAGGCGTTCAATGTCAGGTGGAAACTGCAACAATCCAGGAAGCATGTGTCCGTTGAGAAAGCGCAAGTCACGCGGTAGGCGGATCGCCTGCCAGTCAAGCGTCGCAGGCGATGCCATCACGAACCCCCAGTCGCCAAAACTTGGCACATATGCGTGAAAAGGAATCACGGATAGCGTTTTGCCGTCACGATAGGGATCGGTCACCGCTTCAAGAGTCGAGGCGATGCTCCAAAAGGCTTCGCGCGCATAGACCGGCGACGTCGCCTGGGTCACTAACACGCCGTCACGCGCGAGGCGACGGGCCGCGGCCGTGTAGAACGCAAGACTGTAGAGCTTCGACAAGCTTGGACTCTTAGGATCTGGAAGATCAATCAGGATAACATTGTAGAGGCCGTCATCGGCGTTGAGAAATTCGAAAGCATCCTGATTGATCACCGAAACGCGCAGATCATTGAGGGCCTGATCATTGAGGGCGCTCAAGTCCGGATGATCCCGAAACAACTTTGTCACGGCAGGGTCCAGGTCCACTAGGGTTACCGTATCGACATCTTGCCAGCGCAGAATCTCTCGTACCGCCATCCCATCTCCGCCACCGAGAACAAGCACCGACTCCGGTCGCTGAGCCAAGGACAGGGCCGGATGGACAAGCGTTTCATGGTAGCGATGTTCGTCGACGCTATCGAACTGAAGGGCACCATTCAAAAAAAGCCGGATATGCCCGTTTTGATGAGTCGCGACGATGCGCTGGTAAGGCGTGGTCTCGGCGTAGATGATTTCATCATGATAGAGCTTCGCTTCAATCGTCTTGACCATACGCTCACTAACGACAAGCCCCACCACGAGCGCCGCGATGCTCGCGACGACGATCACAACTGGCGTCCTGCCGACTCGCTTCCGTAACAGACCGGCCGCAAGGCCTGCGACGGCGAGATTCAAGATTCCAAAAACCAGTCCTGTACTGATCAGTCCGAGAGTCGGTACCAAGACGAGTGGAAAGAGGAGAGCAGCGACGAGCGCACCGATATAGTCCACGGTCAGAATATTCGAGATGTTGATCTCGAGCGTTCGTTCCTGCTTCAAAATGCGGATGATCAGTGGGATCTCAAGACCGACCAACGTGCCGATCGCAATGCAAATCAGGAAAAGAAAGGCCTGGTAGTTGTCGAGATAGACAAAGGCAAAAAAGAGGAAAAGAGCGGCCAACCCGCCAATGAGACCAAGCGCGATCTGGGTCATAACGAAGGCTTGTTCGATGCGATCGATGATGAAACGCGACAGGTAAGAGCCAAGCCCCATGGCGGTCATAAAAAGACCGATAACGATCGAGAACTGATAGACGCTATCGCCGAGGAGATAGCTGGAAAGCGTCCCCGCGATCAGCTCGTAGACCAGGCCGGAGACGGCAATAACAAACGTGCCGATCAATAATGGGACGTAATTCCCAGTTGTCCTAGTCGGACTTGATGTTCCCAACGGCTCGATCATGGCCATGGCATTAACGCACGAGATACATCCAAACGTTACCGAATAGCTACGACCGCCAAAATGTCACGATTGGATGATGCTGGCGATGAGCAGCGCCAAGGAAATCATCACCGAGCCGATAACGATGGAGACGGCAACATTACCCTTTTCTGCCATTTCCTCGTGAAGATCGATCGGCGATAGCCAGTCGATGATGAAATAGGACATGATGAAGAGCGCGAGACCGAGAAACGTATAGAACACCGTCGCAACGACTTCGGCGGTTTGGATGTTGGCAAAAGCTTCCATGTCGTTCTCCTATTGAAGGCTCTTCGGCTATTTCCCGCCGCGGTAAAAGATGTTGCCAGCACTTCCCTCGCGTACGCTTCGCTCAACACTGCGGTCTTCTGCACCGATGCCGTAGACGGTCATGTAACCAGCCGCGAGCGTGAGCACAGTGAAAGCGATGAAGACAACCTTAGTCATCGTCGTCCTCGAGAACGTCGGCCCAACGTTTTTTCTCGAAGTTCTTCCGATGTAACGTCGGGATGAGTGCTGCGAGGCCTGCGAGGATCAGCAGGACCACCACATAGCGTTTGACCATCACTTGATCGTAGAGACGGATCTCCAGAGCTGGAATCGCGCCGCCTGCTTCAGAGGCCTTAACCTCGACTTCATAGTCACCTGAGGCAGGAACTTTGAACAACGCGTCGGCGCGGTGCGACCCTTCAGACCAATAGCCATCACTGTCCCGCCCCTCATAGAAGGAGATTTCCTGACCAAGCCACAGAACATCGTCCCCGCTCTGCGCCGAGGTGATCGCAATGTCGTAGTAGACCCAATTGTTGATGACGGGTGAGGTGAGCTCGATCTTGATCAGTCGTTCAGCGTTGCTAACGGAGAACGGGACCGTCCAGGAGGACGTCGACGGTGCGTCAATCGAGGACCGCACAATTTCACGACCGCCCCCGATGACAGTTACGGCAAAGAAAGCGATCGCGGCAACAATGACGAACATAGGCGCCACCTTGCCAAGCGCGGGCATGAGTGAACCTGGCTCATAGGGCTGGGCTGGGTGAATACCCAGCGGCCGATCAGGCGGTTCGATGCCAAAAGCGGCGTGAACGTCGTCGGCCGGCATATACTCGCCCATCGAGTATTCGAGTGCGTTCTCGCCGCGTTCATAAGAAAACATGAAGGGCGGATCGATGGCTTCGACAACCCGCACCCGCTCACCCCGTTTGGCAACCCATGTAAACTCGCCCTCAATATAGGCGATTGTCGCGGGATAGCGCTCGAACATCTTGAAAATACGGCCTTCAAGCCTGACGGAGCTTTTGGGGGAGAGGCCATCAGGCATGACCGGGTTGGGCATATCTCGTGTACGGTAGCTGAAGAGATAGTGTCCGTTGTTCCAGGTAAGCCAACCATACCCATGGGTTGGCGAATAGACTTGGAAGCTGATCCAGTCATAGGTCTCTTCCCAGCCCGGTCCAGACTGGTGACTGACATATTGAATCATGCCGATCACCGTGAACGCGACGCCCTTAAGGTCCGCCGTCATACCGATGCCGATCGGCGCAAAAGGTCGATCCGGTTTCTCCCGGTACCGCTGCAGGACCTGAAAACCTGCATGGCGATCCATCACCGAGCCGCAATAACCACAGATCAAACTCTTCACCCGGTGACCACCGAGAACATCCAGTGTCGCCCCACAGGCCGTACAGTTGATCGCCTTGACAGGTCCGCTCATAGCGTTTCGATCTCGAAAGGATCGATCCAGTGCCCCCGGTGCAGTTCACTGCGACCACGATCGATTTCGAGCGTGTAAATCCGACCGCCGGCGCCACTCAAGTGGAAGTAGCTATAGCTATCGCCAATGCTGAGCGCTTCTGGCAACTCACCCTGAACGCCCAGACAGGTCGCCTTGCCCTTCTCGGTGACATAGAGCTCTTCATCGGCAAGGCTGATCTTGCTGCCGGGTGTTAGAGCGAACGGGGACGGCGTTTGCTCGATCTCAATCGGCTCTTCGAGCGCAAAATCCCCTTCGTCGACGGCGAGCCATCGGCCCTCACCATCATTGCCCATCACCCACCATTCGTCCCAGAACCCCTGGCCATAATCGAAGCGGGCGCGTCCAATCGCCATGAATTGCCAACCACGGTAACGGTATTGACCCTGCATGCGAATCAAAGAGGGGTAGTCTGCCATCACACCTTGCTTGCCAGCGAGGCGGACGGATTCATCCTCAAGGAAGACGTTACTGTCGCAATAGTTGCAAGCAACGAGTTTTGCTGACTGCAAGCGTGCTTCCAGCTCAGCGCCACAATTGGGGCAGGTGAAGGATCGTGATGCCGCCATGCCTTCCGTAACTGCTACCAGCGTCAAACAACGGGGCGACGCTACCGCCTCAATGCCGAAGGCGCCCCCATCCTGGAAGTGTATGAACTCGGTTAGTAGAGTGATTGCTCAAGGAAGTCGAGACGCGATAGCGAGCTAAGGAGCCAAGCGAGCTGATGCGCAAAATCATCCATATCGACATGGATGCGTTCTACGCTTCGGTTGAGCAACGCGATGACCCCAATTTACGCGGCCGGCCAGTGGCCGTGGGCGGCGGCGGGCATCGTGGCGTTGTCATGGCGGCAAGCTATGAAGCGCGAACATTCGGCGTACGGTCTGCGATGCCAGGCTTCAAAGCGAGACGGCTCTGCCCAGAACTCATCTTCGTCAAGACGCGCTTTGAAGCCTACAAGGCCGCGAGCCGTCAGATCCGAGAGATTTTTTCCACCTACACCGATCTTGTCGAACCTCTCGCACTGGATGAGGCTTTCTTGGATGTCACCAAGCCCAAAACGGGCGGATCAATTGCAACGGATATTGCTGCTGCCATTAAGGCTGAAATCAAAGCGTCTACTGGCCTGACCGCGTCAGCAGGTGTCTCCTTCAATAAGTTTCTCGCCAAGATCGCTTCCGATCTAGAAAAACCGGACGGGTTAACGGTGATCCGTCCCGACCAAGCGGACGCCTTTATCGCTAAATTACCAATTGAGCGATTTTTCGGCGTTGGTCCTGTAACCGCGAAACGAATGAAGGTCGCAGGCATCGAGACCGGCCTCGATCTGCGCAACCGTTCCGAAGAAGAACTTGTTCGCCTCTTCGGCAAGACCGGACGCTACTACCACCGCATCGCCCGCGGGCTGGATGAGCGCGAAGTCAAACCCAACCGTCCCCATAAATCCATTGGTGCCGAAACCACATTCGAGTCGGATCTGATCGAAACAACGGATCTGCTCGCGCGTCTCAGTCCTCTCGCTCAGCGTGTGGCGGCTCGAGCGTCCGCCGCCGAATGCCAAGGCCGAACGGCGACGCTGAAACTGAAATATCGCGATTTCTCGATTAACACGCGCCAGCGCACGCTTGATCGGCCCATACAGGGTGCCGATGAGCTGATGAGACTGGCCTCTTGGTTAATCGAACATCCAGAACCGCCCACTATGCCCGTCCGTTTGATCGGCATCTCCCTTTCGGGCTTCGAGCCGACCGGTGAGGAACGACAGCTGAGTTTCTTTGATGAAACCATGGAGTAATGGGTTGGACGACAGCCAATACATCCTGCCATCAGGACAGATTGCCTATCATCGATGGCGCGTTCAGCCCTTCGTGGCCGAAGGCCCTGCTTTGTCCAAGCGCTCTCTCTGGACGCCAAGGGTCCTCTCCCTTCGGCTCAAGAATCACACTTGATCGCATCGGGTTTTAGCCACCGACTATGCCGCGCGACGGAACGGGTTCAGTCTTTTCCAGAACGCGGAACGTCGATGACGCCGTTCGGATTGACGAACTGCGGCAGCATCGGTCACCCAATTGAGCTGCAAGACGCGCCTTATGCCATCGAACGAACCATGCCCATGCCACGCATTTTTTCGATTTCTGAAGCAAACCATCGAGCCCGCATTCGGCGGGACTTCAGCGATTGGATCATCAAGGCTGTCGCCTGATCGCAACAAACGAAGCCGCCCGCCATCAGAATCCCAATTTTCGTTCAGATAGACCAGCACCGTGATCAGTTTACTATCGCTGTCGGTATGGATTTGGCCATCCTTTGGCCGGCACCGACCGCGTACCGTGAGTGTCGTTGGCCGTTTCGACAAGTCCATGTCAAATTTTTCGGCGAACGCGTGACGCAGTGCGTCGCCTTGCAATTCTTGGCAAAGCGCATCGAAGACAGGACCGTAGTCAAGCGCGACCAGAGGATAGCTACCGCCTTTCTCGACTTTGGGATAGTCAGCAAGAATCTCTTTGATTCGTTCCTGTTTGACAAATCCCGGCACCGTCAGGAATTCAAACGGCTCCATCTGAAGCGGCGTTTCGCGAAAGGCATCGATGTTCAAGAGCGACATCACTACCAACCCTTGCCGTGGCTGCAATCGCGCCGAGACAAGCATCGCCCTTCAACATGCGCAAGCCTTAAAAACGATGTCACGGCATGGCTTGCCCTGTCTCGTCTCTCAGCCTAGTGTTCAGGCATGCTGATGCGGGCGTAGCTCAGTGGTAGAGCACGGCGTTTACACCGCCGGTGTCGGAGGTTCGACCCCTTCCGCCCGTACCACATTCACAAAACATGATCACTGTGCAGAGCTATGGAAGCTCAAGGCGTTGCTTTGAGCTCATACCGACAGAGGTCATGCAGCAAGCATCCCGAGCATTTGGGCGATCGCGCACGGCAAACCGCTTTGCCGAACCGCAAAAGCCACATATGGCTTGCACGTCCCGCCCAATGTGATGCGCGGGCTTCTAGCGACTTCGCCGTTTCCGCCTCGTTGCGGCCACGCGCCAATCCGATCCGATTGGCGACTCGATGAATATGGGTATCGACCGCGATCACCGGCTGGCCGAACGAAAATGATAGCATGATATCGGCACATTTCCGACCAATGCCTGGCAGTCGCATCAACCCGGCTCGATCACGTGGCACGCTGCCATCATGCTCGTCGATCAAAAACGCACAAAGTCGCTTTAGGTTGCGCGTCTTCATATTGTAGAGACCGGCTGGCCGGATTGCGGCAGCGATGGCTGTCTCATCAAGAGCAAGAATGTCCGAGGGCGTGTCGGCGAGAGCGAACAGGGCTGCCTTCGCCTTCGCGGTGTTCCTATCCAGGCTCTGGGCGGACAGAAGACATGCGACGAGGCTACGAAACGCCACCAGGTCATCCTTGACCGTTATATCATTGCGCTTCGAGGGAAAGGCAGTTCGTAGTCGGGAAAACAGTTCGTCGATCTCGGCGTGGTCGAGAAGGTCGATCGGTTCAGCAGGGGATCGAGAGGAGGTCGGAGTCATCATGATGCCGTGACCATGTTCAACCCAATGGGTGCGGGCCAGCGCGCAAGCAACGTCGACTTGGCTTTCAATGACGCCACAATCGTCATGGGAAGCCGAACGGCAACGGAGAAAGACGATCTCAACAGACAAGACTGTGGCCTTATCGCTGCGCCATCATCCATCGATGCCTGCCTTTGTTGATCGACCTGCCTGGACAACACGTTCTTGGGTCCTTTCTCCAATTGAGAGGAGAGACGTATAGGCGCCTGCCACCCTGCAAGGCATCATGGTCCCTAGCAGGTCTATGCGATCGTGGGAATTCGATGGAGCGCATTGACACGCAGGTTCAGGCTCAAACGGCTGCGAACTCATTGCAGGCCTGTTCCGATCCGCAACACGGAGACGCGCATCAACGCCGATGGCGGGCGGTAAAGACCGCTTCTACCTTGAGGAACGTGCCCCCGCAAACGTTGACCTCGGCTAGCGTGAGTCTAAAGGGTGAGGCGTTTCGGTGCGCAGCAGATCGCAGCAGGTCTGAATGTGATTGCCGGAATCGATCCGTCAAACATGGTGTTGGTCCTCCTCATTATCGGCATCACGTTGGTGGCACTGGGCTCGATGATGCTCGGCATGGACAGAGGCGTGAAGCGTCTCTCCGAGATCAACATGATCATGGCCGTGGCGCTGTTCATCTTTGTCCTCTTCATGAGTGGTGTCGTGACAGCTCTGACGCGCTATGGCCAGGTCATGGTCGACTATGTCGCGCTACTGCCCGCACTATCCAGCCCGTTTGGACGTGAAGATACCGGCTTCTTCCATGGTTGGACGACCTTCTACTGGGCCTGGTAGATCGCCTGGTCACCGTTTGATGGCATGTTCATCGCCCGGATTTCCAAGGGCCGTACGGTGCGTGAATTCGTGCTGTGTGCGTTGATCGCGCCGACGCTGGTATGCGCACTTTGGATGTCCACATTCGGCGGTGCCGCGATCGACATGATCAATGCCGGCGGTGGTGAAGGCATTACGGCGGTCGTGGTCGACGCCTATGAGCCTAAAATGGCACTTTTCGGCCCGCCGGAGGACTACCCACTTTATTCGATCATCGCGCCGATTTCGTTAATTCTGATCGTCATCTTCTTCGTCACCTCATCAGCCTCAGGATCGCTGGTGATCGACACCATCACCGCAGGTGGCAAGATGAATGCGCCGGTCATCCAACGCGTGTTTTGGTGCACACTCGAAGGGTTGGTGGCGATCGCGCTCCTGCTTGGCGGCGGTCTCGCCGCACTTCAGGGAGCTGCGGTATCGACGGGCGTTCCGTTCACGCTCGTCGTACTCGTCATGTGCTACTGCCTCTGGCTTGCGCTAAGGGCGGAGCGGCAGAAGCTCTGGAGGGTCACGTTGGTCGGCCGGACCGTTCTTCTCAAGAGAAGCGATCCGGCGGCTGCCCCTTCGTCGAACAGAGCCTGGACCAGTGCTTGCCGTTGTGAAAGCGTCGATTTGCCAATGGCGATCGACAACCAACATGATCTCCAGATCACGGTCTCTCAGCGCCTTCTCTTGAGCTCATCGTCGCCAACGATCTTTCGACAGCGGTTGATCGCAACCGGCGAGCACGTGATAGTCTGATTGTCAAAGCCTTGGAACGCCCGGTTCTAAGGATAAGAGGCAGACCAGCACGCACACCATGACAAGGTCACATCGTGCGGTCAGAGCCCTAATGCGGATGGGGAGGATGGCATGCGGTATCTTCGGTATGTCCCGTTTTGGCTGGTCGTTCTGTGCGTTCCCCTTGGTCTTTTCATCGCACGGGCCAGTCCTTATCTCGGCGGCATCATTTCTGGCGTCGGGATCTTGGTCGCCGCCATCGGCCTTTACGATCTCTTGCAGGTCAATCACGCCGTCCTCAAGAACTATCCACTCATCGCTCGATTACGGTTCATGCTTGAGGGTATCCGGCCCGAGATCCGTCAGTATTTTCTTGAGAGCGATCACGAAGAGGTTCCTTATTCGCGGGAACAGCGCGCCTTGGTTTATCGCCGTGCCAAAGGCATGGAGGGCCTACGTCCCTTTGGTACACTCCTCAACGTTCACCAAATTGGCCATGAATGGATCAACCATTCGATCTCTCCGTCCCAGGTCGAGAACGCCGATTTTCGTACGACAATCGGCGGTCCAGACTGCAAGAAGCCCTATTGCAGCTCGATCCTGAACATCTCGGGTATGTCCTATGGCGCTCTTTCGCCCCATGCCATCCTCGCCCTGAACCTGGGCGCCAAGAGAGGTGGCTTTGCTCATACCACCGGTGAAGGATCGATCTCACGCTTTCACCGTGAGCATGGTGGTGATCTCATCTGGCAGATCGGCAGTGGCTATTTCGGTTGTCGTGACCAAGAGGGACGCTTTTGTCCGGACAACTTCGCCGAACAAGCCATGTCCGATCAGGTCAAGATGATCGAGATCAAGCTGTCCCAAGGGGCAAAGCCCGGTCATGGTGGCATTTTGCTCGGTTCCAAGGTCACCGAGTTCATCGCCGAAGCGCGGGACGTGCCCGTCGGCGTTGATTGTATCAGCCCTTCACGACATAGCGCGTTTTCCACGCCGCTGCAGCTTGTCGCGTTCATTGATGAACTTCGGCGGCTGTCCGGCGGCAAGCCAATCGGTATCAAGCTTTGCGTCGGTCATCCCTGGGAGCTGTTCGCCATCACGAAGGCAATGATCGAGACAGATATCATGCCCGACTTCATCACAGTCGACGGTTCGGAGGGCGGGACGGGTGCAGCCCCAGTGGAGTTCGCTGATCATACCGGAGCTCCCCTTCGCGAAGGTTTAATGTTGGTTCACAATACACTTGTCGGCCTCGGACTTCGGGACCGTATCAAGCTCATCGCTTCAGGCAAGTTGGTCAGCGGCTTTGACGTGGCCCGCACGTTCTCGCTGGGCGCAGATGGATGCAATATGGCGCGTGCCTTTATGTTCGCTATCGGATGCATCCAGGCCCAGACATGCCATACCGGTGCCTGTCCCACAGGGGTGACGTCACAAGACCCTGGTCGCTACCGCGCACTCGTCGTCAAGGAAAAGCATAAACGTGTCACCAATTTCCACGCCAATACCCGGCGTGCGCTCCGCGAGGTGGTTGAAGCCTGTGGCCTCCAGCATCCATCTGAATTCACACCGCATCACCTCATGATTCGGATCAACAGTCGGGAGGTGCGATCCGCCGCCAGCCAATATGACTGGTTGGCTGCGGGAGATCTCACTCACGGCCGCGTTCACCACCCTGCCTTTGCAAAGTTCTGGGACATGGCGCGGTCGGATTCATTTGCCAACATGGCGAGTACCCGTTGATGCGTCGATAGCCGTCAACGGGATTGTCGTCATCATCGCCGCAACGCGGCGTTAATCGTCCATGGCGAAGACCCCGGCAACCTTGCTGGATCGAAGCACCTCATGTCGCATGCTGCTTCACTTACCGGCCGAACTGGTCAAGCTTCAGGACTAGGGCGTGCAGCCCGGCTACATGTTGGTGGTGATTTTTGAAGGACGTGACGCCGCAGGCAAGGGCGGCGTGACTAAATGCGTCGTTCAGCGACCCAATGCGCGAGTGTGTCGGGTGATCACATGACCAGCACCGTCGAAGGTTCAAGCGGTCTTTTCCTTAAAGCGGCAGACATCGTTGATGATGCAGGCCGCACATTTCGGTCGTCTCGCGAGGCAGACGTAGCGACCATGGAGGATGAGCCAATGATGAGCACCGCGCGCGTACTCCTTAGGTACGGCTTCTTCAAGCTTTTTCTCGACGGCTAGCGGAGTTTTGGCGGGGGCAAGGCCTGTACGGTTCGCCAGACGAAAGACATGCGTGTCAACGGCGATCGTCGGTTCGCCAAAGGCTTCATTCAGGATGACACTTGCGGTCTTTCGTCCAACGCCGGGGAGGCGCTCTAAAGCGTCCCGGCTCCTGGGCACCTGGCTGCCATGCTCTTCAATCAGTTGCCGGCAAAGCGCAATCACGTTCTTTGCCTTATTGCGATAGAGTCCGATCGTCTTAATGAGATCACGCACCCTGTCTTCGCCCAGGGCCAGCATCGCTTGGGGCGTGTCAGCAAGGGCAAACAGGTTCTTGGTTGCTTTGTTAACGCCGACATCTGTTGCCTGGGCGGATAGGACAACGGCCACTAGGAGGGTAAAGGGATTCGTGTAGTCGAGCTCAGTCTTTGGCGCCGGATTGGCAACGGCGAGCCGGCTGAAGAGGGTATTGATCTGATCCCGTTTCATGATGTGGCTTTCGACGAGAGGAAACTTACGCTTGGATAAAGTGATCGAGCAAACCGATCAAGCAGCCAGTATTATAGTACCTTTTTCAAGGGGTTGACCTGATTTGTTGGTCATTGAGTAATCTCTTTCTATATGATCAAGAGATGACCATGCTCGCCAACAGCGCTGAAGGACCGCCTGTCTTCCAGGCCGTGCTTTACCCGAACCGTTCGCTTGGCGGCAAAGGGTTTACCATCCTCATGGGCGCGATCATTGTCGTAAGCGTTCTTGTTGGTGGTGCCTTTGCACTCGCCGGTGCTTGGCCTGTCTCAGGGTTTCTCGGGCTCGACGTGTTCTTGCTCTATTTGGCGTTTCGCTGGAGCTTTCGCGATTCGTCCCGCGCGGATTTCATTCGCGTCGACGCATGCGGCCTGAATGTCCGCCGCGTCCTACCGAACGGTAAGAGCAAGGAGTGGCGATTCGAGACAGCCTGGGTGCAGGTGATTCTCGAAAATCGCCGCCTCCTCATCCGCTCCCACGGCAACGAGCTGGCAATCGGTGCTTTTCTTACCCAACAAGAGCGCGCGAGCCTTGCCGACGCGCTCAACGGGGCACTCCGGGCACAACGTGAAGCACCAGCTCGAGCCTAACCCAACGTCTACTGTCCGAGCTGAGCCTTGAGCTGATCCAGGCCTGCTCGGTAAACGCCAGTCATCAGCTCGAAGGCTTCGTCATCGGAGACACCATTGGCGCTGTAAGTGCTGGACCACGTCACCGTCGCACCGTCGCCATTCCCACGCACCTCCATGGTCGAAGCGTAATCAGCAATCGGCAGCGGACTCTCGACGATGATATAGGAAAAGGACATCCCATCATCATCCCGGCCGGTCAGCTCTTCAATCAGAACGCCACCGTCACCAGTGGTGAGCTTCCGCATTGTTTTTCCACCTTCTTCGTAGGCTTCACATTCTGCGATGACCGGGTGCCAGGCCGAGATCGAGCACCAGTCTTCAAGGGCCCCCCACACGTCAGCCGCCGGCTTAGCAATGTCGACACTCTCACTCAGATCGATGGCAAGCGCGGGAGTGGCGATGAGACCTGAAGCAATCAGGCAAGCAAAGGCGGTGGATGTCGAACGCATGGCGGTAGCCTCCAAGGATTGTTGTGATTTGATTTGTTCCATAAAGAAACGGGAGGAAGCGGGGACGCGTCAAGCTCTGGCCAGCCCAGGGTCAGCCGAAATCTGCCTTCGCGCGCTCAACGAGCTGCTCTGTCGCAGTCTCGATGCGCCGCTCCAACTCGGCCATAAAGATCTTGCGATCCAAGCCTGGCTCGATCGGTTCGAGAAATTCGACCAAGATCGTGCCTGGCCGCTTTGCAAAAGCTCGACGGCCCCAAAACATACCGGAGTTCAGGGCAACCGGTACGACAGGCAAGGAGAGCTGCTTGTAAAGCGCCGCAACGCCGGGGTGATAGGGACGTGTCACGCCGGGCGGGGAGCGTGTCCCTTCAGGGAAAATGACGACCGGCGAACCACGGTCGATCGCCTTTCTGCCGCCCGCAATCAAAGAGCGCAGTGCTTTGGTTCCCTGACCACGGTCGATCTTGATCATGCCTGCATGAAGCAGACATGCACCGAAGATCGGAATTTTCGTGAGTTCCTGTTTGAGCGCGATGGCGGGATCGTCGACAAGAAGATGGGTGGTGATGGTGTCCCAGGCAGATTGGTGTTTGAAGGCGTAGATCACTTGGCTGCATCGACGATGCTCATCGCCTAGGATTTGGTAGTCGAGACCGATAAGCGTTGTTAGCAACGCCTGGATGCCTCGCTCCCAGCGCTCTGCATGGCGAACCATGGCTTCGCGGGGCCTCAGGAGGATCGGCAACGCAACCAGCGCCATCACCAGTCCCCAAAGCCAGAATGCTGCGTTGAAGAGAAGCGAACGGATCACTGGCTCGGTCGAAGAATGAGGCCAGCCTCAACCATCAGGCCATGCGTCCGAGATTCCATAGGGCCGTAAGCCTCGCCATCAGTGTGCAGAGCAACGCCGCAACCACGGGAACGCAGGCAAGAAAAACCCAATCGACGGGACGAAGGCCAAGTCGGATGGTGCTGGTAAGCTCGAGACTCTGAAAGCTATAGAGAGCGCCCAAGACCGTCGCCATGGCGGCAAAAAAACCGATGATCGCTCCTTTGAGACCGCTTTGCAGAGCGTAGCGTTCGAATTGGCGAGCGAGATAACCGTCCTGAGCGCCCATATAGCGAAGCAGCGTGACGGTATCGTCGTGCATGGCGAGACTAAGGCTGGTGATCACCATAACGATGACCAATGCGCTGATGAGCAGCATGCCGCCCAGCGCAACGCCAACGACCCGGAAAAAACTGGCCTGACGCTCGACCCGGTCTTCGGCCGCTTCTTGAATCCCGATTGTCGCATCAGGCACGATCTCGCGCAGACGACGCTCCAGCGCCCTTAGATCCGGCTGACCGATCGGGTCGACAGTGACATCGATCAGGCGAGGCAATGGGATGTCCTCATCGTCCCGCCGTTCACCGAGCCAGGGTTCGATTAAACTCTGCAATTCATCATCGCCGACCACCGTCGCCGACACCACCTCCCTCGATTCTTTCAGAACCTTGAGAACATTGGCGACGTCCCGATCGCCGTCTTCGGAGATGCCCGCCGTTGGTAGGCTAACGGTGACCATTTTTTCCCGTTGGTCAAACAGCTGCAGCGCGCCATCAGCGAGTGCCGCGACGGCAAGAGCGACCACCGCAAGATAGAGAAGGGCAGCCATGATCCAAGGAAGGAATCGACTGACGGCCGTCTGGTCTAAAGGCAGATCGAGACTGCGCACGACATTTGTTCCCGTTAATCCGCCGCCGCGAGCTGCGTAGGCGCTCTCGTTTGCCCTGTCAGGCGGCCTTTTTCCAGGTGATAGACAGGATGGGGATAGCGATCGATCAACTCGTCATTGTGGGTCGACAAGACGACCGTCGTTCCCTCTTTCGATAACTCGGTGAACAGACGCATCAAACGTCGTGCCCGTTGGGTATCGATATTGCTGGTGGGCTCGTCGCCGAGCAGCAGATTCGGCCGTGAAATCGCGGCACGTGCCGCAGCCACTATCTGCCGCTGCCCTGTTGACAGGCTCGGCGGTTTGGCGTCCATAACATCAGTTAAGCCGAGCCATTCAAGCATTTCATAGACGAGTTCTTTGATTTCTCGCTCGCGCGCGCCGCCAATCCTGAGCGGCAATGCAACGTTATCAAAGGCGGTAAGATGGTTGATCAGCCTGAAGTCTTGGAACATCATGCCAATGCGTCGTCTTGCTTCGCTGAGGTCGTCACGATTAAATCCAACGACGTCACGGCCGAAAATTCGGAAACTTCCTCTTGAGGGCGTATGGATCAAGCCCATAATATGCATGAGGGATGTCTTCCCGGCTCCACTGGGACCGACCAGGAAGATAAAGTCACCACGCTCGAGCGTGAGGTTGATATCGTGCAGGACCTCAGGCCCCTCGCCATAGCGCATGGCAATCTGTTCAAGCTGCAGCATAGCGCCGACAATCGGGACGGTGGTAAAAGAAACGATTGTGGAGTTTACACATTACGGCTTATTAATCCAGTTAACTCTCAACCGTTAAGGGAACGGCGTTTGCCCGGTCTGCTATGATCTTAACTTGTCCGAGCTGCAACAGTCGATACCACGTTGATGCCGCAGCATTCCAGGAAAAGCCGCGCAAAGTTCGTTGCGCGAATTGCGGCCATCGCTGGAAGGTCCAGCCACCAGCCGAGGAGCCGGGTCTCGATGACCTCGAACTCGCGCCGCCCGCTGAGGCAACGCCGAGAGAACAGGTCCAAGCTGCGGTAGCAGCGTCGGCTAGTACCGAAAGCATGCGACGTCCCATAGCTGACCCTTCCGAAGCTGTACAACGTTCGTCCCGAAGGCCGGCCGGTTGGCTGCTTGGCGTTGGTGTCGTGGTCTTGCTGCTCGTCAGTGCGATCATCGGCCGAAATGGCATCGTCGGAAAGTTCCCCGCGACTGCCGCGGTCTATCAGTCCGTAGGCTTAGCCGTCGATCAGGACCTTGGCCTTGAGTTCAAAGACGTCACCTTGGACTGGCAGCGCGAAGGTGGTGCATTCGTTTTGGTGGTCGAAGGGGAAATAGTCAACCTCTCGAGAGCGAATCAGGTGATTCCTCCGGTGCGTATGGCAATCCTAGATGGTGACGGCCGCGAGTTACAGCATGAGTTTTTCAACTTGGACGAGGGTGAAATCGGTGCGGGAAATCGTATTCCGTTTAGTGGAAGGCTCGTAGATCCGATCGAACAGGGCGAAAATTTCCGGCTTACATTCGCCCAGGAGTCGTCTTAGTGCGTCATTAGACGTTGAAGCGAAATAGAATCACGTCCCCATCTTTGACGATATAGTCACGTCCTTCCTGACGAAGCTTGCCTGCTTCACGCGCGCCAGCTTCACCGTTGCAAGAGATGTAGTCGTCATAAGCGATCGTCTCAGCACAGATAAAGCCCCGCTGAAAATCCGTGTGTATCCGGCCTGCCGCTTCTGCTGCGGTCATCCCGTTGACGATCGTCCAAGCGCGCGCTTCCTTGGGTCCGGCAGTCAGAAAGGTTCGAAGGCCAAGGAGATTGTAACCGGCTTGAATGACGCGATCGAGGCCAGGGCGTTCCAGCCCCAAGCTCTCGAGATACTCCGTACGATCGTCGTCACTTAGCTGAGAGAGCTCAGCCTCAATTGCCGCGGATACGACAACCGCTCCCGCACCTTCACCTTCTGCAAAGCGCGCGACAGCATGGGCGTGAGCGTTGCCAGATGCGGCGCTCGCTTCATCGACATTGCAAACGTAGAGGATCGGCTTCGCGGTGATCAAGTCGAGAGACTTGAGCCCATCACCGGGCGCGTCTATACGCCGCGCCGGCATTCCGTCTTCCATCGACGGCTTAATCCGCTCGATCAGGTCAAGCTGTGCCTTTGCTTCCTTATCCCCGCCACGTGCTCGTTTCACCAAACCCTCGCTGCGCTTCTCTAACGAGCTTAGGTCAGCAAGCAGCAGTTCAGTGTTGATCAAGTCGGCGTCCCTCGTCGGATCCACACCGCCTTCGACATGGCTGACATCGTCATCTTCAAAACAGCGCAGAACATGGAGGATGGCATCAACGCCTCTGATCGCGCCTAGAAACTGATTGCCCAGGCCTTCCCCTTTTGAAGCGCCCCGTACCAACCCGGCAATGTCGATCACTTCAAGCTGGGTCTGGATGATCTTTTCGGACTTCGCAATCGTGGCAATCACATCGAGCCGTTCGTCAGGTACCGGAACGCGACCGGTATTCGGCTCGATCGTGCAAAAGGGGTAGTTGGCCGCCGCCGCCGCCGCGGTCGAAGTGAGGGCGTTGAAGAGTGTCGACTTGCCAACATTCGGCAGGCCGACAATGCCACAGTTAAATCCCACGTCTCGTCATCCTCATTCAGCCGCGGTCGCCGGCTTTCGCCGGAGCAGGCCTGTGCGCGCTGTCGGCTGGCGCCGACGCTGTTTTATGCTGATTCGGCTTTGTCAGTGCCGCAATCTTGTTCAGAAAACCGCCATCGTCGCGATCCACTAAGAACGGAACCGCGGCGACAAAGGCATCCAGAAGCGGCGATAGCCAGGCTTTGTCCGCTTTGGCGAAGTTGCCCAGCACATGCCCTGTCACTTTGGCCTTATCGCCGGGATGGCCGATGCCAAAGCGAACCCGCTTGAAGTCCCTGGTGCCAATGCTCTGCGCGATCGAGCGAAGTCCGTTGTGACCGGCAACACCGCCACCGTCCTTCACCCGAACCCGACCTGGTGCAAGATCGAGCTCGTCGTGAAGTACCAAGACGTCATCCAGCGTCAGCTTATAGAAATGCGCTGCGCGCGAGACCGCAAGGCCAGACCTGTTCATGAAGGTCTCTGGCTTTTGGAGCAGAACTTTGGTGGTGCCGATCTGCCCTTCGCTCACCTGGCTAGAAAACTTCGAACGCCAGGGTCCGAAGCTATAGGCATGCGTAATCGCATCGAGCGCCATAAAGCCGATATTGTGCCGATGACCGGCATATTCTGGCCCGGGGTTACCAAGGCCGACCATCAACAGCATCGGTGCACACCGTGAGTGCTAAGATTATGAGAGCATGCCCTCGCGCGGACAGATTAGTCCTCGTCGCCGCCTTCGGCGGCCTCAGCGGCACCGTCTTCGTCACCGCCCTCGGCAGCATCGTCAGAATCACCCACACCGCCACTCGGGGCAGCAATCGTCGCAATCGTAAAATCACGATCCGTGATCGACGGTTCCACGCCGTCCGGCACGATGGCATGCGAGTAATGCAGGCTGACGCCGATATCGGCCTCAGCCAGATCAAGCTCGATTTTCTCCGGGATCGAGTCCGCCGGGCAGATCAACTCGACCTCGCGCCTGACGACATTCAAAACACCACCGCGCTTTAGACCCGGACAGCTCTCCTCGTTGAGGAACACCACGGGCACCTCGACCGTGACAGTCGCGCCTCGGGACACATACACGAAGTCCGCGTGGACGGGTTCATCGCTGACGGGATGAAGCTGAATGTCACGCGGCAACACCCGCAACTTTTTGCCACCAAGCTCGAGCTCGCAGAGCGTGCTGTAGAAGCGCGGCTGTTGGAGCTCGCGGCGCAACGCTCTGGCTTCGAGCGAAAACATCAACTGCTGCTTCTTTTCGCCATACACGACGCCTGGCACCCGGCCAACTTTGCGAAGGGCCCGAGCCGCTCCCTTGCCGACGGCGCTCCTATCTTCGGCGACCAACGTGGTCATATCACTCATCGTCTCGTCTCGCTCTCATCTATGCCAGCGGCAGTGCCGATGGCACTTGCTTGACTTGTTCTACGCCGCACACGGCCCGATCAATCCAGACCTATATCGAGCCTGCAGGCTGTGCCTGCTAGTCGAAGAGGCTGGAGACCGAGGTCTCGTCGCTGATCCGCTTGATCGCTTCACCGATCAACGCGGCTACGCTCAACTCTCGGATCTTTTTTGTGACCCTGACAGCTTCGGTCGCCCGAATGCTGTCGGTGATCACAAGCTCCTCAAGTGGACTTGCACTCACTCTGGCCACTGCACCCGCAGACAACACCCCATGCGTCACATAGGCCGACGCCGAAATCGCGCCAGCCTCTAAAAGGGCGGTTGCTGCATTACAAAGCGTCCCGGCCGAGTCCACGATGTCGTCAACCAGGATGCATTGGTGGCCAGACACGTCGCCGATGACATTCATCACTTCGGAAACGCCTGCCCGTTCCCGCCGCTTATCGACGATCGCGAGGTTGCAGTCAAGCCGTTTTGCCATGCCGCGCGCACGTCGAACACCGCCGACATCTGGAGACACGATCATCAACTTATCAGTATCGTATCGATCCTGAATGTCCCGAGCCATCAACGGCGAGGCATAGAGATTATCGACCGGGATATCAAAGAACCCCTGGATCTGACCAGCATGCAGGTCCATCGTCAGGACCCTTTGCGCCCCGGCGGTCGCGATCAGGTTTGCGACCAACTTTGCCGATATGGGTGCGCGTGAATCGGTTTTTCGGTCCTGACGCGCATAGCCAAAATAGGGCATAACGGCCGTGATGCGACGGGCTGACGCTCGTCTCAACGCATCGATACAGACCAGAAGCTCCATCAGGTTATCGTTCGCCGGATAGGACGTCGACTGGACCAAGAAAACGTCCTCTCCACGGACATTTTCATGGATCTCGACGAACAGCTCCATATCGGCGAAACGATGGACCGTGGCGTCGGTCAGCGGTGTATTCAGATAAGCGGCAATCGCCTCGGCCAGCGGCCGATTGCTATTGGCGGCCAGCAACTTCATGCTGCGCACCCTCCAAGCGGACATAAGCGCGCGCACATGTACCAGGAGGTTCGCGCTAAGTAAACTTTTAGCAACTTTGTGACAGTGCACGGATGATCAAACGCGACGACAGGTCGCCATTTCCGACCGTTGGACACCGGTTATGAGCCTCGAGGCGATGATCTTCATCGCTTTGGGAGCAGTCTTTGCCGGCTTCATCAACGGACTCGCTGGCTTTGGAGTCTCGCTGTTCGCCCTTGGATGGTGGCTGCAGGTTTTGGAGCCGATCGACGCCGTCGCCGTCTCGCTGGCGATTTCCGTCGTCACGGGCATCCAAGGCGTTTGGGTCGTGCGTTCCGCGATTGAGATCCCTGCGCTTGCCCGTTTTCTGATCCCAGCATTGATCGGAATTCCGGTTGGTCTCAGCCTGCTTGCTCATCTCTCAGCCGATATTCTGAAACTCTTGATCGCGTTCTTTTTGTTGGCCTATGGAGCTTACTTCGCGTGCCAGCGACGGTTGCCGAGCTTGACCCGCCCGACCCCCATAATCGATTCTCTCATCGGGTTCATCGGTGGACTTCTCGGTGCTCTCGCTGGCCTCTCCGGCGCCTTACCAACCGTCTGGCTGTCACTACGACCATGGCCCAAAGCGAAGACGCGGGGACTCCTTCAACCTTACAACACCATTGTCCTTGGCATCTCTGCCATCCTTCTATCGGTCAATGGAATTTACGACACAGGCGTCTTGCTGGCCTTGGTGATCGCTGTTCCCGTCGCGCTCGCAAGCGCTCAGGTCGGTATTCGTGTCTTCAGATTGATCAACGACAGCCAGTTTCGAAGACTCTTGATTCTTTTGATGTTGGTGTCTGGCATCGTCCTACTGGCAAGGAGTGCTACGTCCATGTTGTGACCGACGCGATTTTGGCCCCTGTACCGACATCGAGTCGCGAGGCCTATCGCCAACATTCAGAAGCGTTGGCAGCGCTATTTCGGGACATCAGCGCGATCCAAGCAGGCCGAATGCCGAGGCGACGACATACCGGACGGCTACGTCACATCCTTTCCAAAGGCGATTAATGCAAGGAGGACGAAACCGTCATTACTGGTTGGCTGATCTGGCCATCAAATGACCTTCGTGATGGAGCCTGGGAGAAAATGCTATAGCCCCCACTTGAATGACGCTGGCAATTCTATGCCATTTGATAACCAACGATTGATCCATGGTGGTTTCGAGACGATCTTCGAAAGCTGACCGCTAGCCTGCCGATCAATGACAACCGTCGGCCCGTTCCGTTGGAACGATCCATCGAAACATTCGCCACATGATGAGAGCCATGTCGATGCAGCCCCCCTCTTATCCGTCTGCGAGATCTGTATCATCCTCTCCGTGCCACGAGCAGCCGGGCGTTTCTGACCGGCGACTTTTAGGGATGCTAACCCCATCCTCCAATACCGTTCTGGAGCCCATGACAGCCGCCATGTTGGCGGATCTGCCAGACGTCTCCGCGCATTTCGGGCGGTTCAAAGTCGAAGAGATTTCGTTGCGGGATCGAGCGCTGGGGCAGTTTGAGATGACGCCCATGCTGGACGCCGCGACCTTGCTTGCAGATGCTCGTGTCCACAGCATTTGCTGGAACGGGACATCGGCGGGATGGCTCGGTTTCGAACGAGATGAAGCACTATGTAGGAGCATCACCGAGCAGACAGGCGTGGCCGCCTGTTCCTCTGTCCTCGCGCTCAAAGAGATCTTCGCAGGAACGGGTGTCAGGCGCCTTGGCTTGGTCACACCTTATCTCGATGACATCCAGGCCTGTATCGTGGCCACGTTCGCAAAGATCGGAGTCGTCGTTACCGCCGAACGCCATTTGAACGACCCCGGGAACTTCAGTTTTTCTGAAGTACCGGAGACCACCATTGCCCTGATGTGCCGTGAGGTGGCAGCCGCCGCGGATCTGGATGCCATCACCATCTTCTGCACCAATTTGAAAGGTGCTGCTATCGTCCCTGCCCTCGAAGCCGAACTTGGGATGCCAGTCTATGACACGGTCGCAACCGCACTTTGGGCATCTCTTAGAACCGCAGGCCTTAAGCCGAGTCACGTCGTCGGATGGGGACGGCTCTTTCAGGAGGTTCCTTGAAGCCTGCCAACCATGACATCGGCAATGATCTCGATGATGAGGCGACAATCATCCTCAGTGAACGTCAGGGGGATACGGAGATCGACCGTCTTTTCGAGGACGCTGAGCGTCATGGGTAATGCGGGCAAATCGCCAAGATAGCGCCAGCTATCATATCGGCTCGTGAAGGCATTGGGTTGGGCCTCACCGAACCATTTCAGATCAATGCCGCGTGCCGCGCAGTCGCTGAGGAAGGTTGGAATGTCTGCAGGCGCCAATGCTTCCGGACGAAACTGAATCGAACTGCCAACAAACTGCTCGCGAGGACTCCGCTGCGGGAGATCGATACCGTCGATGGCGCGAAGGCCTTCGTCCAGTAAACGGTAGCGCTGATTCCACCGCTCAACCTGGCGATCAAGCCCATCAAGCCCCGATCTAATCAGGGCTGCACGCAGATTATCCATCCGCCCGCTGTAATTGGGCGTTTCGAGCTTAATGTGCTCAAACACCTCTGGTGCCGGGGCTGCGCCATGACGTTCATAAAGCATATAAGAGCCGGAATGGATAATCGCTCGAGCCGCCAGCTCGGGATCATCCGTGGTAATCAGGCCCCCTTCGCCTGAATTGATATGCTTGTAGGTTTGGGTGCTGAAACAGGCGACCTTTCCGAACAGGCCGGATCGCACGCCGTCAAAGCGTGCGCCCATAGTATGCGCACAATCCTCGATTAGGATGATATTCCGCCGCGCACATAGCTTGGTGATAGCATCCATATCGGCGATGTGCCCACGCATATGAGACAACATCAAAAAACGCGCACCGCTCGCTGCGGCCTTGGCATCAAGGTCAGCGAGATCGATGTGGTACTCGCTGTCGATCTCGACGAAAATTGGCGCGCCACCGGCATTGTGAATCGCCCCGGGTACCGGGGCTAGCGTGTAGGCGTTGGCAAGTACCTTGTCGCCGGCTTTAAGCCCTGCAGCACGAAGGGCAACGTGCAATGCATAGCCGCCCGATGTGCAAGCGACGCAATAGCGACAACCTTGCCAAGCGGCGTAGTCGCGCTCAAGCAGCGCCGCTTCAGAAAGTTCGTCCGCAGCGACATTGTAGCGGTGCAAGCGCCCGGTTCGCATGATGTCCACAGCCGAAGCAATGGCCGCCTCAGAGATCGGTTCTTGTTGCGTGAAGGACTTTTCGAAGCAGGGGCGCGCGACGCTCAAAAACGGATCCTCCTGACATAAGAAGCCAAATCCTATGCTTGTGTCCAAATGCGGTCAACGAAGCCGGCCTGGACCTCAACCATTTCAACGGTTACCGTCACAAGAGTTGCTTAACGTCAATGCGCTGCCAATCAAGAACTGGGAGATTTTGGATGCAGAATGTTGTCAAACGTGTTGGGCTGGCCGCATTTGCTAGCTCGGTTGCGCTGCCTGCTATGGCTGCCGATGTCGTCATCGGGGTCCCCAATTGGCCTTCGGTGCTGGCGACCGCTCACGTCCTGAAAGTCGCGATTGAAGAGAATCTCGGCCTTGAAGTCGAACTTCAAAATGGCACCAATCCCGTTGTGTTTGAGGCCATGGACAGTGGGGCCATGCACGTTCATCCCGAGGTCTGGTTGCCGAATCAGCAGAACTTGTATCAGACCTACGTTGAAGAAAAGGGCACGGTGAAACGCAACCCGAACTTCGTCGCTGGCGACCAGGGCATGTGTGTGACAAAAGGCACCGCTGAGCGTACCGGAATCGAAAGTCTCGCTGATCTGACCGATCCTGATATGGCGGCGAACTTCGACACCGACGGCGACGGCATGGGTGAGATTTGGATCGGCGCCGCTGGCTGGGCATCCACCAATGTCGAGAAGATCCGCGCTAGGTCCTATGGCTATGATGCCACGATGACCCTCAAGGAAATGGATGAAACCCTAGCGCTGGCTGAAGTGGACAATGCCGTTGCTCAGGATGGGAACATCGTCTTTTTCTGCTACACGCCGCATCACATGTTTTCGCTGCATGAGCTGATCCAGCTGAAGGAACCCGCCTACGACGAGGCGCAGTGGAATGTGATCCAACCGACCGACGATCCCGACTGGTTGGAAAAGTCGAGTGCGCCAGTCGCCTGGAACACGGCTAACCTCGTTATCCACTACGCAACGGCGTTGGAAGAAAGTCAGCCCGCGGCTGCCGCGATGATTGCCAATGTCGATCTCGATACCGAAACGGTGTCGGCGATGACCTATGCACTTGTGGTCGAGAAGGCGGATCCCGCCGAGTTTGCAGCGACGTGGGTCGCGGAAAACAGTGACCGCGTGGACGGCTGGCTGCAATAGCTAATGGGATGATCGGCCGGCATCGCATGACGCGTGGTGCCGGCCGATATGAGAATATGGTTCCTTGAGCCTATCGTCCCTTTGATCGAGACAACAAATTTTTTGGATGATCAATCCCCTTCGCCCTCGACGCTGACGGTCAGCGCAAGGGAGGTGACCATCCCATTAGAAAGGCGGACCCGTGGCTGATGAACAGGTCGACGGTGACACCGTTATCGAACTTGAGAGCGTCTGGAAAATATTCGGTGAGCGCGCCGGTGAAGCGATGCACGCCGTTGAGACCGAAGGACTGACGAAGCCCGAAGTTCTTGAAAAATTTGGCTGCGTCGTCGGTATTGCTGATTGCTCCTTCACGGTACCGCGCGGCGAGATTTTTTGCGTGATGGGCCTTTCGGGATCCGGCAAGTCGACCATGGTCCGCCATCTCAATCGATTGATCGAGCCGACAGCAGGTCGAATCTCTGTGCTTGGACGAGATATGCTGTCCCTTGGCGGCGAGGCGTTACGCACCATGCGCGCCATGCATATCGGCATGGTGTTCCAGCATATGGCCCTGCTTCCCCACCGAACCGTTCGGGACAATGTTGGCTTTCCCTTACAGGTCCGTGGCGAACCCAAATCGAAGCGCTGGGAGGTGTCGCAACGCTGCCTCTCCATGGTGAATCTCGACGGCTATGAAGACCGATTTCCGCGAGAGCTGTCGGGCGGCATGCAGCAGCGCGTTGGTCTGGCGCGCGCGCTAGCCTCCGACCCAGAAGTGCTTTTGATGGACGAACCATTCTCGGCCCTCGACCCACTCATCCGCCGCCAGCTGCAGGATCAGTTTATGGCGTTGTCCTCGGAGCTCAAAAAAACGACGGTGTTCATTACGCATGATCTTGATGAGGCCATCCGTATCGGCAACCGCATTGCCATTATGAAGGATGGCCGTATCGTTCAGATCGGCACCCCTGAAGATATCGTCACCCAACCCGCAGATGATTATGTGAAAGACTTCGTCGAAGGCATTTCCAAGCTTAAGTTGGTCTTTGCACATTCGATCATGGTGTCGTTGGATGATTTTAAGGCGTCAAAGCCATCGATTGATCTATCCGCCTCGCCCAAGGTTCCCCATGGAACCGACCTCGATCATCTGATTGACGTCGCGACCACCACCGACCACCCGATCGTTATCCAGAGCGATGAGGGCACCGACATCGGTGTGATCGACAAGGCAACCCTGTTGAAGGGCATCCAGGGAGGCAAGGCATGAGCACCGATACCGGTCTGGAACTCGGCCCTAAATCACTCTCAGCATCGATCGACGATTTCACCAAAGAGAATCACGAATACTACGCGCGACAATTCGAGAGGATCCAAGGGAAGACCGGCTTTGCTTGGTCCTGGAATTGGGCGGCTGCCCTCGGTGGTCCCCTTTGGGGGGCGTTCCGCGGCCTTTGGGGTTTTTTCTGGACCTTTTTGGTGTTGGAACTGTTTGCCCTCGTCCAGCTTGGTCGCGGTCTCTGGGGCGATCTCGGTGCCGATCAGATGGCACGTTATGAGAAACTCGCCGCCAACATCGAACGACGACAGCAGCAGGCGGCTGACGCAGTTGCTGCCGGCAATCAGGCGGCGGCTGACGCCGCTCTCAAAGTCGCCGGCAATCTGCAAAAAGCCGCGGACAAGGCGTTAGCTGATGCCCAAGCCGCATCTGCCGAAGCGCTGACTGTACTCGGAACTGGCTTGATCCTGCTCCTTCTGATCAAGTTGATCGAAGGATTCTATGGCAATATCGCTTATGAGAAGCAGTATCTGCGCTGGCGCGCAAAACCCGACACACTCTCTGGTGTCGGTTGGGAACGCGTCGCGTTCGGAGCCTTTTTGCTGCTCGGTATTTGGCCGCTGACACTCTATCGCTTCACGGTGAGTGAACCAGCCGAGATCATCACCAAATTTCCGATGAATAAGGAATGGTTCACACCCGTCGCGAATTGGATGGAGGGTTGGTTCGACTGGCTGGCCGTCGAGTTTGGCGATGTCTTCAAAGGCGTTACCGGTGCCATCCGTGCTGTGCTCGATGGTCTCGAAGTGGTCCTTGTCGAGACACCTTGGCCGGTTGTCATGCTTGTAATCGTCGTGATGGCTTGGCGCCTTGCCGGCCCGCGTATCGCGGTTTTCACGGCTGCCGCACTCGCTTATCTCGCCACGTTTGGCCTTTGGGAAGTCTCGATGGTGACCGTCGCTCTCCTGGGAGCGGCTGCGTTTCTTTGCCTCCTCTTCGGTATCCCGCTAGGCATCTGGTTCGGTAAAAGCCCTCGCGCTTATGCGGCTGCTTTGCCCGTGCTCGATTTCATGCAGACGATGCCGGCCTTCGTGTACCTGATTCCCATTATTGCCTTCTTCGGCACGGGCAAACCTCCCGGTGTTCTCGCGACCATTATCTTTGCCATGCCGCCAGTCATCAGACTGACGGCCCTTGGCATGCGTCAGGTCCCCGAAGGCACGAAAGAAGCCGCAATCGCGTTTGGCTGCACCAAATGGCAACTGCTGCGCAACGTTGAGATCCCTTTAGCCATGCCCTCCATCATGACGGGCATCAACCAGACCATTCTTATGTGTCTTTCCATGGTGGTGATCGCATCTCTCATCGGTGCAGGCGGTCTTGGAGCCAACATTCTCGAGGCCTTGCAGTATGCGGCTAAGGGCCAAGGCATGCTCGCCGGCCTTGCGATCCTATTCTGCGCCATGGTGATCGACCGTATCATCCAAGGCATGTATCGACGGCGCATGGAAAACGCCTAGGGATCAGAGGCATAGCGTCTCCGATACGGACCCCAACGGCGCCCCACGAGCGCCTGGGCAAGAGACCTCGGCAGGCTAGCCGTGGTCTGGTTCTGGTACGGGCCAGCGCTCAAGGTATGGAGCACGCGCCGTGCTGAGCCGAGCCAGCGCCTCGTGGCGAAGGGTGCCATAAGAGCGGTCGGTTGCCCGGGACCTGGATGTGGCGTTGGCGGCATTGTCCGGTACGCCCCAGCGACGGATGCGTTGGCAAAGGCTTCACCATCGGCTCGATCCGCAGCCTTGGTTGTCTCGGTACAGCAGCGGAACCAGCCCCGCCGCAACGAGATCGCAATAGGTGTCCACAAGGCGCCTTCTTGTACGAAGCCCCTACAGGTTCTGGTGTAAACCGGCTTCACCCTCAACTTTAAGCAGAGTTTTTATCTTGAATTCTCTCCAATGATATCCTCTTAATTGCGGGAACCTTAGCGAGGAGGTGACGGCGCAATCCATGGATCATCCCGAAGAGCAGGTCTCGAAAGCTGCCGAATTTCTTAAGGCACTAGCCAATCCCAACCGCTTGATGATCCTTTGCCTTCTATTGGACGGCGAGTATGCGGTCAGCGAACTGGAAGACAGGCTCGAGCTTCGCCAACCGACACTCTCCCAACAGCTCGCACGTCTTCGCGAAGACAAGCTGGTTGAGACCAGGCGGGACGGCAAGCAGATCTATTATAGCCTGGCGAGCGATAAAGTTCGGCGCACGATTGCCCTGCTCGACGACATGTTCTGCTCCGGCGCTCTCGCGGCAGGCGAACTGGATCATCGAAAGGACACGATCCTCGAACGAACCGGGTAGTTCCGCCCGGCTATCCCGGTGGTCATTCAAGGCGTTTCGGGAGCGCTTTGGCCCTTCTCGAGAGCGACACGATCACCGAGGACTGACGAGAATTGTACAGCCCGGCAAGGTGACAAGGCCGGACCGATCAAGGGCGACTCAGGCCGTGGCATTGATTTCGTCACTGAGACCTCCAAAAGCTGGTGACGCGATCCTCGCGTCAAGCTCCGATAGCTCGAATACCGCATTGTCACGGCGCTCGACCCACGGCAAGCTTAGAGGCGTTCCAAAAGACCACGAGAATCGGGAGAGGTGATCATGTCGATGCAGGCTGCCGTCGATAACATCCTGAAGTCCGCCATCGATCGAGGCGATGTTCCTGGCGTTGTGGCGTTGGCAACCGATAAAGACGGTGTTTTCTATGAGCGTGGTTTCGGAGAGCGGGTGCTCGGATCAGGCGTTGCCATGACGCCAGACACCGTCGTCTGGATCGCTTCGATGACCAAAGCGGTGACGGGCGCGGCCGCCATGCAGCTCGTGGAACAGGGCAGGCTGCATTTGGATCGTGCGGCTAGCCACATCCTTCCGGAGCTCGCCCAAGTCCAGGTCTTTGATGGCTTTGATTCCGACGGTAAGGCGAGGCTGCGTCGCCCGGCTTCAGAGATTACCCTTCGGCATCTTTTGACCCATACATCTGGCTTTAGCTACGATATCTGGAATGCAGATCTGGCAAAGTATCAAGAGGAGCAAGGCATTCCTGGCGTCATATCCTGCGAGAATGCCGCACTTTCTACCCCGCTCACCTTCGACCCTGGCGAGCGCTGGGATTATGGTATCGGTATCGACTGGGCCGGCAAAATGGTGGAAGCGGTCAGCGGTCAAACCCTTGGCGATTATCTCAAAGACCATCTATTTGCCCCACTCGGTATGAGCGACACGGCCTTCAAGATCACCGATGAGATGCGAGAACGCATGGCAAAAATTCATGCGCGCGGCGATGACGATAGCCTGGTTGCAACCGACATCGAAATTCCACAAGAACCGGAATTCGAGATGGGGGGAGGCGGCCTCTATTCTACCATCGGAGATTACGGAAAGTTCGTGCGTATGATCCTGAATGACGGCAAGTCTGATGACGGCAAAGCCGTCCTACAGCCGGATACCGTCGCCGCGATGTCCACCAACCAAATGGGTGACACACGTGTCACAGCATTGAAAACAGCCATGCCCCCTTACTCCAATGACGCGGAGTTTTTCCCCGGTATGCCAAAGACCTGGGGGCTATCGTTCATGATCAACACGGAACAAGCGTCAACAGGCCGGAGTGCCGGCAGCCTCGCCTGGGCTGGACTCGCGAATTCCTATTATTGGATCGATCCAAGGCGTGGGATCGGTGGCGTTTATGCGACGCAAATCATTCCGTTTGTCGACAAAATGTCTCTGCCGTTGTTTCTCGACTTCGAGAAGGCGATCTATGACCATCTGAATTAGAGAGAAGCCGATCGGATCAACGGAGATACAGAGGGTCATTACGATCGGTTGGCGGCATTGTCTGACAAGAAGCAGCGAACCTCTCGTCGCATGCTGCACGATCGGGCAAAGCCGCCGCCCGTTCTCGTTGACGAGCCACGCTTGCTCGCCATGGCATCAACCCGAGATGCGCCATGACCAAGCCTGTGAGTTGCGAATGGCTCTTTTGAAGATCGATCTTCGACGGATCTGTGACGGATCCCAAGACGGCATCATTGCGGCCAGGGCAGTGAGTAGGTCTTAACGTTTGTGAACGACCTCATCGCTTCGATCACGCCTTCCTTATAGCCAAGACCACTGTCCTTGATACCGCCAAAAGGTGACATTTCGATACGGTAGCCCGGCACCTCCCAGATATTTACCGTCCCAACATCCAGACCGTCGATATAGGTTGTCATACGATCGAGGCGGTTCGTGCAGACACCCGACGAAAGGCCAAATGCTGTGCTGTTAGCGATTGCCATGGTCACCTGATCGTCATTAGGCACACGGACAATTGGGATCACAGGGCCGAACGTTTCCTCGACAACAAGCTCTTCGGTGTAAGGAACGCGATCGATAACGATCGGCGGAAGCAAGGCGCCCACGCGCTCGGGGTGGTAGAGAACGTCGGCGCCAGCCTTGCCCGCCTTCAGCGCACGCTGCTCAAATAGCGCTGCCGCTTCGGCATGGATGACCGTGCCGAGATCGGTCTCGGGGTCCATGGGGTCGCCATAGCGAATGGTTTTTGCCTTTTCCAGAACCAGCGGCACAAAGCGATCTGCGACGGCTTCTTGGCAAAGAATGCGTTTGACCGCGGTACAGCGTTGGCCTGAGTTTTTGGTCGAGCCAGCGACGGCCAGTTCCGCAGCTTTGTCGAGATCCTCATCAGCGAGATCGTCGCAAATGATCAGAGGATCGTTGCCGCCCAACTCCAAGACCGTTCGACAATAGCCGGCCTTTGACGCAACCAGCTTGCCCACCGCAACACTGCCGGTAAAGGTAATCAGATCGATCGCCGAGTTGATCACCATCTCCTCGCCAATCTCGGTAGGACATCCCGTAACAACGGAAAGCATTTCCGGCGGGAGTCCCGCTTCGTAGACGAGATCGGCCAGCATCAGTGCCGTGAGCGGAGTCAGTTCAGCCGGCTTCACCACCATACAATTGTTGGTAGCGATCGCCGGTGCAATCTTATGGGCGACCATATTGAGAGGATGATTGAAGGGTGTGATCGCTGAAATCGCTGTCAGTGGTTGCCGCTTCGTAAAGATTTTGCGCGCTCGACCTTGAGGCGTCAGATCACAGGAGAATGTCTCGCCATCGTCCTGGATACAAAGCTGGCCGGTCAGCGAAAAGACATCATAGGCCCGGCCAACTTCGTAGTATGAGTCCTTCTTCGAGATGCCAAGCTCAAGCGTAATGAGGTCCGATAGCTCGTCACGCCGATGGACCAGAAGCTCCGCCGTTCGCAGCAGAATCTGCTGCCGCTCGTATCGGCTGAGCTTGGGCGTAGACTTTGCGGCAATCGAGAGGGCTTCCTTGGCATGAGCGGCACCGCCCGCTGGCACCGTTCCGATGACCGCATTAGTGTAGGGGTAGCGCACCTCGATGACGTCATTCGTGTCGACTTTTCTGCCAGCAATGCGCATCGGCTCGTGGCGAATGTGGTAATCCTGCGACTGGGCGTTGTGCATCGTTGGCTCCGCAGATGATGGTGGGTAAGAGCGACATCGATGGGTCCAGCTCTCCGAGAATGAACGATGCCGGCAGGTCGTTCAGCCGTCTGGTGCTGCGAGGAATGCGTCCTGATCATCGGGTGGGAAGTGAGTTCGTTCATGTCGCCAATCGCCTTCGCGCCTGGCTCGAATTGCAGCCTCGATGATGTCTTGTGACCGGGGGGCGGCGGCCAACGCCTGGTAGGGGGCACCCAGGGAGTATCCTCAGCATGGAACACGACCCGCTGGTCAAGATCCCTATTGATCGCCGTCGTCAGTTTCCTCGTCCCCGAGCCAGAACGATCTTAAGAGATCTGTCTTCGTGTTAACGATCGAGGGCATCCGCAACATGCATTAAAAGCTGTAGGTCAGCGCTGCCCCGCCAAAGATCTGATTCGCATTGCCGACATCATCGACAATCGGGCTGTCGGCAGCATCGTCTAGAAGGCGTTTGTAGGAGAGGATACCCGTTAGGCCCCAACCTTCGCGCCGACCATGCTGCAGGTTGAGGGTCACGCCGACGTCTTTGAAGCCGGCATCAGCATCAAATTCATCAAGGCCGCTCGCGACGGAATCACCAGCATTGATACCAAAATACGTTTCCATGAAATCGCCATTGGCGTAGGTGCTGGAGACGATGACAGTCGATGCGAGCAAGGGATGAAACCGAGCCCGATAGCCAAGTTCGGCAGAGATCAAATACCCATCATGCCCGCCGGCGACGTCGTGGGTCGCTGTCAAGCCAGCAATGACACCTCGATTGAACAGCCGAACAAAACCGCCCACTTCGAGAGCGGCATCAATGTTCCCGAGATCATCAACAGCATCGTCATCAACATCATTGCGTGGAAAGCGGTAGTTGATGATGGGACCGGCACTGAACATTCCGGCAGTCAGCAGGGTCGCCCGCAACCCTGTACCCCGAAGCTCGACCGATTGTTTGCCAAAACCCGCCCGTGCGACAAGGATCGGAATCGGATTGTACTCATTGGCTCCCTCATAATCGGGAGCTACACCGACGCCAGCACCGAGCGTCAGATCCCACCCGGTTGCGGATGCCGGCAAGGCCCAAACCAGTGCCAGCAAACTGACGGCACCAGCTGAGCAGGTTGAGGATCGCTTCGCTTGAGAGGTCATCTCATGGTCCATTTCCAAGACGTCTGTTGCACATGACGGCCTCGCACAGCGGCCTGATCTACGTCAATCGTACGATATCATCATGACGTCAGGGGCCCCGAATCGAGGGGCCATGCCGGTGCACCATGCAGCAAAGGCATCGATTGAGAGGCTTCCGTCGCTTGATACGGCGTGACGCCAAGTCATGATGTCGACGGAGAACGTTGAATCGATCTGATAACACGCCATCCACATTCCTGGGCGCTCAGGCCCAAGCACTCGAGGTTCATCCTGCTAAGTTAGCGACAGTCTGCCGATGCTATCAACGATCATGGTCTTGAAAGACCGGGTGTACAGGCAACAAGAATCTGATCTGGACAGACCAATCCCACGTCATGAACAACGCGGTTCGGGCTCAAGCAAAGTTGATCCCAACCGAGCCAAACGAACCGAAGTCGGCATGGATCCGGGTCGTCGGAGGACATTCTAAGGGACGGATGAACGAGCCTGAAAGAATCACCTGCCCGGCTTGAATGGCTTGACCGTAGTCGGCCATACGCCGGGCAAGCCAGCGCACGCTCAGTACCGGATCGTTCAGAACGCCAGCGCCAAGCCCGGTTTCTTCTACCTCATTATTCCGCGATACGATGGCACCGACCCAACGAAGATCATCTGCCTCAACGGGGTGGCGCTCGGTACCGAGCACAATGCCGGCATTGGCAGCGTTGTCGCTGATGGTATCGACGATCTTTCTCGTGACCCCGGTCACAGGATCCTTGCGGAAGACACGTGTATCCAGGATCTCAATGGCAGGTGTGACATAGTCGGTTGCCGCGATCACATCGTCACGCGTGATCGTCTCACCTGCGAGTGATGCTTTCATCACAAAGGCAATCTCGACCTCAATGCGCGGCTGAATGAAGCGGCCAGGAGGCACTGTGGCACCATTGTCGAACACCATGTCATCGAAAAGGACCCCGCTGTCGGGGATATCGATCCCGAGTGCCGCCTGCATGGCCTTCGAGGTCAGGCCGATTTTCCAGCCGATGATCTCGCGGCCAGCGGCAAGCTTTTTGTCGATCAGCGCCGTCTGGATCGCATAGGCATCGTCCATGGTCATGCCGGGAAAGCGATGCGACAGCAAGCCGATCTGCCGTCCTGCCTGCTCAGCCTCAAAAAGATCGAGCGCAGCGCCGATATGATCCTCAGGCGTCATGTCTCATCCTCGATGCTATTGATCAGCTTGCCGATTCCTTCGGCCTCAACCTCAACAACATCACCGGGACGCAGGAAGACGGGTGGTTCGAGTCGAGCGCCGGCACCGGTTGGCGTGCCCGTGACGATGACGTCGCCCGGCACAAGCTTGGTGAAGGTTGAGATATAGGCAATCTGCCGAGGGATAGGGTAGAGCATGCGGCTGGTACGGTCCTGCTGCCTGACGTCGCCATTCACACGCGTGATGATCTCGACGCCCTTCAACTGATCAGGATTCGTGAACGGCACGATCCAAGGTCCGATCGCACCGGAACGTTCCCAATTCTTGCCCTGTGTTACATTGAACTTGGCGTGGCGGGTCCAATCACGAATCGTCCCTTCATTGCAAAGGGTCATGGCGGCAATGTGGTTGTAAGCATCTGCCTCGGGAATGCGCCGTCCAGCCTTGCCGATAACGACGGCGATCTCGCCTTCATAATCAAGCTTGTCGCTCTCCGGCGGACGGATCAGCGGCTGACCATGGCCGGTAAAGCTCCTGGCGAAGCGGGGAAACAAGGACATATGGGTGGCCTCTGCCTGACCATCTTTGTATTCGGCATTGCGATCCGGGAAGTTCACACCGACGCAGATGATCTTTTCGGGCGACGGGATCGGAATCTCAAATCGGACATCTTGATGGAGAGGCTCCAACGTCTCCGCTTTGGCAGCAAGTTGGTCAAGTCCGCCATCTCGGACGACGTCACGCAGCGTTGGCCAGTTCAAGAAATGCGCGGAAAGCGGTATCAAGCCTTCATCCGTGACAGCGCCATAAAAGGTCTGACCCTGATAGTTGTAGGTCGAAAAGCGCATCTTGCTCTCCGTGTCTTGCCGCAACTTCAAGGGGCAACAATCGGTTGAGCCTTGAGCGTGGGCTCGCCAACCTCAACCCCTTGGAACTGACTGCCCTCGTCAAACCAGCTTCGGGGCGCCGGCGCGCCCCAGAGCGTTTGTCGCTGAGGGTCTTTTAGATCCCATTTGATCGGCTCGTGGTCGGGATCAACGGTCTGGTAATCGGCATTATAGATTTCGATACGATGACCGTCGGGGTCCCGGATGTAGAGGAAAAACGCGTTCGAGATTCCATGGCGGCCGGGGCCGCGCTCGATAGAGGAGAGCCAGCCCGTGGTCGACATTAGATCGAGGAATTCGATGATATGGAGGGGCGATCCAACCCAAAAGGCCGTGTGATGGAGCCGAGGCCCGCGTCCATTGGTAAAGGCGACATCATGGACGCCACCTTTTCGGTGCATCCACACGGCCCAACACTTTCCGGTCTCGGCGTCCTCGGTGTATTCGGTCGCACGAAAGCCTATCTCATTGTAAAAGGCGACCGATGCGTCGACATCGATACTGAACATATTGAAGTGGTCGATGCGAAGTGGTTTGACTCCCGAATAGAGCTTGTACTGCTGGTGGATCGGCGCGAGACGCTCCATGCGCACATAGAACTCTAAAGGCGTACCAAAAGGATCGCGCGTTTTGAGTGTGCGGCCCATCTGCGGATGGTCAACCCAGGCCGTCGGCATCGCTTTGCTACGAAAGAAGGTCTCGGCCTTGTCGAGATCGGGGGCGTCATAGAGCTTAAAGCCCAGAACATTCACCTCGGAGACCCCGGCCTTTTCTAGCTTAATGCAATGATGGCCACGCTCTTCCATGGCGCGAAGATAGATCTCGCGGTCGTTTTCCTCGGTGACCTGAAGACCGAGCAGATCGACATAAAAGGCACGGGACTTCGCAAGGTCTTTGACCCGGTAGACAACGTGGCTGAGGCGAACAATGTTGAAAGGTGGATAAAGGACTGGGGCTGGAACCGGCAACGTTTAGACTCCCACCATTTAGCAGCCAAGCCGAGGAATGCTGTGTTGGCCCGTCGCAAAGCCGATATGCTTTTGCTCCATGTAGAAGTCGAACGACCAATCCCCCCCGTCACGCCCAATCCCGCTTGCCTTGACGCCGCCAAATGGTGTCGGCAAATGCCGGACGTTTTCTGAGTTGACCCAGATCATACCGGCTTCCAGTTGTTGCGTAACACGAAGAGAACGCGTGAGGTCGTTCGTCCACACATAGGCCGTGAGGCCATATTGCGTATCGTTGGCGATTTGGATGGCGTCACGTTCCGAAGAAAAACGGATCACGGTCAGGACTGGGCCGAAGATTTCCTCGCGTGCGATCCGCATGTCATTGCTCGCACCTGTAAATAGCGTCGGGCGGACAAAACAACCTCGCTCGCCGATCATCTCACCACCGGCAGCGATGGTGGCACCACCCTCTTGGGCGAGACGAAAATATCCAGCCACTTTATCGACATGGCTCTTGTGAATGAGTGGTCCAATTTCGGTGTCTGGATCGAGAGGATGGCCAACCTTGATCTTGTTCACACGCTCGATGAGCCGCTCTTCGATGTGATCAGCGATCGTGTCCTGGACCAAGAGACGCGATGACGACGTACAACGCTCACCATTCAAGGAATAGATCATAAATATCGCAGCATCGAGTGCGCGGTCGAGATCAGCATCGTCGAAGATGATCACAGGGTTCTTGCCGCCGAGCTCGAAATGCACACGCTTCAGTGACGGCGCGCCTTGCGCCATGATCGCTGAACCCGTTTGGCTCTCGCCGACAAAGGCGATGGCTTTGATGTCGGGGTGCTCAGTCAGTGCTCTACCAGCGTCTTCACCATAGCCGTTTACCGTGTTCCAAACACCTGGCGGTAACCCCGCGTCTTCGGCGATCTCGACGAGGATACGCGCGCTAATTGGTGCGAGTTCGGCGGGTTTGTGGACGATCGTGCAGCCTGCCGCCAACGCCGGTGCAATCTTCCAAGTGGACAGCATAAAGGGCGTGTTCCAAGGGGTAATCACACCGACAGGCCCGATCGGCACCCGTGTGGTGACATTCATCAGGGTCGGTGATGGCAACATCTGACCGTCGCGGGCCGAAGGTGCACGATCAGCAAAGAACCGAAAATTCTCAGCACCACGTAAGGCAGCCTTGGCCATGAAACGAACGGCTTGCCCCGTGTCAACACATTCGCAAAACGCGATTTCCTCGGCACGATCTGTGATAGCATCAGCGATGTTGTGGAGTATTTGCTTTCGCTTGTTTCCGCCCAAATCACGCCAGGCAGGAAAGGCCTCTTTCGCCGCCGCCGCAGCAGCAGCAATATCGTCGCCGCCACTACGCGCGACCTCGGCGACGACCGTATCGTCGATCGGCGATGTCGTTTGAAACGTTTGCCCACCCGCTGCTAAGACGGCCTGGCCAGCGATTTGATTGGAAAGACCACTCTCGCGGAACCGGCTGAGATATCCGTTGGCTTTTGCGATATTGTCATCGAGCACGCTCATGCTCTGCCCTCGTTGTTCAGATGACGGTGGATGCTGTTCACAGGCTTGAGCGATGTCACGGGATCGAGCTCAGTCAAATCAAGGCTGAGCGCGAAAGGGCTGCTGAACGTCGGCGTGACAAAGGCCTCGGCAACCGCGGAAAGCGTTTGGGCCACACGAAGCCTTGTCGCCTCATCGCGCCCGGAACCCATACGCAACGTCATATGCAGATAGGCGTAGGCCGGATCGCCATCAGCGATGCTGTAAATTGTGCATGGAAGAGCTCGAACCCGAATGCCGCCAAGCGGAAAGACGCCGGTTTCGACCATCGCATCCCGAAGGGCATCGCAGAGCCCTTGCATGTCGACTGCCTCCGCCAGATTCGCGGAGTAATCAAGAATAAGATGAGGCATGTTGGCTCTTCACTTTGTAAAATTAGTTGATATGTTAAGTATTATTTAGTTGCGATGTCAAGTATCTCGCCTGAAGGCTGACATGACGGTCAAACCCTACCGATCAACCGACCGAGGACTACCGCCGATCGCGCGCTCCCTTCCGTTCGCTCTCATCCGCGCACGAGAAAACGTCATGGCGCCAATTCGGAAAATGCTCGCCGAATCCGACATTACCGAGCAGCAATGGCGCATTTTAAGGGCGCTGTCGGAACATGGTCCGATTGAGGCAACTAGGCTCGCCCAGCTCGCCGCTCTTCAGCTACCCAGCCAAACACGTATTCTACAATCGATGGAGCGCCGAAGCCTTATCAGTCGCGTCAGCAGCCGGGAGGACCGGCGACGGCAAACCGTTGATATTACACCGGCCGGCGAAGCCGTCATCGACCGACACAGTGCCCAAGCCAAAGCGCTCGCCTATCGGTTCAAAGACGTCCTCGGCGCCAGAGACTTCGATCGTCTCTTGGCGCTGCTCGCTAAGTTGGACAATGTCTGAGTGCCGCCTCAGCCAAACGTCGCCTTGAACCGCTCGATGCAAACCCTAAAACCGGCTTCGAAGTCTCCGTTGCCGGGATGGTACACACTCTCGAACGACACGACGCCGTCATAACCATCCCGTCTCAGCGCGTCAGCCATCGGCTGGAACTGATCCCCAAGCTGGCCTTCGCCCATCGGACGCACTTCAAGGCTAGCTTTAGGTGTATCCACCTGAACATCCTTGATATGCACATGGCCGAGATACCCATCCTGCATGGTCTGGTATCCATCGGGATAGGCTGTTTCATGCGCCCAGCAATTATTGGCTGGGTCCCACAAAATCTTGAGAGTGCCTTTAGCATCGAGATCATCGATCAGTTTTTTGCCGGTCCAACAGCTGTTGATCATCGTTCCGTTGCCCGTCTCAACGACCAACATCACGCCTTCGGTTTGAGCAAGCTCGACCGCCGGCGCAATGAGCGGCAGAAGCGCATCCCAAGCGCCTTTGGCAACGTTCCATTGCTCAGCACCATGCGTCCCAAACAGAATCATTTCTTTTCGGCCACTCATGATCCGGACCAGCGGGCAATCGAATTGGTGCGCCATCTCAATGCAGCGTTTCAGACCATCCATATGCCGTTGATGCACAGCGTCGCCGGCTTTCGTCGTCATCGGCATACCGGCAAAGACATGGCGTGAAATACAGGCGACGGCCTTGCCATGTCGCCTGATCAAATCGAGCGCACGCGCCCGCTCACCCTGATCGAGATCACCGACCTCCTTATCCCAGAGAAACTGTAGTTCGGCATGATCGAGGCCAAACTCATTCATCACGGTTAAGGCATGCTCGAAATCGCGACTAATGCCATCAGTAATGACGCCGAGTTTCATGAGCGGCTTCCAGCCTTCCGATGCAACTCGGCACCGGCGATGTCCTCAGTCAGACGAGCGACCGCCCAATTGTCACCATCCGGAAACTTGCTGATGCCAGCCTGGAAAAGTTGCATAGCGGTCGCTGCTGTATGCACAGGCACGCCGAGTTCACGTGCTAAGTCGAGGCTGATGGTTAGGTCCTTGTACATGGTGCGAATGTGACTACCGGTTTTCTCAAATTTCCGATCGATAATGCTCTGCAAGCAGGTATTCGCAAGGCCTGAGCCAGCGGACGACGTGCTCAGCACCTGATAGAACGCCTCGCCATCGACACCAGCCTTGGCAGCAAGTCCAGCCGCTTCGGTCGTCGCCGTCACGATCGAACCCATGACCGATTGAAGGCAAGCCTTGACCGTTTGCCCCATGCCCGGCTCGACACCGACATGATGGATGGTCTTACTCACCGCTTCCATCGCCGGCCGCCCCCGCGTCAGCACTTCATCCGAGGCAGCGGCCATCATGGTGAGCGTGCCACCCTGAGCCCCGGGGAAACCGCCGCTCACCGGTGAGTCAATCAGATCAATACCGGTGCCGCCAAGGCCGGCACCAATCGCGCGCGCTTCTTCAGGCTTAATGGTTGCTGTGAGGACAATCACAGCCCCCGGCTCCAGGGTCGACGCCAGACCATCGCCAAGAATAACCGCTTTTGCCTGATCCCCGTTCATCACCATCACGAAGACCAACTCAGCATCGCTTCCGACATCCGCTGCAGTCGCCGCAGCAATGCCGCCCATCGCCTCGAAGTCGGCCATGCGGTCTTTGCTGAGATCGAAACCTTTGGTCTGGAAGCCGTGCGCGATCAGATTTTTAGCCAGCCCCGACCCCATGTCGCCTAGTCCGACAACACCCACTCTCTTCATGCCCTAGATCCTCTACTTTCGTCCCAAGCCGTCAACGCTAGGACGGGCCAGAGAACGCCTTTGTCAACGCGCGTCTCAGCTGTCGCCTAGCCCGAAAACTAAGGCACCGGCAATGCCTCATCGCATGATACGCGATCTGCAGCAGGCTAGCAGAGATCTTGTGCGGATTGGAAACCAGACTGTTTCGGACCCAACGGTACCACGCAACCGTGACCGTTGATGACAGTTCCATGGGCGGCCGAGTGCCGATAAACCGGCTCAAGCGGCCTATAGGGTGTTGCCACTGCTCATTTTTGATCTCAACAATCGGGCGATGACAAGGCTACATTGCCGAGTGGTTCAGCAACGAACATGTCGTGACGAAGCCCATGATCATCCGTCGTTTAGTGCTCCTACCCTTCGTCGCCTTGGCGGCTGGGCCTGCATGGTCGGCTGACGATGGGACGACGTTGGACAAGATCTATCAGATCATGCTGACGGGTGATCACGGGGCCAGGTTCGTTGGCCAATGCACGCTGGAGACGGCGAATGGCCTCATCATTATCCCGCTGGACGGGAACGTTCCACATCAGCAGGCGATGCACGGTGCGTCCCTCTCTTGTGCGCTGCGAGCCGAGGGCCAGGTCATCGTCGACATCCAACAAGACGGCAACCGTTCACGCACGGCGACAAACGGTGGCACGATCAACATCAACGTGCACTAGCTGATATGATGCGGAGTGTTTCCCTTCTCGTCTTGAGCGCCGTTGCCCTGGTGAACCAGGCCGGCGCCGACGAATTCGCCCATATTGATCCCGAACGTTTGGCCCTTGGCATCGAAAATTTGGCGGAGGCCTGGGCCATACCGAGTGTCACGGCGGCTGGTCTGACCGATGATGTTGCCGATGATCAATCTTTCGAGCTGTCATCCCCTCTCGCTGATGACCTGGACATGAGGGGTCTCGAACAGGGCTCTCTCAATCCCGTGGAGCCAGCACTGCGAGGCCTTTTCACGAATGGCGAGATTCAATTCGTCATTGGGGAAATCAATCGACGCCGGCGCATCCGGGATTAGGGTTTTCATGTCCCTAGCGTGGACGGCATGCCATGCCTGCCAAAGACGCTCGAGAGCGCCTCGCCAACTCGACGTTACCGCCCGGACCATCTGTCCTCTGATTCAGGTGAGCACCGGATCGTCGATCGATGAGACTTGGCACGATCCAAGGCTCTTCAACCCGATGCAAAGGGAGCGGGATCGCTCGCCTTGACCGGAAGAGCCTTGAAGACTCCTGCCTTTCGGGGTTCAGCGCCGTCTTTACACAGGATGGGCGATTCGTTAGAGATCGTCGGCTATTGATGGTGCTACGTATCGCCATTTCCAACGATTCAAGAAACGACCTCGAGGTGGATCGGACGTGCGAGCTGCTGCAAAGCGCGAGTCCGAAGAAACAGGACTGCATCCTGGCCAAAACCTGCTGGCATCCAAAAACACGTCATTGGGCCAGTGTCTTCGGTCGGGCATCGAGTTGTTTTGGACATCGCTTCTCCGCTGGCAGACGTGGTGGCGCTTGGGTTTTGCGGATTTCCAAGTCGCCCATCGACGCGCCGTCATCGGCCCGCTTTGGCAGGTCGTGCAGGTTGCCATCTGGGTTGTTGGCCTCACCTTAGTCTTTCGCCAGGCGCTTGCGGCGAGCGCGGCCAACTACATGCTCTATGTTGCGATCGGTGTCGTCCTTTGGAATTTCATCTCCTCGTCGATCACCCAAGGTACGCTAGCCTTTATCCGTTATGCCGGCCTTATCCGCGACATCAACAACCCAATCCTCATCTATCCGTTCCGGGTTCTGACCAACAATTTGATCAAACTTGGCGTTCAGGCCTCGATCATTCTGCTGGTCTGGCCGACGGGTTCTGTCGTGCTGCAACCCGCCATGCTTTTGGCGATCCCCGGATTTGCTCTTATCATTCTGACCGCGTTTTGGGTGATTCCACTCTTGGCGCTGGTTGGCGTACGCTACCGTGATACGAGCCACGCCTTCCAAGCGGTGATGCGGTTTTTGTTCTTTGCGACGCCCGTCTTTTGGCTGCCGAGTGGCCTGGGATCACGAGACTACATCGCAACGTTCAACCCGCTCGCCCACTATCTGAACGTTGTTCGTGAACCGCTGCTGGGTGGTGCCATCGATCCGCTCTCATGGATTGTTGTCATCAGCATCACACTCGTCGGCAGCGCGATCTCCCTTGTTGCGCTGGGCCGCTTTCGTCGGGAGATCGTGTTTTGGCTGTGACCTCCTTCGAGAGAGATATTGTCCTTGATGTCCGGAATTTGGAGCTGGACTTTCCGACACCGATGCGCGCGGCCCAGACGAAAGGGGGCAAAAAGTCCTCGATCTCTGATCCACGGCTCACCAAAGCAGGGCCTGGCAAGCTACGTGGACTGGACGACATTTCGTTCGTCGCCAGGCGAGGCGATCGCATTGGACTGATTGGGCGCAACGGTGCCGGAAAAAGCACGCTCCTGCGCACCCTCGCAGGCATCTATCAGCCGAGCGCTGGAAGCTGCCGTGCAAGGGGCAAAATATCGACGCTGTTCAGCAGTGCTCTTGGACTCAGTGCCGAAGCGACCGGTTATGAGAACATATATCTTGGTGCAACACTGCTCGGCTTGAGCAAGGCCGCCATCGAAGAGGCTCTGCCCGAGATCGTCGACTTCTGTGAACTCGGCGATTTTCTAGATTTACCGATCCGCACCTATTCAGCCGGCATGAGAACACGGCTCGGCTTTGCAATTGCGACCAGCATTCGTCCTGACATTCTTCTGATCGATGAAGTCTTTGGCACGGGCGACCGTCATTTCCGCGCGAAGGCAAAGCAGCGGATCGAACAGGTCATGGCGAAGGCGAATGTGCTGATGCTTGCATCCCACTCTGACGGGGTGATTCGCAGCATGTGTAGCAAAGCAATCTGGCTGGAGCAGGGAAGCGTCATGGCCTTTGGGGCCGTGAACGATGTGTTGGAGCAGTACAACCAGGAGCCGGCCTCGGCAGATCAAACGTCGGCCGAAGCGTCTTAGAGGACCGTCGCTTTGCCTGCCGCTAAAGCGCCGAATTGACTGTCGAGGGTAGGATGGAATTGACCACGAAGCCGGCTGAAGCCTCCATTGAGACCAAGGCGACGGAGCACGCCACGATCTCAAGCCCGGAGGTCGAGCCAAACGCCCCGTTACCATACTATAGCCGTGCAATTGCCGAACTGGCGGTTCGAGGCGGGTGTCGCTCTCTCCTCGAGTTCGGCGCCGGCAATGGCCGGCACCTCAAAGCCGTCCGCGACCAAGTCACACGACAGACGCAATCGGACGCTGACCTTACTGCCATCGCAATCGAGCACGAACAGTCCTTGGCGGCACACCCAGAGGCTTCGGTCGACTTCGTCTTTACCGTGTCCGCCCTCGCCCTACTCGACGATCCCAAATTAGCCCTCACAAGGCTCTTAGGCATAACGCGACGCTTCGCTGCATTTCTTGAGCCGGTGCGTGTCGGCGACAAGGAAGGGATACTAGAGATCGTTTCCGGCGAGGGGTCAGGCGAGAGTCACGCACCACCGACCATCTATTTGCATGACTACGAGGCACGTCTACGCGCTGCCAATATTCAGCCCTGTTTGGTAACGCCGTTGCCAACGCAACTGAATGGAGCGGGCCCGTTTTGCTGCCTTTTCGTGATCGACAAGTCCGCATCAGATGACTCTGTCGCGGCCGAAACCCTAAAACGAGATCTGCTTCAACTCGTGATGACCCAACTGCTTGGTGACCTCTCAAAACAACAAACAGCCGAAGAGAGACTGAAGCGCGAGCTCGCCGGCACCAAGCGTCAACTTACGAAAGCTCGTGATCAGCTAAATAGAGCCCGCATCAACGGGGAGCGAAGCGTTCGACGCCAGCTGCCGCATCAGGCAGGAGAAGTGCTCATCGATCACATGAAGCGCCCCTATATGCTCCCGATCCTGCCTTGGAGCCTTTACAATACGTACAAACAAGTTCGCTCGGGCAACGCGTCCGGTGGCGGGCGCCCCTCGGACGACGCAGCACCTATCAAAAGCGTGATCAAGCGTTCGCCGACGACCGGCCTTGATGAGTTGGTTCTGCCGCGGGTGAGCGACTCGCTGCTCGGCGCCATCAGGACAAGCTACAATGAGACATACCAGCGTGAACTTGGGGTCACGCAAGGACGCGGTTTTTTCCGCGACGCTGACTGGCGCCGGATCAATTATGCCATCGGCCTGCTGCCGAATGGCGCTCAGTCAGCCTTAGATGTGGGCGTTGGCGCCGGTGTTCTGTTGAATTATCTGACCATGGCAGATCGGCTCGAACGTGTCGTCGGCATCGATATAGATCGACATTTCAATTTTTTGAGCCTTTCCAACGATGTCGACTGGCGTCAGATGGATGCCTGCAGCATGTCGTTCCCGGACAGTCACTTTGATATCGTGTTTTGCATGGAAGTCCTGGAACATCTGGATGATGAGCAATTCGAGAAAGCCCTCGCAGAGCTTCGCCGGGTCACGCGTCACCGTCTGGTAGCAAGCGTCCCCTTTGACGAGCCACTGCCTCTACCAAGCTTTCATAAACAGCATTTTGACAAAACACGGATCGAACGCATTTTTCCGACAGCATCGGTGACGCTGCTGCACAAGCAAACGCCAAAGAAAGCCGATGACGGCAAGGCATCCAGAATTTGCCCTTGGGCTCTCATGGTCGAGGACCAGCCGTTGGATCAATCGGACGAGACTTGAGGAACGCCGATCTCGGCTTGGTTTTCGTCAAAGAGACTCGATCGAAACCGGCATCCAAATTCTGTGTCGCCGCTCGATACGCTCGGCTGGCGTCTCATCACCATACTCAACAGCGACCGCGACGCCGAAATATTGATCGTCGGTGATCGCATTGAGCTGAGCGATGCCTCGCCGTTCGCTGGAACCGCGGGTCACGGCCGCGACATAGACGCCACAGGCGCGGCATACCAAAAAGTCGGCGGTGCTGTGCCCGAACCTGTAGCAAATGAGATGGTCCTGATCAGCAATCTGGATCGTCAGCATGCCATCTGGGTCGGAGACGGCTCGCGCACCATGCTTTCGACAAAACGTGCATTGACAAGCCCGAACTTTAATTTGCCTCGGGTCAATCTCGCTTTCCAGAACGATGCGAATATTGCCGCAATGGCAGCTACCGGTGTGTTTCAATCTTCATTCCCTGACCAAAGGCTCGCCCCTCTATCGATCACCGATCGGGGCAACACCCGCCTTACAAATGATGAACGTGCTATGCGATCATCTTTGTCGTTAACTCAGCGTTTATCGTCGCTGAGAGTTCATGCATGTTGATGCTTCGCTCCCTCTAAATATCGCGCCTTGCGCTCTAATCGCAACCGCTGCAGCGAGAGCAGCCTATCCAGTCGTGTCAAAGGCGATCTCGGCCACGCCTTTTGTTTGTCCTGTTTCGTTCTTGCCATGATGACAGGCCGTCCCCGTAAATGCCTTCTTGTGAAGATTCACATCGATGGATGACCTCCATTCAGGATTGAACCTGCCGACATCGCGCACCAAGTCGAGACCACCAGCGCCTCGGGGACAAGGCTTCGCGAAGCAGGAAGGCTGATCCACTTTACGGCCCGCGACGGTTTCGGCCTGTGCTCTTGAATCGCATCGCCGAATCTGAGATTTTCAACTTTCGATCATAGAATTCATCCCTTGTTGAGCTGATGATTGCTATTGACACCATCGCTGTCGTTGGTGCGGGCGCTTGGGGGACAGCGCTTGCGATGACGGCCGTACGGGCCAAACGGCAGGTCATTCTCTGGGGACGCGATTCCAGGGCTATCGACGGTATCTTGAGACGCCGCGAAAATCCTCGCTACTTGCCTGGGATCGAGATTGATCCCGCCATTCAGGTCACCAATGATCTGGCCGATATAGCGGGAGCCGATGCGATCGTTCTCGTTGTACCTGCACAGACCGTCGCCGAGGTCATCGCAAAATTAGGGCAGACGTCAACGCCTCTTGTCGTATGCGCGAAAGGGTTGGATCGCGGAACAGATCGGCGCTTATCCGAGGTCATCCACGATCAAACACCAGACCGTCGGATCGCAGCCTTGTCGGGCCCGAATTTTGCTCGGGAGGTCGCTCTTGGCCTTCCGGCAGCCGCCACACTCGCCTGTGCCGACGAACCGCTCGGTCGAGCCCTTGCCGCGTCTCTCAGCCATGAGCAATTTCGGCTTTACTGGACTGACGATGTGATTGGTGTCGAGATTGGCGGCGCGGTCAAGAATGTGCTCGCGATCGCTGCGGGCATGGTCGATGGCCGTCGGCTCGGCGAGAATGCGAAAGCCGCTTTGATCACGCGAGGGCTTGCCGAATTGATGCGACTGGGCGAGGCGCTCGGCGCCCGACGGGAAACCTTAATGGGCCTCGCTGGTCTTGGTGATTTGATGCTCACTGCCACCAGTCAAACGTCGCGCAATATGGCCTTCGGCATGGCGATCGGCGAGGGTGCCAATCCGGTCAGACTCCAGCAAGAGCCGGGCGCTCTCGTCGAAGGTGCTGCGACAGCGGCTGCCGTGATCCGTCTGGCCCGACAGCAAGCTGCCCATGACCTAACGCTTCCAATCTGCGAAGCGGTCGCTGCCATCCTGGCGGGTCATCTCGATATCGATCAGGCGATCGAGGCCCTTATGACCCGACCGCTCCGCGCAGAAACTGATCGCTACAGCAAGTAGAGACATGCCCTCGCCCCAGGTGCAAATCACACTATCTGAGTTATAAGGCATTAAATCTAAACAAGACTCGACGCCTGCTCGGAGCGTCGAAAAAAACTGCCGCGGAGGACGGTTCATGACGATGTGCTGGGTGAAAGGCTTGGTGCTGCCGGCATTACTGCTGACACTCCTGGCGGCCTGTCAGTCTGGCGTCAACCCGCGCAATGTCGGCTATGGCCACGCCTATACCAGCTATGGATATGGAGCATGCGGCAGGCATCCCTGCGCGACACCGCAGCGTTGTCCTCCGGGCTATGTCCTCGCACGAATCCCGATCGCAAAGGGCGGCGGTCGTTATTGCGAACCTTACTATACCTATCGGCGCGGCTGCTGCGAGCCGAAAAGGCCGCCGGTCTGTCTTGGACAAGGCTGCTATGGCGGTGGTCGTTACCCCATTTATTAGCGGCTGACTGAACAACCAAGCCTCGGTCACATTTCCTCTCCGGTACGGCGTCGAGGCTTGGCCCGAGGCCGGCACACGGCTATAGAAACGGCGCTCGAATTTGATCTGGAAAAGAACAAGAACGGAGCGTCTCGATGCCGTGCTCTCTCAGGCCGACTGCTGTCTACTTAGCCGTACTGCTCGGCGCATGTTCCGCCCCGGAACGACCGCTAGGCACCATTTGCAAAGGCGTATGTTCGGAGCCTGAAGGACCGATTGCACTCATGCGCGACCTAACAGATCGAGAGGGGCCAGGCGCGGCGACACCGTCGCTGACCGATGCCATGGCCAGCGAGGAGCTGCGCGAACAGGTCCGCGCTCTGATGCTCAAAAAGATTGAAACTGTGCCGTCAGGCATCCCAGAACGTGCCCTTGCCGATCTACCGCTCATTGAGGATGGCCGGCTGCGCCTGCTAGCGCTCTCGTCGGGCGGGCCCTTCGGCGCGTTCGGTGCAGGTTTCTTGAACGGCTGGTCCGAACAGACCCAAGCAGATCTCGTCCGACCGGCAAGCTTTGATGTGGTGACCGGAGTCAGCGCCGGGGCCCTGCTCGCCACCTTTGCCTTCCTCGGCCCCGATCGCGACGACGACCTCGAGACGGCCTACACCACGATCTCGACCGATGATGTCTTCCGCCAGCGCCCCCCTTTCAAAGCACTCTTTTCGAATTCACTTTTCGATACCGACCCACTTCGATCGACCCTCCAAGCTCTGGTCACGACAGATCTCTTGGATCAAGTCGCCGAGGCCACGGCGACCGATCCCTCAGACGGCGTACCTTCACGCCTTCTCCTCGTGCTCGCCGTTGATCTCGATAGTGGTCTCCCGCGTATTCTCGATCTCGGTGCGATTGCACGCGATCGCGATGATCCCGACCGGACTACACGCTATATCGACGCGCTCATGGCCTCCGCCGCCATCCCTGTCGCCTTCCCCCCAGTCTTCATCGACGGGGCTATGCATGTCGATGGCGGGGCCAGGCTCGCGCTGTTTTTCAATCGATTCATGGAAGACCAAAGAGCGTCGATCAGCAGCCGAGATGTACCGCCCGCAAAGCTCGATATTATCGTCAATGCTGAAGTGACAGTGGAACCAATTTGCACCGATAACACCCTCATCGGCATTGGGCAGCGCAGCGTGGACGTGGTGTTGAACCAACTCACACTGGACGGACTCTATCGCACCGTGAGCGAAGCCGAGCGCGACGGAATTGAGGTGCGCTATGTCACCGCCGAGGGCTCTGGCTGCGCCGATCCAAGTAACCCCGCGGATCCGTTCGAGCCTCAGTTCCTGCAATGCCTCTTCGACTTTGGCCGAGAACGCGGCAGCAGCCCTACCCCTTTCATGACAGGTCTGGATGACTTCCCTGACGTCACGCTGAGTGCCTCCGTTCGGTCAACCCGAAGCTGCCCTGCTGGCTAGGACCTCCCAAAGGTAGCGTTGTAAAATTGGAATTTCCATCACCGCGCACCGTTCACCGACCAAGAGATGCAATCAACAGAGATGTTTAGGGAAAGGAAGTCTAAGTGAAAGGACTCAGTTGTCGGTTGTTTGGCGCGCTTTGTTTCGCGCTTGCGTTGGGTTGGGTATCCGTACCTGCGAGTTATGCGGAGGCGGGGCTCAAGGTTGACGAAGCCAAACTCGATTCCTTCGTCGACGCCTACCGCGCCGTGCACGAAGTCGCCAACGCCTCGATGGCGGAAATTCAAGCAGTCAAGTCCGAAGAGGACTTTGAGAAATTGCAGGCCGAACTTGAGCCAAAGTTCGAAGCCGCAATCGAGGGTACGGACGGCATTACGCTTGCCGAGTTCAGAGAAATCGAAGCTGCAGCGGTCAAAGATGAGGCGCTAGGTCAGCGAATTGTCGAGAAGATGCAGGCAGCCTCACACGCCCAGTAGTCGGGATGTCATAAGGGAAATATCCCACTTCCCACCTTCGACCGGTCAGGCTGCTTCCCAAATTTCGGCCCGACCGGGAAAGCTGACCCATCGATGCCTTCCCGATGGGTCATGAGAAAAGCAACAACCGCCGCGGCAGATGCCGCCGGCGGTTGTTTGCCTTTAGAGACCCTGGTCGTCCGGTCCTCGCCGTTACGACCGTCGTCATCGGTTCAGCCCGCAAGCTTCGGACGAAAACCTCCGGCCTGGGTTTCAAAGAGATGGCGATAGCGGCCATCCTCGACGGTCAAAAGGGAGTCATGGCTGCCCTCTTCTACAATCCGTCCCTTTTCGAAAACCAAGATGCGATCGACCTGCCGAACGGTGGATAGGCGATGCGCGATGACGAAGGTCGTCCGCCCATCCATCAACCGATCAAGCGCGCGCTGAATCGCAAGCTCGGAGATGCTATCGAGCGAACTGGTCGCCTCATCCAAGATCAGGATCGGCAGATCGGCAAGGATCGCACGAGCGATCGCGACTCGCTGCCGTTCTCCGCCCGAAAGTTTGACACCCCGTTCACCAACCAGCGTGTCGTAGCCATCGGGTAGATCTTGAATAAACCCATCAGCCTCTGCCATGCGCGCTGCTGATTGGATCGCTTGCAGATCAGCGTCAGGTCGACCATAGGCGATATTCTCGGCAAGAGAGCGGTGAAACAGAACAGGTTCCTGCGGCACCAAGGCGATCGCCTCGCGCAGGCTCTGTTGCGTAACGCCCGCAACATCCTGACCGTCAATCAGGATTTGGCCTTGGTCGATGTCATAGAGCCGCTGAAGCAGCTTGACGAACGTCGACTTGCCCGAACCTGAATGACCGACCAACGCCACTTTTTCACCGGGATCGATAGTCAAGTTGAAGGCGTCGAACACCGGTTCATCGTTTCGAGGATAACAAAAACGCACGCCCTCAAAACGAACCTCACCCCGCCGAACCCTAAGACTGACCGCATCGGGTTGATCCAAAACATCGGGCTCGGTCAGATCATACTCGACGATATCCTCCAGGTCGTTGACCGCATGCTGAGCTTCCCGAATATGCTGCCCAACATCGCGGAGATAACCATTCACCAGCATAAAGCTAGTGAGCACATAGGCGACATCGCCGGTGCTCGCTCTGCCCTGCTGCCAGAGCCACAGGCAAACACCCAACAGCACCGCCTGGACCACGAGCATCGTCACCATTTGGGCCACACTGGTGTCAATCGCTGCCCGCCAGCAACGGACGTGGGTTTGATACCAAGAATCGAGAACACCCCCGAGGCGCTTATCCTCTCGCCCTTCGGCACCACTTGCCTTCACCAACGCATTACAGGTGATGCTATCAGCAAGCGCCCCACCGAGCTTGGTGTCATACTCGACGGCTTGACGTCGCTTGGGCGCGAAGTAAGCGATGGTGAGATGGATACTGACCCAACAATAAAGCGCGCAACCCAGCGCAAACAGCCCTGCCATTTCCGGCCAGCGGAAGGTCATCGCGATCAAAACACCCAAAACCACGGCCGCCGAAGGAATGAGGTGAAAGTAAAAGCTATCACCGAGATGATCGAACGCCCAAAAGCCACGGGTGATCTTGCGTACGGTCGATCCCGCAAAGGTATTGGCATGCCACTCGGCACTGTATCGTTGAACGCGCGAGAAGGAGTCTGCACAGATCTCACGTAAGATCCGCACGGCGAGGAACGTCCAGGCATAGTCGCCACCACTATGCAGCACGACAAACAAGAGGCGCATGGCCAAAATCATGCCAAGGGCATAGACAGCCGCCTGGTAGTCGGTTGCAGACAACGCGTCGATGAGCTTGCCGATAAAGATCGGCCCTGCGATTTCCGCAATAACATGGCCGCCGATCCCAACGCCCAGAATCGCGAGCGTGAAGGGTCGACGGCGCCAATGTCGCCAGGAGAAGGCGAAGACGTCACGTAAGCCGGGAGTCATGGTTGAGCTCCAAAGCTGAAAAATGAGCAGCCGGCAAAAAGACGCACGCCGGCTTATGTCAGGGTTTAGTCTGGAGTTTGAATAGAGAGAGGAGGCGCGCGAGGACCGCGGCCAGCGAGCAGGCGTTCGCCGTCAGAACGACGGACGTCAGCTTAACGGATTCGGATGATCAATTGCCTGCTCATAGACGGCTCCTGTCGAAGTTCGACGCAGAGGCTTTGAGAAATAACTCCAAGGCGAATTGAAAGCAAGAACAATTTCGACAAATCTCCATATCCCTCGCATCGTTCACACGCCAGATAACGTTTACGTCATTTAATTGACGTATACGTCAAACTAATTTACTTTAGGTTAACCATCAGGGGTTAAAAAAAGCGTTATACGTCTAAAGTGACGTTACAGGAGTAAGCGTCGGAGACGTGACCATGGACGGACAGGAAAACTCATCCACGTCGATCGAGATGCCATCCAGGCCGTGGCTTGCCCAATATCCAGAAGCTATCAATTGGCACGCGACCTTCGAAGCCCGCCCCTTTCAAAGCCTCTTGGACGAAGCGCTCGTGCGCTATGCCGATCGGTCCTGTGTCGACTTTCTCGGCCACCAAATGACCTATGCCGACATCGACCACATGGCAGCGCGTGTCGCTAGAGGTCTCCAAGATCTCGGTGTCAAGAAGGATACGAAGGTCGGATTGTTCCTGCCGAACTGCCCCTATTCGGTCGCATGCTTCTTCGGAATCCTTCGGGCCGGCGGCACGGTGGTCAACTACAACCCCCTCTATGTCACCCGTGAGATCGAGCAACAGGTCGTGGATAGCGAGACCGAGATCATGATCACTCTCGATCTTGATCAGTTGCTATCGAAATTAACGCCTCTTGTTGGCAAGGGGCCGTTGAGGGCTGTCATCGTCGCCAAATTGGCAGCGTGCCTGCCGTGGCCCAAGCGCATCCTCTATCCTTTGGTGAAACGCGCCGACATCGCCAAGGTGCCCAACGATCCGGCATTCGTTCCATTCGATCAACTCGTCGCGAATGACGGGCGCTTCGACATTGTCCCAATCGAACCGAAGGAAGATATCGCCCTCCTCCAATATACCGGCGGTACCACCGGCATTCCTAAAGGTGCCGTACACAGCCATGCGAGTTTGGTGATCAACGCCGATCAGCTTGCAGCCTGGGCACCTGACACGGAGCTTGGAAGAGAGCGTATCCTTGGCGTGTTGCCACTGTTCCACGTCTTTGCGGTCAGCGTGGTCCTTTCCTTCGGCATTCGGGTCGGCGCGACCCTAACCCTTTTGCCGCGCTTCGATCTCGATCAAGTGCTCAAGACGATCGTCCGCAAACGTCCGACCATGCTGCCGGGCGTCCCGACCATGTACAACGCGATCAGCAGCCACAAAGATATCGATCGCGCTGATCTGACGTCGATCAAACTCTGCCTGTCCGGCGGGGCACCTCTTCCGATCGAGGTCAAGCAGAACTTCGAAAACAAGGCTGGATGCACCATCGTCGAGGGCTACGGCCTTACAGAAGCGCCCGTAACGCACTGCAACCCATTCGTCGGTCTGCAGAAACAAGGTTCGTTCGGCGTCCCCATGCCTGGCACCAGTATCGAGATCGTCTCCATCGAAGACGGTGAGACGGTCTTACCGCCAGGTGAACGTGGCGAGGTTTGCCTTTCCGGTCCGCAAGTCATGAAAGGATATTGGCGACGGACGGACGAAACGAAGGCCGCGTTACGCAATGGTCGCTTACACACTGGGGACATCGGCTACCTGGATGAGGATGGCTATGGTTTCATTGTCGATCGTCTCAAGGATCTGATCATCTGTAGCGGCTTCAACGTCTATCCTCGTGTTGTCGAAGAAGCACTTTACGAACATCCAGAGGTGCTCGAAACGGCTGTCTGCGGCATCGCCGACGACTATCGGGGCGAGACGGTCAAGGCCTATGTGGTGCGCAAAGACGGTGCGCATCTCGACGAGGCAACGCTGATCACCTTCCTCAAGGAGCGTCTATCGCCGATCGAATTGCCGAAAGTCATCGACTTTCGAGACGATCTGCCTAAGTCCGCCGTGGGCAAGATTCTCAAAAAGGAACTGCGCCGCGAAGAGATGGAGCGCGATAAAGCGACATGACCGATGTGAACAAGATTGAGGCTCGAGTCATACCCCATGAGCGCGCCTACAGCATCGGTGAGCTTGCCGGTATGTTCGGCATCACGCCTAGGGCTATTCGATTTTATGAGGATAGAGGCCTGCTGTCGCCTCGGCGGGTCGGCAAGACACGGATTTTCGGCGATCGCGACCGGGTGCGTCTCGACTTCATCCTGCGAGGCAAGCGCCTCGGCATTACGCTTGCCGAGATCGGGAAGTGGCTCGATCTCTACGACATGGATGATGGTAAGCGCCGTCAGTATGAAGTGTTGCTCCAGGGAAGTAGGCAGCGCATCGCCGAACTCGAGAGACAACGGGAAGATATCGACGAGACGTTGAAGGAACTGAGATCCATCGAGGCCATTGCCCTGCAAGGGCTCAAGGACGATGACGTGGCGTTACATGAATCGAGGGCGAACAGCGCCCAGCGGGTTGAAAGGAACAGCTGATATGAAAAATGTCGTGATCGCGGGCTATGCGCGCTCGCCTTTCCACTTTGCCCATAAAGGTGAACTCACCAAAGTTCGGCCCGATGACCTCACGGCCCAAGTGGTTCGTGGCCTGATTGATCGAACAGGCGTGAAGCCTGAGGACATCGAGGATATCATCGTCGGATGCGCCTTCCCAGAAGGCGAACAGGGATTGAATGTGGCACGACTCATCGGGCTGCTTGCCGATCTCCCGATCTCAGTGGCCGGTGCTACGGTGAATAGGTTTTGCGGTTCCTCCATGCAAGCCGTGCATATGGCGGCTGGCGCCATCCAGCTCAATGCGGGCGACGCCTTCGTATGCGCTGGGATTGAGAGCATGACCCGCGTCCCGATGGGCGGCTATAATCCCCTGCCCAGTCCGGAACTCATGGAGACGTATCCCCAAGCTTACATGAGCATGGGAGTGACGGCAGAGAACGTTGCTCGACAATATCAGATCACACGCGAAGACCAGCAGGAATTTGCGATCAAGAGCCACGCCAAGGCGGCCGTTGCCCGCGAACAGGGGCGCCTCAAGGATGAAATCGTGCCGATCAAGACCAACGGCCATGAGGTTACCGAAGATGGTTGCATTCGCCCCGGAACCGATCAAGCAGCGCTTTCCGGCCTGAAGCCGGCCTTTGACGAGAATGGTACGGTGACTGCGGGCACTTCGTCGCCGCTAACGGACGGCGCTTCGGCCTGTCTGGTTTGTACGGAAGACTACGCCATGAAGCATGGCCTCGACGTGCTCGCTCGGTTCAAGAGTGCTGCTGTCGCCGGCTGCCAAGCGGAAATCATGGGAATCGGTCCCGTGGGTGCCAGCAAGAAAGCCCTAGAGCGCGCCGGGCTCGACATCGGCGCGATCGATGTGATTGAGCTGAATGAAGCCTTTGCCTCCCAGGCGCTCGCCTCCATGCGCGATCTCGGCATGAAGGACGAGGCCGTCAACCTGGACGGCGGCGCCCTGGCACTCGGTCACCCGCTTGGCGCAACCGGCGCCCGGATTACCGGTAAGGTTGCACAGCTTATCAAGCGCGAAGGGGCGAAATATGGACTGGCAACGCAGTGCATCGGAGGTGGCCAGGGCATCGCTACGGTGTTGGAGGCTGTCTAGTGGAGATCAAGAAAGTCGCCGTGATCGGCTCGGGCGTCATGGGTTGCGGCATTGCCGCCCAAATCGCCAATGCCGGATGTCCCGTGCTCCTGCTCGATATCGTTCCTGAAGGCGCAACTGATCGCACGAGCCTTGCACGTACAGCTCTAGCCAAAGCCGCAAAAGCAGACCCAGCTCCCTTTATGAGCCGACGCAGCATGAAGCTCGTCAATCCTGGCAATCTCGAGGACGACCTCGACAAGCTTGCCGACGTCGATTGGATCATCGAGGTCGTGGTTGAGGACCTGAAGATCAAGCAGGATCTGTATCACAAAATCGCCGCGATCAAAAAGACAGGCGCGATCGTCAGCTCCAACACGTCGACACTGCCACTTTCGAGGCTGACAGAAGGTCTTCCGGAGTCGTTCACCAGCGACTTCCTGATCACGCACTTCTTCAATCCGCCGCGATATCTTCGTCTCTTAGAAGTTATCGCCGGGCCATCGACAAAAACCGCAACACTTGAGACCGCCGTTGCCTTTGGCGATCGCATGTTGGGCAAGACGGTTATCCAATGCAAAGATACACCGGGCTTCGTCGGCAATCGCATCGGCGTCTACTGGATGCAGGCCGCCTTTACCGAAGCCTTCGACATCAATCTTTCGGTTGAAGAGGCCGATGCGGCCATGGGCCGCCCGCTCGGCATTCCCAAGACGGGGATTTTCGGTCTTGCCGATCTGGTGGGGATCGACCTCCTCCCTTATGTCGCCGATAGCTTAAGAAAAGCCCTACCGCCGAACGATGCCTTTCACGTCATCGACAAACCGCTTCCGCGAGTCCAGGCGATGATCGAGGCGGGCTACACAGGTCGCAAGGGTAAGGGCGGATTCTATCGCCTGAACACAACCGATGGTGCCCGTGTCAAAGAAGCCATGGACCTCGCATCCGGCGACTATGCGCCCGCGCGAAGACCTCGCCTTGACGGTGTCGAAGCGGCTAGGAAGGGCGGCCCTCGTGCCTTGTTCGAGAGCGATGAGCCGGCGGCGGCTTGGGCATGGCGCGTCATGAGTAAGACGTTGGCTTATGCCGCCTCTTTGGTCGGCGAGATCGCCGACGATATCACCCAGATCGATACGGCTATGCGCCTTGGCTATGCATGGAAGTGGGGCCCCTTTGAGCTCCTCGACAAGATTGGCCCGGCCTGGTTCCGAGAGCAGCTGGAAGCCTCGGGCGAACCAGTTCCTTCAATCCTTGAGAAGGCCGGCAATGGAACCTTCTATCGGGTCGATCACGGCCAGCTTCAGCACCTAACGACCGACGGCACTTATGCCGATGTACGTCGTCCAGACGGTGTTCTCTTGTTGGAGGACGTGAAGCGTCGTTCCGAAAAGCCACTCTTAAGAAACGGCAGTGCTTCACTTTGGGACATCGGTGATGGCGTCGCCTGTTTTGAATTCCACACCAAGATGAACGCTCTCGATCCTGATGTCCTTGATCTTCTCGTCAAGTCAATTGGCTTGGTGGAGAAGGATATGAAGGCGCTTGTCGTCTATAATGAAGGTTCGAACTTTTCGGTCGGCGCGAATATAGGCCTGGCTCTCTTCGCGGCCAATACCGCCGTCTGGCCCATGGTCGAAGATATGGTTGCCAAGGGCCAAAAAGCCTACAGAAAGCTCAAATATGCGCCGTTTCCTGTTGTCGCTGCCCCGTCAGGGATGGCGCTTGGCGGTGGTTGCGAGATCTGTTTGAACGCCGATTCGATCCAAGCCCACGCGGAAACCTATATGGGCTTGGTTGAAGTCGGCGTTGGCGTGATTCCCGGTTGGACCGGCACGACCGAAATGATTCAGCGCTGGATGGTCAACGATCGACGGCCCGGTGGACCGATGCCTGCGATCTCCAAAGTGTTCGAGGCGATCGGCATGGCACAAGTGGCAAAGTCTGCCGCTGAGGCCAAGAACCTTTTGTTCCTTCGCCCAGAAGATGGCATCACGATGAATAGGGACCGCCTGCTCGCCGAGGCCAAGACGCGAGCCCTTGATTTGGCCGTCGACTATGTGCCGCCCGAACCGCTCGACATCTCGCTCCCCGGCCCGAGCGCAAGGTTGGCTATGGGCATGGCTGTCGAGGGTTTTCGTCTGCAAGGTAAGGCAACGGCTCATGACGAAGTTGTCGCGTCTGAACTCGCCGTGATTCTGTCCGGCAACGATACCGACATGACCGAAACCATCAGCGAAGACGATCTCCTGAAGTTGGAGAAAAAAGCTTTCATGAAGCTGATCAAGACACCGGCAACGCTCGCCCGGGTTGAGCATATGCTCGAGACCGGCAAGCCGCTTCGCAATTAGGAGGATCTCAGCGAGATGACCGTCTACAGCGCGCCGGCGCGCGACATGCGCTTTGTTCTGCACGAGCTTCTTGAGGTCGAGAAGCTGTCCGAACTGCCTGGATATGAGGACGCTACCGTCGACACGATCGATGCCATTATCGAGGAAGCCGGAAAGATGGCGGAAAACGTCCTCTTTCCCCTGAACCAACCAGGCGATCAGGAAGGTTGCCTCTTTGAGAACGGTGTTGTCCGCACCCCAGCGGGCTTCAAAGAAGCCTATGACCAGTTCACACAAGCGGGATGGCCGGCGCTTGCCGCCGATCCAGACTACGGTGGGCAAGGTTTGCCAAAGGCGCTTCGGTTGATCGTCGACGAGATGGTATGCTCGGCCAATCTGTCGTTTGGTATGTATCCAGGCCTGACCATGGGATTTTGCAACGCCTTGATCCAGCATGGTACGGATGAGCAAAAGGAGACATATCTGCCCAAAATGATCGAGGGCATATGGAGCGGGACCATGTGCCTAACGGAGCCGCAATGCGGCACCGATCTCGGCCTGATTCGAACCAAGGCCGAGCCACAGAGCGACGGCAGCTACAGAATCACCGGCACCAAGATCTTTATTTCTGCCGGTGAACATGACCTCACCGAAAACATCGTTCATCTCGTGCTGGCTCGCATGCCAGATGCGCCGGCCGGCATCAAAGGCATTAGTCTTTTTGTCGTGCCGAAATTTCTCCCGGACGATCAGGGGAATGCAGGTCCCAGAAACGGTGTCACCTGCGGCTCGATCGAGCACAAGATGGGAATCAAGGCGTCTGCGACCTGCGTGATGAACTTTGACTCCGCTGAGGGCTGGCTTGTTGGCGAGGCCCACCGCGGCATGCGCGCCATGTTCACCATGATGAATGACGCAAGGCTCGAAGTCGGCATCCAAGGCCTTGGCCTTGCCGAAACAGCCTACCAAAGCGCGGTAGCCTATGCCAAAGACCGACGCCAAGGACGTGCTCTAAACGGCCCCAAAGAACCTGATCAACCCGCAGATCCCTTGACTGTCCATCCCGATGTCCGGCGCATGCTCCTGACCATGCGTGCGTTCAGTGAAGGTGCGAGAGCGCTCGCTTACTGGACCGGCATGCAGTTGGACATTTCAGAGAAACACCCAGACGCAGAAGCGCGGCAAGCCGCGGATGACCTTGTTGCTTTGTTGACGCCCATCATTAAGGCCTATTTCACAGATGAGGGTTTCAACAATGCCCATCTCGGCATCCAGTGCATGGGCGGTCATGGCTATATCGCCGAATGGGGCATGGAGCAGCTTCTTCGTGATGCCCGCATCACCCTGCTCTATGAAGGGGCGAACGGTGTTCAAGCCCTCGATCTTGTCGGTCGAAAGCTCCCTTCCAAATTCGGTCGTCTCCTTCGCCGTTTCTTCCATCCAGCAATGACGTTCATCGAAGACCACCAAACGGACAAAGATCTTGCCGAATTCGTGCTGCCCTTTGCCAAAGCGTTCGCACGGCTCCAACAGGTCACACTACATATCGCTCAGCAAGGCCTAAAGAACCCCGACGAAGCTGGGGCTGCATCCGTTGACTACCTTCGCTTGTTCGCTCTCGTGCTGCTCGCTTATATGTGGGTGCAAATGGTCAAGGTCGCGAAGCAGAAACTCGACGACGGCGCAAATGGAGATGCTAGTTTTTATCAGGCCAAGATCGCGACAGCACGGTTCTTCATGGCGAAGATTTTGCCGGAAAACAGCGCTCTTTTCGCAAAGATCATGGCGGGAAGCGATTCACTCATGAGCTTTGAGGATGCAGCCTTTTGATGAGAGTGACGCGTATCATCCCCGTCTGCTGTCTCCTGTCGCTCGGTCTCATGCAGGGCTTCGCCAACGCTTGCGAGGCTCCCGCGAGCCCTGCGGCCTTCGTGATCAATCATGAAACCTATGGCGATATAGGAACGCATACCCTCACATTTGCCTGCGACGGTGACCAGCTCATCGTCAACACAGAGGTCGATGTCGAAGTGAAAATTCTTTTCGTGACGGCTTATGAGCGTCAAGCCCACTATCGTGAGGTCTGGCAAGGCAACCAATTGATTGCCTACGAAGCACGGACCAATGATGGTGGGCATCACTATCTGACCCAAGCCAAAATCGATGGCGACGAGATGGTCATCGACGGGATCGAAAAGGGCGTGCGTGTCCCGCTGGAAACCGTCCCGAGTCACCCCTGGAATGTCGACGTGATCGATCGACCGACGGTCTTTGGCCAGCGTGACGGCCGGGTGCACAAGGTCTATGTCGAGGCGACCGAGGAGGAAGCCGTGACGATTGGCGACAAGACCATCGTCGCGAAAAAATACTCGGTTCGCGGCGACCTAGAACGGGAACTCTTATATGCGCCAGACGGCACCTGGCTCCAGTGGCGACTTGAGCGCGACGGCAAGATCATCACGATCACACGGCAGTAGCGGCGATTAACTCTTTGCTCAGCCCTTGATCTCGCTCGGAATGAGGAAGGGCAAGCCCTAGGGCATGACACCAAGCGCCGTGGATCATGTGGTCGACTGAGCATCGGCGAAGGTTTGCCGCCATTGTTTGTTACGACAGGAATCGCGTCTCTCATACACTTCCAATGCTGACGCTGGACTGAGTGCGAAGGCATGCTCCTGATCGTTTGCCAACGCGGTCAGCCGCATCGTGTACCAAGCGGTGACATCGCCGGGCGAGGTCGAAGCAAAGCGCGGAAAGCCTGGATCGACATCACGACCATGCAGCCAAGCCCTCGCCAATGCCGGATCGAGGGCTAAGGCACGTGCGAGCCCCACAACATCGATTGCGCCACTTGTCAAAGCCTTGGTGGCGTGCGCCCTCGTCTTGAAACCACCCGTCAGCATGAGTGGGGTCTGCGTTCGCCTGCGCGCGCTTCTGGCAAAATCAAGGAAATAGGGCCCGTTCCCCGAGCGGTCTGAGACCGCTTTGGCGCCGGGAAAATACGTACCACCACTAATGTCGATCAGGTCAACCGATACGTCGTTCAGTCGAACGATGACCTCCAGCGCGTCCTCCGGCGTCAACCCGCCTTCCAACTGATCTGATGCATTGATCTTGACCCCGATCGGAAAAACTGGGCCGACCGCATCACGCACACTTGCCAGAACCTCGACAAGGAGACGACTTCGTGCACCGCTTGAGCCGCCATAGTGATCAGTGCGCCGGTTGAAGAGCGGCGACAAGAATTGACTGAGGAGGAATCCGTGCGCCGCGTGAATTTGGACACCATCGAAACCGAGGGTCTTCGCCAAGGCGGCTGCCTCAGCAAACAGTTTTGGCAAACACCTTATGTCGTCCAATGACATGGCCTGACACTGTACATGGCCGACATCGAGTGCTGAGGGCCCTTTGGGGCAACTAATCTCTGGATGGGAAAGAGCTCCGGCGTGACTGAGCTGCAACCAGAGTTGCATGCCATCCAGTCGCGACCGACTGGCCAGTGATTGCAGTGCTCGATGATCAGATTGATGCGATAGGGCGAGATTGCCTGGCTTTTCTGGAAAGCGTGAATCGACCTGCACTTCACCGATGATCGACAGGGCAACACCGCCCTCGGCCCAACGCTCGTAGAGCCTTATTTGCGATTCTGTCGGGTTGCCACATCCATCGCCAAGCGAGTCTGACATCGCCGATTTCGCCAGCCTGTTCTTGAGAATTGCGCCGCAAGGCAGCGCGAGCATATTGCCGAGCATGAGGTCGTTAGGCATTGATTGAACCAACGTCACTTGGTCCGATTGTTGAAGAGAACCGCTCGGAACCATACCGGTTTCCTGTTAACACGTCGACGGACGAGGCCTATAACGCCGCCTGCGATGAGGACCTACGGACATCCGAAAAGGATAGACACCCCCGTGACGGAAATCCGACTGAACGATGCGCCTAGCTGGACGTATCTCTTGCGCGAGTTCTATGAGATCTACCGATATCTGCCGTCAGGCGGCAGCGCCCATATTCGAGCCCATCAACGAAGCGTTAGAGAAGCAATCAGTCGCGTCATGAGCGCGAATACCCTGCTTCATCTCCATGACGGTATCGGCAAACCCGTAACCGCCCATTTTCAGCGCGCCCTCGATGAAGGCAGGCGGGAGCGACACGCCGACATGATCAGATCGATCGATGCCATCCGCCATCATCTGGTCTGGCAATATGGCTATGAGAAGGTCCCGCGTGGGCTCAAGGACAAATATGCTTATGCAGAGCTTTGCAGTCCGTCAGGGCCAGTGCTCTCAACCGAAGTCATTCTCGGGCTGGTCTTGTTTGCGCCGGGCTGTACATACCCAGCCCATGCTCATGATGGCATCACTGAGAGTTATATCTGTCTCTCAGGGGCCGTTTCTGAAAACCATCAAGGCGTGTATGCGCCAGGCTCTCTGATCTTCAATCCACCGAACCAACATCATCGGATTACGGTGTCGGACCGAGAGCCCGCACTGATGGCTTATGCCTGGATCGGCCCTTCTGAAAAGCTGATCAACCAGAAGATGGTTTTTAGCCGCCCCTGATCCCGGTTCATCGCAGAGCTCTGGTGCGCCGCTGGGTTGCTAACGTCGACGCCGACACTGCCTCGCTCGTCGACACAACCAAATTGAGCGATTGAGCCATGAATTCGGCGAGATTCGACACCGGCACAGGATAGGGACATTGGAGACCGCGGCCTGACAACATCGAGTAATGCCAGAACCGCCAGAGATGGGTGACGAACGCCGCGGATCCGTCGTGCCTCCCATCACGTAAGCTTGATCTTTTTTTGGACGCCATGGTCGATCCAATGTCCTAACGTACTGGTTCGACCCATGTGATCATCAATTCGCTGGGAGAAGCCTTTGCTACGTTTGTTATGCGTTCTTATGGGACTGGCCACGTTTTCAGCGTGGGCACAACCATTGAAAATCAGCGCTGATGAAGCTCTGAGGAAGGCCAACAGCGGCGAGATGACAATCGTCGACATCAGGCTTCCCATGGAGTGGGAGAAAACCGGATTGCCGGCGACAGCCATCGGTATCTCGCTGCAAGATGAAGCCTTTAAGCCGAGAGAAGAGTTTGTCGACGATCTCTTGAAGCTTGTGGATGGGGATCGGTCAGCTCCCATCGCGCTCATCTGCGCAACGGGCGCTCGATCGGCTTACGCTGAGAAGCTTCTCGCTGCCAATGGCTTCACCAATCTACACAACATCACCGAAGGCATGCTCGGCGGCCCCAATGGCCCTGGTTGGACCCAACGCAAGTTACCGACATCACCTTGCCTCATATGCTGACAGCGAGCCTGCCGACGTGACGGAAGGACGATGAATCACGACCCCTTTAGGATTCCGGCATCGCGATAGAAACGCTCTGCCCCCGGGTGAAGCGGAATGGCAATGCCATCAAGCGCCGTATCGAGGGTAATTGAGCGGGCTTTGGTATGCCCTTCATCGAGAAGGGCGCGAGCGCTATCGTGCCAAAGTGCTTCGGTCATCGCATAAACCAACGTCTCATCAAGCGCGGCGGATGTGATCCACTGAGCCCCGACACTGAGGGTTTTGGTTTGACCGATGCCGGGATAAACGCCTTCTGGGATGACATCGTTCGCGAAGAAATCGTAGGTCTCCAGAAGCGTGTCGACTTCATCGCCTTGGATCGGCAAAAGATCGATGGTCTCACTCATGGCAAGTTCGGACACGGACTTTGCCGGATATCCGACCGTGACGATGAAAGCATCGAGACGGCCCTCACGCATCTCCGAAATCGCAAAATTGGGTTTGATGAATCGGGCCTCTATGTCGTTCTCGCTAATACCAAAAGCATCGAGGATGATGCGCGCGTTGACCAGCGTGCCCGAGCCTTCTTCGTCCAGCGAAACGCGTTTGCCGACCAGGTCTTGAACCCGTTCAATGCCAGCGCCACGACGAACGACCAAATGCAGGCTTTCCGGATAAAGTCCTGCAATCGCGCGCAAATCTGAAAGAGGTTCTTTCCCTTCGTAGATGCCAGTGCCGGTGTAGGCCCAATAGGCCACATCGGATTGACTAAATCCGCTATCGAGCTGACCACTCACCACCGCTTCAACATTGGCGACTGAACCGTCGGAGCTCTGGGCGGTCGCGATCAGACCAGGCACCCCACAAGATCCGCCCTTTTCACAAGGTCTTGAACCTGGAGGGTTGCTGATGATGCCTGCGACCAGCCCGCCGATCGGATAGTAGGTGCCGGCAACGCCGCCGGTTCCAATACGCAGAAATTTGAGGTTCTCAGCGTGTAGCGTTGACACAAATAGCGTACATAAGGCCATGAACCCCAAAATGAGGCGCGTCGCCATTACTCTCTCCCATCTCAATAGCATGTCCGCCAACTGCCTAGTATAAGCAGGACCTTACGCCAAAAGCTGGTTTTGTCCAAAGGAAGAGAGATAAAAAAGAAGTGACCTGCCAAAACGCCGGAACGGGCCGGTTCAAGGATCGAGCTCGGTATCCCAATAAAGAAAATCTCGCCAGCTTTCGTGCAGATAGTTCGGTGGAAATCCGCGGCCATGTTCTTGGAGCTCAAAGGTCGACGGCATTTCAGGCACCTGATGAGGGTACATACCACATTCTTTAGGAAGCCGGCTCCCTTTGGCCAGATTGCAGCGCGTACACGCTGTGACCACGTTTTCCCAGCTCGTTCGCCCACCGCGAGACCGCGGGATGACATGGTCGAACGTCAGCTCATGAGCACTCAAAGGATCCAAACAATATTGGCAGGTGAAATGATCGCGCAAAAATACATTAAAGCGCGTAAAGGGCGGTCGGCGGTTTTGCGGAACATATTCCTTCAGTGCCACAACACTCGGAAGCTTCATGTCGGCAGATGGTGAACGTACCGTTCGGTCGTAGTGACAAAGGACTGCGACCCTATCAAGAAACATCGCTTTGATGGTTTCTTGCCAATTCCATGTCGACAAGGGGAAATAGCTGAGGGGCCGATAGTCGGCGTTGAGCACAAGGGTCGGGCAGGCGTCGAGCGGGGCTAGGGCTGTGGGCTCGACCGCGCGCATTCTATCGCCTCGGTCTTGCCGGCCCGGTGGGCCTCGACAAACTGTGAAGGGGTATTTGCACCAACGCAGCCATACCACTAGAGCTAGTCGATGTTTGTGACACTGACAAGACTTGAGGCGTGATCATTCTGTGACAAGCCCTGCAAACGAGCCCAGCTGTTACAGTATCAACATATTGTTAAAAAAGCGTTTTTGAGCAGTTCAGCGCTAGAGAATCTTCTCGACCGTGTATTCTCTTGTGCGTTTTCCCGAAGCGAAAATGATGATTTCTCCGATAAGCCCAAGCGCGATTGTCTGAATGCCAAGCACGATCAGAAGAACCCCGAGGATCAAAATGGGCCGGTCTGCAAGTGCCATATCGAAGAAGAGTCGGCCGATGGCAAGTGCTGTTGTGAAGAGAAGACCGACGAGAAGCAACGGCAAACCAAGCGCACCGAAGAATCGCAGAGGTTTCCGGACAAATTTCAAGACGAAAAAGAGGGCAATGGTATCCGATAGCAGGCGGAGCTGCGAGCCGAAGCGGGCGCGAGGCGACGCACTTTGCCTGACGGCGACATCGACCGCGTCGATCTTAAACCCACGATCATGGGCGATGATCGGAAGAAAATGCTGCTGGGTACTAAAGCCCAAGATCTCTTCGATCGTCGCACGTTTGTAGGCGCGGACGCGACAGACAAGATCACGCATGGGTCGTCCGAACATCAGCCGGAGTGTGCCATGGAACAACCGGTCCTGCAGCTGATAAAGCCGAGATGCGCCGAGCCGGGGACGCTCCGCGACGGCCATATCGGTGTCTTCGGCCGCATCGATGACCTTATTCAAGTCTGCGGGTTCAACTTGCAAAACGGCGGGGAGCGTCAGGACGATGTCACCCGATGCTCGTCTGACCGCCGATTTGAGCGCGCCGATTTCGTCGTCCCAGCGACTGAGCGCAATCACCTTTAGCGGCTCGTTGTCATCAGCTGCAATGTCTCGAAGACCCTGGAGGGCTTTCGATTTGCTTTCATCGAGCACATAAATGAACTCGACCGAGCGGCCCACCTGTTTGAGTGCTTCACGATAGGCGCGATACGACGGAACAACCTCAGGCTCGTCCACCAGGACGACGACAATGACCGAAACCGACTGGCCCCTCGCATTCACCGGCAAAGGCGGCTCGCCCACCACGTCATCGTCGGCAGTCGCTACGTTTCTAGCAAGGGCACTCACCATTCGCTCCACTCTCCGATTCGCGCTTGGGTCACATCGGCATTGGCATGATGAATGGTCGCCGCAATGATGCCGATCAGGCCAAGAAACAACGCAAGCGAGCCGAATAGGATCGATGAACTCATGTAGACCACAGCGGACCCTTCCGGTGTGGCGAGCGCCGCATAGAGGGCGGCGCCAATGCCAATGATGCTCAGCATGCCTGCTATAACAGCCGTGCCAGTGAGGTATGCCGTCGGGCGCTGAGCAAAACTCAAAAGTGTCTTGATGACCACCAGGTCAAAGACCACACGATAAATACGTCCAAGGCCGTATTTGGATTCGCCATGCTGGCGAGCGTGATGACGAACACCAACCTGTGCGACCGAACAGCCAAGCGTCGAACTCATCGCCGGAATGAACCGGTGCATTTCGCCATAGAGTGGCACACGCTTGATCAGATCAGAGCGAAACGCCTTCAGTGTACAGCCATTATCTCGAATGTTGACGCCTGTGACCTTGGCAATCAGTCGGTTGGCGATCAAGGACGGCAGCTTTCGCGACAGCCACTTATCCTGACGATTGATGCGCCAGCCGACCACCATATCATGGCCCTCATTCAACGTTTCGAGAAGCATGCCTATGTCAGCCGGATCGTTTTGTAGATCTGCGTCCATGGTGACGAGAACACGCCCTCTTGCATGATCAATTCCAGCAACCATGGCTGGGGTTTGTCCATAATTTCGACGTAGCTTGATGATGCGAAAATGTGGGTTCCGTGCGGCAATGATCGAGAGCTCATCAAAGGTCCGATCCGAACTGCCATCGTCGACCAAGATGACTTCATAATTGATGCCAAGCGGATCCAAAGTTTCGATCAGACGATCATAGAGATATCCCAAGCTTTCTTCTTCATTGAAAGCGGGGATAATCACCGATAGTTCGATCGGACGATCCGCACGGCTTGTTGTTGCTCCCGATCGAAACGGATCAGGGTCATCCGGCGTCGCGCAATCCAGATTAGTTTCGACGTCTTGGGCGTTCATGCGGTTTGATTCAGTTTTGTGTCTCGAAGGATTTCAAGACTACCGATAAGTCGCTCTCTCTATCATGGTGAACAGTTGATGGCCAGTTGCCTTTATTGGACAGATACGATGTCAAAAGGTGAATCGTTGAAATCCTGCAACGATTTGAATTCAATCAAAAATATACACTTTGCATGATTTTATCCCCCATTGCGTACATTGCATACCAACGCTGTTGGCCTTTCACGGCCAACTTGGCTTCATTCTGTTGACAGAACAGGTAAGAGTAGGCTTTTAGCGTTGTGACTTCGTGCTTCTTCAATATGACGATTGATTGAATGCGATGACCGCTGCTTCCGCATGGATGGAGCGCTGGCGCACGGCGCGGGCGCTCGGCATAGGCAATGTTGCGCGCGTTGTCGCCTATCGCGGCATGAAGCGCACCAAGCTGGCCCGTTGGTTAACCGCCGCGCCCGCCGACGCCACTGTGGGCGATTTGTTCCGGACGGACGTCATTGCGCGAGACGCCACCCTCGAGCCGGATCTCACGGTCTACTTTTCGCGCCATCTGCTCCAAGCCAACGGTCATGTACCCTGGCTCTACGATCCGTTTACTGATGAGGACTTCGAATCGCCAGAACGGCATTGGTCTGAGATCCCAGACTTTGTAAGGCCCGGTCGCGACATCAAAGCCATTTGGGAGCTCTCTCGCTTTGACTGGGCGCTGCGACTTGCGCTCGAAGCCCGTGATCAGAGCGGCGATATGACGATCGCTCGTCTGAACGGTCTGATCAGGGATTGGCAGGAGCATAATCCTCCCTTCCTCGGTCCCAACTGGAAATGCGGGCAGGAAGCGACCATCCGCATGCTGCAGACGCTGCTTGCGGCCAGCCTCCTGGGCCAAGACGGGGTTGGGTCCGTTGAGCCACCAACCGAAGCGCTCAAAGCCTTTGTCGAAATTCATACCAAGCGGGTGGCTGCGACAATCCAGTATGCGCTCGCCCAGGACAACAATCATAGCATCAGCGAAGCGAGTGGCCTCTATATCGCAGGCGCTTGGCTGGCCCGACATGATGAAGCTGCAAGGCGGCCAAAGGTATGGCACGAACGCGGCCGCCTTCAGCTGGAGCGCCTGGTCACTAGGCTGTTCGCCGAGGATGGATCTTTTTCACAATATTCCATCACCTATCACCGCTTTGTCATCGATATGCTCGCTCAGGTCGAATGGTGGCGTCGACGGCTTGAATTGCCTGCGTTATCTGAGACGTTCACCATGCGGGTTCGGGCCGGGGTGCGATGGCTTTACGACCTGACCGATCCGGTAACCGGCGATGCCCCCAACATCGGCAGCAACGACGGCGCTCGACTATTTGCGCTGAGCGATACCGACTATCGAGATTTTCGCCCAAGCGTACAGCTGGCGATGAAGTTGTTCGAGGACCAGGTCCCCTATCCCGAAGGCAAGCAAGACCAGCAGCTCACGAGCCTCGGCTTAGCCCCCGAGCCGAGGCAGCCGCTGGCGCGCTCGTCCCGGGTTATGGCCGACGGTGGTTTCGTCCTCATGATGCCCCTCGAAGGCGATCTCCCCCCTGGGACGAGCGCAGCGCCCTCCGACGTCGAGCCTCCCCATGACATCTGGGGATGTGTCCGCTTTCCGAGCTTTGCCTTTCGCCCATCGCATGCGGACGCACTGCATTTGGATCTTTGGGCTAACGGCGTCAATCTGCTGAGGGACAGCGGCTCCTATAGTTATAACCCAGCTGAAGGTACGGCCCCCGATCTTCGAGCCACGGCAGCCCACAACACCATTGAATTCGACGGCCGCGACCAGATGCCGAGACTTGGTCGTTTTCTCTTTGGCAACTGGCTGCAGCCTTCGGAAGTCGGTGAACTGATTCAGGACGACGAAGGCCTTTCTTGGAGTGGCGCCTATCGAGATGCCGAGAACTGTTGGCATCGGCGGACCGTCACGTCGTCAGGCGTTGTCTGGCGAATCTGGGACGAGATTGCGGGTCAACAGGAGAAAGCCGTGCTCCGATGGCGCCTTGCGCCTGATGATTGGACGCTCGCCGGCAAAACGCTTGAAGGCCCGCTTGCACGGATCACGATCGAATGTGATCAGGAACCCACGGCCATTCGCCTCGTCGATGGCAAAGAGTCCCGCTACTATCTCGAACTCGAGTCCCTTCCGGTGCTCGAAATTGAAGTTGGACCGGACGCACACTCCATCAACACCACAATCACCCTGCTAGGCACACCAAATGATGCCTAGAAAAACCTGACCAACACCAGGAAACCGCCGCCCTGATCGAGGCATGTAGCAGCATGAAAGTTCTTTACTTCTGCCAATATTTTTCGACGCGCCAAGGATCTTGGTATGGACGACCTTATGAATTCAGCCGACGCTTAGTCGAGCGTGGCCATGAGGTCACCATGGTTTGCGGATCCAACACCCGTTCCGGGTCTGGACTGCAGCAACCATTTCTCTCTGGTCGGCGTGAGGGGAACTGTGATGGAATTCACGTTGTTGAGTTCGATCTCAACTACAGCAACTATGATGGCGTCGCGACCCGCAGCTGGAAATTTGCGAAATACGCGTTGCGCGGAATTACCTTCGCCCTTCGCGAAGACTATGACCTCATCTTTTGCACGTCGACACCGTTAACCGCGGGACTTCCTGGGATCGCCGCATCGACAATGCGGCGAAAGCCGTTTGTCTTTGAAGTCCGGGACCTGTGGCCGGAACTGCCGAAAGCGATGGGCATGACCAACCCCCTCCTAATCGGCGCGATGAGCGTTCTGGAGTGGGCGTCCTATCGATCGGCCAAGGCCTGTATCGGCCTTGCCCCAGGCATCGTCGAAGGTATTCGCGCACGCGGGGTCAAAGACAACGCAACCGTCATGATCCCGAACGGCTGTGATCTCGATATTTTTAAGCCTGATGACGCCGAACGGCCCTCAATTGAGGGCATACCTGACGACCAATTCGTCGCTCTCTTCGCCGGTGCGCATGGCCAAGCAAACGGACTTAATGCCGTGCTGGATGCCGCAGCGATCCTCAAGGTCCAAGGACGGCGCGATATCACACTCTTGTTGGTTGGTGACGGGAAATTGAAACCCGCCTTGAAGAAACGCGCAGCGGACGAAGATCTCGATAATGTGATCTTCAAGGACATTATGCCAAAGCCCGGACTTTCCAAAGTGATGCAACGCGCCGATGCTGGCCTCATGGTGCTTGCCAATATTGAAGCCTTTTATCACGGTACGTCGCCGAACAAATTTTTCGACTACATCGCTGGCGGCCTTGCGGTCATCAACAACTATCCGGGATGGCTTGCTGATCTCATTGAGACGCATGAGGCCGGGATCACTGTGCCGCCGGAGAATCCTGCAGCCTTTGCCGACGCGTTGGTTCGTCTTGCCAACGACAAAGGAGAGACCCGTGCGATGGGCCGAAGAGCGCGGGCGCTTGCTGAAGCACGCTTTAGCCGGCGCGAACTAGCAGATCGCTTCGTCGATTGCCTTGAAAAGGTGCAAGCCGGCGCTACGGGCGCGGCCAAGAAAGAAATGTTGGAGCAGGGCGCCGACTAGCAGTGCCAACTCAGTCACCAGTCCACCTCAATGGTTCCCTTAAGAGTCGGCGGTTCCCTTAAGGGTCGGCGGACAATGTGACAGCACGCAGGGTCCGTTGGATCATGCGGTTGTTACTCGGTTCGTCTTGTTGCCTCGGCGCGATCATCTCTAGAGGCGCGCGCGTTGATGGCCGACAAGGATGGGGCTGGGTAATCAGCGGCCAGCTCCGTACAATCTGCTGATCGCCCCGTCGTCGTGGTTTCCCAGCGATAGGCAGTCATCTTCGAAGATGGCGGGAGATCGATTTTGATCGCGCGTTCCTCAATGACATCAGCGATGGCAGCCCCAAGCTGTGGCTCAAAACGCCACCGGTAGACATTGGAGACAATCACCCCTTGCTCAAAGCAAGACATGAGGAGCTCAATCGATTCGGGTTCGCTCACAACCGGTCGCCCGGTTCGCCAGTCGAGACTAAATTCACCAATCTCGTCGGTCAGATGCCCATCACTATTGCGCCGCAATTCGGTCATACGACTGTTGCTGATCAACATGTCGTAACGATCGAAGGCATAGAGGGTCTCCATTTCGCTGGTGGTCAGTAAGACCGCATCATCCAACCAGGGCTCCAGGACATCATGGGCAACCTCCCAGTCCGGCTCCTGTGTCATCGGTGGAATGGTGATACCAGCCAACAAGGCAATCGTCTTGATGCTTGCGGCATTGGCGAAGAACGTGAAAACCAAAGCCGCACCGATAACTGCAAAGCGCCAAGGTCGCTTTGGCTGATTGGGCGCTAATATATCCAGCGTCTTGTCGGTAGCATCCTTAAGGAAAGGCCAGAAACGCTCGATCAAGCTGGCAATGGCGACACCCCAGGTGACAAAGAGAAACGGCATAAAGTAGTAGAGGTACCGCAGATGTTTCATCCCGCCGAGCGAATGGAGAAGGAACGCCGGGATAAAGATCGCGAGGCAAAATCCAATCAGCTTAGGCCGATAGGCCATCGCGATAATGGCGGCGATTCCCGTCAATGACCAGAGCGTGGGATAGTAGAGAGTCAGCAGGGCATGGTAGAACCAGAACTGATTTTTCGACGAAGCTGCCCAGGCGGGTGTCCAGCGAAATGCGTCCAGAAGGCCGCCACCGATCCCACTGACCACAAGTAGGGCGAGGGCGGCGAAACCGAGTAGGGCAACCAAGGCTAGCGCCATCCAGCGCCGACCTGGGTCCAGCCGAGCGAGCCATGGAAAGCCGAAGACGATTCCGACCCAAAGGCCCAATGCGGCTACGCCGATGAGCGTCGTGTCCTGAAGGCTAAAGGCAAGGCCGAACATCAATGCCGCGCCGATGCTCACGGCAATCAACGTACTCCTCTCCCACCAATCCCACTTTTGAACGACGAAGTAGACGCCGATCGCACCCAGCAAAAACAGCATGCCGTGCGGCGCATAGAATCGGTTGGTCACGGAGATATCGATGCCATCTGGCCACAAGCAGAACAACAATGCTGCAGCCCATGCCGCGACGGGACCAGCTTGGCTTCTTGTCCAGAAGAACAGGATGATTAGCGACGCTACGGCAGAAATGACTCCGACCATGCGAAGCACTTCAATATGCTCACCAAACAAACCGAATGCGTAAGCGATCAACTTTGTATAACCGGCGGCACGCGTATAGATGCCGTCAGCAATGGTGAGTTCACGATCGGAGAGCCACGACTTCGCAGCAAACAAATGATAGAGCTCGTCCATCATGGGGCCCTGGCTGATCAGCGGAAGACGGACGCACAGCGCCAATAGCACCAACAGGAGAGCGCTAATCACCATCTCGCGACGGCCGAGCGGCTTGCTATCGATCATGGAACCCCAGGCGATCTTATGTTTTTGAGCGATTCACGGTTTTGCACGCGATCGTCAACGTCGGCCGCAGCCTTCTAGTCAACGTAATACTTCTTCAAGCTTTCATGATGCTGCAGCGAGTCACCATAGCCGTATTGCGCATGCCGCTTCATCTCGACCTGGGTCAGAACAGCGCCGGCGAGATTCGCGTCAGCCTCAGCGAGGAAATCGAGGCCACCCTGCACCGTCTTCTCGTCAGTGTGTCCCCAGCGGACCGCAAAGACAACGACATCAGCAAAGGCTGCAAGCGTGCGGGCTTCAACCACAGCAAACAGCGGCGCACTGTCGATGACAATCATGGTGTATCGATCGCGAAGCGCATTGATGGCATTTTGGAATTCATAACTCTCGATAACGTCGGCCGGATTCGCCAGCTGCGTCGAAATCTGCACGACATCGAGCCGCGTTGACGAATCGACCCGCACGCCGTCCAAGATATCGGCTTCACTCTCAATATGCTCGAGAATGATCGCTGACGGTTCCATACCGAGTGCCGGATAAATGCTGGGCCTTCTCAAATCGAGATCAATGACCAACGTCCGCTGGTTGGATTGGGCCGCGAGCGTTGCAAGGCTGAGGGTCAGCGTGGTTTTGCCTTCGCCCGGCAAGGTCGAAGTCACTAAGGCAACTTTGGGCTCGCCTCGAGGCGGTGTCGACTTCACTGCCATGTAGATGGATCGTATCGCCTCCGCATAGGCTGACATTGGCTTATCGATCAGCTGGTGGTGGGGTGATTTGTTGCGCCTGAGCCGATCGATTCGTGGCACAGCAGCAATCGTATTGACACCCAGTCGATCCTGTAGCTGATCGGCGCTTCGCAGCTTGTTGTCCATTCGGTCCAAAAGGAGGGCGATCATGCTGCTAACAGCAAACGAAGCGCAAAAGCCGATGAGCCCGATAAGCTTCGGTCCCGGGGTGCTTGGCACCCCAGGCGCGATGGCTCGAGAAATGATCTTAACATTGTCACTCACCAGCGCCGGCTGCTCACGGGTCTCACGAAGTCGCCGCAGAAACTCTTGATAAAGTTCACGAATCGATTCCGCATCTCGCTCAAGATCGTTGAGTTGAACCTGCGCCTGATTCTGATCAGCACTGGTTGCGCGGATGTTGGAGATCTCCTTGTTGATGACACGCTCACGTTCGCGTAAGAGGCGCACGTCATTCTCAATCGCCTGAACGACGCGCTGCACCTCGGCCACCATTTTGGCGCGCACGCTGTCACGGTCCGCTCGCGCGTCCACCATCAACGGGTGCTTGGGCCCGTAGGTGTTCGAGAGCTCGGTGAGCGCTCGAATCGTATCACTCTCCTCTTGCTTTAACGCTTGGAAGATCGGTGAGGCGGTGACTTCTGCGATGTCATAAAAGCCGTTGGGTTGGTTGCCGCGCGACCTCACCAAGCGAAGCGTCGCTTCTTTCGACGAAAGTTCAGCACGAATCGTCACGAGCTCGGTGCTCAAGCCAATGATTTCTTGATTCTGCGTATCGAGACCGGCGACCAACAGATTGTTGCTGGCACGAAACGTTTCGACCTTACGCTCTGCTTCGCGAAGCTCCTGCCGAAGAGCCTCGACACGCTCGCCAAGCCAGCCCGTCGCCTGATTGCTTTCGTCAATTTTGTCGCCCCGTTGGCGATCGGCGTAAAGCTCGACCAGCCGGTTGGCGATCGTGGACGCCGTTTCCGGACGAAGAGCCGTAAACGAGACAGCGAGGACGAAAGCATCGCCATCGCGATAGACGTCCAGGTTCTTGCGGAAGTGACTCACCAAGGAATTAATCGACGGACTAGCCGCTGCGTCAATCAGGGCTGGACTATTGTCTGGGCTATCATCGGGTTGATCGCCACTACCGCCCTGCCCTGGCAACAACGCGAGCGCTTCTTTCAGCCCAATGAACGAACCACCGTCGTCTTGACCGTCCAGTTGCCGAAACCCAGGTTCGCGTGCCAAATCGAGATCGAGAATAATCTGCTCGATCAGACTACGCGAATTGAGAATCCGGATTTCCGTCTCGATCGCTTCATCATCGATCGGCACATCGACAGCATCTTCATCATTCAGGTTGATGACCTGGTTGTTGGCACGCTCGACCAGGACTTGGGCTGTTGATGTGTATTTCGGCACACTTTGCAAGCCAAGAAAGATGGCGATGATTGTGCCAAGCACGGTACCTGCAAGGATGACCAAACGATGACGGTTCAACGCTGCAAGGACATTAAACACATCCAGCACCGGCGCCGACCGTGAGGTGCGATTTCTGTTCGCTTCCACCACTATCTCGGTTCTTGTGTTTTACACTCGAGGCGTTGTCATTCGATGACGCAACAAACTCAGTCAACAATTCGGGATAGGAGTCATACTCGTCCCCAGAACGACCTCCATCGTCCGATGCGACTGTTTTACGACGCCACAACCCCTCACCGCTGTGCTAGACATCACAACTTCGGCTAGCATAACCGCAGGGCCACAGCAGTTGTAGCTTATTGATCCACAGCGGAACATTGCGTAACGTCTGCTTGGTGTCAACGGCAGACCAGCCACAGCTGCCGAGAAAACGCGCGCTGTTTCCACAAAACCACTGGTCTTTCGACCGCCCCTGCTCTTGGTTGATCCGATCGACCGTGGCACAAGATCACGGAGCACCATGTTGGAATCGGCAATCTTGGTCTAATGACTGAATGGACCTGTGCACATGGCGCTGGAATAAACACCATGATGCCGCGACACCGGCAGCATCGGTGGTAGGAAACGATCGCTACGGGTCAGGTGGATCGCGATGCTGGGAATCGGCGTATATCTTGGGATTGTCGGGACGTTGACGGCTCGTATGCTGGCGCGCCCGTCGGTTATTCTCTCCTTGATCTTTCTTTTGTTTGCCCTCGACCAATGGGGTGCTGCGCGCGCAGGCGGCTTCCTTCCCTCCGGCGCCTTTACGAACTATTTGGTGGCCGGGCTGACCATCTTGGCCGTGATCATTCTCTTTCTTTTCGGCAAACCGCATCGATTTCTCGGTGGCCCAGCCTTCTGGATGGTCCTCACCCTTTTCGCCTACGCCTTCGTGTCAATCGCGTGGGTCACCGTGCCGGACAAAGCCATCGCAATCTGGTCGGTCAATTTCCAATATCTCGTGATCTTTCTTTTGGCTGCTCCGCTGTTGGTGCAGGATGTCGACGATTTGAAAGAAGCGATGCTCGCCCTGCTCGTGCTCGGCACGCCTCTGCTCTTCTGCTTCAACTTTCTTTTGGAGTGGGGATATCGCGGTTACTACGTCAACGGTGAATTGGTGCGCCTGCCACTCGCCCTGGCCCAGTTTGGCGGCTACATGATGATCGTCGGTGCCCTCTTTGGCCCGAAACACAGTTATTGGTTGCTCCTCCGCTTGGCCGCGGTCGCACTTGGGGTCTTGCTGATCGTCAAGACGGGTGCACGGGGCCAGTTCATTTCTGCGATGCTTTGCTGCGCCGTCATGTTCGGCCTGGGCCGAGCCAACTTTTCGCCGATGCGGCTCATTCTTGTTTCGGCGGTTGCCTCGGTCATCGTCGCCGCTGCCTATGCAGGCGCTATCAGCTATATGAAAAGCGTTCCGGAACTTCAGGGAACGGCGGCGCGCTGGTCGATCGACCGACTGTTCGAGGACTATGGCGAACGCAGCATACGCGTGCTTCGTATCGAAGCTATGCTTGAAGCTTGGTCGGACGATCCTGGCACTATGCTCTTAGGCCTTGGGAACTCAGCGTCTTACGATCCCGACATTACGGGATGCACAAGTCTGATCGGCTGTTATCCGCATAATCTGCCTGTCGAAATTCTAACCGAGCAAGGAGTCGTCGGGTTTGGTATCTTTGTAGCGTTGATGCTCTATATCGGCGTCGTCGCGATACGTACCATCGGCGATCCGGCGATTCGTGACGAAGACAAAGGTCCGCTTAAGGTGATGTTTGCGTTCATGATCTTTGAGGTGATCTTGAGTCTCAAACAATCGAGCCTTCTCGGAAACTGGCGCATGTTCCTCTTCGCCATCCTGGTCGACCGAACCGCCGACCTGTTGACGCAACCTGTGGATGTTGAGGAGCGCGCGCCGACCTCACCGAGGTCATGGAAGCCAGAACGGAACGCGACGACACAAGATCGTACCCGCGCCTGGCTCGCTAAGCGGCAAGTCGGTCGGGGTTGGGATGGGCGTCCCTCAACGAGGTAAGCGCATCTCAGCCGACGTTCCTGATGCAAGGAGACTCTTTCGATGAGAACGCTTCTCGTTCATATCGAAGACTGTGACGACCTTCCTTCGATTCTGAGCGCCGCACTGGTTGTGGCTGGAGATTTCGGTAGTCACATCGAGGGACTTTATGTACCCCAAGGGCTGCCAAGCATGTTGCCCCTCAGCCCTGAAGGCGGGCTGGCCACAGCTGACGTTATGGCCAGCCTCGAACAGGGCGCCGAGGACACGGTGGAGCGCTTACGAGATATCTTCGAACGTTTCATGGCCGATCATGACGTGCAACTGATGCCTATGGGCGCCGCCATCGATAAGCCCTCAGCCAGTTGGTTTGATGGCAAAAAGCCAGCGCAAGACACGCTTGGCGGTAGGGGCCGCGCCTTTGATGCGATCATCGTCGGCCGGCCGGTCTCCGGTCAGTTTGCCCCCAGCATGGTAGCGCTAGAGACGGCTCTGTTCGAGAGCGGTCGACCGCTCCTCATCATTCCGCCTGGCGGTTCCGAGACGATCGGCAAAAGAATAGCCATCGCCTGGAACGGCAGCACCGAAACGGCGCGCACCATTGCCTTTGCGATGCCCCTGCTCGCCCGCGCCGACGAGGTGAATATCATCAGCGTCGAGGAAGGAATGGTGCCGGGCCCCGGCGGTCAGGATATTGCCAAAAGTCTGGTTCGCGGAGGGATCGTCGCCCGAACCCGGCATATCCGTTGCGAAGGCCGTGCCATTGGCGAGGCCATGATTGCGGAGAGCCAAGCCTTCGGCGCCGATCTCATGATCAAGGGAGCTTACACGCAAAGCCGGCTTCGTCAGATGATCTTTGGAGGTGCGACAAGCCATATCCTGGCGAATGCCAATTTGCCAATTTTCATGGCCAACTAGCCTCAGCATATCATCGGGTTAGCGCTTAGGACCTCTTCCGCTCTTCTGATCGCGGACAAAGGGGAAGATCCGGGTAAAATCGGCGCCTGGGCTATGCGCATCAAAAGCCGTCCAGAGCGCTTCGATCTCGGTGGCAATCGGTGATGCCGATCCGGCCTTTTCGACCTCTGCAAGATAGAGCCGCACGTCTTTAGCCATCATCGCAGCGGCAAATCCACCGTCGTAGTTTTCGGTGACGACACGTTTTGGGAACTTGTCCCGACTTGCCGTATTCTGGCCCGTCGATCGGTTGATGACGTCCAACGTGGTTTGCATATCGAGACCAACAGCAACACCAAAGGCAAGGGCTTCGCTGGTGGCTACCATGGCTGTCGCCGAGAGAAAGTTGTTCAAGAGTTTCACCGCCTGTCCCATGCCCGGCTTGTCACCGACATGGAAAAGATGGCCGCCGATCTTCGACAGCAGCGGTGCAACGCGTTCAAGCAGCGCGTGACGACAGCCGAGAATGACCGATAAGGAAGCAGCTTCTGCCCCGGCAATTCCGCCCGAAACAGGCGCATCGACATAGGCTATGCCATGCCCCTTCAGCAGATCATGGGCTGATTGTGCAGCCGACATACCGATCGTCGAGCTATCAATGACCACCTCGACGGATCTTGTCTTAGCCTTGGTCAAGTCTTGGCAGACCGCAAGGCTTGCCGCGCCATCGGGAACAGACAGGATGACGATCTCGGCGCGTTCGCCGACTTCGCTATTGCTGTCCGCTACGCGAGCTCCCTTCGGCGCCAAGTCCGTTGAGACGGCGTCAGCAACGACCAATGGGTATCCAGCCGCGGCAACATGAGCCGCCATGCGATGGCCCATTTGCCCAAGGCCGATCCACCCAATAACAGGCAATGTCTGGTCTTCCGATAGTGTCAAACCATCCCCCGAATAAGCGCGCAACGGTCGATCGAAGACAGCAGCGACCTGTCAGTCACGTGGATGCTTCACCGACGATGGATCACCTAGTTGCCGCCAAAACGGCGGAAAATCGACGCGCGGGACGGCGCTGTTCTCGCCATCGCAGCGGCAGATCGCCTTGCCATCTCGGCCTGGGCACGCGTCTGCTCCAGCTCAATTTTGTGTAGCTTTTCGCGCAATTGCTCTGTCTCAAGCCGCATCGTCTCGACTCGTCGCCGCTCGCCGGCTAAGTCGTCATAGGTTTGCTCAAGCTTATGGAGCAAGCGGACGGCCTCGCGCCGCCAGTGATCAATGTCGCTCCAATGGTGTTGATCAACGTCGAATGCTTCAGGGTCTACAGGACCGCTCCCGTTTACCGCTTTGCTGGCGACGACGGGGCTATTGATCTTCGTAACATGCCAAGCGCCCTGTCCAGCAACCTTGTCGGCTTGTTCCGCCGCAGCGGGCCTTGGAGGCGCTGGTTCGTGATCCTTCGTCTCGACCGGCGCAGCCGGCTCATAGGGAGCCCCCTCTTGATCAAGTTCTTCAAGCACGTCTTCGACGCATTCGGCGTCGATGACATGACGCTCTTCGAGCGCACCCAGCACCAAGAGACGGGAACAAACTAAGTTGATTCGACGTGGCACGCCATGGCTGTGCTCATAGATGAGCGCGCAAGCGCCGGCATCGAAGGCGGGATCGCCGCGCCAGCCGGCTTGTTTCAGGCGATGCTCAATATAGGGCCCGACTTCGGTATCATCGAGATTTTCGAGATGATGGCTTGCAACCACCCGTTGACGAATCTGCTCATAGTCATCGCCAGTCAGGGCATCCCGAAACTGGGGTTGACCAACCAATACGATCTGTAAGAGAGCCTTTCCGCCATGCTGCAAATTGGCGAGCACACGCAACTCTTCAAGCGCTGGGAGCGGCCAGTTTTGCGCCTCATCGATGATCAAAAGCGGCCGCTGGCGTGCTTTGTTGCGGCCAATAAGAAAGGTTTCGATGTCTTTTTGTAACTCAGCCTGGTCTCGGTCTCCTGTCGGCAATTGAAACGCTTTAGCCACCAGCGGTAGAACTTTCGCAGGCTCAATCTGTCCGGCACTAACACGGCCGGCGACGAAAGGCCCGGCGCTCAGCTGCTCGGCCAAATAGTCGACCAACGTGGTCTTCCCCGTGCCAACATCGCCGGTGACGACAATCAACCCCTCGCGCTGATGAAGGCCGTAGGTGAGGTAGGCCATCGCGCGGCGGTGGCCCTTACTACCAAAGAAAAACCGATGGTTCGGACTTAGCTGGAATGGACGTGACGAGAGATGATAGAATTCGGTATACATGACGTCAGCCGACCTCGACGATCTTGATATATCGAGCGGCTGTCATCACCCTACCAACAGCCTCGTTTGCCTACGGGTTCCGACCATCGTTCAGCTGGGTCGGTGCTTATGGTTATGTCTTGAGCCATCATGGCTTCGCCGTTTGAGACAAAGCCCACGACGAGGGCCGCCATGACAACAAAGATCGCGGCGGCTTTAATGAGGCGACGCTTGGCCTCCTCGGCCCTCGGCGGCATGTCGCCGCTATCCAGTCGTTTGGCGTTGGGAATACGGTCTTCGCGGGAGACGACGCCACTACTCGCATTGAGGACGAGTGAAACATTGTGGCGGTCGCCAAGACGTTGCAACGCGTGTTCGATCTGGTCCGCTGTGGTGCGTCCCGCCTCGACCGCCATCACGACCTGCCCGGCGACCACGTTTAAGACGGCGGCTTCCTGACTAACCAGAATCGGCGGCGCATCGATCACCAAAATCGTCGCCGGATCTTCCGTCAAAAAACGTAGGATCTGCAGCATGCGCTGACTGCCGAAACGGTCGATAATCTCTCTATCGGGCCGACCGCATGCCACCAACGTCAGATGGTCAAGGCCCGTTTCAATAGTCAATTTATCGACGGCTAGCTCGTCATCAGCAAGCGCCTCAGTGATGCCCAAACGATCCGTGCCGCCTAGGCGCCCAACCCCACCGGATCCGGTGATATCGACATCAACGAGGACGGCCTTATGGTTGCCAATCGTTGATAGACCGAAGGCGAAATTGATCGCAGCCGTCGTCTTGCTGATTCGCTCCGTGGGACTGGTCACTAAGATCACACGGTCACGCCAGCTCGCTTGGTCCGACAGCGCCTGCCGAAGGAGCGTCCTGATGATCGGATCCATGTGGGCTGGCAGCGGACGGCCACGATCTCTGGGATCAGTGAAGCCACTGTCAATCAGTGCCCCCCAATCGAGTTCAAGCGGACCATTGCCGGCCGATCCTGGCATGCTAAGAGACGGCTCATCATCATCGTCGTGCGCTTCGTCGGCCGCGACGCCATCAAGCGATACCGACTTGGCACCAAGTGAGGCCAAGGAAGCCTCAATTACCGCTGGATCGAATTCCGCCGGAATGGCCAAGGCCCCATGATCATCAGTGGGCGCCAACGGCTCAGTCGGATCCGACACCGGGGACGCAGTTTTTGAGAGACCCCCTGATCGACTTGCCACCGAGTCTGGGGCCTCAGTCGGTGCTGCGATCTTTGTCTCCGTTTCGACAGTCGGGAGATCGGCAGGCCGCTGGTCAAGAGGCTCCAGATCCTCTGTTGCCCCTCCTTCACTCGCAACACCCGAGGTGCTCGTGCTTGGAGATTGTCGAGAGACTGATGGATCAGGTTTTGACTCGACCGGGCTGGCCGATGATGGATCAAACGTATCATCGGCGGCACGGGAGTCGGGCAAAGAACGGTCGCTCTTCGCGGTTGCTTTAAGAGCTTGTTTCAACGGAGGTTTCAAAGCCGGTGACGACAGGGTCGGTTTTGGCCCCTCATCCAGCTCCGGGATGTGACCGAGTTTCGGAACCGCACGTTCGACCAGTGACAGCCTTGAGCGACGTCTCGAACGCCAGCCCGGCTTATGCATGCTGGTCACCATCGCCGACCGCCCTCAGCCTAACAACTGCGCACGCAGTTGATCGCCCAGCGGGGCGAGCCTGCCATAAAATTCGGCGACGGCGAGACTACTAAAGGCGCCGAGCAACGCGAAGCAAGCCAAGGCGAAGCCAAGGCGAGAGTAGCCAAGCCGTCGACGCTCGACTGGAGTCATGACCTCCGAGATCGTCCCTAGCACGCCGACGTCAAACCGTTTCCTGAGCTGCCATGCACTCTCGAATACCCCCGTTGCACGATTACGGATCACCGCGACGACTGCACTTACGCCCACACCACTCAGCAACACTGCTGCCAACGCCCCGAGGCGTGAAGGACCGACAGGCTGACTGGGCAATTCGGGCTTACTAATCAGCCGAAATGCGTCTTTCTCCGCTTCCTCTCTTTGGTTCCCTTGTAGCTCTTCTCGGCGTTGTTCAAGCTCACTCAGCGTGTCTTCAAGTTCGCTTTGATCCGCTAAAAGCTGCCGGAGTTCAGCCTCAACCGAACTGGTCGTCCGCGTCAAGGTCTCAAGCAGCTCAATTTCGCGACGTTTTCCCTCCAATCGCGTGTTCAGCGTCGCAACATCGACAATCAATGCACCGTGGCGTTGTTCAAGTGCCTCTCGGTCGATTGAGTCGCCCTCAGAAGCAACTTCTACGTCTTCTCGATTGGCGAGGTCCTCAATCCTGGCATCGAGGTTCTCGATCGCCTCGAGGACCGCCGTGACATAGGGGTGCGTGTCGGCATATCGAACACGAAGATTTGCCAGTTCGGCATCAAGCGTTGCCCGCTCCGCATTGAGCTCACTGCGCTCTTGCTCAGAGACCACATCAACCGGGACATCCCGAACTTTCACGAGCTCTTCAGCAATGTTGTCCCGCAGAACAATTGTGTCGTTGACGTCCACTTCCAAGCCAGCAACCTCTTCTTCCAAAAGAGCCAACTCGGCGGCTCGATTGCCGGCATCGTCGAGGTAGTCTGCATTCTCAATCTTGAAGCTGTCCAGATTAGCATTGGCCACGTGAATGAGCGTCTTTTGCCGATTGATCTCCTCGTCAACGGACTGAAGGGCCTGCTCTGACACGTCGCGTGATGCCTCGTAACGGTTTTGGAAATGCTCAATAACAGTCGCCAGCACCTCTTGGGCGGTTTCCGGGCGCTCATGGGTGTAGGTGGCTACGAATAGCGGTAGCGCTGTCGAGCGGAGGATGAGGTCCTGTTGAATGGTCTCGCGCTTCGATGGATCCAGATTGACCTCGCTTTGAAGAGCAGCCAGCCCTTCCTCAGAAAGCAGCAACGACTTAAGCGTGGCTGTTGGGGTCTGTAGCGCCGCGCCGCGCGATCCGCTCGATTCCGCCAGCTGCGGGAGGTCCGCTTGAATCACCGCGGACGCCAAAAAACTGGTCGGCCAAAGGGTGACGGCCGCCCATCCAGCGGCACAGACCAGCCAAGCCGTCGCCATCGACAGCCAACGTCTGCGCCAAATGCTGCGCCACAACGTGCCCAGGCGTTCCCCAAGACCACCTGATCGTTGCGGTTTGACCGCTGCCAGATGCTGTGGCAACGGCGCATTGTCTTCTTCTTTCAGCGCCTTAAGCGTGCTCGCTGTAACCATGCGCTGATCGCCTTGTTTCGAACGTTGCTTTTCATCCCTAAGCCCGAAGCACCAACCCTCTTTTGAACGGCGCTGATCGTATCCTAGCCGCACATTTGCCAGACGTCTGCCATTCGTCGCCGCTTACGCAGCGTGATCGATGCTTTTCACCCAACAATCCTACCCAGCATCCTCAGCCAAGAAACCCATAGCGACGAGAATTGCGGGATCTCGTTGCTCCGTATCCCGAATCCACCACCCATTCGATCTCGAACGCACCTGTCATCCCACACGATTGAAGGTTGTCTATTCCGCCTCGTGCGGCACCTTCTATCGCTGACTACAGCGCCAACAGGGTTGTCTTAACGTTGACGCACTCCCCGGTCTTTCAGGCATTTACACAAGGGTCACAAGACGCCTTATCGCAATAATAGCCTTCTCAACAATCGATCAACACGGACACGAGGAAGTTTGGACAGGCGAACACTACTCCTTAATGCGCAGAAACGCTAGGTCTGGGCGAAATAATTGCGTCAGCTGTGACGATTTTTGGTCGAAGAATGACTTTTCCAGCGGAGAACGCTCTCCCTCAGTCTTGGGGACTTCCGCTATGAACGGGACGGGACGAGATCCGTCAGCACGCGAAACGGCTCTTGGCGGGGGCGAGAAATACCCTGAGAACACGTAGGAAAGAGGATCGAGCTCTGATCCGCGAAACGCTGTCTTAGACCAAATCAGTGGTCAGCGCGAAAGGAACGAAATCAGTGGCGGCGACGGTTGACGGTGGGGTTTCGATATAGTCGCGGCTACGCATCTCCATCAGTCGACTTGCCGTCCGCTCGAATTCGAAAGCCCCCTCACCGGCCTGATAGAGTGCCATGGGTTCGGCATCGGCACTCACGATGAGATTAACCCTGCATTCGTATAATGCGTCGACCAACGTCATGAAACGGCGCGCCTCATTGTGCATGTGTCGGGTCAGCAACGGGACGCTCTCGACAAGGATCGTATGATATCGATCGGCAAGGGCGAGATAATCGGCCGCCCCAAGTGGCTGCTCGCAAAGCCCTTGGAAGTTGAACCAAGCCACACCCCGAGCAGCCTTTGGTACAATGAGACGACGAGATGCGACCTCGAGTTCATCGACATCGCCCTCAGCTTCGTCGGTGAGCAAGGAAAAGATTCTCTCAAGGGCCCCCCTCGCCTCCGGGCCGTCAGGACAATAATAGACCGGAAGGTTTTGCAGGCGCTCGAGACGGTAATCGGTTGATCCTGCGAGACTGACCACGTCGAGCTCATCATTGAGCCGGTCGATAAACGGCAAGAACCGATCTCGATTCAGCCCGCGCTCATAGAGCCGATCGGGCGGAAAATTCGAGGTCGCGACCATCACAAGGCCGAGATCGAACAAGCGATCGAACAAGCGACCGAGAATCATCGCGTCAGCGATATTCTGCACGTGGAACTCGTCGAAACAGAGAAGCGTTGCCTCATCAAACAAGCGATCAGCGAGGATGACGATGGCATCATTGACACCATCGCTTCCAGCCTGCGTCCGAAGGGCGGTCAAGCGCGCATGAATGTCTTGCATAAACGCGTGGAAATGCACGCGGCGTTTCTTAGCAGCAGGCGCGGTGTCGTAGAAGAGATCCATAACCAGTGACTTGCCACGTCCGACTGGTCCGTGAATGTAAAGACCACGAAGATCGGGCAATTCCGCTTGCTGCTCCGCCGACGAACCCAAGATCGTCGAGCGAAGCCGCGACAAAAAGCCTGGATTGTCCGATTGTGGTGCTGTCGAGCAGGCCGCCGAGATGGCATCGTGCAACGTTTGAAGATGTGCAACAACGTCGGCTTGGGCCTCATCAGGCTGAAGATCGCCAGCAGCGATCAATGCCTCATAATGCGCAAGCGGACCATCGTTCGACGGCTGCGTTTCCTTATGGCTTGTTGTCATATCGATCAGTCGATCATGGGTTGGCGAGCGGGTGGCGCGAACCATCCCGGCCAGCGACCTGACGCATTCCAACCGGCGCGTCAACCCGCACCGCCCTGAGACGATATGACGGCGGTGGGCTCTTGCCGCCAGCCTGCTCCACCATCACCATCGCCTCGACATCAATTGAAAGGCTTGGATTATGCTGGTGCTCGCCGACTTTCCCTGGGAAAACGCTGCAGACTGGACGGGGGAACTCCGTCGACAGGCTACGATGCATCAAATCTACGTGCCCGCCGAGATTCCGGATAGGGCCTCGATCGACGCCGCCGTCGTTTGGAAAGTGCCCGTCGGCTTTTTCGACGGGATGACAAATCTCCGCGCCATCATTGTCCCAGGTGCCGGCGTTGATCAACTGACGGGAAGTGACGCCCCTTTCCCCGATGTACCGATTCTTCGGCTGGCCGATCCCATCATGGCGACTCGGATGGCGGAGTACATCCTCTCTGTGGTGCTTGATCACCATCGCCAGTTGGGGCGTTACCGCGATCAGCAACATCGCATGGTCTGGGCGCGCCACTTTCACCGAGACCCCGCGGACATTCGTATCAGCATTTTGGGGATGGGTGTTTTGGGGAAGAAGGTCGCCGAATATCTTCGAATGATCGGCTATCAGGTCGCCGGATGGAGTCGCACCCCAAAAACCCTGCCAGGTATTGATGTGGTCACCGGTGAGCCCGCGCTTCTTTCTTTGGCGGAACGGAGCGACGTGCTTGTATGCCTTCTGCCCCTGACCCCCGCGACACGAGGCCTTCTGGATCAACGTTTGTTCGACCAGCTGCCTGAGGACGCCCTGTTGATCAACGCCGCTCGCGGCGCACATCTTGTGGTCCCGGACCTTTTGTCTGCACTTGATCGTGGCAAGCCCGCTGCAGCCGTGCTCGATGTCTTCGACCAGGAGCCGCTGCCATCGGAGAGTCCACTTTGGTGCCATCCCGCGGTGACAGTTACGCCCCATATCGCAAGCCTTTCTAATCCGATCACAGGCGTCCAGCAAATCGTCCGTGCCCTTGACAAAATCGACGCTGGCGAACCCTTGGAGCACGTGGTCGATCGGCGCCGGGGTTACTGAATCCTGCCCGGCCGATCTTCGGATGCGACGACACCGTCTTGAGCGTCAGGGGCCGATAGCTGGGCCTCTGCATTCGCCGAACTCGCTGTCGCCTCGTCGATCGTTTCCTCACGCAAAAGGGTGATGCTGATTCGCCGATTTCTGGGATCTTTCGGTCGATCCGGCATGATATGTTCCGTGTCACCTTTTCCGATCACGCTCGCTATGCGTTGAGGATCTAACCCGGCATTCACCAGCATCATTCGGGTCGCGTTGGCGCGGTCAAGCGACAGCGACCAGTTGTCATAACCGTCACGCCGCTTGAACGTGAGGGCATCGGTGTGCCCACGGACTGAGACTTTGTTGGGGAGACTTCCCACCGCCTCGACGACCGTCACAAGGAGTTTCTGCGCTTCTGGATAGAGCTGTGCACTGCCAAGAGGAAACATGGACTGCTTTGCCTGGTCGACGATTTGGATTCGCAAGCCTTCCGGCACGCGAGCGACTTCCAAATTATCAGCGAGCTCCTTCAGCTCGGGATGCTTCTGGATGGCTTTCGCAAGCTTCTTCTCGATATGCTCGAATTTTTCCTCTTCGGTAAACGGCTTGGGGGGAAGCGGTTCGATTCCCTCCTCGTCAATTTCCTCGTCCTCCGCTTCCACATCCTGGGGTTCATCGACGTCGCCATCGGAAACGCCCGAACGAAGCTCTTCCAGTAACGTATCGTCGATTTCTTTCCATTCCGGCGCGAGGACGTGATGCTTGGCAACGTCATTGCCATCCTCGTCGATCGGACCAATGACGTTGTCCAGAGGAATGGGCACCAAGTTGCGGGCGAATTTGAACTGGGGGTTGCCCTGCAATTCGACCATGCCTGTGACAGCGATCTCTTTGGTGAAGCCAAAGGCGTCGTTCATGGAGCCTGCAACAACCTTGATCTTCTCGGTATCCGGGACGGAAAACGAGATGATCAACACGAAAAAGCAAACCAAAAGCGACATGAGATCAGCGAAGGTGACCATCCACATCGGGGCACCGGCTGGGGCTTCATCCTTCGCCATGGCTGCACCTATTGACCTTGGCTGCACAGACGCTCATCAGCGTCCGTTGACCCCTGAAGCATTTAGGCAGCATCCGCGATAACACGTTGGCTCTCTGGCAGGTAGGCATTCAGGAAGTCGACCATAATGTCGGGATTGGTCTTATTATGGATATGAACCACGCCTTCGATGATGAGGCTGCGGTTGAGCTCTTCGGTCGCAAGCTTGGCGACCATCTTTTCGCTAATGGGAATGGCAATCAAATTGGAAACGAGCGCGCCATACAGGGTTGTCAAAAGCGCCACCGCCATAGCCGGGCCGATGGCTGCCGGGTCTTCCATGTTGGAGAGCATTTGAACGAGGCCAACCAACGTACCGATCATGCCAAAGGCCGGCGCCGCGTCCCCCAATACCTTGAAGAACCGTCCACCTTCTTCCAGCCGTTCGATATATTGGTCTCGCTCGCGCATCAGCGAATCGCGGACGAAGTCAAGAGCGAGGCCGTCGACGGAGAGTTGGATTCCTTTTTTGAGAAATTCGTCACTGATCTCGACGCTTTCGAGACCCATTAACCCATCCTTACGGGCGATCTTAGCGAGTTCGCTAATCTTGTCGACGAGCTCGCGAGCGCTCGCGCCAGCGCCGCCAAAGGTGACTTTGAGGCCCATCATCAAGGCCCCGAATACCCCACCAATGTCAAAGCGTATCAGCGTCGCCATGAAGCCACCGCCGATGACGATGAACATGCTAGGCACATCGACAAAGGACGAGAAATTGCCGCCCAGAAAGATCGCAGCTAGAACGACGGCGGTCCCGCCGAGCATGCCGACCAGCGTTGCGAGATCCATCGATATTCGACTCCAAGCACCACGAACAGGCGTTCTCCAGCAAAACGCGGACGCAAAATCCGCGCATGCTGGATGGCTGAAGTCTAACAGTGGTCTCTATATAAAGGCTTAACGTTACTCTTCGAAACGCGTTGCGGCTTAACGTTTGTCGCCATCGCCTTGGATCACATTTCGTTCGAGGCGCGATCGCAACTTTTCGACGTTGCCAGCAGCGATATCGCCCAGGTCGAGCCCCAGATCGGCCGCGAGTGTCGCCACATACCAGAGGACATCACCGAGCTCATCCTTGATCGCAGCAATCTGTTCGTCACCGAACTCCCCGCCCCGGTCACGCAACACCTTCTTGACCTTACCGGCAACTTCACCCGCTTCGCTGGCGAGGCCGAGCGCAGGATAGGTAACCCGGTAGGTGTCGCCGTAAAGCGCCGTCTTCCTGGCAGCAGTTTGATAAGCAGTGAAATCCACGTTTTTCCTCCAAAGCAGGTCTGACGAAGGATTGCCGCTTTTTGCTGAGCTGATAAAGTTTTTTTACGAACCCTAACAGATGAAAGAGGCTGACGAGACGATCGCCAGCTGCAAAGACAGGGAGGTAACCATGCAACGACCAGGAATTTCGCTTGCCATTCTCGCCGCCGCGGCAACCCTCGGGGCCGGAACAGCCGCTGCCGAGGATAAGGTCTATGGCGTCTTGATGAAAACGCTCTCGAATCCATTTTGGGGCGCGATGGAACAAGGCGTGCAGGATGGAGCTGCGGACGCCGGTGTCGAGTTTTATCTCCAAGCCGTGGAAAGCGATCAAGCAGCTGAACCGCAGCTCAATGTTTGCAATACGATGCTGGAACGTAGTCCGACGGTCATGATTACCGCCGCGATCAACTCGACAAACCTCCTTCCTTGCTTAAAACAAGCGACGGACGCCGGCATTCCAGTGGTCGATCTCGATGCCAACCTGGATCATGATATTGCCAAAGAAGGTGGCGTTGACATCGCGTTTACCATTGGCTCGGACAATGAGGCTGCCGGCGCCCAGGGTGCCGACTATGTCGTCGAGCAGCTTGGCGCAGACGCGGCTGGGCCCGTTCTCGTTATCGAGGGCCTCTCGGGCAATATCACCGGTCAGAAAAGGGCCAATGGCTTCGCAAATCGTCTCACGGAGATTGCGCCTGGTCTCGAAATCGTGGCCTCGCTCCCTGGTGATTGGGATCGCGCTAAGGCTGCCAACATCACGAACGATATCCTGACGCGCAACCCCGACTTGGTGGCCATCTTCGCGGCGAACGACACGATGGCATTGGGCGCGGTCGAGACGGTCTATGCGGCGGGCAAGGGGGACGACGTGATCATGGTCGGCGTCGACGGCAACGTTGATGCTGTCGAAAGCATTAAGGCAGGGCGCCTCAACGCATCCGTTGCCCAGCTTCCCTATCTCGTCGGCAAGCAAGCCGTTGAGCGGGTCGGCAAAGTGTTGGCTGGCGAGGAGGTTGAGACATTCCAGTATGTCGATACGCTGGTGCTGACCCAAGACGTCTTGGAGGCAGGCACGGAGCCCCTTCTCGAATTTGTCAAATAGAGCGGTAGGTTCAACATGGGGCTGATGAGGAATCGCACGATGCTTCACAGCCCCACGTCTTTTGGGTGGGGGAACACTTGAAAAAAGCCGCTGAAGCGAGCGCTCGCGCGCTGCAGCATGGGGTCGAGGCGTTTGCCATGACCACGACAGCCCCGCTCGCGGCGTGGGTCACGCTTGGCCATCGCCTGCCTCTGCTGATGGAGGCGATGACCGGATCCATAGCCTGGAATGATCCCGAACTCGCGAGAATGGGGACGGAGAAGGTCAAAGCTGCAGGCAAGGCCAGTGCGGCCTTGGGCAAGGCTGCCCTCGCCAGCCAGCAAGCTCTCACCGGCTATGCCATGTCCGAGATGACGGCTCAGCTCGCCTTCGCCTTGTCCCCGCCGAGCACAACAGCCGATTTCCAGGCTCATACAGAGGCATCGATCAAACGTTTTGCCAGGCTGACGGCAGCGCTTGGCGAAATCGGCACGAAAAGCGTTGCGAGCGGTATGCGCCCGTTGCATCAGAAAGTCACGGCAAACGCCAAGCGCCTCGGCGCGAAAAGACGCGCCGGCTGATGGCAAGCGCCGGAGCATCGTCCGTTTGGCAAAGCTTGGCCATACGTTCGCCGGTTCGCCTGGAAAGCCTGGGCGTGCTGGCGCTGCTGGTGGCCACAATGGCCATTCTGTCGCCATTTTTCTTTTCAATTTCCAACATTCTGAACATCTTGCTGGCGACAGCCGTGATCGGCGTCCTCGCCATCGGCGCAACATTCGTGATCTGCTCGGCAGGTCTCGATCTCTCCCTTGGCTCCGTTGTCGGATTTTCCGGCGTCGTTGGCGCTCTCGCCGTCGATAGCCTTGGCCTACCCTGGCCGATTGCCGTCCCGGCCTGTGTGGTGGCCGGCATGTTCTGTGGTGCGATCAATGGGTTCTTGGTGACGCGCGCCAAAATTCCAGCCTTCATCGTTACGCTTGGTATGCTCGGCCTTGCCCGCGGTGCAGCACTCGTGCTCACCAATGGCAAGCCGGTCTACGGGCTGCCATCAGAGCTGCTGTTCCTGGGTCAGGGCCGGCCCTTCGGCGTGCCGATGCCAGTTTTTATCTTCATCGGTGTGGCACTTGTCGCTCACTACGTCCTGGCATCGACGCGATTTGGTCGTTACACGCTTGTGATTGGTGACAATGAGACCGCAGCACGCGCCACTGGTATTGATGTCGACGTGCATCGGCTCAAGCTCTACACCCTTTCAGGTGGGCTTGCAGGCATCGCAGGTCTCATCTTCATGGCACGCGTTAACGCTGGAGACCCGACAGCAGGGCTCAATTACGAACTCACAGCAATCACGGCAGCGATCATTGGCGGTACCAACCTCTTTGGCGGCCGCGGCTCTGTCCTTGGGACCTTCGTCGGCGCGCTGATCATGGGCGTCCTACAAAACGGTCTGAATCTGCTTGCCGTCCAGTCCTACTACCAGCAAATGGCCATCGGCGCTGTCCTCATTCTTGCGGTCTGGTTGGATCGCGTGAATGCGCAAAGGACGACCGGATGACTCGCTTGACGAGGGTATGGCCATGAGCTTGCTTCAGCTTGACCAGGTCCGAAAGAATTTTGGCACCGTAGAGGCGCTCCGCGGTGTGACATTCGCCATTGATGCCGGCAGCGTGGTTGGCCTGGTGGGCGATAACGGCGCTGGCAAATCCACGCTGATGAAGTGCATTACTGGCATTTACAGGGCCGATGGCGGCACGATCGAATTCAACGGTGCACCGATCCACGAAGCCGAGCCCGGTGATATTCGTAAACGCGGCGTGGAAATGATCTACCAGGACCTTGCCCTGGCTCCTCAGCAAGACGTTGCATCGAACATCTTCCTCGGCCGTGAGCCGACGAAGGGATTGTTCGGTGCTATCGACAAAGCAAAGGTCGAGGCCGAAGCCGAAACAATGATCCGACGTCTCGGCGCGCGCATTCCATCGGTTCGCTATCAAGTCGGCCAGTTGTCAGGTGGTCAGCAGCAGTCGGTCGCGATTGCCCGAGCTCTGACCTTCGAACCCAAATTGGTGATCATGGACGAGCCGACAGCAGCCTTGGCCGTGCGTGAGGTTGATCATGTCCTTGACCTCATACGCGAGCTAAAACGTCAGGGCATAGCGGTCATTCTGATCAGCCACCGCCTCACTGACGTATTCGCCGTTTCTGATCGTATCGTTGCTCTCCGCCAAGGGCAGGTCATTGCTGATGAGATAACCAACGAGACCAGCATGAATGCGGTTGTCGCCCACATCGTCGGTGCAGGCTGAACCGGACCGCTCCCCTCCATCTCGACAAATTATCGAATGATCACCTCGGGGCCCATCATCAGCGTCGGCAGGAAGGTCGAGATCGATGGAATATAGGTCACCATGATGAGGAAGATGAACAGGATACCTAGCCAGGGTGCCGCCGCCCTGACCACGTCAAGCATAGGCATGCCGGCCACGCCAGAGGTTACGAACAGATTGAGACCAACCGGCGGCGTGATCATGCCAATCTCCATATTGACCACCATGATAATGCCGAGATGGATCGGATCGATGCCTAGCTCAATGGCAATGGGGAACACCAGCGGCGCAACGATCACGATCAGGCCCGAAGGTTCCATGAATTGACCGCCGATCAGCAAGATCAAGTTGACGATAATCAGGAACATGATCGGGCCGAAGCCGGCCTCTAGCATGGCGCCGGCAATCGCCTGGGGGATCTGCTCCTCGGTCAGCACATGCTTCAAAATCAGCGCATTCGCGATAATGAACAGGAGCATGATCGTAAGCTTGCCCGCCTCGAACAGCGATTGCTTGGTGTCCGGGTGCACCAGGGCGGTGATGAGACTCTGAGGTCTTGCGAGCAAAGAGAAGCGCTCGTCGCCCTCTCCCTTCAAGGGTCCCATATCCTTGTAGACGAAGTTTGCGATGATGAAGGCGTAGACTGCAGCGACCGCTGCAGCCTCTGTCGGCGTGAAGACGCCGCCATAAATCCCACCCAAGATGATCACGATCAGAAAAAGTCCCCAGCCCGCGTCCGCGGCGGAGGCAAGAATTTCGCCGACTCCGGCAAAAGGCTGTGCTGGCAGATTTTTGATCTTGGCCGCGACATAGATGCCGATCATCAGCATCAGACCGGCGAGTAGCCCAGGAATGACCCCGGCGAGAAACATTCGGCCGACGGAGACATCCACAGCAGACGCGTAGACCACCATGACAATCGATGGTGGGATGAGAATACCGAGCGTGCCCGCATTGCAGATGACGCCGGCCGCGAATTCCTTGGTGTAGCCGACCTGACGCATGCCGGCGATCACGATCGTGCCAATGGCGACCACGGTTGCGGGCGATGAGCCAGAAAGCGCTGCGAACAGCATGCAAGCGAAGACACCTGCGATCGCAAGCCCGCCTTGGAAATGACCAACGCAGGCGATCGCAAATCGAATGATCCGCTTCGCTACGCCGCCTGTCGACATGAATGTGGAGGCGAGAATGAAGAAGGGAATGGCCAGCAACGTATAATGGCCGGCAAAAGCATTGAAGAGCGTTTGCGCGATCGAACCGAGTGACGCCTGAGAATAGATCAGCAAAAAGATAATCGAGGAAAGGCCGAGCGAAATCGCAATCGGGACACCGATTAGCAAGAACGCGATGACCATGGCAAAGAGCAGGGCGACTTCCATCGGCTTAGCCCTCCCTCTTTGCCTGAGCGGCGGCTTGGTCCACTAGCTCCTCGGCCTCATGGCTTGCGATCAGGCGATCGGTCTCGCCTTTAACGATCTGGAGAGCGGCTTGCAGAAATCTAAAGGTGATCAACACCATACCGAGTGGTAGCGCGAAATACGGAATGAAACGCGGCATCTTCTCGTAGGGCTCGCCTTCATTGAGAAGCGGTTCAATAAAGCGGAGGCTATCGGGCATCGGAATGTCGTTCACCTCATACCAGACCTGCTTGCCAATAAAGGGGCTCCAATATTGCCAAGCACCGATCAACAAGAGGACGCTGAACGCGAGACAAGAGATGACCGCGACGATCGCCAGGATTCGGCGGGCACCTGGCGAAACCATGTTCAAAACGACATCCACACCGAGATGGGTGCGTGTTTTGATGCAATAAGAGGCGCCAAGCAGGACAAGCCACGCGAACAGAAAAACGGTCGTTTCCAGCGCCCAAAGGATGTTGCTGTTGAAGACATACCGGGCGATGACATTGGCGAAGGTCAAAACGGTCATCAGGCCGAGAATGAGCGCAATCAAGGTTTCTTCGATGGCGTTCAGCAGACCGCTGCCTTTGTTGTTCGTGGTCATCCCTAAGAGCCCCCGCCGAGCATCGTTTTCAATGCCGGCGAGCCCGCAAGCCCGCCGGCCGAGCTTTTCCGGATTAGTTCACGGCGTTGTAGGAAACCGCTTTTTCGATGACGTCGGCACCAATATCGTCAGCAAACTGATCCCAGACCGGTTTCATGGCATCAACCCAGGCCTGTCGCTGCTCAGGCGTAAGGGTACGCACTTCAGTACCCGCAGCAATCACAGCTTGCTTATTCTCATCATTGACGGCGGACGATTCGGCATTCCGCGTCGCAGTGACCTCGCTCAAGATGGTCGAAAACTGCGTGCGAACATCCTCTGGCAGGCCATCCATGAACTCTGTTGAAGCGACCACCAGATAGTCAATAATGCCGTGATTGGTCTCCGTAATGCCGTCCTGCACCTCGAAAAACTTCTGCCCGTAGATATTGGACCACGTGTTTTCCTGACCGTCGACAACGCCGGTCTGAAGTGCACCATAGACCTCCTTAAACGCCATCTTTTGAGGATTGGCTCCAAGCGCTTCAAACTGCGCTTGCAACACATCCGAAGGCTGCACACGGAATTTGAGGCCCTTGGCGTCGTCAGGCGACAAAAGCGGCTTGCTGGCCGACATTTGCTTCATGCCGTTATGCCAAAAGGCCAGACCAATAAGGCCACGGCGTGTCATTGCCTCCTTCAATGCCTGGCCATCGTCCGATTGCTGGAAGCGATCCACAGCGTCGATATCTTCGAAGACGAAGGGAAGGTCGAACAAGCGAAACTTCTTTGTGAAGGTCTCGAACTTCGAGAGGGATGGGGCGGCGAGCTGAACATCGCCAGCGAGCATGGCTTCTAAGACTTTGTCGTCGTCATACAAACTGGAGTTGGGAAAGACCTCCATACAGGCTTTCCCATTCATCTCGTCATTCACCCGCTGTTCTAAGAGCGACGCCGCAATGCCCTTTGGGTGCTTGTCGGTATTGGTCACATGACTGAATTTGATAACGATCTCACCATCGTCGCAGGCGGCGAGAGCTGGTGTTGAGCCAAGCGCAAAGGTGGACGCGGCCAAGCCGAGCGCAGCAATTTTGAGAACTGAGAACGTGGAACTTCGCATATCTTGCCTCCTGATTTGGCAATTTGTCCCGGAGGTTACCCAGGCTGTCATCATCGTATGGCAAAGCTTGTGCCAAAATACAAACGTCTCGCATTTTCAATGTATTAAGGCCGTCGAAGTGACCGCTCCCTTCAACTTTGTGCGGTCAACCACACAGCCATCGGCCCCCTTTGTGTGGCAATCCGCACAGAAAGCTTCAGTCGAATGCCTGTCGCTTCAACGCATATTTTTTGAGCTTGTCGTAATAGGTCTTCCGAGGGATGCCAAGTTTCTCAATCGCTTCGGCGGCACAGCCACCACTTTCACGCAGGGCTTGAACAATCAACGCCTTTTCGAAGGCCGCGACCTGCTCAGGCAGTGCGGCTTTGGCGGCCACGGCATCGACATCGGCAGTGACGATTCCAATGTCCTCATCGCTGCCAAATAACACGAGACGTTCCGCAAGATTTCTCAATTCGCGCACATTGCCGGGCCAAGGATGCTGCATCAGCGCTTGCAAATCAGCCCCGCGGATCAAGGGTGGTTCTTGCTCATAGCGTGCGGCAGCCGCTAGCAAAAAATGTTGAAGGAGAAGCGGAATGTCGTCCCGGCGCTCTCGAAGCGGCGGTAGATCGACCGTCGCGACATGAAGTCTGTAATAGAGATCCTCGCGGAAACGACCTTCATCAGCCTCCACGCGAAGATCCACTTTCGTTGCAGCAACAACGCGAAAATTCACCTGAATTTGCCGGTTCGAGCCAACCCGTTCGATCGCGCGTTCCTGCAACACCCGAAGGAGGGCAATCTGAACAGGCATGGGCATGCTTTCGATCTCATCGAGAAATAGCGTGCCGCCGTCGCTGTGCTCGATCTTGCCGATGCGTTTGGCTTTGGCGTTGGTGAAGCTCCCAGCCTCGTGGCCGAACAGTTCACTCTCGACGAGATGCTCGGGAATGGCGGACGCATTGACCGCGACGAATGGACCATCCCGCCGAGCACTGTGCTGATGGACGAAACGTGCCGCCACTTCCTTGCCAGCACCCGTCTCACCGCTCAAGAGTATGTCGACGTCGGTCTCCGCCACGGTCAACAAACGTTGTTGCACCCGACGCATCACGTCGGTCCGGCCGATGAGACGCGGTCCAAGCGTATCTTGCGCCTTCAATTCGCGACGAAGCGCGCGATTTTCGAGCGTCAGACGCCGTTTCTCCAGGGCCCTTGCGACCACCTCGGCCAGGCGGTCGCTAGCGAAAGGTTTCTCGATGAAATCATAAGCACCGTCGCGCATGGCTTCCACGGCGGTGCCAACATCACCATGACCGGTGATGAGAACGACGGGCATATCGCTATCGATCTCGAGCACAGCACGCATGAAGGTGAGGCCATCCATGCCCGGCATCTTGATATCTGAAACGAGGACCCCGGGCCAATCCAGCCCGAGCTGTTCAAGAGCAGGGCTGGCACTCTCAAAGACCTGCACATCCCGGCCATCCAGCTCAAGGGCCTGCTTGCCAGCGAGCCGGATATGAGGCTCGTCGTCCACGAGGATGACATGGTTGACATGGCTCATGCCGGGGTATGTCCACTGGCCTGTCGCAACTCAATGGTGAATCGGGCGCCTCCCGAATCACGATTGGAGGCCAAAAGCCTGCCGCCCATATCTTGGATCATGCTCGCTGATAGCGATAGACCAAGCCCTAAGCCCTTACCGACGTCCTTGGTTGTAAAGAACGGGTCAAAGATCCGATCAATGTCCGATGAAGAAATGCCGGTACCGCAATCGGCGACGGCTAGCCTCACCTGGCCACCGTCAATCTCGGTCGTGATCGACAAGATGCTGGCGGCCCGATTGCTTGCATTGTCCATGGCATCGATCCCATTCTGAATAAGATTAGCGAGCACCTGCTGCAATCCGACCGGCTCGCCTGTCACCGTGGCATCAAGCCGGTCGTAGACGATCTTGAAGTCATCAGTGGTTCGGGTTTTTTCGATCTGATCAATCACCGATCGTACGAGTGGAGGAAGCGCGACCGGTTCGGTCTTTGTCGGTTGCCGACGGGCAATGACCTTCAGGTCCTTAGTGATCTTACCGATCCGTTCCGTAAGATCACCGATCAAAAGCAGGTTCTCGGTCGCGGACTCGAGCTTGCCCCGCGCGAGAAACGTTCGTGCGTTGTCAGCATAGGCGCGGAGTGCAGCAAGCGGCTGGTTGAGCTGATGAGCGATTCCGGCTGAAAGTTGGCCCAGCGCTGCCAATTTGCTGGTCTGCACCAGCTCTGCCTGCGCTTCGCGAAGAGCCTTTTCTTTGCCGATTCGTTCGTCGACCTCAATGTGCAGCTGCCTGTTTGCCGTTTCCAACTCTTTGGTACGGAGAGCCACGCGCTGCTGCAGGAGCCGATTAGCGTTCTCTTTGATTTGCAGCGTCCTCTGCGTCGCAAGGCGGCGTTGACCAATGGCGCCGAGGAGGAGCGCTATACTCGTCAGCCCGAGAACCGTGACCCATTGCAGTAAGCGTGTCTGTTGCCGAGCTGGAGCAAGATCGCCGAGCAGATACATATGCCAACCCAAACGCGCCATCGAACGGGCAACGCAGATTTGGTCGTCCGGATCAACGATGGCACCTTCTCGACACGCTACCGCTACGCCGCCTTGGTCGACCGTGCGGCCAAGCTGCTCCAGCGACCGGTGTTGATCAGCACTCAGCAATACGACGCCTTGCCTGTCCACAACAAGAATGTCCTGACTAGCCAAACGCCAAAGAAGTTCGGTATGCTCGAGATTGAGGGCGACCACAAGCAAGGCAGGTCCCCCTTCGGGATTGGCGATACGTCGCGCAAACACATAGCGTCGTTCGCGATCGTCCGTTACGACGCCGAAGGCCCGACCAAGACCACCGTTGAAGGCCATGCGGAAAGCGGATTGCCGTTTCAACCAGTCGATGATGGTCGTTGCCTTCGCAGGATTATTCTCGTGGTCGACGATGAGCCTGCCTTCAGCATCGATGATAACGACACTATCAGCACCGCTCAGATCCGCATATTGGCGAAGTCGCGTGCGGGCTGCGCCGACATCGTCCTCGCCACCTGTCACGACCACGCGAGAGATGCGCGGGTCGGAGGCGAGCATGGTCAGGGCAGCGGGGTAATCGGCAAGATCGCCTAGGAGCCCGGAGACGTGAACATCGAGACGGCTGCCGAGTTGGCTTTTCAAATCGGCGACAAGCCTTCTCTCGGCCACATGACCGACCAAAATGGCGGTCGCAATAACGAGAACACCGATCGCCAAAAGCGCGATCAGGATTCCTTGGGCGTCCCGCTCAAGCGCCGGGACCGGCTGATCATCATCAAGATGCATGGCATGGTTCGCTTGTCGACGGTCTCAGATCTATCGCCGCCGCACGCCTTAGGCCAGGAGAATATGATCAGCCCTTTCGCCAAACCACACGTTCTACGCGATCAACTGATAGTCACATGATCGACGACCGATACGATATCCCTTTGCCGAGCGATCCCAGCTCACCACACCAGTCTGCCATGGCCCCACTGCTAGCGCACGAGGCGATAGCCGTTGCCTTCTGTCAGCAGCAATTGTAGGGCATTGGGGTCTGGTTCTAGCTTTTGCCGTAGACGGTAGATATGGGTTTCGAGCGCATGAATGCTCACATCGGCATTCTGTCCCCAGACATCTTCCATAATCCGTTCCATCGGTGCAATCCTGCCATTCATGCGATACAGACTCTTGAGGATTGACGCCTCCCTCTCCGTCAGTCGGATCTTTCTCTCTGTCGCTCGATCAGTGAGGATTTTCACGCTGGGATGGAAGGCGTAGGGACCGATTGGAAAGACCGCATCGTCAAGCTGCTCGAACTGACGGATTTGGGCGCGCATCCTGGCCAGCAAGACGCCGAGATGGAAAGGCTTGACGACGTAATCACTCGCGCCCTTGTCCAGACCGAGGATGATGTCAGCGTCGGCATCGTGCGTGCTCAAAAGGATGATCGGCACTTTCACGCCGCGCCGCCGCATGAGACGGCACAGGTCCCGGCCATCGATGTCCGGAAGATCGACATCGATCAGGGCGGCTTTGATGTGCACACTGGCGACGCGTTCTAGCGCCTCCTTGCCATGTCGCGCTTCGACAACAGCCAAGTCTTCGTGCAATTGGACCTGACCGGCAAGGAAATGACGCGCGGCGTCATTGCTATCGACGATGAGCGTTTTACCCAATGGGTCTTGGCGCATCGGTTATCCCCGATGTTTTCAAACGGTCTCATAGGTCGTTATGACGGGGAAACTTCACGGAACTATCACGATACCAGCGCGACATGTCATTCCCGAGAGCAAGACGGGATCGGAGCGTTATCAAGCCGTGCCGACGGCTTTAGGTTTGTCCAGTGGCCGAAGGGCAGTGATCATCAATCACGGCTTTCGCCTCGGTAAAGCCGAGTAAGGAAAACTCCTCGACAAAGGCCATCGTCCCACCAATCCCACGGATCGTTAGCAGGGGCGTTGTCAGCTCGGATCTGGGGTCACGCCTTTGTTCGTCTGTATGGATCGCTTCTCGATCGATCATGGCACGGAGGAGTTCGTCGACGGCTTGCGCGCTGGCATCGAGCCATATGCGATCATCCTCCTTGATGAAGGTTGAAAGTATGTGATCCCCCACCTCAATCCGAACCTCGCCATCATGGCTGACAATCTTCTCGGATTGAAAACTGACTTCGAAGACATGCTCTCTTACACCATGGTCGTTCTCAACGGGCCTTTGGGTGACCCAAAGCTCAGACCGGCCTATCCGAAGGGGAGACGTCCCCATAGGGCTGCTCGTAATGAAGCAAAAGCGGCCGTCGTTGCCATCAAACTCCCAGATCATCCAATTGTTGATGCGACCTAGAAACAACCTTGTCGAAAGGCTGGATGCGCCAAACTCGGCGGCATTGACGAATGTGATGGGCAAGAGTGCTAAGCTTGCGACGGCCATTGCGGCCAACCGCACCATTCCCGACGTCATTCCACGCTTATGCATTCGCTTGACTTCACTTACAGCTACGATCGCTCGACGGTTTCTTGGACGACCGCCGTTACTATAGGCCGTTCCACTGTGAAGCCTAGGCTGTCGTGATCAGCGTCGGTAAGGCGTGCTAGATAAAAGAACGGCGCAACGGATGCGGTAACGACGCGCTAGCCCCTGTCGCCGCCTGCCTCAGGCAGTTCGATAGGATCAGGCGGGCTCGCAGCCAGGCTGAAGGTCAACGTTGTCCCCTGATTGATCGTACTTTCGACCTGGATGCGGCCATTATGCAATTCGACAATTCGCTTGGTAATCGCAAGGCCGAGGCCGGTACCACCGGCATGCCAGGCCGGTCGTTCGACGCAATCGATGCCGTGGTGCTGACGTTCGATGCAATAGAAACGTTCGAAGATACTGGTGAGATCCTTTTCATCCATGCCGATACCGGTATCGGCAACCGTCGTCATGACGTTGCCATCACGTTGCTCGACGGAGACCATTACCCTCCCGCCCGGTGGCGTGAACTTGATGGCATTGTCGATGAGATTGGCGAGGGCGCGCTCGATCAGGCTGATATCGGCGGTGACAAAATGACCAGGCGCCGCAATCTGGCTGACGAGCGAGACATCCCGCGCTTCAGCATCGAAACGAAATCGAAGACAAACGTCCTGCACCAGCTCATCCATCGAGAAGGTTTCGTCCTTGACCGGACGCTCGACGATATCGAGCTGGGCAAGCTCGAACAGATCAGCGATCATCTGACCAAGCTTCCTGCTGAAGCTGAGCGAGGAGTCGAGATAGGCGTCACGTTGCTCTTTGCTCAACTGCTGCCAGCGCATCATAAGGGTTTCAAGGTAACCGTTGAGCGTGGCGAGCGGTGTCTTCAAATCGTGGGAGATATGCATGATCAGCTCGCGGCGAGACTGATCCATGGCATCGAGACTGACGAGCTGATCCTGGATGCGCCTTGCCATGCGATGAAAGCTGTGACCGAGTGCATCGATTTCATCACCTTTGCCCGGAGGTGCGAGCGCGAGCGCCTCCGGCGCGACCCTGAAGTCAGCACGGCTGAAGCGAATCATGGAGCGAGCCAGCTGCTTGATCCGTCCTGCCATGCGATAGGAAGCGAAAATCCCCAACACCAAGGCCAGCAGCAACCCGGCAATCGTTGTGGCAAGGCTGAGCCGAAGGATGTGACTGTCCCGGAACATTTTTGTCGCGGATTGATAGGCCTCGCCACCGAGAACCACATAAAGATACCCGGTGATCTCGCCATTTTTCTGGACCGGCGCAGCCGAAAAGGCTTTGGGCGCATCGGGGTTACGCGGGTCATCACCGACGATCGGATAGTCCGCCGATCCCTCCAAGAACGTCGCGATCGGCAGGAGCGACACATGCTTCGTTTTGACCCGTTCGGGTGGCGCAGAATAGCGCAAAATGTCACCCTGAGGATCAAGCAAATAGATCTCAGCAGAAGGATTGATCTTCATCAATCGCTCAAAGATTTCGCCGAAGTCATTGGCGAGAAGGTCATCGGGGTCCGTGAACCAATTGTCGTTCAGGATATGTGTCGCAAGCTCTCGGTTCATGCTCTGGTCAACCTGCATCAGATGGAGGCGGGTTGTCTTGACGGCCAGAACGATCTGAAACGTTCCGAGTGCGGCAATCATGGCGATGCAAAGGACAATGAGTTTGGTCGCGAAGCTCCGAAACGCGACGGTCATGATCCGGTCTCGACGCCAAGCTTGTAACCCACGCCCCAGACCGTGACGATGATGTCAGGGTGGCGCGGATTGCGCTCGATCTTAGCTCGGAGCCTATTGATGTGGGAATTCACGGTGTGCTCATAGCCATCATGATCGTAGCCCCAAACGGCATCGAGGAGCTGGGCTCGCGTGTAGACGCGATTCGGATGCCTTGCAAAATAGTGCAGCAGGTCGAATTCCTTCGCTGTGAGCTCAATGGCCTTGCCGGAGAGTTCGAGCGAGCGTTCGTCGGCATTGATGACCATGGGGCCGAGGGACAGGATCGATCCGACCTCAGACTGTCCCGTTTGATAGAGGTCCTGCCGACGCAGGATCGCCTTGACCCGCGCAAGAAGCTCCCGAAGACTAAAGGGTTTGGTGACATAGTCGTCGGCACCAACGTCGAGGCCCAGGACACGGTCCTGTTCTGAAGACTTCGACGTCAGCATCAATATCGGTGTCGAGATACGCTCGCGGCGCACGCGCTGGCAAAGCTCAACACCGTCGATCCGCGGCAGCATCAAATCGAGAATAATCAGATCATGCCGTCCGGTCAGGGCCTTTTGCAGCCCGGTCATGCCATCCCGCGCCGCCTCAACATGACAATTTAAGTCCTGGAGATGCAAAGGCAGCAGATGCAAAAGATCGGGATTATCCTCGATCAGAAGAACGTTGCGTGACATGTTCGACCCCTGCACGTCGTTCGGCAAGCACGATCACGTTTGCTGCCGTCGATATCGGATCGCCCTAGGACGTCGGCGCGGCCTCATGGTTGTCGAGGCAGACTGGACGATTCTTTAGCGCAACGCCTGGGCTCGGAACAGCAGTTCACCGCGCGCTCGCGGAGATGTGCAAGAGAGTGCAGGGGGACCCTTGGCGTCATCAGGCAAAATTCGCTCTGGCGTCAAGGCTATCAAAACAGTCCAATAGCAGCCCTGACAGGGGTCAAATCATGGTGACGACAATGTGGCTAACGTTGCGGGTATTCCTAGCGCTTCCTTTCCTCCTTTGGCCGCTGACCGCTAGCCAGGCACAGGAGACGGTCGCGTATAGGCTGCATATTGAGGCGGCCTGGACTGCCGAGAGCCATCCGCTGGATTTTCCCGAACATCCGACATTCTCGCGCATGATTGGCGCGACCCATGACCTTGATTACGCAATGTTTCGGGATGGTGACACGGCATCGAGCGGGCTCGAACTGATTGCGGAACGTGGCCGCCCCTCGATCTTTCGGATCGAACTCGAGGAGGCTCGGGATCGCAATCTTATCGGCACGGTCTTCGAAGGTGGCGAGATCGAGGACATTCCAGGCAGGACAACGCTTTCGTTTGAAGCGATCGCGGCCTTTCCGCATGTGTCTTTTGTCACCATGATCGCCCCCAGCCCTGATTGGATCACCGGCGTTTCGGGTGTCCTCCTGTATCGTGACAACGCCTGGATCGATCGGGTCGAAATTCCCCTTTGGGCGTGGGACGTCGGTACCGATAGCGGCGACAGCTATGCGGCCTTCAACCAGGACACCCAGCCGCAACAGTCTATCCGTCTGGTCTCTACGCCGCATTTCCTCAACGATCGAGGTTTGCTCGGGGTGGGGCGGGTCATCATCGAGCGGGTCAAGAAGGACCGCTGATCCCGCGCTCCCTCGTCCCGAAGAAGATCCAGCAGACAGGCGCACCGAAACAGCCTTGCCTTCGGGCCGCGAGAACCAAGCCTTGACCTGCCAAAAGACCCCGATGCCCGATGGGCCCGTCTCGATGGCTTTTCACCCGACCTTATGAGGCGTGGACCTTGCGGAGCTTGCCGAGAATGGACTCCGACCAAACGCAGTGTCCCGGCGTCCGGCCGCCGATAATCGCCATCAAGACGTTTTCGCCGTCGCCGAGATTCTCGAAACTCCGCATGACCCCGGACGGCACGCTCACACCATCGAACTGGCTGAGTTCGAGCTCATTTTCGCCATCCGTCCCCCAACAGACCTTCCAGCGCCCGGTCATCACGATGAAGACTTCTTCACTATCGTGACTATGGAGAGCGGCGCCTTGGCCAGGTCTCGCTTTAATGAAATCGATGTGAAAATTCTCGGCTGCTTTCACCGCCTTGACAATCTGCTCGTCGGCTGTGCCAGTTCCAAGCGCACCGTAGAGCACACGTTCATGGCCGGGTACAGCAGCGTCGAGGAAGGCGTTGGGTGAACCGTCGAGCTCATCGAAGCGCCAGACACGTGCCTGCATGGCCTCATCGGCAATGGGCTTCGATTTGCCGACATAGGCTTTGATGGCGTCGTCAAAACGGACATCCAGTTCGTCACGCTTGGTCATGGTTTCCTCTCAAAGCGTTTCAGGCAGCGGCGCCTTGTTGGTCGCGGCCCCGATCACATTCAAGACTGCATCCGGATTGGTAAACATCAGTTCATGGCCGCCTTGGGTTGAAGCAATTTGCCAAGTCGGCATCGGGCGGAACCGCTCGATCACAGCCGCATAGGGCTGCGGTTCACGATCATGAGCGAAGAGATAGTAATGCGGGCAATCAACAGCTGGCAGATCGTCGGGCATCGTCTCGCGATAGGTCTTGATCGACTGCTCGGTAAGTTTAGGCGCCAGCCAAGCGATCTGTTGTTCGCTGAGGGCGCCCCAGACTCGTGGGTGCGGCGGTGGGACACGCCATCCATCACCAAACTCGGCGACGGCCTTGAGAGTCGTGCTTCGGCGCTCATCGTCCCAGAGATCGATAATCGCGCACCCAGGGGAAGGAATCGCCCCCTCGAGATGAACAACAGCGTGTAATCGATCAGCAACTCGTCCTTCAAGCGCGTGAGCAAGCGCTCCGCCATAGGAATGACCGACTAGAACAAAGCCATGCAGGTTCTCATCGAGAACGAGCGTTTCGAGCTGAGCGACATGCGTATGCAGGCCGATATCGGCCCTGAGATTGGATGCATCACTGCCGAGGCCCTTGAGACAAGGCGTCAGCACATGATGACCTCGGGCACGCAATGCCTCCGCAATTCCGTCCCAGGCCCAACCACCATGCCAAGAACCGTGTACCAAAAGCATGTCCATCGGCTTGCTCATGCTTCAATGCCGCCAAAGTTTGGCGCTGGCAATCTCGGCGCCCCTTGCCATCGCTTTGAACTTTGCAAAGCAGATATCAGGGTCGACCAAACCATCGCCAGCAAATGTCGAAAAGCCACAGTCGGATCCCGCCAGGACCCGCTCTCGACCAACGATGTCAGCAAATTTCAACAATCGTTCGGCGATGAGATCGGGATGCTCGATGTAGTTCGAGCAGCTGTCGATCACACCGGGACAAAGCACTTTGTTCTCAGGGAGATGGCAGTCGGCGAACACCTTCCATTCGTGCGCATGGCGTGGATTGGCAGCCTCGAATAGCAAGGTCTGCGGCTTCGCCGAGAGAACGATATCGATGATGTTTTCGAGTGGGATGTCTTTGTGATGCGGGCCCTCATAGTTCCCCCAACAGAGATGCATGCGCAGCCGCTCCGGCGGCAGGCCCTCAAGGGCATCGTTCAGGATCTCCACCTGGTTCTGGGCATGGCGAAGAAATGACTTGTCATCCTCGTCTTTGAAAATGGTATGACGCCCCATGGCGAGATCGGGACAATCGATCTGCAGATCGAAGCCCGCTTCAATAATCGCTCGGTACTCCTCAGCCATCGCTTGGCCGAGGGCCTGAAGATAGTCAGCATGTGTTGCGAAAAAGCGGTTGGGTTGAAAGACCGCAATCACACCGGGCGATGCCGCATTCATGAAGGCACCCGTCGGCGTGTGTTGATCAACGGCATGTCGAAAGCGACGGAGATCATCCAAGAGTGGCTGGTTATTCTTGATCTTGATGTCGCCGGTGCAATAGGGCCGCGCCAGTGGTAACGCCCCTTTCCTCCGCTCCCCTAGCTTTTGCGCATAGGCCGGAAAATCAATGAGATCGGCACCTGGTACTCGCGGGCTATCGCCTTGAAAGCCGGTCAGCCGGTCCGTGATATAGTTGGCATATCCAAGCTTCGAAAACTCACCATCCGAGACAATATCGATACCCGCTTGCTGCTGCTTAGCGACGACCTCATCGACACCGGCGCCGACGATGTCGTCGAATCGTTCAGCGTCGACGGTCCCCGTTTCGACCTTTTGCCTCAAGAGATCGCAAATGTTGTCGGGCCTCGGCAATGAACCGACATGGGTTGTCAAAATACGATCTCGGCTCAGCACTTTCTTGTCCTTTCCTTCTGACTAGCCTTTGACAGCCCCGGCCGTCATGCCTTGGATAATTTGACGTGCAGCGAAGAACGTGAAGAGCAAAGGCGGAATGACGATGAGCGTTCCCATGGCCATGATGCGGCCCCATTCGACGCCGGTGTCGGTAATGAAGCCGGCAGCAGCGACCGGGAGCGTGCGCGATCGTCGTCCGGTGAGCAGGAGGGCAAGAATGAACTCGTTCCAGGCAATGCGAAACGCGAAGATCCCGGCAACGGCGTAGCCAGACTTCATCAAAGGAAGCAGCACGCGGGTAAAGACTTGGATCGGCGAGGCACCATCAATGATGGCGGCTTCCTCGAGCTCGACAGGGATTTGTTTGTAAAAGCCGAAGAGGAGCCAAATCGCAAACGGAAGATTGAGCGCGGTATAGAAGAAGATGAGGACAGCAAGGTCATTCTTGAGACTGAAGGTCGTGACCATGAAGAAGGCTGGCACAGCAAGCACGGCTGGAGGCACCATGCGAATGAGAAGTGTCGAATTCGCAACCAACCGGCGACCTTTGAACTCCGTGCGCGCAAGGGCATACGCACACATGCCGCCAAACAAGAGGGTCAAAAAGGTCGAGACAGCGCCAACAATAATGGAATTGACGAGATAGCGATCAAATTTGCCTCGGGTCAGGATGTAGTCGTAATTGTCGAGCGTCGGCAGGAAGAAAAACCAGAGCGGCTCTGCCGACTGAACGATCACGTCATCCTTGAATGACGTCGCGATCATGACCCAAATTGGCGCAAGACAAATGGCGGCAAGCACGATGAGCGCCAAGTAGTGCGACCATTGCTGCCAGGGGTGATTCGGGCCGGTTATAACACGCTCAGACATCGGCCTTATCCCTCATCGGGTTCCCCATCACGAGGATGGCGAAGGACAACGCGAAAACGATCAAAATCAGCAGGACCGAGATGGCTGAGGCATAACCGAGCTGCTGAGCATCGAAGGCGCGATTATAAATGTGCAGCGAGAGGAGTTCGGTCGCGCGGCCAGGGCCGCCACCCGTCATTATGTACATGACCTCCATGCCTCGGAAGACGTCGATCAAGCGCATCAAGAGGGCGATCAGCAGGATCGATCGGATCATCGGCAGTTTGACCAAGAAGATCTGCTGCCACCAATTCGCACCGTCGATCCGGCTGGCTTCGACGATCTCTGAAGGTAGGGCTTGGAGGCCCGCAATCACAATGATGAAAATGAACGGGGTCCATTGCCAGATGTCGGTGAGAACAATGGCGAAAAACGCGAGATCTGCATCACCCAGCCAGACCTGATAGTCAAAACCGAGCATGCTGATGTAGTAGTTGATCCAGCCAATGCGTGCATCGAAGAGATAGCGCCAGATCAACCCGACCACCACGGGCGACACCATAAGCGGTAGAATGAAAATGGTGCGGAAAACCGACGCGCCGCGGATCGGCTTCTCCAGGAGGAGGGCAAGTGCGACGCCGAGAATCATTTCAATGGTGATCGTCCAGAACCCGAATCGAAGTGTCACCGAAATGGATTCCCAAACATCCGGGTCCGCGAGCATGCGGGTAAAATGGGCAAAGCCGACATTGGGTGCGTCATCGAAGTCTTGACCAATATCCCAATCATAAAAGGCGAGATGAAAAGCCTCGATCACGGGGTAGAGCAGGCCGACAGCCATCACCAGGACAGCGGGCAAGATAAACAGATAGGGACTGATCACGCGCCAATCGGGCGATGACCCGCTTGTCGATCTCAGATCAGCTGCGTTCGCGCTGGGCATGCCGGCCTTTCTCTCGATCAGAGATAGGCAGGACGCCCATTCTGATTTGACAGGTTCGCCTGGCTGGCGGCGGCCACCCCAGATGGGGTACCGCCGTCAGACCGAGGCATGGCGACATCAGTCCAAGACCAGTGGACTACTGGTTTCGGTACGAAGCCCACTTGTAGTAGCCTTCGCGCTCCATGATCGCGCGCGCTTTCTCATTCGCTGCGTCCATGATTGGCTGGATCGGCTTGTCAGTGGTGATGACCTCAGTGAGCGCCTGGCCAAGCACGTCGATGTTGAGCTCATTCCATTCAGGGATCAGGGGGCGCCAATCAGGGTCGGCACAGGGCAGCTGCTCAGCCACGACCGGGTATTCGGGGAACCTTTCGACGAACTCCGGGTCTTGCAGCGTGGAGATCCGAATGGGATCACCACCGAGCTCGACCATACGCCGGTCACCTTGCTTGCTGGTCATATACTGAATGAACAGAAACGCCGCTTCCTTGTTGGGCGCATTGGCTGGAATGCCCATGGCAAAGCCGCCGGTCTCCGAGCCACAGCGCGTTCCTTCTGGGTGAAGCGCGAAGCCAACATTGCCATCAATCTTTGATAGCTTTTCATTCCTGGACATGGCCGCAATCTTAAGCGTGTCCAAATACATGGCAGCGTCGCCTTGAAGGAACGCGGCCGATGCCTCCGAAAAGCCATAGGAGGGAATGCCAGTCGGCCCAGTTTGCGCGATGGTGCGCATCACTTCTGCAGCCTGCACGGCCTCGGGACTGTTGATGACGGGATTCCATTCATCATCAAAAATCTTGCCGCCAAGGGGCGCAAGGTGAAGCAGCCAGCCGGCGGTGACCTGATGACCGGTCTTGCCGCGTGATGTCATGGCACCGATGCCCGCCTTTTCCTGAATCTCCGGCATGAGTGCAACCAGCTCTTCATAGGTGGCTGGAACGTCAAAACCGTGCTCGTCAAAAATGTCTTTGCGATAGGCCAGGATCGACGTCTCAGCGCCGAACGGAATGCCATAGAGTGCACCCGACTTGCCGGGCATGTAACCCTTCTTTCCACCGACGATGCCGCCGTTCTGAAGATAGGCATCGGCAATATCGTCGATGTCATATTGCGGATCGACCAGGGCGCCATTGGTGAAGAACTGGCTCAGCGGCGTCAGAAGCCCTTTGGCAACATATTCGCCCTTCCACATCACCACCCATGACACGACATCGTATTCGCCTTCATCCTTGGACATCTCAAGGAGCTGACGATCACGCAGCTTGAGATACTGAAGTGCATCGACTTCGACCTCAATCCCGGTTTCCTCGGTGAACTCTTCGATCAACGTTTCGGCCGCCTGGAAGTGGCTAAGCGCAGGCCAGCTCACAACGATCGTTGTGCCCTCATAGTCCTCATAAGGATTAGCGGTCGCGGTTAACGAGCCGACGCTGACAAGCGCGCCGATAGCAACTGATACACAGAAAGATCGCATTAAGAAGCCTCCCTTTTTTTATGTCGATCCGGTTGGGTGGATAAGGTCATGTCTGGTCCTGAAAACCCCGCGCTCATGTCGACCTTTCGCTCGTGTTGATCGACACCAATGAGGAGTGACCAGATCATGTCGATATGGCCAAGCATCGCTTCTGCTGCAGCTTCTGGCTCGCCCATGTCAAGCGCCTCTAGGATACGCTGATGATCCGCAACAGCGAGCCGGATCCCATCGTGATTACGCATGAGGTCACGACGGTGCGCATAGGCATGAGCGTAGGCCTGAGCAGCAAAGGCCGCCAAGACTGGGTTTCCAGCAACCTCATAGATCGCGAGATGAAACTCACGATCGGAAATTTGAAACCGCACGGGGTCATCAGTCATGCCCGTCTGTGCGTCAACTAACCGTTCCAGACGATCCATCGTTTTCTTGTCGATCAACTCGGCGGCGCGGCGCGCAAGATGGGGTTCCAACAAGCGACGCGCCTCGATCACCGCGGCGTCACTCAAGTCAGGCAGCTGCCTGAGATCAAACCGCCGACTCTCATCGATGGTCGTCGGACTTGGTCGAATGCGCGTTCTCGTGCCATGGCCGATATCGAGAATGCCACGTTCAGAAAGAAGTTGGAGGGCACCGCGCACACTGTCACGACTCACGCCGAGCATACTTGCCAAGTCCCGTTCCGACGGCAACTCGTCACCGGCTTGCAAAAGGCCGACTGCGATGAGGTCGGCGAGACTGCTCGCGATCTGCTCACGCAACGACAGTCGCCGGATGCCATCCCGTAGTACGGACCCGATCAGACCCTCTGCCTTTGTCGCCGCCAAGCCTGCCAACAGCTTGCTTTCTGGATGAGTGGTTGGATATCTATACCAGAGAAAGCTGATTCGCTTGCCTTGTCAACTGCGCCTTGACACGGGCGTTGTGTCGTCGCCGGCCTGATTGTGCTGAAAAGATGAAGGGTGGCTGCCGGCTACATGGATGCTGCCGTCGGGATGCTGCCGTCGGGATGCCGCCGTCGGGATGGTGCTGTCGGCGTTTCGAAGGCGGGCGCCTGTCGGGTCCGAGGAGATCACGTCGAGTAACGACGCCACGTCGCACGCGTGGAGGAGCCGAGGTTATTTTGCCTTGGATTCGTCATTGGTCAGGCAATGCTATCGGTGACAGAATAGCGCGTTGGTCTTCAAAGGAGCATCAGCAGGACCCCAAGCTTCCCGGCTTTGCTCATCGTTCAAGGGCTTTTAAGCCTCGCAACTTGATGCCTTAATAGACGACGAAGGGAAACGATTGCTGCATGTCCGCTATTGATGGATACCGCCATGGCTAGACCGCTGGTTGGCGTCATTGGGAACGCCTACGCCGTGGAAGATCGATTCACCGTGCAGATGGCCGGAGAAAGAAATCTTCGCGCGATCGCGGATGTCGCTGGCGCCCTTCCTTTGGTGTTTGCCGGACAGCCGGAGATTACCGATGTCGGTGACCTCTTGAATACGGTCGACGGCATCTTGCTGACGGGCGCGAGGGCCAATGTCCATCCGAGCCACTTTGGGGTCATGCCAGTTGCCGCCTATGAGCCCTATGACCAAGGCCGCGACTCCCTTGCCCTCACGCTGGCAAGGGTCTGCGTGGAACAAGGCGTGCCGCTGTTTGGTGTCTGCCGAGGCATGCAAGAGATGAACGTCGCCTTCAACGGCAGCCTTCACCCCGAAATCCGTGAGCTGCCCGGTCGTATGAACCATAGGATGCCACGACTGCAATCCGGCGAAATCCATCCCGATCCGACGGTTGTGTTTGCCGATCGGCATGATGTGACCTTAAAGGCGGACGGTGTCTTCAAGCAGCTTCTCGGTCGGGGCACGATCCGTGTGAACTCGCTTCATGGCCAAGGCATTCTCGAGCTGGGCGAACGCGTCATTGCGGAGGGCATTGCCGAGGACGGAACGATCGAAGCCATCAGCATTGCCGATGCTCCTGGATTTGCACTCGGTGTCCAATGGCACGCGGAATATGACCCCCAGACCAATCCGATCAATCGCCGGCTGTTCCAAGCGTTCGGCGAGGCCCTCTCAGCGCGGCAACGCCCCTAACGCCGGCAAGGGACAACCGCCGCCATCAAATTCGGGGGGCGCGCGAACATCATAACCCAACCATCATGCGACGATAGCACCCGCCGTCTCAAGGGTTCCCCCTTTTGAAGGGGCAAAGCGCAGCACATTTGCGGCCAGAATGTGAGCCTCGCCGGCTTGTGTCGAACCAGGGTCGCTAGGAGGCGATCGTCTTGCCAGCGCGCTCGATTTTGAAGAAACCGACCAGGCGTTCAAGTTCACCAACTTGCTGCCCCTGCGATCGCACCGCCGCCATCGTCTGTTTGGCCAGAGCCGCGTTCTGACCGGCCATCGTGCCCATTTCAGAGACGGCTTGCCCGACATGCGTTAGCTGCGTGGATTGTTCCTGACTCCCGCGCGTAATTTCAGAGACCAAATCCGCAAGGGAGTTAACGGACTGCACAATTTCCTGAAGCCCGCCGCCGACCTCCTGCACCAAGGACACGCCATTGCCGATTTCGCTGACCGTACCTTCGATCAGGTGTTTGATCTCACCCGATGCTTCCGCGGATCGCTGGGCAAGCGCCCGGACTTCGGATGCCACCACGGCAAATCCCTTGCCTGCCTCGCCGGCACGCGCAGCCTCAACAGCAGCGTTTAGTGCGAGTAAGTTGGTCTGAAAGGCGATTTCATCGATCATGGTCACGATGTCGGTCACCTTGGCTGCCGCGGTCTGGATTCCCTCCATAGCTTCGACGGCCTGACCGACCACTTGGTGCCCCGAATCTGCTGCGGATCGAGTCGTCGTTGCAATTTGATTGGCTTGCATCGCGCTCTGGGTGTTGTGACCAACCATCTCCGTCACGTCCGCCATCGCCGTGGAGGTTTCTTCAACCGACGTCGACTGAGCTTGGGTCCGCGACGTCAAGTCTGACGTTCCAGATCCGATCTCCTTGACGGCGGCACTCAACGTGTCCGTTGCCGCGATAATGTTGGTTGCGATGGACGATAGCTGGACCCGCATCCTGTTGCTGTCGTTTTGGAGTTCCTCGAAGATGCCGTGGTAGGTACCATTCATCTCCTTGGTAAGATCGCCGGATGCCAAAGCGGACATCACGCCGCTCGCTGCCTTGACACCATTCTCCACAGTATCCATCAGGCGATTCATGCCCTGACACAGCGTGAGCATAAAGCCGTCGACCCCATCCGTCGCGAGGCGCCCTTCGAGATTGCCGGATGCGGCCCGGTCAATCAGCGCCTCCACCCCAGCTTCCAACCTCATTTGAAGCGTTTGGTCACGCCAGCTCACCACCGTGCCGATCGCAATGCCGTGATCGTCAAAAACAGGGTTGAGCTTGAGATCGAAGCTCTGTCCCCCTGCTGTAATCAAGGCCCCGGTCGGCGTCCGTATTTGACCAAGCCGTTCAAGCTGCAAGGAGGGTTCGTTATGGAACGAATCGAAGGATTGCCCCTCGAAAGCGTCGCCAGCAAAACCGGGTAACTCCGCGCCAACGGCGCCCCGCACACCGTCAGCCATGGCAGCGAACGCTGCATTAACATGGGAAACACGGCCGTCACTATCGACCATCATCAAACACGCTTCCGTATTCTCGAGCGTCTTTTGCGCGCGCATTGCTCGAGCGCCTGTCTCGCGAATGACCCCCATTGATCGCGCCATATCGCCGATTTCGTCGGCTCGTTTGAGTTCTGGTATGGTGACGTAGGCGTTGCCCTTCGCGAGATCGGCGATACTGGATGTCAAGGCTTTGATCGGGCGGGTGATGCGGCGGCCAGTGACGACCGACGTGAACGCACCAAGAACTAGGGCGACCAAACCAATCGTCGCAATCGACAGACGTCCCCATTCATAGAGAAGCGCCATATCGGCGACCGCTTTGTCAGCATCCTGATTCGCCAAATGCAGGATGTCGGTCTCCAAGGCATGCATCGCCTTCATGGTATCTGTCTGACCAAGACTGGCTGCGCTGGCCGTCGCGTAGGCACTACGATACTTGGGCAGAAGGACAATAGTCTCCTGAATGACGCCGTCATCATCCGCTCGTTGCGCAGCCAAGTCGGTGAGAAGAACCGACACTGTTTCCATCATCGCCACAATTCGGTCGCTGACGGCTGGATCCCGCCGGCGGAAGAACTCTTGCTCTGCATCATGTAACTCTGCGAGCGTGGTCCTTAATGTCATCGAGAGCGTTGCGGCGGCAAAGGCCTTGCCGACTTTGTCACGCGCCCATGCAGCCTGGTCAGAAATCGTCGAAAAGGCTGTCTTTTGGCGATCCGCGATACCTTGAGCGAGCTGTTGGACGTCTTGGGACACGCCATCCAAGGCCCGCTTTGCGTCGACGACGTTCGATTGCTCTTCGACCGCCTCAATGAATCTGCCGAAGGACTTCCGATAATCTTTCACGCCATTGGAAAGCGCTTTGATGGCTTCCGCCTCTTCACCCGCTTTCTTCGCAACTTTGCGCAACGACAACACCGAGAGATAGACGCCCTTCATGAGGGAGGCCGCACGCTCGCTGGCTTCCGGGCTTGGGTCCGCTTGATAGGAAGCCTCAGCTTGGCCAGCAGCGAGAACGGCCCGCATGACGGCGTTGGCGCCATCGAAGAAAGCGAACCTCGTTTCACTTTGCTGCTCAAGATCCTCAAGAATAAAGAGGCCCTTTTGATAATCATCGTAATTTTGTTCGAAGATTTGGGTGGCCTTCTGGTCGATTTGCTTGGCCGTCGAGTCCATAACGAGCCGGCGTTCGCGGCTGGTGGCGTGGAAGTCGCCGTAGCGGGCAAGCGTGTCCTGGTACTCGTGCAGCCGTCCAACCATGGCCGACATCGATGCGCTCGCCTGCGGCTCAGCTGGATCACCAAACCTGTTCAGGGTTTGGTCCAGGATACCGGAGGCTTTGGCCAATCCCGCTTCGTCATCACCGTCTTCAAAATCCCCGATATGGAGCGGTAATCGATGCAGATCGATCACCAAATCAGAGAGATTTTGCGCCTTACCGACACCCGATGCGTAGCCGGCCAGACCGGTCCAGCCAATGCCGGCGACCACAGCCGTTAGGGCGAGAACACAGGCAAATCCAAGAGCGATCTTCGTGCCGATTTTCATAGTGGCATCCGGTTAGAGTGCTGTCACGATCATCGGCGGCCGAAAATAGTATCAATGAGTTAATAATCTATTGACTATTCAACCATATAGTTCCTCGAACATCTCGTCACACACGGGGCCTTGTGCATGCATGGAAAGGAGCTAATGCATCGTGTCTAAAAGAGGTTTGTCAGCTGCGGCTGTCGCCATCCTTGCCAGTCTCTCCATGTCTGGTAATGCGATGGCTAACGAATATGAGAGCCAATTACGGGGCATCTTCCAAGAACAACTGCAATCTTGGCTGAGCAGCCCATTGGTGATCGATGCGATCAACAAGCAAAATGACGATCATGCCGGCTTGACCGATGCAGACATCGATTCCATGGACAAACAATGGCGCAGCCAGGCCAAGAACGGCGGCGGCCCCTTGATTGATCGCGTGGTGCAGCGCGAGGCTTCGGCCTATCTTAGCGGCAAGAAGAAAGAGAGTGGCGATCTGGTGACCGAAGTCTTTATCATGGACAATAAAGGTCTCAATGTCGCCGTCAGCGATATCACATCCGATTATATGCAAGGCGACGAGGCGAAGTGGAAAAAGACCTACCCACAGGGTGCCGGTCAGATTTTCGTCGACGAGGTCGAATTCGATGACAGCTCGGAGACGTTCCAGTCCCAGGTGAGTGCGACCGTTGTTGATCCTGCTTCAGGCCGGGCCATCGGCGCCGTAACCTTTGGGATCAATATCGACGCTCTTTAGTCCGTCAAACGCGATGGTGACATCTCGGCGTGCGTCGTCCCCAGACAGCGTGCGCCGAGATGTCATATCTCGACCCGCCCAGTATTTGACGACGATGGCGACATCATTCGGTGATGATCGGGACCGTCGGATAGAACGCTCTGAAAGCAAAAGCAAAATCGACGGTGTAGACATCATCGACCCAACGTCCGTCACTCGTCTTTGTTTCGACGACCACATTGCCGACGTCTAATCCCTGGGCAATCGCGCTTCGATCAAGCGCGGAGGCCTGGCCGGAATCCCAGCCAATCCGCGTGCCACCCTCGATGACAATTTCCCCCTTTTCCTTGATCAGACCGAGCGACCAAGCGCGATCGCCGACACGAACAATGCGCTCGAGCGGTGCTACCTCATTTGGCAGGGGGCCGTTGTAAAGAAAGGGTTTTTCAAGGCTGTCATAGCCGACATAGGGGGTGATGCCATAGGCACGCATGGTTTCGTCATTGGGGACCAGCACCCAACCGCCGGCCGTATCCACCTCGAGGGCCCGGGTTCGAAAGTTAGCGAAAGATTCCAAACGGGCCGGAATGGTGTCGAGGATGGCACCGGTCATGTCGCCGACAATCGCCTCACCGGTAAATTGCTGCCACCAGCTCTCGGTTTGTCGGTCATACATGACGAGGTCAGAATTTCTCAGTTTTCCCGTGGTTCCGAAGTCAAGCACTGTGTCACCGAGACGCCGATCAAACACGATACCAGTGTTGCAAAGTGGGCAGAATGTTACGGTAAACGGCGTTGCACCGATCTGATCGTTGACAATCTCATGCCAGACCAAAAGGCGAAGGGGATAGGCGCGCGCCGTGCCCTCAATGATGACCCCGATCACCGGTTCGATGTCGGGAAGGTCAACGTCGCTCGATCGTGCAAACACGGGCTCGTCAATGGGTGGTATACCGTCTTTGGGCGGCCCCCCATCCTTGATGTCGTCGAACGAGATGCTGGCCTGGCTGAAGTTCGTTTTCGGCCACTCATTGACCCAAAGTCCGGGATCGTTACTTTCGATGGCTGCGGTCGATGTGATGGCAAGGACATAGGTCAGCCCTGCCATCAGGGCCGGTAGAAGCGGCACGTTTGTTCTCCCTGAAATGCAGTTCGTTGATCGAAACTTTGGCGGGATGCATCACCCCTGTCCATGGACGTCCCATCACAGCTGCTTGACCCCAAGCACTGTTTGTCGCCTGGAGACAGCCGGGGCGCACTGCTATATAGCAAATCTGCCGGCTACGGTGCGCGGCCGGTGAGGAGGTTGTCATGACTGTTCTTTGGACACTAGCGCTTGTCGCAATGCTCGCCACATTGCTTGTCTTGATCGTCGGACTCGCTGGTTTTTTTCATGGTGGCGAGTTCAATCGAAAATATGGCAATAAGCTGATGCGCGCCCGGGTTACATTACAGTTCGTTACCATTGTTCTCCTGCTGTTAGCCGTGCTGTCGTCAGCCTAGCGTATCCTCCTCAACGAAAACCCTAGCAAGCGAGGCGAGTTACCCATGGTCCAGCTCACAAAAATCTACACCAAGGGTGGCGACGGCGGCAAAACCTCGCTTGGCAACGGCTCCCGAGTCGACAAGTACGATCTCCGAGTCGAGGCTTACGGCACCGTCGATGAAGCCAATGCGGCGATTGGTCTCGCCCGCCTCGAAACCGATGCTCTTGCCGATGCCATGCTCGGACGCATCCAAAATGATCTCTTCGACCTTGGGGCTGATCTCTGCCGGCCAATGCCGGATATCGGTGACGATGAGGCCCTGCGCATTCAGCCCACGCAAGTCCAGCGACTTGAAGACGAAATCGATGGCATGAACGCAATGCTGGCGCCACTCAGTTCCTTTGTTCTTCCGGGCGGAACGCCTACAGCTGCGGCGTTACACCTTGCTCGAACCGTTGTCAGACGAGCAGAGAGACTGACCGTACAGCTTTCCGTCGACACGCGGGTTAGTGAAACGGCCGTTCAATATCTCAATCGACTATCGGATCATCTCTTTGTGCTCGCGCGCTATGTGAATGATCAGGGGAAAGGTGATGTTCTTTGGGTTCCGGGCGCGAATCGATAACGTATAACTTGAATGTTTTGTGGTAAATATTCATCCATAGCGCTAGTGCCTATGATGTTGTCATATAATTGACAAAAAACTAGGCAGGATCTACTTTTGTGCGTTGCAACAAAGCTTGTTCTTCATGTACCTCAAGGGCGGTGATTGGTGGAGCAAGTGGTGATCATGAAGGGGTACTAGAGAATCATGAAAGTCCTCGTGCCGGTCAAACGAGTTGTCGACTATAACGTCAAAATTCGTGTTAAGGCCGACGGTTCCGGTGTTGATACCGCTAACGTCAAGATGTCGATGAACCCCTTCGACGAGATCGCCAGTGAAGAGGCGATTCGCTTAAAGGAAGCCGGCAAGGCCGACGAGGTCGTTGCTGTTTCACTTGGTCCAGCGAAATGCCAAGAGACGTTACGAACGGCGCTTGCGATGGGCGCTGATCGTGCGATTCACGTTCAAACGGATGATGAGCTTCAGCCGCTTGCGGTCGCTAAATTGCTCAAAGCCGTTGTCGAGCGAGAACAACCGGGCCTCGTGATCCTTGGCAAACAGGCTATCGACGATGACAGCAATCAGACCGGCCAAATGTTGTCAGCCCTTCTCGGCTGGTCGCAGGGCACCTTCGCGTCGAAGCTAGAGCTTGAAAACGGTCATGCTCACGTCACGAGAGAAATCGATACGGGTCTCGAAAAAATTAAGATCAATATGCCGGCGATCATTACGGCGGATCTTCGATTGAACGAGCCGCGTTATGCATCGCTGCCGAACATCATGAAGGCGAAGAAAAAGCCGCTCGATGTCCTGACACCCGACGAACTTGGCGTCGATACGGCGTCCCGCCTCACCTATACGTCCGTCGAAGAACCTCCCAAGCGCGAGGCTGGCGTCAAGGTTGCCGATGTTGCCGAATTGGTGTCCAAACTCAAGAATGAAGCGAAGGTGATCTAATGAGCGTTCTGGTCCTCGCCGAACATGATGACGATCTGCTGATTCCGGCAACGCTGCATGCCGTGACCGCCGCGGCCTCACTCGATAGTGACGTTCACCTTCTGGTCGCTGGCAAGGACTGCAGCGCTGTTGCTGCGTCTGCCGCCAAGATCGCTGGCGTCGCCAAAGTGATCCATATTGAGCATGACGCCTACGCCAAACCACTTGCTGAAGATTTTGCACTGTTGCTGCAAGCTATGGCCGACGGTTACAGCGCTGTCCTGGCGGCGTCGACAACGATGGGCAAGAACGTGATGCCGCGGGTCGCGGCGCTGCTCGATATCGCCCAGCTTTCGGACATTGTCGAGGTGGTCAGCGACGACACGTTCAAGCGCTACATCTACGCGGGTAACGCGCTTGCCACAGTGACCACGTCAGACGCGAAAAAGGTGATCACGGTGCGCACGACGGCGTTCGAACCAGCGTCCGCTGAAGGGGGCAACGCATCAGTCGAAACGATTGCAGCCGTCGATCCTGCAGGTCTCTCCGAATTTGTCGGACGGGAGGTTTCAGGCGGTGAACGCCCCGAACTCACCTCGGCCGGCATCGTTGTCTCGGGCGGACGTGGTATGGGGTCGGGCGAGAATTTTCAAATTATCGAAACGCTCGCCGATCAGCTCGGAGCCGCCGTTGGCGCGTCGCGTGCTGCCGTCGATGCGGGGTATGTGCCCAATGAATATCAGGTCGGCCAGACCGGAAAGATTGTTGCTCCAGAACTCTACGTCGCTGTCGGTATCTCTGGCGCTATTCAGCATCTCGCCGGTATGAAGGACAGCAAAGTGATCGTCGCGATCAATAAAGATGAGGAGGCACCAATTTTCCAGGTGGCCGACTATGGGCTCGTCGCCGATCTCTTTAAAGCCGTGCCTGAGCTGACCGAGGAGCTCAAGAAAGCGGGCTGACGGCGTTTATGCCTGTGGGGCAAAAAATACGGGAGTGAGTATGAGCATCGAGGGGGAGAAGCGGGAGACGCCAACCATTGCGAGCATTGGCGTCATTGGCGCTGGCCAGATGGGCGGCGGCATTATCCAAGTCTTGGCGCTTGCCGGCTACGATGTCGTGCTCATCGATATCAATCAGGAACAAATCGACCGGGCTTTGGAGCGTGCCAGTCGGCTCACTGAGCGCCAGGTCGAGAAAGGCGCTCTTGGGTCCGATGAACGCGAGACGGCCTTGGCAAAGATTAAGACTGGCTCTGACTTCGCCCTGTTGGCCAACTGTGAACTGATCATTGAAGCCGCGACCGAGAACGAGGGGGTGAAACGAGATATTCTCTCGAAGGTCGTCGAGCATGCCAATAAGGACGCGCTGATCGCCTCCAACACGTCGTCGATCTCGATCACCCGCCTTGCCGCAGCAACCGATCGTCCAGAACGCTTTATCGGCATGCACTTTATGAATCCCGTGCCTGCTATGAAGCTCGTCGAGTTGATTCGCGGTATCGCCACCGATGAACCCACCTTTCAGGCGACGAAGGCGGTCATCGAACGCTTGGACAAAATCGCTGTAACGGCCGAAGACTTTCCGGCCTTCATCGTCAATCGCATCCTCCTGCCGATGATCAATGAGGCCGTGTATACGCTTTATGAGGGTGTGGGTAATGTCGAGGCGATCGATAGTGCGATGAAGCTCGGCGCCAATCACCCGATGGGGCCGTTACAACTTGCAGATTTCATAGGCCTCGACACCTGCCTTGCGGTGATGCAAGTCCTTTATGAAGGCCTCGCCGATAGCAAGTATCGGCCCTGCCCGTTACTGGTGAAGTATGTTGAAGCGGGTTGGCTTGGGCGAAAGACCAATCGAGGCTTTTACGACTACCGTGGCGACGTACCGATCCCGACACGTTAGACGACGTCGCGCTTAGCGACGGAGCGCACCGTTCATCGATCGACGGTGCTCCGCATGCTCAGGGGGGCCTTGTACGGACCGTCCCCACCGCAGACGATTTTCACGTAGTTATCGCCATCAAGATAGCCAACGAGTTGCGCGCTCGCGGGATGAGCATGACCAAGCAATCCGCATTGCGCCAAAGCGTTGGCTTCGGGGCCCTGAATGACGTTGGCAGCTGTCTCGACGGAACAATCCGGACGAGCCATGCCGAGCGCACAGACTAAAATGACAGCCTTCATCATCACCTACCTTCAGATCATCAGGTGCGAATGGTCGATCACGGGCATTGAAAGCTGGGCCGCCGACTGTTCTCAAAACCACTACGAACTAGCCTTATGGTCTAATCTACACACAAATGTTCGCTTTGTATGTGAGAACGACCACATCTCCTGCCTTTTCTGGTAACGCTCAGATGGCACGCTTCGCCCGAAGCGCCGACAAGCGGCAGATTGGCGACATGGCTGGCTCAACAACCGATGTCAGCCTCACTTTCTGATCGCATGAGCCTCCAGCATCGTGAGCGCATCAACACGCCAAACCGTTGTCATCGGCCCTTGCCGTGGTGAAGGTCGTGAGAACGAGCGTGCCAGTCGGTACCGTTGCATTACAGCGTTGCTGGATCCCTTCCTTGTCGCCCGGGATGCGCCATCTTGGCGACGCCTTGGAAAGATCTTTTCTTTTGAACCGAAATCGGTCAGACGGAGGAAGGGGCCGCTCGTCATCGATCAGCGGTCTCTTCCATGACCCTTCTTTGCACCCTGACGAGCAGAAACGATCCATGCTGACCACGACCATCGGTGCCTATCCAAAGCCGGCCGACGTGTCCATCAAGGATTGGTTCCAAAAGGAAGGCGGTACCGACGATCCCGAACCAACGGCAGGTTACGCAGAGACACAACAACGCTATGAAGGCCGACTTGAGCAGATCCTGGACCGCGCAACAGTCGAGGTGGTCAAAGAGCAGGACCAGCTCGGCATCGACATGCCGACCGACGGCGAGATCAGGCGGGAAAACTATATTCATTATCACTGCCGACATCTGAAAGGGATCGACTTCGACCGGCTCACGGAACAGGAGATGCGCAGGCACATGTCAGCCTGGCTGCCCACGATCACCTCGTCCGTTCAAGCGGGGCCGGCATTTCTCCCAAGAGACTGGCACATCGCCCAATCCGCGACCAAGAAACCGGTCAAATTGACGGTTCCCGGCCCAATGACCATCGGCGATAGCGTTGCTGATGACTTCTATGGCGATGACATCGTGGCTCGCGGCATTGCCCTTGCTGAAGCCTTGAACATCGAAATTCGCCGGCTTGCCGACGCCGGCTGCCCTGTGATCCAAGTGGACGAGCCGGTATTCGCGAGAAAGCTCGATCAGACGCTCAGTTTTGGCCTCGAGCATCTTGATCGCTGTTTTCACAAGGTACCGCAATCCACCGAGCGCGTCGTTCACATCTGTTGTGGCTATCCTGACAGGATTGATCCTGAGGCGGATTATCCCAAAGCGCCGAAGGAATCTTATTGGGATCTGGCAACGGGACTCCAAGACGTCGCCATTGATACCGTCTCGATCGAGGATGCCCATCGCCCGAACGATTTGACGCTGCTCGAACGCTTCACCCGCACCAACGTGATTTTTGGTGTCATCGCGATTGCCAAGAGTGAGGTTGAAGACGTTGAGGCGGTTCGCGAACGGCTTCGTTTGGCGCTTGATCATATCGATCCAGACCGCCTGATCGCTGCTCCGGACTGTGGATTGGGTCTCTTGGGGCGTGATCTTGCGCGCCGAAAACTGCGCGTCCTGGCCGAAGCCGCACATTCGCTCTAGAAGATCGATGATCTCAGCAAGACGTAGCCCCCGACGGCCATCGACGGATCGGGCAAGGGAGCGTCAGGTCGACAAAGGCCAGCCTTGTTCTCGGGATGCGTCATCGAGAGCATAGGCGACGTCCCGGCAGGCCCCCCAATGCCCCGCTCAACTGGCTCACGATAGCGAACGCCGTCGCGTGAAACACACCAAGAGCCGATGGCGTCCTAGTCTCGACCGCTGTTGACCCTCGTTCGATGACCAAGGAGGCCTGGCCGCCCTTCCCTAATCTCGTCGCGAACCGTTGGTATTGTCGTCAATTCCGTGCCGCCCTGCACCTGGTCTTGAACAGGGGCTGAGAATCGCTTCTCGATTGACATCATACCAGCCTTTATCGTTGATATTGGGCTGCTTTCCCACATCATATGCGGCTGCAACTGGCGCCGCTGACGAGAGATGTTTCATGGCCTCATCGGCCCACGGCACCGCAAGGCGCGGTTTCTGGCTTGACGAGGCCACGAAGCTTATCGCGCTCAGTGGCCCGATCATTTTGACCAATCTGGGCAACATCGTCATTCAGACAACTGACGTTGTGATGATCGGCTGGCTCGGATCAAGCGAACTTGCAGCGAGCGCGCTCTCGACGAATGTGCGCTTCTTCATGTTCTTGTTTTCGGTAGGCGTGCTAGCGGCAATTTCGCCGATGATGGCCCAGATTCGCGGTGTCCGCGCCTACGCCGTGCGCGATATTAGGCGAACCGTGCGACAGGGGCTTTGGGTTTGTATTGTCATCGGGCTCCCTGTGTGCATGCTGCTGTGGCGGATCGACCTAGTTCTCGCCGGCCTCCGCCAGGCGCCAGAGCTTATCGAACTCGCCCTCCCCTATACGCAAGCGGCCGTGTTCGGCTTTCTTCCCGCGCTTGGCTTCATGGTCTTGCGCAACTTCATTGCAGCACTGGAACGGCCGCAAGCGGCGATGGTCATCAGTATCATCGGCATCCTATTCAACGCTCTTGCCAACTATGTGCTGATTTTTGGCGCGTTTGGCCTGCCTGCCTTCGGCCTTGTCGGCGCGGGTGTTGCGACATCACTGACCGAGTGTTTTCTTTTTTTCTCGTTACTTCTGGTCATCTTCGTCAATCGACGTTTTCGCCGTTACCACGTGTTCGGACGCTTCTGGCGGCCGGATTGGGAACGCTTTTTCGAGGTTTGGCGCCTTGGACTGCCCATCGGTATCTCATTGGTCATGGAAGTCTCTCTCTTTTCCGGGGCCGGCTTTTTGATGGGCTGGATTGGCACGACAGAGCTTGCCGCCCATCAGATCGCGCTGCAATGTGCGGCCGTCACGTTCATGGTACCGCTTGGTTTCGGCCAGGCGGCGACCGTACGCGTTGGCCTCGCCGCCGGACGGCGTGACGCAGCCGGCGTCTATCTCGCTGGTACGACAGCGCTTTGTCTCGGCATTGTCTTTATGGCAGCCATGGCGCTGGTTTTGTTGACGTTTCCAGAGAGCATCGTCGCCATCTTCTTGGACGAAGCGGTCCCCTCCAGCGCTGATGTCGCATCCCTCGCCGCAACATTTTTGATCTTTGCCGCCATCTTTCAGGTTTTCGACGGCGCCCAAGTCATCGGCATGGGCGTCCTTCGCGGTATGAAGGATACCCGCTGGCCCATGATCTTTGCCGCCATTGCCTATGCCTTGATTGGCCTGCCGGCAAGTATTGGCCTTGCTTTCGGCGTCGGCTATGGCGGCTATGGGATTTGGGCCGGGCTGATTACCGGCTTGATTGCAGCGGCCGGTCTATTGTTGACCCGTTTCATCTTGCTTCAGCGATCCCTTGCTAAAGCCTGGGCAAGGCACCGGTAACCGGCCATGACCGAGCGGCCGGCGAGACAACGCCCAAAGAGATCGAACCAAGCGTGGATTTAAGCGCGCGTCGGTGCTCATATGCCCCGGTATCCGGAACGGTCGCGTTGCGCTAGGGGATCCTTCATTTTCGTTTTTTTCGATACATGTCGTCAGGGTCTTGAGCGGGCGATACGTGCCGTGGTCGGGTCAGCATCGCGAACGGCGAGACGCGGCAAGATTGTCGTCCAAACCTATCGCGGCTACGGATCAGCGGCGCATCTCTTCCTGATCGGTCGTGTCTTGCGCGAGGCATCGCCGGAACTGCCGGCTGGAGACGGCCTTTGGCATAATCTCAAGACGATTTGGCGTCTGATGCGCGCCTGGGGAATCGCAGATGCCGAGCTGACAGTGCAGTTTGGCGATCTCGAGACGACGATTAAGACAGATCGGGATGGCTATTTCCGTCTTACCCTCGATCTTCCCAAACCACCTCCAGCAGATCGCCACTGGCACGAGGTCGCGATCAGGCTGGAAACGCCGATGATCATCGAAACCGTCGGGGATGTCTTTGTTCCAAGGCCGGACTGCTCCTTTGTGGTGATCAGCGACATCGATGATACCGTTATGCACACTGGCGTCGCCAACAAGCTTTTGATGATGTGGCGACTTTTCATCCAAGGCGCCGAAAGCAGAACCGCTATTCCGGGCATGGCCTCCTTCCTGCGCGCCTTATACCGGGGGCCATCGGGCGACGGCGCCCATCCGATGCTCTATGTGTCGAGAGCCCCTTGGGCGATCTACGGTGTGCTGGAACGCTTCTTCAAACTGCACAACATTCCAGTAGGCCCCATTCTGTTCCTGCGGGAATGGGGTTTGACCCTTCAGCATCCGATTCCACGTCGCGGCAAAGGGCACAAACGCGATCTGATTTGCCAGATGGTCGAGCATTATCAGACGTTGCCGTTTATTTTGATCGGTGACAGCGGCCAGCGTGACCCCGAAGTTTACGCCGATATCGTCAAGACCTTTCCCAAGCGGGTTCTCGCCGTCTATATCCGAAATGTCGGCGGTGATCCCAGGCGGGATCAAGTGATCGCTGACTTGGCGGCGAAACTCGAAAGCCTTGGTAGTCCTTTGGTCCTGGCTTCCGATATCCGAGACATGGCCGATCATGCTGTTCAACAAGGATGGATCACAGAGGAGGGACAGGCGGCGATCGAGCGGGACCTCGGGGCGCAGCACCAGCTCCGCTAACGACCAGCCTTTTCTGGCAGTCTCTGGTCATTAGCGCGCAAGTCGACTAAAAGCGGGCCAAACGGCCAGGTTGGGATGCACCGACCTTGATGTCGCGCCGTTCCAGGAGTCTCGGGATGAACACAGCACCAAACGCACGCTCTTCGGCCATAGCCCTTTACCCAGACAGCGACCAAAGCGGCATCTTGCCCAGTCAACACTTGCGCATGCTGATCGACCAAGACCGCATTATCCAATCGACACTGCCGATCGAGCCTGGCCAGATTCAACCCGCCTCCCTCGATCTCCGCTTGGGCAAACGGGCATTCCGGGTGCGCGCGAGCTTTCTTCCGGGTGAACGAACGACGGTTCAGCAGAAAATCGACCAATTCTCGATGCATGAATTCGAACTCGGTGAGGAGGGCACCGTCCTGGAACGGGGGTGTGTCTATATCGTCGAACTCGCGGAACGTCTCACCCTCACCGCCACGATGTCAGCGATCGCCAATCCGAAGAGCTCCATTGGTCGGATTGACGTCTTCACCCGACTTATCACCGACTACGGCATGACCTTTGATCAGGTAAGCGCCGGCTATCAAGGACCACTTTACGCCGAAATCTCACCGCGAACCTTTAGCATTCTCGCACGACAGGGCGACAGGCTGAACCAGCTTCGCCTGCAGACGATGTCGACCTTCGCGCCAACCGACGCCGCCGAAAGCGCACGCGAGGGCGTCCCGGTCACGGTCAATCTTTCGGGTGACGACGGGCAAGACGGCGTCATCGGGTATCGTGCGAGAAAACATGCGGGGCTGATCGATCTCAGAAAGCTCGCCCATTACGACGTTCACGACTTCTGGCACCCGCTGCGCGCAAGGCGCGATCACACGCTTGTTCTCGATCCCGACGAGTTTTACATCCTCGCCTCCAAGGAAGCGGTCCGTGTCCCACCGGATCAAGCCGCGGAAATGCTTGCCTACGACACCTCGATCGGGGAATTTCGCGTGCATTACGCGGGTTTTTTCGACCCGGGTTTCGGCCATGGGGCCGCCGAGGGCACCCGTGCCGTCCTTGAAGTCCGCTCTCACGAAGTGCCGTTTGTGCTTGAAGACGGCCAGCGTGTCGGTCGATTGATCTACGAGCATCTGGCAGAACGGCCGGCGCAGCTCTACGGCGAAGACATTGGCTCGAACTACCAACATCAAGGCCTGCGTCTTTCAAAGCATTTTGCCGTCAATCCGTAGGACGACGTCCGGCTGACGCATCTCGATAGCGCGACGCAGCCCCTGACCCGGAGCTTACTCGCCGGATTGACCGACGAGCGCACGGAGACGCAGGGCATTAAGCTTGATAAAGCCCTGCGCGTCACGCTGGTCGTAGATATCGTCCTCTTCGAAGGTGGCAAGTGCCTCGCTGTAGAGAGAGCCGGGGGCCTTTCGGCCGACCACCATTACATTGCCCTTGTAGAGCTTGAGGCGGACATGTCCGCTGACTTTCTGCTGGCTTTGATCAATCGCCGCCTGGAGCATTTTGCGCTCCGGGCTGAACCAGAATCCGTTATAAATCAGCTCAGCGTAGCGCGGCATCAGCTCATCTTTCAGATGCGCCGCGCCGCGATCGAGCGTGATGCTCTCGATCGCCCGATGGGCGGTCAAGAGGATCGTGCCACCCGGTGTCTCATACACACCTCGGGACTTCATGCCGACAAACCGATTCTCGACAAGATCAATCCGTCCGATGCCGTTAGCGCCTGCAATCTCATTCAGCCGGGTGAGGAGCTCAGCCGGTGACATCTTCTCGCCGTTGATTTCAACGGGATCACCCCGCCTGAACCCGATTTCAAGGGTGGTGGGCACATCGGGTGCGTCTTCTGGGGAGACTGACCATGTGTACATCTCGGGATCTGGTTCGATCCAGGGATCTTCGAGAAGCCGTCCCTCGTAAGAAATATGCAGAAGATTGGCGTCGGTCGAATAGGGCGGTTCACCATGTTTGCCACGAGGGATGGGGATCTGCCGACTTTCGGCATAATCGATCAACTTCTTGCGGCTGTTCAAATCCCATTCGCGCCATGGCGCAATGACCTTGATCTTCGGATCAAGGGCATAGGCTCCGAGCTCGAAGCGAACCTGGTCATTGCCTTTACCGGTGGCGCCATGCGCAATCGCATCAGCACCGGTTTCATGCGCAATCTCGACCAAACGTTTAGCGATCAGCGGCCGCGCGATCGATGTGCCGAGCAGGTAGGTGCCTTCATAGATCGCATTGGCACGAAACATCGGGAAGACATAGTTGGCGACGAAGTCCTCCCGGAGATCCTCGATATAGATCTCGGTAGCCCCCATCATTTCCGCCTTGCTGCGGGCCGGTTCCAGCTCTTCGCCTTGGCCGACGTCGGCGGTGAAGGTGACGACATCACACTGATACTGGTCCTGTAACCAGCGCAGAATGACAGATGTATCGAGTCCGCCGGAATAGGCCAGCACGACTTTGTTGATGCCCTCTTGCATCATGCACTCTCACAACAACACTAGAAAACGCCGGAAAGCGATGCTTTCAGGCCGGATTACCGCGGCTTAAGCGACGAGCGGCAGCCTGTCAACTACCAGCCGCCATGGCCTGCCCGCCGTGATGGTCCTAAAGGCCGATCAAGCACTCGTATCGACTGCATGCCCTCGCTCACCATCGCCGGTATCATTGGCAGGCTCCTGAACCACCGCCGGCTTCTTGGAAACGCCGACCAATGCCGGCCGCAATAGACGGTCAGCGATGACATAGCCGAACTGCATCACTTGGATGATGGAACCAGGGGGATGATCTGCACTCTCAGTCTCGAACATCGCCTGATGTTGATTGTGATCAAAGCGATCGCCAACCGACGGCTCGACCTTGGTGATCTTCTGTCGTTCAAAACAGGCCGCAAGGGACTTTTGCGTCAGCTCTATGCCTTCGATAAGAGGCTTGACCTGCTCATTGTCTTTCGCTTCCTCCGGAACGCTTTGCAACGCCCGCGCAAGGTTGTCCGCGACTTCGAGCAGCTCACGCGCAAAGCCGGTCACGGCATATTTCCGTGCTTCATCGGTATCGCGCGTCGCACGCCGGCGCATGTTTTCGACATCGGCCATGGCCCGTAGCATACGATCCTTGGTCTCGGCCAGTTCGGCACGCAGCAACGTGAGTGGATCGTCTTCTGTCGACGCATCCCCTTCGGGCGCTTCGGTTGCTGCCGCCTGTTCCGGATCGTCCGTCGCGGCGCTAGCCTCGGCGTTCTCGTCGTCCTGTTGTGGCGCATTCATCTGGGTCATCGCTTATCAACTCACTTATCAGGATTACCAAGGAGGCGGGAGACTACCCGGGCGGTGTAGTCGACCATGGGGATGATACGGGCGTAATTCATGCGCGTCGGTCCAATCACACCGACCGCGCCGATCACTTCTCCACCGGCCTCACCGTCGCGATCGCCTGTACCATAAGGCGCAACGACGATTGAGCAACCGCTCATCCCAAACAACTTGTTTTCCGCGCCAATGAAGATTTGCATGCCATCGGCGTCACGTACCACATCGATTAGCTTGAGCAGCGTCCGCTTGGTTTCCAAGACCTGGAAGAGCGCTCGAATTCGCTCAAGATCCGACAAATTGGTCACATCATCAAGGAGATTAGCCTGGCCGCGAACGATCAAGACCCCCTCGTCGCGATCGACGTCACCTGCCCATGTCGCGAGGCCAGCCTGCACGACCCGTTTGGTGAGATCGTCCAGCTCTCCGCGTTCGGCGGTGACCTCCTTCTCGATCATCTCGGAGGCCTCGATCAAGGACTGACCGGCGAGCCTAGCCGTCAGATAGTTGCCGGCTTCAATCAATGCTGAAATGCTGATCCCGACCGGAATATCGATCACTCTGTTCTCGACCATACCATTGTCGGTCACCATGACCACCAGGGCACGGCCAGGCCCAAGCGGAACGAACTCCACCTGTTTGAACGGCCGCTCGCTTTTCGGCGCAAGGACGAGACCAGCATAGCGAGACAGCCCGGAGAGGGCCGCCCCCGCATCGCCCATCACTTCCTCGACACTACGACCGACACCGGCACATTGCACATCGATGCTTGAGCGATCATCGGCGGACATTCGCCCCATTTCCAAAAGCCCGTCGACATAGAAGCGAAGGCCTTGGTCCGTCGGAATGCGACCTGCCGATGTATGCGGTGCGTAGAGAAAGCCGAGTTCTTCCAGATCGGCCATCACATTTCGAATCGAGGCCGGCGACAACAACTGCTCGGGAAGGCGCGCGATCGTGCGTGAGCCAACGGGCTCACCTGTTGTCAGGTAAGCATCCACGATCTGGCGGAAAATCGCTTTTGAGCGGTCGCTGAGCTCAGCAATCATAGCGCGCGTTTGGGCCTGTTTCTGCCGATGTTTGGCTGCCCGTTATGTAAGAAGCGGCTATTTCAGCGTCAACCTAACCGAACGAATGCGCACGCATGACGCATGAGGATTTCGGCTTTGATTGTCAGTAAGAAAAGCGAGACGGCGCTTCTATCGAGAAACACCGTCGAACCGCTTATCAAGCCTTGATGTTGGACAACGCCAACTCAAGCCCATCACTTAGCCGATCTTGGAGAACGACTTGATGTCTTCAATGTTGGCCATGAAGCACTTGGTCAGAACCGACACAGCCTCACCTTGGGCCTTCATCGCGATCTCGGTCATCTCTTTGGCATTGGAAACCGCGGATTCGTAGGCGGTCTTCACCTTGGTCAGCTGATCAGCCGGAACAAACTCACCCGGCTTCATGGTCAGCGCACCTTGGCTCGCGGCCATCCACTGATCGACCGAGCTTTGCATCAGCTCGCTTTGCCGCTGCGCAAGAACCTTGGCGCCATCAACCACGATCTGGCTAGCATTGGCAAAAGCGTCAATATTGCGCTGCTGAGCCGCCAAGACCTTATCGGCATCGACGGTCTGAAAAGGTGAGCTCTTAGCGGAAGTTTTCGCGGACATGTCTGCCCCTCTTGGAAAATGTTGCATTGCACAATAGGACATATAGCAAGACGTCAGGACGGCATCAAGTGTTTTTTTGTGCGGTGCAGCAAAGAAAGACCCTCCGATCATGGGGTGATAGGGAAACATCAATTAACGGATTGATTCTCAAGAAAAAATAAATCTTGCCAAATTATCCACAATGTCGATGATAAAACTGTCGATTTTGTTTCTCTATGTGAACATTCAGCCTTAACGACATGATCACCTGCCATTTCGACCGGGAGGACGTTTTGCGGCAAGATGACAAGACTGAAGCCGAAATGGCTGTGCTTGTCAGGCTGTTCAGCCGACTTCCAGTCGCCCTCGCGATCAATGGCGTCTGCACTGTTTGTACCGCAGCCGCGCTGTGGCCGGGAACACCGATTGAATTTGTCGCTGCCTGGCTCGGCGCGATGGGATGCGTTCTTTGGTTTCGCTACTACGGCTGGCGGCGCTTTCGTCGTCGACCGACGAGTAAGGCGTCAGTCCGATCCTGGCACCGTCATTTTACCTTCGGAGCTGCGTTGGGCGGTTTCGTCTGGGGAATAACGGCTGTTGCCTATTACATGTCAGATTCGGACATGACTCGGACATTGCTGCCCTTCGTCGTAGCCGGGATGGTTGGCGGATCGCTCGTGGTGCTGACGGGAAGCATGCAGGCCTTCTCGGCCTTCTTGGTCAGCTCGCTTGCACCTTTTCTGATTTGTTTCGTTCTCATCGGTGATCGGGTGCACTTCATCATGGCGGCGATGGTTGTCGTTTATTTGGTTGGTATGATCCTGTTGGCTCGGCCGATGAGCGCCTCACTGGTATCCTCGGTTCATCTGGCATCGATCAACGACCGACTTATCCGGCAGCTCAAAGAGAAGTCGTCTCAGCTTCAGGCGACGTTCGATCATGTCAATCAAGGTGTTGCCGTTTTCGATCATTACGGCCGGCTGTTGACCTGGAACCCGCGACATCGTGAATTGCATGGCTATCCGATCCACCTCTATCGGCCCGGCACACATCTTCGGCAATTTCTTGAACAGGACTTAGCACGCTTGGAGCCGTCGTCTGGTGACGAACTTGATCCGAAGGCGCTTGCGGAACCTTTAGCACCTGCACGCTTCGAACAGCTTGGCGCAGAACAGACGACGCTTGCGGTTGAACGCAATCTCATGCCCGGTGGCGGTTTCGTGAGTACATCAACCGACATCACCGATCACAAACGGGTCGAAGCACGCATGCTTCATCTCGCTCAGCATGACCCGCTGACGGATCTGCCCAATCGGCTCCTGTTTCAAGACCGGCTCCAGATCGCTATGGCGCGATCGGCGCGATCAGGAAGTCCCGTGGGGGTCATTCTCATGGACTTAGACGGGTTTAAGGCCATTAACGATTCCGAGGGTCATCGGGTCGGTGATGAGACGCTCAAGGCGCTTGCCAGACGGCTGCGTTCAAGCCTTCGTAAGTCGGACACGGTGGCACGCATTGGCGGTGACGAATTCGCCTTCGTCCTTCCTGATCTGACAACAGCGACGGCGGCAGTGCGCATCGGCGAAAAGATTCTGACCAGCGTCGAAACACCGCTCAAAGTCGAGGATCGTTTCGTCGATCTGCGCGCCAGCCTCGGCGTGGCCATGTTCCCGAGCGATGCTGACAATGCCGAGGCATTGCTTCAATTCGCTGATGTCGCCATGTATCGGGCCAAGCGTGCAGGCGGCAGCAGCGTCAATCTCGCCCGGCAGCTCCAACGTCGACAACGGCCCGGCAAAACCGTGAAGCGTGTGTCCCCTAAAGCAGCAAGCGGCTAGAGCGCAAGACCTGCTTGGCGCGAACGCAGCCAAAGAATAGCACCGAGCATAACGAGTGTCGGTAGCACCATGCTGAGGTTAACCGCTTGCCAGCCGATCAGATGGTGGAGAATGCCGGACGATAATGAGGCGAGTGCAGCAACCGCGAAAATGATGAGATCGTTCACCGCTTGAATTCTCGCTTTTTCCGCCGGTTCGTACGTTGAGGTCAAAAGGGTGGTTGCGCCAACGAACATGAAATTCCAACCGACCCCCAACAATAACAGAGACACCCAGAACTGCGCCACGTCGCCTCCGGAAAGCGCAACCCCTAGACAGGTCAAGATAAGCAAGGCGCCGAGCGCCATCACGTTGAGCACCCCAAGCCGACCGATCAAATGGCCGGTAAAGAAACTTGGCGCGAACATGCCAAGGATATGCCACTGAATGACAAAGGCCGTCTGGTCGAAGCCATGCCCGCAAAAGGCCATGGCAAGGGGCGTCGCCGTCATGACCAATACCATGCTGCCCTGGGCGATGGCTGCCGCAGCCAGAGCGATGACGAAAGCGGGCTGGCGCATGATTTGGAGGGTCGGACGGCCCTCACCACGACGTTCTTCGAGGCTCGGCAGCGGCATGCGAAGAAATATGAGGGTGAGCAGGGTAAGGCCACCGATCCCAGCAATCGCTGCATAGCTGCCTGCAAACAGCGCCGGCCCTAGGAGATCATCGGTGGCTTTCGCGAGCTCCGGCCCGGCAATGGCGGCAACGACTCCGCCGGCGAGAACATAGGAGATGGCGCGTGGGCGAAAGGCCGGCGTCGAGGCGTCGGCCGCGGCGAAGCGATAGTAGAGGCCGAAGGCCATGAAAACGCCGTACGCAATACTCGCCACGCAAAACAACGGGAAGGAACCGATAAGAATCGCGCCACTGCCAAGCAAGCCTGCTGTGAGAGCAAAACCAGCGCCAATTGAGAAGCCTGCACGACGACCGATTTGCCGCATGAGCAACGATGCTGGCAGGGTCGCCGACATAATGGCAACGAACTGAAGAAAGAGCGGTAGCGTCGCCAGACTGTCCGGTGCCAGCGTTTGACCAACCAGCGCCGAGGTGCTGACCACCACGGCATTGCCTGTTGCCAACAGCGCTTGGCAAACCGCAAGCAGATAAACGTCACGTCGGGCGTGCTTGATCTCCATGAACTATCGATAGAGGTCACGATCGCCTCTGCCTAGAGATCCACCTCGAGGAAGATCGTGGAAGATTTATCTCAGACTTGACCTTCACGCGGCGAATGCTTAATAAAAGTCGGCTGCCGTCGACGACCGATGGCGGCAACGGGTGTTATTTGCCTTCCAAGGAAATCGATCATGGCACGACGTTGTGCCCTTACCGGTAAGGGCGTTCAGGCCGGCAACAATGTCAGTCACGCCAACAACAAGACGAGGCGGCGCTATTTGCCGAATCTGCAGCAGCAACGGCTGTTCAGTGAGACGCTTGGCGAAACCTTGCGTCTGCGGATCTCCACGCAGGCCTTGCGGACTGTCGAAAAGCGCGGTGGTCTTGATGGGTTCTTGCTCAAGGCTCGGAACACCGAGCTTTCAAATGAGCTTCGCCGTCTCAAACAACGCTTGATCGCAGCACGCGCCGCCCAAGGCGGTGAGGCCGCAGCCTAGCTCAAGGACGACCAGACGTCCTTTGGTCGCCTTGAAACGAGACGTCATCGGCGTTCGCGGCTGAATGCTCCATTCAACGTCATGACTTTTCATCGCCTGCCGCCGTCGAAAACGGCAGGCCGCTGTCATTTAGCGAAATTTGTATAAGCAAGGTCTTCTGCAGGAAACTGAAATTATCGTCAGTTAACAGGTAGAGCTTGGCCGCGCCATCGGCACCTCGTCTGGCCGCAATGCCTTCAAAGTTCTCGCCAAGCAGTCCCCACTGGAAAGCGGCTAGCTCTTGTCCCCATAGCTTGGCGCCAGGACGTACGTCGTTCGTTGATAGCGTGGCAATTCTGTTGCGGAACCCACCCAGCAACGAGAAACTGCGCTCTACAACATAGATGTGGTCGTCAAGCCGCCCCGCCCCAGCAGGCGCAAAGCCGGCGGCGGGGACATAGATCAGATCGTCAGCCCGATCGCCATCGATCACCCAGCCCATCAAACCCTCGCCCCCCCAAGCGCCAACGCGCTCAGCGATGGCGAACAGGCGCCCTCCGGGCAGGGATGACAAAGCTTCAATACCAGAATTGCTCGCGCCGCCGAGACCTTCAGGTAAGACCAGAGGCTCGGGAATGCCATCGAGATCGTCAATCGACCAACGTCTCAACCTATGCATGCCTTCATAGGCGACAATCAGGTGCCCCTGGCCATCACCGGAGAGGCTCTCGGAATCGGACCATTCCGGGCCTAGGCCGTCACCGGGGCTGCGGTTTAGGCTGGTCACCGACCAATCCTCGAAACCGATAAGTCGGCCCGCTTCGTCATGCAAAAGCCGCGCACGCAGGCGCTGCCCGCCATCATTGACCATGATGGCAACATCGGCGGCATCATCGATCCAAAGACCGGACAACCCGCCAAAGGATGGATGTGACGAGCGCAGCGTGAAGGCAGCGTCGATGGTGAGGCGATCACCAAAAGCGCCCAAGACACCCCCAGGTACCCTGCCATAGGGCGTCGCTTCGACGATGATGGGTTCTGGCCCTGCAGCTGCGCCGCTGGTCGTCTGGGACAGGCGGTCCTCTGCGCAGCTGGTCGTTGTTAACGGACCAAGGGCTAGGCAGAACAAAAAGAGTCCCGCGAAAAGCCTTCCGCGGGACTCCTTCTTACGCTGTGATGTCGACAGCGCGCTACTCTTGGCTGCCACCCATGAAGTGGAGCAGGAACATGAACATATTGATGAAGTCGAGGTAGAGGCTGAGCGCGCCCATGATCGCCTTCCGCCCCATGACATCGGAGTTGTCGAGCTCATAGTAGAGTTCTTTGATCCGCTGAGTGTCATAGGCGGTCAAACCGGCAAACACCAAGAGGCCAATCACACTGATGGCGAACTGCAGAGCCGAACTCGCGAGAAAGATGTTCACGATCGCCGCGATGATGATGCCCACCAAGCCCATGAACAAGAATGATCCCCATCCAGAGAGATCACGCTTTGTGGTATAGCCGTACAGGCTAAGCGACCCGAATGCTGCTGCGGTGATGAAGAACACGCGCGCGATGCTGGAACCGGTGAACACGACAAAAACCGAGGACAGCGACAGGCCCATCAGGGCAGCGAATGCCCAGAAAGCGAGCTGTGCCGAGCTCAAGCTCATCTTCTGAATGCGGAAACTAAAGAACATGACGAAGCCGAGCGGAGCTAGCATCACCACCCATTTCAGCGGGGTGGTCAAAATCGGCACATACAGTGCTGGGGTCGTCCCAACGATATAAGCGACGAGGCCGCTCAGGACCAGCGCAAGGCCCATGTAGTTGTAGACAGAAAGCATGTAACTGCGCAGGCCTTCGTCGATACGCTCGACGGCGACCTGACCTTGAGCGACGCGAGGATCCGCTGCCATGACCGTCCCCTTTTCCTCCAGAGTTAGCAAAAACTAGTGTTCAACACCACGATTCCCCCCTCAACATAGGGGAAACCTCTATTGCCCAGGATATGGGCGTTCAGCCCAAGGCTTCAAGCAGAATCCTCACCAGCGTCCCGTCCCGACATCATCGACATCGCCAACGGCCGTCAAGCTTTCCTCATCGACCATCTCATCGTCGTCCAAACTATCATCGTCAACCGCTTCATCGTCGTCCCGGACTAAGCGCGCTGCACCAGCTCTGAACGGTGTCGGTCCCGTCTTAACCTCAAAGACCACGGGGTGATTGGGTTCGATATCGTCAAAATTCAAACCCGGCTCTAACGCATTCGCATGGAAGAAATAATCCTCGTGATCTTCAGCAGCGATAAACCCATAGCCGCGATCACCGATGATATTCTTCACACGCCCTCGCAAAACTTGACCTGTCGGCTCATCATCCAACCGATCGTCTAGCCTTGGCGTCCTCGTCCGGTCTCGCCAGCGATCGATCTTGGTCAGCAGATCATCCAACCAAATCATTTCAAAATCGCGAACACGTGACGGATCAGCGGGATCGGCGAGTTCAGCGGCACAAACCGCCTCGATACTGACCAAGGCTACACGCTTGCCGAACCGCCGAACCTCTTTCAATAACGGTTCAAAATCACGATCGCCCAGCACCATGATCGCGACATCCATCGCACCTGGCATAAGAGCGTAGCGCATCAGGGTTACGGCTAAAGCGACATCGACACATTTCTCCCGCGGCGCGAACGCATCTTCGGGATCGCGATCCTGGCGTCGCAATCGGCGGCCGCAATAGTCGATTGGAAACGTCTCGACATCGTAGTTGTGATCTTCGCGTAGGCGCGAGAAGAAGGCTTTCCGGCGTTCAACGGAATTTTCGTCGACTGGATCGTAATTTTCGGCATAGCTGCCGAAATAGTGGCTCCGGATGATATCAGCCCGTAGACCAGTTTGACGCCCGATTTCTTCGGCGAGTACCCCCGGAAGACGTCCGAAATCGACCTGGAAATCAGCTTTCCCGGCTGCTTTGCCCAGCTCTGCCATATTAGCGTAGAGCCAGCCGCCATCGATAAACAACATCGCCTTGATCATAAACTCAGTGCCTCAGCCCCTCAAGCTACAACAATTCCGTCTTACTTCATTACAACTCTTCGTCGTCCAAAAGCAAAAGAGCTAGACAGGGAACACTTGCATCTTTTTGCAACTGACTTGGGAAACAAAAAAACCCCAAGATATCATAGCGACAGGTTTAGATATCATTATACGCGATTACCTCATGATATCTAGATCGTTTTGAGTGTCTTACTAGCAAGATTTTAGCTAAAGTGTTGCCTCCAAGGAGGAATACACCAACGCTTCTAAAATCAAGCCTTTAATCACTTTTTAATGCAATTCTCATTCCAGAAGCCACTGTTCCATCTCGGATAGCACAGGAAAGTTCTCGAGGAGCATGAACGCCAGCACTTCGAGCTGACCCGTTACCATAAGCAATCCCATAATGACCAAGAGGCCGCCTGCACCTTGCTGCAAACGCCGGCCTACCCGTCCCAGCGAACGCATTCCCTTCAAGAGCGTGCCGGTGAACACCGCTGCGAGAAGAAAGGGTATGCCCAGACCAATCGAATAGACGGTCAACAGAACGACCCCTTTCGATACATCGGCGGTGCTGGCACTCATCGCCAAAATCGCACCCAAAACCGGCCCGATGCAGGGGGTCCATCCAAAGGCAAAGGCGATACCGAGGAGAAAGGCGCTCAGCGTTCGCCCCCCTGCGACGTCGAGGTGAAACCGCGCTTCGCTGTTCATCAGATTGAACGGTGTAAGGCCAAGCATATGGAGGCCAAACAGCGTCACGATGACGCCTGCAACGATGCCGAGTTCATATTTGTAGGTCAGCAGCAAACTACCGAGATAGGTCGCCCCAGCACCAAGTGCGACGAAGACCAAGCTGAAGCCGAGCACAAAGGTCACCGCCAACATCAGCGCCTGCAGCCGCGGCGCTTGTCCGTCTCGCAAATCCTCGAGCGAGCTCCCTGCGACAAACGAAACGTAGCCGGGTACCAACGGCAGAACACAAGGCGACAGAAATGAAATCACGCCGGCGGCGAACGCTGTCGTGAGACCAAGGAATGACAGGTCGATCATACCGCTATCCTAGGATCTGCATCGCCATAAACCAACTCGACGCAGCTGATCTGGCCAATTCGTGAATGATGGTGATCGACGTCATCCGCAAGGCACGTCATGGAACAGGTGCGATGATGGCTGTAACGACCCGTTCTTGCAACCTCATCCTGGTGGGTAACACTCACGATAGCCGCCCCAGCCTGGGCCGGCTTCGCGCAATGGCCCGACTTAAGACAATGACGGGTATCAGACCAACGGCAACGATCGCAAGCGCAGCGGTCGACGCTTCGGCAAGGCGCTCATCGGAAGCAAAGGTGTAGACCCGAACCGCAAGTGTCTCAAAGTTGAAAGGGCGCATGATCAGGGTTGCCGGCAGCTCTTTCAACACATCGACAAACACAATCATTCCCGCCGTCAAAAGCGCACCTCGTAAGAGCGGCAGGTGAACACGGACCAGCGTGCCACCTGGCCGATGGCCAAGGCTGCGCGCGGCGTCATCGAGATGCCGGTTGATCTTGCCGAAGCCCGATTCGACGTTGTTCATCGCGACTGCGAGAAAACGAACGAGATAGGCGAACAACAACCCGATGATGGTGCCGGAAAGGACCAGGCCGACGCTGACGCCGAACTGCGCTTGAATCCATCCATTGAGCGCATTATCCATCCGTGCGAACGGAATTAAGACACCGACAGCGATCACCGTTCCAGGAATGGCATAACCGAGGCTGGCGACGCTGGATGCAAGTCGCATCGGCAGGCTCGGACGAAGCCGAACGCCGTAGGCGACCAGCACGGCAAGGGTGACGGTCAGACAAGCGGCAAGCCCGGCAAGGGTGAGGCTGTTCCATGCGAGCGGAATGAATTTGCCTGCCATCAAGACATCGCCTTGCTCCCAAGTCATCTGGATCAAGGCCAAAACCGGAACAAGAAAACCGAGCACAATCGGGATCAAGCAGGCGGCAAACGCCAGAGCCCGCCGCCCGCCTGTCAGCTTGTAACTCGTCAGCGGGCGCATGGCCGTCGTATGATCGTAACGGGCATTGGCACGGCTTTGCCGCTCGATCCAAAGCATCGCAAAAACGAAGATCATCAAGATGGCGGCAAGCTGAGCGGCAGCGATGGGTTCGCCAAGCGCGAACCATGTCCGATAGATCCCGGTCGTAAAGGTATTGATCCCGAAATATTGGACCGTCCCGAAGTCGGCCATCGTCTCCATGAGGGCTAGCGCGACACCGCCGACAATCGCGGGGCGCGCCATCGGTACGGCAACCTCCGCGAAATGGCGCCAGGGACCGCGACCGAGCGTTCGACTGACATCCAAAAGGCAGGTCGATTGGCTAAGAAACGCTGCACGCGATAGCAAATAAACATAGGGGTACAGCACCAAGGTCATCACGAAAATGGCGCCGCCGAGCGATCGAATTTGCGGGAACCAATAGTCGTCTCGGGTCCAATCCATGGTTTCACGAAGCGCCGACTGCACCGGTCCTGCAAATTGCAGCAGATCTGTGTAGGTGTAACCGATGATGTAGGCTGGAATCGCGAAGGGCAACAAAAGCGCCCATTCAAACAACCTTTGGCCGGGAAAACGGCACATCGTCACCAGCCAAGCGCAGCCAACACCGATCACGGTGACACCGATCGCAACACCTGCGGTGAGCACAACCGTGTTGATGACGTATTGGGGTAAGACAGTGGTAGCGAGATGATGCCAGACGTCGCCTTGGGGAACAAACAGAGCGGAAAAGACGACGAAGACCGGAAAGGCCACCGCAAGCGCAAGCAGCAGCGCAAGGAGGCTCCACCGATCCGGCAAGAGCGACCATCCCAAGCGCCGTCGATCCGGCAGTTTTAAGTCTTCTGCTGTCGTGCTCATCAGCTTTACTTAACGATGGCGCGCTTCATGGACATCCACGCGTCGCACTCATTGGCTAAGTCATTGTAACATCTCGATAAAAAAGTTCAAATATGATGATTCCGCTGGCGATTGAACTCCATAGCGAGGAGTTAAGAATCAATCTAGATCGTATTTGCTGAGCCGGCAGACCTTTCTACCCTAACCAAGCGACCACCCGTGCGGGGGCGCCATCGGACGCTGGAAGCTTGAGTGGAAGGCAGCAAAATTCAATCCGTTCGGCTGTCAGCGCCCGGGTGTTGGTCAAGTACTCGATCAGCACGACGTCGTTACGAAGGAGCACATCGTGGCTGACATGCTCCTCGATGGGCCTGACGTCGCCGGAGAGCAGAAGCCTAATGCAGTAGTCTTGGGGAAAGTCGAAGGCCACGGCTTTGGGCGATCGGGAAAGTAACCATTCCGCCGCTGAACGATCGAGATAGGGTGCATCCAGCCAGAATTCAGGCGTGGCGACTGAACGTCGGTCTCCCCAGCCGGTCTTAAACACCACAATGTCCTGCGGCATAACATGAGCGCCGCTTTCTTCGAGCAACGACCGGTCGATAGCTGTGTTGGGCTCGATGGTCAGGAGATCAAGAACAGCAGCCGACCCAACGGTGTGCTCCAAGGTGATGTCATCGGTGGTCTTTCCATCGACAAAGTAGTGCCGTGGACTGTCGATATGGGTAAAACTGTGGACGGCAAACCCTTGCCAGGTGACTTGAAATAAACTGCCCTGATCATGATCGGCGACAAGCCGTCTCTCCACAGGCCAGCGGAAATGGTCGACGATCGGCATCGTCAGATCTATCAGGGCCGACATCACTTCTTCCTTTGGGCAATTTCGACAACAGGATCAACCCGGCGTCTCGATGAACTCGATCGACAAACCATCGTCGCTTTGAAGATAGACCACCTTTCGGCCCGAATTCGGCCCTTGATCGATCGTGATGATCTCACCGACCCTATGCAGGCCAAATTCCTCGGCCGCCGCCACAGCGGCCTCAGCATCGTCGACATCGATGGCAAGATGCCCGGCGCCATCTTGATAGATACGAGGCAGGCCGCCACCGCGATTGGCCGGCGCCTTGTAGTGGATCAACTCGATGGAATGACCAAATCCATGGAGATAGGCGATCTCAAGATCCGCCGCTGAAAGCCCGGTCATGTCTTCAATCAGCTTAGGTTCACGCGGCGCGCGAGAGAGAATTTCGAGGCCGATCAGGTCTTTGAAAAAGCCGATGGTTCGATCGAGATCTCTCACTACAAACGCCGTATGATTGAACCCGAACACGTTGAATTTGCTCATCTTGCGCCTCCCCTTTCCATTCGGACCGATCCCGAACCGCCTGTCAAGCAAGCGGCCTCAAGCCTGGTGACGACCTCGGACCAGATGATGTGGCAGCGTTAATCAAAAATGAACTTTCAATCGTTAAATTGAGAGCGGATTTAGGCTTTGGAAGGTATGTGACGATGCGACTCAATCCGTTTTCCAACCGTATCGGTAGGCGGCGTGCGGCGTTGACCGGTGACGGTTTCGAAAACGAAGAGCCGATCAGCGAGACGACCGAGCCCAAGAGCGACAACGTTGCCGATCCACCCCAAATCGTCGCCGACAACAATGAAGGCAAAAGCTTCGGCTTTGCCTATCAGGGTCGAAACGCACAGTCTTCCCCTCACGGTACGGAGTCTGATGTAACCGAGCCACCCGCTCGAGAGGATCAATCGACAGCGCGCGTTCCGGTGACAGAGGCTGAACCTGAGCCCGTTGACCCACCCTTTGCGACCACACCCCACATCGACCGACTTCGTGCCGAGATCGGCGCGGATGCAGCCAACGCTATTGAGCCCTGGCTTCCGCCCAAGGCTGCCCCCTCTACGCCGCCCGATCCTCTCGGCTCCGACGTCGATAGGCCCGTCGATCCAACGAGGCCGAACGAGCGCGCGATGATGCGTGCACCGCGTGCAGACATTGGGGCCACCTCGTCGATTTCACCCGCCAACCTGCCTCTCTCCGATCACCATCCTGCCGTTGATATGCCTCATGACGGGCCCTATGACGATGAGCTCGAGTCCATGGAGATCCCATCGGATCCAACGATGTCTGAGCCGGAGATCGATCCGATCGAGGACGTTGCGGTCACGATCGGACGGGTCGTGTCGATACAGGGCTCGGTGATTTGGGGCGCGTTGTTCGATGACATCGACGGCCATGCGGCGCGAGCCGCGCGCATGGGCACCCTGGTTTCGATGAAAGGTCCCAATTCGCGTGTTTTTGGCATTGTTAACCGCCTTCAACGCGAACAGCAAATGGGCAACACGCAATCTGAGCGAACGATCTTCGAGGTCCAAGTTCTCGGAGAAATTGCTGATGACCGCACGGGCTTCCAGCGCGGTGTGTCCAGCTATCCCCCCCTCGACGCACCAGTGACCACCATCACCATTCGCGATATCGCCACGATTTACGCGAGACCACGCTCGTCAAATGTCCATATCGGTCAGCTCCGGCACAATCCGAAAGTACCTGCCTTTGTTTTGACCGATAGTCTTCTCGGCAAGCACTTCGCCGTACTCGGCACCACGGGCACCGGCAAATCCTGTGCAACCACCGTGATTTTGCGCTCGATCCTTGATGAACATCCCCAGGGCCATGTGGTCTTGATTGACCCGCATAATGAGTATGGCCCGGCCTTCGCCGATCGGGCCGAGCTTTTGCACCCTGGAAATTTGCAACTGCCCTACTGGCTCTTGAATTTCGAGGAAATTGCCCATGTCGTGCTCCACGGTGCATCAAGGGAACAACAGCAGAGCCAAGGCACGCTTTTGAAGGGTGCCATTGTTCAGGCCAAGAACCAATTCGCTGGAGGCCACGCTGACGAGACTCAGATCACGGTGGATACGCCAGTTCCCTATCGTCTTTCCGACCTCGTGAGCATCCTTAAGGAGGGCATGGGAACATTCAACAAAGCCGAAGGGGCGGCACACTATCTCAGCCTGATCAACCGGATCGAGAGCCTGCGCAGCGATAGGCGATTTGCCTTCATGTTCTCCAGCATTGCCGTTCGCGACAATATGGAACAGATCCTAGCCCAACTTTTACGCATTCCGACCGAAGGCAAACCGATCACGATCATCGACATTTCTGGCCTGCCTTCCGACGTTGTCGATGTCGTGGTTTCGGTGCTCTTCAGGTTGACGTTCGAGCTCGCCGTGTGGAGTGAACGCGGCAAGGCACCGCCAGTTCTCTTGGTGTGTGAGGAGGCCCACCGTTACGTGCCCGAACAGGCTGACATGGGCTTTACACCGACCAAACGGGTGATCGCTCAAATCGCCAAGGAGGGACGGAAGTATGGCGTTACGCTGTGCTTAGTTAGCCAACGCCCCTCTGAGCTTGCGGTCAGCTCTCTTGCCCAGTGCAATACGGTCTTTGCCCTTCGCATGAGCAATGAGCACGACCAAGCTTTTGTCAGCCAAAATCTGTCGGAAAATGCCCGTTGGTTGGTCGACAGCCTGCCATCCCTCAACACCCAGGAGGCCGTCGTCGTTGGCGATGGCGTCACCGTCCCCGTCCACATCCGGTTCAAAGACCTACCGCCGGAGCATCGACCTGCCAGCCATGACCCCTCTTTCGCGAAGAGCTGGTGCCAAGAGGCCGATACTGGCTTTCTTCGAAGCGCGCTCGACCGTTGGCGCCGGCAAACGCGCTAAGCCCGACATCAGGCGAGCTGTACCGGAGCGTCTGACCGTCCAGCAGCCAGATGATGTGATCCAATGATGCGCCGCAACGCCATCAAAAGGATCGACGCCGGTGTCGACAGCTTCGTCGCTTCAGGCTCGACGCTGTGGCAATGCTGCACTTCGACAGAGGGAAAAGAGAGCTTCCCGGCAAAGGAGACGATCCGGTTGACCCGACGTCTTGCATGCCATCTCCGCACTCAGGAGTTTCGCCTGCGCACCGCGTAGGCGAAGACGATCCCAACGCCGAAGGGCTGTCTTAACGTCCTGCTTGCGTCGAAAGTGAATCGGCGGACGCGCTTGCCCAATCGCGCGATCAACCGTCTCACCGCGATCGATCAGAAGGGCCAAGCGATAGAGTCTTGTGACATGGTTGAGGAGTGTTCGGATCAGCCTGACGGGCGCCTGGCCTTCACCGAGGAGACGATTCAAGCAACGATCGACAGCCTTGATGTCACCGAGGGTCGTTGCATGGGCGAGATCGTCGAGACCGATCGCGGCGCTATCGCCGACAACATCGGTAACATCGCCAATACCAATGGTCTTTGGCGTCTCAGGAGATGCATCGACAAAGAGAGCGAGCTTATCAAGCTCGGCCCGGGTCACGGCGCGATCACCACCGAGATGCTCAATCAAATAGGTTCTGGTCTCGCTATCGGGACGTATCCCACGCTCTTTCAAAAGCCGATCGATCAAATTGCCGAGGTCTCTGCCCTCATCACGATAGCAGGGCACTGCGGCCGCATTCGGAGCCTGTTCGACAAGCTTTCTCAAGGAGGACGAACGACCAAGATCGCTGCTCTCCAGAACGATCAAGGCGTCGATTGCCTTGAGTTCAAGCAAAGCCTTACAGGCAACACGCAAGCTGTCGCCGGCTTGGCGCACGCGCACGACACGACGCCCCCCCATCAAGCAAAGCGCTCGCGCTTCATCGACCAGCATCGCCGGGTCGCCCTTAATCTGGTCGGCGGAAAGATCGCTCATGCGAAAGGGGTCGTTAGGGTCCTCCAAGACAGCTTTGACGAGCGCCGCCGATCGCTCGCGCACCAGGCCTTCATCCGGACCATAGATCAGCACGACGGGCGTTTTCGCGTCAGGCGAACGCAAGAAGCGCTCAATCTGACCAGGTGGAATCTTCAAGTGTCTTCCGCCCGTCGCTGGAAGTGCAGCGCGAGCTGCGTTCGAATATCGTCAGCGATTTCCTGTGCCGCTCGACGCTCAGCATCCTGCCTAGCGGTCAGCGTTGCAAAAGGCGCTCGCCGCACGTTGTAACTGGCAACCCGCTGAACGATCGACGTATAGAGCAGTTCGCCGTCGACCCGCCGGACAAGGTCAAATCCAGCAGACAAGGTGAGATTGTAGCGCGTCGTCGTGCTGTCCAACTGGATGGCAAGTGCTCGGTTGGTATTTCTCAGTCTGATATTCAGATCATAGAGGGAAGACGGCCGGCTCGAGGTCGGATCAAGATTGTCCTCGAGAGCTATTCGAAGCTGCTGCCCCAAACGACCGCCGGGGCCGGCGATCCGGACAGCCGCAAGTTGGCTTCGAACATTCTCACCATCGGCGCGAACCAGCAGTGGGCGAAAGCCGCAAGCCCCAAGTGCTGTGACGGACACCAACGCCATACCACGGATTGCGAGAGCACGCCGCTTCAAACGTCCTCTCCCCTACACGACAAGGTTGAGGATTTTGTCGGGGACGAAGATCACGCGACGAAGGGCTTTATCGCCAATCGCACGCTGCACGTTCTCATCCTCCAACGCCGCTGCTTCGGCAGCCTCCTTGTCGACGCCCTTCGGCAGATTGAGCGTCGCCCGAAGCTTACCCATCACCTGAACGGCGATCGTGACTTCATCCTCAACGAGCCAAGTCGGATCAGCGACGGGCCATGGTGTTCGGACGAGCAATGTCTCATGACCGAGGCGTTGCCAAAGCTCTTCAGCCAGATGAGGAACCATCGGCGCAAGCAATTGAGCCAACACAGCGAGACCATCGCGCAAGAGCGTCGGCGCTGCAGGATCATTCCGGTCAAAGGCCTCAAGCTTGTTCGAGAACTCGCGAATCAAAGCGACGGCCTTGTTGAAATGGAACTTCTCGATCTCATCCGTGACGACTTGGACCGTCTTGTGAATGGTGCGCTTCAGATCGGTCGCTGCGGCGGAATACTCGCCTGATCCACGTTGCTCCGAGCCTGCTGGAATCCCAGCCTCAAACAAGCGCCAGAGCCGATTCAAGTAACGCCAAGCGCCGTCAATTCCCGCTTCAGTCCATTCTAAGTCACGTTCCGGCGGGCTGTCAGACAGCATGAAGAGACGCGCGGCATCGGCGCCGTAGGCATCGATGGTTGGTCCGGGATCGACAACATTAAGTTTGGACTTGCTCATTTTCTCCGAGCGACCGACATGGACCTTTCGACCGTCGTCGATGGTACGGATGCTTCCGTCCGGTGCTGGCTCAACGTCGATCGGATTAAGCCAGCGACCGTCGTCGTCCCGGTAGGTCTTGTGGCAAACCATGCCCTGCGTGAACAGGCCTGCAAAGGGCTCCTCGATATCCAGCTTGCCGCAGCGCTTGAGCGCACGGCAAAAGAACCGCGAATAGAGGAGATGGAGAACGGCATGCTCAACACCGCCGATATATTGGTCCACTGGGGCCCAATGCTCGACAGTGTCGCGATCGAAGATGTCATCACTGTTGGGCGAACAAAAGCGGAGGAAGTACCAAGAGCTGTCAACGAAGGTATCGAGGGTATCCGTCTCACGCTCGGCTGGACCACCACAGGCCGGACATGGAACGTGCTTCCATGAGGGATGGCGGTCGAGCGGGTTTCCTACTTGGCCGAGCTCGATGTCCTCTGGCAACGTTACAGGGAGCTGTTCCTTGGGAACAGGAACGACGCCACACTCTGGGCATTTGATGATGGGGATTGGACAACCCCAATAGCGTTGGCGTGATACGCCCCAGTCACGGAGACGAAATGTAATCTTCCGCCGCCCAGCGCCCATCTTCTCGAGATGCTCGATGGCGGTCCGCTTTGCGTCTGGCACGGCGAGGCCATCGAGGAAGTTTGAGTTAAAGAGGTGGCCATCGCCGACATAGGCCTCGTCACCGATCGTGAAGGTCTCGGGATCAGCATCGGGTGGCAACACAACGGGCGTCACCGGGCGGCCATATTTTCTAGCAAAGTCCAAATCGCGCTGATCATGGCCTGGGCAACCGAAAATCGCACCTGTGCCGTAATCCATCAGCACAAAATTGGCCACATAGATCGGCAATCGCTGATCTGGGACAAGGGGATTAAGGCAGGTCAAGCCCGTGTCGTAGCCAAGCTTTTCCGCCTGCTCAATAGCTTCTTCGCTCGTCCCCGTTTTGGCACAATCTGCAATGAAGGTGCGTAATTCCGGGCTCCGTTCAGCGAGCTCGCTTGCCAGAGGATGATCCGGCGCGATCGCCATGAAGCTAGCACCAAAGAGCGTGTCGGGTCGCGTTGTGAAGACGTCGAGTGGATCGTTCCTGCCATCGATCGCGAACTGGACCGACGCACCTTCTGATCGCCCAATCCAGCGCTCCTGCATGATGCGAACCTTATCAGGCCATCGATCAAGGCCTTGCAAAGCATCCAGGAGTTCATCAGCGAACTCGGTGACCTTGAAGAACCATTGCGCGAGCTTTCGGCGTTCGACCACAGCTCCGGAACGCCAGCCACGACCATCGACCACTTGTTCATTGGCAAGAACGGTGTGATCGACCGGGTCCCAGTTGACGGAGCTTTCCTTCCGGTAGACCAGACCAGCGTCGAGAAAGTCGAGGAAGATGGCTTGCTGATGCCGATAATAGCTCTGATCGCATGTGGCGAACTCGCGGCTCCAGTCCAATGACAAACCGAGCGACGCGAACTGCTCCTTCATGGCCTTGATGTTGCCATAGGTCGATTCGGCGGGATGGATTCCTTTTGTGATCGCCGCATTTTCTGCTGGTAAACCGAAGGCATCCCAACCCATCGGATGCAGAACATCAAACCCTTGTGCGAGTTTGTATCGGGCCACGACATCGCCGAGCGTGTAGTTACGCACATGTCCCATATGCAAGAGGCCGGACGGATACGGAAACATTTCCAGGACATAGTAGGTCTGACCACGGCCTTCGGTAACCTCGAAGACTTTTTGATCAGTCCAGATCCGCTGCCATTTGGCCTCGGCTTCTTTGAAGGGATAGCGGGACATGAATTGCGCTCTCGTGGCGAAGGATGATGTCATGCCAAAACAGCAAGCTTAAGCCGGTGATGTACGGCAGCTCACACAGGTTTTCCAGCCCCCAGCGCATCGTGGGCGCCTAAATCTAAATCAAGATGTGATCGTTAGGTGCACGGAGCCCTTCGTGGGTTCACCTTCACCCTTCGCCGGTACTGGCTAGCCTGAGCTCGCGTGCGCGCTTAAGAATATTGCTTTCGAGGCCAGCGGCGGTCCCCTCATCGACAGCCGCATCGACCCACCCCGAATTGCTATTCGTCTGGCGAAAAACGGCAACTTTCAAGGCATCAGCACGAAGGACTTGATCCAGGATATAGACCGTGATCTTAAACCGCTCATCCGGCGTTTCAGGTGGAGCATACCAATCGCTGATGATCACCCCGCCCCGCGAATCCGCCTGGAGCAATGGCATGAAATCGAGACTTTCGAGCGATGCCTGCCAGAGATACGCATTGGCTGCCAGCGCTCCGCTATTTCCTGAGCCCTCCTGGTTGGTTCCGCCGCCGAACAAGCCGCCACCGCTGCCGTCCTGTTCTTTCGTGCTGTACAGCACAAAGCCTTTTGGATTGCCGTGGAACGTGCCGGATTGCTCGCGAATCTTTTCCCGCTGGTCATTCACGTATGGTTTTGCTTCTTCGACTTCGACGCCTTCACAAGCGCTGAGGACGAAGCCTAGCAGCAACGTGGTCGACAGCCATTTCCTGATGCTTGAAGTCATGGGGTCCGCCATAGGTCAGCCCAACCGATCTTTGAATCGGTCATCGGGATCATTCCGGGAGGCGGCGAGCGCTTTAGAAATTGAAGCGGAAATTCACGACGCCGCTGGTATCTTCAGTGCCGTCAAGACTGGTGCTGTAGGCCACATCACCGCCAACGACTAAGCTAGATGACAGTTGCATCTGGCCACCGACGACCCACACCTGCTGCTCATCGGTCGGAACACCATTGATATCATACTGTGACACATTGGACACACTAAGACGAGTATCAACGGTGCCGAAGTTATAGCCAAGGCCGGCTGTTACCCGATCCCGAACCAGACCGAGCGACTCATCCCGGCGATTGTAGGAAGCGCCAAACCGCAGACCTTCAATAGCCTGAAACTTCAAGCCACCACCAAAGCCAATTGTTGATGACTGATCCAGATCACGATCAGCGCCGTCAGCATACCCGGCAATCGCGGATAGATCGAGCTTCACCATACCAAGATCGTGGACCTGCTCATATCGCAGCGCCTTACTGTCACGTTGCCCGGACGCACCAACACCAGTCAGGCGTGACTTCAATACGGAGCCACGATCGATGGTTACACCTTCGGCTAACCCTATGGGAACGCCTGAGAAACGCGGGGTGAAACCAAAGGACGACGTGTTTCCATCTTTCACCAGGCTAAGCTTGGCTTCGCCGATGATACTATCTTGTCGGGAAAACTGCTGATGCAACGCAGCAAAACCGTCTTCCAAAACTCCACCACCGGCAAGATTATCGCCAGCAGCCTGAGCTTGGCTCACACCAAACAACAGCATGGCTGCTGTGAGGGAAGAGAGACGTGATATGGTTCCGATCCTGCGCATCAACCTTTTCTTACTGGTTTAGTGGCTTTGACGGCCAGCTATGGGCTATCCGGAGTATGGGTTTCCATACCCTGAAATGCAAGTCACAAACAACATTGTAAAATCGAACGTCTTAGCAACAATCGCATTCTACGGAGACATTGGGGCGACGGTCTCCCGCCGCCCCGAAAGTCATCTCCTGCCGAACTTAGTAGTTCAGCTGAAGGGTAACGACACCGGCTGTGGTGGAGTCACCATCGTCGTCGGCGTCGTCACTGTTAAACGACAAGTCGCCCTTGACGGTCACACCTGGGAACAAACCGTAGTCAGCACTAAACGCCAACACGTTGCTATCGTCACCCTCATCGGGGTCATCGTAGGAGAAGCCGGCACTGACATTGGCAGGACCGAAGCCATATTTAGCACCGACAGTCAGGCCGTTGCCCTCGTCTGCTTCTTCACGGAAGGCATAGCCAACACCAACGCCAAGACCGCCGAACTCGACACCACCACCGATGCCATAGTCCTCAAGATCATCATCACCAACCTCGGCATCACCGATGCTGGCAACAGCCGTCAGGGTGACGTCAGCACCACCAGCTGATGTGGTGAAGTTGGCACCGAGTTCCCAATGCTCCTCGATATCACCGGCATCATCGTCGCTGTCGTTTTCGGCATCACCGGTGTCCGGCGTAAAGCTGGCACCGAGCTGGAAGCCACCGACGCGCGGCGTGAAGTAAGTGATCTTCGCAGCATCGCCGGAATCGGCAACGAGATTGATGTTCAGATTCTGACCATCACCATCGATACCGCCGGTACCGGCCTGGAAGTCTTCACCACCGATGAACATGTTGTCGGCGGCACCATCTTCGCGACCAAGCTCAACGCGACCAAACCCGCCCCAGAAGGCAAGCCTTGTCTCGTCAGCGTTCACATCACCACCGTCACCATCGGCATCGGTCTCGAGCTCGACCTTGGCACTGTAGTTGATGCCGTTGTCGGCAGCACCTTCAGCCTCGATCTTCGTCTCGGAGTCCATAAAGAAGAAGTAGCCGCGACCGTCATCAATGGTCTCTTCGTCAGCAGCGCTGAAACCGAACTCGACCTGGCCCGACAAGGTTACTTCCGTGTCAGCAAGGGCGGGCGTTGCCAAAGCAAACGCACCAACAATAGCTGTACTGCTAAGCAGTAGTTTCTTACTCATGATCCCGTTCTCCACTCGCACCCGCTAGGGCATCTTTTTCGACTTAGAGATGAGTGCTTTACCCAAAGAGCACCCGATGAGGCGAACTCTCAACAATACCTGTTAACCATTTGAAGGCTGGCGGTTCAACAATGGATTGCTGGTAGGTGAAACAAATAAGTCGCGATGTGGCAGAAAGGACACAAGGATCTGCGGGAACCTAAAGGACTTCTGTTAAACGCATGTTTCCCAAGTCGTTTAACAGCTTGTCGAGGGCCTTTGACGGTCGATCTGGGAAGGCTTTTGCGAGATCACTGCGCGCAAATTGTTGCCTTTTGAGCACCCAGTCGACCATGTCGGTCACTTCAGACGGCACCTCGACCGCACCACGCGAACCTGCCTTGACCAACCCATAGCGCCCATCCTGTTCGATGAGCTTAATGTCGCTTGCCTGGACTCGATAGGACGTATCATGAACGTCTGTGAGAAGATCAGGCAGATCGTAATGGGCACGGGGATAGGAAAACCCCTTTTGGAATTCCTTTACAGCTGCCGCCGTTTCAGGCCGTTTCAACACTTCACCAATGGTATCGCCTAAACGGGCAAGCCGGGCGGCCAGTCCTGCCTCGCCGGGTCGTGGCAAATTTGCACGGAAGACCGGTTGGTTGAGGACCGTCTCGAAGAGCATCGACATAACGTCCATGCCAATCGGATAGGTAGCGCCGAAGGCGATATGTACGGCGCCACCCTCGTCGGCGATGGCATCGTGATATTGCCCTCGCGGCAAATAGAGCAGGTCGCCCGGTTCCATTGTAACATCCATCAGAAGCTCGCCCTTGGCCTTTTCATGATGCTCGCGTCCCAGCGTCTTGAACTTTGGGTGAGCGATCGGATCAACGGCACGACCCTCGTAGATGTGCCAAGTCTTCGTGCCCTCGACGTGAACAGCAAAAACGTCATGGGTGTCAAAATGAGCAGCAAACCCCTGACGACGTTTCGAAGAGCAATAAAGGTTGCCTTGGATCTTAGCTCCCAGTGCCTGCTCCATGCAGGTCGAAAATGCCGTCAAGCCGCTGCTGAGGTGATCAATGTCATTTGCGACAAGCGTCGCACCTTTCTTGAGAAAACTCTGCACCTTCGCCGGATCGGGGCGCATCACCTGACCGCCATCCCTGCCGGTTGCCGGCACACAATAATGGTGATTCGGAACAGGCTCCTTGTCGAGGACTAGCATGAGAGACTGCGCGGACCAGATTGTCGCCTGGCCGAGCAGCTCGTTGAGAAGTGGCCAGCTCATCACCTTGGCGAACTTGTCGGCGGCTCCTTTGACATGCAGCGGTCTCTTACCTTCATAGTCAGCCATGAAAGCGTCGGCACCAATGGGCGCCATGATGTCGTCAAATGAAAAGGGAAGATTCAATGTCGTCATCGTTCGGCAGCCTCAATCCATGATCTGTCGGCCCCGGTGGTGCGTTGCGCTTCTGCATTGACCGGCCACGGGGCTCGACTAGGTTGTCTCCGGTTTGGCGAGGAGAAAATTGCATGACAGAGGATCAGGAACAAGTCGAAGCCGTCACCGTTACAAGCCGGCTCGCTTTGATCAAAGACGCCATCAGCGCAACAGCAAAGGACGCCGGTAGGGAACCATCGGACGTAACTCTCGTCGCGGTCAGTAAGGCTCAGCCAGATGAGCGGATCATCGCTGCCCTTGACGCGGGGCAGCGCATTTTTGGTGAGAACTATGTACAGCCGGCGCTGGCCCGCTGGCCCGATCTCAAACAACGCTACCCTGACATTAGGCTGCACATGATTGGTCCGATCCAAAGCAGAAAAGCGAAAGACGTTGTCGCCCTGTTTGATATGATCGAGACTGTGGACCGGGAAAAACTGGCCCACGCTCTTGCAAAGGAAATGGTGGCACAGGGTAGGCGCCCGGATTGTCTGATTCAGGTCAACACTGGCGAGGAGCCACAAAAGTCCGGCATCAACCCCGGCGACGCCGACGGCTTTATCGCGTTATGTCGAGACGAGCTCGATCTACCAATCAAAGGGATGATGTGTGTGCCGCCGGTGGAGGACGAACCAGCGATGCATTTTGCACTGCTCGCCAAAATCGCCAAGCGCAATGGTCTTCAGATTCTCTCAATGGGCATGAGCGCTGACTTCCAAGTCGGCATACAATTCGGGGCAACACATGTCAGGGTGGGCAGTGCCATCTTCGGCTCTCGACTGCCGAGAAACTGATCGTTCTCCGTTGCGAGTGTTGCCGCAACGGCAGACAGCAGGGCGAGGGCGACAAAAAGAGCAATGACAATGCGAACGGTACCAGCAAGACGTATCATGTTTCGCTTGGCCATGGTCCACTCCGCGAATCGTCAGCGCCAATCAATCCTCACCATCATTTATGTGAATAATGCGCACCTTCTGAACGAACCCTGATAAGCGCGTTCATCTGCCGTTCATCTTGGCGTCAATCGCTTGGCGACGTGCTCGTCTCGGATCGATTCCACCCTTCACGCCCCAGGGCTGGCGGGTCTGTGCCGAGCTCTCCACGGCCTCGCGCGGCTGCGCCTCGGCGGGCTCGCCAATGTCCTCATAGAGGGTTCGAGCTTCCGGAGCGGGACCACGTCGTTCACCAAGCGCCAGGATACGGACAACGCGAATCTCATGGCCCTGAGCGAACGTCAAAACATCACCGGGGCGAACGCGGTAGTGCGGCTTGGTCACGAGCATGCGATTGATCCGCACCCTGCCCTTATTAGCAACGGTCGCTGCAAGGCTTCTTGTTTTGAAAAATCTGGCTTGCCAAAGCCATTTGTCGAGACGAAGACCGTCGGTCGTAGCTGGCTCATGCTGGACCAATTCCTGGTCCTTCCGCGACTTTGTCGTCATGCCGTACCCGTTGTGAAACAGAGATCCCGTAAGGCTGCGAACGGCGAAGCTGACAGATCCCGATCCTCTTTGATCTTCTTCTGCGCCCTCCGCCGAGACCGCTGGGTTTTGCGCCGAAACACCCCTTGATCGTCGGCCGTATAACCGAGCGATATGACAACATGGCGAAGATCCTCGCGGCCAAGGCCGGTTAGCGCCATCATAGATGGGCTAAGTTCGAACGTCGCTCCCTCCTTCGAGGCCCGCCTCAACACCGCGGCCAGCCGTTCGACGATATCGATCCGAAGTGCATGGCGGCCATGCTCTTCGAATCCGATCGCCGACGCATAGCCTTCTGGAAATGTGATCTTCTCTAGCGCAACACGCCCCAGTGGTGGCGGCGTTAGGTCAGGAATACTCTGCTGAACCGCCCATAAGCGGGCTCGTAATTCGATAGCGCGCGCTTTCAGCATGGACGACAAAAACAGATGCCGCACACCGAACCGAACGCCGAGCTTGGCAAGTCGGGTTCTCGAGGCTTTCGATAGGCTCTTGAGCTGGGCATCCACGTCCATCACGGAGACATTGCCAAGCCCCTCGACCAGCAAGAAAGCAATCCCGCGTGCAGCACCGTCGAGCTCGGCCGCTTGTAAGTCGCGGAGCGGCGCGGTTAAGTCCGCGAGATAGGCATCCAACCAAACAGAGAGCCGCCGACGGACTGCCTCGCGCACGTCGCCGCTGAGCTGATCGCTAACCAGCGCCTCAAGACGCGGCGCCAGGGGGGTCGCTCCAGGTCGGAGTCGACCAACTGGCGGACTGTCGGCATTACCGGCTTGATCCCCCTCTTGGCGCCAGAGAATGCGTCCCGCATTGTCCAGCGAGAAGGATTTGTCGCTTGATGCGATCAATGCCTTCACCCGACGCTGAAGCTCGGGCCCGATCACGCGCCTTGCCGCTGCATTGACAGCGCGGCGCTCAATTTCACCGTTTTCGACCTTATGACCGCCGAGCACGGGAACTAGGCCTTCGATCCGGCCAACCTCTTGGCCTTCGATCATCACGGCACCGTCTGCCTCGACGGCCCCGAGCGGCCCGCCTTCTTGTAAACTTCGTAGCAGGATCTGGGTGCGCCGATCGACAAAACGCTGGGTCAATCGTTCATGTAGAGCATCGGACAAGCGATCCTCAACATGCCGTGCTCGCTCTTGCCAATGGGCCGGATCCTCCAGCCAGTCGGAACGGTGGGTCATGTAGGTCCACGTACGGATGTGCGCGAGGCGCGTCGTTAACGCGTCGATGTCCCCCTCCACACGCTCGAGCCGTGCGATCTGATCAGCGACCCAATCGGTCGGTAAACAGTGTCGCTCGGAAAGGTGATCGAAGACAGTCTCGAGCAGTAGCAAATGACTATCCGTTAACGTCTTTCTGAAGTCAGGGATTTGACAGACCGACCAAAGCAACTCGATCGAGGCATGATCACGGGCGCGTCGTTGCACCCTGTCCTTTCTTGACAGCGTCTTCAGGCTGACATGATCCAGAGCATTGCCGGTCTTCCGAAGACAAGCAAAAGGCGGCGGCTGATCCAGACTTTCTAGGAGGCGATCGAGATTGGAGAAGTCTAAGTCAGCATGACGCCATCGCAATTCTTTGATCGCAGGGAAATGGTGGGTTTCAACAGCCTCGATGAGTCGAGGATCGAGGTCACCGACATCGATCGTCGTACCAAAAGTGCCATCCCGCATATGACGACCGGCACGCCCGGCAATTTGCCCAATCTCAGGCGGCGTGAGCTCGCGCATTTCGCGACCATCGAACTTGACGATGCTGGCAAGCGCCACATGGGTCAGGTCCATATTGAGACCCATGCCGATGGCGTCAGTGGCGACGAGATAATCGACCTCGCCCTCCTGATAGAGAGCAACCTGGGCATTTCGCGTTCGCGGGCTCAGCGAGCCAAGGACCACGGCCGCCCCACCGCGCTGGCGGCGGATCAATTCGGCGAACGCATAAACGTCGCGCGCCGTGAAGGCGACAACGGCGCTTCGTTTCGGGAGCCGGGTTACCTTGCTAGGCTCGGCATAAGAGAGCGTCGAAAAGCGGGGGCGCGTGATCACCTCCGCCTCTGGCACCAGCCGTTTCAGAAGCGGTCGAACGGTGTCAGCACCGAGAAACATGGTCTCTGCGCCGCCCCGCGCCCGGAGCAAACGATCGGTGAAGACATGACCGCGCTCACGGTCAGCAGCAAGCTGAATCTCATCTACCGCGAGGAAATCGACGTCCAAATCCTCGGGCATAGCCTCTACGGTGGCGACCCAATAACGCGCCGTTTTCGGTTGGATCTTTTCTTCGCCGGTGACAAGAGCGACCTTCTCAGCACCGCACAAACCCACAATTCGATCGTACACTTCACGTGCTAGAAGTCGGAGGGGAAAGCCGATTAGCCCCGATTTGTGAGCCAACATGCGCTCGACCGCGAAATGGGTCTTTCCCGTATTGGTCGGGCCGAGCACCGCGAGCACGCGGTTTTGGTCTTCAGGCGAAAGCATCATGACCATGAAAGAACTATGGGCTGTCCCATTCCCCCTGGCAAGATGTGGCGGCGAAGAAGTGTAAATAGCCCATCTGGTGGTTACCATGATGCAGCCACACGACATATTGATTGCTTGCGGGGCAGATCGGGGCCTCTTTCTTTGCCTGCTTGAACCACGATCTGCCAACGCCTACATCCGGCGTCATCTGAATGAACTCATCATTACGACTACGGGGAAGGTAAGGCATGGCCGCCGAGAAACAGCCCTTTGAAGCCGAAGTCGGGCGAGTGCTCGACCTGGTGATCAATTCGCTCTATCAGCATCGGGATATCTTCCTGCGCGAGCTGATTTCGAATGCTTCTGACGCGTGCGATCGCCTGCGTTATCAGTCCATCAGCGACGACACGCTGCTTTCTAGCGACCCAGATCTTAAAATCATGCTAACGCCGGATAGCGATGCCGGCACGCTCACCATTGACGATAACGGCGTCGGCATGAGCCGGGACGAGTTGGTTGACAACCTCGGCACGATCGCCCGTTCGGGTACGGCGCGCTTTGCTGAAGCACTCTCCGGTGACGATAAGGCAGACGTGAATCTGATCGGTCAGTTCGGTGTCGGCTTTTATTCGGTGTTCATGGTCGCTGACCAGGTCGACGTCTTGTCGTCGAAGGCGGGCGAAAACATCGCTCATCGCTGGTCTTCCGATGGTAAGACCGGCTTTTCCATCGAAAAGATCATGGACGATGCGCCGCGTGGTACCCGCATCGTTCTCAAGCTTCGCGACCATGCCAAGGAATTCCTGGACGAGTACCGCCTTCGTCATATCGTCCGTAGCTATTCCGATCACATCGCGATTCCTATTCTCTTCCAGGGCGAAGCCAAACCCGCCGAACCCAAGGAAGGCGAAGACAAAACGGACGAATTGGTTGTACCGGAGCCGCAGCAGATCAATGAGGCCAGTGCCCTTTGGACTCGGCCGAAGTCCGATATCACCGACGAACAGTATAAAGAATTCTACCATCATGTCGGCCAAGCCTTCGACGATCCTTGGAGCCGCTTGCACGTCCAAGCAGAGGGTTTGGTTTCCTACCAGGCGCTGTTATTCGTGCCGAGCGTTCAGCCGATGGATCTCTTCGACCCGAAGCGCGAGCATCAGGTCAAACTCTATGTCAAACGCGTGTTCATCACCGATGGTCTCGAAGGTTTGATGCCACGCTATCTGCGTTTCGTAAAAGGCGTCATCGACACCGAAGACCTGCAACTCAACGTCTCTCGCGAGACTCTTCAACACAGCGCCGTCCTTGCCAAGATCAAGAAAGATCTCGTGCGACGGGTCCTAGATGACATCGCGAGACGCGCCAACGCAGACGGCGATGACAATGACTATGACACCTTCTGGGAGCAGTTCGGGCAGGTCATCAAAGAAGGCATTTACGAAGACCATGAGCAGCGAGAAAAGCTTTTAGACCTCGCCAGGTTTCGCTCGACTCATGACGACGGCTGGGTGAGCTTGGCGGACTATGTTGCCCGCATGAAGGAGGGTCAGGACGCCATCTACACCATCTCGGGCGACAATCTCACGGCGCTCAAATCTAGCCCGCAGCTCGAAGCCGCACGTGCCAAGGGTGTCGAGGTTCTCTTGCTTGCCGACAATATCGATGACTTTTGGTTGCCGCAGACCGACACCTATCAAGAGAAGCCTTTCAAATCCCTCACCCGAGGTGACGTTGATCTTTCCAAGATCGAGAGTGACACGGAGGACAAAGAGGACCAGCCAACCGAGACGGTCGAGGGTGAGGATCTCGACAAGCTGATCGCAGCGCTCAAAGCGAAACTCGGCGACAAAGTCGCGGATGTACGTGCGTCGGCACGCTTGACCGATAGTGCGGTTTGCCTCGTGGCCAACGAACACGGCATGGACATGCGTTTGGAACGATTTTTGAAGCAACATCAGCAGCTTGGCGAGCTCTCTAAACGCGTCCTCGAGATCAATCCCAAACACGAACTCATCCGGGGTATGGCAGCGACCGACCCTGGCAATGAGGATCTTGGCGAGCTGGCAGAGCTGCTCTTTGATCAGGCCCTGATTGTCGAAGGCGAGCCGCTGCCTGATCCAGGAGCCTTCTCGCGCCGCATGAGCGCATTTTTGAGTAAGGGCCTGGCTGCTTAATCGGCTTTTACGCCCCGCGACGACGATGAAGATGTCCTAAGCGAAACGGGCACGCCGCTGAGGTCGCCTTGGGCCTCGAAGAGTTGAGGCATTTGCGCATCGCCGTGGCCAAGGGCTACGGCGAGATCGTACCAACGCCGAACGCTATCAGCGAGCGGTGCATAGACCTCTTGATCGTCGGCAAGCCGCCAGAAATAGTCGACGTCCTTGCGCGCGTTTTTAATGGCAAACGCCGCTCTTTCGGGATCTCCGGACCCCGTCAAAAGCCCGGCCATGCGCTGAAAGGAGGCACTGTCACCGCCACTGACGGAAATCAGGTCGACCATCATATCAGGAGCAACGCCTGCCTTTGTAGCAGCCGTACAAGCTTCCACCGCAAGGGCAGCATTGCCAAGCGTCAAAAAGTTATTGATGAGCTTCAGGGTATGCGCTGTGCCGACAGTGCCCGTATGGAAGATCCGCTGACAGAACGTCTCGAGCACCGGTCTGATCTCATTGAGGGTTGTATCTTCGGCACCAATCATGATGTTGAGACGACCTTCTTCCGCTTCTTTCGGCGTCAGGGTTACGGGGCCATCGACGAAGATCACTTTCTTTTGGGATAAGGCTTGCGCCAAACGTCGAGACGTCGCGGGCTCACTGGTCGTCATATCGACCAGGATCTGTCCTGGCCTGGCCGCTTCAAGCACGCCACCGTCACCGAGAACCAGCTTCTCCATAACCGACGCATCAGAAACACACGTGAAGACGACGTCGACGGCTCGAACAAGTTCCGCGGTCGACATCGCTTCGGTCGCACCACGTTCGACAAGATCATCGACCGGCGCACGGTTGCGGTGCGCCATCACGGTTAGGGGAAATCCGCCTAGCAAGATATTTTTGGCAGCGCCATGGCCCATGAGACCGACACCGATAAACCCTATCTTTTTCTGTTCCATCAACACCCTTCCCGTTTAGATCTGGTCTATGGCCGGCTGATCGAACTGAAGCTAGAGTTGCTCAGATCGAACGACAAGGCAGGAGAACAAGCATGCTCGGCGATCCCCCCGTTGTAACGTTGAAGCGGCAATTCGCACGGCCGAGCTCATCCCAAATCGAGGCGCTTGAGGGCGTCCCAACAGGCTTCGTCGTCGATCTCATGATGGGCCAAGGAGCGATTGATCAACGCATCAAGCCGCTGTGGCCCAACAGCGCCTTTACCGCGCCGGTCCTCGCCGCGGATTGTGGCCCTCGAGACAATCTTGGTCTCTTGGTGGCGCTCGAAGTCGCTGAGCCCGGAGATGTCATCGCTCTCGCCACCGGCGGCTTCGAAGATACAGCGGTGCTCGGTGATCATGTCGCCGCCATGGCCAAGAACAAAGGTATCGTCGCGTTCGTCACCGACGGTCTTGCGCGCGATGTCGATGGTTTGATCAGCGTCGGCCTTCCCATCTATTGCGCAGGTATCTCACCCAACAGCCCGTATAAGAACGGTCCTTGTGAAGTCGGAACGGCGGTGACCCTCGGTGGTCTCACCGTTCGATCTGGTGACTTGATGGTTGGTGATCGAGACGGCGTTGCCATCATTCCTCGAGACAAGATCGATGCCGTTATCGCCGGGCTGCCCGATGTCGAAGCGAAAGAGGCTGAAATGGGCCGCTTGATCGAAGAGGGCTTGACCGTCCCGGGCTTCGTTGCCGAGCTACTCGCCTCTGACAAGACCCGGCTATTGGACTGAGCTCCTATGACGCTCTTCGTTCTCCCAGATAGCTGCCGGCCGGCAGAGGCCGAGCTCTTCATCAATCCAAACGCCAAACGTTTCGCTTGCTGGAGCGATCGACAAAGCGCCGTCCTGAGCCAAGAAGGCTTTCGTCTTGCCAAAGCAGTGATTCACAATTGGCCAGGCTATCAGCCAACACCGTTGATTGAACTTAACGGTCTGGCGTCAAGTCTCGGCATCGACCGAATTTGGTACAAGGATGAGGCTAGGCGCTTTGATCTCAAAAGCTTTAAAGCTCTGGGTGGCGCCTATGCGATCGCGCAGCTGATCTTGCGTGAGGCCGGAAAAGACGCCTTCCGTCTACCGGTGTCGAGCCCACTGTTGTTCGCCGGCAAATATCGTGATCTCGCTGCGGACATCACCGTCTCGACGGCAACCGATGGTAATCATGGCCGCTCGGTCGCCTGGGGTGCCAAGCTTTTCGGTTGCAAAGCCGTTATCTACATCCATGCGACGGTAAGCGAGGGCCGAAAACGCGCTATCGAGGCCTTTGGCGCTGAGGTCCGCCGCGTTGACGGCAACTATGACGACAGCGTTCGCCAATGTGCTATCGATGCGGAGCGGCGTGGCTGGACAGTCATTTCGGATACCTCTTATCCCGGCTATACGGAGATCCCTGTGGACGTCATGCAGGGTTATGGCGTGATGGCCGCGGAAGCCATCGCACAGCTCCCCCCTGAAGAAGAACCAAGTCATGTGTTCGTCCAAGGCGGCGTCGGTGGCATGGCAGCAGCGGTCGCTGCGCACATTGCCTGGCGATGGAAGAAAAAACGGCCCATGCTGGTTTTGGTCGAACCGACAAATGCCGCTTGTCTGCTGGAAAGTGCCAAAGCTCGTGCGCCTGCGACCGTCGAAGGAAATCTAGAAACAGTCATGGCAGGCCTGTCTTGCGGTGAGCCATCACTCATTGCTTGGCAAGTACTTGAGGAAGCGGGCGATGCCTTCATGACCGTTCCTGATCATGCTGCCGAAGCCACGATGCGAATCCTAGCGGAAGGCCGGGGGGCCGACCAACCGCTCGCGGCCGGCGAAAGCGGCGTTGCGGGGCTTGCCGGGGCGATCGCAGCAAGCCAGGTGCAAGATCTCCGAACCAAGCTTTCCCTTGACCGCTGGAGTCGCGTTCTCGTTTTCGGCACCGAAGGAGCAACCGATCCAGAACTGTTCCAGGCCATCGTTGGCAAGAGTGCCGAACAGGTCGAGGCGACGGCATGAGCCGGGTTCTCACCTTAGCCGCTGCGCAAATGGGCCCGGTGGGACGAGACGAAACGCGAGAACAAGCCGTCGCCCGTCTGGTCACGATGCTAAAGGACGCGAAAGATCGGAGCGCCGATCTGGTCGTGTTTCCCGAACTCGCGCTGACCACGTTCTTTCCGAGATGGTGGTTTGACGACGAAGCCGAACTCGATGCCTTCTACGAAACCGACATGCCCAACGACGCGACTCGGCCTCTATTCGAAGCCGCTGCCGCTCTCCAAATCGGGTTCTATTTGGGCTATGCTGAATGCGTCATCGACAAGGGCAAGAAACGCCGCTTCAATACGTCAATCCTGGTTGATAGATCTGGCCAGATCGTCGGCAAATATCACAAGGTTCATCTTCCCGGGCATGCCGATCATCAAGATTGGCGGCCTTTTCAACATCTCGAGAAGCGCTATTTTGAGCCAGGCGACCTTGGGTTTCCCGTGTTCGAAACGCAATTGGGCAGTGTCACCGATGCAAGGATTGGCATGTGCATCTGTAACGATCGCCGTTGGCCAGAAACCTATCGCGTCATGGGGCTTGAGGGCGCTGAGGTCATCCTCCTAGGATACAATACGCCGCAACATTATCCTCAGGCGCCAGAGCACGATCATCTCAACAACTTCCATAATCATCTCGTGATGCAGTCTGGAGCTTATCAGAATGGCTGCTTCGTGGTCGGCACAGCGAAATGCGGTATGGAGGAGGACTGCATGCTGATCGGCCAAAGCTGCATCATCGCGCCGACAGGAGAGATCGCGGCCATGGCGACCTCGCTCTCAGACGAGGTTATCACCGCCAGGTGCGATCTTGATCGCTGTCGGGACATTCGAGACAACATCTTCAATTTCGATCAGCATCGCCGTCCGGAGTGCTATGGCGCTCTTACCAAGCAGCGGTAGCCGCATCCTTGCGGACATTGGTACAACGCGACCGTTATCTCGCGCAGCTGAATTGATGACGGCTGCAAATGCTTGAATAATCTGATCTCGTCTTTGACGAGAACCAAGATTTCGATGGTTGTCGATACCGTCGGGGTCATCGAGAGGCACGTGATGACAAGAGCCTTTCTCACCGCAGCATTCCGTCGGCAAAAAGGACATTGCGACTTTGACGCTCCGTCGACGGCCCCTTATTGTCCGGACATTACCAACGTCCGTAAGATTGAGGTATCAAGGCGTGAGCCGACCTTTACCGCTCGCCATCGGCGGTCTCCTGTCGCTTGCGGCCGCAATCGGCATTGGACGCTTTGTCTACACTCCTATCCTACCGTTTATGGTCGACGCCCTCAGTCTCACCAAGTCTGAAGCCGGCCTCATCGCGTCCGCAAATTTTCTCGGCTATCTGTTGGGCGCACTCGCAGCCGGTCAATCGTTCATCCGCGGCTCGCGCCGTCGCTGGTTGCTCTTAGCCCTCGCCCTGAGCGCCGTGACAACAGCCGTTTCCGGCATGACAACCGAACTCGCCGTCATCATTATCATTCGTTTCTTCGGTGGCTTGGCCAGTGCGTTCGTCATGGTGTTCGCATCGGCCTTGATCTTGGAGCGCCTGGCAGGAGCCGGCCGAAACGAACTCTCTGCCGTTCATTTCGCCGGTGTCGGCTTCGGTATTGCGATCTCGGCTATTCTGGTGGCCGGCCTTGCGAACCATGGGATGGATTGGCGTTATCATTGGATTTTCAGCGGGCTACTCGCCTTGACGGCCCTGATAGCTGTCGCGTCGTTGGTTCCTGATCGGGCCGAACACATTGCGGCGACATCTTCAGGGCCTTGGCGCAACGGGTTGATCGCGCTGATCTTGGCCTATGGCCTCTTCGGCTTCGGCTATGTCATCACAGCCACTTTCATCGTCGCTATCGTGCGTGCCGCGCCAGCCATTGCACCGTTGGAGACCTCGATCTGGACCATTGTTGGTCTCAGCGCTGCCCCATCCCTTTGGATCTGGACCTTAGTCGCCACACGATCCGGCACGCTTAAAGCCTTTGCGATCGCCTGTATCATCGAAGCGTTCGGTGTTACCGCGAGCGTCCTTTGGATATCGCCTGTCGGCATGATCACGGCCGGTGTCCTCCTAGGGAGCACTTTTATGGGCATCACGGCACTTGGCTTGATCGCAGCTAGGCAGATGACGGAAGGCGATCCAAGACCGATCCTGGCACTCATGACCGCGGCATTCGGCCTCGGTCAAATCATCGGCCCCTTTCTTGCTGGCTTTCTATTCGATCAGACCGGCAGTTTTCTCAGTGCGTCGCTGATTGCAACGGCTGCCCTTATCGTTGCCGCTCTCCTTGCCCTTCGGGCCGAACGGCAACATCAAGTTATCTAGGATCGCCTTTGACGCCGTTTCACTGCCCACCTATCCTGATCGTCTCGCCAATTCGGGAGTTTCCTTGCCATGACTGAGCAACTGCTCACTGTGCGTCTGCACGAGAACGACAATGTCGTCACCGCACGCGTCGACATTCTCCCTGAAACCCCGATTCCTGGTGAGCATGTCGTCAGCAGGCGACGCGTACCGGCCGGGCACAAGATCGCTGTCCAACCGATCGATGCTGGTGCTGCCATTCGAAAGTATGACCAGATCATCGGTTTTGCATCTGAGGACATTGCCCCAGGCGATCATGTGCATGTCCAGAACGTCGAAATGCAGGACTTCTCGCGCGACTACGCGTTCGGTGCTAACGCCAAGCCGACCGTCTATGTGCCAGAGACGGACCGCGCCACCTTTAAAGGCTTCGTCCGCGACAATGGTCGCGCGGGCACCCGAAATTTCATTGGCGTACTCTCAACGGTGAATTGCTCGGCAACGGTCGCCCATTTCGTTGCCGATACATTCCCCGCAGAGGAGCTGGCACGATTCCCAAATGTCGACGGGATTGTTGCTCTTACGCACGGCACCGGATGTGGGATGGCGGACCATGGCGACGGTTTTGACGCCTTGCAGCGCACCCTTTGGGGGTATGCACGCCACCCCAACTTCGCCGGGATATTGATGGTGGGGTTGGGCTGCGAGGTCAACCAAATCGATTTCCTGCTGGACGCCTATCAGATCAAGCGCGGACCACACTTTCAGACCCTGACGATGCAGGGCACCGGAGGAACGCGGAAGACTGTCGAAGCCGCACAAGACATCATTCGCGATATGCTGCCGATGGCCAATGCCCAGGAGCGTCAAACCGTAGCCGCAGCGCACTTGAGTGTCGCGCTTCAGTGCGGCGGTTCGGACGCCTATTCGGGCATCACCGCTAATCCTGCACTCGGGGCGGCGTGCGACATCCTGGTTCGCCATGGCGGCACGGGCATCCTTGCCGAAACGCCAGAAATCTATGGGGCGGAACATCTTCTGACACGACGCGCCGTCAGCCGCGAGGTCGGCGAAAAGCTGATCGACCGAATCCAATGGTGGGAGGATTATTGTCGGCGAAATGGCGGGGAAATGAACAATAATCCCTCTCCTGGTAACAAGGCAGGCGGGCTGACTACCATCCTGGAGAAGTCCCTTGGTGCGACGGCGAAGGGCGGAACAACCAATCTCACCGGTGTGTATCGCTATGCGGAGCAAGTCACCGTGCCCGGCTTTGCCTTTATGGACAGTCCAGGATATGACCCAGCTTCGGTAACCGGCCAGGTCGCGTCTGGAGCCACGATCGTCTGCTTCACAACGGGTCGCGGCTCCTGCTTCGGTTTCAAGCCAGCACCCTCGATCAAGATTGCAACCAACACCGAGATGTTCCGCCGTATGGAAGAGGATATGGACGTCAATACAGGTATGATCCTTGATGATGGGCTGAGTGTCGACGACATGGGCCAACAGATCTTTGATCTCTTCTTACGCGTAGCGTCAGGCGAAAAGACCAAGAGTGAAGCGCTCGGTTTCGGCAATCATGAGTTTACACCTTGGCAAATCGGGGCCGTCATGTAGGTGACGGCATGATGAGGCTCACATGGAGTCGTCTGGGCACGATCATCCTTGCAGGCTTCATCGGATTACCAGCATTGGCCACTGTTGATCAGGCGCTGATCGCCGGTGGTTGGCAGGAGATCACTTTCGATGGCAAGGATGCCAATCGCTTTGCGCCAGATACCTCAGGCGGTATCTCGGTTCTCAGTGACAACAGTGTTTCGCTGATCCAGATGCCGATCGATGTCGATCTTTCAAAGACTCCGCTTCTGTCCTGGCGATGGCAAGTCGCCAAGCCGGCACCGCCAAGCGATCTGAGCACCAAAGGGAAAGATGACAGATCGCTCGCGCTTTACGTCGCCTTCCCCTTCGTTCCGGAGGAGGCTTCGGCCTTTGAGCGCTTTCGCCGATCTGTTGTCGAAGCCATCGCCGGCGAGCGAGCGCCCGGTCGCGTGCTAACCTATGTCTGGGGTGGAAACGGTGAACGCGGCGAAAGAGTGAGAAGCCCGTATTTTGGTGACTCCGGCATGATCACCATACTGCGACCGGCATCCGCTACGGCGGGTCAATGGTTTGACGAGACCGTCGACATTGCGGAAGACTATCGCCGTGTCTTTGGAAGCTCTGCCCCTGATCCCGTTTCGATCGCGATCGGCTCGGATTCTGACGATACGCTTAGCCTCATCGAGGGGGTTATCGCCGATGTCGGCTTCATTGCGTCACCAGACCTCTCCAATGAGGCAGCCAACTAGGCCGCACGAGTCTCTCGCCTAAGCGCGGACATGGGCCTGTCCCCAGCCGACTTGCCGCGCCATCGCTTGACCGAAGCTTGCCGCTGACATTGGTCGCTCAATCCCGATTCCATTTTGGCGATGAATTCTCACAACAACTACCAATAGGTGACGGTCGAGCTCAGCGAGAGCATATCCCCATCTCTTCATGAACGCCGTTCGGTTCGCCACGTATCCAAGACCATTGATTGTATGCGCCTTGTCGTCCCTCGCATGGCCGAACCGGCGCTCAAACGGCGTGCTGTGACGTAGATAACAGTGCTGAACCAGAAACTAGGTTAGGATCCCGGGATTGCAGGTGACACCCCTCATTTGGGAAAGGGCAATCTCATGTTGCAATCTATTAGGCCGTTCATCGAATTCTATCGACTTGCATCCTTTGCGTCGCCACCTCGGCGCGGCGTTGACGTCGGGCGTTTGCGGCATGGCATATTGCTTGGCTGGGAGGCCGCCAAGCGCTATCGGCGCTTATCCATCATGAACAACGATGAACTCGCCCATCTCGGCCTCGATCGAGAATCCATCGGACGTTATGCCTTCTTCGGCGATCAGCCTTGCGGGCGACCATAGTTCGAGGTCATCCGCACGATTTCAACACGCTGTCAGCCTAAGGACGCGTTTCTTGGTTCGGTTTGATCGCGCTCGTTTACGGGCTCACAGCTGTCACTGTTGAACCAAAGAGTGGCGCTTCTCGGACGTCGAGATGACACGTCCCCTTACATGATCTGTCGTCGGTACGCCCCTTTCCTTCGGCCCCGTTCGCGACCTCATCGGCAACCAGCAGTCCATGCTGTGTCCCGACCAGAATGTGATGCCGAGATTGTCTTCATGAGTGACCCGGCAATGTGCCGCACGCATCACGCCAATCATTGATGAAAAGCCGGAGCCTTCAAATCAGGGCACTGTAAAAGATGAGTAACGTCACGTGACATTCTTTGCCAAGGCTCCATGGGCCGTCGCCAACACGCAGGCGATCGAGCAGCGCTAAATGATCGAGCGCCTAGATTTCGGTCTTTACAATAGTGAAACGATCGGTTTCTATTCTTGAGACTCTGGACGAGATGTCTGGATAATATCAATCGCGGCCTTCGGGCCCCCGAGGCACTCATGGAGCAGGCCGTCCCGATGGGATTCGACAAGCCAGCCATGATCAGAAATGTAGACCGGCAGTTGGCCGATCTACACCTTTGCCTCGACCTACTGCTTCTTGCGGAGCTTCGACTTACTCGCCCCTGAGCCAAAAGCGCCTAGCGCGTGTTCAGGGGCCAAGGGCGGAAGCCTGTCGAACGCTAGAACCCATCGCAAGAAGGATCTTTGAGCCATGACGGCTAACCACGAAATGAGTAATGCTGACATGAACACCAATCAGGGTTCGCCCAAACCTGACAAGATCGTCGTGTTCGATACGACCCTCCGTGACGGTGAGCAATCGCCAGGCGCCTCCATGACGGTGTCAGAAAAGATCAAGGTCGCGGAACTCCTCGAAGAAATGGGCGTCGATATTATCGAAGCGGGTTTCGCCATTGCATCCGAGGGTGATTTTCAAGCTGTCAGCGAGATCGCCAAGCGCGTTAAGCAGAGTGTCGTCTGTTCGTTGTCCCGCGCGCAGTTCCCGGACATTGATCGAGCTGCAGAAGCGCTTAAATCCGCAGAGCGAAAGCGCATCCATACCTTCATCGCAACAAGCCCGCTGCACATGCGCGTGAAATTGCAGATGACGCCCGAGGAAGTTCACCAAGCCGTGATCGACAGCGTCACACGTGCGCGCAATCATGTCGATGATGTCGAATGGTCTTGCGAGGATGGCTCACGCTCCGAGCATGATTTTCTTTGTCGCTGTATCGAAAGCGCGATCACGGCCGGTGCGACCACCATCAATATCCCCGATACCGTCGGCTACGCCTATCCCGAAGAGTTTGCGGACCTGATCCGCATGATCCGCAACCGCGTTCCCAATATCGATAAGGCGATCATCTCGGTCCACTGCCATAATGATTTAGGTCTTGCTGTCTCGAACTCGTTACGCGCCGTCGAAGCTGGCGCACGGCAAGTGGAATGTACCATCAACGGCATAGGCGAGCGTGCCGGCAACGCGGCAATGGAAGAGATCGTCATGGCGATCCGAACGCGTGGCGATGTCTTGCCGGTCGAGACCAGGATCGCGACAGAACACATCACACGGGCATCGCGCTTGGTTTCTGCGATTACCGGATTTGCTGTGCAACCGAACAAGGCCATCGTTGGTGTTAATGCGTTTCAGCATGAAGCGGGCATCCATCAGGACGGCATGCTCAAAGACGCCGGCACCTACGAAATCATGCGGCCGGAAGACGTTGGCTTGGTGCGTTCCAATTTGGTGATGGGCAAGCACTCGGGAAAGCATGCCTTTAGGAAGAAATTAGAAGAGCTTGGCTATGAGCTCGGTGACAATGCGCTGAAAGATGCCTTCATTCGCTTCAAGGCTCTTGCTGACAAGAAAAAAGAGATCTTCGACGAGGATTTGGTGGCGCTTGTCGACGATGAGATCGCTGCGGCAAATCAGCGGATCAAAGTGATATCCCTTGAAGTCGCCTGTGGGTCGAGACCGACAGCGGTTGCCGCAATTGAGCTCGACATTGATGGTAACGTGCAGACGGCAAAGGCTGAAGGTAGTGGTCCAGTCGATGCGACGTTCAACGCGATCATGAAGCTCGTGCCGCATCAGGCGACGTTGGCACTGTTCCAAATCCACGCGGTTACCGAAGGCACAGATGCGCAGGCCGAGGTCACCGTTCGTCTTGAAGAAGATGGTAAAACAGTTGTTGGGAACGCCGCCGAGACCGATACGATACTCGGGGCTGCCCGAGCCTATGTCACAGCGCTCAACAAACTGCTGACCAAGCGAGAGAAATCCGCGCCGGCCACCCTTTCTGCCTGACGATCCGTCACGCCAGCGTCGCGCACCTTGTTCTCACGGGCAGTCGGCCGTCGGTCGACTGCCCTTCCTTATCTCCTTGCTGAAGGCACAGGCACCAAGGAGCGACGGACACGAGACCCAAAAAGGCCTTCGAACAGTCTCGATCGTCAGAGTTTCCTTGCAATCTCGCTGGCAACGCGGTGCACGATGGTATGAAGATAGGCAAGACGCATCGGGTCCGGCGTATACCCGCCCCCCATCACGCAAGCCACGGGGATGCCTTGAGCACAACAGGTTTCAAGAACGAAGCGCTCGCGCTGCTCCAGACCTTGATCGGTTAGATCCAGCCGACCGAGCTTATCCTCGTGATGCGGATCGACACCTGCGTTGAAAACGACGAGGTCGGGTCGGTGCGTCGACAACAGGGTCGGCAAAGCCTCTTCTAGTCGGCGCAAATAGAGCGGATCATCAGTCCCCGGCTCTAATGCTATGTCGAGGTTGCTTGTCTGCTTTCGCGCCGGAAAGTTGGTGCGGCAATGCATCGAGAAGGTAAAGACATGGTCGTTCGCCTCGAAGATTTTGGCCGTACCATCGCCCTGGTGCACATCGAGATCGACCACAAGGGCGCGCTGTATCCGCCCCTCGTCCAACAAAAGCGACACGGCCACAGCCACATCGTTGAAGATACAAAATCCCGAACCTTCCTCGGCGAAGGCATGGTGGCTGCCACCGGCCGTATTGCAAGCCAAGCCATGTTCAAGCGCAAGACGTGCGGTTAATACGGTGCCGCCATTGGCCGCCACCGACCTCGCTATGATGGCTTGGCTCATCGGAAGACCGATACGCCGAGCGGCCTCGGGAGACAGTGTCTGCTCGAAGATCGCGTTCACATAGTCTTTGGCATGCACACGTTCCAGCCAGCGTCTGGGTGCTGGCTCGGGCCGATGGCATTGGGCTGTCGTCACAACGCCATCATCAAGAAGTCGGCGCATCACCAAGCGGAATTTGTCCATGGGAAAGCGGTGACCGGGTGGCATCGGCGCCGCGTAATTGGGGTGGTGGACGATAGGTAGCATCAATCTAAGTCTAAAGGGGATCGGCAAAAGTCGATAGCGTTTGCGGGATTTCTATCAACACCTCCCGAGGAAGAGATGCAGCCTATGACACCTGTTGATCGGTGGTTTCATGCTCGAAAACAGGAGGGACGCACAGCCTGGTATCTGGTGCACGCCTTTCTTGCACGCCAACTATCCGCTCCTGTTCTCGAGACCATGCCGCCGGGCCTGCCCAATCGTGAGGCTTATTTCAACGATCTCTTCGGCCTTCTCGAACGTGATCGGCGTCAAATCGAAGCCGGACGCTATGTCATCTCAGACAAAAGGTTGCCGCGTCCCTACGACATATTTCGGCGGAGCACACGATTCTTAGCCGACCTCGGCATGATCAACCTCCGACGCATGCGGGGCGATGGCAGCGAAGTCTATCGGCTTCAGAAACAAACGACAGTGCCGCCGAAGCGACCGCGCTATTACCTCCAGAATTTCCACTACCAAACCGATGGATGGATGAGCGGCGACTCTGCTGAGCTCTATGACTTCCAGGTCGACGTACTCTTTGCCGGTGCAACCGATGCCATGAGACGACAGGCCCTTCTCCCAATCGGGGACTTTCTGCGTGGCCGTCGCCTAGGCCATGTGGACCTTCTGGATGTTGCGGCAGGGACGGGACGTTTCCTGCAATCGATCAAAGAGAACTATCCGCGTTTGCCAGTGACCGGCGTTGATCTCAGTTCCGAATACCTTGCTAAGGCAAGGCGCGAGCTGCGTCCCTGGTCTTGGGTCCGATTGGTGCTTTCCAATGCAGAATGTCTGCCCTTTCCAGAAGACAGCAAAGATCTCGTAACGTCGGTTTACCTCCTGCACGAGCTGCCGAAGAAAGCACGCGAGCGAGCCATTGCTGAGATGGCGCGCGTTCTGAAACCCGGCGGGCGTCTCATTTTGGTCGACTCCCTTCAGACCGGCGACCATCCACCCTTCGATGCTCTCCTTGCGCTTTTTCCAATGCTCTATCATGAACCCTATTACAGCGACTACGTCAGCACCGATCTCATAGCCCTGGCTAAAGCCACCGGCCTGCAGCTGCTTCAGGTCGATCGCGCCTTCATGTCGAAGATCATGGTGTTCACCAAAGGACCTTAGGGTTCTGTTGTTCCAGATCGTCCTGACGACGTCCCAAAGGCCGTTACCCCTTCTGGTGGGCTAGATGCCGAACAACAGTCTTAAGGGTCGACGTCATTCCGGGCAGGGCCAGTTAGGCTAGGTTCAGCTTCGATCGACTACAAAAGGCATCAAGTTCGACATAGCTGGAGGAAGCCCATGCGCGACCGACGCTCGGTTTTGCCGTATTTGGTGCTGATCATCATTGCCGTCGCCACACAGGCTCCATCTGCTACCGCTGATGGTGGCGAGGGCCCCTACTTTGGACTGAGGGCTGGCGGCGCGACGGTCGAGGACAGTGAAGCTGACGGTATCGACATCGAATATGATACCAGCATTGCCATTAGCGGGCTTGTCGGCTACCAATTTCGCGGCTTTCGCCTGGAAGGTGAGTTTGGCTATCAGGGCTTGGAAGGCCTCAGCGAAACCGACGTGAATTCCGATGTTGATATCGGGCGCTTTACGCTCAATGGCTATCTTGATCTCCCCGTTGCGCCCAATCTGGGACCCTATGTCGGCGGTGGCTTTGGTGTCGCGTCATTGACGGCTGACGATGACTTCGAAGACGAAGATTCGGCGTTCACCTGGCATGCTGAGGCCGGCCTCAATGTGGGCGTCACCGATCAGTTCATCTTGTCACCTTTCTATCGCTACCAATGGATCGACACCGATCTTGGGCAACAAAGCGAGCCACTCGTTTCCCATCTATTCGGCGTCTCCCTTCGCTATGTCTTAACCTGGCAAGGTCGGCGCGTCGCCAACCGAGGCTATTCTCCGACCCGGTATGACGGCTATAGCTCGTATGGCGATCATCACCGCTATCGTGGCTACGATCGCTATGACCACCACCACCATGACCGCTATCGTAAACGGAAGACGCGTTCGCCTGAGCAACAAGAGCGTGATCGCTGTGGCTGGAAGGGCCCCGGCTGCGACGAAGAAGAGCAAGAGGACTGGCGCGGTTAAACCCTTGCTCGATCGGGCGTTGCCAGCATCACTGCTGTGATGGGCCCGGTCCTATCATGGCCTCGATGACCCTTTGCGGCCGTGGGCCATACCACACCCCCACGCCACTCTCCAGACGCACCGGCCTAGCCCCCTTTAGCAACGTGTAGGGCAGCGGTGACGTCTTGGAACTGGAATGGCATCTCAGCGTTCGCCAAGGCTGGCTCTAAAACTCATCCCAGCCATCGTCATGGCTCGCTGGCACAGACGCGTGTGCTGGCGGTTTGGCGGGGCTTGCGCCGGGTGTCTTGACCGCGCGTGACTGCGGTCGCTTCGCCTTGCCAGCACCGTCAAGTTTGAAGAAGGCCATCAGCTCTGCAAGTTGCGTTGCTTGGTCGCCCAAGTTACGCGCCGCCGCCGTGCTCTCCTCCACCAACGCCGAGTTCTGTTGGGTCATCTCATCCATGCTGGCGATGGAACTGTTGATTTCTTGGACCCCGGCAGCTTGCTCTTGTGAAGCGCTCGAGATGCTTTGAATAATCCCGGCGACTTTGCCGATGGAACCGACAATATCTTCAAGCGCAACGCCCGCTTCGTTGACCAGTTTGACGCCGTCTTTGACCTGGCCATTACTGTTTTGGATCAGCGTCTTGATATCCGATGCAGCCTGGGCAGAGCGCTGCGCAAGCTGGCGAACTTCCTGGGCGACAACCGCAAAACCTTTGCCTGCTTCGCCGGCACGAGCGGCTTCGACGCTAGCATTCAGGGCCAAAAGATTAGTCTGGAAGGCAATCTCGTCGATCACACCGATGATATCGGTAATCTTCTGAGCGGATTCCTCGATACCGCTCATCGCCACGACCGCCTTTTGAACGATCTCACCACCCTTGCTCGCCGTGCCATTCGCCGTATCAGCAAGCGTGTTGGCATCCTTGGAGTTTTCGGCATTTTGACGAACAGTCGCCGACATCTCTTCGGTCGATGCGGCCGTCTCTTCTAGATTGGAGGCCGCCTGTTCCGTGCGGTCGGACAGATCACTGGTGCCGCTCGCAATCTCGGAGGCTGCATTGTGCACAGCATCAGTGGCATTCTGGATCTGGCTGACAATACTCGACAGTTGATCGGCTGTCCGGTTGGCATTTTCCTTGAGTTCACCAAACTTGCCTTGGTAGTCGTTGGTAATGCGCTTGCTGAGGTCTCCATCAGCGAGGGCAGCGAACATGGTGCCTAAATCGTCGGTTGCGGTCGAGACTGCGGTGACCAGCTGGTTCATGCCTTCGCCTAACTCACGATAGACACCGTCGAACTGATCAAGCTGCACTTGCTGGTTGAAGTTGCCTTCACGTGCCGCCGAGATCACCGCATTGATTTCTTCTTGGATACTGAGGTCTTCGGTCTTGTCAGCCCACTCAACGACGGTGCCGATACGCGTATTGGACTCGTTGGTGACCGGGTTGACCGCCAAACGCAAGCGCCGGCCACCGACTTTGATATTGACCTCTCGGTTGGAACTCAGGCTTTCCACGATACCGCGGTTATGTGCCGGATTTTGATGAAACACATCGAAGGAGGAACCAAGGATCGTCCCAACATTGAAGTTTGGCAGGTCCTGGCGGATTGTCGCCTCATGGGTTTTCAGCATTTGCATGAGGCGAGGATTGACATAGACGATTTCGCCACGTCGGTTGGCCACCATGACCATGGTGTTGCTACAGTCCAGCGCCGAGCGAAGTCGTGCGGCTTCAAGCCCCTTTTGACTAATGGCTTGAAGCGAGCGGCTCACCGAACCAATTTCGTCGCCCCGTTCGATGCCAGGAATGGTCGTGTTGTCACCCTTCGCCATCAAGTTCACGGCATCGACCATTGCGACCAAGGGCTTGGTAACATCCCTCGATAGGAATGATCCAAGGACCGCCAAGCCTGCGAGTGCGGCAAGGATGATCCCGATCAAGCTCATGGCGAGCGAGTTCGCGGGCGCCAAAATCTCGGCGCGTGCCATCTCCGCAATCATTGCCCATCGAACACCGACAAAGTCGACGAAGTCATAGGCGATGATGGCGTCATTGCCGGCGAGGTTGACTCCATCGGCTGTGCCATGCTCGCCCCGAAGCGCTGCTTCAGTCGCCGCATTTTCAACGCTCTGGACAAGGATGGTCGATTCCTCGGAGAATCGCGAGTCGGTACGCATCAACAGGTCATTGCCGACAAGGAAGGTCTGTCCAGTCGTTCCCAGCCCAGCACTTTGCTGGACGACTGTATTCAGCCTATCGATTGGCATCTGGAAGACGAGAACACCAAGGGTACGACCATCCTCGTCAAGCACAGCGGTCGAAATGAAACTCGCCGGTGCACCATGACTAGGCGCATAGGGCTTAAAATCGAAGAAGGCCTCAAAATCTGGTGATGCATTGTCGCGCGCTGCGCGAAACGCGTTGCCGAGATCGGTGTCCCTGTACTTTCCGGTGACCAAATTGGTCGCATAGTCCAGCTCTTTAAAGACTGTGTAAATGAGATTGCCTTCTAGATCGAACAAGAAAATGTCGTAGTAACCACGAGCCCGAAGGAATTGCCGGAACCAAGGGTGATAACTGGCATGGACGTCGCTGTAGTAGGAACCGTCAGAGGCAGCATCCAGATTTTCTTTGGAACCAGTAGGGTTGGGATTCTCCACGATGTAGAGACGCTGTAGTGTTTGTTCCGGATTGCCGTCTAATTCACTCCATCCTTCTTGGAACGCATCCAGCGCTTGCATGGTTGTTTGATTTGTAGCGACGGATCGAAGATCCTGCTGGATTGACAGAAGATACTCGTTAAGGCTGGCCTTGCGGCTCTCGAGGAGCGCATTGAGGCGGACACGTGCCTCGGTCTCGAGTGTCCCATATGCGTTCCAATAGGCGGCTATCCCGATGCAAATGCCGACCAGGCCGCCAGCACCGACGATCATGAAAGGCAGCTTCCATGCAATCGACAGGGATCGGATATGGTTCATCATGTTTCTGCAAGTCCTCGAGGAATTCGGTATCGACGCCGCTCAAGACTGACGTCGTCACTCCAATACTTTGCAGATCGATCTATCACGCCCGGATTAAGAATTTGTTGCGGGGCAATTGGCTCTATGGGTTGATTTTGTCGCTGCCAGCCATCGGCCGACACAGTTTCGATGGCTGGTGATCAAATCGCGAAATCGTCGAGGTTCAACGTCGATTTCTTGCCGATATGACGGCGGTTTCGCTTGAGCCATGCATCAGCGGCAGCGTGTCCAGCATCCTTAAGATAGGTTAGAAAATTCCACGCTGTGTTGTTCTTACTACTGGTGCCGAGCGGTGCCATAACCTCAGGATCAGCAATACAGTGAAAGTGGATGGGACGATAGGCAGGATTCTTAAGTGCGCCGGCCTCGATCAGTCCTGTGATGGTGGCAATACTATCGAGCTCGCGCATCAAGCTGGCGTTCATCGTGACCTCGTTCAGTCGATCGACGATGTCTCGAGATGTAATCGGTAAGTCTTGGCGCTCTGTCGGGTTCAGCTGGATGATCAGAATGTCGTTCGCACCGCATGCTCGGATGAGAGGCTTGAGCACCGGATTACCTGTAAAACCACCATCCCAATAGTACTCGCCTTCGATTTCGACGGCACGATGAAGCTGTGGCAGGCAGGCGGAGGCAAGGAATGAATCGACGGTTAAATCGGCATTTTTGAAGATCTTGAGCCGATTGGTTTTGACGTTTGTCGCACAGATAAACAGCTTGATTGCCGTCGCATGCTGCAGGCGTTCGAGATCGAGATGCGCGCCCAAAAGATCGCGCAAGGGATTCCGATCGAGTGGATTGAGCTGATAGGGAGAGACGAACTGCGCCATCACATCCAACCAGATGCTTGCCGGTGACCAGTCGATATTCCAAGCTTTGTTCAAGTGATGAAGCGGAGTCGACTGGTAGGGGTTGAAGGCAGCGGCACCAACCTGGCTTAGATCATGCCAAAACCGTTCAAGCGCTTCTTTTGCCACGTCACGCCCGCCTTGAAGGTTGGACGCCAGAATCCCAGCGTTCATCGCCCCGGCACTTGTACCGCTGACGCCCTGGATATCGAGAGTCTCGTCTTCAAGGAGCCGGTCGAGAACGCCCCAGGTGAATGCTCCATGAGCGCCACCGCCCTGAAGGGCAAGGGTCAGGCTTCGGATGGTCATGTTCGTCATTCAAGCGGTTGGCAGACGAACCTCGCTAGCAAATCACCTACGAAAAAGCGACGGCAAATAACAGGTAGCGAGGTGAAAGGTATGTGACGGCCGGCTTAAAGAGGCGCATTAAGCCGATTCATGCTCGCGTAAGCGTGGTATCAGCTCCGCAAAATTGCAGGGCCGATGCCGAATATCGAGCTGATTGCTCAAAATCTCGTCCCAGCCGTCTTTGCAAGCGCCAGTCGAACCGGGCAGTACAAAGAGATAGGTGCCTCTCGCGACACCCGCTGTGGCGCGCGACTGAAGCGCAGACGTCCCGATCTTTTGAAAACTGATCATACGGAACATCTCGCCGAAACCTGGAATCTCCTTTTCGACGACCCTCGACAACGCTTCCGGTGTGATATCCCTGCCGGTGACACCTGTCCCGCCAGTGCTGATCACAACGTCGATCTTCGGATCATTGATCCAGGCGTTAAATCGCTCCGCGATGGCGTCGGAATCGTCTTTGACGATGTCCCTCTCAGCGAGTTGATGGCCCGCAGATGTGAGACGTTCGACCAGAATGTCGCCGGAACGATCATCATCGAGGCTCCGGCTGTCAGACACTGTCAAAACAGCGATACGCAGGGCTTTGAATGCTCGGGTCTGATCAATACCTGCCACGTCTTATCCCCATCAAGGTCAGCGCACCGATCAACGTCCATTTGCGGGCAAGTGGCGTCTAGCCCTGAGCGTGATCGCGATCGGCGTAGATATTCTGTTCCTCATCGAATGCCCGATAGACCGGCCATTGATTGGCAGCCATCGCGTCAAGGGACGGCTGTGGCTGGCCAAGCCGGGCGCGGTAGTTCCAAAGATTGGCCAGAACCTTCTTCACGTAAACCCTCGTTTCAACAAACGGGATCATTTCAAGGAACATGGTGGGGTCACGGTCGAGATTGAAGGCCTCACGCCACTGAAACACGCGACCGGGTCCCGCATTATAGCCAGCAGCGATGAATATCAGATTGTCGCCAATGCCGTCACGGTTCAGGAGTTCTTGCAGATAGGCCTGACCGAAGGTAATGGCCGTCTCTGGGTCGAAGAGATGCGCCGTACTCTCGAGCGTCAGATCCGTCCGCTTAACGATATGCTTTGCTGTCCCTGGCATGACTTGCATCAGGCCGAGAGCACCGACATAGCTTTCGGCGTTCGGGTCAAAACCACTTTCAGCTCGGATGACGGAGAACACGAGGGCACGATCGACACGGTAGCCCCGGTGCGGCTGCCAGGCCGGGACGGGGTAGAACGAGTCCAGATGGACATCACCGCGATAACCAAGCCGGTGAGCCAAACGCATCTCAACCGAAGGAAGGTGCAGCGTCTGGGCAAGCTTGAGCAAGCCGGCAGTGAGGCCGGATTTTGCTTTGCCAGCAAGGGTGCGAAGCTCTTTTTCCGCGAGATCGTGGCGGTCGATCTGGGCGAGCGCCGTCGCGCGCTTGGCTGCGGGGTAGCGGACCATGATTTCCGCAATATCGTCCTGCAATTTGGTGGCGCGTTGATGGTCAATGGCCAAGCCAAGGCGCTTTTTCGCAAGGAGCCCATAGAATTGCCGGGGATGTTGTGCGGCAATATTCAGAAAATACCGGGCACGCTTTGTCTTGAAGCCGACAGCACGGGCTGCCCAATAGGCAGCACGAGCCCGTTCGCCATCATGGGCCTTCTCGGCTTCCGCAAGCGTCGCGAGATGGCGAGCTGCCGTATCGATGTCACCGGTGCGCCAGGCGCTCATGCCGGCCGTCCAATGCATTTCCGGAATGGCCTGCCCGGAGCGCTTCGCCGACTTTTGGGCAAGTTTGAGAGCGGATCGAAAGTCGCGTTTGACAAAGTGGGCACGGGCAACCGCCCAACGTGCGAGATCGGTCTCGACCGCGTCAGTGATGTCATGAAGATCAGCTTGATGGAACAGGCGCTTAGCTTCTTCAACGCGGCCCCGATCTCCAAGACGATTAAGATCGCGCAACCAAGCCTGAACGACGGTTTCCTTAGCATCCGACCGCCGAAGTTTGGATTGATAGCGGACTCTGATCGCTTCTTGGGACTGCTGGCCACTGCCCGTCATATAGCCCTTGGCTGGCTTCGTTGGGGCGTCAGCACCGCGCGGACGACGTTTAAGTGCTAGCTTGTAGACCCGTTTTGCATCGGGATGGTCACTGTAGGTCTTCAGCCAAGCGGCGAGTTCCTTATAGGTGGAACGATAGGCTGTCGGATGCATATAGCGTTGAAATTGAACGTGACCGAGCAACGTCTTGTCATCCAACCTGGCCAGCAAGGCATCAGCCGCCTTCCAAGATCCATCCTCTTGGAGATCAAAAATCTCTCGATAGAGCATAGCGGCACGGTCGGAGAGCAGCTTTTTAGCGCTGGGCACCGCCTGCACAGGATTGGTGGCATCCAGACGGGCAAGCTGGACACCTTCAGATGCATCGGCCACCGGTGAAGCACTCAAGACCGTTGAGGCAACAAGGATGGCGACCCGAAGCGGCGAAATGAGAATGGGGAGATATTTGATGCTCATGCGCCATCTTATAATCAAAATCCAATAAAATTGAAAGTTAATGAAATAAAAAAATTTGGATTTCTATTAACGATTATTTTTTACATTTTTTTAACTTCTTCTTTCACAAGTAATAAATCACGCCAAGAAAAACGCTTTTGCGCAGGTTGTCGTAACAGATACGCTGGGTGAAACATCACCAGGGCCGGAATGTCACGACCATCCGTGCTCGAGTAAACGAAGGGACGCCCCCGGAGTTTGGTAACGCCCTCGGTGCGGCCGAGAAGAGCCCGCGCAGCGATCCCCCCCACAAATACGAGCAATTGAGGCTGGATCAGCTCGATCTGCCTTTCAAGAAAAGGTTGGCAGATCGCAATCTCCGCTGCCGTCGGCGAACGATTTCCGGGCGGGCGCCAGTAGATAACATTGGTAATGTAGACCTTGTCACGATCGAGCCCTATCGTCTTCAGCATGCGATCGAGAAGCTGACCGCTCGGCCCGACGAATGGCTTTCCTTGCCGATCCTCCTGGGCGCCTGGCGCTTCACCGATGAGCATGATCGGTGATTTGGGATTGCCGTCGGCGAAGCAGAGGTTGATCGCGGTTTCCTTGAGAGGACAACCGTCGAATTGCCGCAGCGTTTCGACAAGCGCCTCCAGACTACCGCAAGCAGCGGCGAGCGCCTTGGCATCCGAAGCTGCCCCCGCCCCCGCCGGCGTTGAAGATCGCCTCGTCGCATTGGTTGGTTGAGGTTGCTCTTCGTCAAAACCCAGGACCCAATCTGGCGGCCCCTCGCTCGATGTGCCTGATTGTTGTGGCGACGGGTCGCTCATCGATCGGTTTGCCAATGCTGGATTGACGGGGCGCTGGTCTTGATCCGGCCGATCCATTCGATCGATAGGGTCTTCGGCGACGAGTTCCGTCACCCCCATGCAGACATGCCAATCGAGCCAGGCGCGAACACCAGAGTCGACTTTCGAGACTTTCGTTTCTGACCTATCTGACATGCGTTATCCAGAAAACGGTCGACCATATCCGTTTAATCGGGATCGACAAAACCTGCACCACGTCGCTGCGATTCTTAACGCGGTGAAAAGACGCCATTCCTATCCAAGCAATCTTTGTTAATCTTAGCCAATTGTTAGGCGTGATTGCTTAGCTTGCCAATTCGCCATGGCCTGGAACTATCTTATTTCAGCCGAGGATGGAAGTTTGGGAAAGGCATCTGCCGTGATCTGGCAAGCGGCTCTCGGCGTTTATGTGTTCGAGTCCAAATAACGTCTGGGCGGTGACGATAGAGGGTGTGATGGAACGAGAAAGCATGGAATTCGACGTTGTGATCGTCGGGGCAGGACCGTCAGGTCTGTCAGCGGCGATCCGGCTCCGGCAAATCGCGTTGGAGCAGGACCGGGAGATTTCGGTCTGCGTTGTTGAAAAAGCAGCGGAGCTCGGCGCCCACACACTTTCCGGGGCTGTTCTTGAGCCACGCGCCTTAAATGAACTCATACCGGACTGGAAGGAGAAGGGAGCGCCACTCAACACACCGGTCAGCGATGATCGCTTCATGTTTCTCACCTCGACCAAAGCCTATAAGCTGCCGACGCCACCGCAAATGCATAATGACGGCAACTACATCGTCAGCATGGGCCGTGTGGTAAAGTGGTTGGGCGAACAGGCCGAAGAACTTGGTGCTGAGGTCTACCCAGGCTTTGCTGCCGCCGAGGTCTTGTATCACGATGATGGCAGCGTCAAAGGAATCGCCACCGGCGACATGGGACTCGACCGTGACGGAAATCCCAAAGACAACCATGAACCTGGCATGGAACTTCACGGCCGTTATACCTTCTTCGCGGAGGGATGCCGCGGCTCACTGACCCGCCAGCTCGAGGAAAAATTCGCCCTTAGACATGGCGATCCCCAGACATACGCCATCGGCATCAAAGAGCTATGGGAAGTTGAACCCTCCAAACATCATTCAGGTCGAGCCATGCATAGTATCGGCTGGCCGATGGACCGACAGACTTATGGCGGCTCGTTCCTCTACCATCTCGAGGACAATCAGGTTGCAGTCGGCTTTGTTGTCGGTCTGGACTACCAGAATCCTTACCTATCGCCGTTTGAAGAGTTCCAGCGCTTTAAGACTCATCCCGCTATCCGGGAGGTGTTTGAAGGTGGTCGCCGCATATGCTACGGCGCACGTGCGCTTAACGAAGGCGGGCTGCAATCCCTGCCGAAATTGACCTTCCCGGGCGGGGCGATCATCGGCTGCTCAGCCGGTTTTTTGAACGTGCCCAAGATCAAGGGCAATCATCTCGCCATGAAATCCGGCATGCTGGCCGCGGAGGCCGCTGCCGAAGCCCTCAAAGCCGAGTCAAGCGGATCCACACTTGACGCCTACGCAGAAACATTCAAGGCATCGTGGGCCCATGACGAACTCTATCGAGCCAGAAACATACGGCCGAGTTTTCACAAAGGCTTATGGGCAGGCGTCATTTATAGCGCCATTGATACCTATCTCCTCCGTGGTAAGGCACCTTGGACCTTTAAGAACCACGCGGATCACACTGCCCTCAAGCCTAAATCCGACCATTCACCGATCGACTATCCAAAACCAGATGGTAAAGTTTCGTTCGATCGCCTGTCATCAGTTTACATTTCCAACACCAATCACGACGACAATCAGCCTTGTCATCTGACCCTCAAAGACACGTCAGTCCCCGTCGAAGTGAATCTCGAAACCTACGATGCGCCTGAGCAGCGCTATTGCCCCGCTGGGGTCTATGAAATCGTCCGCGATGATGATGGGGGCAATCCGAGGCTACAGATCAATTATCAAAACTGCGTCCACTGTAAGACGTGCGACATTAAGGACCCATCTCAGAACATTGTCTGGGTTGTCCCGCAAGGAGGCGATGGGCCGACATATACTGGGATGTAATAGTCGTTATGCTGCCGACGCGGTGATGATCGGCGGCGCTATCCGTCCACCACGCCTTGGAGGCGTCCGTCCAACGTTATGACGGAGACGGCACACCTAGGGGATGAGGCAACCGTAAGGACAGCTCAAACGTCGCGAAAAGCAACAGGCTTGCCATCCTTATCCATGATCATCTTGCCGCCCTCATCTTGGACAGCTATGTAACGACCATGACCAACCGCCGTACCCACATACAGAACTGGCTTCACTTTTTTTCCGTTGAAGGTCTTGCCTTCACCGCCTGTGCCGCGAGCGGTTGGGTCATTCTTGCTCTTGTTGGTCTGCAACATAGCTTTCTCCATCGCGCGAAGACCATCGACCTGCGTCATCGCCGCAGGGATGCCATATTGATTCTTGGCTCCTGCATGCCGGGTCGAACGGTTGCCGTCAAGTCCGGCCTGCCAACGTCAAGGCTCCAAATCTCGGTGTGACATGGTCAAACAAAAGCTTTTTCGCAAGTCCTCCAGCATTGGGATAAGGAAAATAATGCGTTTCGTTGGTATTTTCGCCTTCATTTTCGCAATCAGCGTCGACATTGCCGGCACCAGTTTGGCCGCCAGTGACGAATCCGCCTCCCAACCTGTGCCGGAATCGATGACCATCGCCGGTCCGGGCATCGTCGACGAAGCCAAGCTCGTCGAAGCAGCCGGTGAATCAACACTTGGCGACTATTTGGCCGGCAATTTCGCCTTGGATGCAGGGAACATCAAAGAGGCTGCGACCTACTTCGAAAAGGCGCTTGCTGATGATCCTGACAATTTGGAACTGCGGCGTCAGGTCTTCATGCTTGATCTCGCCGATGCTCGCTATGCGGCAGCGCTTGATGAGGCTAGGGCACTGAAGGCGCAACGCGCTGATGAAACCAATGAAGACGCTCAGTTGCTGCTGGCATTGGAGCAAGCGAAGGCCGGCGCTTTCGACGCGGTTTCCGGCGAACTCAGCGATGTCGGCGGGCAAGGCATTGTGGCACTCGCCGTTCCCTTCTTAGAAGCTTGGTCCCTCGTCGGAATCGGTGGCACGGACGCCATCGATGAGGCGATCAAAGCGCTGCACGATGGCGAATCACTCGGCCCGTTGAACGAATTTCACCATGCGATGTTACTTGCACGGGCAGATCGACTCACCGAATCGCTGGCGAAATTGGATGAGATTATTCCGGATACAGGCGGTGCTCCCGTCCGAGTCGCCCAAGCCTATGCCGATATCCTCGTTCGCGCCGGCAAGGCGGACGAGGCGCAAACGTTTCTAAATGGCCAGCTTGAACTCGGCGAACGTCCTGTTCTGCGCCAAGCGCTCATCGATATGGAATCGGGTGGTCGCCCAGGCCTGCCCTTCGACGACGAGGCAGCCGGAATCGCCGATGCCCTGTTGGGTATTGCCGAAGCATTGCAGCGGGAGCGTGGCAGTGCCCGCGCCATTCTCTATTCACGCCTCGCCCTCTACCTGCGCCCCGATCTTGCCGATGCCAATCTGCTCGTCGGCGATGTTCTCGCAAGCCAGGATAACTGGGCGGCGGCGATAGACGCCTACCGTGCCATCTCCGATGACTCTCCTCTCAGCTACGCAGCCAATGTCCGACGCGCTCAAGTGCTGCATAGCCAAGAACAGCAAGAACAGGCCTTCACACTTCTGTCAGACCTCGCAGACGTTCGTCCTGAGCGCACGGACGCCCTCATCGAGCTTGGCAATCTTCTGAGACGCGACGAACTCTATGAGCGCGCTGAACAAGCTTATAGCCAGGCGATTGAACGGATCGATGCGCCTCAGCAAGAACATTGGAGTCTGTTTTACAGTCGCGGCATCACCTACGAGCGTACGAAGCGTTGGCCCGAGGCTGAATCCGACTTTCTATTGGCTCTCGAGCTTGAGCCAGAGCAGCCCTTCGTCCTCAACTATCTCGGCTATAGTTGGGTCGATCAAGGACTGAACTTGGATAGGGCGAAAGAGATGTTGCATCGCGCCGTTGACGCGCGACCGGACGATGGTTTCATCGTCGATAGTCTCGGTTGGGTCTTTTATCGACTCGGCGACTACGAGCAAGCCGTTGAGCAGCTCGAAAGAGCGGTCGAACTACAGCCGGGAGATCCCGTGATTAACGATCATCTCGGCGATGCCTATTGGCAGGTCGGGCGTGAACGCGAAGCAAGATTTCAGTGGAGTCGTGCGCTCACCCTTGAGCCCGAGGAAGAGCTGATCGCAACGATACGGGAAAAGCTACAATCAGGACTGCAAGACGATCGTATCTGATCAAGAGATCGCGTCCGAAATCGGCTCTCCGCACCGAGCATCGACAGCATGATGACGCGTATCGATGAGACGGCCTATGCGAAGATCAATCTCGATCTTCGCATCTGTCATCGCCGACCTGACGGCTATCATGACCTGGACAGCATCGTCGTCTTTGCCAATGTCGGCGACAAGCTCACATTCACCCCCGCCGACGATCTCACCTTGACGGTTGATGGGCCATTTGGACATGATCTCTCAAGTGACGACGACAATCTGGTAATCCGTGCGGCGAAAGCCCTTGCTCACTTGGCTGACCGAGACGCGAGAGCGCGTATTCGCCTTGAGAAGCATCTACCGATCGCTGCCGGTATCGGAGGCGGTTCCGCTGATGCCGCGGCAACGCTGCGCGGCCTAACGCGCCTTTGGAAACTACCCGTCACGACTTCTGACCTGCTCCCTCTGGCGACGTCACTCGGCGCTGACGTGCCGGTATGTCTCACATCGACAGCGGCCAGAATGCAGGGGATTGGCGACGTCCTGACCTCACTCTCGCCGCCAACCAGCTTACCCCTCGTGTTGATCAACGCGAGAAAGGCCATATCAACACCAGATGTTTTCCGTGCGCTCGGAGAACGCTCTGGTCTTCGGTCGTCAAAACTAGACGACGTCACCAGACAAGGCTTTCGTGATCATCTCCAATCAAGCGTGAATGATCTCGAATCAGCGGCAATTCAGATCGAACCGATCATTCGTTCGGTTCTCGATGTGATCAACGCCGAGCCTGGTTGCGTTTTCGCCCGCATGTCGGGTAGTGGCGCGACATGTTTCGGGGTTTTTGACACGCCTGGCTCACGCGATGCCGCCGTAGCGACACTCAAGGGCCGTTATCCCAGTTGGTGGGTCATCGGAGTCGACGTCCGGTGATCTTCCTGGCGACAGACTTCGGCTCGGCTGGGCCCTATACGGGGCAAATGAGGGCCATGCTTGCGCGCCTGGCCCCGAAGATTGATGTCATCGATCTCTTTTCGGATCTGCCAGCATTCAAACCCGACCTCGCCGCCTATCTTCTCGCAACCTATGCGAATGTCCTCGAGATCGACGATGTGTTACTCGCTGTGGTCGATCCTGGCGTCGGCAGCACGAGAGAACCGTTGGTCCTGCGATCAGACAACCGATGGTTCGTCGGTCCGGACAATGGCCTATTCGAGTTGATCAAGCGGCGATCTCGATCTGTAACATGCGATCGGATTACGTGGCGTCCTAAGAACTTGTCCGCCAGTTTTCACGGTCGCGATCTCTTTGCACCTGTCGCGGCGAGTTTGGCCTTGGGCAAGCCGGTTGAGAAAGAGCCCTGGAGCCCCCTCAAGACTGACTGGCCAGACGATTTGGCCACCATTGTCTATGTCGATCATTACGGCAACGGCATGACGGGACTTCGGGGCTCAGAGGTGAGCAACGGCATGATCATGCAAATCGGAAACGACTGTTTGACGCAGGCACGAACCTTTTCGGATCGCCCCAAAGGACAGGCCTTTTGGTACGTAAACGCCAATGGGTTAGTCGAGATTGCGGTTCATGGCGACTCGGCGGCCGACCGATTTGGTTTGAAGCCAGGCTTCCCCGTTAACGTTCTTTCCGCATCCTAAGCTTGTCAGACCATGGCATGGCTCTTATGTTCCGAAGATGTGATGGGGTGTGGCCAAGTGGTTAAGGCACCGGGTTTTGATCCCGGCATTCGTGGGTTCGAATCCCACCGCCCCTGCCACAATGCACCATGTCGTTCACCCCAATCAGAGAATGCTGTCGGATAGGACCAAACATATCGCCCGTTCGTCGATGTCCTGATAAGGACTGTCTTGGGAAGTGGCAGCACCAACAAGGCTCCCCGTATCCGTGATCGGGTGCGCCTGAGGCGAAGAGGCCTTGGAGCAGAAGTCGATACGTCTCGCTCGCCTATTGGAATGCCGTCACTTATTCCTCTTGGCTGAAGCAGCGCAGTACGGCTTTAAGTCTGCCAGCCGTCATGTCCTGTTTGGCCATAAAAAAATCGCCTCCGGCTCCCATCGCCTCTTCCGCCGTGAGCGAGTTTGTATTTTCGCCGCTGAGGACCAAGATCGGGACTCTCTTGCCGTTGCTCCGATCTCGGAACGCACGGATAAATTCTGTTCCGGCCATGCCAGGCATTCTCTGGTCAACCAACAAGCAGTCGAACGTTTCCGATGCGATCACATCCAATGCTGCAAAGCCGTTTTGCGCTTCAGTGATGTCGATCGGCAGTCCGGTATTCTTCAGAAGGGCCGAGATGAGCTGTCGGTCAACACGGTCATCATCAACAAGAAGGGTGCGCATTGGACTCTAGGAAATCCCAAGTTTTCCGAACAAGATCACAAGAAAGGATGGCTTAGGCATACAGCTCGAGAGTTAACCCAAGGTAAAGGGCCCGGCCGCTGGCTTGGCGCCTGTTGGGTCGAAGGGATTTGAGAAAGATGATCGACGCCGCGAACGCGTCGAAGGATGCCCATTTTCACCTGACGTGATCCAGACAGTGAGCAATGCGCAGATACGGCAAATATCCTGCTAGCGACCGAGGTCTGGCGGAGATGCCGGCGGCGCAGGCGTCACGGCTGATCAGCCCTTATAAAACCAGGAACGATGGGCGTGTCACTCGCGCTTTGCGGCTCTACAGGATCCCTGATTGCAATGGGAGTCATGGCAACTCCCCATACCACAAGAGCCTGATTGAAGTTGCCCGCGACGTGACGATGGTCATCGTATCGATCCCTTCCTTGGGGGCGGAAGCAGACAGGATGGTCCCGACGGGTTCATCAGGACCTCGAGGGATCCACGACACATATGACACCCATGCGCATCCATCGATGATCGAATGGAGACCTCGAAGCATGGTGCAAGAACGGCCTAAATCAAGAAAAATCAGCAACTTAAGATGAAAATCAAAACAGTGATCAGGCGTCACACTTGGTGTGTCCACTAGTGGCTTTCTGGAGACACAGGACAATATCAGTTCGCCTTTCAAGAGAAATGAACCTTTATTTTCTGATAAATTTGACATAGCCTGATGTCGATCGGTGGATGCGTATCCCCCTGTCGCTGACCGGCCCACCCTTCTGCAGATTTGAGGTCATCTCAGGAAGCACCAGTACGGTTCGATCGCCTTGGCAGTGTGCCGTTAGCTAACGAGCTGACCCGGCACCGGTGAGTGGCAGCGATATGAAGGTCGGCAAATCAAAGCTGGAACGGTTCGAGCCATTCAGCTGAAAACCACAAAGTGTTGGAAACTCGATTTTTGATGAGAGCGCCTTGAAGCATGCTGAAATCCTTGTTTTTGCGTAGATCCGACAAAACCGATGAGCGTGCCTTGGCAAAGAGGTCGCTGCAGAACGTCGCCCGACAAACGAAAGGACCGACACCGCTTAGCCGGCGATCACTGTTCTTTGTCGGCATCGGCGCAGTCGCCGCAACACTCAGCGTGGGGGTGTATAAGGCGAATGTCGTGGAGGAACGCCTGACGACGGATCCAAGTGGTACACAATTTGTCTACCGCGATGGCGTGATCACGCGCGTCAATTAAGTGATTTACGATTTTGATTTCCTGCGATCGGGGGCCATCCCTCCGATCGTAATCATCGGCTCTGGCCCTGCCGGCATCGTCCTCGCAAAGACGCTTGCCGAAAGTGGTGTCTCTAGCCTCATTCTCGAAGCAGGCGGCTTGGAGTGGACGGATGACATCCAAGACAGCGCGCGCGGTAAGGTTGTTGGGGACGAGTATTTCGATCTCGGCCTAAGCCATTTGAAATATTTCGGCGGCTCAGGCAACCATTGGACTGGGTTCTGCAACCTCCTGGATTCGATCGACTTCACGAAGCGTCATGACATCCAGGGCCATCCCGGTTGGCCTATTGAAAAGACAGATCTAGATCCATTTCGGACCGACGCGAACGCCATCCTCGAGCTACAAGACCTTAGCTCGCTGGAACTGACGCCGCACCTTAAAGAGATCGAGTTTGGGAAAAGCCCGCCCGTTGTCTTCAGCGAAAAGTATTTCGAACTCTTCGAGACATCATCTGACGCCAATGTCTGCCTACACTCGAACGTGATCGCACTTCACGCCGAGAATGGCAGGGTGCGGCGTCTCACCGTCGCAAACCTCCATGGCGACACCCTTACGGTTGAGCCGCAAACTGTCGTATTGTGCATGGGCGGCATCGATAACTCGCGCCTCTTGTTATGGTCGAACGAGGTCTCGACCGAGCCGGTCGTGCCCGACGCGTCGACCTTGGGCAAATACTGGCACGAGCATCCCCACAACGTGGCCGGCGACGTTACGCTCTTCGAGCCGATTGGCACGTTTTCATTTCCTTGGAACTATGTTTTCTATTCGCCGACTGAAAAGGCGATGCGTGAGTTCGGCATTTTGAACGCGACCGTGCGGGTTCATCTCGGGGCCGATCTTCCGGAGACCTCGGAAAGCCGTTTGATGGCCATCGCCCGTCGCGTTGTTTGCGCCAACAGCCTACTGGCCGATGGTGTCGAGCGTGTTCGGGGCGACGGGATCGCTTGCTCAACGCCGATCGAGCTTGTGTGGGAGCAGGAGCCTCGCGTCGAGAACCGTGTCGCGCTCTCCCCGACGGAAAAGGATGCGGCCGGCGTGCCGCGGCCTGTTCTTTACTGGGAGAAGAGCCCGCTCGATTACCACACGGCCAAGGTCGCGCTCGAGCTGTTCGGGCGGTATATGGCCGAAAATGGCCTTGGATCCGTGCGTGCCTTCGATCACATCATCAGCGCGACGCGCCATCCGGTATCGGGCTGGATGGCCGGCAACCATCACATGGGCGGCACACGCATGGCTGGTCGGCCTAGCGAGGGGGTCGTCGACGCCGATCTTAAAATCTTTGGCATGGCCAACGCTTATGTCTTGGGATCGTCGGTGTTCCCAACAGGGGGACATGCCAACCCAACCTATACCATCGTGCAACTCGCACTTAGACTTGGGACACATCTCGCATCGCAGGCATAGTGTCGTATCGAGCGCCCTTCATTGGATCGCGTTGCAGCGTGCCTGGACATCACCATCGTAGGAGCCAGAGGCTCAGGCGGCTTTCGACACAAGGCAAAACGTGTCGATGACGCGATTTCACGGTCCCCAAAATTCGAGCCGAGGTTTGGGTCTTACGGGATGAGGGAGATGATTGACATCCCCATCGCCATGCCAAGAACGTCCATGTCCACCTGCCGTGAGTCAGACGGGCAGACCGCAGATACGGCAACGCCCCGTTAACGACCGAGATCTAGCGGAGATGCCGGAGGAGCCCGGCGTCACCGTCGGTCGCTCAATACACGATCGTTGACGCCAGTGCTTTGGAGGCGGCGCTCGAAAGGCGTGTTCCAAATGTCCAAGGTTTGCGCGCTGAATCGGCATCTCGACGAAACTTAGGGCCGCATCGGCAGCCAATGGAGCGATCGTTTACGCGCCGCTTCCAATCCTGGGAATCAAGATGCTTCCTCCGATTCAAGCGACGATGAACGGCATCAACTGCAGGCGCATGATTTGGTGTGATCACGTTCAAGGCAACGCTTCAGATCCAACAGATGACGGGCCTCTCGTGCATCAAATTTTCGGTCTCGACCGATAGGGCAAGGGGCGCGATCCAGCGGAGGAAAAACCGTCGAGCAAAAATCTAACAGTACCGATAAGAGATTGCTCGTGGGATCAAGGACTTGCGCGACAAAAGCGCTTGCGCCAAGGTTTAACAAACGGCCATCGGACCGGTGATTTATTTCTGGCCGAAATCGGGGAGATCGTAGTGATGGCAATGGCGATGAGCAGGCGTTCTGCGCTCAAATGCTCGATTGCCATGGCGGGGGTTTATGCGACAGGGCATATCTCAGCGCCTGGACTTGGTCATGCAGGTGAGCCCAGTGGTCCGCTTGGTTTGACGGCGACCGAAGCGATCGCAGCCCTTCGTGAGAAACGTTTTTCCGCAAGGGCCTTTGCCGAAGCCGTGTTGGCACGGAGTGCAGCACTTGACCGGTTGAATATCTTCATCAGTCAAGATGCAGACGCACTTCTCGCCGCTGCGGAGGCGACTGATAAAAGCCTCGCCGCCGGCGATGATACGATGCCGCTGCTCGGCCTGCCATTGGCTGTGAAGGACAATATCGATACCCGAGATCTGCCGACCACCGGCGGCACACCTGCGTTTCGAGATTGGACGCCGTCGATGAATGCGCCGGTCATGCAGGCTTTACTCGATGCTGGAGCGCTTCTGGCTGGCAAAACCAACATGCACGAGCTCGCGTTCGGCATCACCAGCAACAATGTGGCTTTCGGCGCTGTTGGCAATCCTCATAATCCGACGCTCATTCCGGGCGGGTCGAGTGGCGGAACGGCAGCAGCCGTGGCGGCGCGAATCGTGCCCGCCGGACTGGGCACGGACACTGGCGGGTCTTGCCGCATCCCAGCCGCTCTGTGCGGCTGTGTCGGATTTCGCCCAACCCATGGACGCTACAGCCAAGTCGGTACAATTCCGATCTCGCACACCCGCGACACCATTGGTCCCATAGCCCGATCTGTTGCGGATATTCGGCTCCTTGATGCAATTTGTGCCGGTGAAGCGCTTTCAGCAGATGAAAAACCGATTGGGGAAATCCGTATCGGTGTTCCGGCCACTTACTTTTATGAGAATCTTGATTACGAGCTCGAGATTGTCGTGGCCAAAGCCTTGGAACGGTTTCGAGCTGAAGGTGTTCAGCTGATTGATGTCGATGTCGAGGACATACAGACGTTCAATGAGTCCATAAGTTTCCCCATCGCTCTATTTGAAGTCCTGCGCGAACTCGGGGCCTATCTGTACGGACATGGACAACATCTTTCGGTGCCCGATTTGGTCGCGGAGGTCGCCGGCGCCGATGTGAAAGGATTGCTCACCTCATTGATGGGCGACAATGCCGTGCCGGCCGGCCTCTACCGAGACGTCATCGCGAAGGGAAGGCCCGCCTTGCAGCGGGCCTATGCCAACTATTTTAACGATCATCAGCTTGATGCACTGGTCGTGCCAACGACACCGCTGCCAGCAAGGCCGATTGGCGAGGACGAAACGGTCGAGCTCAATGGCGAGAAAGTCTCGACCTTTATGACCTATATTCGCAATACCGATCCCCCCAGCAATGCCGGACTACCTTGCCTTTCGGTGCCAGCCGGATTGACGGCTTCCGGCCTTCCTGTTGGCGTCGAGTTCGTTGGCCCATCAGGCGGGGATGCAGCCGTGATGGCAATCGGCAGTCTGTTCGAAGCGATCGTGGGTGCCTCGCCAGCGCCTGAGCTTTGATGGGAGGGATGATGAGCAACCAGGGTGAGACGATCTATGTTGAAGAGGAGACGGCCCGCATTCTAAGCGAGCTCCAAGATGCAAAACCATTCGATCGGTCGACCCTATCCGCCGTCGAGGCGCGCGCCCAGATGGCCGAAGGTAGCAAGATCTGGAACGACCCTCTTCCCGATATGGCGGAAGCCCGGGACTTTATGATCGATGGCCGGCATGGCCCGATTCATACACGTCTGTTGAAGCCGATGGATGTCGATGGCAACGGATGTATTCTCTACTTTCATGGCGGTGGTTTCGTCCTTGGCTCTCTCGAAACGCATCATCGTCTCATGCGCTGCCTGGCCGTGGAGAGCCGAGCGACAGTGATCGCGATTGATTATCGATTGGCGCCCGAACACCCCTTTCCTGCCCCCCTTGAAGATTGCATTGCTGCCGTGCAATGGCTGCAAGATAAGGCGACGGCAATTGATCTTGATCCGGAGCGCTTGGTCCTTTCAGGCGATTCAGCTGGGGCCAATCTGGCGCTCGCCACGCTGCTCCATCTACGCGATGCAGGTGCCCCCCTGCCATCTGGCGGCGCTCTCTTTTATGGTTGTTATTGGTCGCGGCTGGGGACCGACTCACATCAGAAATATGGCGGCGGTCGTTATCGTCTAAGTAGCAAGGAGATGGGCTGGTTTTGGCATCACTATCTCGGCGCTCATGGCCGCGGCGATGTCTATGCAGAACCGATGCACGCCGATCTCACCGGTCTTCCTCCTCTGTTCCTGAACTATGGCGAGGTCGATCCCCTCGCGGACGACACCCGTGAATTGGCGGCCCGTCTCGACCGTGCTGGGGTTGTTCATGAATGCAGAAGCTATCCCGGTCTTGTGCATGGCTTTTTGCAAATGACCAACCGGGTCGAACCTGCAACCACTGCTATGATGGATGCCGGTAGGGCCATCCGGGATATGCTCCGCTGAGCAAGCCCGCCTCTGCTGAAACTGCGATCGCAGCAAGGCGTCAACGTCGCTCGTCGGTCGAAAGCGGTATGCTGATGATGGCGGGAGGCGTGATCATCATTCCTGGCATTGATGCGATCGCCAAATATCTCTCCGACTCGCTCGCACCAGGTCAGATTGCCGGAAGTCGTTTTCTTTTTCAGCTCGCTTTCCTCCTGCCGATCGTCCTGGTCGTCGGCCGCCCACTCCTATCGCGCCATATCGGCCTGAACGCTCTTCGCGGCGCTCTGATTGGTGGCGCAACGCTCTTCTTCTTTTGGGGTTTGAATTATCTTCCCCTTGCCGACACGATCGCCATTTTCTTTGTCGAGCCGCTGATTCTCACATTGATCGCTGCCGTGTTTCTAGGCGAGCAGGTCGGCTGGCGGCGGCTTTCCGCGATCATCGTCGGCTTCGTCGGTGCACTTCTTGTCATACAGCCTAGTTTCCAGGTCGTCGGCGCGCCCGCCTTCCTACCACTTGGCGCTGCGTGTTGCTTTGCGATCTATTTGGCACTGACCCGTCGCGTTGCGGTCGCCGAAGACGTTCTGACGATGCAGCTTTGGGCCGGCATCTTCGGTCTCTTGACGTTAGGCGTGGCACTTGGTGTGGGTGAATTCCTGTCGATTTCCGTCCTCGATCCGAGCTGGCCAACCCCACAAGAGTGGATCCTGCTCGCCGCTCTCGGTGCGATTGCAACCTCCGGCCATCTCTTGATCGTCGCCGCCTTCCGGCGCGCGCCTCCCAGTATCCTGGCGCCGTTTCAGTACCTCGAAATTTTAGGTGCAACGATCTTGGGCTTGCTCATCTTCGATGACTTTCCAAGCCCTACCACGTGGCTCGGCATCATCATCATCGTCCTCTCCGGCCTATATGTCTTCCATCGCGAACGTCGCCTCGCACGCGGTACCACACCGCGAATAGACCAGCCTTAAAATCACGATTACAGTTCGAACACTGACGCCATGTCGGGAACAACCACGATCGATGGGGAATGTCATGACCAGCAAGGCCGTGCCGACCGTACAGATCGATAATGATCGCGTACGGGTGACAGAATGGCATTTTGCCAAAGGAGCCGCGACCGGTTTTCACCGTCATGAATACGACTACGTCGTCGTTCCGGGAACGACTGGCAAACTCAAAATCGTCGGTCCAGACGGTCATGAGAGCTTTGCCGAGCTGACGGCTGGTCAGTCCTATACACGCGAAGCCGGCGTCGAGCATGACGTCATCAATGCCCATGATGGCGACTTTGTTTTTGTCGAGATTGAACTCAAACCCTGAAGAGAAGCTAGTCCGGGTTGCCTTTTGTAGCCTGCGATCATGCCAGCGAAGCCATCACTCAGCTTAAGCCCGTTGGGTGCGCTATCGTACCTCTTTGGACGGTCGACCAGGACGATCAATGCGACACCAACGGCTATTGCCTCTTGGCAGTGGCTAGAGCTTTCCCCTAGAGTTTCCCGATAAATTTTGGGAGAGCTGGATGTCGCGGAATCATGCGCCGGTCAAACATCGTCGTCGCCTCGGAGCGACTGTGGTCAACGCGCCGGTTGTCGCCTTGGCCATATTCCTTTCAGCTTGCGGCGGTCCGAAGCTTCCTGATGCTGAGGCGCCCGACATTTCCCTTGCCGGCCTCAGTTTCACGGAAGCTGGTTTGTTCGAACAAGCCTTCACGCTGCAGTTACGGTTTAAGAACCCCAACGAGTTCGACATTCCTGTCGAGGCGCTCAATTTTGCGCTTGCTGTTAACGATGCCCCGTTTGCCGAAGGACTGAGCAATCAGGACTTCACGCTACCGGCATCGGCGGAGATCATCGTTCCGGTGGAAGTCTCGATTGCGACCAATGATTTGATCGAGCGGGTAACTGCCATCGGAACTGGCCGGCGTCTCTCCTATGAACTCTCAGGAACCGCTGACATCGATTCCTGGTTCAGTGCGCCAGTCCCCTTCAGTCGCTCCGGAAAGCTCGCGCTGCCCGATCTACCTGGACTTACCGGCTCGAACCCGCCAACGGGCTAGTTCCGCTGACTATGTTGGGAGGCTGCAGGTGTCACCAGGCAGTCGTCCGTCAAGCTCTTTCAGCACCGCTCGATGCCCACATCGCCCTCATCTGTCCGACACCCAACAGAGCGGCAGGAGCTTCACGCATTCTTAAGGTTTGATCGCTACACACTGTATGCTAGCGCGATGGGTCGAAGTTTTGCCCTGTACAAATTTCGCGATCTGCGAAAGGGATATCAGCTTGCTCCGACGGAATTTTCTATGCGCGTTGACAGCGTTGAGCCTTGGACTTTCTGCAACAAAGTCGATGGGAGCACCGCTAAGCGCGACCCGACCACAGGCAAGAGATAAACGAGCGTTTCTCCTCGCTAGTCGTCTGCTGGATGCCCATCCATCTCGGAAAAGTCTTGCGGCCATCGGCCACGCTTTCATTGACGAGCCGATGGAAAGCGATCTCGATTGCCCGACATGCCTGACAGATGCGGTCGAGGCGTTGCTTGACCGTCTCGACTGGCATCATGAAGATCTCTTGAGAATGAAACCTGCGCTCATTCGTGCTGGGATTAAGAGAAAAGCTGTCGGGGACTTTGAACGTGGCCGGATCGTCCATGTGAATGGCTGGTTGCTGGGCGAAACTGAAGTGCGGCTTTGCACCGTCGCAGCATTACATGTGACCTAACCTAACGCTCAGAAGGCGGAAGCGGCTTGATGTCTGGCGCCGTCGTTTGCTTGCGTTCGGGGATGTTCGCATCAACCGTCCGCACCTCTTGATCCGACACGCGTCGTTTAAAGCGTAGGCGCGACATACGTCGAACCACCCTTCGTCGCGGCCCAATCACCCAACGTCGAAGGCGCATTTTCATGCGTCGCCACCAGACATCGAACCGATATTGCACAGGTTCTGGCGTTCGCCACCAGATCATATCGATCAGCCCGTCCACAGTCTTGTTCACCAGCGGGCCAAGTCCCAAACGCTCAAAAACGAAGAGTGCCATTCTCGCAAACTGACGCCTTAAAAACAGAATGGTCGCAAGGGGCAGACCTCCAACCCATGGCACGACGAACGTGACGCCAAAGAGTGCTGCGATCAGAAAGCCGCTCAAGATGAATAAAGCGAGCGTCAAGGCAATGGCGGGCAGAAGGGTCGCTGCCTTGAACCAAAACGCCTGTCGCCGCCAGCGCACCCAAATGCGCAGCAAGCGAAAGCGGATCCAGCGTTTCGCATGGAGAATCGTAAAATGTAACCAGTACCGTTGTCGCCGCGTCAGCAAAAGGGGAAGAAACCAGGCCGTGAACGCCTTGTTGACCAGTCGCAAAAGTGCCTTTGCGGTGAGCACCAAGGATTGAACCAAGGCTTGGAGTACATTTTTTTTGGTCAGCAGTGCCTGGACCTTCAAAAAAAGAAGGGATCCCTTTTTCCAGAGCAAAAGCACAATTGGCGTTAAGATGCTGTCAGCAAAAAAGAAAGTCAAAAGCGCTACGACGATCATTAACAGCAATGATGTCATTCGCTTGTGCTCTCCTTTCCTGCGCGCCAACCTTGGATCTGGGCGTATCGCTGCCCCTTTGTGCTCTATTTTAGGGATGTTGATGTGAACATCCATTGAACGAATGTAAGTCTGAGGTGGGAGACAGTGATGGACAAGAAGACAACGTTCAATCTCTGGTACCTCATTGCCGCCGTTCTCGGCTGGTTGGTCTTACAGGGGATTTTCGAACAGGCGCAACAGACCGAACCACTCGCCTACAGTGAATTTCAAGACTATCTGAGAGACGGTCGAATCGACGATCTCGTCATCACCGAGAGTCGAATCGTCGGTCAGATCAAAGATGCAGGAGAGGGCGAACCAACGCGGTTCGTGACAACGCGTCTTGAGCCATCGTTCGCGGACGAGCTCGAGCAATATGGCGTCCAGTATCGCGGTGGCACGGACCAGAACTGGTTCTCGACGCTCCTCTCTTGGGTTCTGCCTGCCCTGATCTTTGTTGGTATTTGGATGTTTCTCATCCGACGCATGTCGATGGGTGGTCTTGGAGGCGGACTGATGTCGGTCGGCAAGAGTCGCGCCAAGATTTATGTCGAAAAGGACACCAAGACGACCATGGATGATGTCGCCGGAGTGGACGAAGCCAAAGTCGAAATCCAAGAAGTTATCGATTTTCTAAAGGACCCTGAAGGCTACTCGAAACTTGGCGCCCGCCTGCCACGCGGCGTCCTTCTGGTCGGTCCTCCAGGTACGGGTAAAACGCTCCTTGCTCGTGCGGTCGCAGGCGAGGCCGGCGTGACATTCCTCTCGATCAGCGGCTCCGAATTCGTCGAGATGTTTGTCGGTGTGGGGGCCGCACGCGTTCGCGATCTGTTTGATCAAGCCAAGAACCTGGCGCCTTGTATCATCTTCATCGACGAGCTTGACGCTTTGGGACGGGCCCGCGGTGCTGGTCCCATGGCGGGTGGCCATGACAAAAAGGAGCAAACACTCAATCAGCTCTTGGTCGAATTGGACGGCTTCGATCCAAGTGCAGGTACCATTTTGCTGGCGGCAACGAATCGTCCTGAGATCCTGGATCCAGCTTTGCTTCGCCCGGGGCGGTTCGACCGACAGATTCTCGTCGACAGACCAGACAAGCACGGCCGCAAGAAGATTCTTGAGGTCCACGTCAAGAAGATCACGCTCGACCCCGCCGCCAAGCTTGAGGAGGTGGCGGCACTCACACCGGGCTTTACCGGAGCGGATCTTGCCAATCTCGTGAATGAGGCCGCTCTGTTGGCGACCAGGCGAAAGGGTGAGATGGTGCGCATGGACGATTTCAGCCGCGCGTTTGAGCGAATCGTGGCAGGACTGGAAAAACGGAACCGGCTACTCAATCCCCGGGAAAGGCGGACAGTCGCTTATCACGAACTTGGGCATGCGCTGATCGCGCTTTCTCTGCCCGGCGTTGATCCCGTGCATAAGGTCTCGATCATTCCGCGCGGTATCGGCGCGCTTGGCTACACGCTTCAGCGCCCGACCGAGGATCGGTTTTTAATGACTGTCGAGGAACTCGAAAACAAGATGGCAGTTTTGCTCGGCGGACGGGCCGCGGAAGAGCTGGTGTTTGGTGAAATTTCGACGGGCGCTTCCGATGATCTGCAGAAGGTCACGGATATTGCCCGCTCCATGGTCACACGTTACGGCATGGATGAGAAACTCGGCCAGGCCGCCTATGAGACCGAGCGCGGACATTTTCTTGGACAGCCAGCAGAGGGCGGGGGCCGTCGCTTCAGTCAGGATACCGCGCGCGAGATCGACATCGCGGTTCGCGACCGCATTCAGGAGGTCTATGAGCGAACGCTGGCGATCCTACGTGAGCGTCGGGACGAGATGGATGGTCTCGCCAAGCAACTTCTCGAGCAGGAAGTTCTGACCGAGAATGACCTACCGAAGCCGATTGCTGAGCCTGCCGCTGTTATCGCTTAGGTAAAGCGTTCTGCCCTCTCTGCCCGAAGGCTACTTGACCCCGCCCAATGACAGACCTTTGACCAAGTAGCGCTGCATCCAGGCAAATATGATTGCGACCGGTACGGTGGCAAGTAACGTGGCGGCCATAACATGGTCCCAGTTGATCTTGTACGCTGCGCCAACAAGCGAGTAGATCTTGAGTGTCAGCGTGTAACTATCCTGACTGCGCAGCAGGGAAAGCGCGAGCACGAACTCGTTCCACGTATTGACGAACGTCAAAATCGCTGTAACAGCGAGCGCCGGCAGCGCCATCGGCAGGAAGATCAAGCGAAGGCTCTGGAACCAAGTAGCACCGTCGATCCAAGCCGATTCTTCCAACTCGCGCGGAATCGTCTCGAAAAAACTTTGCAACATCCAGGTTGCGAACGCCATGTTGAACGCACCATAGGCGAGGATAAGGGCAATCGGCTGATCGACCACACCAAGCGCTGCCATCATTCGGAAAATGCCAATGATCAAGACGATCGGCGAGAGCATCTGCGTGATTAAGAGAAACTGGCGATAGGCAGGCTGGCCCCAAAATTGGTAACGCGCCGTGGCGTACCCGGCCGGAATCGCGACCAGCAGAACCAACACGACGGACGCGCCACTGACGACCAAGCTATTGATCAGCGCTTGGCCGAAGCCGACGGCATGCCACATATCGATAAAGTTGGACCACATCAGCTCCGTTGGCCACCAAGTGGGATCAAAGACAAAAATCTCCGAACGGGCCTTAAGGGCTGTCGACAGCATCACGGCATAAGGAAAGAGAATCACCAACAGCAGCGGCGAGAGGACGAGCCAATAGAGGATCGATTTCTTCCACTTAGCCACGATGGGCATCCTGGGAGCGCATCATCATGCGCGCGTAAACGATGGTGAAGGCGAGCAGGATCATGAACATGATAAGGGACATGGCAGCCGCATCCCCAATCCGGCCGTAACGAAAGGCGAGCTTATAAAGATAGGTGACAAGAATATCCGTACTGTTGGCAGGATCCCCTTTTGTCATCACCCAGATGATGGGGAACGAGTTGAAAACGTGAATGATGTTCAACACGAGTGCGATGTTAAAGAAGCTTTTCAGGAGGGGCATGGTCAAGCGGGTAAAGCGCTGCCAAGCATTCGCTCCGTCAATCCTCGCGGCTTCATAGATGTCACCTGGGAGCGACGAGAGCCCGCCGAGAAAGACTGTGGTGGTAAAGGGGATCGACACCAAGATCCCGACAAGGATTTCGACGGGAAAGGCGATCCTAGCCGTCGCCAGCCATTCGACCGGACGCGCGAGCAGACCTAGGTCTTGTAGCGTTTCATTGACCATGCCGTACTGACCATCGAGGGACCAGGTCCAGACGATCGCGGTCATGGTCAGCGACACGGCCCAAGGCAGCATGATGATGACCCGCATCACGCCGCGGCCATGGAAATCATCGTTCAGAATCAGAGCGATCGGCAATGACAGGAGGATAGTCCCGCCAACAACGCCAACAGTCCAAACTAAGGTTCGCCAAAGGGAACCCCAGAAGATTGGATCGGCAGCGAGCGTTGCAAAATTCCCAAAGCCGACGAAATCACGGAGCTTGCCAAAGCGGTTGACCTCATGGGTCGCGGCCATGACGACATCATAGATGGGATAGCCAATGATCCAAAAAGCGAGCAACAAGCTCGGCAAGACCATCGCCCAAGCTGTACGGCTACCGGCAATCACTTGAGGAAGCCTAGCATGTGAGGAAAGACGGGGCCGAGCGCATCAGTGCACGCTCGGCCTTGGTCCATGTCTATTGAAGGATTCCGTTGATCTTGTCAGCACCGGCCTTCATCGCATCTTCGACCGCGGCATCGCCGGTATAAACCTGCTGCAGAGCCGCTTTGGTCGTGTCTGCCACTTCCTGCCAATTCGCGATAAGCGGCGCAAACTTGGCGTAAGGTAGCATGTCCGTGAAGGCCTTGAGCTCGGGATCACCGACAAAATGGTCGTCTTCAGCAACCGATCTGAAGACCGGCAAGAATCCCTCCTTTTGCGTGAATTCAGCTCGCCATTTGTCAGTGAAGGCGGCTTCGGCCAAGAACTTCCAGGCTTCGTCCTTAACCTCGCTGTCAGCGAACATCACAATGCTGTCGGTAACGCCATAGGTCGCTTGTGCGGCGTCCATCGGAATAGCGGTAATGCCATAGTCGACATCCGGCGCCTCTTCCTTCATCTGACCGCGCAGCCAAGGGCCTGATAGGATCATACCGACCTTGCCCTGCTTGAGCATGCTCTCGACATCCTGGCGGTTGTAGTTGGTCACGCCCGGCTGGGTGAGGCCAGCGTCGATCAGGCTTTTGTAGCGCTCGGTCGCGGCGATCGCGGCGTCACTTCCGATGCCACTTTGACCATTCTCATCGATGATGTCGCCTCCATGGGTCCAAAGCGCATAGTACCAATAGGCGTCGGTCTCCGTGTCGCCACCACCTTGAAGACCAAATCCGTGGATGTCATCACCGAGTGCGCTCACCTTCTCTGCAGCGGCGACGAGATCATCCCAAGTGGCTGGGGGCTCACCGACCCCGGCCTGCTCAAGCAGGCCCTTGTTGTAATACATGGCGCGCGCGGAGGCTGCGACGGGCAGGCCATAGATCTGACCATCAATGGTCGACGGTCCCATAAATGTGTCGATGAAGCGGGCCTTGAACTCATCGTCCATATACTCATCAAGTGGAGCGACGACGTCATTTTCAACAAAGTCGACCAGCCACCGGGTGCCGATGATCGAAATGTCAGGCGCTGTGCCCCCTGCAATATCAGTGGTCAGGCGCTGCTGGAGATTGCCCCAAGCCACGTCTTCAATCACGATGTCGATATCGGGATTAGCGGCCTCAAACTCCTCTGCCATTGCTTCGAAGATAGGGGCGGTTTGATCGCTGTAGTGCGAAACGATCACTCTCACCTCGGTCGCGGCCGAAGCGGTGCCAGCCAGGCCCACGATGAGTCCGATCGTGGCTGCACCGCCTATCCAGTGACCTGTCCTTCGCATCTTACTCCTCCCTTGCTTATCATTTTGCATCACTGTTTCGATGATAGGGGCGAAACGTCATGAACGGCAACCAGGCGACGCAGGATGCCGCGACATTTGGTCAGGTCCGGTCGAGTCGTTTTTGAAAAAAATGTCGGCCGTGTCCCCTTGGGAAATCATCAATACGGCCAAATGTCGAATAGCCAAGCTTCTTGTAGAAGTCGGGGGCCTGGAAGCTATAGGTCGAGACCCAAATCCCCATACAGCCACGCCTTGCGGCTTCACGTTCCGCGGCTTGCATGAGGCGGCGCCCCAGTCCTTGGCCTTGCGAGGTTTGGTCGACCCAGAGCAAGTTCACGTAGAGCCAATCCCAAACGCTTTGACCGACCAGCGCACCGATGATCGCCCCGTTTCCCTTGGCCTGAAGACGAATTGTTAGGGCTCTAGGTTCGTAGCCAGCAACGCCATTTGGCCGAGTCAATTCTAAGCCTTGGGCGATACGATCCATCAGTGTCGCATCAGGAGCCTCCTCCTGGATCAAGACATCCAGCCCGTCATCCATCGCCCGATCGCTCCCGTTTGCTATCTCCACAGAGACTAGCATGGCGCTCGGCGTTCGCTATGAATCAATCAGCCGTCACCTTGATTGAAGGCCTGAAGCACGTGGTCGATCGTGTGCCGACCACAGTCGATCGTTGCCTATCAAGCGGCCAGGAGATGTGTCACCCCAGCGATTGAGTCCTGGAGATCGGTCGTCAAGTGATGTCGATGGCGCGCCGACGGCAATCCCTCAACTCGGGCGAATACCGCGCAGCCGTTCATTGCGGCGACGAAGCAGTTCCATGGCCGTCAGCAGACCAATGGAGATGATCACCAAGATGGTGGCGACCGCGAGGATCGTCGGGGAGATCTGTTCGCGAATGCCAGACCACATCTGGCGTGGGATGGTACGCTGCTCCGGACCAGCAAGGAACAGGACGGCAACCACCTCGTCAAATGAGGTGATAAAGGCAAAGAGACCGCCGGAGACGACGCCCGGAATGATGAGGGGCATCTGCACCTTAAAGAACGTCCGCACCGGGTTAGCCCCAAGGGACGCGGCAGCGCGCACCAAGCTGTTGTCAAAGCCGACAAGGGTGGCGGTCACCGTGATAATGACAAACGGTGTTCCCAGGGCTGCATGCGCCAAGATCACGCCAAGATAGGTTTGGCTCAGCTTGATTTGGCTATAGAAGTAAAACATGCCAGCCGCCGTGATCACCAACGGCACGATCATCGGGGAGATCAGGATCGACATAATCGCGCCGCGATACGGCATCTCTGAACGCGAGAGACCGATAGCGGCGAGGGTTCCCAGCGCTGTTGCGATAAGTGTCGATGCAATCCCAATGATGAAACTGTTCTTCATCGCCCGGATCCATTGGGCGTTTGTCCAGGCATCGTTCCACCAAGCAAAGCCTTCAGCATTGGGGTTTGCCATGCCGTTGGTGAAAATGTCACGATACCATCGAAGGCTGTAGGCCTCCGGATCAAGGCTCAACATGCCTTGGGTGAAGCTAAAGTAGGGCTGGGCGTTGAAGCTCAGGGGCAAAATAATCAGAATCGGCGTGATCAAGAAGATGAAGATCAGCGCACAGATGACCCGAAAGCCGTAGTACCAGACGCGCTCACCCGTACCGGCATATGGTGGAAGGTCGTTCATTACCCGAGCTTCATGTTGTCAATGCCAACCAGGCGGTCATAGAGCCAATAGAGAATCAAGACGCCGGCAAGGAGGAAAATGGCCAGCGCTGCGGCAAGTGACCAATTCAGTGACTTTTGCATGTGGTAAGCGATGAAGTTCGAGATCAGCTGTCCATCCTGCCCACCAACCAGGGCCGGCGTGATGTAGTAGCCGATCGCTAAGATGAAGACCAGGAGCGAGCCAGCGCCGATGCCTGGAACCGTCTGCGGCGCATACACCCGCCAGAACGCGGTCCAGTTGGTCGCGCCTAACGATTTGGCGGCGCGCATATAGGCCGGCGAAATCGTCTTCATTACGGAGTAGAGCGGCAAAATCATAAACGGCAGCAGGATGTGGGTCATCGCGATCAACGTGCCCGTCATATTATAGATCAGGGAGAAGCGCTGATCGTCTGACGTCATGCCAAAGGTGACCGCGAGATCGTTCAATACCCCCTCACTTTGCAGCATCGCAATCCAAGCCGTCGTCCGCACCAAGAGCGAGGTCCAGAACGGCAGCAACACCAGGATCATCAAAAGGTTCGATGTTCGAAGGGGCAGGTGGGCCAAGAGGTAGGCCACGGGATAGCCGAGCAACAGACAGAAGATCGTGACGGCCAGCGATACCAAAAGCGTCTTGACGAACAGCCAGACATAAATGCGCTGACGATCCGGCAACCGTTCGAAACTGCCGTCCGCCTTGTATTCATAGTCGACGGCAGCTGCGAGGAATGCAGGGGTATTGCTCTTGGCTGCCACCTTCATCGCTTGCCAGACAGCGACATCGCCCCATTCATCATCGGCGTCAAGCACCGCCTCTTTGAAGGGCGGCTCCATCTTTTTGGCTTTGCGCGCCGTCGATGTGAAGAGCGAACGCGTTCCGGAGAGCTCCTGATTCACCCGTGTCGCCACCCTGCCGATCGTCTTGGCTTCGCGGGCGGCGCGTAAGTCCTCGACCAAGGCAGCGTACATCGCCTCATCGGGCTGGCTCTCGGCGTCCCAGCTGGCCAACACTTCCGCACTGGCAGGCATGTTTTTGGCATACGTATCGTTATTGACGCCCTGCCAAAGAAGAAGACCGATGGGAATGATGAAACTTGCCAAGACAAAGAGAAGAAGCGGCGCAACTAACAAAAAGGCCCGCACCCGACTGACAAAAAGTGCCCTGGCCAACTTTCGACGAAGCGGCGTTCCGTCAGCAGCCAGCACCGGACCTGAAGCTGCCGGGGCAGCCGCGGTGACGCTCGTGTCTGAGGCGGCTATATCCGTCATGTGAACGGATCTTCCCTACAGTATTGGCGTGTCATAAAAATCGCCGAATTGGCGGGCGAAGCCATCGTGCCTCGCCCGCTCTGACATCGGATCAACTACTGGGCAAGCCAGGCGCTGAAGCGTTCGTCCAACTCATCCTGGTTATCCGCCCAGAACTCGTAGTTGGTAACGATGGCGGTTTCCATATTGGCCTCTGCGGTCGGCATATGCGGCGCCATTTCGGTTTTGCCGTCATTATACGTGCCGACCAAGGGGCCAGCGGACTTGCGAGCAGGACCATAGGAAATCCAGCTCGCTTGCGCCGCAAGCTGCTCCGTTGAGGTTGAGAACACCATGAAGTCGAGCGCGTTCTCCAGATTGGGTGCTCCCTTAGGGATCGCCCACAGATCGTAGTCGAGAACCTGGCCGTCCCAGACGATCTCAAAGTCCTGACCTTCGCCGATGGCAGCGTTGAAAATACGACCGTTATAGGCGGTGGTCATCACGACCTCGCCGTCGGCCAAGAGCTGAGGCGGCTGGGCACCAGCCTCCCACCACACAACGTCTTCCTTGATCGTGTCGAGCTTTGCGAAAGCACGGTCCACGCCCTCGTCGGTCTCGAGCAAGTCATAGACCTCATCATGGGGCACGCCATCACCGATAAGCGCCATTTCGAGGATCGCCTTCGGGCTCTTTCTGATGCCACGCTTGCCAGGGAACGCCTCGGTATCGAAGAAGTCAGCTAGACTCGTCGGGCCCTCGGACAGCACCGCCTTGTCATAAGCGAAGATCGTCGACCAGAGGATATTGGCAACCGCACAATCATTAATCGATCCCTCGATGAAGTCGTCTTCCGCCGGTGTTCCATCGGCACCTGGTGGGAGGATCGACGCATCGATCTCTTCGAACAGCCCCTCATCGCAGCCGCGGACAGCATCCGAAAGCTCGACGTCGACAATGTCCCAGGTGACATTACCGGCCTCGACTTGGGCCTTCACCTCGGCCAGGCCACCATTATAGTCTTCGGAGATGATGGTCTTTCCGGTCTCGGCCATCCAAGGCTTGTGATAAGCTTCGACCTGGCTCTTGGTATAGGCGCCGCCCCAGCTGACCACCGTCAGATCATTGGCGGCAGCCGTGCCAACGACAAAAACAGTCGCGGCAGTGCCGAGCAGCATAGTCTTGAACGTCATTGATATCTCCCTTTGTTGGACAAGTTTTTTAACGCTGACATGAGTTGGAGCGCGCATCCTTCGCGATAACTTGGGTCAATTAGGACGAGCGTCCAGGGCGCGGCAGTCTTCAGCATGCCAGCCAATCGTCACGTCATCACCGGGGGTGATGTGGACATGGCCGGCCGCATTGGGAACTTTGACAATGAAGTCATCATGGCCGCAAACGCGCACGCGGGTGCGCATATGGTCACCAAGATAGATCTGTTCCTCCACCTTGGCATCGAAGACGTTGGCGAAGCTGCCGTTTGTCGGATTGATCGTGACCCGTTCGGGGCGCAGGGAAAGCAGGGTGTTCTCATCGCCTTCGCGAACATTCACAGCCAAGGCTTCAACTTCACCGCCTTCCACTTCCACGCGACAGGTCTTGCCATTGAAGCCCTTAATCCGCCCGGCGATCTTATTGTTCTCACCGATGAATTGCGCGACGAAGGCGTTTTCTGGGCGTTCATAAAGATCTTCGGGCGGGGCGAGTTGCTGAATGATACCGTCGTTGAAAACCGCGATCCGGTTCGACATGGTCAGCGCTTCGCTCTGATCATGGGTAACGTAAACCACTGTGACACCAAGGTTTTCATGGATGTGCTTGATCTCGTACTGCATCTGCTCCCTGAGCTGTTTGTCCAAGGCGCCCAAGGGTTCATCCATAAGAACCAGCTTCGGCTCGAACACGAGCGCGCGCGCAACGGCAACCCGTTGCTGCTGGCCGCCTGAGAGCTGAGCAGGGCGTCGATGCCCAAATTGGCCTAGTTGCACCATATCGAGCGCGCGCTTCACGCGTCGCTCGACCTCGGCTCGCTCCATACCGCGCACTTCCAACGGGAAGGCCAGATTTTCATTGATCGTCATGTGGGGAAAGAGCGCGTAGTTTTGGAACACCATCCCGATATTGCGCTTGTGAGGCGGCACATTGTTGATCGGCTGGCTATCCAGAATGATTTCGCCATGGGTCGCGATTTCAAATCCAGCCAGCATCATAAGACATGTCGTTTTGCCGGAACCGCTGGGTCCCAACATGGTCAGGAATTCGCCTTCGGCTACGTCTAGGTTCAGATTTTTGACGACCAATGTCTCGCCGTCATAGCTTTTCTGCACATTGACGAAGCGCACATATGCCTCGTTTTCAGTCACGCCGCTGGTTCTCCTTGCCCCTCAGGAGCTTAGTGCCAACTCGATGGATCGTGCATCCGCTGCCGTTATCTCTAACATTAGTGCAATTTCTCACAAAAAGACAAAGACCGTTTTTCCTAGATGGCCTCACCTCATCGGTCCAGGCGCCAAGCGTTCTCGTCAACTAGAGCAGATTCCATGCCAATCACGTATCATCCAGAGACGCAGATGAGTACGGCCGGATGCAATTGAGTCGGCCAATGATTGATCCGTTTCGACAGTGATGGGAGCCCGATGATGCCCGAGCCGTGCTCAACGACCTGCGCTTGCATCAGCAAAAGCGTGCCATCGATCCTTCGCCCGACGGTCGCCAACAGCGACGTCCGTAGGGAGGTGGCTCCCACTGGACCATCGATAACGTTCGATCCGGCGAGCCGTCGTCGCGACCTCAGAACGATATCGACGACCGACCTGCATGCCGCTCTATTAGGGTAAATAGACGTAAAAGTCACACAAGACCAATGCCACAAATTCAATAAAAGTAATCAAAGAAACAAAACTTAAATTAATGATCTGAAAATGTCGTTTAGCAATTTCTTCATTCTATTTGTGCTAATTTCCGAACCGCCTGGTTCCTGCTGATGTGCTGTCTGGAGTCCTCATGACTATTTCCAGCGATGTCGTTCCAACGCGCGCCCAAAGCGCTGAACGTCGTGCTCGTGTGGATGCCGATGTAGCCTGGGAACGGGCTCAAGAGAAGGCTATTCGGTCATTAAGAGATGGGAACGCCGACGAAGCCAAGGCGAATTGGGCGAAGGCGCTAGAGATCGCAGAGCGTCATTTCGAACGCGGCGATCCCAGGCTTGCCACCAGCTTCACCAGTCACGGTTTTGTGCTGCTCCGTCGGGAGCAAATCCACAACGCCAACACCTATTTTCAAATGGCGATCGCCGCTTGGGAGGATGCCTGGCGCTGGATTCCCATGATGACACCGACGAGCGCGGCCGACGATGAGGAAGAGGACAAGCCTTACGACCAGACGACACAAGAGGCTTTTTATGCGCTGGTCAAGCAAGGTCAATCGATTACCGAAGCTATTATGAAGGACCATCAACTACCCGAAGCGGTGGGGGATGACTGGTTGGCCGTCAAGCCGAAAGCCATGAACGATATCCGACGCCTGTTTGCCGCAGTGTTCCTGATGCCCACGGCACCGAGATAAGACCCTGACGCCGCCATCTGTAACATCAGGCTTCGCTAAGGCCGGATTGCCTTACATGATCGACGATGGCGCCGCCATCTTCCTTGCAGCAACACATCCCGACGCGCGTCGATCATGAACGCGGTCTCGTTAATGCCACCGGTTGACTATTGCCCGTCCTGCGAAGGGCGAAAGGCGGAAGATCTTGCGGTGCAAATCGGCGAGGGACGGGCCCAACAGATCGAGCAGCAAGCAACGCTCGACACGTCCGCCGACCGTCAAAACACCTTCGTTCAAGCCTCAGATCCTGGCAGCACGCAGCCGGTTAGCGGTGCATCACACGCGCTCCTCGCACCCGACCTTGTGGTCCAAGCAACTCTTGCTCAATCGTCGACAAGCGACACCGAGGGCGCAGCTGAGGCCCAGCGGCTCCGTGCTGCAGCGGCGTATGGCGCCGCCTGACCCCGTCGGATCGACATAGCCGCGGGTCTCTTGCGAACGTGTCTAAGATTTAGGGAATCGCGCGTCGAGTTCATCAACATCATCTGGCGTAAGCGGCCGGATTGGTTTGTCTTGAAGCATCAAGAACAATTTTGCCGTCGCTTCCAGTTCCTCGATCGAACCTGCGGCACTGTCCAGGCTCTTGCCGGCCACAACAGGACCGTGATTGGCGAGCAGAACGGAGGCATGATGAGCGGCGAGTCGACGAACGGCTGTTGCGAGACGCTCGTCACCCGGCGGAAAGTAGGGAACGAGGGGCAGCTTGCCGACCCGCATGACGTAGTAGGCTGTGAGCGGAGGCATACAATTCTTGTCATCCAGGCCGTCCAGACAGGAAACGGCGACCGAATGGGTCGAGTGGAGGTGAACGACGGCTCGGTCGTGGGGGCGCATCTCATAGACACAGCGATGCAGGAACGCTTCTTTTGACGGCTTGTCCCCACTGAGGTGGCACCCTTTGTCGTCGAGCTTGGCGATCCGGGCTGGATCAAGCTTGCCAAGCCGCGAATTGGTTGGTGTCAGGAGCCAACCATCATCGAGTTGAACACTGATGTTGCCGGTACTGCCATGGGAAAGACCCAATCGGGCCAGCATCTGGCCGAGTTCGACGATCTCTTCCCTGAGATCCGCTTCAGCGCCCATATCGTTCCATTTCCGTTTTGATCCGGTCTACGTTCTTGTCAAACTAGCCGGCCTCAACCTCGAGATTGTCGAGACACTGAAACGCCTTGGTGAAAAAGTCGACACCGCCAAAATTTCCAGATTTGAGCGCGAGAGCAAGCGGCTGATCGCCCAGGCTGGCGGTCCATGGCACGCCTGGATCAATGGCTCGGCCGATATGGAGACCACGAATACCGAAAGCGCTGACGATGGCGCCGGATGTTTCACCGCCGGCCAGAACGAATCGATAAACACCGCGCTCGCGCAGACCAAGGGCAATTGACGCGAGTGCGTCTTCGACCGTTGCCCCCGCATGTTCACGGCCAAACCGTTCCTGCACGCGAGCGACATCATCCGGAGAGGCCGATGCACTGATCAAGATTGGCTCCTCACCGAGCATGGCGTCGGCAAACCGGAGAGCGCGGCCGATTTCATCTTCACCGCGACAAAGCGCGTAAACATCGATCTTGTGGGATGGGCCAGGAAACTCCTCGATTTGAGCGCGTGTGGCCGACGAGCAGCTGCCCGCCAGAATGACGGATAGGCCGTTAACCCGCGGCAGCTGATCGGCGCGTTGCGTCGCCGTGACAAGACCGGCAGCTCGGAAGTTGTCAGGCAGCCCCATAGCGATACCAGAACCGCCGGTGAGGAGCGGAAGATCGCTGGCAGCATGCCCAAGCGCGATCAGATGCTCGTCAGCAACCGCATCCGCGATCGCCTGCCTTGCGCCGGAGGCGCGAAGCTCGTCGATCGCATCACGGATGGCTTCCGGTCCCTGACTGACCACATCAAAGGGCAAAAGCCCAACTTTACCCTCGCTTTGGTGGCCGAGCACAGCCACCAAATCGCTATCGGTCATCGGGGTTAACGGGTGGTGCCGCATCGAGCTTTCGGAAAGGAGCCGGTCGCCCACAAAGAGATGCCCTTGGTAAACCGTCCGTCCGTTTTCAGGAAACGCCGGACAGGCGATCGTAAAATCTGCACCGAGCGCTTGCAAAAGCGCCTCGGTCACGGGCCCAATATTGCCTTTGTCGGTGGAATCGAAGGTCGAACAATATTTGAAGAGGATCTGTTTTGCGCCTTCACCTTGAAGCCAGGAGAGCGCCTCAAGGGATTGATGGATGGCGTCCTCGGCGGGGATTGTTCGCGACTTCAATGCGACAACGATGGCGTCAGCTCCACCGATGTCCACCGGTTCATCTGGGACCCCGATGAGCTGCACGGTACGCATGCCTGATTGGACAAGCATACTGGCAAGATCAGTCGCACCGGTAAAATCGTCCGCAATGCAGCCTAAGAGAATCGTCATCGGACTCCGCCGCCTTTTGAATTGGAGCGCTTGGTGATCCGGTTTTTCGATGCTTATATCGATGGACCTTCTTTTACAGCAATGTGCAGACCTTGCAATCAACGGAAAACACCTGACGGAGGCTATTCGTGCATATCGTGATCACCGGCGGCGCCGGATTTATCGGCAAGAAACTGGCTGCGACACTGCTCGCATCCGATGGGATCGAGCTTCAAGGCATGCCAAAGCGCAGACTTGACCGTCTAACGTTATTCGATGTGGTCGAGGCAGATGGCCTGCCGGCAGACCAGAGGCTGCAGGTCCGCGCCGGCGACATCACAAATGCCGATCAGGTGCGGGCGTTGATCGACGATAATGTCGACGCAGTCTTTCACCTAGCAGCCATCGTAAGTGCCAATGCTGAGGCGGATTTCGACCTGGGCGTCGCCGTCAATCTTGACGGGACACGCCATGTTCTCGAAGCCTGCCGACATCTCGGCTCGTCGCCTCGTGTTATTTTCGCAAGCTCTGTTGCCGTCTATGGTGGCCATATGCCCAAAATGGGACATGACGACATGTGGTTGAACCCACAGACATCCTATGGCGCCCAGAAAGCTGCGGGCGAACTCTTGGTGAATGACTATAGCCGGAAGGGCTTTGTCGATGGCCGCGCCCTTCGACTGCCAACGATTGTCGTGCGTCCCGGCAAGCCCAACAAGGCCGCCTCGACCTTCGCAAGCTCGATCATTCGGGAGCCCCTTGCGGGTGAACCGGCGATTTGCCCCGTCAGCAGAGACTCGGTCATGTACATCCTGTCGCCCAGGCGGGTTGTCGAAGCCTTCGTTCACGCGCTGACCCTTCCTGGCGATATCTTCGGCCCCGCACGCATGCTGACGCTTCCCGGCATTTCTGTCTCGATCGGCGAGGTTGAAGCAGCGCTCGCTAGAGTTGCCGGCAGACATGTTGCGGATCGGATTGAGTGGAAGCCCGACGATCATATTCAGCGCATTGTCTCAGGCTGGCTCCCGGCTTTTGATGCCGTGCGTGCAAAGAGTATGGGCTTTGCAGCGGACGAAACCATCGATGAGATTATTCACGCCCATATCGAGGACGAACTTGGCGGCGAGATCCGCTAGCGAGCGCTGAGCCCGCGCCTATGCCCGGACGTACGATTTGCCGTCGGGATCAATGATTTCCACAATGTCGGCTGTGGACAGATCAGTTTTTTCGCGGCAATGCTGTTCATCAGAACCAAAGCTAAATGCAAAAAAGGGAGGTTTGTTCCATGACGCTACGGTCAATTCTTGCTACGTCGAGTGTTCTCGCCATTGTCGGCTTTACCGGCGCAACCAGCGCCGATGAGATCGAAATTCGGTTCGGGACCGTCAATGACCCAGGCGGTGTGCAATATGAGAGCGGCGCAGAGTGGGTACGGCAGGTCAATGATGCTGCCGCAGGCAAGGTCCAGGCCGATATCTACGGTTCATCCCAGCTGGGCAACGACAAGGAGATGTTGCAGAAGGTCAAGCTGGGAACGCAAGAAGTCGCCCAACCGTCCTCGATCATGTCAACGATTCAGGCCGAGTTCGGTGTCTTCGAAATGCCCTATATCATCAAGGACCGTGTTCATGCCGGCTGTGTGGCGCGAGAGGTGGTGATGCCGGACCTGGCGCCAAAGCTTGAGGAACAAGGCTACAAACTCCTGGCTGTTTGGGAAAACGGCTTCCGCAACATCACCAATAATGTTCGTCCGATCAACACACCGTCCGATCTCGAAGACATCAAGCTCAGGACGCCAAAGGGTGTCTGGCGGGTCAAAATGTTTGAAAGTTACGGCGCCAACCCGACACCGATGCCGTTCTCTGAGGTGTTCGTTGCGCTTCAAACTGGTGTCATTGATGGCCAAGAAAATCCTTACGCTAACATCAATGCAGCCAAGTTTCAGGAAGTCCAAAAATATCTCTCTGAAACCAACCACGTTTACACGCCGTCCTTCCCAACGGCTTCATTGAAGCTGTTCAACAGTTGGCCGGCTGATGTCCAAGAAGCCGTGATGTCGACGGCAGCCAGTGTGCAAGATTGGACATACGAATATGCGGCCAAGGTCGAAGGTGAACTTCGCGACTCACTTCAGGCTGGCGGCATGGAGTTCAACGTTGCTGACCGAGATGCCTTCGTCGAGGCTTCAAAACCGATTTATGATCAGTTTGCCTCGGAAGTGGAAGGCGGAGCCGATCTGATCGATCGTGTTCTGGCGCTTGCCGACGGTTGCTAGGGAGAAGCTAGCTCATCAGCGCTGGCGAGACATGTCGGTGCTGATGGGGTTATGCCTGCGTGTTCATGAGATTGGGGCGGCCTTCGGGCCGCCCTTCTTCATCGAGGCGACGTCGAGGGCGCCGAGCGGCGTGCGGCCAACGCCTCTCGCCTAGCAATGTAGATGGCGGCGGCAAAGATGACCGCACCGCCTAACCAGGTTGTCAACTTCGGAATTTCGGCGAAGACAAAGTAGGCAATAAGAGCTGCGAACGGCAGTCGAAGGAATTCGAAAGGTGCCGCGGCCGAGGCATCGATCAAAGCGAGGGCGCGGGTCGCCGACAGCCAGCTCAGGGTCCCGAGTGCGCCAATCGCAATTAACAATGCCCATTCCGCCATATCCGGCATGCGCCAATGCAGTAGGCAAAGGGGGAGTGAAAGAGCGGTCGCGAACAAAGCTTGATACCAAACGATCGCCCCCACACTAACCCGACCGGTCAGATGTTTGATCATCAATGACGTTGCTGCCCCCATGATCGTTCCAGCCAAAACGACCAAAGCATAGGCAGAGACGACGTCAGCCCCTGGCCGAAGCACGATCATGACGCCGATGAAGCCGATGAGCACAGCACTCCAACGACGCGCTTTGACCACCTCGGCAAGGATGACTGCGGCACCAAGCGTAACGAATAGAGGTTTTGAAAAGGAGAGCGCGATCACATCGGCAAGGGGCAGATAGGCGATCGCCAGGAAATAGCACACCATGCCGGCGAGATGGCAAATGCTCATCAGCAGCAACCCGCCCGTCTGGCGCACTCTCAGCGTGGACGAGCCTGACTTGATGAACCAGGGCAGCATCACGGCCAAGCCGAACAGGTTGCGAAAGAACACGATTTCGAACGTGTGGATATCCTCGGAGGCCGCACGGATCATTGCATTTTGCGTGGCGACGCAGAAGGCGCCGCCGATCATCAAGGCGCCCGCCTGAAACATGGGTGGTAGGTCGAAAAAAAAGCGCCAGAAATCGCGAAGAAAGGTCATGCCGCGACGATCAACGTTTTTTTGTTGAAGGCAAGGAAAATCATGCAGCCGGGAAATCCGGCTTGCCTGGCGACCCAGTCTCCGTTCATGCTGCGACAAGCTCTGGACGAGGGGATGGCCATGAAAAGCTACCAGATCAAACAATGGGGCGGCCCTTTAGAACATGTCGACTTGCCAACGCCGACGCCGAAAGGCCGCGAGGTCCTGCTGAGGATCACCGCCGCTGGCATATGCCATTCAGACCTCCATATCCAAGACGGCTTTTTTGATCTTGGTCAGGGGGAACGTATCGATTTTGCAAAACTTGGCGCCCAGTTGCCTCTCACCCTAGGGCATGAAATCGCTGGCGTGGTCGAGGCCGTCGGGCCGGATGCCCATGGCGTCAATAAAGGCGATGCCTATATCGCATTCCCTTGGATCGGGTGTCGACATTGCGCCATCTGCGAGCACGAACGCGAACAATGGTGCAATACCCCGAAGTTCCTGGGTGCACGGGTCAATGGTGGCTATAGCGATCACGTCATTGTTCCCGACCCCGTCTATTTGGTACCGCATGAAGGTATCCCGGCCGACCTGGCCTGCACCTATGCTTGCGCTGGACTGACCGCCTATAGCGCCATCGAAAAGGCGAAGGATCTCCGTGACAACGACGTTCTGCTACTGGTTGGTGCAGGAGGCGTCGGTCTGTCCGGACTCCATTTGGCGAAGGAAATGACACGAGCACAGATTCTGGTCGCCGACGTCGATCCAGCGAAACGGCAGCTCGCCGAGGCAGCGGGTGCGTTTGCCGTGATCGACAATAGCCAAGACGACGCACTGTCCCAGGTCATGGACATCTCGAATGGCGGCGTGCGCGCGGCGATCGACTTCGTGGGTGCAGAGGCTTCGAGCCGATTTGGGCTTGCCAGCCTTCGAAAGGGCGGAACGTTGATCGTCGTCGGCCTTTATGGCGGCGCCCTGCCCGTGGCTCTTCCGCTGCTTCCGGGACGCTCGCTGACAATCCAAGGCTCGTATGTCGGCACGCTTGATCAGATGAAAGCGTTGGTGAGTCTTGGCCAAACGGGCAAAATCCCCCCTATTCCCCTTGATCCGCGCCCCCTCGATGACGCACCCCGGTCCCTCCAGGACCTTCGAGATGGCAAGGTTTCAGGGCGTGTCGTCCTCCTGCCTTGAGTGCTGAACACGAGCTTTGCCGCCGCGGTGATGCGGCAATACAGAGCGAAGATCTTTAACTGGCGGGCCCTCTGATTTCGAGGGGGACGTTGCCGCTCAAAACGACACGGCCTCTGTCCGGGCGAAAGAAGCTCGGCCTCGTCCAATCGGCTTCTTCGCCAGCAAACAGATCAAGAAAACCAATGGCAAGGGACGGATCCTCCTGCGTGTTCTCCTTAAAGCTCCACCAGGCACGGATGTCGGCTAACGCATCATCCGGCCCCTGCTCACCTTGGTAATCGATTTCGATCACAAGCGATCGTACATAGAGGCAGTATGTGACGTAGAGATAGCCCTCAGGCCAATAGTGGGCCGGTTCTGAACGATCGATCTCAGCAGGCCTTGTCATCACGCGAGCCGGCTGTTTTTCGATCAGCGTCTGCAGCATCAGACCGGCAGCAAAACCAACATAGGCTGGCTTATCCGCTTCCGCTTTGGGTTTTTGGGCATTGAAGAGCTTCAGCCAGCGAGCAAAGACGGCGGCGAGCACCTTGTTATCCACGGCAAAGCTCATCCTGGTTTCTGTCTCGATGCGGGTGACATGCTCTTCGAATGAGCGGAAGAACCAGCGGAGCCGTTGGGCCGACTTTCTTATCGGCTGGCGATAGCTCGTAACCTCAAGCGCATTCATCATGAGAAGTCACTCCTAGAGATGATCAGCGAGACGTCTCAGTTGGTTGGCGAGTTGGTCTCGATCAGCAAAGCTTCCACGCACCTCATCACCGATGGCTTGGACGAGGGCGCGGGAAAGTTCGAGCAAGCGCTCCTCTTCAGCAAGATCTAGGGCGCGCTCGGAAAGAAGCCAGACGGTCGTGGCGAGAAGGATTTGGTCGATATAGGCGCGTTCCTCCTCGCCGGGGCTCATAGGAATTCCAGGCATGCGCGACGCCGCATTGGTCTTGCGCAGAGCCAACAAGAGGTCCGCCGCGCGCATCTCGGCGGCCTCAACCTCTCCCTTGCTACCGACCGCAAGGCTGGCTGCGGCGACCGTTTCACTCAACAGCAGATACTGATCCTCATTGCCGGTCTGAGCTCGTTCCCATGCAAAGGCGAGAACATTCACGAAGGTCTCAAGCGCATCCCGGCTGCTGTCCTTGCCTTTGATATAGGAGGCGGCTCGAGCGATATCGGCGGCATCAATACTCGGTGTTACGGCACGAGCACCGGCGCCTTCAAAGGTGGCTAGTGCTGACTTGAATGTGGCGTGTACCGGTCCTGGCAAGAGTGCGGTCGCAGGCTCGAGAACCTCCTCTGTGAGATCGGCAACGGCTGTGACGCCGCGCAAGATGTCGCGCAGCGGCATTTTGAGAGCACGAGGAAGCGGAAGTTTTGAGCGTCGGTTCATCTGAACGATCTCTGGTGAAACCATGACTGCACATTATCACCGTGTCGGCGTCGATTCCATGAAACTCAGAGTCTGTTCCAGCGATGCAACCACAGCCTGTGAACCCAAGCCCATGGCATTTTGTGCTGATGACGCTTGCCCCAAGCGAATACAATCCTCAATCGATCGATTGAGATGGAGGCCAGTCGCAAAGCCTGCATTAAAGCAGTCGCCACAACCACATGTGCAAACGACACCGATCTCGTAAGCGGGAAGGTCGATTTTCTCCCCATCGCTCCCGCGATACATGGCGCCATCAGCGCCAAGCGTTAAGATGACAGCGCCGACCCCAAGATCGAGCAGGAACTTGGTGATATCTTCGAAGTCGGTCAGCCCCGAGAGCGCCATGGCTTCCTCTTCCGACGGCATGAAGTAATCGGTGTGGGGCAATAGAGGCTTGATCAGCGCCATGTCGTCTGGTGTTGAAGCGAACACATCGAGCGTTGTGACACAACCGCGCTCTTTTGCTGCGGCCATCACTTCGGCACTTCGTCCCTGATCCATGCGGTCCATCAAACCGACGCCACCGATGTGAAAAATCTTGGTCTCGAGCACACGATCAATACGGTCATCATCGACGTAGAAACCCGCCGTGGCGCCGAGCTTGTGCAGGGCGGGACGGGCGCCGTCCGGACGTGTCGTGACAATGCTGGATGATGTCGAGAAATCGGAGCAGCGTTGCATGTTCTCAGTATCAACATCAAAGTCGGCAAGGCGACGCAGTACCCAATCGCCCATGAGATCATCACCGACACCACCAACTGCCTGCACCTTAAGACCATGCTTGGCGGCAACGATCGCCGCTGAGCCAGCCGCCCCCGAAACGGCGAGCGCGAAATCGTCGACGAAATACGTATTGCCCCCCGGCGGAATGTCATTCACAGGCCGGCACAGTGCATCGAAGGTATAAAAGCCCATCGAGGTGTAATCGAACATCGTCGTCTGATCCTATGATTTCAGTCGCTGACCGCTTTCAGTATCGAACAGATAGAGACGCGTGGGATCGAAATCGACCTGCACAGGAGTGTCCAGGTCAGCGCGGTAATCGCGCGCAGCCTTCACCTCGATGAGGCTGTCGCCGCTCTTCACCGTCAGATAGGTCACATCGCCCGTGGGTTCGACTCCATAGACACTCCCCGCCAAATGCCCGATGTCACCGGATGGGCGGCAGTCCTCCGGCCGTACGCCAAGCGTGACCTTGCCACGCGAATGGCCTGTAAGGCCATTGATGCGAACCCCTGCCGATTGGAAGACACCCTCGTCAATCTCTCCTTCGATCAAGTTCATCGGTGGCGATCCGATAAAATTGGCGACAAAGGTATTGGCGGGGTCGTTGTAGATCTGATCTGGCGTGCCGATTTGCTGGATAAGACCACCATCCATAATCACGATCCGATCCGCGAGCGTCATGGCCTCGATCTGATCATGCGTGACGTACACGGTTGTGATTTTCAGCTCACGCTGGATGTGCTTGATCTGAACGCGCATCGCCTGACGGAGCTTGGCGTCCAGATTGGAGAGCGGCTCATCCATTAGGAAAACCTGTGGCTGGCGAACGATAGCGCGCGCCAGAGCTGCACGTTGACGTTGGCCGCCGGAAAGCGCATTGGGTTTGCGGTCGAGATATTCGGTGAGTTCGACAAAGCTTGCGGCGCGGCGCACCAGACCGTCCTGTTCTGCCTTTGGCACGTTTCGCATGCGAAGGGGAAAACGGATATTCTCGTAGATCGTCATATTGGGATAGAGCGCGTAGCCTTGGAAAACCATGGCAACATCTCGATCGCGCGGATCGATATCGTTCATCACCTCACCATCCATCCGCACCTCGCCCTCTGTCGGCTCTTCTAAGCCAGCGATCATACGCATGGTCGTGGTTTTGCCGCAGCCAGAGGGGCCTAGCAGCACCAGGAATTCTTGATCCGCGATATCAATATTGACGTCACGTACGCCATAAACCTGGCCCCAGCGTTTTTGAATGTTGGTGAGTTCGATGCGTGCCAAGGTTCTGCCTATCCTTTAATTGCGCCCATGGTAAGCCCGCGCGAGAGGTGTTTTTGGATCGCAACCACGACGATGAAAACCGGCGCGAAGGCAAGGAAAGCGACGAGCGCAATCGCATTATAGATGACGCCGTCCGAGCCGCCGGTGAAGTTGGCAAGCGCTACAGACATTGTATAAGCGTTGGGAGTCGAGGCGATCAGTAAGGTGAAAAGGAACTCATTGATTGCAAAAATCATGGCGATGACGGCGGCCGTGATAATACCAGGCAGAATGGCTGGGATAATGATCTCCCAAAGAATGCGGAGATCGCTGGCCCCGTCGGTCCTCGCTGCGTCTTCCAATTCCTTCGGGATATCCAGCATATATGAGCGAATAATCCAGGTGACGACCGAAAGGTTGATCGCCGCGTAAACCAGCATTAGCGCCCAAATCGTGTCGAGTAATCCTAAGTTGCGAAACAGAAAGAAGATGGGAATGGCAACAATCGCCGGAGCCATCATACGCGTCGACAGGATGTAAAAGCCGATATCGTCTCGACCCTTATATTGGAATCGGGACAGAGAATAGGCGGCTGGAATGGCCAGCACCAAATCGATGATGACGGATCCGATGATGGCAGCGACCGAGTTGAACAGATAACTCGCCATCGGCCAGTCTTCCCAAATCATATGCCAGGCATCGAGGGAGAATGTCGGCCAATAGATCGGCTGTGGCGTGATGATCTCGGTCCGTGGACGAAGCCCGATGGAGAGAAACCAAAGGACGGGCACAAGACAAAAAAGGGCCCAAGCACCAAGAATCAGATAGCGCAGGAGACGGCTTTCGCCGCGGGACACCTTCCTTTGCGACGCCATGGATCAGCTCCTTGCCGAGACGAAGACGCGCTTAACGACCAGCTGCGCGATGATAATCGTGATGATGAGCATGATCACCGACGCTGCTGATGCATAACCGAAATTGAAAAACTTAAACCCTGTTCGATAGATGAAGTAACTAATCGTTTCTGTGCCGAAGGCGGGTCCGCCTTTCGTGACAATAAAGACATTGGCGAACATCGTGGTGATATCGATCCCTCGGAGAATGAGAGCAACGGCGATGACCGGCTTCATCAGGGGAAGCGAGATGTTGAAAAAGATCGAATACCAAGATGCGCCATCGAGCCGGGCCGCTTCCTCAACTTCTTCGTCCTGCCCCTGCAAAGCCGCGACAAAGATAATGAAGAGGAACGGTGTCCACTGCCAAACGTCAGCGAAAATGAGCAGGCTTCTGCTCATCCAAACCGAGGACTGAATAGCAAGATTGCTGTCGATCAAGCCGAGACGGATAAGGAGATCGGAAAAGACACGTGCATCGAGAAAGCTGAGTTTATAGATAAAGGCCACAGCCGACGGCATAAACAACATCGGAATCAAGAAAATGATCCGCCAGCCCTGCACCCAAGGATCCCGATAAGCATAGAAGGCAAGGGTCAGCGCAATGCAGCATTGAAGGACAAGAGAGATCGACCCGATGACGAGCGTGTTCCAAAGCGCGCCCCAGAACTGATAATCACCCAACAGCCTCGTATAGTTGTCAAAACCGATGAAGTTCCACGGACCAAACTTCACGGCATGAAAGCTTTGGAGAATTGCGAAGACGCCGGGGTAGAGCGTGATCAGCATGAGATAGAGAACGGCTGGCGCCACGAGGAGATAGGGCAACCATGCCTTGAGGCGCTTGTTACGTCGCCTCAATGGTCGACGCGGCGGCATGGCTGGGGCGGTGTTCACCACCCCAGCCTCGGACAGAGAAGGATTGCTCAAATCGAGATGCCCTTGCTGTCTTGCCGTCGCAAAAGCCGGATCCTTAGATCGGCAGGTCTTTGCCATCCCCGACATAGAGGCCTGGCGCGGCGGCAGCATATTCGACGGGATCGCTGCCAGCGTAGAAGCCGTTCTCGGTCATGATCTGCTTAACGGCAGCCACGGCATTGTCGAGCGCCTCTTTGGCTGTGATATCGCCAACCACGGCACGGTTGATCTCATTGCCAATTGCCTGCTCGATGGGGAAGGCACCAGGCAGTCGCGGTGCACACCAAGCATGCTCGAGGCTATCGGCCCAGACCTTTGCAGGCTGGGACACCTCGTGGAGGTTTTCATTGGTGAGGACCGATTTGTATCCCGGTGCCACACCGTTCGCATTCGCTTCGTTCATCGCCATGATCGACGATGTCGTAAGAAATGCGAGCATCAAAAAGGCACCCTCTGGGTTTTGCGCCGACGCGGACACGCATGAGGTCGAGCCAGCGATGTTTGGTGGTGCAAACCGTCCACCATCGATGCGCGGCTCGTAGATCGTCACAAAATCGTCAACGATCTGCGACTGATCTGGACGCATCGCCTGGGTACCGCTGTCCTGCCATGAGATGTTGGTCGCGACCTGACCGCCGAGCCAAGCAGCACGATTTTCGGGCCATCCGGCACCCGCATGACCTTCATTGGCATTTTTCGCGAGTTCAAGGATGATCTCGAGGCCTTTCATGCCGGCGTCGCCGTTAAAGATCGGTTCCCAGTTCTCGTCGAACAACATCATGCCAGCCTGCGCCGCGATGTGCTCCCATGTGTAAGTGGACCAGAAACCTGGGGCGGCCATGAGACCGACGCCGGCAACGCCAGGCTCCACCTTATTCAACTCGGCTGACAAGCGAATCAGCTCGTCATAGGTCGGCACCGAGCTGACTTTGTCGATCGAACCACCCAAAACTTGCTCAACATAACCTTTGCGCAAATGTACCATCTGGATGTCGCAGTCGAACGGAATTCCGTACATGGTTCCGTTGAAGAAGCCGTAATTCAGGCGGTAGGTGTCATAGAAGTCATCCAGCGGCAGGGTCCATTTTGCAGCAAAGTCGTCCAACGGATAGAGAAAGCCTGGCGCAGCGAAATCACCCATCCACGGTGAAAAGAACTGCAAGGCGTCGAACGATGCGTTACCGGAGATGAACTCAGCGAGCACCTTGTCATACATGCTGTCGTCTGGGATCGGCACGAGCTCGACGGTGATGCCAGACAATTTTTCAAACGGTGTTAGACCTTCGGCTGCCGACTCCTGGTCGGCAGCGCCGATGGCGAAGCGCACGGTGGTTCCGGCAAGTTCGCTTCGAACCGCTTCCCAATCGACCGTTCGGATCCAATCCTTGCTGTTGTCCCAAATCGGCTTGTCATCGGACATCCCATAAAGATCGCGATAGTCCTCGCGCACATATTTCGAGATCGAGATCTCATCGAGAACGCTTTGCGGATCGGGCAAATGTCCATCGGCCCATAGTTTCGAGCTCCACGTCGAGCCGATTGCCGCAATGCTCATGGCCGAGCTGGCTTTCAGGAATGAGCGCCGTTTGAAACGTCCTGGAATGCCCATCGAGTTCCTCCCTTGATGGTCTGTTTGTGGATGCTTGTTGGTCGATCCGCACATCTTTTCTATGTACAGGCCTACCATGTTGCTCAGCCGAGCACGAGTTGAACAAATGAATGTTAGAAAAAACGATTGTTCAGTTTATGACTGATGTCAACAGGAAACAAGATGAGTGACATCCCGATGAATGATGCACTGCAGCAATCAATCTGTCACGATTCGAATGTTATGAACATTTGTGTTGACACCTGCACGAAAGTTCCAGATTCATAACTCATTGTACCAAGGAAGAGGCTTTCGACCATGGCATCGAATATCGCACTTACTGGTCTCGCCAAGGATTTAGCAGAGCGCGCCGCCGATGAACGACCGGTGCGCATAGGCCTTGTCGGAGCGGGCGAAATGGGAACGGATATCGTTACGCGGGCCGCCATGATGGATGGCGTCGACATCGCAGCCATTTCGGAAATCAATGTTACCGCTGCCCATGACGCCGTGGAAATTGCCTACGCAGAGGAAGGTCACGGTCGGGATGTGGCCAGCGTCGATGCTCTCAACCGAACGATCGAGATGGGTAAGGTCGCGGTCACTGACAACGCGGAAATTCTTCTCGAATCGGGCCTCATCGATGTTGTGATCGACGCGACGGGTGTCCCCGCTGTGGGCGCCGAAATCGGGCTCCGTGCGATGGAACGTGGCAAACATCTGGTGATGATGAATGTCGAGGCTGATGTCACGATCGGCGCCTATCTCCGGCGTGAGGCCGATCGCCTGGGCGTCGTTTACAGCCTTGGCGCCGGTGATGAGCCATCATCGACCATGGAGTTGATCGAATTTGTATCGGCCATGGGTCATAAGATCGTCTGTGCTGGCAAGGGCAAGAACAACCCGCTCAACATTGACGCGACACCCGACGGCTACGCCGAAGAGGCGGCTAGGCGGAACATGAACCCGAGGCTCCTTGTCGAATTCGTCGACGGTTCGAAGACGATGGTGGAGATGGTTGCCGTCGCCAATGCGACGGGCCTTATCCCCGACTGCGACGGAATGCATGGCCCCGCTGCTGGACCAAAGGATCTCGCAACCACGTTAATCCCGGAAAGGGACGGGGGCCTCCTGTCTGATATTGGCCGGGTCGACTACTCCATCGGCAAAGGCGTGTCGCCAGGTGTCTTTGTCATCGCCGAGGCCGAGCATCCCCGCGTTCAGGAGCGGCTCGCCGACCTCAAAATGGGCGATGGTCCCTATTATGCGTTCATTCGACCTTACCATCTGACGTCGCTTGAAGTGCCGCTCACCTGTGCCCGAGCAGTTCTCTATGGCAAGGCTGACATGGTGCCTCTGGATCAGCCTGTGGCCGAAGTCGGAGCCGTCGCCAAGCGCAATATCGCACCGGGAGAAATTCTCGACCAAATCGGCGAGTACACCTATCGCGCCTTTGCCATGGAAAGTTCTCGCGCACGAGCAGCAAAAGTCCTGCCGGCAGGATTGTTAACCGGTGCCAAGGCCAAGACCGCCATCAAACAAGGTGAACTGATAACCCGCGAGAACACCGCGGTGCCGGATACCGCCCGCATCGTTGAGCTTCGTCGCCGACAGGACGAAATGGTCTATGGAAGAGAGCTGGTCGATGCATGACGTCAATCTACCCTATGCGGTTCGCACCTACAGCGCGGAGCGGCTCAGCGACGCGTTCTTGAAAATGGTCTTGATCCGAAAGTTCGAGGAAGGCGCCGAGGATGCCTATATGCGTGGCCTCATCCACGGGACCATGCATCTTTCAATCGGCCAGGAAGCATCCGCCGTCGCCTCCTGCATAGCGCTCTCCGACAACGACAAGATCACATCCACCCATCGCGGACATGGCCACTGCATCGCCAAAGGGGCAGATCTTGGCAAAATGTTCGCCGAATTCTTCGGCAAGGAAACGGGTTACTGCAGGGGACGTGGTGGCTCGATGCATATTGCCGATGTCGAGAAAGGCAATCTCGGCGCCAACGGCATCGTTGGCGGCGGCCTGCCAATTGCTGTCGGGGCGGCACTGTCCGCGAAACGGCTTGGGACGGGCGCCGTGACGGTTTGCTTCTTCGGGGATGGAGCCAACAACGAAGGGGCGTTCCATGAAGCTCTCAACGTCGCTGCGATCTGGCAACTTCCCGTCGTGTTTGTCTGTGAGAACAACCACTATGGCATGTCGACATCGGTCGAGCGTTCCACGGCCGTCAAGCACATCGCCGACCGTGCTGCCGCCTATGCGATGCCTGGTACGACCGTTGACGGCAACGATTTTTCGGCTGTGGCCGAAGCTGTTGATAGGGCCGTCAATCGCGCACGGAACGGCGAAGGGCCTAGCTTGGTCGAAAACCTCACCTATCGCTGGCGCGGACATTCCAAATCGGATCGCAACCGCTATCGCACCAAGGCCGAAATTGCCGAATGGCAGGCACAAGATCCCGTCCAGCGCATGGCTGCCATGCTCATCGACCATAAGATCCTGTCCACCAATGAGCTTCAAGGGATCGAGGCAGAAGCCGATCGGATCATCGACGAGGCCATGACATTCGCCATGAATAGCCCCTCGCCTCGAATCGAAGAGGCAACGCGATATGTCTACACAGAGACGCCGGCCGCATGACGGTCGAGGACACCGCAGCCCACCGCGAGCTGTCTTATGCCGAAGCCATTCGGGAAGCGATGGACCTCGCTCTGGCGCGTGATCCTGCCGTGGTCTTAATGGGCGAAGACATCGGCGTTTATGGCGGCGCGTTTCAGGTGACTGGCGACCTTTTCGAGAAATACGGACCAGAGCGCGTCATCGACACGCCGATCTCCGAGCTTGGCGGTGCCGGCATCTCGGTTGGCGCGGCCCTGACCGGCCTGCGCCCGGTCTTCGAATTCCAGTTTTCCGACTTCGCTACCCTTGCCATGGAGCAGATCGTCAATCAGGCAGCGAAACTACATTATATGATCGGCGGAGCCGTCTCGGTGCCCGTGGTCATGCGCTTTCCTTCGGGCTCCGGTACAGGCGCCGCCGCCCAGCATTCCCAGAGCCTTGAAGCATGGTTTGGTCATGTCCCGGGGCTGAAGGTCGTCCAGCCGTCGACACCCGCGGATGCCAAGGGCCTTCTGCTCGCCGCTATCGACGATCCTGATCCGGTGATGGTCTTCGAACACAAGCTTCTCTACAAGATGAGAGGCGCCGTCCCCGAGGGACATTACAGAACGCCAATCGGCAAGGCAGCCGTGCGACGAAACGGCGACGACCTGACCATCGTGGCGACGTCAATCATGGTCCAAAAGGCGTTGACGGCAGCAGAAACCCTGGCTGAAGAAGGCATCAATGTTGACGTGATCGACCTGCGCTCGGTTAGGCCTATGGACCGAGAGACAGTGCTCGCTTCGGTTCGCAAAACTGGACGGCTTATGGTTGTTTACGAAGGGGTGAAGACTCTCGGTATTGGTGCTGAGGTCAGCGCCATGGTCGCGGAGAGCGACGCCTTTGATTTTCTCGACGCGCCGATTGTCAGGCTCGGCGGTGAGGACAGCCCTATTCCCTACAACCCTGAGCTTGAAAAAGCCGTGGTGCCACAGATCCCCGACATCGTCGAGGCAGCACGGGGCCTCGCCGAAGGACGCCTTTGATGCCCATCGAGGTGATCATGCCCAAGGTGGACATGGACATGTCGAGCGGCAGGATCGTCGCCTGGCATGTGGCGCCGGGTGACAAGGTAGAGAAGGGCGCCCCCCTTTTCGATATCGAGACTGACAAAGCAGCCATGGAGGTGGAAGCACCCGCGTCTGGCATCCTTCACCATAGGATTGATCCCGGCGTCGATGTACCGATCGGACGCCCTGTTGCTTGGTTGTATGAGGAAGGTGAACCCGTCGACAAAAAGAACGAGCCTGACGTGTCGGAGCCATCCGGAGGTAGGTCGACGTCGGCCGCTCCATCGGCACCATCAGATCACAAGGTGTCGAACGACAATCCATCGGGGAAAGTCCGGGCGACGCCGCTCGCACGTAAGCTGGCAAGTCAGTCCGGGGTCGACCTCAGCGTGACCGACGGCACGGGCGCAAGGGGTCGGATCCAGGCGGCCGATGTGCGCTTGGCGCTCAAGACTCGGCATGAGCTGGATCCACAAGCCCTTCACGAACCCGGCACGCTTTCGATCACGCACGCTGCCGGAAAGACCGGAACGCCCATCGTTGTTATCCATGGCTTCGCTAGCGATAGTGCATCATGGGCACCGCTTGAAAAGGAGTTGGGTGATAGGCCAATCATACGCATCGATCTTCCGTGCCATGGTCGATCCCCAAAACGCCCCATCGCAAGCTTCGCAGCGCTCATGAGAGATACCCGAGCGGCGTTCGATAGCATTGCTTTGGAACAAGCGCATCTCATCGGTCACAGCCTGGGCGGCGCACTCGCTCTGGCATTAGCCGACACACGAGAGCGATGGATTCGAAGCCTCACACTCATCGCCCCTGCAGGGCTCGGCCCTGACATCAACTGGGCACCGCTCGCGGGCATCTGTCGGGCAAGACAGGCTGAAAGTCTTGCACCTTGGTTAAGAATCCTGGTCGCTGACGAAACGATGATCAGTGACAACTATGCGCATGCTGCCATGGCCCAACGCCAGGACCCCGCGCTTCGGACGGCACAAATGGCGCTGTTGGAGACGCTATTTCCCGACGGCGTTCAGGCCTTCGATCTCAGAGCTGCGCTTCGTCGGATCGATGTCCCGACCCAGATCATTTGGGGTAAGCGGGACGCCATCATCCCCTGGCGGCATGCGTTTCGAGCGCCGGGGGAGGTCGCGTTACACCTTTACGAAGACGTCGGCCATCTACCGCAGATCGAGGCGCCGCAAGAAGTTGGAAAGATTCTGCGACGCCTCTTATGATAACAGGTTCGACGCTTGATGGAGCTGGAATGCGTGCCATGCTGGATGCTTCGATAAACGGATCGGACGCTGCCCAAAGTCGTTCGACACGAGATCCCCATCATCAGCTTCGGATACGCGCAGCCTGGCTTTATTATGTCGAGGGGCTCACCCAGTCGGATGTTGCCAAAAAGCTGGGCGTTAACCGGATCATGATCACTCGCCTTTTGTCCGAAGCGCGTGCTCGAGGCGAGGTGATCATTCGTATCAAATCTGACATCGCCCCGTTGCTCGAACTTCAGCGAACGCTCGAGGAAACGTTTGGCCTAGAACAGGCCATCGTCGCTCCATTCTCGGCTGAAAATAGTGATCCCACACGAGCGATCGCGTCGGCAGCGGGCGCCTATATCTCCGAATTGATGAGTCACAATCTTACGGTCGGCGTCGGTTGGGGCAGAACCCTGCATAGCACGCTTCCTTTCGTAGAAGGCCGTGCCCTCGACGGCGTTCGGGTGATCTCTCTTCTCGGCGGCATCGCTCAGGCGCGGCGCTTCAATCCAGCCGAATTCGCTTGGCAGTTCGCCGAACTGTTTAATGCCGAAGGCTTCCTGATTCCTGCACCAGCGATCGTCGACTCGCCTCAGACCAAGCATGCCCTTCTCGAACATTGCGGACTCGAGCAAATCCTTAGCATGGCGGAGAACTGTGATATCGCGCTGCTGTCCTGTGGAGGCATTTCGTCATTGACCACCTCGTACCGAGTCGGTCACGTATCAGAAGCGGAACGACAATCGATGACCAAAGCGGGTGTCGTCGGTGACGTTCTTTACAACTTTCTCGACGAGCAAGGCCAACTGGTTGACCATCCCGTCAATGCTCGGTCCATAGCCATGCCGATCGACAGACTAAAACGCATTCCGAACAAAGTTCTGCTCTCCGGCGGCGCGGAAAAGACCGCGATCATGCTCGCAGCCCTTCGATCCCTACAGCCAAGAACGTTGATTACCGATGAAGTCACGGCCAAACGACTTCTCGCAAGTGGGGCCGGCTGAGCTCGGCGCACTCCATGACCTCATGGGAATGAGCGCACGGCCTGCGCGCCATCCGGTTCGTCGTCGAATTGATCAAGGCTGCCTGCTCGACCACCTTCGACAAACCATCATAGTTGCGCCTCGATCAGGAACGGCCCTGGCGTAGCGAGCCCTTCGCCCAGCGCTCGGCAGAACGCTGCCGCGTCATCTGTAGCGATTGCCCCGATCCCCATGCCTTTTGCAAGAGCGACCCAATCAAGCGGCGGATCGTCCAGGGACATCATGCGCCGGCCAGTCGGCCCAGGATCAGCAACCCCAACTTTCGCCATCTCACCTTGGAGGATCGCGTATGCTCGGTTCGATAGGATGACAGTGGTCACGTCGAGACCTTCGCGTGCTTGCGTCCAGAGCGCCTGAACTGTGTACATCGCGCTGCCATCGGCCTGCAACGACAAGATCTTTCGATCGGGACAGGCAACCCCAGCCCCAACTGCCAATGGCAGCCCCGTGCCAATGGCGCCGCCAATAATCTGCAGCCATGTGTGCGGAGCTGACGCCTTGGTAAAGGGAAAGAAATGACGGCCGGTACTAATGGACTCGTCAACCACGATGGCGTTTTCCGGGAGATGGTGAGCGACGGCTATCGCAATCTTATCGCTTGCAAGGGAGCCAGTTGGTGCTGCCGGGCGCTCGAGAGCTTCGTGCTTTGGCAGCACCTGGTCGCTGCCCACCCGTTCTGCCAGCCGCTCTAGCGCCTCCGGTAGATCCTCGTCGGCCGAAGCCAGCTCCAGACAGGTCGTCCCCTCGGTGGCGAGCCGACTTGGTTGATCAGGATAGGCAAAAAAGGCGACCGGTTCAGCCGCGCCGACGAGAATAATATGGTGATAGGGTTCAAGTGCGGCACGAGCTTGCTCGACGGGATACGGCAATCGGCCGATGGCAACGCGCCCCGCGCCACGTTCAATCCGCGCATTACTTATCGGCGTCATAAGATCTGCACCAGTCGCTTGCGCGATCCGGCTTGCCGCGTTCAGCCCACGGTCGCTCAACGCTTTGTCGGTCATGTAAAGAAGGCTCTTTGCCGGTCCTTTCAGGACCGTCGCCGCCTCGGCGATCCGTTCATCAGGGACATTGGCTGGAGCGGGCCAGTTAGGCCTGATGTCGACCGCGTCTGGGCTCGCCGTCCAGGCGATATCAGCAGGAAGGATTAGGCTTGCCACACGCCCAGGCGGCGTACGCGCTGCGAGAACCACATCGGCGGTGTCACTGGCCAGCGATGACGGGCTCGACGTTGAGCGCACCCAATCAGAAAAGGTGCTGGCCACAGCTTCAACATCTGAGGTTAAGGGTGAGTCGTACTGCCTGTGGTACGTCGCATGGTCGCCAACAATATTGACCACGGGAGAACGCGCGCGTCTCGCGTTGTGGAGGTTAGCAAGGCCGTTTGCGAGGCCCGGACCAAGATGCGTAAGGGTCGCAGCTGGTTTGCCCATCATGCGCGCGTAGCCGTCAGCAGCCCCTGTTGCGACACCCTCGAACAAACAGAGGACGGAGCGCAAACCGTCAATCTGGTCGAGAGCGGCGAGGAAGTGCATTTCCGATGTTCCGGGATTGCCAAAACAAACCTCGATGTCCGAAGCCATCAAGCTTCGCACCAGAAGCTCAGCACCGTTCATAATCGCCATGTCTCCGCTTCTCGTTGTTCTCGTCTTTAAGCAAACCCGCGTCAGCGTGGAAGTCTAGGAAGAAGCTGGGTCGGCGAATAGTCTCACGGCCCCGATTTTCATCTGATGTTTTTTTGACGCGGTCATCGATCGATGTCTTTCGACGGACGCCTTGAACGCCTATGTCTTATGGCGAGTATGATACGGCACGACGGGAGAGCGGCATGGCGATGGAATATTTGCATACGATGGTCCGGGTCACCGATATCGATGAGTCCCTCGACTTTTACTGCAACAAGCTGGGCTTGGTGCAGACCCGTCGAATCGACAATGACACCTACAAGGCCTCCTTGATCTTTCTTGCAGCACCCGGCGATACCGATCTCGCAGCCGAGCGAAATGCACCGCTGCTCGAGCTCACCTATAACTGGGAGCCTGAGGAATATTCAGGCGGCCGCAATTTTGGTCATCTCGCGTTCCGCGTCGATGACATCTACAAAACCTGCCAACGCCTCATGGACGGCGGTGTCACGATCAACCGCCCACCGCGCGACGGTCGTATGGCGTTCGTTCGCTCGCCGGATGGTATCTCGGTCGAGCTATTGCAACGCGGCGAGGCCTTGCCAGCGGCCGAACCCTGGGCGTCCATGGAAAACAGCGGCAGTTGGTAACTACGATTGCGGATGAGCGATGCCAGCGGGGGCCGAATGCCGCTCGACCCCGCGCGTCGCGATCGGGTTGATCAAGAGGCAAAAGAATAGATCCTCATCGCTATTTCCATGCGCAAGGAAACTCAAAACAACTAAAAAGCGCTTTCATCGCAATTAAAATCTACCTCTAAGTATAAACTTGACTGAATTTGCCTCTCGATGTCGATGTTGATTGACGAATGAGTCGAATCGGCAAATATTCGCGGTTGAACATCGATTGGAATTATCCATTAACATGCGCCAAACAGGGAGCATGCCTTCTCGTGTTGGAGAGGGCGGATAAGCGATCGATGATCGCGTCTGAGTTTGCGGAGTTGAGTTGGATGATTGCTCGGGGTCAGTTTGGTGCGGGGGTTGGCCTGGCCGCATGCGTGCTCGTCTTGGGAACCAAGGTTCCATCTGCGTTGGCAGACAGTTTCTATTTGAGTACGGGAGAAGTGATCGAAGGCACAGTCGTCGCCGGGACTATCAACACACTGACATTGGCGACAAGTGGAAGCGTCCAGCTTACCAGCATCGGTCTTATCGAACGTGTGGAGCTCACGTTGGCTGATGGTAGCAAAGTCGAAGGTGAGTTGCTGGGCTGGAAAGGCGGAGTCTTCGAACTTCGCTCCGCTGGCAACATCGTCCGGATTGCCGATGGCAAGCTGATCGATCAAGCCGTCACCGTCGCTAAAGCTCCTGTTGATGAACCGGTCGATCAGCCTGTTCAGCAGGTGATGACGATGCAGAGTGTGCCCAGCTTCATCATGGTCAATGGGGAAACACTCTCTGGCGAAATTCTCCATGCCACTGGGTCGATTCTGACGCTCAAATTGTTAGGAGGTTTCGCCTCACCCATCTCAAGAGCCCAGGTCCAATCCGTCAGTTTTGAAATCGAAGACGGAACACGGATCTCCGGTGACTTTCTGGGTTGGCAAGATGGCGTCTATCGCCTGCTGCTCAATGATCGCGAAGTTTTGGCAAGCCGATCGAATAGTGCAGTGAACGCACGGCCCAAAGCTGATCCTGTCGAGATCACCACAGTTGCTGAGCCGGTCGAGGGCGAGCTTGAGACCCCCATTGCCACGGAGATCGAGCAGGCAGACGCTGCGATCTTGCCGCCTGTCGATGTTGAAGCGACCAGTGAAGCTGAGGGATTTGCCCTTGAGTCAGATGTTGGCGCAGGCGGCCCCGCACCTGACCCCGCAACCGTCGCCGAGTTGAACATCGAGGAGACATCTGAGCTCGTTGAACCGTCATCCCTAGGCGACCAGCATCTGATTGAAACCTTGGTCGATCCGGTGGATGAGGGCAGCGAAGTCGTCATCTTCCGATTCGAGCTGGACAAGCCGGCCTCGAGACCTCTGGTGGTGCTCTACGCAGCGACCGAAGCGACTGCTAAGGCCGGTGAGGATTTCGAGGCCAAAAGCGGGGTCATCACCTTCTCTTCCGGTAGTACCTATGCCGAAGTTGAGGTGCCGATCATCGATGATGATCAAGGTGAAGAGAGTGAAAGGTTCAATCTTTTCCTATCAGGTGATCCCAAATCCATCGCGTTTAGCCAACGCCAGGTCGCCGTTACCATCAACGACAACGACTAACGAGACGTAGCGTGGCCTAAGGGCCACGACGACTGTCAGATTCTCAGGGCTTGATCTAGGTCCTGCATCAAATCTTCTACGTCTTCGAGACCGACGGAAAGCCTAACCAGATCGTCGGTAATTCCGAGTGTTTCGCGTTCGTCCATCCGTAAGCGCTGATGGGTCGTTGTGGTTGGGTGGGTGATCAAGGACTTTGCATCGCCAAGATTGTTCGAGATCGCGACAAGTCGAAGCGCATTCATGATCTTGAACGCACGTTCTTGTCCGCCCCCGACGCGAAAGGCCAGGAGGCTGCCATAACCTGCCATTTGACGCACAGCAAGAGCGTGTTGTGGGTGGCTTTCAAGACCGGGATAGATCACCTGTTCCACCTGATCATGACGATCGAGAAAACGTGCGAGCTCTAAGGCCGTTCTGCTTTGCGTCCGCACCCGGAGTTCAAGTGTCTCCAGGCCCTTCAGCATCACCCAGGCGTTGAAGGGGCTAAGCGCTGGCCCCGTATGCTTCAAAAAGGGCTGCAGGATCTGCTTTCGATATGCCGACGTCGTGATAATCGCGCCACCAAGACACCGGCCCTGCCCATCAATATGTTTGGTTGCGGAGTAAACCACGATGTCGGCGCCAAGTTCTAGCGGCCGCTGCAGGATCGGCGTTGCGAAGACATTGTCGACGATCACCTTAGCCCCAGCCGCATGAGCGAGGGCGCAGACCGCTTCGATATCGATCAACTCTAAGGTCGGATTCCCTGGCGTTTCGAGAAAAACCATCGAGGTTTCTCGGGACAAGGCGGTCTTCCACGCCGCCAAATCTCGCCCGTCCACCAGCACCACATCAATGCCGAAACGCGGCAGGATGTCAGTTAGGATGTAATTGCAGGAGCCGAAGAGGCATCGAGCGGCGACCACTCGATCGCCCGCTCTCAAGCCGCTCATTAACGATGCATTGACCGCAGCCATACCCGTTGCTGTCGCTGCCGCCTCTTCCGCTCCTTCAAGCAGCGCCAGTCGTTCCTCGAACATGCGCACCGTTGGGTTGCCAAGCCTTGAATAGGTATAGCCATCCTGGCGATCAGAAAACCGATCGGCAGCATCCTCTGCCTGCTCGTAGCGAAAACCGGATGTCAAAAACAGAGCTTCGGCATTCTCGCCGAACTGCGAGCGATTGCAGCCACCATGGATGGCAAGTGTCCGGCTATGCCAGCGATCGCTGTTTGCCTCAGTTCGTGTCTCGTCCACGGGCGTCCATCCCATAAAAAAACCCCGGCCTTCGGCCAGGGTCTTCGACAGACGTCCCGGCCTTTTAGCAGTTTCTTTAATGTGGTCTGCAAGCCGGCCGGCCCAAATCACCACAGCGTCGGACGTTAGGCCGAGATAACGGCCAGCGTCAAGTCAGTTCAGGCGACTCAGTCGCATTTGCCCCTTTTTCCCCTGCACCAACCGCTTCGATGAAATGCTGATAGCCATCGCGCTCGAGGCATGAATTGAGCTCATTCAGAATCGTCGGTATCAACGAAGGTCCGCCGTAGACAAGCCCTGTATAGAGCTGCAAGGCACTTGCACCCGCTTTGATCTTCGCATAGGCGCTTTCGCCGCTATCGATGCCGCCCACGCCGACGAGCGGCAAACGTCCGCCGGTCAAGCCGTAAAAACGGGCGATCTGGGCTGTTGACCGTGCAAAGATTGGACGCCCGCTGAGCCCACCACTTTCTACCTTGGAGCTGCTCACCAAGTCGCTTGGGCGATCGACCGTCGTATTGGCGATAATCAGCCCGTCGAGACCTTGAGCCAACGCGACATCGGCAATATCGGCCTCGTCTTCTGCTGTGAGATCGGGGGCAATCTTAAGAAAGAGCGGTTTTGTCTCACCGCCAGATCGAGCAAGATCTCCCCGGCGGGTCATCAACGTCTCAAGTAAGCGCGATAGCCGTTCCTTGCCCTGTAAATCACGGAGACCTGGCGTATTGGGTGAGGAGACATTGATGGTGAAATACTGGACATATGGATAGAGCCCGTTGAGGCAGGTGACATAGTCAGATGCAGGATCCGGCGAATCGCGATTAGCTCCGATATTGGCCCCGACGACGCCGCATTGGTGAACTTGACGAGCAAGCCTCCGCGTCGCTGCTTCGAGCCCTTTATTGTTGAATCCAAGGCGATTAATGATCGCTCGATCCTGCGCAAGGCGAAAGATTCTGGGCTTGGGATTCCCGGTTTGCGGCTTTGGCGTGACCGTGCCGATCTCGATCCAGCCAAAACCGAGTTTTCTCAAGCCCGGCAACGCTTCGGCGTTTTTGTCAAAGCCGGCGCTAAGGCCAAGCGGATTCGGCAGCTTCAGGCCAGCAAGGGTCGACGTCAGCTTGGGCCAATGATCGCCGGCTTGCCGCAGTGCGAGACCAAGACCCATGCCGCGGACCACGAGCCCATGGGCACGTTCTGGATCAAACCTATGAAGCCATGTCGTCAACATGGTCACCGACACACGCGACCTTCGCCGCAACAATCGATCCAAAAGAGAAGTCTTCTGAACTCGGGTGACGCATTGACCAACCGAAACTCGGTCAAGCTGTTAGGTAGTCTGAAATTCTGATGGCAATCAGCAAGCACAGACAATCCACCAAGGCGTTAGCATCAAGCGCTTGGACGACGGTCATGTCGTCCGCGGTCACACCGTCGCGTTCTCTGGCATCAACTGAAGGATGTCAATGCTCAACATCGCGAGGCCGTGGGCTCAAGACACCAGCTTAGCGTCAAGCAGGGGCGCGTCGGGTAAATCCGTGGAAGTGCCGAGCTGGCCGACGAGATCAGCCCAAAACCGCTATTCGTCGAGCCAGAAGGTATCCGGGCGATAAATGCCGAAATGAGCACCGGGTTCCCAGTTATAGACCCCCTCATTGGGGACATTTCTCAGCGCTGTTTTCGCAACGACGGGCTGGAGGACACCGCTCGCAAGGCCGATCGAGTAGACCTGAGCATTGTAGATCTCGAGCATCCGCACCCAGATCGCTTCGCGCTCGTCTGCTGAGGTGGCCGCCTGCCAGTTCTGGAAGAGTGAGAGCAACTCCTTGGCTTCGGCCATGTCTGGCGCCTCACCTGCGGCGCCTTTCGTCTCCCAGTGCTGTCCCCATTTGGGCCACTGATATTGGTCAAATTGCGATGTCGGCGCAAACTCCCAAGGGCTCATATCCGCCGTTGGAATGCCATTCTCAAGGCCATACGCAATGGACATCAACGTGTCGCCGGCAAAGATCCGATTACGAAGAACCTCTCGCTGTGATGGCTTGACATGAATCTTGACGCCCTGCTTGAGCCAGGCCTCAGCCACCAGCTCAAGTAGGTCGGTTTCTTCCGTCTCTTCACCTGCCGTCTCGACGATGAGCTCGACTGGCCGACCATCGGGGAGAAGGCGAAGACCGTCCGACGACCATTCATTCAGCCCCATGTCATCAAGCAGAGCTGACGACTGTTCCGGATCAAAGCTTGCCCACTCAAAGCGGTAGTTTTCTTTGTAGAGAGGGCTCTGTGGCAGCACGGTGTTGTTGCCGCCCATGGCGAGCCCGAAATACATAATCTGGTTGATTTCTTCGCGATCGATGGCGAGCGACAGGGCGCGACGAAAACGGACATCACGCAAGACGTCACGCCAGACCGGATCGCTCGCGTTCAAATTCGGATAGAGCGCTAAATGGGCGCCGCGTGCCGTCTGCCAAAGATATGTCATCAACCCCGAACGTTCCTGGTTCTCCTTAAGAAACGTATAGTGCTTGAAGAAAAGCCCCCGCGCTTGAAGGTCGGTTTCACCCGCTCCGGCCTTAATGGGAATGAGTTTGCTATCGACCACTTCCATGATGACCCGGTCGAGATAGGGTAGCTGCTGCCCTCCCTCATCAACGCGGTGATAATGAGGATTACGCTCGAACACAAACCGGGTGGACGGTGGCGCTGTCGTCAACATCCAAGGCTGCAGCGTTGGTAAGTCGGGGTTGTCCTGCTTATACATGTTGTCGCGACGGCCGTGGAGCTGCGCCCAGTCCCTCGCCTTGTTCGCTGCAACGGCTTGCGCAAGTTGATCCTCATCGGCGTAAGCTTGGTGAAACTGCTTCAAATAATGAGCCGGCATATAAATGAACTGCGGCGTTGCACCGGCAAGCGCCGGTAAAAAGAGTGGGTTCGGCTTCGACCAGCTGTAGCGCACGGTCAATGGGTCTGGAAACGTGACCTCGGGAAGCTCGCCATCAACGATTAGCTTTGCCGGCGGTCCGGTTGGACTGAGGGCCATATTGTTGGCGACATCTTCCCACCAATAGCGAAAATCTTCGGACGTGAAAGGTGCACCGTCCGACCAATGATGGCCGTCACGCAGCCTGAGTGTGAAGATCCGACCGTCTTCGACGTCTACAGACTTCAAGATGTCGGGTTGGATCGCGAAGTCGCGATCATAGCCGACGAGCCGCGCATAGCCGTAGACCACCATCAGCCTCGTGTCTTTTGGCCGCCCCACTAGGGTGGTGATCTCACCACCAGCTTTCCCGATGGTCGTTCCGGTGGACGGGTCGAAGGTTACGATGCTCGGCTCAAGCGGCGGTTCAGCAAACCCGGCATGCGGCATCGCCAATACCAAAAAGGCAATGAGCGCCGCCAGTCTGCGACCGGTGGAAGACCATGAAGAGTTATGCGGCATTGAGGACGGATTGGACATCGGCATCAGCAGTCAGTCGAACGATGTGGTCTTCACCGACATCGACCAGTGAGGTCGGGTCGGCACCTAGGGTGAATGGGTCTGGCCACGACCCGGGATCGGACGTCTTGCCAGCCATTAACGCATCAAAATCAAGGGGTCGGTCGAGATCCGGTTCAGGCACCGCTGCCAGCAAAGCCCGCGTGTAGGGATGCAGTGGCCGCGCGAACAACTCATGGGTCGGCGCCATCTCGACGATCCGCCCAGCACACATCACCGCAATTCGCTGACAAAGATATTTCACCACGGCAAGATTGTGCGAAATGAAAAGATAGGTCAGGCCCAGTTCGCTCTGTAAGTCTTTCAGAAGATTTAGAATCTGAGCCTGAACAGAGACATCGAGCGCCGAGACGGGCTCATCGCAAATGAGGAATTCGGGATTGAGCGCGAGGGCACGCGCGATCCCAATTCGCTGGCGTTGGCCGCCGGAAAAACTATGGGGATAACGCCGGAGATGGCGTATATCGAGACCGACGGCCTGCAGCAGCTTCTTGACCCGTTCCGTTCGCTCTTCTGCGTCACCGATCTCGTGGATGACCATGGGCTCAGCGATGATGTCGTAAACCGTCATTCGTGGATTCAGCGAGTGAAAAGGATCTTGGAAAATGTACTGAAGTCGGCGCCTGAACCGTTCCAGGCCAACGTCGTCAAGGGCAAGAATATCGGTCGTTGCGTTCTGATCCGTCGTGTTTGTTTCCGGCGCCTTATGGAACAAAATGTCGCCCTTGTCCGGAAGGGCAGCCCGCATGATCAATTTCGAAACAGTCGTCTTGCCACAACCGCTTTCGCCAACAAGACCAAAGGCCTCACCACGCTTGATCTGAAAGCTGACATCGTCAACAGCAACGATCTCGTTCACGCCGTTGCCAAACCAACCGCCTTTTCGCGTCCGAAACGTCTTTCGAAGGCCTTTCACTTCCAAGATAGGCTTGTCCTCAAGCTCTTGGGATTGATCCATCGTCACCTCGGCCTCGGAGCGTCCGCCAATCAACGTCCGGGCATTGGTCTTGACTTCGCGAAGGGGGGTTAACCTATCATTGGCCGACATCGACAGCGTGGGGACAGCATGCATCAGCGCTTTGAGATACGGGTGCTCGGGCGCCGACAGCAGGTCCTTTGAGGCGCCGCTCTCCATGACGCGTCCACGGTAAAGGACCACCACCTCATCCGCCATATTCGCGACCACACCGAGATCATGGGTGATGAACAAGATCGCCATTTCGAACTCCTTTTGGAGTTCTTGCATCAGCTGAAGGGTCTGTGCCTGGATCGTGACGTCAAGGGCTGTGGTGGGTTCATCGGCAATCAGAAGTGCCGGATCACAGACCAATGCCATGGCGATCATCGCGCGCTGGCGGAGGCCACCCGAAAGTTCGAACGGATATGTCTGATAGGCGCGATCGGGCTCGGGAAAGCCAACACGATCGAGCATTTCGATCGTCCGTTTCGTCGCCGTCTTCTTGTCGACGTCCGCATGAAGCAAGAGCGCTTCACCGATCTGATCGCCGATGGTGTGAAGCGGCGATAGCGAGCTCATCGGTTCTTGAAAGATGATGGAGATGCGATCGCCCCGAATGGAGCGTCTTATCGGATGGTCGTCGCCATATTGAGCGAGGTCAACGGGGTCGCCAGACCGCTTCGGATCACAAAAGAGGATCTGACCACTGCTGATCGTCGCAATGCGTGGCAGGATGCCGAGGATCGCTTGGGACAGAACGGTTTTCCCCGAACCGCTCTCACCGACGAGGGCAACGGTCTTTCCTGCTGGGATATCAAAACTCACACTGCGCACAGCGCGCACCAAGCCCTCAGCCGCACGGAAATCGACGACAAGATCCTTGATCGCGAGGAGAGGTGTCTTCCCAGCGTTGGTCATGCCGCCTCTCCATCAGTTAGATGAGGAGAGGAAAAGAGAGATGATGCTGAGCAGAAACGAATGGCGGGGTGGCGTGAAACAGCCGACAGGAGACATTCAAGAAAGGCCCAGCACGCCTCATCCATCACGAGATGATGTGTCAGAAACCCAATGGGCTCGTCGGCATCGACATGGTCGAGCAAGCGCTCAAGCAAAACACCTTCGCCGAGAAAACCGCGAGTTCCGCGCCAATCAATCGGATCGAGATGTGTATTGACCAAAGCGACGCCCGGGCTGATCTCGGCACTGACGCGCTTGCCAAAAACTGATAGTCCTTGAAAGCCCCATCCGCCCAATAACGGGTGTAGCCCTTGATCAATCCGGTTCCAGGGAGGAACCAGGATCGGCATGAAGGTGGCGCCAAAAGCGTCCTCCAGCACGGCTTTGCCCGTTTTGAGTTCGCCAGCAATCTGATCAACGGGACGTCCACCAAGTTCGATTGACTTCTCACCGGCTTGGCCATGGTTAACATGAGCGTAACCATGTTGAAGCACGATGCTTCCCGCACTTGCCGCAATCGATGCCTGCGCAGCCGGTTCAAGCCATGCAGGCACAACGGCAAGCGTCAGCGGTGCATTTTGCTGGTCAGCCAAGTCGAGCAGACGTTTCAAAGCCGGGGAATCCCTACCAGCATCATCGTCACGCCACCAAAACTCGATGGTTTCGCCTCGCTCTGCCACGGCGTCCAAGGCTCTATGGAAAGGCTTCCAATCCGTCACCTGTGGACCCGGGCCGCCGGTTCCGGCATCAACAAGTCTTGGACAAATCTGACGGTGTTCGCCATGCCGTCAAGATTGAGATCGACGACCTGCGGTGGGGGACGATCTAAAGCAGTATCGACCGCTTTGGCTAAACTTTCAGGCGTAAGATCGGTCTCGCTGATCGTTTGCGCCAGCCCCATGTTGGACAGGCGCTCCGCCCTTAAGCTCTGTTCCGTTTCGCTCGCTGTTTCGAAGGGCACCAAGACCATGCGCTTGCCCATCCTCAAGCCTTCCACAACCGTATTGTAGCCCGCTTGAGAGATAGAAAGAAGACTGTTCGCCAATCTCGCCTGAAAATCCGGACTTGGTCCGGTGAGGATGATCCCGAGCGGCAGTTTCGAGCGCAGCGCATTCAGCTCGGCTTGATCAGCAAATCCACCGGCAATGACACGCCAGGGAACATCCTTCAAGCGAGATTGCGCCCGCGCCTTAATGGCGGCCTCGATCAGTTTGGCCCCAACACGGCCACCACCTGTGGATACTAAGACTTCGGGTGCCATGCTGTTGATCTTCGGTTCGGCAATCGCCGGCTTTTCCGTCACATAGCCAGTATTGACGATCTTCGAGGCGATCTCTTTCGCATGGGGAAACGTCAAGTCGAAGGGGACGAGATTGGGGTCGGTGTGCACCAGGACATGATCATAATAGGTCTGCACCAGGTCGCGCATCCAATCATAGCGGCTTTGATCGCTCTTGATCACAAGGATGTCGCGCACCGAACTCAAGATTTTCGGTCGCGGGACAAAGGATGAGGCCGCTTCCAGCAATCGAATCAGTTCGAATTGAAAAGCACGGCGACCGAAGGGAAACATCTCCGTAATCACCACCCGAGGCCGGGTTCGTGCCAGGACGGCCATGAGCTTGGCACGCCGTTTGGCGATAAAGACCTGATCAATCGGCTGACCATCGAGGTCCACCATCGCACTAAACTGCCGATCCCGCGCTCGGACACCGGGAAGATGTTCGAGCTTGACACCCTCGGGCTTGATCCACTCGACGGGCGGGCCACCACTAACCAGTGTGACATCAAGGCCGTCAGCCGCCATGGCCTCGGCGAGTGTTGCCGCTCGTTTAAAATGCCCTGTGCCGAGCAGATGTTGAACCCAGATCAGAACTGACATGGCTTGCTACACCAAATAGTGACGACAGTGTCGGTAAAGAACCGTCCCTTTAGGGTCGGCAAAAGTATCACGTTTAACCAGCCTAACCGCGACCATCACCTTGCACGGTCGCATCACGTTGTACGCATTGGATCGCCTAAGCATCATGACTTCACCCGCAGCGTCCGATCTTGACGTCGCGAATGACCGCCGCATCGACAAGGGCTTGGCGCAACACACTTGTCGCGCGCTCCAAGCTGTGTTCCTCCTCGACAAACGCCTGAGCCGCTCGCGACATCGCACTCCTTTGGACCTGGTCATTCAGTAATGTTGCAAGAGCCCCCGCCATGGCATCCAGATCGCGCGGGTTGGTCAGTAAGCCAGTAACGCCGTCTCGAACCACATCTTGCACCCCCCCTTCTCGACCAGCCACAACGGGCAAACCGCTCGCTTGTGCCTCCAAAAAGGCCATCCCATAGGCTTCCCGAATCGCGGGCCAAGCATAGACATCTGCAGCGGCGTAACAAGCGGGAAGCCGGTCTTCTGCTAGAATTCCTGCATATCGCACGCGTTCTGGTCCAAACGATCTGAAGGCTTTTTCAATCCTGGGGAGCGCTACACCGCCGCCGACGATCAGAAGCTGCCAGCTAGAGTCCGTCAGTCTTTGAAGAACCTCGGCCAACGCTTCATAAGACTGGCATTTGACATCATCACGCATCATGCCAACGGCGAGCAGCCAGGGCTTGTGACAATCCAGACCGAAACGTCCACTGAGCTCACGCCGGCAGTGCGCGCGCGCTTGCTGCGCCTCACGGTAAGGCGTGGGGTCGAGAAAGGGAGGTAGACGTGTGAGCCGTCCCGGGGGACGGATCAGTGGTGCGAGTCCAGCTTGATCGACACTTGTCATAGCCAGAATGACGTCAGCGGCTTGAAGGGCGGTTTCAGTGGATCGGTGACCGAGATCCCATGGGCCGCCAGCTTGTTTCCCGGCGATGGACGTCTCGATCATCACATAAGGAATGCAGAGGGCTTGTTGAACCGCGGGGCCCAGCCAGTCCGGCGATTTGTGGTAACCGTGATAGGTGATCCAGGCTTTGGGACGCCTGGTGTCCGGCATCGTTTCATAGCGCCTGATGAGCCTGTTGGCGAAACGCGTGCCTAAACGCCTTAGGCGTATCTGCCGTTCGCGATCGCCGTTTCGATCATAGCTACGAAAGCGACTGGCCAACGTCACCTCGTGCCCGCCTTGCGCCAACGCGGTGATGAGGGCACGTGCCATGCGACGATCGCCCGACGGTGTTGGATGGTCGGGTGATTTCAAAGGCGCATAAAATGCGACGGTATCAATCATGACCCGGGACAGCCGAGATCACGAAGAAGGGTGTGCCAGGACCATGTCTACTCCTCGTTGCCAGGCGCTGTGTCGTGCCGGAGATCTTCCTACCTAGCATGATCAATATTAATGATCTCTCAATTCAGTCATCAAACCACGGGTCTTGCCGACCATTCGCTCGGCCATGTTCGCGGAAATCATCGCTTGAGATCACAGCTAGTTCAACCGTCCCTTCCGCCAGGGTGACGCCCTGCGAGTTCTGTCTATAATGCCGCTCACCAAATGCATGGCAGTACACTCACCTTGCTCCGGATGACAGTCCATGGCCCAATTCTTCACTGCATTGCTTCTTCTTGTATTACTGGGAATCACTCCGTCGAAAGCAGCTGATAACGCGACTTGGAAAGAGGTTTTGGCGGACGCCGAAGGCCAAACGGTGTACTTCAATGCCTGGGGTGGCGATGAGACGATCAACAGCTACATCGATTGGATCGGCGATGAGGTGAAACGCCGGTTTGACGTAACGCTCAAGCACGTCAAGCTCGCCGACACCGCAGAAGCTGTAGCGCGCGTCGTCGCGGAGAAGACGGCAGGCCGGGAGGACGGAGGCTCGATTGATCTGATCTGGATCAATGGTGAAAACTTCGCCTCGATGAAGGAACAGGACCTGCTCTTCGGTCCCTTTGCTCATGATCTGCCAAGCTTTGCCCATGTCGACGTCGAAGGCAAGCCAACCACCATTTTGGACTTCACCGTCCCGACAGATGGGTTCGAAGCCCCTTGGGGCATGGCGCAGTTTGTCTTTTTTCACGATACCGATCGGGTCCCCGAGCCACCACGCTCAACCCAGGAACTCCTCGCTTGGGCCAAAGACCACCCAGGACGATTCACCCACCCCTCGCCGCCGGACTTTATCGGTTCGACGTTTCTCAAACATCTGATGATCGCTTACGTCGACGATCCGAGTGTGTTGCAAAGGCCCGTTGAGATGAGCGATTTCGGCGAGGTGACGGCCGGGCTTTGGCAAGCCCTTGAAGACGTTCGCCCGTCCCTTTGGCGGAAGGGCGAGACGTACCCTGCCAATGCACCAGGCTTGCACCAGCTTCTCGATGACGGCGAGGTCGACTTTTCGATGGCTTTCAACCCTGCAGAAGCGTCGGCGGCCATCAATGCAGGCACATTGCCGAATACCATTCGCACGTTCATTCCCGAAGCCGGGTCGATTGGCAACACCCACTTTGTAGCGATCCCGTTCAACGCAGCGCACAAAGCCGGCGCTCAAGTCGTCGCCAATTTTCTCATGTCACCCGAAGCGCAAGCGAAGAAACAGGATCCCGAAGGCTGGGGCGACGGTACGGTCCTCGATGTCCCAGCGCTTGATCCGGAGGATCGTGCTCGTTTTGATCAGCTGCCCCGTGGCATTGCCACCTTGCCGCCCGAAAAGTTGACCCCGGTTCTGCCGGAACCCCATCCATCTTGGATGACCCGAATCGAAGAGGAATGGCTTCGGCGCTTCAGCAGTTAACCCTGGTGCTGACGTTTCCTGATTAGGCGGGCGAGGGCTTGGAACGCCCCCCTGGACGGCGCGGCTGGCTTGGCCTTGTCCCGATCGTCACCTTGAGTCTTTTCCTTGGCCCTATCGCTGCCGGAGTCATCGGCACGGTGCTGCCGGCGTTCGGCTATCTGCCGTCGCTAGGGGGCGATTCCCTGACAATCGCGCCATGGCGGGATCTTTTTGCGGCGCCGGGACTCGCGAAAGCCGTGGGCTTATCACTCCTGACCGGACTCGGCTCGACAATCATCGCCTTTGCGCTGACCGTTCTGGTCTTCGCAAGCGGTCAGGGTACGGTCGCGTTTCTTCGCGCGAAGCGGGCCATGACGCCTTTGCTGGCTGTTCCCCATCTTGCCATGGCCGTCGGGCTTGCCTTCCTTCTCTCACCATCAGGCTGGATTGCACGTCTGATCTCTCCCTGGCCTTCAGGTTGGGAAACGCCGCCAGATGTCGCCCTGGTTCAGGGTCCCATCGGGATAGCATTGACGGTGGGTTTGGTGGTCAAGGAAACACCATTCCTGTTGTTGATGACGTTCGCGGCGTTGAGCCAAATCCGCGCGGAGGATCAAATCCGCATGGCACGGTCCCTTGGATACGGACCGATTCAAGCTTGGCTCAAGGTTGTCTTACCGCTGGTTTACCCCCAGATCCGCCTTCCCATCTACGCGGTGCTTGCCTTTTCTCTATCCGTTGTGGATATGGCGGTGGTCCTGGGGCCAACGACACCGCCTACTCTGGCTCCCTTGATTCTTCGCTGGTTCAACGATCCTGAATTGACGATGCGCTTTCAGGCCGCAGCGGGCGCTGTCCTGCAGCTTTTCATCGTGATCGGCGCCATCGCGATGTGGCGCTTGGGCGAAATCGTGAGCGCACGATTGCTACGCCCCTGGCTTGTCGGCGGGCGTCGCGGCGGCGACGGAGGCGTCATCAGGCTTGCAGGTTGGAGTGGGCTTACGCTTGTTTTTGTGCTGGCTGGCGGCAGCCTCCTCAGCCTCGCGACTTGGTCGATCTCAGGTCGCTGGCGTTTTCCTTCAGCCCTGCCCGAGAGCGTTTCGTTCAAGACTTGGATGAGCCAAGTAACCAGCCTCGGCGAACCCGCTTGGACGACGATCATTGTCGGCATGTCAGCGACCATGATGGCCCTGATCTTGGTGATAGGATGCCTGGAACAGGAAAGTCGCCAACATCGCCGTCCTGGACCAGGAGCCCTGACCCTTCTCTATCTACCGCTGCTGATTCCGCAGATCAGTTTTCTATTCGGCGTCCAGGTGGTTTTGGTGTGGGCAAGGCTCGATGGCAGTTGGATTGGGCTCATCTGGAGCCATTTGCTCTTCGTGTTGCCTTATGTCTTTCTTGCTCTTGCCGACCCTTACCGGGCTCTCGACCCGCGCTACGCTCGGATCGCCCTTGCGCTTGGTCGCTCACCTGTCGATGTGTTGATCAGAATTAAGCTTGCCATGCTGCTTCGCCCGCTCCTCATTGCTGCTGCCGTTGGTTTTGCCGTCAGCGTTGCGCAGTTCCTGCCGACCCAATTCGTCGGCGCTGGTCGACTTTCGACCCTGACGACAGAAGCCTTGAGCCTTGCTGCAGGGGGAAACAGGCGGGTCGTCGGTCTCTTCTCGATCGTCCTTGCCTGTCTGCCACTTCTTGGCTTCGCGTTGGCCATTCTACTTCCGGCTTGGCGGTTTCGTCATCGACGCGCTATGGCCGTCGGCACTGCATCATGAACAGCTTGCGCCTTCAACAAATCTCGATCCGGGTCGATGACAAGGTCTTGTTGGACCATTTTGACGTGAGCGTCATGCCTGGTGAGATTGTGACCATCATGGGTCCGAGCGGCTGCGGCAAGTCGAGCCTGCTGTCCCTGATTTGTGGAACCCTCGAACCGATTTTCCAAACCTCCGGAACCATCATGCTGAATGGCGACGATATTGGCGGCCTGCCACCGGAAAACCGACGCATCGGTATTTTGTTTCAAGATGATTTGTTGTTTCCTCATCTCTCCGTCGGTGAAAATCTGCTGTTCGCCATGCCGGTGAGCATTCGGCCAAAGCGCGAGCGTCTCAAACGTATGGAGGACGCCTTGGTCGAAGCTGACCTCAAAGGTTTTGCCGATCGAGATCCGCACAGTCTTTCAGGTGGTCAGCGCGCACGGGTCGCTCTGATGCGAACGTTGCTGTCGTCACCCCGTTGCCTTCTCCTTGACGAGCCCTTCAGCAAACTCGACCGGGATCTGAGAGAACGGGTCCGCCGTTTTGTCTTTGACCATGCGCGCGACGCAGGCTTGCCTACACTCCTTGTGACCCATGACGCTGCCGATGCCCAAGCCGCTGGCGGACCAGTGATCACCTTTGGTGGCGATCCAGAAACGGCCTGATTGCCTCTGTGGCGAACGCGCCACATTCGCTTGGTCGAGTGGCAACATATCCGGCGTCAGATCGGAAAAAAGAGCGTTTTTTGACGCGCTGCCCCTTGCGGCCATAGTTCATGTGTAGCATCAAATGCTGGACTAAAAATTAAGCAGTCGTAACAGCTGAAAATAAGTGGTCGGTTGATGAGCGCCTTGAATGAATGAACATGGCGGTTGCTTTGTGGTGACCGGATGTAACAATGAACTCAGGCGGAAAGGTGATCTAGTGTCGCCAAAAATGATGACAGCCGAAATCAAAGCCGTTTCTGTTTCCCCCATTGTTGAGAGCAGGTGATCGCCTGATGATGAGTCCCTCAATCTTCCAGGGGATTAGTCACTATCGACGCGATTGGCTGTTGCCGGGTGTCGTCGTTGGCATTCTCAGAGTTTCCGATGCACTCGTCATCGTCCTGGCATCTCTTGTCGCTTTTTTGACACGCTATCAGGACTTCCAATATCTCGGCATGTTCCAAGTCTACGGCTGTATCATCGCCGTGCTATTTGCGATGAACATCTTTCAGCTGGCCGGCCTGTACGACTTCAACAAGCTGACGGACCTGTACGCTCAGTCATCGCGTTTGCTTGGCTGCTGGGCCCTGGTCATGATGGCATTGCTTGTCCTGGGCTATCTCACGTTCCATAAATTTTGGTTAGTGTCGAATTCGCGCCTTTGGTTTGCCTTTTGGTTCAGCTACGGCTTTGTCGGCCTGTTCGGCGTCAGAATTCTGCTTCGACACCAAATCCAGAGATGGCAGCAGGCGGGACGGCTTGCTCGCAATGTTGCCATTGTTGGATCAGGCCCCCACGGAAAGCGGTTGCTTGACCATATGGCCCGCCACCGCAGTGATGGCGAAAACATCGTCGGGGTCTTCACCGACCTCAAGCAAGACGCGGACAGCGCGACATCAGTGGCCAGCCACCCTGTACTTGGCGGCGTTGAGGATCTTGTAGAGTGCGCAAGGCGAGGGATGATCGATCAGGTCATCATTGCCCTTCCTTGTAGTGCTGAGCAACGCATTCTGGATCTTATGAAGACGCTTCGCTCCTTGCCGATCGATGTGCGTCTATGCCCCGACATGATCAGCTTTCATTTGCCTGACCGTACGGTGTCACATGTGGTCGGCATCCCCATGCTGAATGTGTTCGAAAAGCCACTCACCGGCTGGGGCCTCATCTTGAAGGGTATCGAAGACCGTCTTCTGGCTGGCATCATTTTGTTTTTGATCAGCCCGCTGTTGCTCATCATTGCGGTCGCGATCAAATTGGACAGCCCGGGTCCCGTGCTGTTCAGGCAAAAGCGCTATGGCTTCAACAATGAGGTGATCGAAGTCCTGAAGTTCAGAAGCATGTATGTCAATCGCTGCAGCATCGACAATCATGTACCACAAGCGACGAAGGGTGATCCTCGGGTCACTCGGATCGGGCGCTTTATTAGGCGGACATCGCTGGATGAACTGCCGCAGTTCTTGAACGTTCTCACCGGCAACATGTCGATTGTTGGGCCCCGTCCTCATGCGGTCGCTCACAATGAGCAATATGCCGATGTCATCGATCAGTATCTCGCGCGCCATCGGGTCAAGCCGGGCATCACCGGCTGGGCACAGGTTAACGGCTTGCGCGGCGAGACCGAGACCTTGGAGAAGATGGAACAGCGGGTTCGCTACGATCTCTACTACATCGATAACTGGTCGCTGCTTTTTGATCTCCGGATTATCTTTAGAACGTTGTTTGTTGGTTTCAGCGATCCTAACGCTTACTGAGCATCTTGAATTTCCCACGGGTAGGAAAAGGCGCCGTATTCACGGCGCCTTTTCTATGTTCTGAGCCGCATCAGCAGCACTGAAGCTTCAATGCCAACCCGCCATCTCTTAGCCGATCCTGATTCGATCTTTGGAGCCATGCCATGAGCCGTCTTAGCGATGTTCCCTACGAGCAGATGAGCGATGAACAAAAGCGGATTCATGACGAAATAGCATCGGGGCCGAGAGGAGCAGTGGTTGGCCCCCTAAAGGTCTGGCTTCACTCACCCGCCCTTGCCGACCGGGCACAAAAGCTCGGCGCCTTCGCGCGCTATGACAGTTCACTCCCCCCCCACCTGTCCGAGCTCGCGATCCTCATCACCGGCTCGATTTGGAAAGCTAATTTCGAGTGGTACAGTCATGTCGGCCCTGCGCGAAAGGCCGGGATCTCGGACGTGGTCATCGAGGCCATCCGGCGGGGTGATGAACCGCCGCTCCAGGACGAGCCCTCCAAGGTAGTCTATCTGGTCGCGACCGCGATACATCACGAACGGCAACTCTCGGATGACCTTTATGCCAAGGCTATTGCTGTGCTCGGGGAGGTTGCGCTGGTCGATTTGATCGGCATTCTTGGTTACTACAGCTTGATCTCGATGACGCTGAATGCGTTTGCCGTCGAGAATCCTGATGGGTCGACCCCGTTTGACGATCGACTTTGATCGCTACACTACTGAGCGCAACAGGGAGGAAACCAGAAACGGGGATGGCTCGCTGCTGATCATCTGATGCCATTGAGGTATTGGGGACCTTAGATCACCGATGTTCAAGGCTGACTGTCAGCCCGACCTTCACAGTATCACGGTTGTCAATGAGCGATTACGATCGGCGTATTCTCAATAGGCCAACGACCCAGCCAAGATCAGTAGTGCTGTCTCAATGTGGTGGCAGACCCGCACGCGAACGGCGTTTCAGACCCCACCCGCTTAGGCGAGTTCGGCAATAAACGTTGCAGGGCTTTTGCCATAGAATATCATGAATCGCCATTTACCCCCCGCAGACCCAGTCCGAAAGCCTATCACGGAGATGCCTGGACCAAGGCGTAAGCTGTCAATGAGATCCCATTCCAGATCAACATGACGATCATGCAATGGTATAGGTCATGATGTCTCCGTCGAGTATGCGCCAGCTGAGCTTGACCTCGGATCCACGAGCATACCCACCTTGCAGATCTGTCGTTAGGTTGAGTGTAACTGAATGAGAGGTCGGCAGTCCGGTGAGCTCTGCAGCATCAAAACCAAAAAAACACCTGACCGTTGGAAAAAGCGCTTTAAACAAAGCCTCCTTGGCCGAAAAAACGACAGTTAGATTAGTTGCATAGTGTTCAGGAGCAGACGCCAAAAGAACTTGTTCTTTTGGCGTCAAGACCAGCTGGGCGATGGACTTCGCTGTCTCATCAGTCACAACAGATTCGATATCCACCCCGATCAAACAATGACGCTGAGCGGATACCAACACTACGGCACTGTTATCCGTATGGCTGATCGATCCCCAAAAACCACTCGGCCAAATCGGCTCTCGATGCGTTCCGATATCGACATTCCCCATCGTTGACCCGAGACTTAACAAAGCTGTGCGCGCTAGAAGACGCCCTGCTAAAAACTCTGCTTTTCGTTTCGTCGCTGAGACACGAAGCTTTTGGGGAAATGGGACGCCGAAGTCGTCATAAAGCGAATCGCTATAAGCAGCCGCATTGAAATGACATTTCAAAAACGCGGTGGCGTCGTTAATAGTTGCAATCTTAGCTTGGTTGCGAATGAACATGACATCAGAAAATGGTTCGAAGCGTTGAGTTCGGGACGCCACCACCGGAACAACTTTGCGGTGTCACCGTCGGCATGTCGTTTTTACGTCACTTTAGCATTGAACAAGGTCCCATCTTGCAACATGGCCTGCATGATGGCGACGAACCGGCGTGCGAGGGCAAGCTTTCCTTTCCTTAGACCACGCCGCTACGCCATCTTAAGAGTCTAGCTCTTGAAGCCAAAGATGTTTGTGGTCCGTGTCAGGACGGAATTGGCTACTTGGTAAAGAAGCTTCCGCATCATGCTGTCAGTCTGTTTGGCAATCTGGCCTGTTCAGTCGGCTCCATAAGATTGGTAGCGTCTTGAACTTGGCCAAAATATGCACCCGCGGCACGGGATTACTTAAACCTGTCAGACCCGTCGACAGTGGCGGCTGAAGTCTGCACACCGAAGGGGGGAATGCTCATGAGGATTTGGCAGGTCGTCGAGGTATTCGCGATATCATAGAGCGCCTTTTCGAATGCTTTGATCTCCGCAACGAGACCTCCATGCACGACAAAGAGTGAGGTGATGGCATTGAGGCCTACCACCCAGATTGGTCATCGCTACTTACACGCCAATCCGCTGGTTTGCCCGCCCCTTGTTGTGCTCGGCATGTGCATCGCGAACGTCTTTTCGCTTGCTCATTTCTGGCACCGCGACATCCCACCATGCATCACCAGGTGTCCATTCATGCGGATGGGTGTTGATCGCGATGACGTAAGTCCGGTCGGCGGCTTTGGCTCGCTGGAAGGCGGCCTCGAGCTCGCCAATCGAGGTGACCTTCTCGCCCTCGGCCCCCATCGCTTTGGCATGCGCCACAAAGTCGACGGCAACTTCATTTTCGATCCGACAGTCCTTGATCAGATTATTGAACGAAACCGAGCCCTTGAAGTTCTGAAGCCGATTGATCACGGCGAAGCCACCATTGTCGCAAACCACAAGGATCAGTTTGTGACCGGTCAAAACAGACGAATAAACATCGGAATTCATCATAAGGTAGGAGCCGTCGCCGCAAAATACGATCACCTCCCGATCTGGGTCGGCGATCTTCGCGCCCCAACCACCGGCGATTTCATACCCCATGCAGGAAAAACCAAATTCGCAGTCAAAGGTGCCGACGGTCTTCGCTCGCCAATTCTTGCAGAGCTCGCCCGGAAGGCCGCCCGCAGCGGTCAAAGCGAGATCAGTCGGATCACAAGCACGATTGATGGCGCCGACCACATGAGCGTAGCTGGGCAGAGCAGCATTGGTCGGTCCACTATGCTGGTCGACGATGGCATTCCAGGCAGCGTACTCCTTAGTGGCATTGTCGATCCACGACTTGGGAGCCTGCCAACCAGCGAGGCCTGCCGAGAGTTCGGCCAACCCGACCTGAGCGTCGCCAACCACGGGAAGAGAACGATGCTTGGTCGCATCGAAGCGCGCCGCGTTGAGCGCGATGATCTTGACGTCTTCCCGCTGAAAGACCGTCCAGGAACCTGTGGTAAAGTCCTGAAGCCGCGTACCGATGGCCAACACGACGTCAGCCTCAGCCGCAAGCGCATTTGCAGAGGCGCTGCCGATGACACCAAGCGGCCCCGCATTGCGGGGATGATCATGCGCCATGACCGCGCGCCCTGCGATCGTTTCGACAACGGGGACGCGATGCCGTTCGGCAAAGGCAGCGAGTTCATCATGAGCGCCGGAATAGTGCACCCCACCACCCGCAACGATTAAGGGTTTTTCCGCCTTTCGAAGGGCTTCAGATGCCGCCACAAGTTCTTCAACGTCGGGACGTGGTCTCGGAATGCGCCATATTTTGGTCTCGAAGAAGATCTCAGGGTAATCGAAAGCCTCACCTTGCACGTCCTGGCTCAAGGCGAGAACTGCAGGACCACAATCCGCTGGATCGAGCATCGTCCGAATCGCCTGGGGCAGCGAGGAAATGATCTGCTCAGGCCGCGTGATCCGATCCCAATAGCGGCTGACTGGCTTGAAGGCGTCATTGACGGTGGTGGTCGGATTGTCGAAGTGCTCAACCTGCTGCAACACGGGGTCCGGCACGCGATTGGCGAAGGTGTCACCTGCCAGCAGGAGAATGGGCAGGCGGTTGGCATGGGCGACCCCTGCAGCGGTCACCATATTCAAGGCACCTGGCCCGATCGAGCTCGTGGCCACCATGATTTGGCGGCGCTTTGTCGTCTTTGCGTAGGCGATACCGGCCAACGCCATGGATTGCTCGTTCTGGCCGCGCCATGTCGGAAGCCGATCTGTCACCGTCTCCAGCGCCTCACCGAGGCAGGTGACATTGCCATGGCCGAAAATCGCGAACACGCCACCGAAAAGCGGCACGTCATCTCCATCAATGACCGTCCGCTGGGCGATGAGATATTTGACGACGGCCTGAGCCATGGTCAACCGAACCGTTTTCATCAGTCTTCCCCTTTTCCCATCCCTAACGCGACCGATCTCATAGGACGTCTTGATTGATCACCATAGCAGGATCAAGTCGACCATCGATTCCGGCCAACACATTTCTTGCGGTCGAAACTGCCATCCGCCTGGCGCTTTCTAGGGTGAGCCCAGCGCTGTGAGGGCTCAAGACGACGTTTTCGAGGCCTAGCAAGGGATGATCGTGCCGCGGCGGCTCTTGCTCAAACACATCCAAGCCGGCCCCCGCAATCTCCCCCGAGGTCAAAGCACCATACAACGCCTTCTCATCGACAATCCCGCCGCGTGCACAATTGATGACGAACGCGTCCTGCGGCAGAGCCTGAAACGCGGACGTACTGATAAGGTTACGCGTGCCTTCGGTGAGCGGCATGTGGACTGTCAGGATGTCGGTCTCAGCGAGCACATCGGCGATATCATTGACCATCCGGTATCCCGCCTCTCGGACGATGTCAGCTGGAATGAAGGGATCATAGACCGAGATCTGCATGCGAAACGCCTTGCAGAGGGCAGCGACCTCCTTCCCGATCCGACCAAAACCAAGAATGAGGACTCGGCGCTCAGCAAGATCGACGGCGTCGAGACTGTTCCGTAGGTGCCATGATCCATCACGGGTCGCTCGATCATAGCGCCCTCCTTGCTTGGCAAGATGCAGCATCATGAAAAGGACATGCTCAGCAACAGAGGTGGCGTTGGCATCGACGGTCAGCGCAAGCGGTATGCCGCGACGGTTCAAAGCGTCGAGGTCGATATTGTCAAACCCAACACCGTGACGCGAGACCACTTTAAGGCGTTGGGCACAATCCAAGATCTCGGCGGACAGGCAGGCCGTTCGGATGGTGACACCGTCGGCATCCGCGATCTTGGACTGGATGACCTCGGCTGAGTTTCCATCCACGATCTCGTAACGAAGATCGTGGCGCGCCTTAAGAAGCGCCATACCGTCGTCATGAATGGACTGAATGACCAGGACCTTCAGCATCAATCGAACTCTCTGATCCTTGCTGATCGAACGGGCTCGTCTTCCTGATGCATGATGCGCAATCCCATGGCGAGGGAAAACCCCAAAGGATCCCATGCCCCCGACATGTCATCCGGATTCCCAATGATCCAGACTCCGGGCACGATCCTTCGCTCCCATGGCTAAATCGACGCTGGTCGCTTCAGCTTCCGTCAGCGAGCAAGGTCGACTTTGCAAAGATGCCATACCGGCTCGCCCAGGAGAGACCATCTTCGGTCCGTCCTAACGGGAAATACTCAGCCCCCACCCATCCGTCATAACCAAGCCTGTCGAGGCAAGCAAAGAGATAGTCGCAATTGAGCTCACCCACATCAGGCTCTTGACGTTCGGGCACGCCGGCAAATTGCACATGGCCGATCAACGGCCAAAACTCTTCGAGGCCCTTGGCAACATCGCCGCGCATAATCTGGGTATGATAGAAATCATACTGCAAGCGCAGATTCGGGACCTTGAGACGATCAAGAAGTTCCCTGGCTTGCTCCGGCGTGGTCAACACATAACCCGGAATATCGCGTGTGTTGATCGGCTCGATCAGAAGCATCTCGACCCGTCGGTCGCTTGCCTCTAAGGCCGCGTAGCGGAGGTTCTGCTCAAACAGGGACAAGCCCTCGCCGTCGGCAGACTCCTCAGGCAATACGCCTGCCATCACGTGGATTTTCGGGCAGGCCACCGCTTCTGCATAGGCAAGGGCTTCAGCGAGAGCTTGGCGAAAATCTGCCTCACGTCCGGGCAGAGCGGCAAGCCCACGCTCACCAGCCTCGAAGTCGCCAGGCGGGGTGTTGATCAGCACCAGGGGTATACCGACAGAGTCCAGCTTTGCCTTCATATCCTGAGGCGCGATCTCGTAGGGGAATTGACATTCCACCGCCTCGAAACCGGCGTCGGCCGCCGCTTGTACCCGATCGATCAGGGGACACTCAGTAAACATGGTGCTGATGTTCGCAGCAAAGCGCGGCATGATTCTCTCCTGGGATTTCTATTGACCACTCAGCAACGCCGTCGCCGCCGCTTAGCGAAGCCCCGCAACGGTGGAAACATAACGCGTGGCGTGGCCGAATGCGACGAGATAGCCAAGACAGAACGCCGCGACAAAGCAGATCAGCAAGTGGTACCAGCGAAGGCCGCCGCGCCGCTTTCGTTGCCGAGAACGGGGGCGTCCCCAGAATCCCACGTTTGATCGGGCGGGCGTCCTCCGCCTCGTGGTTCTTCGGGTATTGCGGCGTGCCATTGAAGCTCTCACTCCCAAGCCCGGTCGAAACGGCAGCCGCCAAAGGCTATGCGTCCTCCGTCGCCAAGCGCTGGCATCCTAGCCTGAGGCCTTCAATGAAGCCACCCCACCCATGGTCTCTGGAGGGGAGGCGCTTTACTTGGACTTCCTCTGGTCATAGTCTTACGCCTTGAAGTTGTTGAACAATATGCGCTTGGATGCCTCTCGTGGTACGTCGTTGGACGACAAGCAGGAGCCAGAGCGTCGGGGATAATGGACGATGATAGGCGGCGCAAAGCAGGCGCTTTTGATAGCAGCAATTGTTGGGGTCGCGATGGGAATCAGCGGCTGCCGCGAGGATGAGCAAGGGCGCCCCATGGTCAAACAAAAGGGCCTTTACGAAGGACAGCCTGACGAGACACTCAGCGAGGATACCCGCTCGGCGTTGAGAGCTCGAACGGAAGGGCAGAAGTTCTGATGCGTTGCCCAAGCCGTCGAAATTCGGTTGCTGTTATTTTTGCGACGGGCCATTACCATGGGCCTCGCGATTGATCATGGGATGACAAGGTCGTCGACAGACCACTCGGGCGAAGAGAACAAGATCAAGGCCTTTGAGAGGACGCGGACGGGGAGAGTAAGATGACGGCAGCGGCCAAAAGAGCTTCATTGAAGCGTCGGAAGATCGGCGTCGGTGCCTTCTTGGCCTGCCTTGTGCTGGTCTTGGTGACCGTTCTGTTGAGTGCACGCGGCCCCGATCTTATGCCCACCGCCATTGCACAAGAGCAAGGTCAGGTACCAGGTGGCTCGCTCGGCTCCAGCAGCGATGCCGACTTTTGGCGTGCGATTCGTGACGGCAATGCCGGGAACGTCTCTGGCCCGGACGCGCAAGCGGGTGTGATGATCCAGTCTGAAGGTGATCTCTGGCGCGCCATGCGCAACGGACCGCTTTCGACCTATGGTGTCTGGGTGCTTGTCGGTATGGTTGCGCTTCTCGCGCTGTTTTTCCTGCTGCGTGGCCGAATCAAAATCGAGGGCGGCGCAAGCGGTCATCGGCTCATTCGCTTTAACGGGTTCGAGCGCGCGGTTCATTGGCTGACGGCAAGTACGTTCATCGTCTTGGCCGTCACCGGCCTGAATCTGCTGTACGGCAAGTATTTCATGCCCAGTCTGGTCGGCCCCGAGATTTTCGGCTGGCTGACCTATTACGGCAAGGTCGGTCACAACTACCTCGCCTTCGGCTTCATGATCGGTATTTGTCTGATGTTCGTTATCTGGCTTGCCGATAACATCCCGACGCACCACGATTTGATCTGGGTCTTGAAGGGTGGCGGCTTGTTGGTCAAGGGCGTTCATCCGCCGTCGAAGAAGTTCAATGCGGGTCAAAAGGTTATTTTTTGGCTGGTGATCGTCAGCGGTGTTTCGCTCAGTCTTTCCGGCTTAGCGCTGCTCTTTCCATTCAAGTTCCCGCCGATGTTTGCCGGAACCTTTGCGCTCATCAATGACTGGTTTGGGACGACACTTCCAACGGTCCTGACCCCTATTCAAGAACAGCAATATGCCCAGCTCTGGCATGCCATTGTCGGCGTCGTCATGACCGCGGTGATCCTCGGCCATATCTATATCGGCACGATCGGGATGGAAGGCGCCTTCGATGCGATGGGCGAAGGCGACGTCGATTATAATTGGGCGCGTGAGCACCACAATCTTTGGGTCCGTGACCTTGAAGAGAAGGGCCGAGAAGCGCTTGCCGCGCGCAGCGGTGGTGACGATTGAGCAACGATGTGGCCAGGTTCATATCCGATCTGTTCGATCGTTCGCAGTGAAAGGTGATGGCGTGTTCCAAGCAACACAGTTTGGATATTTTGATCAAAAATTGACGTAAATTGCTGCCGAGTCGTATAGTTGTGATCTGCAGGTCGATCGCACCCCTGAACTATTTCTCCATGTAACGCGTTAACCCAATGTCGCAATTTGGAGAGCCGTTGGCGTCGTTTGAATGCTGAACAATATGTTGATCATCCGTCTCCTGGACGAATACCAATGAGTCGTAGTCTTTCTCGTCGCCATGCTCGGACGGAAAAGTCAGCTCTCGCGGTGGAGCCGAAGATCGAACGCGAGAAAATTAGACGACCGCCGTCGCAGACCCCTCGCCATGTAGCAGACGAAACGCTTCCTGAAACGAACACCCGCTCTCGAACCTCATCTGCCGACACGGAGCGCCAGGATAGCGATTATCACGATAGTGCTCATGCCGATTGGACCATCGACCACAGCGAAGCGGCGACATGGGACGACGACACCGAGACCGATTGGGTGTTCGATCCCAGTCTCGATGACGCTGCGGAGGAGTTGAGCGACGACGAAGAGGTCGTCGACGCGTACGCCGAGGACGACGATTCCGGCGTTGTCTGGGAAGCGGAGGATGACTTCCCCGACCAAATGACGTTCGATGAACCATCTGCAGCAGTCATCGAGGACGATGATGACATCGCGTTTGATGACGACGGCGTGTTCGATGACGACGGCGCAGGTTTTGGCCCGGCCCCTGAAGTCGAATTGGCTGGCCGCCGCGATGTAAGCCCAAGGGCCCCCAAGCCGGTCTCGGCAGGCCGCGGCCGATCGACTGGTCAGGCTCATGCTCGCCAAGCGAACCCACAACAGCGCGGATCACGTCCGCGGCAGACGGGTCGCGAGCGGGCCTCCGCCCGGGACGTCTTGGACAACCCGACGGCGCTTGCTGATTCGCCGCTTGAAGCGATTCCGACACCCGCGCCCACGCCGAGATCAACGGGACGACCTGCCGAGATCGAGCCGGTCGAACGGTCTCGCGCACCAGCCCCTCGCTCGGCCCGATCATCCGGGCGTGCTCGATCAGCGCGGGCACCGGCTGAAGATCTTGTCATCGGCGATGCACCCGACCGACCATCCCCGCAACCTTCGGGCGGCGGCGCTGGTCGGCGCCGACGTCAGCCCGCCATGAAGGTGCCGGTCACCTTGCCATCGAACGCGCGATATCCAGCCCGGCGCAGACGACGATCCGGCATGGGATTGTTGCCGTTGGTTGTGGTCGTTGTGATCGGCATCGTCGGCTGGTTCGGATATCAGCGCATCGATCCAGCAGCATTCCAGCCGACAATCGACCGGGTCACGTCATGGCTGCCGTTTCCCTCAACAACACGCACGGCCGAGGACAGCTCCTTTAGCGACGGGCAAAGGCTGGAGAACCTCACCGCCGAGCAAGCTTTGTCATCGCTCGAAGACCGCGCCCTTTCAGACGACGTTGCAGCACCTAGCGTCGCGCCGACCAACGGACCGCACATACCAAAGTTCAAACCATTGTCGACCGGTGAGCAATCCTTGCCGTCGACGACGCGGTCGATCACTGAGCCCGACAAGACCAATGAAACCGCTCAAGATGTGTCGATCATCGAACAGATCATTCGCTACATCAATCCGGGCTGAGCCCAGCGTCAAGCTATGCTATGATGCTTCGCGTGTCGGCGTGCAGCTTGAGGCGTAAACCGAAGTTAGCGGTGATGCCCATGCGCGAACAGAGGGGGCGGTCTTTGCCAAGGCAGCGTGTTTGCATCGTCGCCATGGTTCTCATCATGGCCATTGGCTTTGCCAAACAGCTCTCCGCCGCGTTCGACGCCCATGGTGGCCCCGTTAAAAGTGTGGCGATCTCGAAGGACGGGACGCGTGCGCTGACGGCGAGCTTCGATTACAGCATCATTCTCTGGGACCTTGCGCAGGAGGCCATGCTCGTCGAGTTGGAAGGCCACGATGCGGCGGTTAACGCCGTGACCTTTCTACGCGGCGATCAACAAGCATTGTCCGCGAGCGACGACGGCACGCTCGCTCTTTGGGCTCTCAATGACGGCCGGCGGCTTCTTCAATTGGAGGGCCACGAAGGGAAAGTGGTGGCCGTCGCTGTTGCCCCCGATGGACGGACGGCCGCTTCGGCTGGTTGGGACCGGACACTTCGCCTTTGGAATTTGGAGACTGGCTCGCTGCTCCACGTCCTTCCATGGCGCGATAACATGAATGCCGTCAGGTTTTCGACAGAAGGTGAGACGGTGATTGCTGGTGCCTCAGATGGCGACATCGCGATATGGCGGGTTGACGACGGTAACCGTCTCCTGGCGATCAACGCTCATGACTTCGCGGTAACCGGCGTCGATCACGATGAGGCGTCGGGTCTCATCGCCACGTCGTCGACCGACGAAACGGTTCGCCTCTGGAACCTCGAGACCCTGGGAAACGAGGCATCGAGTAAACCGGCCGCGACACTCTACGGACATGTCGGTCCCGTGTTAGCGGTTGATCTTTCTCGAGATGGTGAGCTGGTCGCATCCGGCGGTGTGGATGGCACCGTACGAGTCTGGCGACGGGGCGATGGTGATCGTCTGAAGGTCTTTGCACGACATCGGGGACCGGTCTGGTCCGTTGCTTTTGCGCCCGATGGGGAGACCCTCCTTTCCGGCGGGGCCGATGGTTTAGTGCTCACTTACGATCTCGGCGATCCCGGCGACGGGTCAGCCCCCCTCAGCGACGTCGATTCTCATGGGGCGCAACCGGCCGACGATGTCGCACGCGAGATGTCCCGTGGCGAAAAGCTGTTCAAGACCTGCTCGGCCTGCCACACGCTGACCCCTGATGACGGACACCGTGCTGGACCGACCCTGCATGGTCTCTTCGGCAGGACCGCCGGCAGCCATCCCGACTATAATTACTCCGACTCATTGTTGAAGAGCGACTTGGTCTGGAGCGAAGAGACGATTGATGAGTTATTCGCCATCGGTCCGGATCATCTTCTTCCCGGGACCAAGATGCCGCTGCAACGCATGCCGAGCCGACAAGACCGCGCTGATCTCATAGCCTTTCTCAAAAAAGCCACAAGGCCTTGACGTCAAATGCCGGAACACCCGATACATCAATCCAAGAAGACCGTCCGGTCGACCATGGTTGCCGACGGTATCTCGGTTTCGGGGAGTTATAGGACATGAGAGCTTTCATTGCAGGGATCGTCGCCGCCGTTGTCATCGCCGTCATCGCCGGTGTCGCACTGAACCGCTTGCCGCATGATTCCGGCAGTGCGCACCAAAGCCCAACCAGCAATGTCCGCTTATAGATCGACGACGGAACCGACACCGCCACGTCTTCGTGGGTCGTTGTGATCGCATCTGCAAGGAGTCGATTCTAACACCGGATGAAATTCGAGATAGCAGACGTTAATGATCGTTGAGAGATCTAGTTCGTTGACCGTTAGGACCGTCATGGGATTGACATATTCGGTCCCTAGCCAAAAAAGTCTCGAGGGGAACATTGTCGATATGTCTACGCGCCTGAAGCTTTTTGCTGCACTTGCTCTTTTGTCGTCCGTCGCGCTCTCCGCTTGTGGCGGCTCTGAAGACGTGCCCGAAGTCACAGCGACCACGACGACGACGGTGCAAAACAAGAAAGCTCAGCCCGCCCACGACAGCAAAATTCAGCAGCTCGACGATACCGGGTTGAATCTTTTGTTTTCCGGGCGCGAGATCAACGGGCTAGCCACGGACGGACAGCGCTGGACAGCGAGTTTCGATGCCTCCGGCACCGCCAATATTGCGTGGAAAGGCCCGAATGGCAGTGGCCAGGACACCGGTTCATGGCGGATTGAGAACAACACCAATTGCGTGACGTGGCAGACCATCAATGACGGTGAAGAAAACTGCATGACGGTCTACAAGGTCGACAGAGGTCAATACAACCTCTTCAATGGCAACGGATCGATGAATAGCCTCATCACCACGCCCGAACTCTAACCCGCGCGACCGCCGAAGCAATTCAACCGCCGTTAAGCGCTGCCGATCAGAATACCTGCGGCGAAGACGAGGGCGCCGCCGAGCACGACCTGAAACGCGGCTCGAAAAAATGGTGTTTCCATATACTTGTTTTGAATCCAAGCAATCGCCCAAAGTTCGAAAAACACGATGATCACGGCAATCGTCGTCGCCGTGTTGAAGTCGGGAATCAGGTAGGGTAGCGCATGTCCAAGACCGCCGACCGTTGTCATGATCCCTGAGGCTAGTCCACGCTTGATCGGCGACCCGCGGCCGGAGAGTTCACCGTCATCAGAAGCCGCCTCAGTGAACCCCATGGAAATGCCTGCGCCGACCGACGCAGCAAGCCCGACGAGAAAGGTCTGCCAGGTATCACCGGTGGCAAAGGCTGCCGCGAAGATCGGGGCCAGAGTCGAAACGGATCCATCCATCAACCCCGCAAGGCCGGGCTGCACCCAGGTGAGCAAGAACTGACGATGGGCCGCTCGGTCCTCTTCCTCGCGTCGGTCACCAGCGAGATGCTCCTCCTCAAGGCGTTCGGCAGCCTTCTCGTGCCCCGCCTCGGCTAAGGCCAACTCGCCCAAGAGCTTACGGGTCTGAGCATCAGATGTCTGTTGGGCCGCTTTGAGATAAAACTGATGCGCCGCCCGCTCCATATCGGCCGCTTCTTCGCGAATGCGCTCGACGCCGAGATTCTGCATCAGCCATGTTGGCTTTCGATGATAGAAGCCAGCGACATGTTCGCGGCGAATCAGAGGAATCACCTCGCCAAAACGCTGTTGGTGAAGATCAATCAAGCGCTGTCGATGAGTTTCTTCCTCCTGGGCCATCCCCTCGAAAATCTTCGCGCTCTGCGGATAGTCCGCGCGCAGATGCTGCGCATAAGTGAGATAGATCCGGCCGTCATCTTCTTCGGCGGAAATAGCAAGTGCCAAGATCTCCTGCTCGGAGAGCTCCGAAAAGCGACGCTTCGACGAAAACCCAGGAATCATCGGCGGCAACCCGTCTTTTAGAACAGCTTCAGACGCGTTTTTGCGCCTTCGTCCTCTAATCCGCAAGCCTGGGAATGGTCGCAGGCTGGGATCAACCGGGGTCAATCCAGGCCCTGCATGGCAACCTCATCGCACGTCGCAAGAACCGCTGACATGCGAGGTTCCATCATCATAGCAACAGCAAGACGATGAGCACCGAGAACGCCACCGCCCAAGGCCAAAGCGGCGGATCCTTTTTCTTGATGGGTTCTGATGCACCACAATGAATGCATTTCTTGAGGTCGGAAGCGAGGACACCACCGCAGACTTTGCAGTTCTTTGCAGTAACCTTAGGCGGCGCCATGGTGGTCTCGTCGATGATAATTTGAGATCACCTCGACTCCTATACCTATCAAGGCTTCGCCATCGCATCTTTGGCCGACAAGCGATCGCAAGGAACATGTTGGATCGCGTCTCATACCCCTTTTCAGGGGCATCGACGGCGTCAGAAGGGAGGCAAATGCGTCCGACATCGAAGGGCCATCTCACAGATTTCTACGAGCAATATCAACCAATTGGCGACTATAGGCCGGTCAGATGACACTAAATATAATGTATTTTAACGAAATTTTATAGCCTTAAGAGCGAAGCCTAAGACGACGGCTTAACTACTAAAGGCCGAACCCACAGGATTCGATGCCGATCCGCGGTACACCGATGGTCAGTCTTCGTGGCTGATTAGTCGTCGGGTAATGCCAATGGAGCCAGCTCATTGAACCGGTCGCAGGGTCCTGGATTGTCGCTCGATGTATCACCGCCGAGATGACGAATGATGCCGGACACAGCATTCAGCGACGTCTGCACGGCCCCCTCGACCCAACCGGGTATCCAGCCGATATCGTCGCCGGCGAGAAAGATACCGCACTGTTCGGGCGGAAGCTCGTCTTGCATGAAATGACAGTACATGCGGCGGTTATAGCGGTAGTGACCGGGAAGCGCGCCTTTGAAGGCCCCCAGAAAATTGGGGTCATCTTCCCAGGACACGGTTATCGGATCACCGATGATATGGCGCTTTAAGTCGACTTTCGGATAAATCTGTTGAAGCGCGTCAAGCGCAAGCTGCACCCGCTTTTCCGTTGGTAGTGGCAGCATTTTGAGCGCATCGCTCATCCAAGCGTAAGAGAGGCAGATCACACCTGGTTTGTCATCCCCGAGATCGAAAAGATACGTGCCGCGGGTGAGCCGGTCCGTCAGCGTCATGCTCATGACATCACGGCCAGTTTCCGGATCCTTATCTTTCCAAAACGGTCGATCCACCATGACAAAGGTTTTCGAAGACTGCATATAGCGTGTACGGTCGAGCGCCATCCAGATTTTCTGGGAGAACAGACGCTCATCACAGTCGATCGAGGTCGTCAGCAACCAACTCTGGCAAGCAACCAGCACAGCGTCATAGGACCGATGATCGCCCCAAAAATCGGTCACACCGATCTTGCCGTCCGCGCGCCGCTCCAAGAACGCGACACCGGGCCGAGGCGCCCCCGAATGCAGGCTGCTGAGGGAGGTTCCCTTCGGCCAGTGAACGAGCTGCTCTTGAGGTTGTTGCCATAGAGATCTTGGCACCTGCTCAACGCCACCAACGACAAAATGCTGATCCTCATCGCAGTCGGTATAGACCACGCGCAGAATCTCCAGCATGGAATTGGGAAAGTCGGTGTCCCAACCGCCCGTGCCAAATCCAACCTGACCGAAGACCTCGAGATGGCGAAAGCTTCGCCGTCGAAACGCCGCAGACTTGGCGATGAAGCCATAGAATGAGACATCGTCGAACGCTGGTACAAGTTCATTCCAGATGGTCTTGATGGTTGGAACATCGCGTGCTCGGATCGCGGCTTGCATCGCGCTGAACGCCGCCTCATCCTCGAGAGCCTCGTGCCATGCTTTGCCGACGTCTTTGAGGAGCGGCGATAGATCGTCCGCCGTTTCGGCATAAAGGCTTTCACCCTCAAGATCGATCACCGTGCTCGGCGTCACCGGCGCGAGCGGATTGGCAAACGGCCGCGTTTCGAGATCGAAGAGGTCGAGATAATGATAGAAGGCGGTGGATGATCTCGGAAAGCGCATGCCACCGAGTTCGGCCACGATGCCTTCTGCTGCCTTAAAGGGCTCGGAATGCAGGCGCCCTCCGAGACGTCGGCTTTCATAAACGACGGGTTTGAGACCCAGTTTCATCAACTCATAGGCCGCCGTGATGCCCGCCATACCGGCGCCGATCACCGCGACTTCCGTCCCATGCCGCTCTGCCGGAAGATGCCCAAGACCATGAGGATGATTGATCCACTGGTCATAAGCGAAGGGAAAATCAGGGCCAAAATTCGTGATCGGACGCCCGCTTGCTTCGTTGCCGGTCATCGGGTGATGCGCGGCGGTCATAGGGTGCCTCCTGCAACATCACGTGGCACCGGTCGTTCCGCCACGAGCGCGCCGTATAGGTCGGGACGTCGATCCTGAAAATAGGTATTGATGGCACGTGACGCGCTCAAACTTGAGGGATTCAAGTCAGCAACAATCAGCGCCTCATCCCGACCAGCACGGGCGAGTTCCGCGCCATCCGGGCCAATGATACAGCTTTGTCCGAGATAGGTGAGCTCGCGCTCGGCCCCGACACGATTGGCATAGGTCACAAAGACCTGGTTCTCATAAGCACGGGTCGGCACCAGGCTTCGGGCAATGAAGTCATAAGGCGCCATCAGCGCTGTGGGTACCAGGATCAAATCGGCCCCTTCAAGCGCAAGAAGGCGAACGGCCTCGGGAAATTCGACATCATAACAGATGAGCAGGCCGACCTTGATGCCGTCGATCTCGGCCAAGGTCGGCTGTCCGTCACCTGGGCTGAAAGCGCTGCGATCGATCTCACCAAAGAGATGCATCTTTCGATGATTAGCCAGCTGCCGCCCCTCCCGGTCGATCAGGAGTGCAGCATTGTAAATGCGGCCATCATCACCCCGCTCTGGATAGCCATAAAGCAGGGCCACGCCGGTGGCCTGCGCGATGGCGGCGGCCCGCTCGGCCGACGGGCCAGCAACCGGCTCGGCCAATGCCGCCACCGCATCGGCGCCGATGTGATAGCCGGTAAGGTACATCTCGGGTAACACCAAGAGCCTTGCACCTCTAACGGCCGCATGTCTGGCGACCTCAGCGAGATGATCGAGTTGCTCGGCAACGCCTCCACCGACAGCGCCGCCTTGATAGACTGCAAGCCTCATCGCTTTCCCCTATGCTCGAGAATGGCGGTAGCTTAGCCGTTCCGATCGTGATGATCGACGGTTGTGTGCAGCACATGTTCGTTAGGCGACGATCCCTGCCTCCAACCACCGAAGATGCGGTTTCCCCTGGCCCGATGATGGCGCCAGCAGCTTTCTGGCCGTCGGTATTCTGAGGTTGGAGGATGGTGGCACGGTTCTCCCGCGTGTTCAGCTAAACGCACGATCGCGTGGTCACGCCAGACGGTCAGCCGAGCGCCCAGTGTCCCGTGCATGATCGGACGGATCAGTCATCCAAGACCTTGCGCGCGATGCGGAAGCATTCCAGGGCCTGCGGCACGCCACAATAAATGCCAACCACATGGATGATGGCCCGGATTTCCTCTTTGCTCACGCCATTATTGACCGCGCCGCGGCAATGAATCTCCCACTCATGCATCTTACCAAGCGCACCAATCATGGCGAGGTTCATCATGGAACGTGTCTTCGCATCGATGGTCTCATCACCCCAACCGAAGCCCCAGCACCAGGCGGTCATGGCCTCTTGAAACGGCCTGGTGAAATCATCGGCAGCCGCGAGATTCTTTTCGACATAGTCAGCGCCAAGCGTGGCTTTGCGTTGCTCAAGTCCGGTCTCGAAAAGCTTATCGTCCATGGTCATCTCCTTTCAGATGCGAGAGGTTCTAGGGGTCCGGCGTTTCGAACGCGACCTGTTCTCGAGCCCCTTTCATTGGTGACTTTTGACGCATGATGCCGAGGGAAGGTGACATAGACGATCCTTACCGCGACATCGGATGCGCCCAGCATCAGTGCCATGCCGTGATCAGCCACCGCAAGAGCCGAGGCCTCATGAACATCCTTTCGACGCTGCTGGGGCTTTATCTTTCCCTTCTGGTTAAGCCGGATACCACAGGCGAAGAGGCCGATGGGGCGACGTTACGACGACGATCAACGCCCTGACGAGATCGGCTTGGGTTATGGTATCGTCATAAGGGTGGCAGGAACGGGACGGATGGGATGGCCGAGATCATCTTTCTTCATGGCGCGTCCAGCAGCGGGAAGTCGACCATTGCACGCGCCTTGCAAGCCCGGATCGAAAAGCCATTTTGGCATATTTCTATTGACCATCTCCGCGAGTCCGGCGTCCTACCGCTGATGCGCTTTCGCAAGGGTGATTTTGACTGGCGCAGGTCAAGGGCTGCCTTCTTTCACGGTTTCCACATGTCGCTCGCCGCCTATGCCAACGCTGGCAACAACCTCATTCTGGAGCACATCCTCGAGGGTGAGGGATGGATCGAGCTTCTGCAGACACTCTTTCGGCCGCATGATGTTTTTTTTGTGGCGGTGCACTGTCCCCTCGACGTTCTGATCGATCGAGAAGCCAAACGCGGCGATCGTCCAAAGGGAAGTGCCAAGCACGATTATGAGACCATCCATGTCGGTCGCCGCTATGACATGGAGTTGAACGGCGACGACGACCTCAATACCAATATCGATCGGCTGCTGGCGGCATGGCGGCGCGGTGAACGCTCCTCCGACTTTGCCGCGACGCAATCCGATCATATGGATGGGGGATAACGGCTGGATCGTCGGACCGGTATGGGTCTATCCAACCAAAGCTTGGACGAGAGCATGGAGATCACCGGCATAACCATAGGACCTGGCCGGCCGGGTCGGGTCCGAGGTGACGACGACGGTAAGGCCGATCGCTTTCACGATAAACAACATCTGCCCTCCATAGCCCCGCGCATAGACAACATCGTGACCACCTGCCCAGGCCAAAAACCAGCCATAACCATAGCGATGGCCAGAAAACGGTGACGAGGTTCGAGGTGTCCAGGATGCCGTCAACCAATCCGGGCTCAGCACCTGCTCCGTGTTCCAACGTCCACCTTGACGCACCATTTCGCCGAAGCGCATGAGCGCAAAGGGCGTGAGCTCCATGTTGTTGCCGCCGAGATAGAACCCTTGGGGATCTCGGGTCCAGGGCGGGAAGTCGATGTCGAGTGGCTTGCCAAGCCACATCCTTGCGAGCTCGAGAAGGCTTGCCTCTGCCAGCTCGGCAAGAACGGCACCGAGAATATGATAGCTGCCTGTCGAATACAGCATGCGTTGCCCCGGCCTTGCGACGAAGGGCCTGCCGAGCGCGTAGCGGACCCAATCATCGCTTGCGATCCAACGCCCGTAATTGGGGCCAGATGTGCGCTCGAGACCGGCTTGCATCGTCAGGAGATCAGCAAGGGTGATGTCACCAACGCGCGGATCAGCTGACGCTGGGATCAAATGAGGCGCCAGATCACCCATGCGTTGACCGACACTGTCGACAACACCGCGATCAAGGGCAATACCGGTCAAGGCGGCAACGATCGTCTTTGAGACGGACTTCACGTTGACGGGCTGATTGAGTGGCGAGCCGCGAAAGGCTTCTGCCAACCGAACCTCGCCGTGCTGAACGACGATCAAACCGTGGAGTTGATCCAGACGCGCCGCGCGATCAGCGACATTGGCGAGCACGGCTTCATCGATCCGATGCGCCGATGCCCCGGTCGAGGCAAAGGAAACTCTCCCCACGCCCATGAGGCTCGCGGCACTCGCCGACGCGCCCAGGATCAGCGAACGTCGATCCCATTCACGGATGGTCGATTGGGGATGCAAAACTCGGTCCACCTCGTTGGTTTAAGACTGCAAAGCATAGTCCGGCTCTTGCAAGAGATCACGGGCCGGCGATCATGTGATTGGGACCAATCGAGCTAACACCACGTCGACGGCGGCATGGCAGTGCCTAGAGCATGGCCGAGCAGCAACCTCTCGCGCTACCATCACCGAAACCAAGCCCTGATAGGAACCCGTTGCCCATGTCTGATCTTATCCTGCACCACTATCCACCCTCGCCAGTCTCCGAGAAAGTCCGCGCTGGTTTCGGTCTCAAATCGTTGGCTTGGCGCTCGGTCGAGCAAAACCGGCTCCCCGATCGCCCGGAGCTGTTCGCGATGACCGGCGGCTACCGGCGCATCCCGGTGATGCAAATCGGCGCCGATATTTATTGCGACACCCAATGCATCCTGATGGAGCTTGAAGATCGCTTTCCCGAGCCGAGCTTCTTTCCCAACCAGGGAGCCGGCTTACCCTTTGCGCTATCAAGATGGACCGACGGCTCCCTGTTCGATCTCGCTTTTCGGGTGGCGCTCGCCCCGGTCGCCGCTGACCTGCCACCCGCCTTCGTTGCCGATCGCGCGCGTCTCTATATCGGTGCGAACGCCGACATGGAAAAAGAGCGAGCTGATCTGCCTCACACCCTCGCGCAATTCCGCGCGCAGATCGGCTGGCTGGAGGCGCGGCTCGACACAGGCCGTCCCTACATCCTGGGTGATGTACCCGGCATGCCCGATCTTTTGGCGTGGTTTATCGTCTGGTTCATCAAGGAACGCTACGAGGATGCGCCGACATTCTTCGCTGAATTTCCAAAGCTGCAAGCCTGGTCGGATCGTATGTCAGCTCTTGGACATGGTCGCTCAACGCCGATGACACCGTCGGAAGCGCTGGACATCGCCAAGAGCACGACCTCACCGACGCGTGAAGCCAGCGATCCCAGAGATCCCCAAGGCCTTACACCCGGTATGATGGTTGCCATTTCTCCGCTTAGCGACAGCGGCGAAAAGCCGGTGGAGGGCCAGCTTCGACGGGTTAGTCGGGATCGGCTAGCTATCGACAACCAGAACCCGCTTTGTGGCCATGTCGTGGTCCATTTTCCTCGAGTCGGCTATCGCGTGACCGTCTTGTAGCGCTATGGCTTGATGGAAGGCTGCGATAGGATCGTTGGTGAAGACCACGCACGCCGCGCAGCAACGACAGAATTGAATTGCGTAACGAACGCCTTTGGGATGGAGCGAAAAACATGGCCATCATTGATACCGCATCCGCTTTTTTTGACGCCTGCGAAACCGGCAAAGGCTGGGCTGTTTGCGCGCAATACTGTGCAAAGGATGCGACCTTTTCATGCCAAGCGCGGGCTTTGGCGGACGTCGGCACGCTTGAAGGCTATACCGAATGGATGAAGGGGCTCCTCGTGCCGGTGCCTGATGGACGGTATGAGCTCAAAGGGATGGCGGCCGATGCCGATCGCGACGTGGTGCTCGCCTTTGCGGTCTTTCACGGAACGCACACCGCTGATGGCGGCCCCATTGCACCCACCGGTAAGAGCGTCGCTGCCGACTATGTGTACGCCATGTCGTTCACCGAAGGAAAGATTACCCATATGACCAAGATCTGGAACGACGAGGAGTCTCTGCGCGCGCTCGGCTGGGCGCCTTGACGCCAAACGCCTATCCATCGATAGCCTAAACCCGAGATGTCTTAGCCAGGGCTCCTTCAGCGAGCATTCGCGTTGCAGGAAAAGCCGTTTCGTCTGCTGGGGTGAACGACCGCCGCGTCGTTCACAACCTTGGCCGGTCGGTGACCGTCAGCGTTACTTTTTCGTCCACTGGCCATCGCTACCCATCACGAATTGGCCCGTCCCCGCCCGTTCGACCAGCTTCTTGCCGGCGATCGCTGCGACCGCCTCAACCGGAGCGCCGCGCTTGCCGGCAATCTCCGCATATTTGGCCTTGCGGCCTGCATTGACGTCGCTGATCAGCGCTTGGACGCTTGCATCGTCGGTTACAGCACCGACATAGCCATCCGCCATCTCACCGACGAGTCCGGCAGCTTTCGCATCGTCGAGCGGTCCAGCGAAAGCCTTTCCGACAGCGATCGACATGATCGTCAACACAAGTACGGCCCGGAAGAGACGCCCTACAGTCATCATGACATCAGCTCCTAAAACAGATCCTCATTATCCTCGAACAGACTTTCGACGTCCTTCTCCACCTTCACCCGCACTTCCTGTTCGATCTTGACATTGAGATTAATCACGATCGGATCCTTAGGGGCCTCAAGCGCAACGCGGGGCTGACAGGCCGCCAAAAGGCCTACAGTCGCCGTCAGCAACGCCATCTTAGCGCTCAAATCCCTGAAGGCGCTCTCGGATGCGGTCGGGGATCTGGTAATTGTCGAGATTCGTCTGGATAAGATTGGCGAGATTGCCGTCGAGATTGAGATTAAACTCAACCGGATAGCCATCATACAATTGGGGATTGGCGCCTTTGAGATGGAGTCCAATGTTGGTCTCGCCATCGGTCTTGCCGTTGAGGGTGAGATTGAGCGCGTCATACTGAAAGTTCTCCAGAGCCTGCAGCATGAGAGTAACGCTTTCGCCCCCGGCCTGCAAAACACCGGGGACGGAGGACGGGGCATAGCGGATGACGCCAGGCCCGGAGGCAGCAAGCTCGCCTCCTTCGATCGCAGCGGTTCCGCCAATGGTAAGAGGAAGCGTTCCATCAATGCGGCCTTCTCCTTTGACCTCATCCAGCGGGGTTAGGCGAAGCAACGCTTCCAAGTCAAGCTGCTCGGCCTGCAAGACCATAGTCAAGTCCTTCACGTCTGAACCGAAGGTGAATGGTGCAGCGCGGATCGTGCCATCGGCGAGCTGCCAGGTGAGTTGATCGACCGCGAGCTGACCATCGGGTCGAAGCTGCATAGAGACAAGGCCGTTGGTCAACGGCAGTCCAACATCCAAGAGACCGACCGAAAGAAGCTGGGCTGGCGGCGTACTGAGCGGGTTCAGGCGATCGAAACGGATCACACTGTTGATGCGCGATAGTCGTGCCGGACCAATCGCAAAACCGAGTTCGCTGATCAGCAGTGATAGATCACTTTCGAGCGTGTCGCCCATCCAAACGATCTGGCCCTCAAGCGCGATCTCACCCACGACATCCGAAAGAACACCATCGAGCAGAGGCGAGATGTCACTCGGCTGCAGCTGGCCCTCGCTGAACGCAAGGGGAGGCAGGCGAAGCATGATCTTGGCTTGGCTCGTGCTCCTGGCATAGGTGGCGTTGATATCCAGGGCGGCCGTTGCAGGATTGGCAAGCTTGAGCGTGCCGCCAACGTCCCATTGGTCCACCGTCGGCCGCAGGCGAAGATCGAGCCGAAGAGGCTTGAACAGGCGAGGCTCGCCAAGCGGGCGAAGCGCACGAATGGTGAGCGGAATCGGATCGCCGAGGGCCAGCCCCTGGTCGCTGAACGCGATGTCGCTCTCAATACCGATGAGGGCAAGGTTGGTGCTCGGAAGGTCCGTTCGGCCCTTCCGAAGGCGCATGGTTCCCTCGAACGATCCGTCCCTATCGCCGCTAAGTGTGACATGAAGGTCTTCGATACGTCCCCAAATCCGATGCTTTCCAACGTCAATGCGTGTTGGATCGACCACCAGCGCGAGGTCAACATCGATGAGGCCATCGTCGAGAGCATAGCGAAGCCAAGGGTCTTGATGTTCCGGCCAGACCACGGTGAACCATCCCGTCGCCAGGACCACCTCGCCCCGATCAACAACGCTGATGCCATCGATACTGAATTTTTTGCCAGGCAGGCGCGCAACCACGTCCAACTGCCTTTGGCGAACGGTAAAATCGAAGGTGCGTTGGCCGTTGACTCCCTGAATTTCAACGTCGCCGAGCCGCGCCGTGAGGCCCTCGACTTCGACATCGATCTGGCCGGCCAAATTATCCAGCACACCGCTCGCGCTCAGCTCGAGTTGGGCCTGGGTGACACTGACGGCGTGTTGCAGAGGCGCCGTCACGTCAACGGCGATGTCAGCCGCTTGGATGGACCCGAGGCGCCAATCCCGATCGACCGTTACATCGGCCTCAATCTCGCCCGTCGCGCGCGCATTGGCACCTTCGGCCTCGATAGGCCCCGTTAGGATGAGCTCGCCGCCCTCGAACTGGAACTCGATCGACGCGCGCGCCGCCATCGGTTCGGCGATCTCGCCAAGAGCAAGACGCGCACTCGAGATATCGATGTGGCCGGTTGCTGTGATCTGTTCAGGCTGAATCGAACCATCGGCAACAAGATGGCCGGCGAGCTGCGAGGTCGCTTCAATAGGTCCCCAATCGGCGCTGTCGAAAACAGCTCTTGGTATATCGAGATCGAACCGAACGTCCTCGTCCCGGCGCACGACCTCGCCGGTAAATGGCAAACGGAGGGCGCCGTGGTCCGTTTGGATGTCGAGCTTACTGTTCTCGATTAGGAGCGTCTCGGTGAGGATCGGGAACGCCGCCCCCGACTCGCCATCGGGGGAAGGCTCGTTCAGCCCATGCTCGGTAGGGTCTTCGCCCCCCAACGAGAACGCGCCATCTCGATAGATCAATTGAGCATCAAGCCCGTCGATCCGAAGGTGATCAAACCGACCTTTGACAAGCCCGCCGAGGCTGTACTCGGCCTCAACGACGGTCACGTGTTGCGTCGGCGGCTCGCCGATCGCCAGCCCCTCGATTCTGGTGCGTCGAAGGCCGACATCGATCGAGGAAAAATGCACATCACCGACACCGGCAAGCCGAAGACCATGGGGAAGCATGACTGGCGAGAGCCAGGCGAGGGACACGACGAGGAGAGCCATCGCGATGACGACAATTCCGATACGACGCATCAAGATCATGGCCTGGTTCCCGGGCTCCACGTCATGCGGAGACAGGCGACAGCCTATCACGTGCTCAGGCATCTGGCAGCGCTGTTGATCAGGCCAAGGGGTCGCCCGTCAACGTCAGTCACGAGGAAACGATCGGTTAGGGCACCGGCTCTAGCCATGCATTCCGTGCCCGCTGATAAGCGTCCCGCCCGCCAACCTTTAACGAAGAGGACGCGTGACGCTCCAGCTCCACGCTTGCGGATCGGTCACCAAGGATGAGCAGAAAGGACCGGATCGGTCCTTAGGCGTCTTCAGGGCCCTCGATCGTCTTCAGTACATAGCCTGGAAGCGCAAAAGCCGCCAAGTGAACGGCAGGCGTGTAGTAGCGTACATCGATGGCGGCATCGGCAAACCGTGCCTCTAAGGTCTCGAGCGATAGCTGGCGATGGCGCAGCGCATCACTCCCGAAACCAAAGGCCATTGGCCCGCCGACATAGCCGGGAACGGTTGCAAGATAGCATGTCGCATCAGCGAAAAGCGGCTTGAACAGGCGCATGGTCTGCGCAAGTTCATCGCTCTGCACAAAAGGAACACCGTTTTGCGTGACCAGGATGCCACCGTCCTTGAGGACGCCCTTCGCCGCGGCATAAAAGCTTTCGGTGAACAGAACCTCACCGGGACCGATCGGGTCGGTGCTGTCGATAATGACGACATCGAAGCGTTTATCCGTCGTCTTGACGAAGTCCACGCCATCGGCGAAGACCAGATCGACCCGTGGATCGTCAAAAGCGCCTTTTGAGATCGACGGCAGGTGCCGCCTGCACATCTCGACCACGGACGGATCGATTTCGACCATCGTGGCACGCTCGATGGTCTGGTGCTTGAGGGCTTCCTCCAACATGCCACCATCGCCGCCACCAATAATCAAGATATCGCGGACGCTGCCGTGGCTCAAAATGGGAACGTGGGTGAGCATCTCATGATAAATGAACTCATCCCGCTCCGACGTTTGCAACACGCCGTCGAGATAAAGCGTGCGTCCGAAGGTTTTATTGTTAACCACAGCCACATGCTGGTTTTCCGAGCGGCCCTCGAAGAGCACCTCCTCGACCTTCATCTTGAATCGGAAATCGGGATGCAGGGTTTCTTCGATCCAATCGGACATCATGTGGGGTTCCTCAAAAACACTTTGTTCGTCAACACACAGCCTTGCCGGGCAGGTGGGCGGCGTTATGCGCAAGTTTTGGCTGAGACGCAAGGTCGGCAGGTGGGTGATCCAAGAGCTTTTGCTTTTCGTCTTTCTGGTCGATAAGCACGGCGGAGAGATGGTTTTCGGGGGATGAGAGCCTTGGACGACGCCAGCACGACGAAACAGCGCATTAAAGGAGCGTTCGCCCGCGCCGAGTGGCAAGGTCTGACCACGGCTCTTTGGATCCGTTTGGCGGCCCTGATCATCGTCCAGCTCTGGTTGGTGATCGCCGTTTTTGAGATATGGACCATCTTCTATCACGGTTGGATTTTGGTCTTTATGCTGCTGGGTGCCATCCAGCTCTATCTCCTGCAACGGGGTGTTGGCGGCCCTTGGCTTGTCTATGTCCTTGCTGTCGTGGACGGTGTCTTGGTCGGCATCGCCCTCCTCTTGCCCAATCCACTCCTGGTCGAACCGCCACCGCCGGCGATGATCCTTCGCTATGCAAATATCATCTTTGTCTTCGTCCTCTTAGCCGGGGCGGCGTTCAGCTATAATCCCGGCCTGGTGCTCTGTGCGGGACTGAGCGCGGTCATCGTCTGGCGCATTGGCGTCTCGCTTCTGGCGGCAAGGCCTGACGTGATCACATCGATGGACCCGATCTGGAACGAGGCCGTCGGGATGGAGGCGACGGTTCGCATCTTTCTCGATCCGAACTTCATCCACCTCAATATGCAGGACAAAAAGGTCTTTGTTGTCGTTTTGGTGACCTTCCTGCTTGCGGCCGTGGTCCGTCGCGCACGCCGTTTGGTGCTCAGCCAAGTTACCATTGAACGCGCACGCACCAATCTGGCTCGCTATTTCTCGCCGAATCTGGTGGACGAGCTGGCGGCTCAGGATCGACCGCTTGGCGCGGTTCGCCGTCAGCCGGTTGCTGTGCTCTTCGCTGACATTCAAGGGTTCACCGAGCTCAGCGAAGCGATGCCACCGGAACGCGTCGTCGATCTTCTCCGTAGCTTTCACGAACGCATGGAGACGGCCGTCTTCGCGCATGATGGCACGCTCGACAAGTATATGGGCGATGGCTTAATGGCGACCTTTGGCACGCCTAATCCGGGCGAACAGGATGCCACCAATGCGCTTCTTTCAGCGAGACGCATGCTCGCTGAGCTCGACATGCTCAATGCCGAACGACAGGCGAGCGGAGACCCACCGATCGCACTGAGCATCGGTATTCACTATGGTCCTGTCGTTCAAGGCGATATCGGCGGCGGTCGCCGCCTTGAATTCACCGTGCTTGGTGACACGGTGAATGTCGCGTCGCGGCTCGAAGCCATGACCCGCGAGCTCGGGACGCCGCTCGCCGTCAGCAGCGACGTCGTTGAGAAACTTCGGCGGGAGAGGGATCAGCCCGATCTTAGCGGCCTGATCGAAGGAGCACCAACGTCCGTGCGCGGGCGATCTCAGGAACTCGTGGTCTGGACGCTTACTCGGTGAACAACGTGCTTAGCAGCAGTTGCGATGATATCGCGAACTGTAACGGTCACGATAGGCGTAGCGCTCGCGCGAAGACGTGCGCTCATAGCGTGGCGAACGGTAACCTCGCCCGCAGCTGCGACCAACGCACTCCGAGACGACACGACGCGCTTCGCGACAGCCACGCGGTCCGCAGTCGCGTTTAACCCTGCCACAACGCGGTGAATTGCACCCGACATTGGCGACGCCAGTCAGCGTGTTGCCGATAGCACTGATATCCTTGCCCACACCGCCGATCGTGCCACTGATCGTGTTGCAGCCCGATAGCGCCAAAACCGTGCCAAGAAGCAGTGTGGCTGTCGGCAAACCCTTAATCCAACCTCGCATCATGACGATAACCAATCCTTATGCGTCAATGGTAAATCCACAAATATCGCGTTATTCTAGACTTGTGAACCTTAGTCCTGAGATTTCACATGACGAATCTGCAACATCGGCTCAATTTTTGGTCGAACTGTTGATAACTCTGACGACAGGGCTGATCGACGAGTCAAATCGATGTTCCTTGACGCAGATTGATGCACCAGCCTCGATCCATTGAAGAGGAAACGACGATGAGTGAAGCCCAGCGCCAACCGGTTTTTCGCGATGCATCAAGGGGGGAGGTGGCGACCATCGTCGCTCTTCTCGCCGATGATCCGCTCGGTCAGATGAGGGAAGGATCGAGCCAGGACATCGATCCAGCCTATAACACGGCGTTCGAGGCCATAGCCCGCGATCCGAACAATCGCCTGATCGTCGCCGACCAAGCGGGCGACGTCGTTGGCTGTATGCAGCTCACCGTCATTCCCCATCTGACCTTCACAGGCGGCACGCGCCTGCAAATCGAGGGGGTTCGTGTCAAAGAGAGTCATCGGGGCCGGGGGATTGGTGCTGCCATGATCGAGTGGGCCGTCGCTTATGGCCACGCCCAACGGTGCCATGTGGTGCAGCTGACCAGCAACCGCGACCGAGAGGGTGCTCTTCGATTTTATCAAGAGCTTGGCTTCGAGCCATCACATATCGGTTTCAAGCGCTACCTGTCATGATAGTCTCGGGATCAAGTCGTGCGTGGCGAGCACGATGGATTGGCGACATGCCCTTAGGATTTTTGAGCGTTAAGATCGATTTAACATCAAGGCTGTATAGCCGACCCGGCAGGACCTGTATCAACAATGCTGGGGTAAGATCATGGAGGGTTGGGTGATGGCGACGCGACTCCACGAGCAGAAGGAAGACCTGCTCACCGGCGCAATCGCGCGACTTTACGACAAGCTTGATCAACAACAAGCTGGTGTCGGCGAGGCTTTTCTTCGCCATTACTACCGTTCGGTTGCCCCTGTTGATCTGGTCGACCGCGATACCCTTGATCTTTACGGTGCGGCCCTTGCCCATATGCGCTACGGCGAGCAACGCGGCGCCGGAGAAGCCAAGGTCCGCGTCTACAATCCCCAGATCGAGCAGCATGGTTGGCAGTCGACGCACACCACCATCGAGATCGTGACCGACGACATGCCGTTTTTGGTCGACTCGGTTACCATGGCGATCAACCGCCTTGGCTTGATGATCCATCTGACGATTCATCCTGTGCTGCCGATTGTCCGGAACGAGGCAGGCTTGCTTACGGGCATTGGAGCCGCCAACGGCAAGGACGAAGCTCACGCCGAGTCCTTCATGCATATCGAGGTGGATCGACAGAGCGACCCATCTCGACTGGAGCAGATCCGCGACGAACTTGAGCGCGCGCTTGTCGACGTCCGTGCAACCGTCGAGGATTGGCGGCCGATCCTGGCGAAGATCGATGAGGCCCTGGATGACGTCTCGCGCGCTGCCAAAGTGGTGCCCGCAGATGAAATCGCCGAGGTCCGAGCATTTCTGGAGTGGATTGCCGACAACCATTTCACGTTTATCGGCTACCGCTGCTACGAGCTGGCCACGGTCAAGGGTAAGGATCAGCTTCATCGTATGCCGGGATCAGCGCTTGGCATTCTGAAGCACCGCGAAGACGGCAAGGTGTCCGAGAGCTTTGCGGTGCTGCCCGATGACGTGAAGCGTCAGGCGCGCCTGCCGGTACCGTTGATGATCACCAAAGCCAACAGCCGCTCCACCGTTCACCGCCCCGTCTACCTCGATTATCTCGGAATCAAGCGGTTCGATAAGAAGGGTAAGGTGATCGGCGAACACCGTTTTCTCGGTCTGTTCACATCGGCCGCGTATAATCTGAATCCGCGCGATATTCCGCTGCTTCGTCATAAGGTGCGGCGGTTGATCGAACGCGCAGATTTGGTGCCGAGCAGTCATGCCGGCAAGGCCTTCATCAATATCCTTGAGACCTATCCGCGCGATGAACTGTTCCAGACCGATGAGGACGAATTGTTCGAGACGGTCATGGAAACCCTGCACTTGCAGGAACGTCAGCGCATTCGCTTGTTCGCCAGACGGGATGCCTTCGCTCGGTTTGTCTCCTGCCTCGTCTATGTGCCACGCGATCGCTACAATACGGAGCTGCGCCGACGTATTCAGGATATCCTCGAGCAAGCGCTCGGCGGCCGCGAAACCGAGTATCAAGTGCAAGTCTCGGAATCGACGCTGGCACGCATCCATTTCATTGTGCGCATGCCCGATGGCCTCAAAGCCGATATCGATCTCGCCGCGATCGAGGCTCAGCTCATTGAAGCTGCGCGCTCTTGGTCCGATGGACTGCGCGATGCCCTCATCGACACCCATGGCGAGGAGGAAGGCAACCGCCTCTTTGGCGCCTATGGCGAGTGCTTTCCAATCGCCTATCAGGAGCAAGTGCCGGCAAGAGCCGCCGTTCCCGACGTCGATCGCTTAAACCGGCTGGCGGACGGGCGCGACGAGCTGGCGTTATCGCTCTTTCGGCCGCTTGAGAACACGCATGGTCTACTCAGGTTCAAGATCGCACGCCGAGGCGGCGGCATTCCATTATCCGATGCGCTGCCAATCCTCGAAAATATGGGCCTCCGGGTCATCAACGAGAAGCCCCATGAGCTGCTTGCCAAGGACGGCACCGTCTTCTCGATGCATGACTTTGGCATGCGGCCGACCGAGGCGGTCGACGTCAAACTCGAGATCGTGGGGCCGGTCTTTCAAGAGACATTTGAAGCGATCTGGAAAGGCGAAATAGAAAACGATGGATTCAACCAAATGGTTCTATTTGCCGGCCTATCGAGTCGGCAGATCTTGGTCTTACGAGCCTATTGTAAATATTTGCTCCAGATCGGTATTCCGTTCAGCCAATCCTATATGGAGCAGACGCTTTCCCATAATCCGAGGCTCGCTCGCCTCCTCGCCGAATTGTTCGATGCGCGCTTCGGACCGGACGTCGGTGAGGATCGGCAAGCGACGGTCGATGGGCTTGAGGCCAGGATCCGAGAGGGTCTTGAAGCCGTCGCCAATCTCGACGAGGACCGGATTCTTCGTCGCTACATGCGCCTGATCCTTGCGACTCTTCGAACCAATCACTTTCAGCGGACGCCGAAAGGCCGATTCAAACCCTACCTCTCCCTTAAAGTCGATCCAGCAAGCGTGCCGGAAATGCCCCTGCCGCTTCCGGCTTATGAGATCTTCGTCTACTCGCCACGCGCCGAGGGTGTGCATCTCCGGGGCGGTAAGGTGGCTAGAGGCGGCATTCGCTGGTCCGACCGCCGCGAAGATTTCAGAACCGAGGTTCTGGGATTGATGAAGGCGCAAATGGTGAAGAACGGTGTGATCGTCCCCGTCGGCGCCAAAGGCGGTTTCGTGGTGAAGCGTCCACCACGGGAGGGGGGACGCGCAGCGCTGCAAGAGGAAGTGATCGCCTGCTACAAGATCCTCATTTCGGGTATGTTGGATCTGACCGACAACCAAACGGCCGATCGCATTGTTCCACCCGCCGATGTCGTTCGACATGACGATGACGATCCCTACCTGGTCGTCGCCGCCGACAAAGGCACAGCGACGTTCTCCGATATTGCCAATGAGGTCAGCCTCGACTACGGCCATTGGCTCGGCGATGCCTTCGCATCGGGCGGCTCAGCAGGTTACGACCACAAAGGCATGGGCATCACCGCACGCGGCGCTTGGGAGTCGGTCAAGCGGCATTTCATCGAAATGGGCAAGGATTGCCAGGCGGAATCCTTTACAGCCGTCGGCGTTGGTGACATGTCCGGCGATGTTTTCGGTAATGGGATGTTGCTGTCCGAAAAGACCGCGCTGGTCGCCGCGTTCGATCACCGTCATATCTTCATCGACCCGACACCAAATATCGAGGCAAGCTTTGCCGAACGTCTGCGGCTGTTTGCGCTACCACGCTCGAGCTGGGACGACTACGACCGAAGCAAAATCAGTAAGGGCGGCGGGATCTTTCCTCGGACTTTGAAGTCCATCAAACTCACGCCCGAGATCAAGCAGGCCCTCGACGTCGATGCTGACAGCCTGACGCCGCACGATTTGATCCGCGCGATTTTGCTGGCACCGGTCGAGCTCTTTTGGAATGGCGGCATTGGCACCTATGTCAAAGCGTCGAACGAGCGCCATGCTGATGCTTTTGATCGCGCCAATGATCCCGTTCGTGTCAACGGCAGCGAGCTCCGATGCAAGATCGTCGGTGAGGGGGGCAATCTCGGCCTTACCCAGCGGGGTCGCATCGAGTTTGCGGCACGGGGGGGGCGCATCAATACCGATTTCATCGACAACTCGGCAGGCGTTGATTGCTCCGACCACGAGGTGAACATCAAGATTCTCTTGGGCGCCGTGGTCGACGCGGGTGATATGACGGGTAAGCAACGCAACCAGCTCCTGGCGCGCATGACCGATGAGGTGGCGGCGCTCGTCCTGCGCAACAACATTCTTCAAGTCCAGGCGATTTCAAGCGCAGAAGCGCAGCCAAACGAGTTGCTCGATAGCCAAATCGCCTTCATGCGCCGCCTGGAAGCCACCGGTCGCCTCAATCGCGAGCTTGAGCTGTTGCCAGACGACGAAACGCTGGCGCAACGGCGCCAGGGAGGCCTGGGACTCTATCGACCTGAGATCGCTGTTCTTCTGTCCTACGCAAAGATGGCGCTCTATGACGACTTGTTGAACTCCGATCTACCGGATGACTCCTATCTGCAACAGGATTTGGTCAAATACTTCCCCAGGCCTCTGCGCAAGACCTATGACCATCAGATCGGCAGCCACCGGCTGCGTCGAGAAATCGTCGCCACGCTGGTCGCCAACAGCATTGTCAATCGCGGCCTCGGCGAACTCGTGGGCGAGCTTGCCGAGCAGAACGGGACGTCCACAGCCACTGTGGCGCGCGCCTATATCGTGGCGCGCGATGCGTTCGGACTCCTGCCCCTCATTGGCGAGCTTGAGGAGCTCGCGACGCTGATCGGTGCCAAGCGTCAGATTGATTTGCTCAATGAAACCCGCCTGGCCTTAGCGGCGGGGACACAGTGGTTTTTGACCAATCTCCAGGAACCCATCGGGATCGAGCGAAGCGTCAACCAGTTCGCCCCTGGCATTTCAACGCTGCTCAATGCGCTCGACCAGGTCTTGGGTCCGCGCAAGAAGGAGGAGCTTGAGCAACTGCAGCACGATTATCGAGGCCTTGGCATGGATGAAGGGGCCGCGGCACGCTTTGCACGCTTGCCCTATCTCTGTGCGACCGCGGAAATCGTGGCTGTCGCTGGACAAACCGGCGTCGATGTCATCGAGGCTGCGAAAGTCTATTTTGCGCTCGATTCCGCCCTTCAGCTCGGCAAGGTCCAAAAACTATTGCAGCGGGTCACCGTCGATAATCACTGGGATCGCTCGGCCATTATCGAGTTGCAGGACGATATCCTCGAGGAACATCGCCGGCTCGCGATACAAGCGCTGACATCAGGATTTTTCCAGGGAAGCGAGGCGACAACAGTTGGCGATATCTATCAGCAGATCCAGGATTGGCTCGCTGCCGAGGTCTCGGGTTATCGCCGTTGGGAGAAACTTCTCGCCGAAATGGAGGGACGAGTCAGCCTTGATCTGGCTGTCTTCCTGGTTGCCGTGCGCGCGCTGGGGCGGCTGAACGCCCTGACAGCCAAATCAGCATAATCCAGCCTGACGGATTGTTTCACGTGAAACAATCCGTCAGGCCCACCCATGAGTGCCACAGCGCTGCTGACCCAAGAAACCACGATTCCTAAGCATTTGCGCCATTGACGTCTGCCATGACGCACGACACAAAGGCCCATGGTCCACGACGACGTCATTGTTATCGGCGGCGGTCATGCCGGCGTCGAAGCCGCAGCTGCCAGCGCACGCATCGGTGCGCGCACGCGCCTGATCACGCAAAAACGCGCGACGGTCGGCGTCATGTCGTGCAACCCTGCCATCGGCGGGCTTGGCCGTGGCCATCTCGTGCGCGAAGTCGATGCTCTTGATGGCCTTATGGGGCGAGCCATCGATCAAGCCGGCATTCAGTTCAGGCTGCTGAACCGCAGCAAAGGTCCGGCGGTGAGAGGACCGCGGGCGCAAGCCGACCGACGGCTCTATCAGCAAGCCATCCAGGCCTTGCTCTTTGATCAGGAAGGCTTGAGCATTGATCAGGGCGAGGTCGATGACCTGACCATCGATGAAAACCAGCAGGTCACCGGGGTGCGCACCCGGGATGGTCGGCTGTTTCCATGCGGTGCGGTCGTCTTAACGACCGGCACATTCCTTCGAGGCATGATCCATCTGGGATCGGCACGGTGGCCGGCTGGCAGGAAAGGAGACGAGCCCGCGGTTCGCCTCGCCAAGACCCTGGAACGCGCGGGTTTTTCCCTTGCCCGGTTGAAAACCGGCACGCCCCCGCGTCTCGATGGGCGCACGATTGAGTCTTCAGGACTGACTCAACAACCCGGCGACGATCAGCCTGAACCGTTTTCGACCCTGACCCAGTGCATCACAACGCCCCAGATATCCTGTGCCATTACCTACACCAATCCGCAAACCCATGAGATTATTCGCGAAAATCTGGGCGAATCGGCGATGTATTCCGGCCAAATTTCTGGCACCGGGGTTCGTTACTGCCCATCGATTGAAGATAAAGTCGTGCGCTTCGCCGACCGTCAACGGCATCAGATCTTTCTCGAACCCGAAGGTCTTGATGACGATACAGTTTATCCCAACGGAATCTCGACCTCGCTGCCGGCCAGTACACAGCATGCTCTCGTGCACTCGATCCCCGGCCTTGAGAGGGCTCATATTCTGCAACCCGGCTATGCGATCGAGTATGACCATATTGATCCGCGGGAATTGGGACCGACTCTCGAGACGAGGCGGGTATCGGGCCTGTTCCTTGCCGGACAGATCAACGGCACAACCGGCTACGAGGAGGCGGCAGCGCAAGGGGTTTTCGCAGGCGCCAATGCCGCGCTCAAAGTGGGCCACTCGGCACCATTGTTATTGGATCGCGCCGACGGCTATCTCGGCGTCCTTGTCGATGACTTAATTCATCAGGGCGTAAGCGAGCCCTATCGGATGTTTACGTCCCGGGCCGAATATCGATTGACCATGCGCGCCGACAATGCCGATCGAAGGCTGACCCCAACGGGGCAGCATATCGGCTTGGTCGGTCGTGAGCGTCGGCAGCACTTCGAGACCAAGCTCGTCCAGTTTCAGGCCGCTGAACAGATCATGGCGGCGCTGACGCTCACTCCGAACCAGGCGGCACTTCACGGCATCCAAGTGCGGCAAGACGGCGTGATCCGCACGGCTCTGGAACTCCTACGACTGCCGGCGGTGTCCTTTGCAACCCTGATGGAAATCTGGCCGGAGCTTCGACAGGTTCGCGGTGATATTGCCGCCTCGTTCGAGATCGATGCTCAATATGCCGGCTATCTCTCGCGCCAGAAGGCTGACATCAAGGCCTTTCGCAATGATGAAGCGATCGATCTTCAGGGCATACTCGACTTTGAGCAGATTCCCGGCCTTAGCCGCGAGGTTCGGGCAAGACTCGATGAGTCTCGACCGGCAAATCTTGGCGCCGCGTCACGCCTGCCGGGTATGACACCAGCTGCCCTTGCTTTGCTTTGTCGCTACGCCAAGCGCCTGAGCGCGTCGTGATCTCTTCTAAATCATCACCCATGACACCCGAAGACTTTCGAGCGGTCATCAATGTTTCACGTGAAACATTGACGGCTCTCGAAACCTACCTGGCGATGTTGGTCCGCTGGCAAAAAGCGATCAATCTGGTGGGACCTAAAACGCTAAAGGATCCCTGGCGCCGTCATCTCTTGGACAGTGCACAGCTCATTCCCCATCTGCCTTCGCCCTCGGGACCTCTCTATGACCTCGGGAGCGGTGCCGGCCTGCCGGGCTTGATCCTCGCCATCATGGGCGTCGCCGATGTTCACCTCGTCGAAAGCGACCAGCGCAAGGCCCAATTTTTGAGGGAAGTTGCCAGAAAATTGGACCTTTCCGTTCAAATCTATGCCAGCCGGATCGAACAGCTTTCTGACCACTGTGCGGATATCGTCACAGCTCGAGCCCTTGCACCCCTCAGCCATCTTCTCGATCTTGCCGCACCGCTCTTGCGCCCCCATGCTGTGTGCCTCTTTCCCAAAGGACAAAGTGCCTCGGATGAATTGACCGACGCCAGCAAATCCTGGAGTATGAGCGCCGACATTATTCCGAGCCTCTCCGACCCATCAGCTTCAATTCTCAAACTCAGGAACGTTGAACGTGCGTCCCTTCATTGTCAGTAGCCAAACGGCGACGGCCGGTCGTGTGGTCGCCATCGCCAACCAGAAGGGCGGTGTGGGCAAGACCACGACCGCGATCAATCTCGGTACAGCCCTTGCTGCCTGCAAGAAAACGATCCTCCTGATCGACCTTGACCCTCAGGGAAATGCCAGCACCGGCCTGGGTGTTCAGCCCTCAGATCGTAACGTTACGACCTACGACGTCATTCTCGGCGACGCTAAACTCTCTGATGCTGTGACAGGAACCCAGATCCCTGGGTTTGATCTGGTGCCGTCTGTCGTCGACTTATCGGCAGCCGAGGTCGAGCTCGTTGGTCGGCAGCGCAGAGAATTCGCGCTGAAAGAAACGCTAACGGGCCTCCATCGGAACTACGACTACGTCCTTATCGATTGCCCACCGTCACTCGGCTTGCTCACCGTGAACGCCCTTGTCGCGTCGCACTCCGTTCTCGTACCACTTCAATGCGAGTTCTTCGCCCTCGAGGGCTTGAGCCTGCTTCTTCGATCGGTTGAACGCGTGCGTCGAAATCTCAATCCATCGCTCGACGTTCAGGGCGTCCTGCTCACCATGTTCGACAAACGCAATAATCTCGCGCAGCAAGTCGCCACCGACGTCCGCAGCTTTCTCGGCAAGCGCGTGTATGACACCATCGTTCCGCGTAATGTCAGGGTCTCCGAAGCCCCGTCACATGGTCTCCCGGTGCTTCTCTATGATTTCCGTTGCCCCGGCTCTCAAGCCTATGTCCATCTCGCCGGCGAAGTGATGCGCCGTGATCAGGAGGCAGCCGAAGCATGAGCGACCTAGGCCAGGATCTCAAAGGAGCCAGCCGCAAACGAGGCTTAGGGCGAGGTTTATCCAGCCTTATCCCCGAGACGTTGGCTGGCGCCAAAGCCGATGGAACAGCCAGCGGCAAATCCCTTCCGATCGAGCAATTGAAGCCGTCACCCTTCCAACCGAGGCGGACGTTTTCAGAAGACGAGCTTCATGGCTTGGCCGACTCCATCCGTGCCAAGGGAGTCATGCAGCCACTGCTCGTGCGCCCGTCGAACGATGCCTCAGGCACGTACGAAATCATTGCCGGCGAGCGCCGGTGGCGCGCCGCACAGTTGGCCGGTGTTCACGAGCTCCCGGTCATCGTCCGTGAGCTCTCCGATCGTGAGACCCTCGAAGTCGCGCTGCTTGAAAACATCCAGCGCGAAAACCTCTCTCCCCTTGAAGAAGCCGAGGGATATCGTCGGTTAATCGATGAATTCGGTCATACCCAACAGGAACTCGCCGACGGCCTTGGCAAGAGCCGCAGCCACATCGCAAATCTCCTCAGACTATTAGGTCTTCCCGATAAAGTTCGCCTAATGGTTGAAAATAATCAACTTTCAGCTGGGCATGCCCGTTCGCTGCTCAACGCTGACGATCCACTTTCTCTCGCCGAGACCGTGGTGAAACGCGGCCTCAACGTTCGTCAGACCGAAATGTTGGTACGGCTGCAAAAATCTGGCGGTCCACTGGCGTCATCGTCCCCGCGAAACATGGAAAAGGACCCCGACACCTTGGCTCTCGAGCATGAGCTCTCCGCCCTGCTTGGTCTCAAGGTGACTCTGGCCTCCAAGGGCAAGGGCGGCGCGATGACGATTGCCTATCGCACGCTTGATCAACTCGACGGCTTGCTAGAACGTCTTCGATAACGCGCGCGATCACGTAAGGCGCGATGCAGTATGGGCCTGATGGCACGGAGCCGTCAGCTGATCATGCCAAGTTCAAGCTGAGCCTCTTCACTCATCATCCCTGGATGCCAAGGCGGTTCCCAAACCACTCCAACTTCGGCATCCGTTACCCCATCAACAGCGAAGACCTTCTGTCGAACTTCTTCCGGAAGGATCTCCGCCACGGGACAATGGGGTGATGTCAAGGTCATGTCGATCTTCACGACGTTGTCGTCCTCGATGTCGACCTTGTAAATCAATCCAAGCTCAAAAATATTCACAGGAATTTCTGGATCGTAGACCGTGCGCAATGCCTCGATAACCCGCTCACCGAGTTCATCGACTTCGGCCTGACGCTTCTTTTCGACCTGATCGTCATCCAACATCGCGGCGGCGCGATCCAGGTTCTCTTCACCAGTCATCACGTTCCTCCCGCAGGTCAACCAAACATCGATGCAACGCGGTGCAAGCTTTTGACCAGCGCATCAATGTCTTTTTCCGTGTTATACATACCGATCGAAGCGCGCGCCGTTGCGCCATGCCCTAGCCGATCAAGCACGGGTTGCGCGCAATGATGGCCTGTACGGATGGCAACGCCATCGAGGTCGAGCAACGTTCCGATGTCGTGGGGATGGGCGTTCTCCATCACGAAAGACAGAACCGCGGCTTTGTGCTTGGCCGTTCCGACCAATCGAAGACCTGGAACTTGCTGAAGAGCACGGGTGGCGTAGGCAAGAAGTGCGTCCTCATAAGCGGCGATTGCTTCGAGACCGACCGCTTCGACGTAGTCGATAGCCGCACCAAGCCCGACCGTCGCTTCGATCGCAGGTGTGCCCGCCTCGAATTTATACGGGAGATCGTTGAACTCTGTCTTGTCGTACGCCACCGACAAGATCATATCTCCCCCGCCCTGATACGGTGGCATCGCCTCGAGATGCGTTGCCTTGCCATAGAGCACACCAATGCCCGATGGTCCGTAGAGCTTATGACCGGTGAAGCCAAGAAAGTCGCAATCGAGCGCCTGCACATCAACAGGCCGGTGCTGCACTGCCTGTGCGGCATCAACAAAGACAGGTACGCCCTTGGCATGTGCCATGTCGATCATCTGTTCCATTGGATTGACCGTGCCTAAGGCGTTGGCCACCCATGTCACCGACACCAGCTTCGTCTTCGATGTGATTAACCGATCAAACTCCTCGACAATAAGCTCACCGTCATCGGTGATCGGGGCAACGACGAGTTTGGTCCCCGCCTGCTCAGCCAACAGCTGCCACGGGACAATATTGGCGTGGTGCTCCATCCCGGTAATCAGGATCTCATCACCTTCCTTAGCCTGCGGTCGGACAAAACTCTGCGCCAGTAAATTGATCGCCTCGGTCACGTTGCGCGTGAAAACGATCTCGCGTTTGCTGCTCGCATTCAGAAAACGCTGCACTTTGGTGCGAGCGCCATCGTGCAGATCTGTGGCACGCTCCGAAAGCGTATAAACCCCGCGATGAATATTGGCATAGCTGTGACGAAGGACGTCCGCCTGTGCCTCGATCACCTGGCGCGGCTTTTGAGCGCTGGCAGCACTGTCTAAAAAGACGAGCGGATGACCATGGATGTCTTGCTGCAGACAAGGAAAGTCACGTCGTATCGTCTCTACATCGAAGCTCGATGTGTCCGCCGGAGCCACGAGATCGTTCACCTCAATCCTCCATATTGGCAAGGACCTCGCCGCCTGGTAGCCAACGCAGCATCTCCCGCTTCGCCTGCTCCAACAAATGGGGGCTGAAAAAGCGCTCGAGGACTTCGTCGGCAAAAGCAAAGGTCAGCATGGTGCGCGACGTTTCTGGATCTAGGCCACGCGATCGAAGATAAAAGAGCTCGCGCTCATCCAACTCGCCTGCCGTCGCGCCGTGCGAACACTTCACATCATCGGCGTAAATTTCGAGTTCCGGCTTCGTATTGATCTCGGCATCCGGCGAGAGAAGAAGATTGCTGTTGGTCTGATACGCATTCGTCTTTTGCGCGGCCTGATGGACGTGGATTTTCCCAGCGAATGCCGCCTGGGCACGGCCATCAAGCACGCCCTTGTAATACTGATCGCTTTCGCTGTTGGCGGCGGTATGGTCGATCTTCAGAACATTATCGACATGCTGGTTGGTACGCGTGAGATAAAGACCGTTGAATTGCGCCTCGATGTCTGAACCGTTCAGACTTGCTGCAATTTCGTTTCTAACAAAACCGCCGCCCAGGGTGGCGAGGGTTTGTCGAAGCTTCGCCCGATCATCAAGGGCCGTGTAGAAACGACCGATAAACCGACCGCTGACATCGCCAATTTGTAGCCGGTCATGCCGAACCGTTGCATCTTTGCCAACCCAACAACGGGTCACCAGATTCGTGAAGAGCTCGGACCCTGCACCGAAAACATGAGTCTCAGCAAGATCAAGGCTGGCGCCATTCCCGACATCGATCAGGATGCGCGGGTTAATCATAGCGTCTCGATGCGCTCCAGAGCTGAAGAAGACGAGCTGCACCGGTGCCGATGTTTGCCCTTCAGGGACCTTAATGACGGCGCCGCAATCGGCGAATGCGCCATTGAGCGCATCGAAGCCTCGATCTTGATCACCACCGGCAAGCAGTGCCTCAGCGTCAACAGCACCAGCGGCAAGCGCGTCATCGAGCGCGCCGATGGTGACCCCGCCAACATGGATGAGGCGGCTGGAGCGTTCACGATCAATTTTGCCATCGACGAAAACCAGCTTGGCCGTCTCATCGTCCCCGATGAGATAGTCGTCGATCGTGCTGTCGATGCGTTGATGGTCGCTTGCGGTCGTCGGCCGAAACGCCGTTTTGGCAATCGGGCCGAGCGGCGAGTATTTCCAATCCTCGACTTTGGGCCCAGGAAACCCGACGGCTTCGAACTTTTCGAATTCCACCTTGCGCACAGCTTCCGCCTGGGTATCAGCACCGGGCAGCGTTGCCAGAGCTTCTGCGAAAATCCCGGCATAAGCTTCGGGCGGCGTCATATTGCGGTTGCGAGGGGCGCGCTCGGTCATCATCACGCCACCGCCTGGGCCACGGCACCGCCATCGAACGCAGCGTAGCCGGACTTTTCGAGCTCGAGTGCCAGCTCTTTACCACCGGAGCGGATGATCTTGCCGTCGAGCATGATGTGGACGACGTCAGGCACGATGTAGTCCAACAGGCGCTGGTAATGGGTGATCACCACCATAGCCCGATCGGCGGAGCGAAGTTGGTTCACGCCATCTGCAACGGTCCGAAGCGCATCAATATCCAAGCCAGAGTCGGTCTCATCCAAGATCGCCAACTTGGGCTCGAGCACCGCCATTTGCAAAATTTCGTTGCGCTTCTTCTCTCCTCCGGAGAAGCCGAAGTTCACCGCGCGCTTCAAGAGATCGGGCTTCACACCCACGACCTTGGCCTTTTCCCGAACCATCTTCAAAAACGTCGCGGCATCCACTTCGTCTTCGCCCCGCTCTCGACGAATGGAATTCAACGCCGTTCGAAGAAAGTACATATTGGCGACGCCAGGGATCTCCACCGGATATTGGAACGCCAAGAAGACACCAGCCGCAGCTCGCTCTTCAGGCTCCATGTCTAAGAGGTCCGCCCCCTCGTAATCCACCGAGCCTCCCGTCACATCGTAACCGTCACGCCCCGCCAGCAGATAAGCGAGCGTGCTCTTACCGGAACCGTTGGGGCCCATAATCGCATGCACCTCGCCGGGCTTCACCTCGAGGTTCAAGCCCTTTAGGATCTCTTTCTCATCGACCCTTGCTTCTAAATTCTCAATCTTCAACATGGCGTTTGACGCTCCTCAAACCCTCAAAACGTTGTCATAGACGGTTCGACCAACTCGTCCGAGTCGATCAAGGCCGGATCGTTTATCCCACCGATCCTTCAAGGCTGATGGCCAGGAGCTTCTGTGCCTCGACGGCAAACTCCATGGGTAGTTCCTGCATGACCTCCTTGCAGAAACCGTTGACGATCAACCCGACCGCATCTTCGTCCGAAAGACCGCGTTGACGGCAATAGAAGAGCTGGTCTTCGCTGATCTTGGAGGTCGTGGCTTCATGCTCCACCTCAGCCGTCCGATTTTTCACCTCGATATACGGGACGGTATGCGCGCCGCACTGGTCGCCGATCAGCATGCTGTCGCACTGTGTGTGATTCCGCGCACCTTCCGCACCCTTCAGCACGCGCACCAGACCGCGATATGTATTGTCACTGCGGCCGGCAGAGATGCCCTTGGAAACAATCCGAGACGTCGTGTTCTTACCGACATGGATCATCTTGGTGCCGGTGTCCGCCTGCTGGCGATTATTCACCAAGGCCACCGAGTAGAACTCCCCAACGGAGTTCTCGCCCTGGAGAACACAGCTTGGATACTTCCATGTGATAGCAGAGCCGGTCTCGACCTGAGTCCACGAAATCTTCGAATTCTTGCCCCGACAAACACCGCGTTTGGTCACAAAGTTGTAGATACCACCCCGTCCTTCACTGTCGCCGGGATACCAATTTTGGACCGTCGAATATTTGATCTCCGCATCATCGAGCGCGATCAGCTCGACAACGGCGGCGTGCAGCTGGTTCTCGTCACGCATCGGCGCCGTGCAGCCTTCGAGATAGCTGACGTAGGATCCCTCATCCGCAATGATCAGCGTCCGCTCAAACTGACCGGTATTCTCGGCGTTGATGCGGAAGTAGGTCGAGAGCTCCATCGGGCACCGAACGCCTTTCGGCACGTAAACGAAGGAGCCATCGGAGAAAACCGCCGAATTCAGCGCGGCGAAATAATTGTCGCCCTGAGGCACGACCGAGCCAAGATACTTTCTGATGAGCTCCGGATGTTCCTGAACGGCTTCCGAGATCGAACAAAAGATCACACCGAGTTCAGCAAGTTTTTCTTTGAACGTGGTGGCGACCGAAACGCTGTCGAACACATAGTCGACCGCCACGCCGGCTAGGATCTCTTGTTCCTTGACCGGAATGCCGAGCTTCTCGTAGGTGCGCAGCAATTCCGGGTCGACCTCGTCCAGGCTTTTGGGCCGATCTTCTTGAGATTTTGGTGCTGCATAATAGCTGATCTCATCGAAATCGATCGGCGGATATTCCACCTTGGCCCAGTCAGGCTCTTCCATCGTGAAGAAACGCTCGAGAGCCTGGAGCCGCCAAGCCGTCATCCATTCCGGTTCGCTCTTTTTCGACGAAACGAGGCGGACCGTGTCCTCGTTCAGTCCCTTCGCGGTGACTTCGGCCTCAATATCCGTGACAAACCCATATTTGTAGTCACTTCCTAAACCTTCGACTGTTTCCAAGGCCGTCGCCATGGGTGCGTACTCCTAATCGAATCGGACTTAACGGGCCGCCGTCCGTTTGTCCAAACTGGTGTCTGTTGCGACGGGCGTCGCAAAGGCTTCCGGGATCGCGAGCGCCATCTCTTCAACATTGATGCCGTCGAGCGCATTACGGATCGCGTCATTGATCCGTTGCCAATTGGCACGAGCGGGACAAAGGCTCTCGATGTCGCAACCGCCAGAGCCCTCTTCGATACAAGCCGTCAACGCGATTGGCCCTTCAATCGCCGTGATGACCTCGGCGACCGTGATGCTGCTGCCTGGGCGCGACAAACCATAGCCGCCCTTCGCGCCACGATGCGAAACCAAAAGCCCCTCCTTGGACAGCATCTTCAGTATTTTGCTTACGGTCGGTTGTGGGATCTGGATCTCGGATGCGATGTCGGCAGCGCTGAACTGTCGGTCAGCCCGTCTTGCCAAATTCGTCATAATGACGATGCCATAATCCGCAAGTTTGCTCAGTCTGAACACACTCTTTGCCCACTGCGATAAATGAAAAAGGACTATTTCAGTCCTATTTAAAGAGATATGTGTTCATACCGAGTTGGATGTCAAGTTAGAATTGTTAAAATCGCACCGAGGACCGTGAACCACGGGGAATATTAGAAACGGCCACGATCGGTCGGTCGTGGCCCGAAAAGCCTCATGTCTGGGATTCGCTCTCGATGTGGAACACCAGTTTCGAGACGGTGGCGCCTTTCTCGGCCGCATCATTCTTCGCCGCCGAGCGAGCACGTCCGGACTTGTCAAAAGATTGATGTTCCCCCGTTTCCGCCAAACGCTGAAGCGTCTCGAGCAAGCGGCGAAACCCGAGCCTGTCCAAATGAACGCTAACCGTCTTGCCATTGTCTTGGCTGTCAAACTGAACTCTTCCGCGCTCGGACTTTCTCGTCTCAGATTTGACTGCTGATGCCATGGCAATCCCCCTCCAAATCCATTCTCTCACAGCAAACGCAACTGATCGCCAGGCCGCCTGAAAAGATCTGTTCTCAGTTCTGGGATTTCTCGATCGAGCCCATAACGCTTTCTTGCCAATCGAAATCGCCGCCCTATCAATGCAGCATATGTGCCCTCGCCACGCATTCTATGGCCGAACCTGGGATCGTTGAGACGCCCTCCCCGGCACTGGCGATGCAGGGACAAAACGCGCTCTGCCTTCATCGGTTCATGGTGTAACAGCCAGTTTCTGAACAGCTCCTTAATCTCGTGGGGCATGCGCAGCAGCGTATACGTGGCGCGCCAAGCCCCTTTCTCGGCGGCCGCTTCCAAAATCCCTTCAGTTTCATGATCTGTCAGTCCGGGAATGACCGGCGCCACCATGACGACCGTTGGGATCCCAGCGGCCGCGAGTTCGCCAATCGCTTCAAGTCGCCGGTGGGGCGCCGCGGCGCGGGGCTCCATCTTTCGCGCGAGCTCCGGATTAAGCGTCGTTACCGAGACAGCGACGGCCACCAAGTCTTTCCTCGCCATGGATGCTAGAAGGTCGAGATCGCGTAAAACCCCGCCCGATTTCGTGACAATTGTGAGGGGATGGTCATGCCGTGCGAGCACATCAACCACCTTCCGCGTGATCGTCAGCTTCCGCTCAATCGGCTGGTAAGGATCCGTATTCGCACCGAGGGCGATCGGCGTGCACCGATAGGTCGGTCGAGCCAATTCTCGTACCAGGAGCTCAGGCGCATCGTATTTTGCTGACAACTTTGTCTCAAAATCGAGACCAGGTGACAGACCAAGAAAGGCATGGCTTGGCCGAGCATAACAATAGATGCAGCCATGTTCGCAGCCACGATAGGTGTTGATCGACTGATCGAACGGGATATCCGGAGATTGGTTGGTCGCAATCACCGAGCGGCTTCGATCCGGTCTGACCTCCGTCTGGGGTCGACCTGTCTCATCGCGCATTGAGGCGAGCGAGTCCCAGCCATCATCGAAGGCTTCGGCATCCAGGACTTCAAAACGCGACGTCGGGTTGAGCGTCGCACCTCGGCCTTTAAAGCGCCGACTGTTCAGATTCTTTGTGCTCGTGTCCATCATGCCTAAAAGTCTATGGCAGATAGCGAACAAATCAAGAACATTTTGTTCTCAAGACGATGAGGATCATTGCTTTACGCGCGAGACAAAGGCGCTAAGCTCAGGCCCGCCGATATGCTGGAGAGAGACAAATGACCGAGACCAAAGCCTACGGAACCTGGCCATCGCCGATCACGCCAGAGCGCCTCACAGAAGCGCAAGTGGGCTTGGGACCCGTCACGATTGATGAAGGTCAGATCTACTGGCTCGAATCCAGGCCGAATGAGGGTGGACGGACAGTTGTCGTTCGCCTACGCGCCGACGGGCGTCCAGAAGACGATCTCACACCCATGCCGTTCAATGTCCGAACGCGGGTGCATGAATATGGCGGTGGCGCGTTTGCCGCGCGTGGCGGAATCCTCTTAGCGACGAATTTTTCCGATCAGCGTCTCTATCGGCTGGAGCCGGGAAGGTCGCCGGTGGCCCTGACACCGGAATGTCGCGCGATGCTGCGATTCGCTGACCACGCGATCGATACGGCACGCGGGATCGCTTTTGCCGTTCGCGAGGACCATCGAGGCGATGGCGAAGCCGTGAACACGATCGTTCGGCTCGACGTCGAGGGGCCAGAAAACGAGGGCGTGATTGTTGTATCAGGTCACGACTTCTTCGCAGCGCCTCGGTTGTCTCCGGATGGTAAGCATTTGGCGTTTATCTCCTGGGATCATCCCAACATGCCTTGGGATTCGACGACGCTTTGGTTGGCAGACGTCGGTGAGGCAGGATGGCTTTCCAATGTGCGATCCATCGCCGGCGGCGATGGCATATCGGTGATGCAGCCCTGCTTCTCGCCAGGTGGCAGTCTCTATTATGTGTCCGATCAGACCGGCTGGTGGAATGTCTACCGCTTGGACCCGAACCAACGTGATGCGGATGCGATCCATCCCATAGCCGCTGAGTTCGCCGTTCCGGCTTGGTCTTTTGGCCAAAGTACCTACGGCTTCTTGCGCGATCAGCACATGATCGCCGCCTATGTGCAAAACGGGCGATGGCATCTCAGCTTGATTGACGAGGCGAGCGGCCAATCGACGATGATCGACCTGCCGTACACATCGATGTCCAGCCTGTCGATCGAGGACGGCGATGTGGTCATGCGGGTCGGCGCCCCTGATCGACCGGCAGCCATCATTGCGCTCGATCCGGAAAGTGGGCGCCACCGTGTCCTTAAAACATCCGGCACTCTTAGCATCAGTCCCGAGTTGATCTCCGTTCCGGAGCCCATCGCTTTTCCAACGGAAAACGGCGAAACAGCCTATGCATTGTACTACGCGCCCAACAACCCCGACTTTGAAGCCGCCGATGGAGCCCTGCCACCACTGATCGTCAAGAGCCATGGCGGTCCGACCGGCAACACATCTGATCAGTTCAACCTCGCCATCCAGTTTTGGACGTCCCGCGGTTTCGCCTTGGTCGACGTCGATTATGGCGGGAGCACGGGCTATGGACGTGCTTATCGTGAACGCTTGAAGGGCCGGTGGGGCGAGGTTGACGTCCTTGATTGCGTCAATGCTGCACTGTATCTCGCCAAGATTGGCAAGGCTGATCCTACGCGCATCGCCATCACTGGCGGCAGCGCAGGCGGCTTCACCACACTGGCTGCGCTGACCTTCCACGATGTCTTTAGCGCCGGTGCGAGCCATTACGGTGTTTCCGATCTCGAGGCCCTTGCCCAAGAAACCCACAAGTTCGAAAGCCGGTATCTCGACAATCTGATTGGTGCCTATCCTGAAGCGATCGACGTGTACAGAGCCAGATCGCCGATCCATCATGTCGATCAGCTGACCAGTCCGATGATCTTTTTCCAAGGCCTTGAGGATGTCATCGTGCCCCCCAACCAAGCGGAGATGATGGTAGACGCGCTTCGCTCAAAAGGTATACCGGTTGCCTATCTGGCGTTTGAAGGCGAACAGCACGGTTTCCGCAAAGCCGAGACGATTCACGCCGTACGTCGCGCCGAACTCGCGTTCTACGGTCGCGTGTTCGGCTTCACACCTGCTGATGGATTTTCAGACCTTGTCATCGACAATCTCAGCTGACGGGGCGTCGATCGTATAAACTTCGGCAGCGCCGGTTCTTCCCTTAAGTTCATGCCGACCGAGCGGTTGAACATCGATGTCCCCACCGACGGCCTTCGCCGTTTCTGCGCTAATCAGGATGGCGGTCTCACTTGTCGCCATCAGCACTTTGCCGAGCGCCTCGAGCCGTTGAGCGATGTTTACGGTGTCGCCAACCACGGTGTAGTTCATACGCGCTTCGGCACCGATATTGCCCGCAACGACCTGGCCGCTATGGATCCCAATGCGAACATGGACGGGCTCACTTCCTTGTTTCCGGCCTGCACGGTTGTCATTGGCCAGCGCGTCCTTGATTCGAAGCGCCGCGCGCGCAGCCCGCAAGGCCTGATCCGGCTCCGGGTCAAGTGCGCCCCACAAGGCCATCACCGCATCGCCCATATATTTGTCGACGACACCGCCCTCCGCCTCGATACAAGCGCTGACCAAGGCGAGATGGGCGTTCAGAAAGGCCGCCGTGTCCTCCGCACTCATATGCTCAGCACGCGCGGTAAAGCCGACAATGTCGGTCATGAGCACGGTGACGGTCCTTACTTCGGAGCGAATATCAGTCACGTCCCCTCTCGCCATCAGCCGCTGGACCAACGTCTTAGGGACATAAAGCGAGAAACTCTTGAGCGCGCCGACCATGCCATTAAACGCCCGCCCCGCATCATCAAGCTCAGCAACATGCGACGGCGGCAACTTCGGCACATGGTCGAGATCGAGATCACGAACAGCATTGGCCGCCAAGGCTAGGTTCTGTACGGGCTTTCTCAACACGCGACCGAAGAGATAGGTGGCGGCGATCGTCAAGAGCACGATCACGAAGGCGATCACGCTGCTGGCAATCATGCGCTCGAACTGAACGTCGACCGTATCCTCAGGGAAATAGCTCCCGATCAGCCAAGGTGCGTCTGCATAATCGCTCAAGGGCGCATAGAGGAAGAGGTAATCTTGGCCATCGAGTTCCGCCGTGTGCCCTGTGCCAGCGCGGAGCCTTTGCTCCTCCCAAGCACCCTCCCAGATCTGGGCCAACACCGGATCGCCTAACTCACGTACCGTCGGTAACGGTCGATTCCGATCAAGGCCTGGGAACGGCTCAATCAGCTGCCGATGGGCGAGCACGTAGTCCCGATCGTAAAGGATGAAGGCGTTCTGCCCGATCTCCGTCTCAATTCCGTCGAGGAAACCGGATAGCACCTGAACGTTGATGACCGCCGTCATCATGCCGATGAAATCGCCCCGTCGGAACACTGGCTGACGCAAGTTGACAAAGGTACCGATGAAAGGCTCGTTGATCGGTGGCCCCCAAGCCGTCTTTCCCGTTGCTTCGGCATCCGCCATGGCAGCCCGGATGGCCGGACGATCCGGCCATGGTTCCCGATTGGATTGAACGTCGCCGTCCTCACGAAACGAGGTGATCCGCGTTCCATCAGCCTGAAAGAAGGCCATCGCAGTGACTTGCGGTGAGGCAGCGAGCAGCGTGCGCATCAACGGCATCATGCGCTCATCGTCGCGGGGATCGATTCGACCGTTGGCGACCTCACGCGCCACCACCTTGACCGGCGCGAGGGTTGCGTCAAGATACTGGCTGGTCTGGGCCGAGAGCGAGCCTAGAAAAATTCGACTCTTGTCGCTCAAAAGCTCCGTCGTGTTCTTGAACATCGCCGTGAGTGTGACCCAGAGCAGCAGGCCAAGTGCTGGCGCCACTACCCCGCCGAGGCCAATGCCGAGATAGGTCGCCATGGACAGCCGACCAAACCCAAGCATCGATGCACGGCGATTGGGCAACCTCGCTGCCATGTCATCTACGCGCCCTTGTCTTTGAACACTTGGGCGAGGAAAGCCGCGCCAGCGGCGATGCCCTCCGGGTCAATGCCATGGGGCAAGCCCGGGCGCGCCATCCATTGCACGTGAATATCGACGGTCTGTAGGCTCCCGACGGCCGCATGCATCGCTTGCACCGGCACCACCGTATCGGCCTCACCATGAATAAGCATCACCGGCGGTTTGCTCTTGGCTTCGTCTTTGAGGAGCTCGCCACTCAGCAGGGCTCCGGAAAAGCAGAGAAGGCCCGCCATCGCTTGTTCACGCCGTGGTGCCACATGCAGCGACATCATCGTCCCTTGAGAAAACCCCAAAAGGGCGAGTTGATGATCCGCGAGCCCGTCCCTTGCGAGTTCGGCATCGATAAACGCGTCGACCATCGGCGCTGTACGCCTGACCCCCTTCATCATGACATCAGGGGTCCTGTCCTGCAGCGAAAACCACTGATAGCCCATCGGGGCCATGTCGCAAGGCTCCGGTGCATGCGGAGCGATGAAACGCGCATGCGGCAAAGCTTGAGCCAAGGGCTGCGACAAATTGATCAGGTCATTACCGTCTGCGCCGACCCCGTGGAGCAAAACGACGAGCTGACGCGGCGGGCCGCCGGCTGCGGGGTCGGCGCTCGGACCGGAAAGCATGTTCATGCGAACTCCCTATGGCAGAAAGCCGGCAAAACCGGCGTGTTATCGATCGCCTCCCGAGATCAAAGCAAACTGAGCCTTGCCCCGAAGGACCTTGACGGGATAATGATCCCGTTGCCGGATCGTTCGCAAGCTCTGGTTTAAAAAAGCGGTATGAGTCTTTGGATTTGATGGCCATCCGATGATCAAGGGTTCCGACTTTCTGCCCATGCCAGAACCTGGTGATCCGCCCGCGGTCACTCGCTTCGCCCCCACGCCCTCCGGTTATCTGCATCTCGGCCATGCCTACTCGGCCTTGATGGCTTGGGAAGCGGCGCGCGCGAGCAAGGGAAGGTTTTATCTTCGGATCGAAGATATCGACGTCGGCCGGTGTCGTCCTGAGTTTGAGCAAGGCATTTATGATGATCTACGCTGGCTAGGCTTAGATTGGGATGCGCCCCCCTTTCGCCAGTCCGATCATATGCAAGGTTATGCCGACGCCCTTGACCGGCTGGATCGCCTGGGTGTCCTCTATCCTTGCTTTTGCACGCGTCGTCAAATCCGGGCGGAAATCGCCGAAGCCGGTCGCGCCCCGCACGGTCCGTCCGGTGAAGCCCTCTACCCAGGCATTTGCCGTCCGCTCGATGTCGATGAACGCCGACGCCGAATCCTTGCGAACGAACCCTACGCCCTTCGCCTCGATGTTGGCCGAGCCTTGGATCTCACCGGTCCGCTCACCTGGCGGGATCTGCGCGTCGGCGATGTGCCCGCGGATGCCGCGTCGCTTGGTGATGTTGTGCTGGCGCGCAAGGACGTGCCTACAAGCTATCATCTCGCCGTCACGATCGACGATGCCCTGCAAGGGATCACCATGATCACGCGCGGCGAGGATTTGTTTCACACAACGCACATCCATCGCCTGCTTCAGGCTTTGCTCGGACTGCCGACGCCGGTCTACTATCATCATAACCTGATCGCCGACTCGACAGGCGCGCGCATCGCCAAACGCAACCGTGCCGTCACACTGCGAACGCTCCGCCATATGGGGAAGCAACCGGCCGATATCTGGCGTCTGATCGGCCTCCCCGATCCAGAGCCAGCGACAGGCTCGACCTCTGGGACGCTGGCTGCGGGATGACACAATGGTTCTGCGGCATGATCGCGACACTCTGCCTGATGGGTCTTACCGCCTGCACGTCCCCTCCTGACGCCGATATCGGCCCGGAAATCCGCCTTGCCGGCATCTGGCGGCATTGGCAACCTGAGGGGACCAGGCCGACCGCGATGATGGACGCCGATGAGGGCCGTCACCATGTCGTCTCCCCCAAAGCAGTCATTCTCGCGCTTCATGGCTTCAACGATTACAGCAACGCCTTCCAGGATTTTGCTGCCTTTTGCCGCGAGCAGAACATCGCGGTTCATGCCTATGACCAGCGAAGCTTCGGCAGCACGCCTGACCGTGGACGCTGGCCCGGGTCTGATCTGCTCGTGGCCGACCTCCATGCGGCGGTTCGCCGGCTTCGAACGATTTACGGCGACCGACCACTCTATGTGCTTGGTGAGAGCATGGGGGGCGCCGTGGCGATCGTCGCTGCTACCGACGACAAGCCGCTTGATGTCGACGGGTTGATTCTCTCGGCACCAGCCGTCTGGGGCGGGCGTCATATGAATAGCTTCTATCGCTTGACCCTATGGCTTACGTCGACGATTGCACCGGGCTGGACGCTGAGCCCGAGCGGTCTCGACATCTGGCCGTCCGACAATATTGAGATGCTGCGCGCTTACAGCGCCGATCCTCTGGTAATCAAGGTCACACGCACCGACGCGATCGCCGGTCTGGTCGAACTCATGGACAAGGCGCTCGCCGCGGCACCTGAACTCGAGCAGGAGATCCTCCTGCTGGCTGGTGACAAAGATCAAATCGTTCCAACGGGCGCTATCGATGACTTCGCAAGCCGTCTTAACCCGACCACGATGACCACCATTCGCTACCCCGATGGTTTCCACATGCTCCTGCGCGATCTCCAGCGTGAGAATGTTTATGCTGATATCGACGCCTGGATCGATCGTGGCAGCGCTGACCGTTAAGCCCAACCTCTCCTGGTCAATAGAAACGCGGCGTTTGCCCGGCAAAAAGCACATTAACATCCCAATATTGCAGAACGGGGCTTGACGGCGCTTCCGATTATTCGTTTATCGATGGACTCGTATAAGTAGGTTATCCGAATGGAATAAAACGCAAACTCGGGGAGTTCGTGTTTCTAGGGGTTGGATTGGTGATCGAAAGTGCCACATGGGTGCTTTGATCGTCCCGCATCATTGACGATGCAGCCCTCGAACGACGACCGTTCTTGTCGTTAGATGGGGAGAGAATGTAGATGGGCTGGTTTAGCCGTGCCTCGAAAGGTAGCAATGGTCGAGATGGTCTCGACGACCTCTCCAGTGATATCTTCGAACAAAACGAGCACAGCCTCCTCGGGGAAGCGTTGAGAAAGCCCGTTGGCCTGCTATCGGCTCTACTCCTCGTCGCTTCCGCAGGGCTCTTTGTTGCCAATCAAATCTCCTTCCATTGGGATCGCATCAACGACTTTGCCTTAGTGGGCTTTTTTGTCGGGGGCGGCGTCTTGCTCTCGGTGCTCTTGCGCGCGGGGGACACGGCGGCGGCGCCGCGCTCGCTGGCGAAGAAGGGCAGCATGCCCAGCCGTCCCGCTCAGGATGCTGAGCGTGTGACCGAGACGTTGATCATTGAAGATGATGCCCCCACCGGCGCAGCGGTCGAACAGACCAAGACGACAGTGTCTCTCGAGCGGCGTCAGGCGGCCTTCCCGGAACATGGCAAGCAGAACGTCCCTATCGGGCTTGCTGAGACAGCGCCGGCCAAACCCCCGGTGCCACCTGAGGCTCTGGTTGAGCCCGATGACATCGTCGCCGCTCCCGATCCCATTGATGACGAAGTTTCCAATTTCCAGCAGGCTTTAGTGCACTACGTCAACGCCGGTGACTTTCATGGTCAAGGCGAAGTTCTTCGACGGCTTGGCCATCTCGCCAAAGGACGCGGTCATCTTAAGGAGAGCAGGCAGTTTTACATGAACGCCCGTGCTTGCTTTAGGAAGATCGATGATCACTATGCTGAAGCCGCCGTGTTGCTCGATCTTGGCCAGGTTCTCGAGAGTCTCGATGAGCACGATGCTGCCAGTGCGGCCTATCGTGATGCCAATCGGGCCTTGCTCGACGTCGCTATGAACGCTGGTGATCGCTACAACGCAGTTCAAGCCCACGCTGCGGACTAAGGCGTCCAACGAGGTCGACGTCATCGGTCACGACTGACCGTCAAGAAGCTCCCTTCCTGGTCAAACGCAACCCAAATTTTGAGAGGTGTAAGCCACCTCTTCATCAAACGTCGCTTGAACGTTTAGCGCGTCCCTGACGTTAGATCAGGCCGACGAAAGATGACGACTGTTTTGATGGGTTAAGCCCAGTCGCCTTCCGCAACGGCTCGACGAACCCCGGCTAGGTCGAGATCAAACGGTCACCGCCTCCCGGTGTTTGGCCTCAACCAAGTCAGCGATGGCGTTCATGATCGCGGCCAGGTCGAAGTCCTTAGGCGTGAAAACCTGCGCGATGCCGTCAGCTTCCATCGCCTTCGAGTCCTCTGGCGGAATGATGCCGCCAACGACGACAGGGATATCTGCCATGTCGTTCGCACGCATCTCGGCCAAAATTTCCGCGACGAGCGAACGATGTGAACCCGACAAGATGGAAAGCCCGACCACATGCACGCCCTCTTCCAACGCCGTCGCCGCGATACGCGCCGGTGTTAGACGGATGCCGTCATACACGACTTCGAAACCACAGTCTCGCGCACAGACCGCGATTTGTTCAGCGCCATTGGAGTGGCCATCGAGGCCTGGCTTACCAACCAGCATCTTCGGCCGTCGTCCCAAGGTTTCGGTGAGACGATCAACTTTCGAACGAATCGCCGCAACATCGGGTAAGCCGTCATAGACAGAGATCGCGCCACCAACACCGGTCGGCGCACGATACTCGCCGAACACCTCACGCAAAACGCCCGCCCACTCGCCAGTGGTCACGCCCGCCCTTGCACACGCGATCGAGCTCTCCATGACATTTCGCCCTTCGGCCGCCGCGCAGCGAAGCGCATCAAGACTTGATTGCACCTCATCGTCATGTCGAGCAGCGCGATGAGCTCGAACCCGTTCGATCTGCTCGGCTTCAGCTTCAGCCGATACAGTCATAAAGCCGCCGTCTTCTCCGGTGGTGAGTGGTGAAGGTGCCGTTTCGGTAAATGCATTCACGCCGACGACGTTCTGAGCGCCTGTGGCAATAGCAGCGAGACGTGCCGTATTCGAGAGGACGAGCTGCTCCTTCATATAGCCATTTTCGACCGCGGGCAGCACGCCTCCCATCCGCTCGATCGTCTCGAGTTCAGATCGCACCTCGGCTTTGATCTCCTCGACTTTTGACTGGATCACCGGAGAACCGTCGAACAGGTCACCAAACTCCAAGAGGTCGGTTTCATAGGCAAGAATCTGCTGCAGACGAAGACTCCATTGCTGGTCCCAGGGGCGGGGAAGGCCAAGAGCTTCGTTCCAGGCTGGGAGCTGCACCGCGCGCGCCCTCGCCGACTTTGAAAGCGTGACCGCCAACGTCTCGAGGAGAATGCGGTAGACGTTGTTTTCAGGCTGTTGCTCGGTCAAGCCGAGCGAATTCACCTGAACGCCATAGCGAAAGCGTCGAAGCTTTGGATCAACGACCCCGTAGCGCTCCTGGGTTATCTCATCCCAAAGTTCGGTAAAGGCCCGCATTTTGCAGATCTCCGTGACAAAGCGTACCCCCGCATTCACGAAGAAGCTGAGCCGACCGACAACGCCGGGGAGATCCGCCGCATCCACCTGCCCGGACGCCTTCACCTCATCCAAAACAGCCGTCGCATTCGCCAGCGCAAAGGCCACCTCTTGAACCGGCGTCGCTCCCGCCTCCTGCAGGTGGTAGGAGCAAACATTGGTCGGATTCCACTTGGGAATTTCCTTGTAGGTGAAGGTAATCACATCCCGGGTGAGACACATCGATGGCTTCGGTGGAAAAATATAGGTGCCCCGAGAAAGATATTCCTTGATGAGGTCGTTCTGCACGGTCCCACAGAGCGATCGGCGATCAACCCCCTGACGCTCGGCGGCCACCACATAGAGCGCCAAGAGCCAAGGCGCCGTCGCGTTGATGGTCATCGAGGTATTCATCTGATCCAAGGGGATCTGATCAAACAACACATCCATATCAGCAATACTGGAAATCGGGACGCCGACTTTGCCAACCTCACCCTTGGCCAAGGGATGATCGCTGTCATAGCCGGTCTGAGTCGGCAGGTCGAAGGCAACCGAAAGGCCGGTTTGGCCGCGCGCGAGATTGGTGCGGTAGAGCGTGTTACTCGCAGCAGCCGAACTGTGACCAGCATAGGTCCGAAACAGCCAGGGGCGGTCCCGCTTGATCTCGTTTGCGACCATCTGGGTGTCAGCCATCAACACCTCCTCGCCTAAATTTTCCGATCATGTGTTTAAAAAGCTTGCTTTTTCACGTGCTGCAATGCAATATAACAGAAATTACGTTAAGAGAACAAGTGTTAACGCTCGAATGATTAACACTTTTTAGCTTAACTGATCGGGAGAAGGAGTACAGCCAGATGAATAAGAACACCGTCGAAGAGGTGATCAGCCGGTTCGGTTCGCAACAACGGGTCGCCGAACTTTTGGGCATCTGGCAAACGGCAGTTAGTGGTTGGGTCCGTCGCGGCGCCATTCCCGCCAGACGTCAAGAGCAGTTGTTAACGATTGCCCAACGAGAAGGTGTCAAACTGACACCCGAGGACTTTTTTGCCGTAAGGCCGCCCCAACAGGGGAGTGAGTGGTTGAGCACCGAAACCGGAATTCAGCAAACCATGCATGAGGGCAGCAACGTGATCCCGATGAACTCCACCGCGAACAACGATGACGCCAAGCCGCCTAGTCTCGGCGGTAAAGATCTCTACGAGATTGGCGACATCCCGCCGCTCGGCCATGTGCCAAAGAATATGTATGCCTGGGCGATCCGTCGCGAACGCCATGGCGACCCTAGCACAGCCATGCTGCAGGAAGTCGTGCCGACGCCGATTCCAGAAAGCGATGAGGTGTTGGTCATGGTGATGGCTGCTGGCGTCAATTACAATGGCGTCTGGGCGTCTCTGGGCCTGCCCATCTCCCCCTTCGACGTCCATAAGGCCGAATATCATATCGCTGGCTCGGATGCCTCCGGCATTGTTTGGGCCGTCGGCTCACGCGTGAAGCGCTGGAAGGTCGGTGATGAAGTCGTCATCCACTGCAACCAGGACGACGGCGACGACGAGGAGTGCAATGGCGGCGACCCCATGAACTCGCCCAGCCAGCGCATATGGGGCTATGAAACGCCTGACGGTTCGTTTGCTCAATTTTGCGCGGTTCAGTCACGCCAACTCATGCCGCGGCCGCGCCATCTCACTTGGGAAGAAAGCGGTTGCTACGTGCTGACCCACGCTACCGCATATCGCATGCTGTTCGGGCATTCTCCGCATCACTTGAAACCGGGCAACAACGTGCTCGTCTGGGGCGGCGCCGGCGGTCTTGGCTCAATGGCCATTCAGATTATCGCGGCCTCCGGTGGCAATGCCATTGCGGTGATTTCGGAGGAGGACAAACGCGACTTTGTTGAGAGCCTTGGCGCAAAGGGGGTGATCAACCGGAAGGACTTCGACTGTTGGGGCCAACTTCCTGACGTTGACGATGCCGACGGCTATCGCGATTACATGAAGAGGGTACGCGAGTTCGGCAAAGCCATTTGGGCCGTCACTGGCAAGGGCAACGATGTCGATATCGTGTTCGAGCACCCTGGCGAAGCAACCTTCCCGGTTTCAGCCTTTGTCGTCAAACGGGGCGGCATGGTCGTGATCTGCGCCGGCACCACTGGGTACAACCTCACGCTCGATGCGCGCTTCATGTGGATGCGACAAAAGCGCATGCAAGGCAGCCACTTCGCCAATCTGAAGCAAGCGAGCATGGCCAACGACATGGTCATCAATCGCAAAGTCGACCCCTGCATGTCCGAGGTGTTCTCCTGGAAGGACATTCCGAGGGCCCATGAAAAAATGCGCAAGAATGAGCACAAACCCGGCAACATGGCGGTCCTCGTCCAGGCCAAACGTCCAGGCATGCGCACCTTAGAAGAAGCACAGGACAGCTAGGGTGCGGAGATCATCCGCTTACCACCGCGATCTTGACCCAACGGCTTGGTGAACAAGGTTGCACTATCGGCAGATGGTCATCGCGTCGGTCCCATGATCCCAGGGGCCGACGCATCTGGTTTGACTGAACGTCTTGGATAAGTTCTCCAAACTCCGGCAAGTGGAAGACATCATGGCGACGGCGACGTTAATGCAGGACGGTGACGAAAAAACGCTTCTTCGCCAAGCAGGTGCGGCTGTCGAGGCCATCGACGAGCTTCTGCAACAGGCGATCGCGTGCGTTCGACAGCGCGTGAGTGACGATGACGACCTTCAGGCGTCACTGCTCGATCAGGAACAACGGGCCGTTCATGGGCTCGCCTGGCTCGCGACCTATGTTGAATCCTTGCGCCAAATGCAGGCGTGGGCTGAGCGCCTCCATGGCGATGGAGCTTTCGGCGAACGCGAGCAGTTAATCCTCAAGCTCGCTTTTTCCGAATACTTGGCTCGTATCGCCGGCGGTATACCGATGAACCAGGTTGAAACCGTTCGGCTTTGCGATCTCGGTCTTCCCTTGGATGCCGGTCTCAATCATCCCGACATTCGCGTCATGCTTCCGAAGGCCGATGATCGCCAAACTCGCGCACGTCTGGCCGAGCTGATGGGCGATGGCCAATTCGGCGATTGGGCGCTGGACGACGAAACCCTTGATATGATCCGGGATCAGTTTCGCCGCTTTGCCGACGAGCAAGTGGCCCCGTTTGCCCAAGGTTGGCATGAGCGCGACGCCTTGATTCCTGATGCTGTCGTCGAGGCCGTCGCCGAGCTCGGCGTGTTTGGTCTGACCATTCCAGAAGACCAAGGCGGACTCGGACTTGGAAAAGCGTCGATGTGCGTGGTCACCGAAGAACTCTCTCGAGGCTACATCGGTGTTGGCTCCCTCGGCACGCGCTCTGAAATCGCTGCCGAACTCATCCGCCTTGGTGGCACACCGGAACAGCAGGCCCACTATCTCCCGAAAATCGCCTCCGGTGAGATCTTGCCGACGGCCGTCTTCACCGAGCCCAATACAGGGTCCGATCTCGCGTCCCTTCAGACGCGCGCGACCTTTGCGAACGGTTTCTACCAGATTCAAGGATCGAAAACCTGGATTACCCATGCCGCACGCGCCGACCTGATGACGATCCTTTGCCGTACACAGCCGAATGAGCCCGGCTATCGCGGCCTCTCCATTCTACTCGCGGAAAAACCGCGGGGCACCGACGATGATCCCTTTCCGATCGACGGTCTAAGCGGCGGTGAGATCCCCGTGCTCGGTTATCGCGGGATGAAAGAGTATACGCTCTCCTTTGATGACTTCACCGTTCCGGCTTCCGGCCTTTTGGGCGGCGTCGAAGGCCAAGGTTTTAAGCAGCTCATGGCAACCTTCGAAAGTGCTCGGATCCAAACGGCCGCTCGCGCTGTCGGTGTCGCGCAAAACGCTCTTGATGTGGCTCTGACCTATGCGAAGGATCGCGTGCAGTTCAAAAAGCCCCTCTACGCCTTCCCACGTGTTGCCGACAAACTCACCTGGATGGCCGTAGAAGTGATGATCGCTCGTCAACTTACGCTCTACTCTGCACGACAAAAAGACGCCGACAAACGCTGCGATCTCGAAGCCGGTATGGCCAAATTAATCGGCGCCCATGTTGCTTGGAGTGCGGCCGACAATGCCCTTCAGATCCATGGTGGCAACGGCTATGCCGAGGAATATCCGATCAGCCGGATTTTCTGCGATGCGCGCATTTTGAATATCTTTGAAGGCGCCGCTGAAATCCAAGCCCAAGTGATCGCACGACGCTTGCTACAGCAGCGATAAGCCGACGCCTTATCGCTCGTTTGTTGACCGCACAAAAAGAACGCGCCGGCAGCATGGGCTGCCAGCGCTTCTCATTCGATGCGAAACCTTAGATAGGTTCAGCGTCTACTCGTCTGACTGGATGGCTGCACGGCGATTTTGACGCATGGCGACACCATCTTCCGTGGCAACTGCCAGATCGGTCTCGCCACGACCCATGGTCCGGACGGAGTCAGCTGGGATGCCAGCCGCAACGAGGGCCGCTGCAATCGTCTCGGCACGCCGCTCAGAGAGGTCCATATTGTACTCATCCGGACCGGAGCGATCAGCGTGGCCGCGAACAACGATCTTGCTCGGACCATTCTCCTTAACGGCGGCGATGATCTCGTCGAGCAAAGCCGTATCCTCGGCATCAAGCTGATCCGAGTCGAGCCCGAAGTAGACCAAGCCGTCATTCGGTAGGCTTGCCGGCACGGCTTCTGCTGTTTCTGTTTCCGTCTCGGTCTCCGTTTCGGTCTCGACCGCGGCGGTTTGCTGTGGGCAAGGCTCACTGCTGCCCAGCAACAAGGGCTTGCCCGAGCTGGTGAGGACCTGGTCCTCATCACTCTCGATGACACCACCGCAAAGATCGTCGCGGCCATCGTGCGCGAAGGAAGGAGTCGCGCCGACCAACAACGCAGCGGCGGCGACGGCAGAAAAACCGAAGTACTTGTTCAACATGAGGTGCCCCCTCAATTTTCGTGGTTTACCGATGCAGCACCTGAGGTGAGTCGCCGTGACCTACGGCCTGCACCACCGCACGATGCAAAGTAGACACCAATCCAAGATCTGCACCCGACGTTCGTCTGCGGCGAGATGTTAGAAAAATTGAGCGTCTAACGTAAACATGCCGTAGAATAACCCTGCGTCCTCGTCAACGGTCCATTCGTTTTTTCAATGAAAAGAACGCGGTAAACCTGTGATTATAGCGCTTCGGTTTCTGTTTACTTTATCAAATCAACTTTTGGTTAAATATTGTCACGCACCGGCATGCCGCGGAAAGATCAGCTGCCAGCGCGTGACAAGGCTCGGCGATTAGTACCCTGGCGTCACGCTAACGCGACGATTGCTGGCTTCACGCGTACCGTCTGGGGTAGTGACCGCGAGCTCGTCTTCGCCCGAGGCACCGCGGGTAATGATACCTGCCGGCACGCCTGCATCGATCAAGGCGGCGGCAACGCTGTTGGCCCGTGCTTCCGACAGTTTTTTGTTCAGATCAGCCGAACCAGAAGTGTCAGCAAAACCAACGACGTTGACGGCAACCGGCGATGTGGCCATCAACGAGGTCACATAGGCGTCAACCTCCGCTTGCGCGCCTGCATCAAGTGTCTTCTCATTGACATCGAAGTACACGATCAGCGGCTCGACCACAGCAACCGGTTCCTCAGCGGGTTCCGGTGTCGGCTCGGGTGCGGCAACATTTTCGACCGCAGCCTTGTCGGCATCATCATCGGGACAATCCGTCGTGTTGCTATGGGCAATCTCGTCATCGTCCGATTCACGTACGGGTTCGCCATCGCCATCAAGGATAACATTGCAAAGGCTCTTGTCCTCATGCGCAACACCGGCTGCGGGAAAACCAGCGAAACAAACGAGCATGACGACAGCTAACGACGCGCCTGCCAGATTGCGTTTCATGGATCTCGATCCTTCAAAAGGGTTAAGGGAGCAAAACGAGCGTGGCACGGCACTTGCCGCCAACGGTCATGCCGAAAGCATGACGCCAATTTCGATCGAGATGACAACGATCAAGGTTCGCACGCGAACCGACTTGCTCGTTGCTCCTACAGCAGGCCGTGAAAACGCTTGATCGCGCTGCCACAGTCCTCCGTCACACGAGTTCATGGGTGGTACAGATCTTTGCGTTCAACTTCAAGTCTTGGAAAATTGTAGAGATCTCGATTTCGAACAGACCGCCGTCCAAGGCCGGGATTCGACCGTCACCTCCAAGGCGTCGTCTGGCGGACGTGATCGACCAGGTTGACCGATCGATCACGTTAGAGAACGCCTTCGTCTGATGGTGGACAACGGGAAGCTACCTTGCTCAGGAATGGTTGAGATGTGGACGGGCATCAAACGCAAAGCGTTGACGATCGCTCGCCAAGCACCCTAAAGACAATTAGCGGCCGTTATCCGCGTGGGTCGCTGAAAGCGACGACCGTCTAACTAAAGACGAAGAATGGACGTCATCGAGACTGATCTGCCTGAAGTCAAGCTCATCACGCCGCGGCGGTTCGGCGACAGGAGGGGCTTATTCTCCGAGACTTATAATCGGCGTGCCTTTGCCGAGATCGGTGTCCCGGGCGAGTTTGTTCAAGACAATTACGCCTATTCAGCGGAACGCGGAACGCTGCGTGGTTTGCATTTCCAAGCGCCACCTGCGGCCCAGACCAAGCTGGTGCGCGTGTTGCGCGGCGCGATCTTAGATGTCGTTGTGGACCTTCGCCACGGCTCGCCGCGTTTCGGCCAACACATCATGGTGGAGCTGACCGCCGAGAGTGGCCAGCAGATCCTTTGTCCCAAAGGCTTTGCGCATGGTGTGTTGACCCTGACACCCAACACCGAGATTGCCTATAAGGTTGACGCCTACTATGCACCTGAGCTTGATTTCGGCGTGCGGTTTGATGATCCCGATCTCGGGATCGACTGGCCGCTGCCGGAGAGCAAGATGATCGTGTGCGATCGGGATCGATATCAACCGTTCTTCCGCGATCTACCTAGAATTTTTACGTTTTCTAAGCCTGGATGCTTCACACTCTAAAGGGGGGCGTGATCCCCTCGTCGCTAATCACTTAACAGAGAGACGCTGATATGGAACGTGTTTTGGTAACCGGTGGTGGTGGTTATATTGGGACGACGCTGGTGCCGATGCTGCTGGCGGGCGGCTATCAGGTCCGCGTTTTGGACCGG